>CAWAVG010000001.1:0-755189 GCA_963785425.1 uncultured Actinomycetota bacterium
GAGACGCCCGCCGACGGTCAGCGCGGTGATCTGGAGTACCTGCACAAGCAGCTCGACTGAGTCGATAACGTCGGCCCATGCCCGCCGACGCACCGACGATTCTCGCCACGTCCGGCGGGCGCAAACCCGGCCGGTACACCCGCTTCGAGTTCGGGGCGCTGACCGAGTTCGCGATCGACCTCTCGGGCGTCACCGGCCGGGCGCCGCGGATGTGCCTGCTCGCGACCGCCGTCGGCGACGACGCGCTGACCATCGCCCAGTACTACGACATGGCACGGGTGCGCGGAGTGCAGGCGTCGCACCTGCTCTCGTTCCCGATGCCCAACGTCGCCGACGCCACCGAGCACCTGCTCGCACAGGACGTCGTGTGGGTCTTCGGCGGCAGTGTCGCCGGACTGCTGGCGATATGGCGCCTGCTGGGCTACGACGACGCGCTGCACGCGGCATGGCAGGCCGGAGTGGTGCTGACCGGCGTGAGCGCCGGGTCGATCTGCTGGCACACCGGCGGCACGACCGACTCGTTCGGACGCGATCTCCAGGCGATCACGAACGGGCTCGGGTTCGTGCCGTACGCCAACGGCGTGCACTACGACTCGGAGCCGCAGCGCCGCCCGCTGTTCCAGCGGTTGATAGCGGACGGGACGCTGCCGACCGGATATGCGACCGACGACGGTGTGGGCCTGCTCTACCGTGGCAGCGAGTTCGTCGAGGCGGTCACGGAGGTCGACGGCAAGGGCGCCTACCTCGTCGAACGCACCGCCGAAGGCGCTGCCGCCGAGACCCGTATCGACCCGCGACCGCTCTAACGGGGGCGGCGCGGCAGCTTGAGGTTCGGGTTCTCGACGACCCGCCGCGTGGTCGTACGCAGGCGTTCGGCGGCCTGCGCGCTCGGGCGCCGGGCAGCGGCCGCCTCGTCACGGCGTTGCCGCGTGCGCCGGCGGCGTTCCTCGGCGTCGAGCTCGGCCAGCACCCGCTCCACGCCGGCGAGCAGCGAACCGCGGCGCTGCCACAGCCCGACCGCCTCGTGCGGGTCGACGAGCAGCAATTCGGTCAGCCGCACGCGGGCCTCGCGCACCGCATCGAGCGCGTCCTCGAGCACGTCGGTGTGGGGCTCACCGGCCTCGTCGCCCTCGGCGCGCACCAGCGTGCCGAAGTCGCGCAGCGCCCGCGCGATGTCGGCCATCAGCACCGCCAGGGCGTCGCGCAGCAGTTCGTCGCCCGAGCCGTCGGGACGGCTCTCGTCGAGCGTGACCTCGCTGCCCTCGGCCAAGGACCGGAACACCGCCCGTAAGGCGACTGCGGCGTGCTCGAGCGCCTGGAGACCGCTGCGCAGGTCGGGGATGGTGTCGGGGATGCCGACCGCGCGCGGATTGAGCCGGCGGCTCTCCTGCGCTTCGTCGAGTTCGCGCTCGACCAGCTCGACCCGGCCGGTGAGGGTGCGCAGCTCATCGAGCCAGGCAGCCGCTTCGTCGCGTCCGACCGGCCCGTCGTGCAACGACGTCGCCGCACGGTCGAGCAGTCGCGCGATCGAGTCGCCGAACCGCTCGACCGCCCGGCCCGCGGTACGCACCCGGGGCCGCTGCGGGATCACCACGTTGACGAGCAGGCCCACTGCCGCCCCGATCAATGTCTCGACGATCCGGTCGGTGGCGCGCACGCCGGCCCCGCCGGCGGCGAGGATCAGCATCGCGCTGATCGGCACCTCGAGCAGGTGCGGCCCCAGCCGCAGCGCCTGGCCGAGCAGGATCGACACGAGCACGATCGAGCCGAGGCTCCACCAGGTCAGGCCGACCAGCAGCGCGGCAGCGACGGCGACGCCCACCCCGGCCAGCACGCTGACGATGCGCCGCGCCGTGTCGGTGATCGTGCCGAAGAACGTCACCTGCACGATCAGCAGCGCGGTCAGCGCCGCCGTGATGGGCTGCTTGTCGCCGGACACGCGTTGCGCCGCGAGATAGGACGCCACCGCCGCCACGCTCAGACGCAACGAGCGCGCCAGCGCCGCCCGGCCGCCTTCGCGCACCCGGCGGCGCGCGTCGACCAGCCATGCCCGCACGTCGACCACGCCAACATTGTGGCGCGGTCGACGTGCCGCGTCAGTCCTTGGCCGTTGCGGCCGCCAGCTTCGACGGCCACCAGATCTTCTTGCCGATGTCGTAACTGAGCGCCGGCACGAGGATCGACCGCACCACGACCGTGTCCAGCAGCACGCCGAAGGCGACCGTGAACCCGATCTCGGCGAGGAACACGATCGGCAGCACGCCGAGCACCACGAACGTCGCGGCGAGCACGATGCCCGCCGACGTGATCACGCCGCCCGTGACGGCAAGGCCCCGTCGGATGCCGTCCTTGGTTCCGTACTGCAGCGTCTCCTCGCGTACTCGGGTCATCAGGAAGATGTTGTAGTCGATGCCGAGCGCCACCAGGAACACGAACGCGAACAGCGGGAACGCAGGGTCGGCGTTCGCGAAGTGGAACACGTGGTTGAAGACGAGTGCGCTCACACCGAGCGACGCCGTGAACGACAGCACGACCGTCGCGATGAGGATCAGCGGTGCGATGAGCGCACGGAGCACGATCGCGAGCACGATCAGGATCACCGCGAGCACGAGCGGGATGATCAGGTTGCGGTCGTGCCGCGATGCGTCCTGCACATCGAGGTTCGCCGCCGACTGCCCGCCGACCAGCGCGTCCGCCCCGGGAACCTTGTCGACCGCGGCCCGGATGTCCTTGATCGTCTGGTAGGCGGCGGAGGTGTCGAAGCTCGAGGTCAGCGTTGCGTCGACCAACGTCTTGCCGCCGATCGGACTCACCTGCAACTGCTGCGGCGGACATGATGCGCTCGCTCCCGACGCAGGCGTGCCGCTACCGCCGGACTGCTTGAGCAACGCGGCCAGCTTCGCGTAGTCGATCTGAACACATACCGCGTTCGGCGACTTGTCGACGCCCGGTACCTGCTTGACCGCGGCGATCACGTCGTCGGCCTTGTCGGCGTTCGTGAGGATGATCGCCGGTGCGCCGGCACCCTGGTTGAAGTTGGCGTTGTACAGGTGCTGGCCGGTGATGACGTCGGGCTTGTTGGTGAAGCCGTCGATCGTCGACAACCCGTCGGTCTTCAGGCCGGCGATGGCGATGACGCAGGCGATGAGTACGACGCCGCTGATCGCCCAGCTCCGCGTCGAGTTCCGCGTGACGCCGCCCGCGATCCGTCCCCACAGGCCGTGCGTGGCGATGTCGGTCTGATGGTCGACGCCGGGACGCTTCGGCCAGAAGATCCAGCGGCCGCTGATCACGAGCATTGCCGGCAGGACGGTGAGCATGACGATGACCGTGCAGCCGATACCGATCGCGCAGACCGGCCCGAGTCCGGCGGTCGAGTTCAGCTCGGCGAAGGTCAGGCAGATCAACCCGAGGATGACCGTGACGGCGGACGCCACGATGGGCTGCGCGGCCGCCTTCCACGCGACGCGCATGGCCTGGATCCGGCTCTCGTACTCGTGCAGTTCTTCGCGATAGCGGCTGACCAGCAGCAACGCATAGTCGGTGCCGGCGCCGATGACGAGCACGGACAGGATGCCTTGGCTCTGGCCGTTGAGGGTGATCGCGCCGCTCTTCGCGAGGGCGTAGATGATCATCGATGCAGCTCCGAGGGCCACCACGGCCGAGAACAGCGGATAGAACCACAGCACCGGGCTGCGGTAGACCAGCAGCAGGATGGCGATGACGACGATGCCCGCGGCGATGAGCAGGTTGCCGTCGAGGCCGCTGAACGAGTCGATGAACGCGACGATCAGACCGCCGGCACCGGCGCTGTGCACACCGAGCCCGGGCGGCGCATTCGCCCGCGCCGCCGCGAGCACGGCCTTCTCGGCGTTGACCAGGTCAGGACCCTTGACGGACGTGCCCTTGTCACGGCCGACGAGCGGGACCGACACCGCCGCGACCGATCCCGACTTCGAGTACTCGGGCTGGCCGACCTCGTCGGACGAGATGCCCTTGATCGTGCGGAACTTGGCGACGTCGGTGGTGATCTTCTGCTTGTCCTGGGCGGTGAGCCCGCTCGAACGCTCGTAGACGATGAAGCCCGGGATGGACTGGATGGTGCTGAACTTCTGCTGCTCGTTGGCGACCTTGGTCGAATCGGCCGAGCCGGGCAGGAAGGACGAGTTGTCGTTCTTCTGGACGTCGGCGAGTTTGCTCTGGAAGGCGCCACCGGACAGGCCGATGAACAGGATGATGATGGCCAGCGCGCCGAAGATCCAGACGAATCTCGGGCGAGGCTGCTTTGTGGGCCGGTCGGCGTCGGGTTGCCGGCGCTGGTCGGTGCTCGTCATGCATTTCCTCCTGGTTAGGCGCCCCAAGCTATCGGGGACCGGTGACATCCGGCGATGGGGATTCACCCCCAAACGGCCCTGACATCCGTCACACGGCGCGAGACCGGTGAGCGGGCACCGGCTGAGTACCGTAGACGGCGTGGGTGAACTGAAGGTGGTCCGCGCGGGGCGCGTCGACTACGAGCCGGCCTGGGCCCACCAGCGCGCCGTCCACACAGCGGTCGCCGCGGGCCTTGAGCCTGACACGGTGCTGCTGCTCGAACACACGTCCGTCTACACCGCCGGCAAACGCACCGAGCCCGGGGAGCGTCCCGCCGACGGCACGCCGGTGATCGACGTCGACCGCGGCGGGAAGATCACCTGGCACGGACCGGGCCAGCTGGTCGGATACCCCATCGTGCGGCTGCCCGATCCGATCGACGTCGTCGCCTACGTGCGCCGCATGGAGGGCATGCTCATCGACGTATGCGCCGACTTCGGCGTGAGCGCGACGCGGGTCGAGGGGCGCAGCGGCGCGTGGATCACCGGCGACGGCCCTGATCGCAAGATCGCCGCGATCGGCATCCGCGTCGCGCGCGGGGTGACGTTGCACGGGTTCGCCCTCAACTGCGATCCCGATCTGCGCTTCTTCGACACCTTCGTGCCGTGTGGCATCGCCGATGCCGGCGTCACGTCGCTGTCGAAGGAACTGGGACGCGACGTCACGATCGACGAGGTGCTGCCGGTGGTCGAAAGTCATGTCCACTCTTTGACCGACTTCGAGGTGCGCGTGTGACAGCAGTACAACCCGACGGACGCCGGATGCTGCGGATCGAGCAGCGCAACACGGCCGTGCCCATCGAGCGCAAGCCGGAATGGATCAAGACCCGCGCCAAGATGGGCCCCGAGTTCACCGAGCTGCGCGATCTCGTCAAGCGCGAGGGCCTGCACACCGTGTGCCAGGAGGCCGGCTGCCCCAACATCTACGAGTGCTGGGAGGACCGCGAGGCCACCTTCCTCATCGGCGGCGACCAGTGCACCCGTCGCTGCGACTTCTGCCAGATCGACACGGGCAAGCCCACCGCCCTCGACCGCGACGAGCCGCGGCGGGTCGCCGAGAGCGTCCGGTCGATGGAGCTGCGCTACGCCACGATCACCGGTGTCGCGCGTGACGACCTCGTCGACGGCGGGGCGTGGCTGTACGCCGAGACGGTGCGGCAGATCCACGCGCTGAACGCCGACACCGGCGTCGAACTGCTCGCACCGGACTTCAACGCCATCCCGGAGCTGCTCGCCGAGGTGTTCGCGAGCCGGCCCGAGGTGTTCGCGCACAACATCGAGACGGTGCCGCGCATCTTCAAATCGATCCGTCCCGGCTTCCGGTACGAGCGGTCGCTGGACGTGTTGCGCGCCGCACGCGCCGACGGTCTGGTGACCAAGTCGAACCTCATCCTCGGCATGGGCGAGGAGCGCGCCGAGATCAGCCAGGCCCTGCAGGACCTGCACGACGCCGGGTGCGAGCTGATCACCATCACGCAGTACCTGCGTCCGTCGCCCAAGCACCACCCGGTGACGCGCTGGGTGAAGCCGCAGGAGTTCGTCGAATTGCGCGAGGAAGCCGAGGAGATCGGCTTCGCGGGAGTGATGTCGGGTCCACTGGTGCGCTCGTCGTACCGGGCGGGCCGGCTCTACCAGCAGGCGATCGCCGCACGTACCTGAGGTCGCACCCAACCGGATCAGTCCGGTGGGGCGTACATGGGGCGTGGAGATGATGATTCGCCCGCCGACCCGGCCGTCGCAGCCTGATTCCGACTTCGCCGACTGGGTGGGTCCGTGGTTGCCGGACCTGTGGCGCTTCGCCGTCTCGCTGAGTTCGCTCGACGACGCCGACGACATCGTGCAGGAAGCCCTGACCCGGGCGTGGACCAAGCGCGACTCGTTCGACCCCTCGCGCGGATCGCCGCGCAGCTGGCTGCTCGCGATCGTCGCGGACAGGGCGCGCCGGCGCTGGGCACGGCGTCCGCGTCCGGTGCTGCCCGACCCGTCGCCGGAGCCGCATGAATACACCGAACCGGCAGCCCGCCGCGTCGACCTGCGCCGGGCGATCGCGGCCCTGCCGGACCGGCAGCGCACGACTGTCTTCCTGCACTATTACCTCGACCTCGCGGTCAACGAGGTGGCCGAGGTACTCGGTTGCTCGGCCGGGACGGTGAAGTCGAATCTGTCCGACGCGCGCCGCACACTTGCCCGACGGCTGGAGACCCGCACATGAGCATCGATGACACCTACGCCGATCTCGACACCGAATTGCGCGCAGACGCGTCAATCTGGCGCGAGCAGGTCGACGGGCTGCGTCCCGACTCCGCGATCGGTGTACAGCGCTCCCAGCGCTCGCACCGCCGGATGGCCCCGCTGCTCGGTGGCCTGGCTGCGGCGGCAGTGGTGCTGGCCAGTGCGGTGCTGGTGCTGATGTTGCGTCACGACGGCAGCTCGAGCCCGCAGACCCGGGCCGGGAATCCGCACTCGTCCGCCCCGATCAGCCAGAGGGTGCCTACGTCCGCGCAGTGCTCGGACCCCACGGCCGGCCAGTCGGACTTCGGGGCCTCGTTGGCCCAGGGCGCGACGGGAACGCGCACGATCGCCGGTGCCGTCCGGGTCGCACATTACGGTCCGACCGACGTCGCCAGGTGGCAGGTTGGCGCGCGCGATCGGCACGACGTGTTACTGCTCAGCGGCCCGCGCTTCCTGCACGTCACCCGCCTCGGCGATCACACCTGGTTCGCCGACCAGGGCGGCAAGTGCAGTGCCGGCGAGGCGATCGTCCCGAAGTAGCCGTCAGTGCCAGTCGGTGCCGAACAACACGTCGCGCGACCAGATGGCCTGGTAGCGGACGCCGTCGCGCGGGGTGGCCGCGGCGTACTGGTAACCGTGGCCCGCATAGATCGCCACGTGATAGGCGGACGCTCCGCTCAGGTAGAACACGAGATCGCCGGGACGCGCCTGGCTGCGGCTGATGCGGTGCATGTACCGGACGTGCCGCTGGCTCTCTGCGTTGTGGGGCAGCGAGGCGACGTCGCCCTGCTGATAGGCGTACATCGTGTAGCCGGAGCAGTCGAACCCCGTGCGCGGCGATGCGCCGCCCTCGACGTACCGCGCGCCGACGTACTTCTTCGCGATGCGCACGATCCGGTCGCCGGGTGAGTCGGCGTTGACCGCATCGAGGAACCCCGTCGCCGAGCGCAACGCGATGCGGTAGCCGGGCCGGCGCCCACCCAGCCGCAGCTGGAAGCGGTGCCCGCCGGAGATGTGGCGCGGCCGGTCGAAGCGGGGGCTGGGCAGATCGGCGGCGACGCGCCGCACGCACTCGCCGTTGACGGCCAGGCAGACCCGCGCCGTCCGGGACGGGTGGTGGCGGTCGTAGGCGTAACCGACGACCCACACGCTGCCGTCGCGGTACTGGAAGGCCGTGTCGATGTGGCCGACATAGCTCGGCGCGCTCGCCGCCTCCGCGGAGGGAGCGGCGAGCGCGCCGAGGACGACGAGCGCTGACAGCGCAGTCAGGAGGACTCGGGCGACCGTTCGGGGGCTACGGGGCACCCGGCTGAGTATTCATAACGAATCGATAAATGCCAACTCGGGGAAGTTGTTCAACGGTCCACTTCCCCGCCGATCACCGGTGCCAGTCGGTGCCGAAGACGACGTTGCGGGCATGGATCCGGTCGTACTCGACGCCCTGTTGCGGGTCGGTCGCCGAGTACTGGTAGCCGTGGCCGGCGTAGATCGCCACGTGATAGGCCGAGCCGCCGCTCATGTAGAACACGAGGTCTCCCGGACGCGCGGTGCGCCGGGCGATGCGGTGCATGCCGCTCGAGTGCCGCTGCGACTCCGAGTTGTGCGGCAGGCCGGCGGTGTGCCCGTTGCGGTAGCTGTACATCGTGTAGCCGGAGCAGTCGAAACCGGTGCGCGGCGACGTCCCGCCGTAGGTGTACCGGTCGCCGACGTGGCGGCGCGCGACGCGGACCACGCGGGTACCCGGGCTCAGGGCCGTCGTGCGGTCGAGATTGGCCGGGGCGACGATGCGCCGCAGGATGATCATGACGCCGGGACGGCGCGGGCGCAGGTTGATCGAGAACAGGTGCGCGCCGCGTGTGTGATGGGCCCGATCGAAGCTCGGGCTGGCCTGGTGCGGGTACAGCACCTTGGCGCAGCGGCTACGGATGATCACGCACACGCCGGGGTGTTTATCGGGGTGGTTGCGGTCGAAGGCCCACCCGGTGAGGTGGATCGATCCGCTGCGGTATTGGTAGGCGGTGTCGATGTGGCCGTAGGTCGCCCGCCCGGCAGCGCCGGCGGCGGTGGGAAGGGCCACGATGGTGACGGCGGAAGCCGCCGTCACGAGCAGGGCGAGCAACGCCCGTTGAAGTCCTGTGCGCGTCCTGGGGGCGCGATGCACTACGAATCTCCCTCGATCCCCGGTCTGCGCGTCCGTGCCGGGCCATGGGCGAGTATTCATAACGGTCTGGTAAACACCAAACTCAGGAAGATTTCACGATTTCCAGTGATCGCCGCCGTGAACTCCGCTGACGGGTCACTACGACGCCCATCTATCCTGGACGACATGGCGAAATCATCGGCTGCCGGAAAGCCCGCAAAGCTGACCCGCGCAGAGAAAAAAGAGATGAGGATCGCCAAGAAGAGCAAGCGCCGCGACACCTGGCGCAGCATGGGCCAGGCCTTCACGCTGACCCGCAAGCAGGACCCGAAATTCCTGCCGTACACGATCCTCTTCAGCGTCCTGGCCGCCGCTGCCGTGTACCTGCTGGCGCTGTGGCTGACCGGTTCGCTCTATCTCGGCATCCCCTTCGCGGTATTCGCCCTGCTCATCGTGGCGATGCTGGTGTTCAGTCGCCGCGCCCAGACGGCGATGTTCTCGCAGGCCGAAGGCCAGCCCGGCGCTGCCGGGTGGCTGCTGCAGCAGCAGCTCAAGGGCGACTGGCGGGTCACTGCCGGCGTGGCGGGAACCGCATCGCTGGACGCGGTGCACCGGCTGATCGGACGTCCCGGGATCGTGCTTGTCGGTGAAGGTGCGCCGCACCGCGTCCGCGGCCTCATCGCGCAGGAGAAGAAGAAGATCTCGCGCATCGCCGGCGACACCCCGATCTACGACATCACGGTCGGTACCGGGGAGGGCGACATCCGCCTGAGCAAGCTCAACCGCCACCTGCTCAAGCTGCCGTCCAACCTGTCCAAGGGCGAGGTGAGCGCGCTCGAGCGGCGTCTCGCGGCGCTCGGCGGCGCGCGCACGCCGCTGCCCAAGGGACCGATGCCGCAGGGGGCCAAGATGCGCAACGTCCAACGCACGGTGCGTCGCCGGTCCTGATGACCAACCAGACCCAGTCCTACCGCGGGCAGCGCCTCGGCCTGCCTGAGTCGGGACGGGCGTCGCTCGCGCCGCTGGGCGCGCGCGTCGGGGCGTGGCTGGTCGACTCCGTGGCGTCAGTGCTGGTCGGCGCGCTGTTCGTCGAGGTCGTGCACCACGGCCATCACCGCAGCTTCGACCAGCGGCTTCCCGGGTACTGGAGCCTCGTCCCGTTCGCGCTCGACTACGTGCTGGGAATCCTGTTCGCGGGGCGCACGCTGGGCATGTACCTGTTCCGGCTGCGGATCATCCGTGTCGACCACGATGAGGCGGTCAATCCGTGGCGGGCCGTGCTGCGCACCCTGTTACTCATGCTGCTCGTACCCGCCGTCGTCTTCGATCGGGACGGGCGGGGTCTGCACGACCGCTACACCGATACCGCCGTGGTGCGCGGATGAGACGAGTTCGCGGCTCGCAAGTCGGTATCTGCAACATCGCCGAAACACGACCACGACAGGATCCGTGGTAGTCAACCCCAGACGGAGGATCGATGTTCAGTAGTGCCGACGAGGTCAAGAAGTTCGTCGAGAAGGAGGGGGTCGAGTTCGTCGACGTCCGCTTCACCGACCTGCCCGGTCAGCAGCAGCACTTCAACGTGCCTGCTGCCACGCTGCCCGACGACTTCTTCACCGAGGGCGTCATGTTCGACGGGTCGTCGATCCGCGGCTTCGCCGCGATCCACAAGTCGGACATGAAGCTCATCCCCGACCCGTCCACCGCCTACGTCGACCCGTTCCGGGCGGCGAAGACGCTGAACCTCGCGTTCTCGATCGTCGAGCCGCGCACGGGCGAGCCGTACGACCGCGACCCGCGTCAGGTGGCGGCGAAGGCGGAGGCGTGGTTGAGGACGACCGGCATCGCCGACACCGTCTACTTCGGGCCCGAGGCCGAGTTCTACGTCTTCGACGACGTGCGCTTCCAGACGTCGCAGAACGAGGGGTACTACCACATCGACTCGATCGAGGGCGCCTGGAACACGGGCCGCGTCGAGGAAGGTGGCAACCGCGGCTACAAGACGCGCTACAAGGGCGGCTACTTCCCCGTCCCGCCGGTCGACCACTACGCCGACCTGCGCGACCAGATGACCAGTGCGCTGATCGCCGCCGGAATCCAGGTCGAGCGTGCGCACCACGAGGTGGGCACCGCCGGCCAGGCCGAGATCAACTACAAGTTCAACTCGTTGACGGCCGCAGCGGACGAGGTACTGAAGTTCAAATACATCATCAAGAACGTCGCGTGGGCCAACGGCAAGACGGCCACCTTCATGCCGAAGCCGCTCTTCGGTGACAACGGCTCGGGCATGCACTCGCACCAGTCGCTGTGGAAGGACGGCGCGCCGCTGTTCTACGACGAGCTCGGTTACGCGGGCCTGTCCGACACCGCGCGGTACTACATCGGCGGCCTGCTGCACCACGCGCCGGCGCTGCTGGCGTTCACGAACCCGACGGTGAACTCCTACCACCGCCTGGTGCCGGGCTTCGAGGCTCCGGTCAACCTCGTGTACAGCTCGGGCAACCGCTCGGCGTGCGTACGCGTCCCGATCACCGGATCGAACCCGAAGGCCAAGCGCATCGAGTTCCGCATCCCCGATCCGTCCTGCAACCCCTACCTCGCGTTCGCCGCGATGTTGATGGCCGGGGTCGACGGCATCCGGAACAAGATCGAGCCGCCGGCGCCGGTGGACAAGGACCTCTACGAGCTGCCGCCGGACGAGGCCGCCTCGATCGCGCAGGTGCCCGGCTCGCTCAACGCGGTGCTCGACGCGCTCGAGCTCGACCACGAGTTCCTCACCGAGGGCGGCGTGTTCACCGACGACCTCATCGAGACGTGGATCGCGTACAAGCGCACCAACGAGATCGACCCGATCCGGCTCCGTCCGCACCCGCACGAGTTCGAGCTCTACTACGACGTCTAGGAGCGAGCTGAGCCGAGCTTGCTCGAGCTCCCGAGCGACGACGACGCGAAACGAGTGGAGGCCCCGGGTTCCGGGGCCTCCACTCTTTAAGCGCTGGGTCGCCCGCTGACCAGGTCTGCCCTCGTCCTGCCCGCTGGGTGGCCGGCGAACCGTTCCGGCGCAGCGAGCATGAAGTCGTTCAAAGCTGGTCGTCAAGTCATGAAATCGGTCGAAATTCCGCCGGATTCATGACGCGATCAAGCGCCGCGAGGCGTCCATTCCGTGCCGTGCCTCCGGTCGTCCCGCCTGCGCCGAAACCCGGCACCGACTCGCGACGAAGGAAGGGCTATTGAGTCCTAGGTCCTGAGGGGGAGCGACATGGAGAACTCGACACGTAGAGGATTTCTGGCGACGTCCGCAGTCGGTGCGGTCGGAGTCGGGATCGCGGCGGTCGCGCCGGGCGCGCAAGCCGCAAGCACGCAGCATCAGGCGGCGCCGACAGTTCCGGCTACCGCGGCCGGAGCGCTGGTCGCTCACGTCGCCGACGTGCACGGCGACACGGTGACGGTGATGGTCGGCGAGCGCGAAGTCGTCGTCAAAGACCGCGAGCTGGTTGCCCGGCTCGCCCGAGCAGCGTTCTGAGGGGGGAACACAGCCATGTCTTCACATCGCGAAGCACCGGAGATCTCGAAGGATCCCGTCGCCGACAACACCGACGTCTATGCGTTCGTCAGCCGTGACGAGCCGGACAAGGTGACGATCCTCGCCAACTTCATCCCGTTCCAGAACCCGCAGGGCGGTCCGAACTTCTACGAGTTCGGTGACGACGTCACCTACGCGATCCACATCAGCAACCGTGGCCGCGCGCAGGGCGACATCACCTACCGGTTCCACTTCCACACCGAGGTGCGGAACAGCGAGACGTTCCTCTACAACACCGGGCCCATTCAGAAGATCAGCGACACGACCTGGAACCGGCCGCAGTTCTACCGCGTCACGCGCACCGAGGGCGACGGCAAACCGACCGTGCTCGCCAAGGGCCTGCGCGTCCCGCCGGTCAATGTCGGCCCGCGCAGCACGCCGAACTACGAACACTTCACCAGCCAGGCCGTGCACGACATCGGCCACGGCCGGAAGGTCTTCGCAGGCCAGCGCGCCGAGGGGTTCTACGTCGACCTGGGCAGCATCTTCGACCTCGGCGTGCTGCGCCCGTTCGAGCACCTGCACCTGATCCCGTCCGCCGACGCAGTGGGGGTCAACGGCACCCAGGGGCTCAACGTCCACACCATCGCCCTGCAGGTGCCGAAGACCGATCTCACCGTCGGCAACCATGCGCCGTCCGATCCGATGGACGCGCGGTCGGTGATCGGTGTGTGGGCGACGACGTACCGGCAGAAGTCCAGCGTGTTCAACGCGAAGACCGCGACCTACGAAGGCACCGGTCCGTGGGTGCAGGTGTCGCGGTTGGGTAACCCGTTGTTCAACGAGGTCATCGTCCCGATGGCGCACAAGGACCGCTGGAACCATGCCCACCCGCACGGCGACCAGCAGTTCGCCAAGTACGTCGCCCATCCCGAACTCGCGACGTTGCTACCGGTGCTGTACCCGGGGGTGTTCCCGCACCTGGCGAACTACAAGAAGCCCCGGGTCGATCTCGAGGCAATCCTGCTCACCGGCATTCCCGCCGGCGTCGTGCCGGGGTTCCAGAACACGACCGGGCCGGTTCTCGCAGACATGCTGCGTCTCAACATGGCGATCCCTCCGTCGGACAAGCCCAGCAAGTTCGGTCTGTTGGGCGGGGACGCGTCCGGCTTCCCGAACGGCCGACGCGTGATGGACGACGTGGTCGCCATCGAGCTGCGTGCCATCGCGGGTGCGACGATCCCGCTCGTCGACAAGTCCTACCAAGCCGACGACGCCGCGGGCGTGCTCACCGACGGGACGAAGAACACGAACTCGTCCTACCTGAAGCACTTCCCGTACCTCGGCACGCCGGCAGGCGGGTACCAGACGACGCCGGGAACACCGCACTCATGACCGGGCACACGCACGAGGCCCACACCCATGAGGACAACAGTCATGCCGGCCAGGGTGCGGTGCTGCTCGACATCGGCGCCGACATCGGCGCGCTCGTGGTGACGATGCCGGCGCGGCTGGTCGGGCAGGAGGTCGAGGTCCGTCCGGACGACTACGACGGCGTCGCGCACCTGCCGCACGTCGCGGTGGTCAACCGGCCCCGCGACGGCCGGCGCGGGCCGCTGGTCGCATCGGCGGTGTTCGGCGAGCTCGAGACGGGCGACTACGAGCTGTACCTGCGCCCGCACGGGCCGGTGGAGCTCAGCGCGCATGTCGAGGGTGGCCAGGTTGCCTTCGCGAACTGGCCGGCGCGGTAGGAGTGCTGAACGCATGCCATCCTGAGGCATGCCGAGCGACGAGCGGAAACTCCTGCTGGCCGCACCGGACAAGTTCCGAGGGTCGGCGACGGCACGCGAGGTCGCCGACGCCATGGCGGCGGGAGCCGCGGACGCGGGATGGCACTGTGAGATCGTGCCGATCTCCGACGGCGGCGAGGGTCTGCTCGAATGCTTCGGCGGGGCGAACCAACTCACGACTGTCACCGGCCCGCTCGGCGAACCGGTCGAAGCAGGCTGGCGCCTCGACGGCACGGGCGCCGTGGTCGAGATGGCCACGGCGTCCGGACTGATGCTCGTGAGCGGGCGTAACGATCCGCTCGCCGCCACCACCACGGGGACGGGTGAGCTGATCGCGGCCGCGCTCGACGCCGGCGCCCGCGACGTGCTCGTCGGCGTCGGCGGGTCGGCGACGACCGACGGCGGCCTGGGTGCGGTGGAACGACTTGCCGCACGCGCGCCGCTGGACTCGGTCGTCGTGGCGGCGGACGTGACGACCCGGTTCGTCGACGCCGCCGCGCTCTTCGCCCCGCAGAAGGGCGCGGACGCCGACACGGTCGAGACGCTCACCGCGCGACTGCACGAGTTGGCGCGCCGCTACCGCGAGCAGTACGGCGTGGCTGTCGGCGACCTGCCCGGCTCGGGCGCGGCCGGCGGGCTCGCGGGCGGGCTGGCTGCGCTCGGTGCGCACATCCGGCCCGGCTTCGAGGTGATCGCCGAGCGCCTGCGGCTGGCCGACCGCATCGCCTCGGCCGACCTGGTTCTGACCGGTGAGGGGCGCCTCGACCGCACCAGCCTGGACGGCAAGGCACCGATCGGGGTGGTGCGCCTGTGCGCCGCGGCCGGGCGGCCGGTGGCCCTCATCGTGGGCGACCTGGACGAGTCGGTGGAGCCGGGCGCCACGGTGGCCTCACTCACCGCCCGCGTGGGCCGGGACCGGGCCATGAGCGATCCGTTGCCCGAGATCCGGAGCGCCACGGCGGCCGTCCTCGCGGCGGCTCGGGGCGGAGCACGGACCGGCTGACCTGAGCCTGCGCCGTGCCGTATCTCAACTGTGTCGCACGTGAGTGGAACAATGAACGAGTGGTGAGCCGGGTGGATCTGCGCTGCCCCGCCCCCGCCACGGGGCGGGCGCGGTTCTCGGGCGTGCTCCCGCGCCGGCTGCTCAGGTTCCGGCGCCCGATCTGGTGGCAGGAGATCGCGTTCCTCGCCATCGGCTACTGGCTCTACAGCATCGGCCGTAACGCCATCCCCCAGCAGGCCTCGATCGCGATCCGGCACGGCCTGTCGATCCAGCACCTGCAAGAGGTGTTCGGCATCAACTTCGAGCTGTCGGTGAACCAGTGGGTGGCCTCCCACGAGTGGTTGGCGCAGATCCTCGACTACTACTACGCGACGTTGCACTTCGTCGTGACGCTCGGCGTGCTCGTCTGGATGTTCGTGCAGCGCCCGCACATCTACCGCGGCGCACGCACGGTGCTGTTCACCCTCACCATCGTCGGCCTCGCCGGGTTCGCCCTGTACCCCGTCGCGCCACCCCGGCTGCTGCCCGGCTCCGACTACATCGACACAGTGATCAAGTTCCACACGTGGGGCTCGCTCGCCGATCCCGAGATCGCTGCGCACTCCAACCAGTACGCGGCGATGCCGAGCCTGCACACCGCCTGGGCGATGTGGGCGGGCATCTCGGTGTTCATGTGCGCGCGCCGGCGGTGGGTGCGGCTGCTCGGCGCGATCTATCCGTTCTTCACCGTGCTGGTGATCATCGGCACCGCGAACCACTACGTCATCGACGCCGTGGGCGGCGCCGTGATCGTGGTCCTGGCGTTCGGCATCCAGGCGGTGCTGTCCGGCCACGGCGCGTACACCCCGCCGTGGGACGCTCCCGACTTCGGCCGTCCCGACCCGCCGCTGCCGAATCTGCGCCCGTCGCGGCTCGCGGCCAAGCGGCGTCAGTCCAGCCGCGCGTAGAAGATCTCTTCGACGACCTTGCGTGCGCGGCGGGCTCCGCGGCGGTAGTCGTCGATGACCGACCCGGGGTCGAAGCCCGACGGATAGCCCAGCGCGCGGCCGACCGCCACCA
This sequence comes from uncultured Actinomycetota bacterium, assembly GCA_963785425.1. Classification (GTDB taxonomy): domain Bacteria; phylum Actinomycetota; class Actinomycetes; order Mycobacteriales; family Jatrophihabitantaceae; genus RYN-133. The sequence goes on from CAWAVG010000001.1 coordinate 16,121, forward strand.
GTGCCGTGCCGTGCGACGGGATCTGGTCCTCGGCCTTGTCGCGCACGAGCATGATCGCGTTCCGCATCCGAGTCGCCTGACGCCACGCAGCCGCCAGCGCCTGGGCGTGGGTCTGGCTCACCAGGTCGTTGTCGAGCGCCACGCGTAATGCGTCCATCGTGCGAGTCGTGCGCAGCGCCTCGATCCGCCCGGCGTGCTGCAACTGCAGCAGCTGCACCGTCCACTCGACGTCGGCCAGCCCGCCGCGCCCGAGCTTGGTGTGGGTGGACGGGTCGGCGCCGCGGGGCAGGCGTTCGGTGTCGACGCGGGCCTTGAGCCTGCGGATCTCGAGCAGGTCGGACGAGGTGATTCCGCCGGCCGGGTAGCGCACCGGATCGACCATGGCGAGAAATCGTCGCGCGAGGTCGGCGTCGCCGGCGCCGAAGGTCGCCCGCAGCAACGCCTGCGCCTCCCACGGAGCCGACCAGCGTTCGTAGTACTGGGCGTAGGAGGCCAGCGAGCGCACGAGCGGCCCGTTGCGTCCCTCCGGGCGCAGGTCGGCGTCGATGCCGAGCGGCGGGTCTGTCGACGACGGTGCCGACAGCAATGCGCGCAGCTTGCCCGCAACGTCCTGCGCGATCTGCGCGCCGTCGCCGGCATCGTCGGTCGCCTCGAAGACGAACATCACGTCCGCGTCCGAGCCGTAGCCGACCTCGGAACCGCCGAGACGTCCCATGGCGATGATCGCGAACCGCAGCGGCAGTGTGTCGCGTCCACGCTCGGCGGCCACGGCGCCGAGCGCGATCCGCAACGAAGTTTCGAGCGTGGCCTGCGTCGTCGCGCTGATCGCTTCGCAGACGGCTTCGACCGGGACGAAGCCGAGCAGGTCGGCGAACGCGGTGCGCAGCAGCTCCGTGCGGCGCACCGCACGCACGGCAGCGACCGCCTCGACCGGGTCGTCGTGCCGGGCCGCCGTCTCACTCATCGTCGCAGCGATTTCGGCTGGTGGCCGCGGAGTCAGCTCGGCGTCAGCGGCGAGCATGCGCAGCGCCTCGGGCGCGCGGCCGAGCATGCGGGACACGTACTGGCTCGTCCCGAGCAGGTAGGCGAGCCGCGATGCGACCTGGCCCTCGTCACGCAGCAGACGCAGGTACCAAGGGGTCGCGCCGAGCGCGTCGGACACCCCCCGGTACGCGAGCAGACCGCCATCCGGATCGGGGGCGTCGGCGAAGTCGGAGAGCAGTACCGGCAACAACGCTCGCTGCAGGGTGGCGCGCCGCGACAGCCCGGACGTGAGCGCGTCGAGATGTTGCAGTGCGCGGGTCGGATCGGCGAAGCCCAGCGCAGACAGCCGCCGGCCGGCTTCTTCGGGGGTCAACCGAAGGGCCGCCGACGGCACCTTGGCGACCGCCTCGAGCAACGGTCGGTAGAAGAGCTTCTCGTGCAACCGTCGCACCTCACGGACGTGCAGCGCCCACTCGGCCTTCCACACGGCGCGGGCGTCGCCGCGCTGGTCGGGCCGGAACCCCATCGCGAGCGCGAGCCACATCAGGTGTGCGGGATCGTCGGGGACGAGGTGGGTGCGGCGCAGCCGCCGCAGCTGCAGCCGGTGCTCGGTGGTGCGCAGGAAGGTGTACGCGTCCGCCAGGCTCACCGCGTCGTCGCGGCCCACGTAGCCGCCGTCGCGCAGTGCATCGAGCGCGGGCAACGTGCCGGCGATGTGGAGGGCGTCGTCGCCGCGGCCATGGACCAGTTGCAGCAACTGCACCGCGAACTCGACGTCGCGCAGCCCGCCCGGGCCGAGCTTGAGCTCGCGGTCGGCGACGGCCGGCGGGATGTGGGCGATCACCCGGCGGCGCATGGCCCGCACGTCGGCGACGAAGTCGGGACGCTCGGCCGCGGACCAGACGAATGGCCGGATCGCGGCCTCGTATTGCGCGCCCAGTTCGAGATCGCCGGCTACCGCGCGCGCCTTCAGCAGCGCCTGGAACTCCCACGTGCTCGCCCAGCGCCGGTAGTACGCCTCGTGGCTGGCCAGTGTGCGCACCAGCGGGCCGTCGTTGCCCTCGGGACGAAGCGCGGCGTCGACCTCCCATGCGACCTCTCGGCACAGCCGCATGGTGTGCGCGGCCAGCGTGGTCGCGGTGGCCAGAGCGCGGTCGGAGTCGGCCCCGTCGCCGGGCTCGGCGACGAAGACGACGTCGACATCGGAGACGTAGTTGAGTTCGCGCCCGCCGGTCTTGCCCATCGCGATGACGGCGAGGCGACACTGCACGGCGTCGTCGGGAAGGGCGCCGGCGGCGACGGCGAGCGCTGCTTGCAGCGTGTAGCACGCGAGATCGGCCAGCACGCTGGTGACCGTGCGCAGGTCGAGCTCGCCCGACAGGTCACGCCCCGCGATCGCGACCAGTTCGCGGCGGTAGGCGATCCGCAACGCCTGCATCGCGTCGGCGCCGCCCAGGCGTGCGCGCGTGCCGCCCGTCCCGTCGGTCGGAGTGCCGGCATCGGCATCGACCGCCTCGTGGAGTCGGCGCGACATGCCGGTGAAGTCGGCCGGCCCGACCAGCGCCCGCCACGCCTCGGGATGGGCGACGAGATGATCGGCGAGCGCCGACGACGTGCCCAGCAGCGGGATCAGCCGGGCCCGGACGTCCGCGTCGGTGGCGAGCGCGGTGCGCACCTCGGCACCGGGCCTGGTGGCCGCGAGCTGCGCCAGCGCTTCGAGCGCGGCGTCCGGTGCCGCCGCACGTCCGATGGCGGCCACGACGGCGGCGGCGTCGTCGTCAACGGGCCCGTTCCGTGTGAGGTCCCACCACGACAGCGGCGGCGCGGCGAGCAGTTCGGCGGCGCGCTCGCCGTCGCCGAACGCGAGACGGGCCAGGCGCAGCGCGCTGCGCCGCAACGGCGTGGGTTCAGGCATCGTCGGGCCGGCGCAGGCCCGGCATGGGCAGCACACCGCGCGCCGCGTTCGCCTCCGCCGCGAGCGCCGCCCGGATCGCTGCCGGATCGGTCAAAGGCGCCGCTGATGACGAAGGCGTCGTGTTCGGTTGCGGCACGGCGTCGGGGTCGCGCACCACGTCTGCGAACGCGGCCGCGAACGGCTGCCACACCTCGGCCAGGTCGTCGTCGATCGTGACCGCCCGGGCGACGATCGCCTCGAGCTCGTCGTCCTTGATCGTGCCCCGGTCCTCGGCCGCCCAGGAGCGGACGATGTCGGCGTCGGTCTCGATGTGGAACTGGATGCCCCAGGCGAGCCGTCCCAGTCGGAACGCCTGCTGCTCGCAACCGGGCGACGTCGCGAGCTGGACGGCGCCCGGCGGCAGCACGTGCACCTCGTCGAAGTGCCACTGCAACACGTCCGGCGTGATCGGCACGGCGTGGAACAGCGGGTCGTCGGCGGCCGCGGTGCGCTTGGCCACCAGCTGCGCACCGATCTCGGGACCTTGCGGCATGCGCCGGATCTGTCCGCCGTTCGCGACGGCCAGCAACTGGTGGCCGAGGCACACGCCGAGTACGGGCACCTCGTCCGACACCGCCGTGCGGAGCAGTGCGCGAACCGCCGGCAGGAACGGCGCGGCGGAGTCGTCGAGGGCACCCATCGCGCCGCCGAGGACGATGATCGCGTCATGTCCGCCGAGGTCGTCCGGCAGGTCGGCACCCGCATCGAGCGCGCGCACGTCGAGGTCGAGACCCGCCGCGGTCAGCCAGTCGCCGAGGCGTGCGGGCGGGTCCGAGGCGTCGAGCTGGACGACGAGAGCAGCCACAGGTAGAGCCTAGCCAGCGACGCGGATGCGCGATCCGCGGTCACAATGCCGGCAGGTAGCGGCGCAACTCGAACGGGCTGACCTCGGCGCGGTACTCGATCCACTCCTCGCGCTTGTTGCGCAGGAAGAAGTCGAAGACGTGCTCGCCGAGCGTCTCGGCGACCAGCTCGCTGTTCTCCATCGCGCGTAGCGCGTCCGCCAGGTTGTGCGGCAGCTCGTCGTAGCCGAGGGCACGCAGCTCCGCGTCGGACATCGACCAGACCTCGTCCTCGGCACCCGGCGGCAGCTCGTAGTTCTCCTCGACCCCCTTGAGGCCGGCGGCGAGGATGACGGCGAAGGCGAGGTACGGGTTGCATGCCGAATCGAGCGAGCGCAGTTCGATGCGGGTCGAGTTGGCCTTGCCGGGCTTGTACATCGGCACCCGCACCAGCGCCGAACGGTTGGCATGTCCCCAGCACACGTACGTGGGCGCCTCGACCAGTTCGCCGCGCGAGGCGTAGCCGAACAGTCTCTTGTACGAGTTCACCCACTGGTTGGTGACCGCCGTGATCTCACGGGCGTGCCGCAGCAGCCCGGCGATGAACGCCTTCGCCGTCTTGGACAGGTACAGCGGGTCGGACGCGTCGTGGAAGGCGTTGTTGTCGCCCTCGAACAGCGACAGATGGGTGTGCATGCCGCTGCCCGGACGGTGGCGGAACGGCTTGGGCATGAAGGTGGCGTGCGCGCCGTGAGCGATCGCGACCTCTTTGATCACGTGCCGGAACGTCATGATGTTGTCGGCCATCGACAGCGCGTCGGCGTAGCGCAGGTCGATCTCCTGCTGGCCCGGAGCGACCTCGTGGTGGCTGAACTCCACGGAGATTCCGAGGCCCTCGAGCGCGCCGACCGCGGCGCGCCGGAAGTCGTGCGCCACGTCGTGGCTGGTCATGTCGAAGTAGCCGCCGTTGTCGATCGGCTCCGGCTCGGACCCGTCCGTGGGGCGGTTCTTCAGCAGGAAGAACTCGATCTCCGGGTGGGTGTAGAACGTGAAGCCGCTGTCGGCGGCCTTCGAGAGCGTCCGGCGCAGCACGTAGCGCGGATCGGCCCACGACGGCGAGCCGTCGGGCATCGTGATGTCGCAGAACATCCGGGCCGAGTCCTGACCGCCCGGCGTCGAGGCGGGCAGCACCTGGAACGTCGCGGGGTCGGGACGGGCGAGCATGTCGCTCTCGCTGGCCCGGGCAAAACCCTCGATGGCCGAACCGTCGAATCCGATGCCCTCGTCGAACGCGCCGTCCAGTTCGGCCGGGGCCACCGCCACCGACTTGAGCGTGCCGAGGACGTCGGTGAACCACAGTCGCACGAAGCGGATCTCTCGCTCCTCCAGCGACCGCAGTACGAATTCCTGTTGCCGATCCACGAGGCTCCAGTCTTCCGGGTTGCAGTTACCGGAAGGTTACGCGGACGGCACGGCTGATCGGGCCCAGACGGCTACAGCGCGCTGCCCTTCTGCCACTGGGCCCAGCTCATCGACCAGTCGCCGCCCTGCCACAGCGCGAGCTTCGGCGCACCCTTCGCGCCGTGAATGATCACCGGGTCGCCGACGAGCGAGTGCGTGTAGAACCACTCGGCATTGGGACCGGTCAGGTTCAGGCAGCCGTGCGAGACGTCCTGTCCGCTGTCCTGAGCCCACTCCGTCGCGTCCAGTTCGTGCAGGTAGATGCCGTCCACGCTGATCTTGGTCGACCACGGGATGTCCTCGCACGGATAGCCGCCGGCAGCGTTCGCAGGTAGCCCGTAGCTGTCCGAACACATGTGGGCGGGGTTCTCGAAACCGAGGACGGTGTACGTGCCGTCGAGTGTGTAGAAGTTGATGTAGTTGCCGTTGACGGTCTCACCCGAGTGCTCACCCATCGAGGTGTTCATCGTGTGGACGAGCTTGCCGTTGAGATAGGTCTTGACCTTGTTGACCTTGTACGGCGCGTTGTCGAAGGCGACCGTGACCTGCTTGCGTCCGATCGTGTACGACACCGACCGGTCGGCTTGGCCGTAAAGGCCGTTGCCGACCTCGACGCCGTAGACCTTGGCCGCGACGGTGACCTTCGTGCCCGGCTTGTAGAAGTGCTCGGGCCGCCAGTGGACGCTGTGGTCGCTGGCCCAGTACCAGGACCCGTCGACGTGCGGAGTGGTGGTGACCGTGAGGGCACGCTCCGCGGCCTTCCTGCGGTAGATGGGCTCGTCGAAGTTCACCACCGGCACCATGGCGATGCCGTACTTACCGTGGTTCTGGATGCCTGCGCCGTAGATGGTGTTCAGGTAGGGCATCGTCATGTTGCCCGGCGTCAGGGTCGTGAACGACCGCTTGAAGGTGCTGGCAGCCTCGCCGGTGCTGCTCTCGGCCTTGGCGGTCAGGCGGTAGCTCTTGCTGTAGCCGAGCACCTGGGTGGCGTGCCAGCTGGTCTTGTCGGCCGAGAGCACGCCGCGCACGTGCTTGCCGGCGGAGTTGGTCAGCGCGACCTTGCGCAGCGTGCCGTTGGCGACGCTCAGCGTGATCGGTGCCGTCGGGTTGACGTCCTTCTTCTCCGTCAGCGACGCCGTGAACGCGATCGGCTGGGGCGCCGCCGAGGTCTTCGGCGCCGACGACGTGCTCGGCGCGCCCGACGACTGCGAGTGCTGCGCCGGCGCACCGGAGGTGGCTGGCGTGGTCGGCGTGGCTGAGGTGCAGGCGCTCAGGGCGAGGGCGATGACAGCTGACGCCGCGCCGGCGCGGACCAGGCGGGCTCGCCCAGCCGAGCTGCTGGCGCGCCGTCCTGGACGCCGTTCCGGGGGCTGCACCGACGACTGGCCGTGCACCTCGTGCGACTCGCTCAACTGCTACCGCCTATCCTCCGCTGCCGCACACCCCGGGGTATTCCGGTCGCGGCGGCCCGCCTATTGTCCCTCATCCACCCGGCGGGGCCGGTCAGGCAGGGGTCACGAAACCCTTACAACCGGTATGACGCGCAACTGCACTCCCAGGTTGCATTGATTCTGCCGCAGTTCACCGACATCCCGGGACACCCTCAGGTTCTCCACGGGACTCGCGGCGCGGCGCCGCTGCCGAGGTTATGCGGATACCGCGTGACCGACATCTCGTCGGGGGCGACAAACGTCGCATTGTGGGGAACCATTATTTCGTCCACGTAACAGCCCGGGTACCGGTTCAACCGGCCCCGAGGAGAGATGGCGAGGCACCACCATGACCACATCCCTGTACGGCGGTGTGACCACGCGCCGGGTGACCGTGCGCGATCTGCAGGCGGCCAAAGAGCGCGGCGAGCGCTGGCCGATGCTCACGGCGTACGACTACTCGACGGCCCGGGTATTCGACGAAGCAGGCATTCCGGTGCTCCTCGTCGGCGATTCGGCCGCGAACGTCGTTTACGGCTACGACACGACCGTGCCCGTCACCGTCGACGAGCTGCTCCCCCTCGTCCGCGCTGTCGTCCGCGGCACCAAGCGCGCCCTGGTGGTGGGCGACCTGCCCTTCGGCAGCTACCAGATCTCGCCGGCGCAGGCGCTCGAGACCGCGACCCGCTTCATGAAGGACGGCGGCTGCCAGGCCATCAAGCTCGAGGGCGGACAGCGCATCGCGGGACAGGTCGAGGCACTCGTTGCCGCGGGCATCCCGGTCATGGCGCACATCGGCCTCACCCCCCAGTCGGTGAACGCGCTCGGTGGCTACCGCGTACAGGGACGCGGCGACGAGGCCGCCCACCGGCTGATCCAGGACGCGAAGGCGATGCAGCACGCCGGCGCGTTCGCCGTCGTGCTCGAGGTCGTCCCGGCCGACCTCGCGGCTCAGGTGACTCACGAGCTGCACATTCCGACGATCGGCATCGGCGCCGGCCCGGCCACCGATGCCCAGGTACTGGTGTGGCAGGACATGGCCGGGCTGCGCGGCGAGGGTAAGCCGGCGAAGTTCGTGAAGGAGTTCGCGCAGCTCGGCACCGCGCTGCGCACCGCGGCCGAGACCTACGCCGATGAGGTGCGCGCAGGCGTCTACCCCGGACCCGAGCACATCTACACCTGACCTCGTCCGCCCACCTGCTGCTTGCCTCGTTCAGTCGGCGGCGAAGCGAACGGCACGCTTGTCGACATCGGCTTCGACGAGACGCGCCCGGATGCGTTCCCCGACAGGCAACCGATCGCCGCTGCAACGAGCGCGCACGACGGGGTCGTCCAGCGTGATCGTCGCGCCGTGGTCGTCGGCGTCGATGACGAGCGCGTCGAACACGTCGCCGGTCCGATCGCGTAGTAACCATGCCTCGGTCGCGTCCACCACGGCGCGATCGACGGTGTGGGCGCGGTGGTCACTCTCGCTCATCACTGCCGGCAGCGTCGGCAGCAGCGCGTCGGCCCAGGACGGGACGGTGCTGCCCGCGTGCAGGGCGAGACAGATCTCGGTTGCGTACCGGTCGACGAGACGGCGCAACGGCGCTGTCACGTGCGTGTACGGCGCGCCGATGCCCGCATGGGTGTGCTGCGCGGGCACGCTGTCGACGAACGGTGTGTAGCCGGCGCCGCGTAACAGGGTCGTCGCGTGATCGATCAGCGCGACGTGGTGCGGGTTGCTGCGGTCGAGACCCGCGAGCACGTCGCCGGGCAGCGCGTTGTCCGGCCACGTGACACCGAGTGCGAGTGCCGCGCGCCGCACCGCGCGCACGGCGTCCTTGTCGGGCGGCGGAAGCGTTCGCAGGATGCCGTGCCGGTGTTCGAGCATGATGTCCGCGGCGCACATCCCGGTGAGCAACGAGATCTCGGCGTTGTAATCCTCCACGGGCAGCGGTTCGCGGATGATCAACCGCCATCCGGTGCCGTCACGCTCCACCTCTTGTGCAGGCAGATCGAGATTGATCGCGTGTCGTCGTCGCGCGAGCGCGCGACGTCTGTCGCCGACCTCGCGCAGCAGCACAAGCGCAGCCGGGAGGGTGCCTGCAGCGACATCGTGTTGTACACCGACGTAGTCGAGCTGCGCTCGACTACGCACGCGCGCGCGCCGCACGTCAGTGCCCTGCACCGCACCGTCCGCATCGAGAGTGATCCGCCAAAGAACAGCCGGGCGCACCTGCCCGGCGAGCAGGCTCGCGGCGCCCTCGCTGAGGACGGGGGGATGCAGTGGTACACGAAGGTCCGGGAAGTACAGCGTCTCGCCGCGGCGGCGCGCTTCGAGGTCGAGCGGAGAGTCCGGCGTCACGAACGCGGCAACGTCGGCGATCGCATAGCTGACCAGGTAGCCCCCACCCTCGCGGGCGATGTGCACGGCCTGATCGAGATCACGGCTGTCGGCTGGATCAACGGTGACCAACGGGATGTCGGTCGCGTCCTCGTCCGGCAGTCGCACGTCTTCTGCGGCCCGGCGCGCTTGCGCCTGGACGTCCGACGCAAAGTCGCCGGTGACCGCCAACTCCGTCCGCAATGCGGCGAAGTCGAGCGGTACACCGGCGACCCTATGCGCGACCATCCGCGAGCAAAGCGGACGGCACCTGACTCAGCGGGAGCGCTTGGCGGCGGCCTTCTTGACTGCCTTGCGTGCAGTCTTCCTCGCGCCGCCCGCCTTCTTGGCGACCGTCTTGCGTGCGGTCGTCGCCTTCTTGGCTGCGGTCTTCCGCGCTCCAGTCTTCTTCGCCGCGCTCTTGCGCGCGGTCGTCTTCTTGGCAGCGGTCTTCTTCGCTGCACTCTTGCGCGCCGAGCTCGCCTTCTTGGCAGTCCGCTTCGTCGCCTTCTTCGCGGCAGTCTTCTTCGCAGCCGTCTTGCGTGCGGTCGTCTTCTTCGCGGCAGTCCTCTTCGCGGCAGTCTTCTTCGCTGGGCTCTTGCGTGCCGTCGTCTTCTTCGCGGCAGTCTTCTTCGCTGGGCTCTTGCGTGCGGTGGTCTTCTTCGCTGCAGTCCTCTTCGCAGCACTCTTCTTCGCGGCAGTCTTGCGGGCCGTCTTCTTAGCGGGTGTCGTCATTGCGTTGCCTCCTCGGCAGCAGTCAACGAATCCTCATTCGTTGTTACAAGTGGACGATGCTCGGCGTGCAGCGTCAACGCGCCACGCCGACTTGTCATACGAGCATGGTGACGCAGATTTGCGATCACCGCATCATCGAAACACGAATCGGTTGGACAAACTTTGCACGCGCACATGTCCGCGCATACCGCGGGTCGACGCGACGCACACGTGGCGCGGCAACGAATCCCCTTACATGAACGGCGATTCGTTCAAGATCTCGGCCGCGAGCGCTATCGCGCGGTTCGCGCGCGGCAGTCCTGCGTACAGCGCGCAATGCATCAACACTTCGACGATTTCTGCGTCGTCGAGTCCGTTGCTTCGCGCAGCACGGATGTGCATCGCAAGTTCGTGTTCGGCGCCGAGAGTGACGAGCGCGGCGAGTGTCGCGATCGATCTGTCACGTCGCGCGAGTTCCGTACGCGACCAGATGTCACCCCACGCGTAGCGCGTCAGGAACTGTTGGAAGGGTTGCGTCAACGGTGTGGCTGCAGCGGTCGCGCGATCCACCTGCGCGTCACCTAGCACTTGTCGTCGAGTGATGTAGCCGTCGGCGAGCGTCGCACCGGCGCGCAGATGCTGTTGCAACAACGCGGCAATACGAGCGGGCTGCTCGTAGGTCGCGATGTGCGCCGCGCCGCTCAGCATTTCGAGACGCGCGCCCGGCACGCCGTCGGCGATGACTTCGAGATGCTCAGGTGTCGTCGCGGGATCGTCCTCGGCAGCGATGACCAGTGTGGGCGATGCGATGCGTGCGAGATCGGGCCGCAGGTCCATCGTTCCGATCGCTTCGCAGCACTGCGCATAGCTCTCGGCGTCGATGCCGGCCACCATTGCACGGAGTTCCGTACGCAGGTCGGCGTCTCGCGCTGCGAGCGTCGGCGTGATCCAGCGGTCGACGACGGAGTCAGCGATTGCAGCCATTCCGTCGGCCCGGACCTGCTCCGCGCGCTCGAGATACCCGGAGCCGAGGTGGGCCGACGTGCACAACAACGCGAGGCGGGCGATGCGCTCGGGCCGGTGGATCGCCAGCCACATACCAACCATCGCGCCGAGCGAGAGCCCGACCCAGTCCACCCTGTGCAGGCCGAGTTCGTCGAGTGTCATGAGCGCGTCGTCGCCGAGGTCGGCCAAAGTGCTGCCGGCGCCGCGCGGCGACGGAGCAGACCGGCCGTGTCCGCGGTGATCGAGCCGCACCACGCGGAACTGTTCGGTCAGCGGCGCCAGGACGGGTTGCCACATGTCGGCAGTGCTCCCGACCGACCCGAGCAACACCAGCGGCGGCGCGTCCGACGGTCCGTCGACCCAGGAGTGGAGCTTCACGAAGGTCTCCCGTCGAGATAGCGGTCGACCAGATCGCCGGCGTGCCCGGTGTCGGTGATGTCGACGGAATCGGCAAGACCGGCGAGGTTGCGCGCCATCGCTGCGGCATCGACCTCGACGTCGAGTGCGGAACGGAGTCGTGATGCGGCTCCGCCGGTGTAACGAAGCAGCGCGATCAGCGCCGGCCACTCCGCATGCCAACTGCCTGCGCCGCGTTGCAGTTCCGGCGCCGCGCTCAGCAGCGTCGCCACGAGGCCCGGCGCCTGTGCGGCTGCACCGCGCGCGGTGACCGCTGCGACCGAGTTCTGCTTGTGCTTCATCGCCGACGAGCCGCCCGGCTTTCGTTCGCGCACCTCACCGATGTCGGACTGGGCCAGCAGCACCAGATCAGTCGCGATCTTCGCGATCGCAGCCGACGCAGTCCCGAGTGCACCCGCAAGTTCGGTGACAATCGTGCGGTCGGTGTGCCACACACTGCGCGGCGCAACGAGGTCGCACTCGTCGGCGAGCGCGTCAAGAACGGCAAAGCCTTCCGGACGCGACGCAGCCAGCGTCCCGCCTGCGCCACCGAACTGCGCGGGAAGCGTGCTGCGCACGCTCGACAGTCGCGCGCCTGCCGTCTCCAGGGCCGAGCCCCACCCCGCTGCCACCGCGCCGAACGTGGTCGGCACCGCCCATTGCAGCAGCGTGCGTCCCGCCATCGCAGTGTCGCGGTGTTCGCGGGCGAGGTGCGCACACGCGCCGGCGGCGTCGTCGATGCCCGCGACGATGACGCCGAGTGCCTGCTTCGCGACGAGCATGAGCGCGGTGTCGATGATGTCCTGACTGGTGGCTCCCCGATGCACCGCGCTCGCAGCCTCTGCCCCGGCACGCGCCTCGACACGCGCACGTATCTCCGCAACGAGCGGGATCACCGGGTTGCCGTCGTGCGCCGCACGCCGGGCAAGTTCTGCACTGTCCAGGCGGCGCACTTCCTCGCAGACCGCGCCGATCTCGAGCGCGGTCGCCAGCGGCACGAGCCCGACCCGCGCGCAGGCACGCGCCAACCCCGTCTCGGCGGTGCACAGCGCGTCGACGATCGCCGCGTCGTCGGTCGCGGCGACGACCGACGTAGTGCCGAAGATCGCGTCGAACAACTCACTGGTCACAACGCCACACTCGCCGACGCTCTTGGCCGCGCGAAGCGTTGGCCAGCGTTTACTCCGATTGTCACAGGGTGACTGTCTCAGACTGCGAAGAACGGCGTCTCGAGCTCGCCCTGCAGGTGGATGTCGAAGTGCAACGTGTCGCCTGCCGCTGTCGCGATCAGTCGCGTGCGCTCGTCGTCGGTCAGCTCGCGCATGGTGGGGTCGCTCGCGTTGGCCTCCGCCTCGTCCGGGAAGTAGATGCGCGTCACCAGATGCTTCAGCAACCCGCGGGCGAACACCGTGACGTCGATGTGCGGCGCCTGCTCGGCGTCCACCCTTCCCGGCTTGCGCGTTCGGAACGTGAACCGTCCGGATTCGTCGGTCGGGCATCGCCCGAACGAACGGAAGCCCGGGTACTCGACAGCGCCACGCGGGTCGTCGGGATGGGCGAACCGGCCGTCGGGGTCGGCCTGCCACAGTTCTACGAGCCCGTCCGGAACGGCGGCTCCCGCCCCGTCGACGAGCACGCCGGTCACCGTGACGGCTGCGGTGTCGTCGGCGCGTGCCATGTCAGGTCCGTCGTCCCACGGCAGCACGATCGACAGGAACGGTCCGACCGTCTGTGACGGCGTCGTCTCAGTCATCGTCGGGCTCGCTCTCGAACGGCGTCTGCGAACGACCGCGCAAGACGATGTCGAACCGGAAGCCGAGGGCCCAGTGATCCTGCGTGGCATCGTGGTCGTAGGACGAGATCATGCGCGGACGCGCGTCCTCGGGCGCGGAGTTGAAGATGGGGTCCTGGAAGAACAGCGGATCGTCGGGGAAGTACATCTGGGTGACCAGCCGCTGCGGGAACGCGGCGCCGAACAGCGAAAAGTGGATGTGCGCGGGACGCCACGCGTTCGCGTGGTTCTTCCACGGGTAGGCGCCGGGCTTGATGGTGGTGAAGGTATAGCGCCCATCACCATCAGTCGCGCACCGGCCCAGTCCGCTGAAGTGCGGGTCGAGCGGTGCGGGCCACTGGTCGTTCACGTGCCGGTAGCGGCCGCCGGTGTTCGCCTGCCAGACCTCGAGCAGCGTGTCCGGGACGGGTCGGCCGTCGGAATCGAGCACCCGGCCGTGAACGATGATGCGTTGCCCGAGCGCCTCACCGCCGTGCCACCGAGTGAGGTCGTCGTCACCGGGTTGCACGCGGTCGTGCCCGAACAGCGGTCCGGTGAGTTCGGTCATTCGCTGCGGCAACAGATGCAGCTTGTTCGTGGGATGGCGCAACGCTGTGCTGCGGTAGGCGGGGCTGTCGTTGTCGGGATGCGATGCCGCGTCGACGACGTAGTCGCTCGGTGTGCTCATGCTTCGAGCACCATGGCCAGACCCTGCCCGACACCTATACAGATCGCCGCCAACCCGTAGCCACCGCCCCGTGCGTGCAGCGCGTGCGCCAGGTGACCGACGATGCGGGCGCCCGAGCACCCGAGCGGGTGCCCGATCGCGATCGCGCCGCCGTGCACGTTCACTTTCGCCCGGTCGAGCTCGGGCCACTCGGCCAGGCAGGCGAGCGACTGTGCCGCGAATGCCTCGTTCAGCTCGACCATCGCCAGGTCGTCCCAGCCGATCCCGGCGCGGCGCAGGGCCGTCGCCGCGGCCTCGACCGGCCCGATTCCGAAGTACTGCGGTTCGACCGCGGCGACTCCCCGCGACACGATGCGCGCCAGAGGTCGTACGCCGGCTGTCGCTGCGCCGGCCTCGTCACCGATGAGCAATGCTGCCGCGCCGTCGTTGAGCGGGCTCGCGTTGCCCGCGGTGATCGTGCCGTCGGGGCGGAATGCCGGCCTCAGCTTCGCCAGCGTCTCGAGCGACGCGTCAGCCCGGATCGACTCGTCGCGGGTCAGGTCGACGTTCTCGAGCGCGACGACCTCGGCGTCGAAGATGCCCTCGTTCCACGCAGCTGAGGCGTGCCGGTGGCTGGCCAGCGCGAAGGCGTCCTGCGCCTCGCGCGAGATGCCGTACTTCTCGGCGAGCAATTCGGTCGCCTCGCCGAGCGACACGGTCCAGTCACCGGGCATGGTGTCGGTTAACCATCCGCCAACCGAGCGTCGTCGAATGCATCGTCTCGTGGCCGGCGGGGAAGCCCTTGCCGGGCTTGAGCAGCACCCACGGTGCGCGGCTCATCGACTCGACACCGCCGGCGACGAGCAGCGATGCGTCACCCACCGCGACCGCGCGGTTCGCCGCGATGACCGCTTCCAGGCCCGATCCGCACAACCGGTTGATCGTCGCGCCGGGCACGGAGGTAGGTAGGCCGGCGAGCAGGCCGGCCATGCGCGCGACGTTGCGGTTGTCCTCGCCTGCGCCGTTCGCATCGCCGAAGTAGATGTCGTCGATCGCCGCCGGGTCGAGGCCGGACGCCCGCCGCGTCACGGTGCCGACGACGTGGGCCGCCAGATCGTCAGGGCGTACGCCCGACAGCGCTCCGCCGTACTTGCCGATCGGCGTGCGCACGGCGTCGAGCACATAGACAGGACTGGTCATCAGTCGTACTCCAAGGTCGATTGCAGGCTGTGCAGGATGTCGAGTTCCTCGTCGGTCGGGACGTCGGTGGTCGCCAGATCGTCGGCGACGGCGAGCCGCCAGCCGGTGTTCTCGCGTACCTGCTCGACGGTCACTCCTGGGTGCACGGCCGTCAGGGTCAGCTCGCACGTGTCGGGGTCGGGGGCGAGCACGCCGAGGTCGGTGATCACCCGCACCGGTCCCCCACCCCGCAGTCCGAGCCGTTCGCGCTCACCGGGGCCTCGCCCGTAGCCGAACGAGGTGACGAAGTCGACGCGCTCGACGAACGAGCGCGGCGACTGCCGCATGATGATGAGCACCTCTTTGCACGACGCGGCGATCTCGGGGGCGCCGCCGGCACCGGGCAGGCGCACCTTGGGATTGTCGTAGTCGTTGCCGATGACGGTCGTGTTGATGTTCGCAAACCGGTCGAGCTGGGCGCCGCCGAGGAACCCGACGTCGACGCGTCCCGCCTGCAGCCAGTAGTTGAAGACCTCGGGCACCCCGATCACGGAGTCGGCGGTGTCGGCGAGGATGCCGTCGCCGATCGACAACGGCAACCGGTCGGGCTTGGCACCGAGCGTGCCCGACTCGTAGACGAGCACCAGGTTCGGCGCATGGGTGCGGCGCGCGAGATTCGCGGCGGTCGACGGTTGGCCGATGCCGACGAAGCACACGTCCGCATCGCGCAACGACCGCGATGCCGTCACGACCATCATCTCGTCGGCTGTCACAGTCATGCGGCGAGTCCCTTCAGCCACGCGGCGAACTTGTCGCGGTCGCGGCTGATCTCGTCCCAGCTGCGGTAGTAGGCGTTGTCACGGTCGGAGTAGCCCTGCGCATACGACGGGTGCGCGCCACCCGGGACCTCGGCGACGGCCGTGAGCGCCCACGAGGGAAGCACGATCGCACCAGGGACGGGTTCGAGCTCGTCCACGATCTCTTCGACTGTCACCAGCGAGCGACGAGCTGCCAGCACGGCCTCCTTCTGGATGCCGATGATGCCCCACAGCTGCACGTTGCCCGCCCGGTCGGCCCGCTGGGCGTGGATGATCGCGACGTCGAGATCGAGCGCGCGCACTGCCGCGAGCGGCTCGCCGGTGAACGGGCAGGTGACGGTCGCGATCGTGTCGGTGTGGTCGACGAGATCGGTGCCGCGATATCCACGCAGCACCGCGAATGGCAGTCCGGACGCGGCGGCGACATAGCGGTTCGCCATGCCTGCGTGGCTGTGCTCCTCGAGTTCGAGCGTGGTCGGCCAGGCGTGCTGGACCGCGTCACGGAACCGGTGCAGCGAGCCGACGCCGGGATTGCCTCCCCACGAGAAGATGAGCTTGCGCGCGCACCCCGCCCCGATCAGCTGGTCGTACACGATGTCCGGCGTCATGCGCACGAGGGTGAGATCGCGCCGTCCCTGCCGGATGATCTCGTGGCCCGCGGCTACGGGAATCAGGTGCGTGAAACCTTCGAGTGCGACGGTGTCGCCGTCATGGACGAGGTCGGCCACGGCATCGGCGAGCGGCATCACCTGGGCCCTCATCGGTAGCTCCATCCGTCCTCGTACGGCAGACCGGTGTAGTTCTCGGCGAGTGAGGTCGCCATCGCGCGCGACGACGTCACGTAGGCGAGTTGCGCGTCAGCTAGCCGCTCGGCGAAGGCGTCCGCGTCCGGATCGGGATGCAACATGGTGGTCATCCACCATGAGAAGTGCGTCGCTCGCCAGACCCGTCCCAGCGCGGTCTCCGTGTAGTGCTCGAGCAGCTCGATCCGGCCGTCGGCGTAGTAGCCGCCCAGCGCGCGTGAGAGCACCCGGACGTCGGCCACGGCAAGATTCATGCCCTTCGCTCCGGTGGGCGGGACGATGTGCGCGGCATCGCCGGCGATGAACAGGCGCCCATACTGCATCGGCGTCGAGACGAAGCTGCGCATGGGCGTGATGCCCTTGTCGAGCAGCGGCCCCTCGGTGAGCTCGAAGCCGTCCTCGGTCGCCAGCCGGGTGTGCAGTTCGGTCCAGATGCGGTCGTCGGACCAGTCCTCGACGCTCTCGTCGGCCGGCACCTGCAGGTACATGCGGGTGATGGACGGCGACCGCATCGAATGCAGCGCGAACCCGTTCCGGTGGCGGCAGTAGATGAGTTCTGCCGAACTCGGCGGTGCTTCCGCAAGGATTCCCAGCCACGCGAACGGGTAGCCGCGCTCGTACACCGAGGCGTCCGGGATCAATCCGCGGCTGATGCCGTGGAACCCGTCCGCGCCGATGACGAAGTCGGCCTCGATGGTGTCCCCGCCGCCCGTGACGCGCGGCCGGTCGGTGTCGATGTCGCCGCCGACACCGTGGATCGCGACGTCGTCGACCTCGAACCGCACATCGCCGCCGGCGTCGAGACGCGCAGTGATCAGATCCTTCACGACCTCCTGCTGTCCGTACACGATGATGCTGCGGCCGGTGAGGTCCGCGAAGTCGATGCGGTGGCGGGTGCGGGCGAAGCGCAGTTCGGTTCCGGCGTGCGGCATGCCCTCGGCGTCCATGCGCTTACCGACGCCGGCTTCGCGCAGGGTCTGCGCGGTGCCGTGTTCGAGGACCCCCGCACGTACCCGCGCCTCGACGTAGTCGCGGGCGCGGCGCTCGAGCACGACCGACTCGATGCCCTGTAGGTGCAACAACTGCGACAGCAACAGGCCGGCGGGGCCGGCACCGACGATCGCGACCTGGGTGCGCACCCTTGCCAGGGTGCCACCGACGACCTGGAGCTGGTCGACCGGTGATCCGCTCAGCGGGCAGCGGCCTGCGCAAACCCTCGCACTCCGGGCCTGGACGGAACATGCTTCTTGACAGCCGCTCCTAGTTATCTAATGCTCTAGATAACTAGGGAGGTCGCTATGTTGGTGTTCCGGCTGACATCGAGATCGAACGTCGCGCCCTACGTGCAGCTCGCCGAGCAGGTCAGGCAGGCCTTGCTGACGGGAGTACTGCGCGAGGGCGACCGGTTGCCCACCGTGAAGGACGTCGTCGGGGCACTCGCGATCAACGCGAACACCGTCCTCAAGGCCTACCGCGAACTGGAGCGCGAGGGCCTCGTCGAGGGACGGCAGGGCATCGGCACGTTCGTGTTGCGCCGCCCGGACGGCCCGCCGCCGGGCACGCACGCGCTGCTGCAGCGCGGCCTCACCGCCTGGGTGGGCAAGGCGCGGCGCGCGGGCATGCGCGACGCCGACATCGAGAGCATGGTGCGCTCGACGCTGATCACTACACAGGACGAGGCGACGGCATGAGCACACCGGACGTCACGAGTGGCAGCAACGCGATCACCACCTCCGGCCTCGGACGGCGCTTCGGCAAGAAGTGGGCGGTGCGCGACTGCTCCATCGCGGTACCTGCGGGGCGGATCTGCGGACTCGTCGGGGCCAACGGTGCCGGCAAGACCACGCTGCTGCGCATGCTCGCGGGCCTGAGCCGTCCCACCGAGGGCGCGGCCGTGGTCGCTGACCATCCCCCCGGCGACACCGCCGCTTTCCTGAGCGACGTCGGTTTCCTCGCCCAGGACGTCCCGCTCTACCGCCGCTGGTCGGTCGAGGACCATCTGCGCCTCGGCGCAGCCATGAATCCACGGTGGACCGACGAGGCCGCGCGCGATCGGCTCGCGGCGCTGCGCATCCCGTTCGACCAGAAGGTCGGAACTCTTTCGGGCGGGCAGCGTGCGCAGGTCGCGCTCGGGCTGTGCCTTGCGAAACGTCCGCGGGTGCTGCTGCTGGACGAACCGTTCGCTGCGCTCGATCCCCTGGCCCGGAGAGAGTTCCTGTCGACCCTGACGGCAGCCGTCGCCGACGGTGACCTGACCGTCATGCTGTCGAGCCATCTCGTCGGCGACCTCGAACGGATCTGCGACTACCTCGTGGTGCTCGCGGGGTCGCGCACCCTGCTCGCCGCCGAGGTCGACGAGGTGTTGGCCACGCATCGCGTGCTCAGCGGCCCGCGTCGCGACACCGCGGCCATCGAGCGCGACCATGTCGTGCTGCACCGGGAGGCGACGCCGCGTCAGGTGACGCTGTGGACGAGACTGTCCGGTCCGGTCAACGATCCCGCCTGGCAGGTCGACGAGCTGGGTTTGGAGGACATCGTGCTCGCCTACCTCGGCACCGATGCTCCCGCACCCGAACTGCAGGCGGTGGCGTCATGACCTGGTTGCTGTGGCGCCAGCACCGGCTTCAAGGCGCCGTCACTGCGGGGCTATTGGGAATACTGGCGATCCTGCTCTTGATCACCGGCATCACGATGGCGCACGACTACCACGACGCGCTCGTCGGTTGCTCTCGGCCGGGCGTCGACTGCGAGGGCCTCAAGCTGTTCCAGGGCGACGGAGCCATCCTCGACACCGTCAACGC
Organism: uncultured Actinomycetota bacterium; assembly: GCA_963785425.1. Taxonomy (GTDB): domain Bacteria; phylum Actinomycetota; class Actinomycetes; order Mycobacteriales; family Jatrophihabitantaceae; genus RYN-133. The sequence goes on from CAWAVG010000001.1 coordinate 35,251, forward strand.
GACGTTGCTGGTGCCGGCCGTCATCGGCATGTTCTGGGGCGCGACTCTCATCGGTCGCGAGTACGACACCGGCACGAACCTGCTGGCCTGGACGCAGTCGGTGACCCGGCGCCGATGGCTGCGTGCAAAAGTCGCGACCCTCATCGTCTCGTCCCTACTCGCCGGCACCGCGTTGAGCGTGATGGTCAGCTGGTGGTCACGGACGCTGAACCTCTATCGCGGTGACAACCGGTTCGATCCGCTGCAGTTCGACCTGCAGGGCATCTCGCCGGTCGCCTACACCCTGTTCGGAGCTGCCCTCGGACTGCTGGCCGGCGCGGCGTGGCGCCGCACTCTGCCGGCGATCGCCACGACCATCGCCGGGTATTTCGGAGTCAGGCTGGCCGTCGAGTTGTGGCTGCGCCCGCACTACCAGCAGCCGGTCACGAGCGCCCTGAAGGGCGGAACTCCGCGGGGTGCGTGGTCGCTGAACACCGACCTGCTCTACAACGGCGTCCCCACGAACGGACCGGTGCGCGTGCCGCGGGCGTGCCTGTCGTCGCGAACGCGCGGCGACCTGACCCTGTGCATGACCAATCATGGTTTCCGTTTCACCAGCACGTATCAACCGGCCGACCGGTACTGGCGCTTCCAGTGGATCGAGGCCGGCATCTTCGTCACGCTCGCGGCGGCGTTCGTCGTCGCAGCGATCGTCATCGTCCGGCGCCGCGACGCCTGACCTGCGTACCTACGCCAGGCCGCGGACGGTTCGCGCCGGAGGCCGCGCGCCGCTGATCGCGGCAACCATGTCGAGAGTCTGCCGGGTCTCGACGACGTTGTGCGCACGGAACACACGCGCGCCCAGCCACGCCGACACCGACGTGGTCGCCAGCGTCCCGAGCAGCCGTTCGCCGAGCGGACGATCGAGCGCCTCACCGACGAAATCCTTGTTCGACAACGAGACCAGCACCGGCCAGCCCGTCGCCACCATCTCCGCCAATCGCCTTGTCACCTCGAGCGAGTGCCGGGTGTTCTTGCCGAAGTCGTGGCCGGGGTCGATCAACACCGACTGCGGCGACACCCCGAGGGAGACGGCGCGATCGGCGAGCGCGACGGTGCGTTCGAGCACGTCCGCCATCACGTCGTCGTACGCGACCCGGTGCGGACGTGTGCGCGGTTCGGCGCCGCCCGCGTGGGTGCATACCAGCGCGGCATCGTGTGCTGCGGCGACCGCGGCGAGGTCGGGATCCCACCCTCCCCACGCGTCGTTGATGACATCGGCGCCGGCCGCGCAAGCGGCATCGCCCACCTCGGCGCGCCAGGTGTCGACGCTGATGACGACTGATGGGAACTCGGCCCGCACCGCCGCGACGAACGACGCGGTGCGCTCGATCTCTTCGCCCGCGCTCACCTCGGCCCCGGGTGCCGCCTTCACGCCGCCGATGTCGACGATCTCGGCACCGTCCGCGATCACCGACCGCACCCGCTCGAGTGCGACGTCGAACGCGAAGGTCGCCCCGCGATCGTAGAACGAGTCCGGGGTGCGGTTGACGATCGCCATGATCAGCAACGCGTCGTCGTCGAACGACTGCCTACCCAGCTTCAACACGCGCGCTCCGCTCCGTCACCGGGACGGGACGGCCACGCCACGGCGGCCGCATCCCTCGATCGAACTGCCACAGCTGGGGACCGGTCGGGTCGGCGAAGCCGAGCCGGCGATGTGCGACGGCGAGGATCTCTGCTGCCATCACACCCAGATCGTGCACCGACTGGTGCGAGTGCGCCCGGGCGCCGAGATCGACCTGGGCCACCGCGTCCAGCCCGGCCTCGGTCACCACGTCGAGCAGCACGGCGAACTCGACGCCGTAGCCGACCGGGATCGACAACTGCTCGAAGATCGAGCGCCGGATCGCCCACTCCCCCGCGAGCGGCTGCACGAGCGCCGACAGCGCCGGCCAGTGCAGGTTGAGCAACGGACGCGCGACCAGTTCGGTGACGCGGCCGCCCTGCGGTGTCACCGGCCCGGACGACACGTCGTCGAGCACCCGGTCGTAGAACCCCTTGATCAGCTCGGTGTCCGCCGAGGTCAGCAGCGGACCGAGCAGGCCGGTGACGAAATGGGTGCCCCAGCCCGTCAGGTCGGCATCGATGAAGACGAGCACATCGCCGGACGTGACGAACTGTGCCTTCCACAACGCCTCGCCCTTGCCGCGGTGTGAGCCCAGTTCGGGGCGCACAGACTTGGTCGCGTGCACGGCCGCGCCCGCCGACCGGGCGAGCTCGGCGGTGTCGTCGGACGAGTCGGAGTCCATGACGACCAGTTCGTCGACGAGACCGGTGCGGTCGACGAGGTCCGATCGGATCCGTCCGACAATGTCGGCGATCGTGGCGGCTTCGTTGCGCGCGGGCACGACGACCGACACGCTCGTCGAGCCCTTGGCGGCGATCAGCCGCTCGATCGGCCAGTCCGTCCAGGCGCTCGTGCGGCGCTCGAACCAGCTGGCCGCGGCGTCGTCCACGCGTCCACGCTAATCACCCGGCGCGACGAGGCGTTCCGTCAGGCGTTCATCGGCTGCGACATCGCCGCTGGGCGGCGGGCCAGGTTCTGCAGGCACGTCGCCGAGTCGGCGTCGCGCCTCGCGTCGATCACCGCCACAAGGGCGATCTCTCAGTCCGGCAACATCGGCACCGTCATGCCCTGATCGCGGCCGACCAGGACGGCCCGCGTGATCGAGTCGGTCCCGAACCGCTCGCGGACGCCGTCCATCGCCCTGTCGAGCCGGGTCAGGTCACGGATCGCGAACGGCAGCTCCGGCTGCACGGGGTCGTCGACGTCGGCGAGGTTCGCGAGCGAGAGCCCGATCAGCGTGCACCCGCGTTCGCGGACCAGGGGCGCCGCGATCGCCAGCAGGCTGCGCACGGTCGACAGGATCGCGGCGGTGTCGTCGGTCGGCTCGGCCATGGTGTGCGAGCGGGTGATCCGTCCGAAGTCGTCGAAGCGCAGACGGAGCACGACGGTGCGACAGATCCGCTCGGCCTTGCGCAGCCGGCGGCACACCCGGTCCACGATGCCGACCAGCGCGGCATCGAGCTCGGTCATCGAGCGCCATTTGCGACCGAGCGCCCGCTGCGACCCGATCGAGCGGCGGCGCCGCCCGACCTGAACCGGGCGCGGGTCGCGGTTGTGCGCGAGGGCGTGCAGATGCCGTCCGGACGCGCGCCCGAGCATGGCCACGAGGGCGTTCTCGTCGACGCCGGCGACGTCGCGCACCGTGACGATGCCGCGCTCGCGCAGCTTCGCGGCGGTGATGGCGCCGACGCCCCACAGCCGTTGCACCGGCAGCGGGTGCAGGAAGTCGAGCTCCGCGTCGGCCGGCACCACGAGCAGGCCGTCGGGCTTGGCCACGCCGCTGGCCACCTTCGCGAGGAACTTCGTGCGAGCGACTCCGACGGTGATGGCCAGCCCGACCTGCTCACGCACCTGCCGCCGCACCCGGGTGGCGATCTCGAGCGGGGTGCCGGACACGTGCAGCAGGCCGGTCACGTCGAGAAACGCCTCGTCGATCGAGATCCCTTCGACCAGCGGCGTGGTGTCCTCGAAGATCGCGAAGACCGCCTTGCTCGCCTCGACATAGGCATCGAAGCGCGGCGGGACGACGACCGCGTGCGGGCACAGTGCCCGCGCCTGCGTGCCGCCCATGGCCGAGCGCACCCCGTAGGCCTTGGCCTCGTAGCTGGCGGCGAGCACGACTCCCCCGCCGACCAGCACGGGCCGGCCACGCAGGGCGGGATCGTCGCGCTGCTCGACCGAGGCGTAGAAGCTGTCGAGGTCTGCGTGCAGGATCTGCCGCACCAGGCTCACCAGCACATAGTCGCACATATTTTCGAATTAGTGCACGAGCAACCCGTCGTCGGTCCAGCGCACGGCGGTGAGATCGGCCACCCGGACGTCTGCGTCCAGATCTTCGCGCTCACCGATGCCGATCACGGCCCGCACCCCGGCCGCGCGGGCGGCTGCAATGCCCGCGGCGGCGTCCTCCAGCACGACCGTTCGCCCCGGGTCGACGCCGATCCGGCGAGCCGCGGCCAGGTAACCCTCCGGGTCGGGCTTGCCACGGTCGACGTCGTCTGCGGTGACCAGTACCTCGGGAACGGCGATGCCGGCCGCGCGCAGGCGGGCTACGGCGAGTTCGCGATGCCCCGACGTGACGACGGCCCAGCGCGGTACCGCATTCGTCAGCGCGACCGCCCCGTCGACCGCGACCACCGAGGCGGCGTCGTCGACCTCGAAGCGGTCGATCAGCTCGGCCGCGGCAGCCCGCCCGGGCGCCGCAACCAGTTCGGCGACGGTGTCGGCCGACCGACGGCCGTGCACCACAGCAGTCACCGCGTCGGGTTCGAGGCCGAGTTCGTGCGCCCATCGCGTCCAGGCCGCCAGGACGCTCGCATCGGAATCGACCAGTACCCCGTCGCAGTCGAACAGGACGGCCTGGCAGCGCAGCAATGTCGGCTCGGACGTCGGCTCGGACGTCATGAGACGGGCCGGTTCCGGTAGCGCCCGACGAGGTCGGGGCTCGCTGCCTGCATGCGTACCGGTGGCAGGCCGGCAGCGATCAGACGCAGGTCGTCGAGCACCATCCGTCCGATCTCGTGGAACGCCGCGGGAATGCCGCCGGCCCGGTGGGCCGACAGCACAAGACCCTCGATCGAACGAGCGCGGTGCTGCGGCGGCATCGGCTCGTGCGGCCACACGTCGATACCTGCCAGCACGGCCCCCGACTCGACCCGATCGAGCAGCGCTTCGAAGTCGACCACCGGTGCCCGACTGACCAGGATGAGCCGGGCACCCGAGGGCAGCAGGTCGAGTTCGGCCGCGCCCAGCAGGTGTTCGCTCTCGGCCGTCACGGTCGCCAGGACGAACACGAACTGGCTCGCGCGCAGCAAGTCGTCCAGCTGAATCGGGTCGACAGCCTGCTCGGCGAGCACGGCGTCCGGCAGCCACGGGTCGTAACAGCGCACGCGGCAACGGAACGGCTCGAGCAACGGCCGCAAGGCGCGTCCGAGGTTGCCGAACCCGATCAGGCCGACATCGGCACCGCGCAGCAGCACGGCATCGGCGTTGCCGTCGGCGACGTAGTGTTCACGGCCGGCGCGAAACGCCCGGTCTTCGCGCGAGATGCCGCGCGCGAGATCGAGCGCCAGCCCGAGCGCGTACTCGGCGACCGCCTGCGCGTATGCCGGGCCGCAGCCGAGGACGTGGATGCCGCGCGCGAAGCAACGCGCGTAGTCGACGTTCTGGTAGAAATTCCCCTCGACGTTCAGCACGGCACGCAGCCCCGGTGCGGCGTCGAGGCGCTCGGCGGGCAGGTCGGGTTGCCCGACGATCGCGAAGGCCCGCGGCAGGGCGTCGTCGACGCGCTCGGGGCACCCCTCGATGTCGACGACCTCGAACTCGGTCTCGAGGGCGGCACGCGTCTCTGCGGTGAAGATGCGCTCGGACGGGTGCGGACCCGGCAGCAGCACCACCACGGGCCGGTCGGACGTCATCGACAGGCTCGGCTCACGTGAACGCCCGGATCGCCAGCCATACCCCCACGATGACACCGAAGGTCACGACGCACGCACGTAGGACGGGTTCGCTGAGCCGGCGCACGAAGCGCCCGCCGACGACGCCGCCGAGCAGCGACAGCGGCGCGATGAGCAGGGCAGCGAGCCAGTCGACCGGTCCGAACACGGCGAACACCACGAGCGCGACCGTCGACACGAGCAGCTGCAGCACTCCCTTGAGCGCGTTGACGCGTGTCAGCGGTGCTGCGACCGTGAGTCCGAGCAGCGCCATCAGGATGACGCCGAGCCCGCCGCCGAAGTATCCGCCGTACAGACCTCCCAGCGCCGCGCCCGCGAGCAGCTGGCCGTGCCGGTCGGCGGCATGGCCACCGAGCGCCGCCTTGATCCGCGGCTGCAGGGCGAGCAGCGCACTGGCACCGAGCACGAGGAACGGCACGACCACGTCGAAGGCACTGGCGGGTGTGAGCAGCAGCAACGCGCATCCCGCAGCCGCTCCCAGCCCGCTGACGAGGTAGAGCTCCCACTGCGCCCGGCCGGGCCGGTCGTCGGGACCGAGGGCGACGACGTTGCCGATGTAGCCCGGCCACAGGGCGATGGAGTTGGTCACGTTCGCGGCCACCGTGCCCATGCCGGACGCGACCAGGGCGGGAAACAGCAGCAGCGATCCCCCGCCGGCGATCGAGTTGACGAAGCCCCCTACGAGCCCGGCGCCCGACACGAGTGCAAGCTGCCCGGCGTTCACCGGGCGACCTCCACATAGAGCTGGCCGGCCGCCAGCCGCGCGACGATCGCGTCCGTGGTGCTGAGGGGGTCGACGACGTCGTCGAGCACGTGCCGACTCTCGACTCCCGTGCGCGCGAACTCCGCGTGCATGTGGCGCGTGGCGGGCAGGTCGTGGAAGCCGTGGCCCGTCCGCGTCGTCACGCGGTGCACGCAGACCTCGACTTCGGGCAACAGCACGACGTAGGCGAGCCGGGACAGTCCGGTCGCGGCGACGAACGTCGCGAGGAACCAGGGCCCGACCATGCCGTCGAACACGACCGTGTACCCGCCCTGGACGTAGTGACCGCACGCCGCACCGGCAGCGCGGGTGCACGTCTCGTTCTGATGCGTCGCCTCCGATTGCCACGGGGCGATCGCGCCGCGCGCGATGAAGCCGAAGAACGCGTCGCCGCTCACGACGACGCTCGGCTCGAAGCGTGCCGCGACTTCGCGGGCGATCGTGCTCTTGCCCGCACCCGGCGGCCCGGTCAACAGGATCAGGTCGGCCACCCAGGCACGGTAGCCGGATACGCTCGCGCAGTGCCTCAGGTGACCGTGCTCGACGACTACCAGGGCGTCGCCCTCGACAGTGCCGACTGGACGCCCGTGCTCGCGGCACACTCCGTCGAGGTGCTGCGCGACCACATCGTCGACGAGGACGCACTCGTCGAGCGGCTGGCCGAGAGCGCCGTGATCGTGGCCATGCGCGAGCGCACGCCGTTCCGCGCGTCCCTGTTCGCCCGGCTGCCCAAGCTCGAGCTGCTCGTGACCACCGGGCTGAAGAACGCGGCGGTCGACCTGGCGGCCGCGAAGCAGCACGGGGTGACGGTGTGCGGGACCGAGAGCACCGGCAACGCCGTCCCCGAGATCACCTTCGGCATGATCATCGCCCTGAGCCGGCACTTCGTCGCCGAGGCATCGGCCGTTCGGACGGGCGGCTGGCAGCACACGATCGGACCCGGGCTCGCGGGCACCACCCTGGGTATCGCCGGGCTCGGGCGTCTCGGCATCCCGGTCGCGCAGCTCGGCCGCGCGTTCCAGATGGACGTCCTCGCCTGGTCGCCGAACCTCACCCAGGAACGCGCGGGCGAGCACGGGGTGCGCGCCGTGGGCAAGGACGAGCTGTTCGCGCAATCGGATGTGATCACGATCCACATGCCGCTGTCGGAGCGCAGCCGGGGTCTGATCGGCGCCGACGACCTCGCGCGGATGAAGCCGACCGCGTACCTGATCAACACCTCTCGCGGCCCCATCGTCGACGAGGACGCCCTGGCGACCGCGCTGGCCGAACGCCGCATCGCCGGAGCCGGCCTCGACGTGTACGGCACCGAGCCGTTGCCGGCCGATCACCCGTTCCGATCGTTGCCGAACGTGCTCGCGCTGCCGCACATCGGCTACGTCACCACCGACCAGTACCGCACGTGGTACGGCCAGGTGGTCGAGGACATCGTCGCGTGGACTGAGGGATCGCCCGTTCGGGTGTTGTGATCAACCGGTCGCTCGACGGGTAGGTGACTTCGGTGACCGACACCCCGAATCCGCATCGCTGGAAGGCCCTCGCCGTCTGCCTCGTCGGCGGGGCGATGGTGCTGCTCGACGTCTCGATCGTCAACGTCGCACTGCCCTCGATCGAGAAGGGCATCGGCGCGGCGCAGAGCGAGCTGCAATGGGTCGTCTCGGGTTACGCGCTGACGTTCGGTCTGTTGTTGGTGCCGGCCGGGCGCATCGGCGACATCCACGGCCGGCGGGTGGTGTTCGTGACAGCGCTCGGTCTGTTCACCCTGGCCAGCGCGGCCTGCGGCTTCGCACCGAACGGCGTCTTCCTGGTGGTGGCACGGCTCGTCCAGGGTCTCGCAGGCGGCAGCGTGACTCCTCAGATAAGCGCGACCATCCAAGAGATGTTCTCGGGCCGCGAGCGCGGGACCGCCTTCGGCGCCTTCGGCACGATCGTCGGCATCTCCACCGCCGTCGGGCCGCTGCTGGGCGGGTTGCTGATCCAGGTGTTCGGCGAGACGAACGGTTGGCGTGCCGTGTTCTTCGTCAACATCCCGATCGGGTTGGTCGCGATGCCGCTGGCGTGGCGGCTGCTGCCCAAGCGCGACGACGCCAAGGCCCGCAAGCGCCACGATCTCGACCCGGTCGGCGTGGTGCTGCTCGGACTCGGCGTCGTCACGCTTCTCATGCCGTTCGTCCAGGACCGCGAATGGGGATCGTGGCGCTGGTGGCTCGTCCCCGTGTCGGTCGCGGTGCTGGCCGCCTTCGTGATCTGGGAGCGCATCTTCCGTGCCCGCGGACGGGAATCGATGGTCGATCTGGCGCTCTACAAGCGGCTGTCCTACACGTCCGGTTCGGCGATGATCACGTTGTACTTCGCCGGCTTCACCCCGCTGTTCTTCGTGTTCACGCTGTATCTGCAGGTCGGGTTGCACTACACCGCACTGCAGGCGGGCCTCGCCATCACGCCGTTCGCCATCGGATCGGCGATCGCCGCCGCCGTCGGCGGCCGCAAGGTCAGCGACCTGGGCCGGAAACTGATCGTCATCGGCCTGACCGGTGTGCTGATCGGGTTCGGCGGGACGCTCGTGGCCGTGCACCTGGCCCCTACGCACAACACGGCGTGGGCGACCCTGCTGCCCCTTGCCATCGCCGGGTTGGGCGGCGGACTAGTGATCTCGCCGAACCAGGCGCTGACGCTGTCCGAGGTCCCGGTCGCGGAAGCGGGCACCGCCGCCGGGCTGTTGCAGACCGGTCAGCGGGTCGGGTCAGCCGTCGGCATCGCGGCGGCAGGCTCGGCCTTCTTCGCGGTGGTCGCGAGTTCCGGCGACTTCGCCGCCGGTTTCGAGCGCGGCATCGTGGTCGCGTTGGCGTTCGTCGGTGCGGCGTTCGTCCTGGCGATCTCCGATGTGGCCTTCGGACGCTCGCGGGCGCGCTCCGCGGAGCGCGACGAGGTCAGCGACCCAGCGCCTTCTCGAGCTGCGCCTTAGTCATCGACGAGCGTCCCTCGAGGTTCTTCTTCTTGGCCTCTTCGTAGAGCTGGGCCTTGGTGCGTCCGCCGGACCCGGAATGCGAGCGCAGCCCACCGCGACGGCCGGACGAGATGTCCTTGGTCGACGTGCGGCTGGCCTGGCGCGATTCACCGGAGCGGGCGCGTTCCTTGTTGACGGTGCGCGCGGCGATCTCGGACGCCGGGCCCTCGCCGCGGCCGCGGTCCTCGAGGCCTTCCTTGATGTGCTCGTACTGACGTTCGCGCTTCTTGTTCCATGCTTTCTGCGGCATATTTACGGTTTACCGCGTGCGCTCCGGCCCCTAACGGCGGATCCGCCGTCGGACCCCAACGCCATACTGCGGGCATGGCCTACGACGAGGAGCTCGCGCACCGCGTGCGGGCCGCGCTGAGCACCGCACCCGGGCTGACCGAGAAGAAGATGTTCGGCGGCCTCGCCTTCCTGATCAACGGGCACATGGCGGCTTCGGCCAGCGGGCGCGGCGGGTTGTTGCTGCGATGCGACCCTGCCGAGACCGAAAAGCTGGTCGCCGAGTCCCACGCGCACCGGTTCGAGATGCGTGGCCGCGAGATGCAGGGCTGGCTGCGCATCGACGCCAACGGCATCCGTTCCGACACGGATCTGGAACGGTGGGTCGCCGTCGGGGCGCGCTACGCCGCGTCGTTGCCCCCGAAGTAGGACGCGTCTGCACGTGCCGGACCGGGCTGGCCCCGCCGGACGACGTGCTGTCGCATCACACGGTCATTGGGCCAGTTGTCGGCGGAGGCTGTCGAGGTCGCCCAGCACCCAGGCGCGGGCGAGCAGGCCGGACCGAACCCGGAAGAACGCGGCGCGCCGGAGGATGTCGCGGTACCTGCGCCAACCGTCGCGACCGGCGGTCTGTGCTCCGAGCGTCCCGCGGAAGGACCGGCGGGGCGTTCCGCGGGCGTTCGTCGACCGCTTCGAGGCGCGCCCAATACGCTGACTTGATGGCGCAGGAGCGGATCAGCGAACACAACCAGCCGATGGTCGAGGAATTCCGATCGAACGCGGGACGAATCGGCGGCCCGTTCGAGGGACACACGATGTTGCTGCTACACAATCGGGGCCGCCGCACCGGCGTCGACAACGTGAACCCGCTGGCCTACCTTCCGGATGCAGACGACCCGGCCACTGTGTACGTCTTCGCGTCTGCGGCCGGCCGACCGGAACATCCCCAGTGGTACCGCAATCTCATCGCCGCGGGCGACGGCGAGATCGAGATCGGCACCGAGCGGTTCCCCGTCGAGGTCGTCGAGATCACCGGCGCCGAGCGCGATCGCATCTACGCGTTGCAGGTCGAGCGGATGCCCGGCTTCGCCGAGTACGAGCGGCGTTTGGCAGGCAGCCGGACGATCCCCGTACTCGCACTGCGCCGGACAAGCTGAGTCGCTCGCTCAACAGCGCCGCGCGCAGTCCTTGGCCAGGGTCGAGCGCTGGTTCACTCGCCGCGGGACTGGTCGGCGAGGAAGCGCTCCAGCTCGGCGCCCAGTTCGTCGGCCGAGGGCAGGTCGCCCTCGGCGAGAGCTGTCTGAGCTGCGGTAGCTGCCGCGTCGTACTGCTGCTCGAGAGCGGCGACGAGGGTCTGGAGCTCCGCCGACCCGGCGATCTCGCGTTCGATCGCCTGCTGGGTGAGGCGTTCGTCGTCTTCGAGACTGGTGGTGTCGAAGCGGAGCCCAGCGCGTGCGCCGACTTCCCGCAGTAGCGCCACGGCGGCAGTCGGGTATTCGGTCTGGGACAGGTACGGCGGCACGGGGGCGGCGATCCCGAGCGCATCGATACCGGTCGCGCCGAGGCGGTACTCGAGTAGGTGGCCTGCGCTCGCCGGAACCATGATCTGACCCAGCCAGGCGCGGTAGTCGGCGAACAGCTCGCGCCGCGAGCCGTGCACGATGATCGGCGTCGGCCGGGTGTGCGGCACTGACATGGGGAACGCGTCCAGGCCGATGACCAGTCGCAGCTCGAGTCGCTCGACAAGCAGAGCCACCGCGGCCACGAACCGCTCCCACTGGGTATCCGGCTCGGGCCCGGCAAGCACCAAGTACGGCGTCTCGTCCTCGTCGTGCAGCAGGTGCACCACCAAATGCGGGGTGTCGTAGTCACTCCAGTGATCGACGGCGAAGCGCATCGTCGGACGTCTCGCTCGATAATCGTGGAGCTGGTCGACATCGAACCGGGCCACCACCGGCGCGTCGCCACCGAGCAACGACGCGCGGGCAAGCCGCACTGCGGCCCCCGCGTCAACGAACCCATCGAGGGCGTGCAGGAGGACGGCACCCGACAGGTCCGGCCGGTCTGCGTCGAGTTCGAAAAGGTCTTCCGGATCCAAGGTCACGCTTCCATCTTTCCTGATACTCACCGATCCCGACGGTTATCGCATCGAGCCGGTGCAGTCCCCCCGGCCACGCCGACGGCCTCGCTGACAGCGACTTCGCTCAGTAGGACCTGTTACTCGCTCTTGTCCGAGAAGGAGTGATGTTCGTGGGTGATGACCCAGCGGTCGCCGGTCATGCGCAGTCCGATGGTGAGCCGGAGCCGCTGTTCAGGGTCGCGTTCGAACTCGGCCGGTGTGCCGCAGCGCAGTAACGCGTATGCAAACGCTACGTCGGCACCGGCGATGACGTCGAGAGAATCGATCTCGAACACTGCGCCCGAAGCCTGCCACTGGAAGAAGTCGGGCCAGGTCTTTCGGTAGGCCTCGATGCCGCGGACGCCGCGTTCGGGCGGTGGGACGTCGAACATGACGATGTCGGGTGCGTGGTCGGCAAGCACGGTGGGCAGGTCGCCCCGGTGGACGGCACTCGCCCAGCGCGTGATCAGGTCGCGGATCTGTTGCTCGTCGGTCATTGCTCCCCCTCGGAGACGGTGTCAGGAATGAAACCCCGGGGATCGTCGAGATTCATCGCAGCGCGTCATCATGAGCAGGTGCGCGTTCCTGCTGACCTGCTCGACCGGGCGCGTGCGGGGGACCCCGGCGCGTTCGAGCAACTCGTCGCGCCACACCGCGGCGAGTTGCAGGCACACTGCTACAGGATGTTGGGCTCGTTGCACGACGCCGAGGACGTGGTTCAGGAGAGCCTGCTCCGCGCCTGGCGCAACGTTCGCAGCCTCGATGAGCGTGGCTTCGTCCGAGCGTGGCTGTACAGGATCGCCACAAACCGCTGCCTCACCGCACTCGAACGGCGCGGTCGCCGGGAGCTGCCGTTCGACGTAGCGCCGGGCGCGCCGCCCGCCACCGAGATCAGCTGGCTCGAGCCCTATCCAGACAATTCTCCCGAATCCATGCTCCTCGGGCGAGAGAGCGTCGAGCTTGCGTTCGTCGCGGCGCTGCAGCACCTGTCCGCTCTCCAGCGCGCCGCGCTGATCCTGCGTGACGTCCTCGGCTTCTCCTCGGCCGAGGTCGCCGAGCAGCTCGACACGTCGACCGCGTCGGTGAACAGCGCGCTGCAGCGCGCCCGCAAGGTGATGGAGGCTGCCGCGCCCACGCAGCAGACCGTGCTGCGCGACCTGGGTGGCGATGCGACCGCCGCGATCGTCGAGCGCTGGGTCGAGGCATGGGAGGCCGGCGACGTCGATGCAATCGTCACGATGCTCGCCGAGGATGCGCGTTACTCGATGCCGCCGCTGCGCGCGTGGTATCGCGGCACGGAAGAGATCCGGGCATTCTTGATCGGTGGTCCGCTGCAGTCGCGATGGCGATTCCTGCCCACCACCGCAAACGGTCAGCTGGCGTTCGGCACATACCTCTGGGACGGCGCCATTGGCCACTACGTGCCGGGCGGCCTCGACGTCCTCACCATCCAGGACGGAGCCGTCGCGGAGATCGTCGCGTTCCTGACCGCCGACCTCCGCCGGTTCGGACTTCCGGCGTGCATCTAGGAGCGGCGTGCATCTAGGAGCGGCGTGCATCTTGGATGCACAGTGCACAACGCCGCGCGGGCAACCGATATCCAGACCCAACCTGCCCGAGTAGCCGCAAGACGTTCGGAAAGCCCTCATGTGCTTGTCGGCTCGGCGCGAGCAGGTGGGGCGGACGAGTCGGCCTGTAAGCCGGGTTCTGTCCTGACGCGGACGTCAGGGGCGACCATCCATCTAGGCCTGCCGTTGCCGGCAGGCTCCAGCGGTCCACCCGCAGACTCGGGCGGGCCGCCCTCGAACGTCTGCGCAAGCGGCGCGGACGCCGCTCTTCTCGACCTTGCTCCTGGTGGGGTTTACCTAGCCGCCTCGATCGCTCGAGACGCTGGTGGTCTCTTACACCGCCGTTTCACCCTTACCAGCGCACGCGCTGGCGGTCTGTTCTCTGTGGCACTGTCCCGCGGGTCACCCCGGGTTGCCGTTAACAACCACCTTGCCCTGTGGAGCCCGGACTTTCCTCGGCGAGATGCACGCACCTCGACGCGGCCGCCCGGCCGGCTCGTCCGCCGTGGTCCCGATGCTAGCCGAGGCACGCGAGCTGGGTAGCCTCGCCAGCGTGCCGGGCGCGCTCGCGGAGAGCATCGCGGTCGCGATCCTGGTGTTGAGCCTCGTGGTTGCGATCGCGCGCCCGCGCGGGCTGGGCGAGGCCGTCGTGGCGGTGCCCGGCGCGGTTCTCGTCGTCGCGATCGGCATCGTCAGCGGCCACGACGCCGCTCGACCGGCTCAAGGAGATCGGGCCGACCGTCGCGTTTCTGGCGGGCATCCTCGTGTTCGGTCACCTCTGTGCGGAGGCAGGCGTGTTCGACTACCTCGGTGGACGGGCTGCGATCGCGAGCGCGGCCCGACCGCGACGGCTGCTGATCCTCGTCGTCGTGCTCGCAGCCGTCGTAACCGCGGTGCTCACCCTGGACGCGACCGTCGTGCTGCTCACGCCCGTCGTGATGACCACGGTTCATCGCATGCAGGTCGCCGCACGTCCGCACGCGTACGCCTGCACGCATCTGGCCAACAGCGGCTCGCTGCTGCTGCCGGTCTCGAACCTGACCAACCTGCTCGCGTTCGCGGCGAGCGGGCTGTCGTTCGGGCACTTCGCCGCGTTGATGGCCCTGCCATGGGTGCTCGCGTGCGGCTGCGAATGGCTCGCCCTGCGGACGTTCTTCCGCGCCGACCTGCCTGACGCCGCCGGTGCCACGCAGCGCGACCTGCGCCCCGCGCCCCGCTACGCGTTGGTCGTGCTCACGGCCACCGTCGCTGGATTCGTGATCACCTCGTCGGTGGACGTGAACCCCGCCTGGGCCGCACTCGGCGGATGCCTGTTGCTGCTCTTGCCGCGCCTGCGCCATCGCGAGGTGCGCCCGCGGCAGTTGCTCGCCGAGGCGAACCCCGGGTTCTGCCTGTTCGTGCTCGCGCTGGCCGTGATCGTGCTCGGCGTGACGCGGCACGGCCTCGGCCACGTGCTGCGCACGATCACGCCGACCGGCACCGGGCTGCTCGCGCTCCTGGCCGCGGCGTTCCTCGCGGCGGCGGTCGCGAACCTGGTCAACAACCTGCCGGCCACGCTCGCGCTCGTCCCGATCGTCGCCGGCCAACCCGCGCTCGTCCTCGCCGTGCTGATCGGGGTCAACGTCGGCCCGAACGCCACCTACGGCGGTTCGCTGGCGACGCTGCTCTGGCGCCGGCTGCTCCCGGCGGACGCGAAGCCGAGTGCCCGTCAGTTCCATGTGCTCGGCCTCGCCACTGTCCCGGTCATCATGGTGCTGACCACCGTCGCGCTGTGGGCGGGCTATCAGCTCATCGGGTGAGGTGCGCGGTGTCGTTGAACAGCCGCAGCGTCGCCGAACCGTCGCCGAGGTAGTCGACGGTCGACACCGACGCGATGTCGAGATGCATGTGGAAGATGCCGGTCAGCGGCGCATCGACTGCGGCGCGCACCAGCATCTTGATCGGGGACACGTGGGCGACGACGAGTACCGCGGCATCCGGGTGCTTCGCAACGATCGCGTCGCGGCCACGCCGTACGCGGCGGGCGAGCGCGGCGAACGACTCGCCGTCGGGCGGGGCTACCTCGGGCGACCCGATCCAGGCCTCGAACTCGGCGGGGAATGCGGCGCGTGCCTCGGCGAAGGTCATCCCCTCGAAGGCGCCGAAATCGACCTCGGCGAAGTTGTCGTCGATCGACAGCGGGACATCGAGCGCGGCAGCGATGATGTCAGCCGTCTCGCGGGCCCGCCGCAGCGGCGAGCTCACGATCGCGGCGACGTCGCCGAACGAGCGCGCGGCGAGCGCCTCGGCCTGCTGCCTCCCCTCAGCATCGAGCGGGAGGTCGTTGCGTCCGCTGAGCCGCATCGGGCCGCTGTGCTCGGTCGCGCCGTGGCGCACCAGCAGCATGCGCGTGCGCGGACCCGTCGGCGGCGTCCACGAGCGACCCGGCGGCTGCGCCGGCGCCGCGCGCCTGGGCGTGCCCGCAGCTTCGTCCATCGCCTCGTTGGCGAGCCGGTCGGCGTACCTGTTGCGCTCACGCGGGATCCACTCGAAGGTCACGTCGGCGAACGACTGCCGTAGCTGCGCCGCTTCGCGTGCGAGTGGACGCAGACCCGGGTGCTTGACCTGCCAGGTGCCCTTCATCTGCTCGACGACGAGCTTGGAATCCATACGCACGGCGACCCGCACCGCCCCGAGCTCGTGGGCGGCGCGCAAGCCTGCGATCAGGCCCTGGTACTCGGCCACGTTGTTCGTCTCGATACCGATCGCCGCCTTGCGCTCGGCAAGCACGGCGCCGGTGGCCGGATCCATGACGACGGCTCCGTAGCCCGCGGGGCCCGGATTGCCCCGCGATCCCCCGTCGGCCTCGACGACGACAAGGTCGGTCACTGCTTCATCCCGCTCGGCAAGCGACGCTCACAGCCCCGACTCGTCGGTGCGGATGAGGATCCGGCGGCAGTTCTCACAGCGCACCACCTCGTCCGGCGCGGCGGTGCGCACGGCGGTCAGCTCGCTGCCCGAGAGCTCGATGCGGCAGCCCTCGCAGCGGCGTTGCTTGAGCATCGCCGCGCCGATACCGCCGCCGTGGTCGCGTGCGCGTTCGTAGAGCGCCAGCAGATCGGACGGCAACTCGCCGGCGATCGCGGTGCGCTCGCCCGACCTGGCCTCGACGGCCGAGTCGATCTCGGCGAAGGCGGCGTCGCGAGACGCCACCAGCTCCGCGCGTTCGGCGTCGACGGCGCTGCGTTGGTCCGTCAGCCGCGCCAGGGCGGCGTCGGCCTCCTCGCGCTGCTCCATCACCTCGAGCAGTTCGTCCTCGAGACTTCCCTGCCGCCGCGCCAAGGTGGCGACCTCGTGCTGCAGCCCCTCGATCTCCTTGGCCGGCAGGCCGCCACTCTGCATGCGTTGCTCGTCCCGCACCGCGCGGGCCCGCACGGCATCGACCTCGTTCTCGAGGCGGCGCTGTTGATCGGCGACGTCGCCGGCCTGGGTCTGCGCCTCGGCGACGTCACCGGCGAGCTCGCCGGCGAGCTTCTCGCGATCCGCGAGCGCCGCCAGTTCGGGCAAGGAGTGGCGGCGATGCGCCAGTTGGGCAAGCGAGGTGTCGACCGCCTGCAGATCGAGCAGGCGCAGTTGTGCGGAGTGAGCGGCATTCACTGGGTGGCTGGTGCCTTTCCGGCCGAGGGTTCGTGCAGCGTCCACGGATCGGTGACGTGCGTCGAGACGGACACGTCCACGCTAGTGCCGAAGTGCTGCCGCAACCGCGCGGCCACCTCGTCCAGCCACGGTGCCTCGGTCGCCCAGTGCGCGGCGTCGACCAGGGCGATCCCTTCCGGCCCGCGTTCCGCGGTCTCTTCGAGGGTCGCGTGGTGCTTGAGGTCAGCCGTGAGCAGCACGTCCGCGCCGTGGGTGCGGGCCGACGCCGCCTGCGCGGCGCCGCTGCCGCCGCACACCGCGACGGTGCGCACGACCCGGTCGGGATCGCCTGCTGCTCGCACCCCCCACGCCGTCGCGGGAAGCACCCGGGCGGCGTGGCTGGTGAACGCGCGCAGCGACATGGGTTCGCTCAGTTCACCGACGCGGCCGGTTCCGCGGCGGGTGGGCAGCGGCGCCTGGACAAGGAGGTCGAACGCGACTTCTTCGTATGGATGTGCGGCGCGCATCGCCGCGATCACCGCCTCGCGCCGGCCGGCGGGCACGATCATCTCGACCCGGGTCTCGGCGAGCTGTTCGATCTCACCCACGGTCCCGATCGTCGGTGTGGCGCCGTCGAGCGGTAAGAAGCTGCCCAGGCCCTTGGTCGTCCAGGCGCATCGTTCGTAGTTGCCGATGCGGCCGGCACCGGCACCGGCCAGCGCGTCGATCACGGCGGGGACGGCGTCGTCAGGGACGAACACCACCAGCTTGGCGGCGTCGGCGTCGTGCTGCACGTCCAGCGGACGGAGCTCGTTCAGGCCGATGCGGCGGGCGAGCGCGTCGGACACTCCGGGGTCGGCGACGTCAGCGTTCGTGTGGGCCACGAAGTGCGCGACGCCGGAACGGATCATGCGGTGCACCAACGAACCCTTGGGGTCGTCGGCGGGCACGCCGTGCACCCCGGTGAGCAGCAACGGATGGTGGGTGAACAGCAGTTGGGCGCCGGTCTCGACCGCCTCCGCGACGGTGGCCGGCACCGCATCGACGGCGAGCAGCACGCGGGTGACCCCGACATCCGGATCACCGCACACGAGGCCGACGGCGTCCCAGGGCTCCGCCCAGCGCGGATCGAACCACGCGTCGAGAACGCCGCGCAGGTCCGCGAGGGTCGCCACGGTGCGAACCTATCGCGGCCCGGTGGCGCCCGCGCAGTACCGTGGTCGACAGGACGAGCGCGCGAGGAGGGCGGTCATGCTGTTGTTCGACGGCGTAGGCGGCCTGGTGTTCCTCGCGCTCTGGATCTTCTGCTTCATCGACGTCCTCACGACTCCGGAAACGGCGTGCCGCAACCTGCCGAAACTTGTGTGGATCTTCATCGTCCTGCTGCTGCCGCTGGTCGGCTCGATCGCGTGGCTGGTTGCCGGACGTGCCTGGGACCGCACCACGATCCCGGTGCAGCGGCCGACCGTCCGGTCCGGACAGGCCCGGCGGGTGCCGACGAACCCGGACGACGACGAGGAGTTCCTCGCCGGGCTGAAACTGCGGGCCGAGGAGCAGCGCCGAAAGGCGCGCGAGCAGGGCGAGCGCGACGGCCGCGACCCTTCCGACGGCGACCCTGCCTGATCTTGTCGATCCCGGGCGTGACCGCCCGGCGGATCTGTCGTTGATTGTGTAAACGGCCACCCGGGTACCACTCGAATGGGCGTTGTGTCCGTTTCTCGACAAGAAGAGGTGCCGAATCGTGTGGCAGGTGCTGAAGCCGTTGCGGCCACATCCCCTTGCCGTGGGGCAGGCACGTAACTTCTGCACGCGGCGTCTCACCTCCGTCCTCGACGACCGGTCGGGCGCGCCGGAGGTGGTGGCCGACGCAGCGACCATCGCCAGCGAACTGGTCACCAACGCCGTGACCGCCGGGTCGTCGTCCATCGAGCTGTGTCTCGGGCTGCGGCAGAACGCGGTCTACATCGAGGTCGCCGACGACGCGGACGGCACCGTCGCGCCGGCCCATCCCGCGCCCACCGACCCCAAGGGACGGGGCCTGCTCGTGGTCGCCGCGCTGTCGCGCGAGTGGGGCGTGACCGAGGCCGAGGGCACCAAGCAGGTGTGGGCGGAGATCCCTCTGGCGGCAGTCTCTGAGGGCCCGACCCGAGCCGTGGGGCGGCAGGACTTCGTCGGCTAAGGTCGGCGACATGACAGCGGGAGGGGCTGGTCAGCCCGTGATTCTTCGCCTTGCCGGTGATGTCGATGCACTGACCCAGGCCGACTACCAGCGTGCGGCCGAGAAGATGCTGTCCGGTGCGCGCACGGACCGCCTGATCGTCGATATGTCCGACCTGGTGACGATCGATTCCAGCGGTCTCGGCCTGCTCGTGCACCTGCAGTCGCTGACCCGCGAGAACAACATCGGCATGGTGCTCACCAACGTCCCGCCGCGTGCCGGCGCGCTGCTCAAACGCACCGGGCTCGACCGCGTCTTCGAAATCGACGCCTCGTAGGCCGTAGATGACTGACGACGACTCCCCGGGCGCCGCCGGCCCGGCCGTTCTGCGGCTCACCGGTGATGTCGACTTCTTCACCGAGGACGAGTTCCGCGCCGAGGCCGAGCGGTTGCTCGACGAGCCCGGCGTGGGCGGTCTCGTGGTCGACCTGAGCGATGTCGCGATGATGGACTCGAGCGGGCTCAGCCTCTTGGTCGATCTGCTGCGGCTGTGCCGAGATCTCGATCTTCCGATGACGCTGCGTGGCGTGCCGGACCGCGTCGTGCAGCTGCTCGACCTCACCGGGCTCGACCAGGTCATCGCCGTCGAGTGACCGAGCGCGATCTCCTTTAGAATACTTCGACAATCCGAGCCGGTCGGGTTCGGAACACCTCGGGCTGGACCCCAGCCCGCGCACGACGCAAGGACCGGTGGAACTGCCGGCCCGACCGGTAGGAGCCCCCAACGATGGATTCCGCACGCAGCGATGGTCAGCCGATCCTGACCATGACCGGCGACGTCGACGTCGCGACCGAGCAGGATTGGCGCCGGCGTGGCAGCGATCTGCTCGACGCCCATCCCGAGATGACCGACATCGTCATCGACCTGGCAGGCGTCACCTTCCTCGACTCGCGCGGCATGGCCGTCCTGATCCATCTGCACGGCAAGGCGCTGGGTCGCGGCGGGAAGTTGACCCTGCGCGGCGTCCCGCCGCGTGTCGCGAAGGCACTCAATGTCGCCGGACTCGACCAGGTCTTCCAGGTGGAGCCTGCCTGAATGCGGATATACCGGGGCGATCCTTCCCACAATCCGTGCCAAGAATCAAGCGTTCCGCAAGACTGGTCAAGGTACCCGCAAGCTGGGTACTATTTCAGCGCACAGAGCATCGTCCGCCTCGGCGGCCGGCGGGGGCTGGTCCTGATGACCTGGGCGGCAGGTTGACCTTCCCCTGAGCTGCTGAGGTCCCCCGCTTCGGCATTCCTGCCCGACGTCGCGCTACCCCCGCGGCCGATGAAGGAAGGCTGGCCCTGCGCCGCACTGTCATGAATCCTCTTCGTAATCTCCTGTCCCGGAAGAGCCTGGTTGTCGCCCTCGCCGCGTCAGCCGCTGTTGCCACCGCGACCGTGTCCAGCAGTATCGAGGCGCACGCCTCGACCCGCCCGATCGCGCACCACGCCGTCGCGACGCCGAACCCGCTCGCGAACCTCACGTGGGGCAACTACACCGGCAACACCGACGAACTCTTCAACACGCTCCCCCGTCTGCACGGTGCCAACCGGCGCCTGCTCCAGTCGGTGGCCGTCCGTCCCCGCATGCGGTGGTTCGGCGCCTGGTATGCCGACAACTTCATCTACACCGCGATGCGGCGCTACATCCAGAACGTCACGCACGGCAAGCGCAACGTCCTGGTGCAGATGGCGATCTTCCGCATGGTCCCGTGGGAGACCCGGGCCTGCCCGAGCCTGCCGACGCGTGCGCAGCAGCGCAGCTACTACCGCTGGGTCAACGCCGCGGCACGCGCCATCGGACGCACGCACGTCGCGATGGTCCTGCAGCCCGACCTGCCCTTCGCGTTCTGCGTCCCGCACCACTCGCGGCTTCCGCTCGACATGGTGTCCTACGCGACGCGCAAGTTCAGCTCGCTCGCCCACACCTCGGTCTACCTCGACTCCGGTGCGGCTGACTGGTCGCCGGTGAACCGCTCCGTGTGGCTGCTGCGTCACGCCGGCGTCCGCTACGCCCGCGGCTTCGCCCTCGACGCGACGCACTACGACTCGACGAGCGCCCAGGTCGCTTACGGCGCCAAGGTGCAGAACGCGTTGAGCGCGTGGGGTCTGCGCGGCAAGCGCTTCATCGTGAACACCGCGCAGAACGGCCGTCCGTTCTCACGGCAGTGGTACATGCACCACGGCGGGACGGGTCGTAGCTACAACAACGCCGCGGAGTGCCGCATCGTCGGCCAGCGCCACTGCGTGACGCTCGGCATCCCGCCGACCTGGCACGTCAGCTCCGCACCGGGACTGACCGCACGGGCACGCTCGCTCGCCGGCAAGTACTGCGACGGGTTCTTGTGGGTCGGACGCCCGTGGCAGATGAGCCAGCCGTCCGGCTTCAACCTCACGCGGCTGCTGAACATGGCCCGGACGACGCCCTTCTAGACACCGCTCGACCACGCAGGCGTGGAACCGTCGATCGTCGACGGTTCCACGCCTGTTCCGTCTGTCGCCGTCACCCGGCGGGCAGCACCTGTTCCAGACCCGACAACCGCAGCAGCACAGCGACGTGCTCGGGCACGCCGCGCAGCCGTATCTCCACGCCGCGCCGCTGGGCAGCGCGTCGTAGCCGGAGCAGGCCGCTCAGTCCCGAGGAGTCGATGAACTCGACGCTCGACATGTCGACCGTGAAGCACCGCGGAGCCCGGCTCGCGCGAAGCATCGCCTCGCCCTTACCGACAAGCTCGTCGGCACGCAGCACGTCGACGTCCCCGTCCAGGAACAGGACCGGATCGCTGTTCGGATCGCCGGGTTCAGACAAGACCCCATCCTCCTTCAGGTACGAGACAGTCCGCGGGCCTCGGCCGGGACGTCATCGAGTGAGAGCGTGAACCATACGGTCTTGCCGGGACCGGGCTCGTCGCGGCGCACGCCCCAGTCGTCGGTGAACCGCAGGACGAAGTAGACGCCGCGACCGTGCGTGTCGGTCGGCTCGACGTGTTCGACCCTGACGGACCCCTCGCTGGAGTCGGTGCATTCGACGCGAAGGCGACGCAAGGAGCGGAAGATGGAGATGGTGAAGTCGGTGGCCGCGTGCGTCACACAATTGGTGGCCACCTCGGAGACGAGGAGCACCAATACGCTGCGGACCGCCGGGTCGAGATCATGCGAGACGAGTTTCGCGAAGGCCCTGGCCTGCGCCACCGAGCTCTTGGCGGCGCTCAGCCGCATCCGTCCGACGAACTCCTCGTCCGCGTCTGTAGGGATGTCGTTGCCGGTCGGCACGGCATCTTCCGCGGCCGACCCGGCGTCGGCGTCGTCGGCCGTGCGGCGCATGACCAGCAGAGCGACATCGTCGATGGTCGGGGTGCTGCCGACCATGCGCAGCATGACGTCTCGGCACACCGCTTCGGGATCATCGCTGGCGACGCAGTTGAGCAGCCGGTCGAGCCCGCTCGTGATGGACTCGCCGCGCCGTTCGACGAGACCGTCGGTGTAGAACACGAGCGTGCTGCGATCGCGCAGGGTGAGGGTCAAGGACGGGAATTCGTCGTCGATGGCACCGAGCGGCGGACCGGGCTTGAGCACGACGAGTTCCGCACCCTGCGGCGTGGCCAGGATCGGCGGCGGATGGCCGGCAGAGACGATCGTGAACCGGTCGTACGGCGGCGCGGCGACCGCACACATGGCCGTCACCATGGTGTCGACCTCGAAGTGCATCAGCTTGCGGTTGGTGCGCTGGACGACCGATGACACCGAGCCGCCGATCAGGGCATAGGAGCGCAGCGCGCTCTTGACCCGGCTGACGATGACGGCCGAGCTCAACCCGTGCCCGGCGACGTCGCCGATGACGATCCACAGCTGTCCGGACGGCAGGACGAAGGCGTCGTACCAGTCTCCGCCGACCGAGCGGTCCTCGGCCGGCGCGTAGCGCGCCGCGAATTCCAGACCAGGCAGTTCGGGGAGGTGGGTCGGCAGGAGTTCGCGCTCGAGCACCGCGCCGGCGGCCGACTCGAGCGCCAACCGCCGGGTGTGGATGGCGGACGAGATCCGGTCGCCCGCGACCTGCAGCAGCTCTGCGTCGTGCGGGCCGAAGGAGCGTTCGGCAATCCGTCCGACGTGCATCACGCCGAGCAGTTCGTCGCCGACGAGGAGCGGCACGCCGACCATGCGGCGGATGCCCTTCTCCCACAGGATCGGGTTGGCGACCGTCGTCGCGTCGACCCGATCGAGCACCACCGGCTCCCGCCGGGCGGCGATGGTCCCCGCGAACCCGGTGCCGATCGGCACCCGCACGCCCTGGCGCACCTCGTCCTCGAGCCCGCACGCCGCACGGGCGACGAGGTCGTCCGACTCGTGCTGCCGCAACAGCACTGCCGCGGTGTCGGCGTCGAGAATTGCCCGCACCCGCTCGAGCAGCTCGACCAGCAGGTCGTCGACGTCGACCTTGGTCACCCGGATGTCGGTGACGGCGGCAAGGTTGAGCAGCCGGTCCTCGATCCCGCGCGACGTCATGAGGCGAGCCTAGACAGAACGCCTCGATCCGGCCGCATCTGGAGCGGCGGGCACTGCGAACGGAGTGTCCCCGGCTCGTGGTCCGCCTGTCCAGGGGGATACTCACGTCAGCGGACGTCCGCGCCGCTGGTGGCGTGCCCGCTGCTGCTACGAGGGGTGCGCCATGGAAACGGTTGTTGCCGAAATTGCGCCAAACATTTTCCGGCTATCGACGTTCATCTCGGACGCGAATTTCATGTTCAACCAGTTCCTGGTCGTCGATGAGGAGCCGTTGTTGTTCCACACCGGTCTGCGGGGGCTGTTCCCCGTCGTGAGTGCGGCAGTCGAGAGGGTCATGCCACTGGATCGGTTGCGGTGGGTCACGTTCGGCCATGTCGAGGCTGACGAGTGCGGATCCATGAATCAGTGGTTGGCCGCGGCCCCGAACGCCCAGGTGGCCCACGGGGCGATGGGATGCATCGTGTCGGTCAACGACCTCGCTGACCGTCCGCCGCGCCCACTCCAAGACGGAGAGGTGGTCGAGACCGGCGAGCTTCGATTGCGCCGCGTGGAGACACCGCACCTCCCCCACGGCTGGGACGCGGGAGTGCTGTTCGAGGAGACCACCTCGACCCTGCTGTGTGGCGATCTGTTCACCGCACTAGGCCCGAGCCCTAGCTCGACAGAGCAGGAGATCACCGGGCCGGCGCTGGCCGCCGAGGACGTCTTCAGAGCTACCTGCCTCACACCCTCGACGGGGCCGACCATACGATCTCTCGCCGAACTCGAGCCCCGCACCCTGGGCCTTATGCACGGACCGTCATACACCGGCGACTGTGTTCAAGCCCTGCACGAACTGGCCGCAGCCTATGACCAGCGGTTCACCGATGAGGGCCATCGCGTCCACCCGCCGATGTCCGCCACAGCTGAGTAAGCCGTCGTTACGCCCCAATACTTCCGCCGCCAGCGCCGAGGCCATCCGGTCTCGGCCGGCTCACCGCAACGCATGCTCGCCTACATCTCTGTGGCGCGTGGCAGCTCCGGCACCCGTGACAGCGCGGGGTTCGCGCCGCGGATCGCTCACATCGCGACAAGGTGCTGCTCCTACATCGCGCAACGAGCGTCCGAGCGACGAGATGTGCGAGACGGGCACGTTTCCGTCACCCATCGGCCGGGTAAGGGACTGGAGAAGCTTAAACCTGGCCATCGTCTTATCGGAAAGTCATGCAACCTGATAGCGAAGCACCGACGGGACACCGTGATACCAGCGCCCTTACCGGCGCTGAGCTGGCCAAGGAATTCCGCCGGATCTGGACGGCATCAGACGATCCGCCGACCGCGACTGCGGATCTGTTCCCGTCGCGCCTCGCGAAGGCAAGCGCGATGCTCCTCAATGTCAACGGGGCCGGTTTGAGCGCGTACGGCGCACGGTTCAGGGTCCCGCTCGGGGCGAGCGACGAGGCAGCATTGCTGGCCGAGCGGTTGCAGTTCACCCAAGGGGAAGGGCCGTGCCTGGCCGCCATCCGCGAACAGCGTTCCGTGGTCGCGGACCTGGAGACCCTCGAAACCAGATGGCCGGCGTACGCCGCCGAGCTGTGCCGTCACACTCCTTATCGGGCGGTGATGAGCTTGCCGGTGAAGACGAAAGACTTCGCCGGCGCCCTCGATCTGTTCCTCGCAGACACTGCCCAGGTCCGTCGCGTGAGCGTCGCCGACGCGCTCACCATCACCGGCGAGATCGGCTACGCGCTGAACATCATCGAGGCTATGGGCCAGGGCGGCATACCCGACGAGCCACGCGACGAAGTGGGGCCGTCCTGGCTACACTCCCCCAGCGCAAGGAACCGCACGCAGGTGTGGATCGCGGCCGGAATCTTGATGGCACGTCATCACCTCGGAGCGACCGACGCCGTAGCGCTTCTCCGCTCCTTCGCCTACGGCCACGACACCGTCATCGACGAGGTCGCCCGCCAGATGGTCGACGGCGAACTGGATAGCCAGGCCGTTGTCCCATAAACGCACCAGCGGACCACACGAACGAATCTCAACCAACCCCTGCTCTTCCGCGCTCACTGGGCAGACGATCCTGCCGTTGCCAGGGATACACATTCCGTCGCCAGGGATAGATACATGCGTTGCGAGGCAAATCAGTGTGGATGATTGGAATCCGGCGCCAATAACGGATATAGCTGCCAGCGCTGATCGGCAACGATCTCCACATCATTGACCCGGTGACATGCGACGCGCGACAGCACGCAAACAGTGCCTTGTTGCTCGCGCGTGGGTTCGATCACACGGGGACGGTTGCGGCCCTTCACATGCTGGGAGGCGTTGTCTGTGGAGGTCATTGACCCGGTCGACGCATTCGGATGGGTGATAGCTGACGACTCCTCCGACATCCGGCTATTGCTCCGAATGGCGATCACTGGCCATGGTGGGCTGGAGCGGGTCGGTGATCCCGCCGCACGGGCGATCCGATGATCGAGATCTCTCGGCCGCCGTCGGGGTAGGCGCACCCGCCCAGCGCCAACGTGCACTTTCATGGTCGCGCTGCCACGATCGAGACATGCATCCGTCGAAATGGACCGAGCCCGCACCGAAATATGGACCCACTGCCCAGTACGGCGCTTGCGAGGCTGGCGACTGCGGTGCCGATGCGCGCGTCACGTGCATCCGGTGCAAGGCGCATGTCTGTCTCCGCCATGCCGATCACGCGAGCCACGAGGCCGAATAGCAGGCGGGTCTGCCCCGGCGAGTAGTTGAGCCTAGAAGTACCCTAATCCGGGGCCTTCGTTCGGTGGGCGCTACTGGGATCGAACCAGTGACCGCTCGGGTGTAAGCCGAGTGCTCTCCCGCTGAGCTAAGCGCCCCAGACGTGACGGCCCAGGGTACGACACGCGCAGGCCGTGGCCGTACCGTGATCCCGTGGCGAGAGCGTCGGCGGCGGGCACCGTGCGCAGCTATCTGCGCGCCTTGCGCGAGCCGCGCTACGCCTCGCTCGGAGCCCTGATGCTGCTGGTGGCGATCGTCTGCATCGGCGCCGGGACCTGGCAGATCGTGCGCTTCGACGACAAGGTGCACGACAATGACGTGCTGCGCGCCAATGCGCACGCGGCGGCTGTTCCTGTGCGTGACGTGTTGCCCCTTGTCGGGCACCCCGCGCCGTCCCAGGACAGTGTGCGTTACCGCGCGGTCACGGCTACCGGCCACTTCGACAATGCCCACACCGCCCGGGTCCGGCTGCGGACGGTCGACGGCACCGACGGCGATCTGGTGCTGACGCCGTTCGTCACCGGCGCAGGCGATCTACTTGTCGTGCGCGGGCTGTTTGCGGACGACCGTCGGGGCACCGTGCCTGCCCCCCCGGCCGGTCAGGTGACCATCCACGGGCGGGCGCAGACGAGCGAGGCGAACCGCGACACCGCGGCCGACGTGGCCCACGGACAGCTGCTGTCGATCAACGCACCGGCGCAGGCGACACGCCTCGGCACGACCCTGTTCGACGGGTACGCAGAACTGGGCGCCGGCCAGCCTGGAACGCAGGGACTGAAGGCGATCGGCGCTCCCGACCTGTCGAATCCCGCCGGCGGTGCCGTCGAGCCGCAACACTTCGCCTACATCATCCAGTGGTACCTGTTCGCGCTGCTCGCGCTGGCGGCGCCGTTCGCGATGATGCGCGCGGACCGGCGCGACCGTGGTGCGGACGACTCGACGACGCCGGACGAGCCATCGCAGACCGACGAGCAGCGCCGCTCGGCGAAGCTGGCTGACCGCTACGGACGGGCGGTGCCGCGGTGACCGTGGTGCTCGTCGTCGTGATCGTGGTCGTGCTGCTGTTGTTGATCAGCCCGATCGTGAGCTACAACCGCTTCGTGCGGCAGCGGAATCTCGTCGCCGAGTCGTGGCGCCAGATCGACGTGGAGTTGCAGCGCCGGCACGACCTCATCCCGAATCTCGTGCAGACGGTGCAGGCCTACGCGACACACGAGCGCCAGGTCTTCGACGACCTCACGCGGGCGCGGGCCGCGGCGATGCAGACCCGCTCGAGCGCCGAGAACGACCGTGCGCAGCGCGCCACCGCAGAGAACGCCCTGAGCCGCGCAGTGGTCGGTGTCGTCGCCGTTGCGGAGGGCTATCCGCAACTGAAGGCGAGCCAGAACTTCCTTGCGTTGCAGCACGAACTCGTCGATGCCGAAGACCGGATCGCCGCCGGGCGCCGCTTCTACAACGGCAACGTGCGTGCGCTCAACACGCGAGTGCAGGGCTTCCCCTCGAACCTCGTCGCCGGCATGTTCCACTTCGCCGCCGCCGACTACTTCGAACTCGACGACCCTGGCGCGCGACAAGCGGTGACCCTCGATCTCGGTGGCGGAGGTCGTCAGTGACGGCACTCGTGTTCGTCCTCGTCATCGCGCTCATCATCGGTCTGGCCGTCGCCGGCTACTACGCGAACAAGCGGCGGCAGGCCGCGTTCGCCGCGTGGGCAGCGCAGCACGGCTACACCTACGCGGTATCGGACGAGCGTTACCGCGACATGCCGTGGGGTGCTCCGTTCGGCATGGGGTTCGGACGCGCGGCCCTCGATGTGCTGACCTCTTCCGGCACCGGCCGTCCGGTGGTGTGTTTCACGTACCGGTACAAGACCGAGACCAGCAACGGGAAGACCACGTCGACGCAGACGCACCTGTTCTCGGTCTATTCGGCCCGGTTGCAACGGCCGCTGCCGACCCTGCACGTCAGCCACGAGGGGGTGTTCGGCACGATCGCGCGCGCCGTCGGGTTCCACGACATCGAGTTCGAGAGCGAGCAGTTCAACAAGAAGTTCAAGGTGAAGAGCGACGATCGCAAGTTCGCCTCCGACGTGATCAACGCGCAAATGATGCAGTTTCTGCTCGACAGCAACGCACCCGGGTTCAGCATCGTCGGGGCGGACATCGTGCTCGTGCACGGCGGCCGGCTCAAGCTCGAAACGGTCGAGCCGACGGTCGGGCTACCTCGAGAGCGTGCTCTCGCACGTCCCCGAGTTCGTGTGGGAAGGCCAGTAGTGGACGCATCTGCATGGGACGAGCGATACCGCGCCGAGGAACTGGTCTGGGGCGGTCCGCCCAACCGTTGGGTCGTCGAGGAACTGTCCGACGCGCAGCCCGGCGTGGCACTCGACCTCGCCTGCGGTGAAGGACGCAACGCCTTGTGGCTCGCCGCGCAGGGCTGGCGCGTAATCGCCGTCGACTTCTCAGCCGTCGCGATCGAGAAGGCACGCGAACTCGACACCAAGGGCCTCGTCCGGTGGGTCACTGCCGACGCGACGACCTACACCGCCGGCGAACCGGTCGACCTCGCTCTGCTCTGCTACCTGCAACTGCCGGCCGCCGAACGGCGCAGCGCTGTGCGGCACGCGGCGGCGTCGCTCGCGCCGGGCGGCACACTGCTCGTGATCGCCCACGACAGCCGCAACCTGACTGACGGGACCGGCGGACCGCCTGACCCGCGCGTGCTCTACACCGCGGGCGACGTCGAGACCGACCTCGACGGCACGGGGCTCGTCAGTGGCCGCGCTTGCGAGGTCTTTCGTCCTGTCCCGGGTAAAGACCGCCCTGCGATCGACGCACTGCTGCGCGCACGCCGCCCCGCTGCCTCTTGAGATCGCGCATCTGAGCGCGTGCTGTCTGCCGACCGAGCTTCGTGCGGCGCGAGATCTCGGCGGCCGACGCGCGGGAGTAGCCGTGCTTGCGATCGGATCTGTCGACGAAATAGGCACCGATCAGCATCGGAGTGACGATGCACGCGACGATGATCAGGAACGTCATGCTCGTCAGAGCGACTTGATCGCTGCGCGCCACGCGTCGGCGTCGCGTCCTTCACCGGGGTTGTTCATCTCGGCGAACCGGACGATGCCGTCCTTGTCGACGAGGAACGTGCCCCGATTGGCGATGCCGGCGATCTCGTTGAACACGCCGTAGGCCTTGCGCGACGCCGCCGTGCGGCCAGAAGTCGGCGAGCAGCGGGAACTCGTAGCCCTCGCGTTCGGCGAAGATCTTGTGCGAGTAGACGCTGTCGACGCTGATCGACACGGTGAGCACGTCGTCGTTCTCGAACGTCGGCATGTCGTCGCGCACGACGCACAGCTCGCCGGTGCAGATGCCGGTGAAGGCGAGCGGGTAGAACACGATCAGCACGGCCTGCTTGCCGCGGTAGGAGGAGAGCGTGAACTCCTCGTTGTTCTGATCCTTCAGGGTGAAGTCCGGCGCTTCGTCCCCAACCTGTATCATTTCTTGCCTCCGGAACGCCGACCGACGAGACGGTTACCCGACCAGTCCTGACTGATGGTAACTATCGAGGTCTCGGACAGTCCTGCGACCGACGCTGCTTCGCTGATGTCGGACGCCTCGACGTGCCCGGCGCGTCCGCGCTTGGGCGTCAGGAGCCAGATGACCCCGTCGTCGGCCAACGGCCCGATCGCGTCGACCGAGCAGGTCGGTGAGGTCCTCGTCGCCCTCGCGGTACCAGATGAGCACCACGTCGACGACCTCGTCGGAGTCCTCGCCGACGATCTCTTCGCCGGTGTGCTCCTCGACGTTGTCGCGCAGGTTCTGATCGACGTCGTCGTCGAAGCCGATCTCCATGACGATCATGCCCGGGTTGAGGCCCATGCGCGCGGCAACGCCGGATCCGCCGGTCTCTTCGGCGCTCGTGCTCCCCGTGCCCACGTAATCATCCTTCCCACAGCGGCAACGGAGCGGCAAGTTCGGATTACCGCTTGGTAGCTCCAGCTCTGACCCTAGCGGCAGCCGAAGGTGTTCACTGGTGGGGTGACCCGAGACCGATTCAACGTCATCACCGACGGGCTGCCGAGCCAGCTGCCCGACATCGATCCCGACGAGACCCGTGAGTGGATCGAGTCCTTCGACGCCGCCGTCGATTCCGACGGCCGCCAGCGTGCACGCTTCCTCATGCTCAAGCTGCTCCAGCGGGCCCGCGAGCGTCAGGTGGGCGTGCCCGGCGTTGCGCAGCACCGACTACATCAACACGATCCCGCCGGAGCGCGAGCCGTGGTTTCCGGGCGACGAGGACATCGAGCGCCGCATCCGCGCCTACATCCGCTGGAACGCCGCGATCATGGTGTCGCGTGCGAACAAGACGGTCGGCGTCGGCGGCCACATCGCCACCTACGCGAGCGCGGCGTCGCTCTACGAGGTCGGCTACAACCACTTCTTCCGCGGCAAGGACCTCGCCAGCGGCATGGGCGACCAGGTGTACTTCCAGGGCCATGCCGCCCCGGGCATCTACGCACGCGCGTTCCTCGAGGGCCGGCTGAGCGAGAAGCACCTCGACGGCTTCCGGCAGGAGAAGTCGCACGCGCCGTACGGGCTCTCGTCCTACCCGCATCCGCGACTGATGCCGGACTTCTGGGAGTTCCCGACCGTGTCGATGGGCATCGGCCCGATCGGCGCGATCTACCAGGCCCGCTTCAACCGGTACCTCGACGCCCGCGGCATCGCCGACACGTCCAACTCGCACGTATGGGCGTTCCTCGGCGACGGCGAGATGGACGAGGTCGAATCGCTCGGCGCGATCGGCGTCGCCTCCCGCGAGGAGCTCGACAACCTGACGTTCGTCATCAACTGCAACCTGCAGCGTCTCGACGGGCCCGTACGCGGCAACGGCAAGATCATCCAGGAACTCGAGTCGTACTTCCGCGGCGCGGGCTGGAACGTCATCAAGGTCGTCTGGGGACGCGACTGGGATCCGCTGCTCGCCCGCGACGGCGACGGGGTGCTCGTCAACCAGATGAACCAGACGCCGGACGGGCAGTACCAGACCTACACGGTCGAGACCGGCGCCTACATCCGCGAGCACTTCTTCGGCACCGACCCGCGGCTGCGGCGCATGGTCGAGGACATGTCCGACGACGACCTGCGGCGCCTGTCGCGCGGCGGCCACGACTACCGCAAGGTGTACGCCGCGTTCGAGGCGGCCCGCGCGCACGTCGGGCAGCCGACGGTGATCCTCGCCAAGACGATCAAGGGCTGGACGCTCGAGTCGTTCGAGGGACGCAACGCCACGCACCAGATGAAGAAGTTGACGAAGGCCGACCTGAAGGCGTTCCGCGACCGGCTCTACCTGCCGATCTCGGACGAGGCGCTCGACGCCGAACTGCCGCCGTACTACCACCCGGGCGAGAAGTCCGACGAGATCCAGTACATGAAGGAGCGGCGCGCCGCACTCGGCGGCGCGATACCCAAGCGCATGGTGCGCGCCAAGCCGCTCACGCTGCCCGGCGACGACGCCTACAAGGAACTGCGGGCCGGGTCGGGCAAGCAGCAGATCGCGACCACGATGGCGACGGTGCGGCTGTTCAAGGACCTGATGAAGGACAAGGAGATCGGCAAGCGGTTCGTGCCGATCATCCCGGACGAGGCGCGCACGTTCGGCCTCGACTCGATCTTCCCGACGGCGAAGATCTACTCGCCGCACGGGCAGGAGTACGAGGCGGTCGACCGCGAACTGCTGCTGTCGTACAAGGAGTCGAAGACCGGGCAGATCCTGCACGAGGGCATCAGCGAGGCCGGGTCGATGGCGTCGCTGATCGCGGCCGGCTCGTCGTACGCGACGCACGCCGCGCCGATGATCCCGTTCTACATCTTCTATTCGATGTTCGGGTTCCAGCGCACCGGCGACCAGTTCTGGGCGCTGGCCGACCAGCTCGGGCGCGGCTTCGTCCTGGGCGCGACTGCCGGACGCACGACGCTGACCGGCGAGGGGCTGCAGCACGCCGACGGGCACTCGCTGCTGCTCGCGTCGACGAACCCGGCGTGCGTCGCCTACGACCCGGCGTTCGCCTTCGAGATCACCCACATCGTGCAGGCCGGTCTGGCGCGCATGTACGGCGTCGGCGCCTACGCCGACAACACCGTGAGCGATCACGACGTCTTCTACTACCTGACGATCTACAACGAGCCGATCGTGCAGCCGAAGCAGCCGGAGAACCTCGACGTCGCCGGCCTGCTGAAGGGCATCTACAAGTACTCGCCGTCGCTCGAGGCCGAGGGCCGCCCGCGCACGCAGATCCTCGCGTCCGGCGTCGCGCTGCCGTGGGCCCTCGACGCGCAGCGGATGCTCGGCGAGGAGTGGAACGTCGACGCCGACGTGTGGTCGGTGACGTCGTGGAACGAGCTGCGCCGCGACGCGGTCGACTGCGAGGAGGCGTCGCTGCTCGAACCGGACGGCGATCCGCGCACGCCGTACATCACGTCCGTCCTGACCGACCAGCCCGGACCGGTGGTCGCGGTGTCGGACTTCATGCGCGCCGTCCCCGACCAGATCGCGCGCTGGGTGCCGGGCGACTACACCTCGCTCGGCACGGACGGGTTCGGGTTCGCCGACACCCGCGGTGCGGCGCGGCGGTTCTTCCACGTCGACGCGCAGTCGATCGTGGTCGCCGTCCTGCAGCAGTTGGCGCGCCGGCGCGAGGTGAAGGCCGAGGCACCGCGCGAGGCGTTCGAGAAGTACCGGCTGACCGACGTCAACGCCGCGGGCACCGGCACCGTCGGCGGCGACGCGTAGACCGTTCGTTCCCGTTCCCGCGCCGCGAGTGGTCATTTACGCGCCGAGTGGTCACTTATAGGTGACCACTCGGGGGTTAAATGACGACTCGCGGACGTCGAATGGGCGCGCGAGCGGGTCAGTAGCGGGCGCCGACGACCCGGGACGCGAGCGCGTCGAGCTCGGCGAGGTCGTCGCCCTCGAGCTCGAGGTCGAGCGCGGCGACGTTCTGCTCGAGGTAGCTGATCCGCTTCGTGCCGGGGATCGGGACGACGGGCACGCCGAGCCGCCCGGCCTGCTGGTGCACCCAGGCGAGCGCGATCTGTGCCGCGGTCACGCCGCGGCGCTCGGCGACCTCGGCGACCTTGGCGGCGATCGCCTCGTTCGCGTCGCGCGCCTCGCCCTGGAAGCGCGGCAGGTTCGCGCGGAAGTCGTTGCCCGTGAAGGTCGAGCCGGCCAGCGCGCCGGTCAGGAAGCCGCGCCCGAGCGGTGAGAACGGCACCAGCCCGACGCCGAGTTCGCGCAGCGCCGCGAGCACGGTGGTCTCGGGGTCGCGCGTCCACAACGAGTACTCGCTCTGCACCGCGGTGATCGGGTGGACGGCGTGGGCGCGGCGCAGCTGGTCGTCGTCGACCTCGGACAGCCCGAGGTAGCGCACCTTGCCCTCGGCGACCAGTTCGGACATCGCGCCGACGGTCTCTTCGATCTCGGCGTCGTCCGGCGGCCGGTGCAGGTAGTAGAGATCGATGACCTCGACGCCGAGCCGGGTCAGCGAGTCCTCGCACGCGGCCTTGACGTAGTCGTGCTTGCCGTGGACGGTGCGCTTGCTCGACTCGACGTCGCGGTCGATGCCGAACTTCGTCGCGAGCTGCACCTCGTCGCGGCGCCCGGCGATCGCGCGTCCGACGAGCACTTCGTTGTGGCCCGCGCCGTACACGTTCGCGGTGTCGAGGAAGGTGACCCCCAGTTCGAGCGCGCGATGAATCGTCGCGATCGACTCGTCCCAGTCGCCCTTGCCGTAGCTCTGGCTCATGCCCATGCAGCCGAGGCCCTGGGCCGAGACGTTCAGTTCTCCGAAGTCTGTTCGCGCAATCACGCCTTCGACGCTACGGCAGTGACCACACCAGGACGGTGCCTGCACCGTCGAGCTCGAGCCGCTCGGTCGTGCGGATGGTGTCGCCGGTTCCGGCCGACTCTGCTTCGAAGCGCCACGTGCCGTCGACGACGAAGGCGTGCGTTCGGGGCGCATCGAGCCCGGAGCTCTCACGCCAGATGTCGAAGCGGGCGCCGGCCACGTCGAACGGCCCCACCGGGGTGGCGACGCTCGGCTGGGCCGCCGAATCGAGCAGGGTCATCTGCACCAGCTGCAACGGCTCGCGCACGGACGCGTTCACCTCGCAGTGCCGGATGCCGCCCGCCGTGCGTTGCACGAGCACCTCGCCGGGGCCGAGCAGCCGCACGCGACCGGCGTCGTCCTCATGACGCAGTCGCCCCGTCACGACCCAGCTGACGATCGTCACCCCGCGGTGCCCGTGCCAGTCGAACCCACAGCCCGGTTCGACACGGTGCTCGTCCACGCCGATCAGAGCGCCGTGGGCCACGTTGTCGACGTCGTAGTGACCGCCCGCCGAGAAGCTGTGCCACGTCTCGACGCCGTCGTGCGTCGGTGCGGAACCGATCACCGGCGCGGCGGATCACGCCAGCACCCCGTGATCGGCCGTCCACGCGAGCAGGTCGTCGACGGTCGCGGGTGTTGACGATCCGTGCCGGGTCGACGCCGCATTCGACGGCCTTCTCGCAGCCGTTCGTCTGCCAGTCGAGCTGGCCGGGTGCGTGCGCATCTGTGTCGATGGAGAACAAACACCCTGCGGCGATGGCTTGTTCCAGCAGCGGGTTCGGCGGATCCATGCGTTCCGGGCGCGAGTTGATCTCGACGGCGACACCGAATTGGGCGCACGCGGCGAAGACGATCTCGGCGTCGAAGTCCGACGGCGGACGAGTGCCGCGCGAGCCCATCACCATGCGTCCGGTGCAGTGGCCGAGGACGTCGGTGTGCGGGTTCGAGATCGCGGCGATCATGCGCGGCGTCATCTCGTGCGCGGGCATGCGCAACTTCGAGTGCACGCTCGCCACGACGAGGTCGAGGCGTGCAAGCAGGGACGGTTTCTGGTCGAGCGTGCCGTCCTCGTTGATGTCGACCTCGATGCCGGTGAGCAGCCGGAACGGGGCGAGCTCGTCGTTCACCTCGGCGACGATGTCGAGCTGTTGCTCGAGCCGCTCCACCGACAGTCCGTTCGCGACGGTCAGGCGGGGCGAATGGTCGGTGAGCACGAGGTAGTCGTGACCGAGGTCGCGTGCGGCCATCGCCATCTCACGGATCGGCGACCCGCCGTCGGACCAGTCCGAGTGCGAATGGCAGTCGCCCCGCAGCAGCGCCCGCAGCTCGGCGACCTCCGGCGCCACCGGCGCGGGTTCGATCTGGCGCAGCTTGGTCAGCGCGGCCGGTTCCTCGCCGCGCAGTGACTCGGCGACCGCCGCGGCCGTCTTGTCGCCGACGCCCTTGACCTTGGTCAGCGTTCCGTCGGCGACCAGGCGCTGCACCTCGTCGGTGCCGAGTTCCTCGAGCGCGTTCGCAGCGCCGCGGTAGGCGCGCACGCGATAGGTCGACTCGAGGTTGCGTTCGAGCAGGAACGCGATGCTGCGCAGGTCGGCTACCGGGTCTCGTCGGGGTTCGCGAGCGGACACGGCATTCACCGTACTGTCGGCACGCCCAACGTCAGATACGCGAAGCCGAGCACGCCTCGGTACCCGCGCAACCAGCCGGTGCGGTGTTCATCGGCCTCGACGCGCCGTGCGTCATCGGACGGGTGGGTCATGAGGTATTCCTCGAGGTCGGCGAGGTAGCCCGACTCGAACGCGTTCCACTCGTCCTCGTTCGCGGTCTGCACATCGAGGGGACGGAAACCCGCTGCCAGGCACAACTCGACGAGAGCTGGCAGGTCGGGCAGCTCCTCCGGCGTCGCGCCGAGACCCGCTGCCTCGGCGATCGTGGGCGGTCGCTGCCAGTAGCCCGTCCCGAACAGCAACACGCCACCCGGGCGGACGAGCCGGCGCAGCGCGGCCAACGCGTCGGTCTGGGTACCGAAGACGTGGTCGGCCCCGATGCACGTCACCGCGTCGCCGGGATCGAGCGGTGCCGAACCGTCGCCGGCGCGGAGTTCGACGCGCTCGGCGATGCCACGATCCGCGGCATTGGCGCGCCCGCGGGCGAGCAGCCGCTGGTCCGAATCCACGCCGAGCCCGCGCGTCCCGGGCGCCGCGGCAACGATCCGCAACAGCAGCTCGGCCCAGCCGCACCCGATGTCGAGGACGGTGCGTGGGGCGCGTCGAGCGATCGCGTGCGCGAGCGCGTCGGCCCGCTGCGCGGACAGGGGCGCGTTGAAATCCAGGTGCGCGTAGTAGCCCGGCCCGTTGCCCGTCGAGTGCGTCACAACTCGACGGTAACTATGCCTACTCGCCGGTTTTCGTACTTCGGCCCCGTCGGGGTGTGCAACGCTGTCCTGGTGATTGCAGTCTTCGCGCCCGGCCAGGGTTCGCAGACGCCGGGGATGCTCTCGCCGTGGCTGGAGCTACCGGGCGTCGCCGAGCGACTTGCCGAGTGGAGCGAGCTGGCCGACCTCGACCTCGTCCGGCTGGGCACGACTGCCGACGCCGACGAGATCAAGGACACCGCGGTCACGCAGCCGCTCATCGTCGCGCTGGGCGCTGTTGTCGCCGACCAGCTCGGGCTCGCCGACGCCGGCAACGACATGGTCGTCGCGGGGCACAGCGTGGGCGAGCTGACCGCGGCAGCTGTTGCGGGCGCGCTGCCTCCGGCCGACGCGGTGGCCTTCGCCGCGCGTCGTGGCGCCGAAATGGCAGCCGCATGCGCACTCACCCCGACGGGAATGTCGGCGCTGCTCGGTGGCGACCCGGACGAGGTGGCCGCCGGCATCGAGGCGTTCGGGCTCGTGCCGGCGAACCGCAACGGTGCGGGCCAGATCGTGGCCGCCGGCGCGCTGGACGCCCTGGAGAAGCTGGCCGAACAGCCGCCCGCCGGCGCACGCGTCCGTCCGCTGCAGGTCGCGGGCGCCTTCCACACGCACTACATGGCGCCGGCCGAAGAGGCGCTGCGCACCTACGCTGCCGAGTTGTCGCCCCACGACCCGCGCGCGACGCTCTTGTCGAATGCGGACGGTGCGGCTGTGCGCACCGGCGCGGAGCTGTTGGAGCGCCTGGTCGCTCAGGTCACGCTGCCCGTGCGCTGGGACGTTGCCTGCAGACCTGCCGCGACCTCGGCGTGAGCGCAGCGATCGAACTCGCTCCGGCAGGCACGCTCACCGGCATCGCGAAGCGCGAACTGCGCGGCGTCGAACTGGTGGCCGTCAAGTCGCCCGACGATCTCGAACAGGCCCGTGCACTCAGCACGTCCCGGCAGGACGGAGGACTCATGATCTCGACAGTCCAGGGCCCCGCGGAGCGCCCGCATCCTCGGCATGGGCCACTACCGTCCCGCAAACGTCATCACGAACGACGACCTGGTCGCCCGAGGCGTCGACACCAACGATGAATGGATCAGGACGCGCGTGGGCATCGCCGAGCGTCGCTGGGCCGACCCCGACGAGACGGTCGTCGACATGGCCGAAGCAGCAGGTAGCAAGGCGCTCGCCGCGAGCGGGGTGGCGGCGGGCGACATCGACTTCGTCATCGTCGCGACGTGCACGATGCCCGAGCCGGTCCCGGCAGCGGCACCGCAGCTGGCCTACCGCCTCGGCATCGACGCACCGGGCGCGTACGACATCAGCTCCGGGTGCTCCGGCTTCGTGTACTCGGTCGGCGCGGCGAGCGCGGCCATCCATGCCGGCCAGGCACGCAACGTGCTGGTCGTCGGCGTCCGAGCGGTTCTCGGGCTGGCTCGACATGAACGACCGCTCGACGTGCATCATCCTCGGCGACGGAGCCGGCGCCGCTGTCGTCGGCCCGTCGGACGAGGCCGGCGTCGGACCGATCGTGTGGGGCAGCACCGGCGAACTGCACGACACGGTCGCCATCGACGCCGAGTCACGCTTCTTCCGTCAGGAGGGACAGGCCGTCTATCGCTGGGCGACGTCGCAGATGGCGCCCGTCGCGCTGGAGGCGTGCCGGCGCGCAGGTGTCGACCCTGCCGAACTCGTCGCGTTCGTCCCCCATCAGGCGAACCTGCGCATCATCGACGCCATCGCGCGCCGGCTCGGCGCGACCAACGCCGTGATCGCGCGCGACATCGTCACCTCCGGCAACACGTCGGCGGCGAGCATCCCGCTCGCGTTGTCACGCATGGTCGAGCACGGCGAGATCCCGTCCGGCGGCCCCGGTGCTGCTGCTCGGGTTCGGGTCCGGTCTCGCGTACGCCGCACAAGTCGTTCTCGCTCCCTAACCATCACCACCAACCGAAAGGAACCGCTCCCGTGGCCAGTGCCGAGGAGATCCGCGAAGGGCTCGCCAGCATCCTCGAGGAGGTTGCCGACGTCTCGCCGGGCGACGTCACCGACGACAAGAGCTTCGTCGACGACCTCGATGTCGACTCGCTGTCGATGGTCGAGGTAGCCATGGCTGCCGAGGAGAAGTTCGGCGTCAAGATCCCGGACGACGAGCTGCCGAAGCTCAAGACCGTCGGCGACGCCGTCAAGTACATCGAGAGCAACGCCTAGACTCATGGCGTTGCGAATGAGTTCGCACTGAGAGATCGTCGTCACCGGCCTCGGGGCAACCACCCCGGTCGGTGGCGACGTCAAGTCGTTCTGGTCCGGTCTGCTCGAGGGACGCTCCGGCGTCGTCGCACTCGAGCAGGACTGGGCCGAGCCGCTGTCCGTGCGCATCGCGGCACCGATGGCGGTCGACCCGACCGAGATCATCTCGCGCGTTCAGGCCCGCCGGCTCGACCGGTCCGAGCAGGCGGCGCTGGTCGCCGCCCGCGAGGCGTGGGCCGATGCCGGCTTCTCGGGCAAGGCGAGCGAGGCGGGGCTCGAACCGACGCGCGTCGCGGTCGTGATCGGCACGGGCATCGGCGGCGTCACGTCGCTGCTCGCGCAGTACGACCTGATGCGCGAGAAGGGCCCCGGACGGGTGTC
Organism: uncultured Actinomycetota bacterium; assembly: GCA_963785425.1. Taxonomy (GTDB): domain Bacteria; phylum Actinomycetota; class Actinomycetes; order Mycobacteriales; family Jatrophihabitantaceae; genus RYN-133. The sequence continues at coordinate 74,493 of CAWAVG010000001.1, forward strand.
CCCGCTGATGATCCCGATGAACATGCCGAACGGCCCCGCCGCCTACGTCGGGCTGGAGCTCGGCGCACAGGCCGGCGTGCACACCACCGTCAGCGCGTGCGCGTCCGGATCGGAGGCCGTGGCCCTCGGGCTCGACCTGCTGAACCTCGACCGTGCCGATGTCGTGGTGGTGGGCGGTACCGAGGCCTGCATCCACCCGCTCAACATCGCCGGGTTCGCTCAGATGCGCGCGATGTCGACCCGTAACGACGAGCCGCAGAAGGCGTCACGTCCGTGGGACAAGGGCCGCGACGGCTTCGTGCTCGGTGAGGGTGCCGGAGTGCTCGTGCTCGAACGCCGCACCGACGCCGAGGCCCGCAAGCGCGCGCCGTACGCGGTGCTGGCAGCGGCCGGCATCACTTCCGACGCCTACGACATCGTCCAGCCCGACAGGTCGGGGCAGGTGCGGGCGCTGAAGCTGGCGATCGAGCGGTCAGGTCTGTCGTTCGACGACATCGTGCACGTGAACGCACATGCCACGTCGACGCCGGCCGGCGACATGGGCGAGGCGACCGCGATCGCCGAACTGTTCGGCGAGGACACCGTCGTCACCGGCACCAAGTCGATGACCGGACACCTGCTCGGCGCTGCCGGCGCGATCGAGTCGGTCGCGACCGTGTTGTCGATCCATCACGGTGTCGTGCCTCCGACGATCAACCTCGAGGATCCCGACGACGACCTGCGCGTCGACGTCCCGCGCGAGGCGCGCGAGATGGAAATCGGCGCGGCGATCAACGACTCGTTCGGGTTCGGCGGCCACAACACCTCGGTGGTGTTCACCAAGGCCTGAACGGTACGGCCTGTGTTACGGCGTCGGCTTGAAGTGCGCCTCCAGCGCGCTGAGCGTTGCGTCGTCGGGGGCGGCCAGCATGTACATGTGCGTCGATGAGTACGCGAAGAAGAGAATGCTCAGCTGCTTGCTGTCGGGACCGGTTGCCGTGGCCGTGATCGCCGGGTGGCCCTGGTAGGTCGTGGGCTGGAGATTGGAGACCTGCCCGGTCCGCGCGATCCCGCCCGCGGCGCCACGCATGAAGTCGGCCATACGGCCGGCTGGGATGCCGGGCAGTGACGACGAGCCCGGCGGCGAATTCTCGTGCGCGCTCTCGGCGGCCGCCACCGACTCCTTCAGCGTGAACTGTCCCTGGGTCTGCTGCACGGTGGTCGTGACGGGTTGTTCCGGAAGGCCGACGGTGAAGTGACCGGTGGACGAGGTGTAGGTGACCGTCGCGGCCGGCCCGGCGACGATGGGCGCGGGGTTGGCCGGTCCGGGCTTGAAGGACTGGTAGCCGAACCAGGCGAGTCCGCCGATGGCGGCCACCACCGCGGCGATCGCGACGAGTTTGATCGCCTGGTGCTTGCGGCGTGGCGCCTGCAGCGGTACGAAACCGGCCGGCATGTCCCAGAGGGGGGTTTCTGACGCCGCGGGAACGGCAGGCTCGTCAGGCGCCTGCCAGATCGGCGGGACAACGTCGGCATCGGGCGCGACGGCGGTGCCCGGACGCGGCGGCGGCGTGTAGGCGACCCACTCCGGCTCGGCCGGCGGTGCAGCGGGAGGCGCTGCAAGGGGTGCGGAAGGCGCGACGACCGGCGGCGCCGGTGCGCCGTGTGCACGAAAGCGGACCACGGAGCCGCTCCGCGAACGGGCGGCGCAGGCGGAGCCGGCGGTTCGTCGGCTGCGGCTGACGTGACCGGCTCGGGGTACTCCGGGTCCATGGCCTCGAAGAACTCGAACACCTCGTCGACCTCGCCGTCGGGTGCCGAGTGCCGTCCTCGATAGGGCTGCGTGGAAGTCACGTGGACTGCATCGGCCGGGCTACCGCGATCTTGAACATGCCTGCGCGACGGTTTCGGCCGTCGTCCACAGGCAATCGGACGTCTGTGGCCCTGACGCCCCGGTTCGGGCATCATGGCCAGGTGCGATCGAGCGCGACAATTGCGACATTCCTGGCTGCCTGCGTGGCCGCGGTCGCCTGCGCCGCATGCACCTCGTCGTCGGGTACCCCGGATCCCACGATGACGGCGCCGCACACCACGGTCGCGCCGTCGACGAGCCCGACCGTGCCGATCAGTACGAGCCCCACAGCGAAGCCGCCGCCACGGCCGACCGTGCCGCCGGACGTGCCGCGCACCGGCCCGAACATCCGCAAGGGCGAGAAGCCGCCGGTGCTGCCCGTCGCGGCGACCCGGCACACCGCTGACGGCGCCAAGGCCTTCGCCGAGTTCTTCATCAAGACAATCGACTGGGGCTACGCCACCACCAGCAGCGCCTACATGCGCCACTACTTCGAGCCGACTTGCATCGGCTGCGCGAGCGTTCGCAGCGGGCTATCGACGAGGCCGGCGTCGAGCGATCGTCACTTCATCGGCGGTCGCATCTCCGAGTAGACGACGACTCGTCAGATCAGTCGCGACGGCGAATCGTCGTAGTCTCGACGTGACCGTCGTTTGCGAACGGCGTCTCGAACGTCACGACCGGGAAGAGTCGTGCGCGCGACTCCAGCCCAGCGCAATCCGAGACGATTCGAGTGTCACGCTGCGATGGCAGTCGAGCGCATGGCGTGTGGTCAGTCGCGGAGATGAGCCGCACGAGACGCGTGCTGTGTGCTCGCTGCGTCTCGTCGGTCCTCGCCGCGCTTGCCAACGCGCTCGCGGCAGTGCTGCTCACGGCGCCTGGTCGGCTGGCTGCTCGTGGCGACGGACGTGATGTCTCGGCGGCATCGCTTCGCACTGGAGCAACCTCCGGCACTGGCCAGTCCACGTGGACGCCTGGCACGCGCCTACGACTCGCACGATCACGTGCGGGTATCCGTCGTCGCTCGACAACGGATTCTGGAACCCGCAGTGCGGCACGATGGTCAAGTGTCCCAAGGGACCGGCGTTCGCGACGCAGATCCAGCAGCAGGGCCAGCTGGGTGCTGTTCGAGCACCTGGTGTGCCGGTGATCCTGCCAACGCGCCCGCGGCGGCACCGGTGGTCACTGCGGCGGCGCTGCGGCAACAGGTGCTTCGACTGTTACCGACCGTGCGGATCGGCTCGGCGTGGACGACGCGGGCACTGGTCAACGCCGAGACGATCCTGTGGGCCGAGACGTCCGCGCACCGTAGCCTCGGCACCGTGACGGTGGTCGGGCGACAGGTCGGCCTGCGGATCGGCTTCGACCACGCCGATTGGGACTTCGGCGACTCGACCACCGACACGACGACCGATCCCGGCAAGCCCTACTCGAAGGCCGACCCGTGCCGCGCGGCGCAGTGCCCCGGCTACTACGGCCACACCTATGCCGACACCGGGCACGTCACGATCACGCTCAGCGTCGCCTGGCACGCCGAGTTCAGCCTCGACAACGGCGCCACCTGGACCGCCGTCGACCCGGCGCCGCTCACCGGCCCGGCCACCACGCACGACCTGGCGGTCGTTCAGGCGCGCGGCATCATCGTCCAGAACCCGTGAGCGACTACCCCCACGCCTGGCGACACCACGACCCGGTAACCGCCGCCGCCGTGCTCGCCGCCACCTCGTGCGGCCCGCCGGTCCCGCTGGCGCTGCCAGGACAGCTGCTGCAAGCCGTCTTCACCGTCGACGGGTACCCGGCACAGGCCTCGGAGTGGCGGCGCCGCCACCAGCGCTGGATCGAGGCCGAGTTCACCGTCCCGCCGACGTGGCCGGTGTTCACACTGATCCGGCGCCATGGCGCGGACGACAGCTCACCGCCGGCGAGCAGCGGCGAGATCACCCCGCACTGGTTCCGGCTCGAGGATGTCGCCGGCAGCGAGCTGTGGACGCCCGACGCCCTCGGCACGCGCCGGCTGTTCGGCGGCGGACTGGCAACGGTCGTCGCCCAACATCCGCTGGAGCGCCTGCGGGTCGGGTCACCCTCGGCGTCGTTCCGGACAGCGGACGGTGCCTGCCTCAACGCCGACACGGCACGGTGGACGCTCGACATCATCCGCGCGATGCTGGCCGGCGCACCGCCGTTCGCGTCACTGAAACTGGTCGACGTCGCGCCCGGAATCGCCTGGACCGAGGCGCACCTCGACCGCGATCTCGGCGTCAGTCCCGACGACCCCGACAAGCCGTACTGACGCGCGCTCACACCACCTGGTGCAGCAGCGAGATCGGTCCCCCGTCCCCGCCCTGCCGGTAGGGCTCGAGCTCGGCGTCCCAGGACGTCCCGAGCAACTCGGCCAGTCCGTGCGCGTAGTCCTCGGCGCTGTGCGCGCGTGAGAGCAGGCCCCGCAGGCGCTCCTCACCCACCACGACGTCGCCGTTGACCGAGATCAGACTGCGGTGGAACCCGCGACCTGGCACATAGGCCAGCCGCTCGCCGTCGCTCACCGAGGTGGCCGACTGCGTGACCTCGAAGACGAGCATCGGCCACGGGCGCAGCGAGCCGGCGAGCTTGGCGGCCGTGCCGATGGGGCCCGTCCAGGTGAACTCGGCGCGCAGGTGCTGTGGCGCGGCCGGCTGGGCCGACCACTCGAGCCGCACGGGACGGTCGAGCACGCCGGCAAGCGCCCACTCCACATGCGGAGCGAGCGCAGCAGGGCAGCAGTGCAGGAACACCACACCCGTGGTGTTCGGGACCGCGCTGGACACGGCGGACATCGCACACCTCCAAAGGCTCGACGGTGACGCCTTCCCCAGCGGTCCGTCGCGATTCAGAGGCGGTGCGAGCCCATTGTGTCTTATGAGGCGGGTGTTACGCCAGTGGAACCGGCTGATCCTGGCGCAGATCAGTGACGGAGTAGTTGTCGTAGGTGACATTGACCTGGTAGTTTGGCGAGGTAGGTGTTGCCCGAACCCCGGCGCCGTTCGGTGGCGGTGGAAACAGCGCCCCACTGGATGTCGCCGACCCGACGCTGCAACGCACAGCAGTGTAAGTGCCTGCGGTCGCGAAGACATGCGAGGGTGTGGCGGTCGTTGCGCCGGACGGATCGGCGGGGTCACCGAAGTCCCAGCTGTATCCAGCGACGACGACGTCTTCAGGGTCACTCGATCCGGAACCGTCGAACGCGCAGGACAACTCCGTGCAGTTCGAAGTGAACGAAGCGGTGGGTGGCTGGTTGGTCGGCGGGTTGGTCGCCGTCACGGTATGCGACACGCTCGCCGACGAGCCCGCATTGTCGGTGACGGCAAGGGTGACGACGTAGTCGTTCGCGGTGACGAATGCGTGGGTGGTCGTCGCACCGCTACCGGTCGCGCCGTCACCGAACGTCCACGAGTAGCTGCTGATCGTCCCGTCAGGATCGGAGGAGGACCGCGCATCGAACGTGCACGACAACTGCGTGCACGATGAAGTGAACGCCGCAGTTGGCGACTGGTTCGCAGCTACGGAGGTCGGTCGGGCCGTGAAGCCGCTGAACGTCAGCGCGAGCGGCGCATTGGTGACGGCGGCCGCGAGGTTGCCGAACAGACCTGTCTGACCCGGTGCCTGTAGGACTGCCGTCCCATCAGTTGTCGAGAGTCTCCATGTCGACGGCTCAGCGGCGGAACTCGCCCACACGCGCGCCCGGAGCGTCGTCGGCGCTGTACCGGTCACTTGCAGGCGTATCTGAAGCGACATCCCGCCGGTCACCGTCAGACCCGTGATCTTCGTGGACGCAAGCACCGAGCCGGTGCCGGCCACGGTGCGACTCACATTCAACGTCACCGAACCGTCGGCATTCACGGTGACGGTCGCGCTGTAGTAGTTCTTTGCATCGATCCTGCGGCCGTTCACCTTGACGTACACCGGCCCGCCGACCGGAAGCTTGTTCACCGCGAACACCGGCGAGACGTCGGCATCGGTGACGCTCGGTCCTGCCCACGTGACGAGACTGATGCCTGCTTTCGACAGCGCCATCGCACCCATGCCCGGATCAACGGTGAAGCTGGATGTCGTCCCACTCGTCGACCAGGCACCTCCCGCGTCGGCGGACCCCCAAGCGTTACGGACGGTGCGATTGAAGGTGTCGGCCACGAACGGCGATGTCGCGGTCGCTACCGGGTTCGCCGTATGCACGACCGACGACGTGACACCTTGGTTGTCGCTGACCGTCAGGGTCACCGACTCTGCGCCGCCACCGGCGTAGGTGTGCGTGATCGTCTGTCCCGATCCGCTCGCGCCGTCACCGAAGGCCCAGGAATAGGAACCTATCGATCCATCGGGATCCGACGACGGCGACGCATCGAAACTGCACGTCAACCCCGAACAAGTCGTCGTGAACTCCGCCACCGGCGGCTGATCGCCGCTGGGCGTCGTCCAGATGTCGAGCAGCGGGGTCGCCGTGGCCGAGGCGCCGATGCCGGCCAGGCCGTAACCGTCTTCGAGGGTGCGCAGCAGGTTGTAGTGATTGACCTGCTCCGCGTAGCTACCCGGCGCGACGCGCTGGCCCGTGATGACCGTCGGAATCTTGTTGGCCTGACTGTGGTCATCCTCGTCGAAGGTGAGGACGAAGACGCTGTTGTGCGTCTGCGCCCACGTGACGTAGCCGCTCAGGTTGTTCTGCAGCCACATGTCGCCCTGCGCGACGGTGCCGTCGTGCATGTCGTCGTCGAGATTCGGGACGACGTACGAGACGGCCGGCAGGGTCGAGTAGTCCGTCGGGAACGCGGTGAACGGCTGGTTCGCGCTCGTCGGCACGTTGCTGAAGTCCGACCACGGGTTGTGCTTGCGCGCGTACCGGCCGCTGATGCACCCGGTGTACGCGACGCTGGGTAAACCTTCGGAGTAACCGGCGAAACCCAGCCCCGCACCAGTGAGCTGTGCGCCGAGGTTGGGCGTGGCGAACGTGTGCGGGCAGCTGTCGTCGGTGATGCCCTGCGTGTCGCCGGAGTACATCGCGACGTAGTTCGGCTGGCTCGGGTGGGTCTCGGCGTAGAAGTTGGTCATGTTCGCGCCGCTCGCAGCCAGCGAGTTGATGTACGGCGCGGCCGGGTTGCCGAGGATGGCTGCGCTGGAGTGGTTCTCTTCGACGACGATAACGACGTGGTCGGGACGAGGGACGCTCGCGACGCCCGCAGCGACGGCCGACGGCGCCGTGACGACCAGCCCGGCCGACATCAGAGCGAGCGCTGGCAGTGCAGCGACGAATCGCCGCGAATGCACCTTTCGAGTCCCCACGGGCGCAGACTATGCGGCCAGGATCAACGAAAGGGATGTCTTCCGGTCAAGAGAACCTCGATCCCGATCTTCAGAAGACGACCACGGACCGCAGCACGTCGCCGCGGTGCATCGCCTCGAACGCCTCCTCGACCCCGTCCAGCGCGATCGTCTCGGTCACGAACTTGTCCAGCGGGAGGCGCCCCTGCAGGTGCAGGTCGACCAGGATCGGGAAGTCGCGCGAGGGCAGGCAGTCGCCGTACCAGGACGACTTGAGTGCCCCGCCGCGGGCGAAGAAGTCGATCAGCGGCAGGTCGAGCCGCATGTCCGGCGTGGGCACGCCGACGAGCACGACCGTCCCGGCGAGGTCGCGGGCGTAGAAAGCCTGTTCGTAGGTCTCCGGGCGGCCGACGGCCTCGACGACCACGTCCGCGCCGTTGCCCCCGGTGAGTGACCGGATCGCCTCGACGGCATCGGTCTTCGTCGAGTTCACCGAGTGGGTGGCGCCGAGCTCGCGGGCGGTCTGCAGCTTCCGGTCGTCGACATCGACAGCGATGATCGTCGACGCTCCGGCGAGGTTCGCCCCGGCGATCGCGGCGCAGCCGACGCCGCCGCAGCCGATGACCGCGACGCTGTCGCCGCGACCGACGCCGCCGGTGTTGATGGCTGCACCGAGGCCGGCCATGACGCCGCAACCGAGCAGTCCGGCGACCTCGGGTCTCACGCTCGGGTCGACCTTCGTGCACTGGCCGGCGTGGACGAGCGTCTTCTCGGCGAAGGCGCCGATGCCGAGCGCCGGCGAGAGCTTCGTGCCGTCCTTCAGCGTCATCGCCTGCGCGGCGTTGTGCGTGTTGAAGCAGTACCAGGGCCGGCCGCGCTTGCACGCGCGGCACTGCCCGCACACGGCGCGCCAGTTGAGGATGACGAAGTCGCCGGGTGCCACGTCCGTGACGCCGTCACCGACCGCCTCGACGACTCCGGACGCCTCGTGGCCGAGCAGGAACGGGAAGTCGTCGTTGATGCCGCCCTCGCGGTAGTGCAGATCGGTGTGGCACACGCCGCAGGCCCGCACCTGCACCAGTGCCTCACCCGGGCCCGGGTCCGGCACGACGATCGTCTCGACCCGAACCGGCTCGCCCTTGGCCAGGCTGACGACGCCCCGCACTTCATGTGTCATGAAGCGGATCATGCCGGTAAACCTCGTCCGAGGGCTAGGTGCTCTGAACGAGGCGAGGAGGGCGCATGCGCGAGCCGGACGGGTTCGGCGAGTTGGTCACCGCGAACTCGGCGCCCTGCTGCGCGCGGCCTGGTTGGTCACCGGTGAATGGCCCGCCGCCGAGGATCTCGTGCAGAGCGCTCTGGCCGCTGCCTGGCCGCGGTGGACGGCCGGAGGGTTGCGGGTACAGAGTCTCGACCCGATACCGTCGCGTTCAATGCCGGGTCATCACGGGCTACTTCTCGATGACTCGATCCGGTGGAACCGTATGGCTCGACAGCGACAAGCTTCTCGGCTGCGCCGACCCCACGACGGGCCGGATTCGTGCTGGTTCGGTTCAGCCGCGGGATCTCATCGTCGGCACCGTTGTCACGACGCGCGACCAGGTTCTATCCGGAGCGTGGAAGCGGCACTCCCCTGACAGCTACGTGCTCGCGCTGCATCCGCCGGCAATCTGCCGCTGACCGGCCGACGTTGAGTGGCGCGTTCCGGGTACGAGTGGCGCGAAATCGTGCCACTCACGTCCGAGGGCGCCACTCACCGTGCCGGCGTCCTGTCGCCGAGTCGAACCGCACTTTTGCCCGCGACGTAGACCGGGTAGGAACGGGAGAACCCGCTGACCCAGAGGAGCGCCCCATGCCACAGACCCCGGAACGCATCGTCGTCGTCGGGGGTGGTCTTGCGGCCGCCAAGACTGTCGAGGCCCTGCGCGACCAGGGGTACGAGGGCAAGCTCGAGCTGATCACCGACGAGTCCGATCTGCCGTACGAGCGCCCGCCGCTGTCGAAGGACTACCTCCAGGGCAAGGCACCGTTCGAGAAGGCCGTCGTGCACGACGAGCAGTGGTACGCCGACCACCACGTGACGCTGCACCGCGGCGTTGCGGCGATGCGGCTCGATGCCGAGCGGCACCAGGTGGAGCTGTCCGACCGCACCATCCTCGGTTACGACAAGCTGGTGCTGGCCACCGGCGCGATTCCCCGCAAGCTCGAGCTACCCGGCGCCGACGCCGCGCACTACCTGCGCACGCATCACGACAGCGATGTGCTGAAGGCGGCGTTCGGCGACGGCGTGCGCGTGGTCATCATCGGTGCCGGCTGGATCGGTCTGGAAACGGCCGCCGCCGCCCGCGCTGCCGGCGCGGAGGTCACTGTGCTCGAGACCGCCGAACTCCCGCTGCTGAACGTGCTGGGCAAGGAGATGGCCGAGGTCTTCGCACAGCTGCACCGCGACAACGGTGTCGACCTCAAGCTCGGCGTCACCATCAGCGAGATCGTGCTCGACGACGACGACAGACCGAAGGCAGTCAAGCTCGACGACGACACGAGCATCGAGGCCGAGCTGGTGATCGCGGGCGTGGGCATCCTCCCCGAGGACTCGCTGGCCCGCATGGCCGAGCTGCGGGTCGACAACGGCATCCTGGTCAACTCCTCGCTGCGCACCAGTGATGACGACATCTACGCCGTCGGCGACGTCGCCAACCACGATCACCCGCTTGTCGGACGGATCCGCGTCGAGCACTGGGCGAACGCACTCAACCAGCCCGCCGTAGCGGCGAAGGCACTGCTCGGCAGCAACGACGCGCGCTATGACAACCTGCCCTACTTCTTCAGCGACCAGTTCGACCTCGGCATGGAGTACATCGGGTACGCGCCGCGCGACTCGTACAAGCGGGTCGTGGTTCGCGGCGACACCGGCAAGCGCGAGTTCGTCGCCTTCTGGCTGGACGACGAGAACCACCTGCTCGCCGCGATGAATGTGAACGTGTGGGACGTCGTCGACGCTCTGAAGCCGATCATCGCCGAGAAGCGCGTGGTCGATCCGGACAAGCTCACCGACTCCGCCGTCGACTGGGCCGACGTCGTCGTGCGCGACGACGATGACGACGAGGCGGACGATCAGCCGGACGACGATCACGACTCGGACGACGACTCGAACGACGACGCGGACGACTCGAAGGACGACGCGAACGACTCGGACGACGACGCGAACGACTCGAAGGACGACGCGCACGACTCGGACGACGACTCGGACGACGACGCGAACGACGACGACTCCGACTCGAAGGACGACGGGTCAGACGAGAAGAGGTAGCACCTCGCCGAGCGAAGCGTCGACGCGCACGGCTGCGAACTCGTCGCCGCGGGTCGCGCCCTGGTTGACGATCGCGACCGGAATGCCGAGCCGGGCGGCGCGCCGCACGAAACGCAGCCCACTCATGACGGTCAGTGACGACCCCACGACCAGCAGCGAGCGGGCCCGGTCGACGAGGTCGAAGCACGCCTCGACCCGGTCCTTCGGCACGTTCTCGCCGAAGAACACGACGTCCGGTTTCACCAGCTCGCCGGCGCACGACCCGCACGCGACCATGCGGAAGCCGGCGAGATCGTCGTCGGCGAGGTCGACGTCGCCGTCGGGGTTCACTCGGGCGACCTCGGCGTCGAAGTGCGGGTTGGCCGCGCGCAGCCGCGCGTCCAGCGCGAAGCGCGACTCCCGCACACCGCAGTCGAGGCAGACGACCCGGTCGAGACCGCCGTGCAGTTCGATCACGTCGAGCGCGCCGGCTGCCTGATGCAGCCCGTCCACGTTCTGCGTGATGATGCCGCTGACCCGGCCCGCCGCTTGCAACTGCGCGATCGCTCGATGCCCGGCATTGGGACGGGCGGTCGCGATGGCACGCCAGCCCAGATACGACCGCGCCCAGTAGCGGTGCCGGGCCGCGCGGTCGCCGACGAAGGCCGCGTACTGCATCGGCGGATGCCGGCGCAAAGCCCCCGACGGGCCGCGGTAGTCGGGGATGCCGGAGTCGGTCGACAGTCCGGCGCCGCTGAGCACGACCACGCCCCCGCCGGCTGCGAGCGCTTGCAGCGCGTCGAGCGAGACGGTGGCGGTCACGCCTCCATAGTGCCTGAGCGGAAGCGTTCGTCGACCATCGCCGCGGTCAGTCCGAAGTCCTCGAGGCGGTAGCTGTGCGCGGGTGCACGCGTTCCGCTGCGGCTCCCGGCGTCGGCCGCGCAATGGCCTGCCGTGCCTCGTCCTCGAGCGTTTCCCCGGCGGCCGGTCACGACGTACTCCGCGTCGTCGCGGATGGTGGCCGCCCCCGCGAGGGAGCCGTAACGTTCCAGGAGGTCCTGCTCGGTCTGGACGTGCGCGGCCGTCGTGATCAGGTGCTCCGCCTCCGCGAGCGCGTCGGCGAGCACGCCCGTCAGCGCCACAAGCGAGGAAAACTAGAACACGTTCCACTGGAAGCTAAGTGCGTCCGGAGCGTTCGTCAAGAGCAGCCGCCCGGGCCTGGCAGAATGTCGGGTTGGCGCGCAGCCATCTCCACTCAGTCAGTAGGAAAGGCCCCTATGACCACGACGTACGAGCTGACCGACCTCGAGAAGCTCGAGGCCGAGGCCGTGCACATCTTCCGCGAGGTCGCCGCCACGATCGAGCGTCCGGCGCTGCTGTTCTCCGGCGGCAAGGACTCGGTCGTGATGCTGCACCTGGCCGTGAAGGCGTTCTGGCCGGCCCGGGTGCCGTTCCCGGTGATGCATGTCGACACCGGCCAGAACTTCGACGAGGTCATCGAGTTCCGTGACAAGACCGTCGAGAAGTACGGCCTGCGGCTCATCGTCGAACACGTGCAGGACGACATCGACGCCGGACGGGTGCACGAGGACTACCCGGGGGCTCCCCGCAACCGCCACCAGACGGTGACCCTCCTGCGCGGCATCCGCGACAACAACTTCGGCGCCGTGTTCGGTGGCGCCCGTCGCGACGAGGAAAAAGCCCGCGCCAAGGAGCGGGTGTTCAGCTTCCGCGACGAGTTCGGTGCATGGGACCCGCGCAACCAGCGTCCCGAGCTGTGGAACCTCTACAACGGACGCCATCGCAAGGGCGAGAACATCCGCGTGTTCCCCCTGTCGAACTGGACCGAGCTCGACATCTGGACCTACATCCGCGACGAGGGCATCGAGCTCCCCGCGCTCTATTTCGCCCACAAACGCAAGGTCGTCGAGCGGGACGGGATGCTCTACGCGGTGAACCGTTTCATCGTGCCCGAAGACGGCGAGCACGTCTTCGAAGAGACGGTGCGCTATCGCACGATGGGCGACGCCACCACGACCGGCTGCGTCGAGTCGCTGGCCGCCACCCCCGAGGCCGTCGTCGACGAGGTCGCCGCAGCCCGACTGACCGAGCGCGGCGCGACGCGCGGCGACGACCGCATCAGCGAAGCCGGCATGGAAGACCGCAAGAAAGAGGGCTACTTCTAGTGACCCCACCAAATCGCTCCGTAAAGAACACTCCACGATTCGGCGAGGACCCACACTGAGATGTCCCAGCTACTTCGCATCGCGACCGCAGGTTCGGTCGACGACGGCAAATCGACTCTCATCGGCCGCCTGCTGTTCGACAGCAAGGCGATCTTCGAAGACCAACTCGGCGCGGTCGAGTCGGCCAGCGTGGCGCGCGGGCACGAAGGCCCCGACCTCGCGCTGCTCACCGACGGCCTGCGCGCCGAGCGCGAACAAGGCATCACCATCGATGTGGCCTACCGGTACTTCGCGACGCCGGAGCGCAAGTTCATCATCGCGGACACCCCCGGCCACATCCAGTACACACGCAACATGGTCACCGGCGCGTCGACTGCCGACGTCGCGCTGATCCTGATCGACGCCCGCAACGGCGTGCTCGAGCAGTCGCGCCGCCACGCATTCCTCGCGACCCTTCTCGGCATCCCGCACTTGATCGTGTGCATCAACAAGATGGACCTCGTCGACTTCTCCGAGGAGCGTTACGAGCAGATCAAGCAGGAGTTCCGTAGCTTCGCCATGAAGCTCGAGGTCGCCGACCTGACGTTCGTCCCGATCTCGGCGCTCACCGGCGACAACGTGGTGACCAAGACCCCGGCGATGCCGTGGTACGAGGGCCAGTCGCTGCTCAAGCTGCTCGAGGGCATCCACATCGCCTCCGACCGCAACCTGATCGACGCGCGCCTTCCCGTGCAGTACGTGATCCGACCGCAACACGCCGACTTCCACGACTTCCGGGGCTATGCCGGGACGATCGCGGGCGGCACCTTCAAGCCGGGCGACGAGGTGGCGGTGCTGCCGTCGGGGTTCTCGACGTCGGTGGCGAAGGTGCACGGTCCGGGTGGTCGCGAGCTCGCCGAGGGTTTCGCCGGTCAGGCAGTCGTCATCGAACTCGCCGACGACATCGACATCGCCCGCGGCGACCTGATCGCCCGCCCCCACAACCGTCCGCACACCGGCCAGGACATCGACGCCATGCTCTGCTGGCTCACGGCCGAGACGTCGTTGTCGCCGGGGACGACCTACACGATCCAGCACACGTCACGCTCGACGCGTGCCTCGATCAAGGACCTCGAATACCGCCTGGACGTCAACACGCTGCACCGTGACGAGAAGGCCGAGGGCCTGTCGCTGAACGAGATCGGACGGGCACGGCTGCGTACGCAGAAGCCGCTGCTCTTCGACCCGTACCGGCGCAACCGCGACACGGGCGCATTCATCCTCGTCGACGAATCGACCAACAACACCGTCGCCGCGGGCATGATCATCGGTCCGTCGCAGGGCGACCTGAACATCAAGTGGCACGACCAGGAGGTCTCCCGCGAGCAGCGCGCGTCCCAGGGCGCGACGCTGTGGTTCACCGGGCTGTCCGGTTCGGGCAAGAGCTCGGTGGCGGTCGAGGTCGAGCGCCGGTTGGTGGCCTCCGGGCGTCCCGCCTACGTGCTCGACGGCGACAACCTGCGGCACGGCCTCAACAGCAACCTGGGCTTCAGCCCCGAGGATCGCAAGGAGAACGTGCGGCGCGTCGCCGAGGTCGCCCGGCTGATGGCCGACGCGGGCGTCGTCGTGCTGGTCTCGCTGGTCAGCCCGTACCGCGCCGATCGCGACGCGGCCCGGGAGATCCACAAGCAGGCCGGGCTGCCGTTCTACGAGGTGTTCGTCGACGTTCCGCTCGAGGTGGCCGAGGCACGCGACCCGAAGGGTCTCTACGCCAAGGCGCGAGCCGGCGTGATCCCGGACTTCACGGGGGTCAGCGCGCCGTACGAGGCGCCCCTGTCGCCGGACCTGCTGCTGCGCTCGAACGAGGCGGACGTGAACACCCTTGCCTCGCTGGTGATCGACAAGATCGAGCAGTGACCAGCTCTTCGGCGGCGGCCGACGACGTCACCCTCGCGGGCGACCTGGCACAGCGCGCGGGCAAGCTGCTACTACAGCTGCGAACGTCGTCGGGCCTGACCGGCAAGGAGCTCGGCAAGCTCGGCGACCACGACGCGAACGAGTTGTTGCTCGCCGGCCTCGCCGAGGCACGTCCGGACGACGCCGTGCTCTCCGAGGAGTCCGTCGACTCGCCGGCGCGGCTGTCCGCCGATCGGGTCTGGATCATCGACCCGCTCGACGGCACCCGCGAGTACGGCATGCCCGGGCGCGACGACTGGGCGGTGCACGTCGCGTTGTGGACGCGAGGGACGGGGATCACCGCCGCCGCGGTCGCGCAGCCGTCGCTGGCGACCGTCTACACGAGCACGGGCGCCGAGCCGGCCCAGCCCAACGATCCGCCGGTGTTCCTCGTCAGTGACAGCCGCCCCCCGGCCTTCGCGGCACCTGTTGCCGAGAAGTTCGGCGCGAGGCTGCAGCCGATGGGCTCGGCCGGCGCGAAGGCCATGGCCGTGCTTCGCGGCGACGCCGACGCGTACCTGCACGCCGGCGGGCAGTGGGAGTGGGACTCGGCCGCTCCGGTCGGCGTCGCGCTCGCCGCGGGACTGCACGCCACGCGGGTCGACGGGTCGCCCCTGATCTACAACAGCGAGCACCCGTATCTGCCCGACCTGCTCATCTGCCGCGCCGACCTCGGCGACCGCCTGGTGGCCGCGATCGCCGCAGCGATTAACGTGGAACCATGACCGAGCCCGAACACCCGACGGACGTGGATCACGAGGACCTCGTCGAGCGGGAAGCGGACGTGGCCGACGAGCTGGAGCGCCCGCTGCCGGACGAGGCGAACGAGGCCGACGTGCTCGAGCAGAAGCTCGCTGTCCCCGCCGAGGACGACGAGTACGACCGCTAGTCAGTCGACTTCGGGCGGCAGGTCGTCCGGCGGCGCGCACAGCACGCCGGACACCGACCCGGACATGCGGCCCTGCCCTGCGCCGAAGGGCAGCACGAGGGTGTCCCCGCGCCGCAGTTCGGTGACGCCCCACTGCCCGGTCAGCTGCCCGGCGCCGGCGGTGACCACGAGCACCGCGAACCCCTGCACGACGGTGTCGGCTGCGACCGGTTCGGCGCGGAAGAACTCCCGCGCCTGCGCAGGCAGCAGCGAACCGGCGGTCGCGGTCATCCACTCACGCAACTGCGCGGGCGTGACGGCGCTGCGGTTCACACAGGCCAGCGCGGTGTCCCGTGGCAGCCCGAGCGTGGCGTCGCCGTCCGCGATCGGGAAGCCCTCGGTCTCGAGCATGATCGACAGATCGGTCGGCTCCTGCAACTCGATGAGCAGGATGCCGGCGCCGATGGCGTGCGGTGTTCCGGCCGGGCACAGCACGGCATCACCGGCACGCACCGGCACGGTGTGGGTCGCCGCGAGCATCGCTGCGACGTCTTGTGCAGCGACCCAGCGGGCCAGTTCGTCCGGATCGACCGGTCTGTGGAAGCCGAGATTGACCGCCGCGTCGGGCGCGGCGTCGACGACGATCCACGCCTCCGTCTTGCCGTAGGGGCTTGCGAGATGGGTGCGTGCGAACGTGCGGTCGGGGTGCACGTGCAGCGGCAGCCGCTGTCCGGCGTCGAGCAACTTCACGAGCAGGCCGGTGTCCGGCTCACGTCTACCGAGCCAGGCCTGCGGATCGGCGGCGATCGCATCGACCAGCGTGGTGGCGTCGGGCAGCACGGTGAGCCCTGCGGTGCGCTGCCCGAAGCGGCGCGTCGTCGACGCCACCCACTCCTCCGGACGAGGCGGCAGCGGCTCGCCGTGGAACCGAGCGAGCCGTCCCGACCCGGCATAGAACGTCTCGGGCAGGTTCGGGGTGAGCTGGACCGGCCCGATCACGCGACGACCCGCAGCGTCGACGAGCCGTCGGGCAGCCGGCGCACCTCGATGCGCTCGGCGATGCGGCTCTTCAGCTCGTGCACGTGGCTGACGATGCCGACGCTTCGCCCGCGATCCCGCAACTCGTCGATCACCGCCATGACCTGATCGAGGGTGTCGGCGTCGAGGCTGCCGAAGCCCTCGTCGATGAACAGCGTGTCGAGGTCGACTCCCCCGGCCTCGGCGCGCACGACGTCGGCCAGGCCGAGCGCGAGGGCCAGCGAGGTGTAGAACGTCTCGCCGCCCGAGAGCGAGCGCGGATTGCGGTGCTCGCCGGTGTGCCGGTCGAGCACCTGCAGGGTGAGCCCGGACCGTTCCGACCGCGACGCACCCTCGTCGACCCGCACCAGCTCGTAGCGTCCGCTCGACATGCCGGTCAGCCGGACGTTCGCCGCGGCGACCACCTGCTCGAACCACTGCCGCAGCACGTACGTGGTGAGGTTGACCCGCCGTTGCCCGGCGACGCCTCGGGCCAGCTTCGCGAGATGGACGACCGGGCCCGCCGATTCTCCGAGCGCCGCGTGGTCGAGCGCGGCGCTGCGGACCGACTCGCGGGCGCCGGCGAACCCGGCGGCCATCGACCGTGCCTGCTCGCCGGCCAGCGATGCGCCGCGGGCGGCGGCGTCGGCGTGCGCGGCGGCATCCTCGGCCGCGTCGGCCTCGGCGAGTGCTTGATCGAGATCAGCGACGGCGAGCCCGTCGAATTCGGGCGCAGCCACGGCCGCCGCGCACGCGTCCGCAGCCGCGCGCCACTCTCGCACCCTGGCGCGCAGCTCGTCGCGGCGCGACGCCGGCAGCACCGCAGCCCGCGCGTCGTCGAGCGAGGCGAAGCCGTTCGCATCGGATTCCGCCAGAGCCCGCAGTCGCGCGGTGTCGTACGCATGCTGCGCCGCTTCGAAGTCACGCACCGCGGTGGCGAAGGTCGTCGCGGTCGCGGCCTCGGCGAGCAGCGCGGCCCGATGCGCCGCCACCGACTCGTGCTCACCGCGACCTGCGTCGAGCATCCCCGCCATGTCGGACAGCTCGGCCTGGGCCGCCTCGAGCGCCCCTGTCGCCTGCGCCGCGCGCTCCACCGCCGTCTCACGTTCGCCGGCGAGCCGAGCACTCTCGGCCTCGAGCTCCGCTATGGCCTTCTCGAGGGCGGGCAACGTGGCGGCGGCCGCGCGCGAGGCGGCCACCTCGGCAGCTGCCCTGGTGACGTCGGCGCGCAAGGCGTCAGGGTCGGCGTCGCCGGCACGCTCGGCAAGCGTCGCCCGTTCGAGTTCCAGCTCGGCCAGGGCCGCATCGGCGCGTTCGCGGTGCTGCTCGGCCGCGCGTCGTCGCTCGAGCGCCGCGGCGACGGCTGCCGCCCCGACCGCGTCCGGCGCCGACCGGGCCGGGACGGGGTGCTCGGCACTGCCGCACACCGGGCAGGGATCGCCCTCGTGCAGCGCGGCCGCCAATTCGCCGGCCATGTTCTGGATGCGCGCCTCGGCGAGCTGCAGGTGCTCGTCAGCCGCCCGCACGTATTCGTCGAGCGCGCGATCGCGGCGGAGGCACGCGTCGACATGCGCTGATTCGGTGCCCTCCAGCGCCGTACGTGCCTGTGCCTGCGCCGTGAGTCGATCGAGCCGTGCGACCGCTGCATCCAGCAACTGCGCCTGCGAGCGTGCCTCGGCTTCGGCCGCGCGCGCGGAAGCGAGCTCGTCCGGAAGCGCAGCCGCGCGCATCGCGAGCCGCTCGTTGAACTCGCCGGTCCGGTGCAGCTCGCGGCGTGCCGCGGCGATGGCGGCCTTGCGCTGCGGCAGTTCCGCCTCGACGGCGACCATGTGGCTCAGCTCGGCGGCCTCGGTGCCGGCCCGCTGCGCCTGCGCCGCCCAGTCAATGCCGACGAGCCGTTCGACGTTCGGGACGGCGCTGACGACCTCAGCGATCACCGCGCCCACGTCGTCGAGCGCGGCCAGCAGCGGTCGCACCGGCTCGGCCCGGTCCGCGGCCGCGAGCACGCGGGAGGCCAGCTCGACGGTCTCCCGGGTGGCCTCGTGCTCGTCACGCCGCCGCGACGCCGCGGCGAAGCGGCGCATGCGCTCGGCCATCGCGTCGGTCCGCTGCGCACGCTCGCGCGCGACCGCAAGCTCGCGAGCCGCCCGTTCGGCACCAACAGCGGCGTCGGCAGCACGTGCCGCGAGCCCGGAGCCGATCTCGTCGAGCTTCGCGTCACGGGCCTGCGGCGCCAGAGCAGTCAGCTCGTCCTGCTCGGACGGTTCGAGCCCGGCGGCAGCGCCCGCGCCCGCCACCCGCCTGCGCAGCCGCTCGGCTGCGTCGTCGAGGTCGCCAGACACCTCGTGCCGCCGCCGGTCGAGTTCGTCGGTGATGCGGTCGTAGAGCTGCGTGCCGAACAGCTTCGTCAGCAGCGTGCGCCGCTCGTCGTCGTTGGCGCGCAGGAACCGGGCGAACTCCCCTTGCGGCAACAGGACGACCTGGGTGAACTGCTCACGAGTGAGGCCGAGATCGTCGGCCAGCATCTCGCCGACCTCGTCCTTGCGCGCCGAGCGGCTGACCCACCGGCCGGCCTCGAGACGCTCGAGATGCACCTGCGCACGTTCGATCGTGACGCCGGCGCCGCGGCGCTTGGGACGGGGATACTCGGGCGATCGTGTGACGCGTTGCCGCACGCCGCGCAGCGAGAACTCCAGGGAGACCTCGGGCTCGACTCCCGCCGCGGCGAAGTGCGAGTGCAGCCGACCCCACCCCCCGCCCTCGCCGGGGCCGTACAGCGCGAAGGTGATCGCGTCGAGCACCGTCGACTTGCCCGCGCCGGTCGGCCCGTCGAGCAGGAACAACCCGCCCGCGCCGAGCGGTTCGAAGTCGATCGACTGTTCGTCGGCGAACGGGCCGAACGCGCGCAGCCGCAGCTGATGGAGTCTCACGCCGTCGCCTCCCCGACCGCTCGCTCCGCTCGGGCCCGGTCGGCGCCGGCAACGCTTTTGACGGCGCGAGGACGCCTTCGGTTCGTTCGGCGAACGCCGCTCACGCCGTGTCCGCTTCCCGGGCGGCCTCGACAGCGGCGGCGAGCTCGTCGCGCTGGAGGCGGTCGGGCAACGTCGAGTCGACCCACTCGACGAACAGCGCGCACACCTCGATCGGGTCACGCTGCTGCCGCAGCCGGGCGAGGTCGTCAGCGGTGGCCACGGCCTCGACGTCGGGTCGGAAGTCGAGGACGAGCGTGTGCGGCCACCTTTCGCGCAACCGTTCCATCGGCGCCGTCGGGCGCGCGGGATCGGTGAGCACGACACGCAGCCACGCGTCGGCGGGCGGACCGTCGGTGGCTGCCAGCAGCTCGTCGAGGCGGCCGCGCAGCTCGGCCATGGGACGGGTGACGGGGGTGGCGACGAGCTCGATCGACACACCGCCGTCGTCGGCGACGTCGACCAATGCCACAGACTTGCGATGGTTGCGCTCGGAGAACGAGAAGGGCATCGGTGAACCGGCGTACCGCGCGTTCGGAGCGACCTGCTGCGCGCCGTGCAAATGGCCCAGCGCGGCGTAGGTGAGGCCCGAGAACACCGAGGCGGGCACGTCGCCGATGCCGCCGACGCGGATGTCCCGTTCCGACTCGGACTCCGCGCCGCCGGTTACGAATGCGTGCGCGAGCACGACCACCTTGTCTATGCCGCGCGCAGCAGCATCGGCGCGCACCCGCTCGACCGCGGCCGACAGCACCGACGTGTGTGATCGCTGCGCGTCGAGCTCGGCCATCACGGCGTCCGGGAGCAGGTAGGGGATGCCGTAGATCGCGAGGTCGTCGAGCACGATCGGATCGCGTAGCGCGCTCAGCTCGGTACGCAGGTGCACGCCGGCGTGCGCGGCGAGTGACCGTCCGAAACCGAGCCGGATGGCCGAGTCGTGGTTGCCGCTGGTCAGCACCACGTCGACCGCGGCCGCGGCGAACCCGGCGAGCGCCTCGTCGAGCAGCGCGACCGCGTCGGTCGGCGGCACGGCCCGGTCGTAGACGTCGCCGGCCACGAGAACCGCGTCGACGTGCCTGTCCACCGCCGTGTCGACCAGCCACCGCAGGAAAGCGCGCTGGTGGTCGAGCATGGGCTCGCCGTGCAGCGAGCGGCCCAGGTGCCAGTCGGAAGTGTGCAGCAATCTCATCGCCTAGCGAGTATGGAGCCGCCGGGCGACAGTTTCCGGGATTAGAGGTTGTAGACGCGCGCCGCGTTGCCCGCCAGGACCAGCTCGACCGTCTCGGCGTCCGGCAGGAGCTTCGCGACCGCCCGGGCGTTGGCAGCGATGCCGGGGATGCCCGGCCAGTCGGTCCCGAAGATCATCCGCCGGGTGAGCCGGTTCCAGTTGTGCCGGGCGTAGTAGGTCTGCAGCCGCGACGGCGGCAGCCCGGACAGTTCGATCCACACGCGGGGGTTGGTCAGCGCGAGGAACGCCGCGGCGTCGTACCACCACCCGCGTCCGCCGTGCGCAAGGACGAGGTCGAGGCGACGGAAGTCGCGCAGCACGTCGTCGAGGAGCACGGGGTCGCCGTACTGATTGAGCGCCCCGGGAAAGGTCGAGGTGCCGCAGTGCACGACAACCGGGATGCCGCGTTCCTGGCAGATGGAGTAAGCGGGGTAGAACGCACGGTCGTTGACCGCGATCCCGGCGTGGACGGGGTGCACCTTCAGAGCGACCGCGCCGAGGTCGAGCTGCCGCACGAGCTCCTCGTCGACCGGGAAATGGACGTGCGGATTCACGTTGGCCGCCAACTTGATCCGCTGCGGGTTGTGCCGGGTGAGCGGCACGAAGTCCTCGACCGCCTGCACGCCGGTGACGCGTGGGCTGTACTCGGCCAGCACGACGGCGACGTCGACACCCTGGTCGTCGAGGTGCCGGTCGAAGCCGACGGGGTCGACGACGCCGTGCTCGTCGTAGAGCGCGCGCAGTTCGGGTGAGTCGAAGTCCTGCACCCAGGTGTCCCACGACAACTTCAGGCCCGACAGCTTCGCCGGGTGCAGGTGGACGTCGATCAGGCGATGGCCGTCCAGCATGATCCCGACCCTAGCGAGGTCTCTTACGACAGCACGCCGGCAGCCTGCGCGCGCAGCTCCACGCGCCTGATCTTCCCGGTGGCGGTCGTCGGGTACGAGTCGACGAACATCACCCGTCGTGGCCGCTTGACCGACGGCAGTCCGTCCCGGCAGAAGGCGATCAGCTCGTCCTCGCTCGTCTGCGCGCCGGCGACGAGCACGACGTACGCGACCGGCTTCTCGAGGCCGTCGGCGTCGAGGGCGGCGACGACGACGGCCTGCGCCACGGCGTCGTGGGCCATCAGCCGCGCCTCGACCTCGGCGGGCGACACCCAGATGCCGCTCGCCTTCAACATGTCGCCCGTGCGGCCGAGGCATGAGTAGTTGCCGTCGTCGTCCTGCACGTAGGTGTCGCCGGTGCGCAGCCACTCACCCTGGAAGACCAGCCGCGAGGCGTCGTACCGCGACCAGTAACCCGTCGCCGCGGACGCTCCACGAACCATCAGGGTTCCTGGCATTCCTCGCTCGACCTCGTGGCCCGCGTCGTCGACGATGCGGAGGTCGTAGCCCGGCACGGCGACGCCCGTTGTTCCTGGCACGACCGCACCGACGCGGTTCGACAAGAAGATGTGCAGCATCTCGGTCATGCCGATGCCGTCGATGATGTCGACACCGAAGTGCGTGGTCCACCGTCGGTACAACGCCGCTGGCAGCGCCTCCCCGGCCGACGCGGCCAGACGCACACCGCCGAGCGCGTCACGCGGAAGAACGGCGCGCAGCATGTTGGCGAAGAACGTCGGCCCGCCGAAGAACAGGGTGGCGCCGAAGTCGGCTGCGCGTTCGGCGATGACGTCGGGCCGCGACGGGCCGGGCTCGAGCACCGCCGCCGCACCGACGGACAGCGGGAACAACACGGAGTTGCCGAGGCCGTAGGCGAAGAAGGCCTTTGCCGCGGACAGGCAGCGGTCGTCCGGAGTGATGCCGAGCACCTGACGTCCGTAGGTCTCGCAGACGACCTGGACGGCGCCGTGTCGGTGCATCGCCGCCTTCGGTGATCCGGTGGTGCCGGAGGTGTAGAGCCAGAAGGCCGGCGAGTCGGCCGTCGTCGAATAGACCGCCGGATCGTGGTGGTGCGCCGTCAGCTCGTCGAGGCGGTACACCGGCAGCGCGGTGTCGACCCCGGCACCGTCCGTGATCACCGTGCGCACCTCGGGTGCCGACCGCAGCGCCTCGGCGGCGGTCGCGCCGTACGGCGCGGTCACTGCCAGCACGCGAGCGCGGGAGTCCTGCAGCAGCTCGGCCAGCCCGTCCGCGTGCACCATCGTCGAGACCGGCACCGGCACGGCGCCGATCCGCATCGCGGCGAGGTACATGATCACGAACTCCGGCGCGTCGGCCATGAATATGAGTACTCGGTGCTCGGGCTCGACGCCGACGGCGCGAAGTCCCGCGCTCGCGCGCAGCACCGTCTCGTACAGGGCCGCGTAGCTCAGTTCCCCGCCGGGGCCGGTGAGCGCGACGCGATCGCCGTCCCCGTGCTCGATCCGGCGGTCGAGCAGGTAGTGGCAGGCGTTGAACAGCTCGCGCGGTGCGGGCACGGCATCACACTACAGATGCACGTGAATTCGTCAACACTTTGTAGCACAACTTGCGGCGCGCAGCCCGAGCAACCGCGCGCTGCGGCGGAACGACACACTCGCGGTGGGGGCGCCGCGAGTGTCCCAGGGATGCGTTCCCAGGCTCGCGGCGCCGCAATCACCCGTCATCGTGAACGGCGCGATCGGTCGGTCGAATCAGCGCGACACGGTGGTCGGCGAGGGCCGGCCCGGGTCGGCCGGTCCCGCCCGCCGGATCGGGGCGGCCAGCGGCAGCGTGAAGCAGAACGCCGAGCCGCCGTCGGCCATCGGTTCGTACCACGCCCGGCCGCCCTGCACCTCGGTGAGCGACCGCACGACGAACAGGCCGAGTCCCATCCCGTTCACGCGCGCGCCGTGGGCCCGCGAGAACTGTCCGAACAGCTTCGGGCGGAATTCCTCGGGAACTCCGGCACCGTGGTCGATGACCATGACCTGCGCGAAGCCTTCCACCTCGCTCACCCGTACCTCGATCGGCGCGGCGCCGTATTTGATCGCGTTCGACAGCAGGTTGCCGAGCATCTGCTGTACCCGGGTCGGATCGGCACGCACCCAGATCGACGGGGGGCAGTCGTTGTGCAGTTCGATCCGTTCGGCGACGGCGAGCGCGGCGCCGTCGACGAGCGGCGCGAGACGGATCGTCTCGACGTCGACGGTCAGCACACCGCGCTGCGACTGCGTCGAGGTCAACAGGTCACCGGTCACGCGGTCCAGCACGTGAGCCTGACGCTGGATCGCGTCCAGCATGCGGTTGAACGTGGCGGGGTCGATCGAGTCGCGCTCGGTACTGAGCAGTTCGGTCATCGCGAGCAACACGGTCGCCGGCCCGCGCAGTTCATGCGCCGCCCCCGCGAGCGCCGCGTGCACGCGGTCGAGTTCGCTACGGGTCGAACCGGACGCGTCGTCGAGGCCTGGCACGTCGACGGTCGCTGCGGTGGGCCGCTGCCGGGCGCGTGGCGCGACGATCTCGTCCAGGCCGAGGGTTTCGCAGATCGCCGAGACGATCCGGTTCGCGGAGATCCCCTTCTGCAGGTACGCGTCGGCGCCCGCCGCCGCCGCGCGCTCGGCCATCCGCTCCGAGTCGAACGCCGACAGCACCACGGCCCGCGTGTCCGGCAACTCGCGCCGGATGTGTGCCAGCGTTTCGATCCCGTCCATGACCGGCATCGCGAGATCGACCACGACCAGGTCGGGACGTTCCCGGCGCGCGACCTCCACCCCGCGTTGGCCGTCGCTCGCATCGCCGACCACGTTGAACTGGCCGTTCGCCTCGAGGGCTACTCGCAGCAGCAGCCGGATGTCGGGCGTGTCGTCGATCAGGACGACGCGGATAGGCAGCGTCGACGCCGCGCTCATACGGTGCCCTCGTCGATGGTCGCCAGGCGCGTGCGCAGCAGCGGCGCGTCCGCGTCGTTGAGCTGGATCGCCTCATCCTCCCGCTGCCTGATGTCCTCGAACAAGGTAGCGCCGCGCATGAGCGAGGAGTACGTACAGCGCGCCGCTGCCCGATGCGCGCCGGCCGGCATCAGTTCTGCGCGGGCCCTGGCCCGGGCGAGACCGACAAGCTCGCCCCGCGAAGCGGCACCGCGCAACTGCGCGACACGCCGGTGATCCGCGCCGGGACGGACGAGGACGAGCACTACGAGCCCCCCGACGATCACGATCCCCGCGTGCAGTACGTGGAGCAGCACAATCGCCATCGTGATCAGTGTGCCGGTGCCGTCTGGGTCGGGCTAGCAACGAATTCCCGAAGGCATGGTGTTTGGCGCGCTCTCGTGGCGGTATGTACGGAAAGATTCTCGAGGCCGGCTGTGGCACACCTCGCGATTCGGACCGCGCAGGGTGGGGACACTGGAAGGCATGAGCAAACGCGTGCTGGTCACCGGAGCAACCGGATTCGTCGGCCGGCACCTCGCGGAGGCGTTGACCTCCGACGGGCATGAGGTGCGTGCGATGACGCGTAACCCGGACGGGTACTCGGGGCCCGGCGAGGCGGTCTTCGGCGATGTCGACGACGCAGGCTCACTGGCCGCCGCCCTTGACGACGTCGACGTCGCCTACTACCTGGTGCACTCACTGGACTCCGACGATTTCGAGGAGAAGGACGCAGCTGCGGCGCGGAATTTCGGTGGCGCCGCCGCGAAGGCAGGCACCGAGCGCATCGTCTATCTCGGCGGTCTCGGCGTCGACGACGGCGAGCTCTCGCCTCATCTGCGCTCGCGCCGGCAGGTCGAACAGTTGCTCGCCGTCGCCGGCGTTCCGGTCACGGTGTTGCGGGCGGCGGTCGTGGTCGGCCACGGCGGGATCTCGTGGGAGATCACGCGCCAGCTCGTCGACCACCTCCCGGCGATGGTGACCCCGCGCTGGGTGTACACCCGCACGCAGCCGATCGCGCTGCCGGACGTGATCCGCTACCTCGTCGGCGTGCAGGACAGCCCCGAGGCACGCGGCAAGGTGTTCGAGATCGGCGGACCGGACGTGCTGCGCTACATCGACATGCTCAAGCGTGCCGCCGCGGTGCAGGGCAAGCGGCTACCGAGCGTCGGCGTCCCGCTCCTGTCGCCCCGGCTGTCGGCAGGCTGGCTCGCGCTCGTGACCGACGTCGATCTGGCGACGGCACGCAATCTCATCGAGTCGATGACCAACGAGGTCGTCGTCCGCGACCACTCGATCGAGTCGATCGTGCCCGGCACACCCATGGGTTACGACGAGGCGGTGCGCCTCGCGCTCGAGGACCGAGCCCGCGAGCGCGCTTCGTGAGAGGTGTGCGCGCGCGGCTGGAGCGCGCTGTCGCACCGGCACTGCTCGACAAGGTGCCGCGCGACCACGATCAACCCGACAAGGCGTTCCGCAGACGGCGCGTCGTCGCCGCGATCACGCTCATCCTCGGCGCGACGGTGCTCGGCTTCCTGCTCGCGGTCAAGCCTGGCAGCGCGCTGTTCTACCCGGTGTCGTTGGCCGTCGCCGCGATCTGGACGGTGGGTGGATTCGTGTCGGGCCCGCTGCATCTCGGCTACCAGGAGTCGCGCGGTGTGCTGCGCCGACCGGTGCTGACGCCGCTGACCATCGGCCTGATCGCGTCCGGCGTCTTCATCGTCGGAGCGCTCGTCGTGCGACAGATAGGTCCGCTGCGCGATTACGTCGTGACCGTCCTCGAGCACGCCCAAAAGGGCGACCTGGCGTTGATCGCGGCGGTCACCGCGGTCAACGGCATCGCCGAGGAGATCTTCTTCCGCGGAGCGCTGTTCGCCGCGATCGGACGACGGCACGCAGTGCTGATCTCGACCGCGGTCTACGCGCTGGCGACCGCGGCGACGGGGAACCCGATGCTGGTGTTCGCGGCCCTGACGCTGGGGACGGTGCTCGGACTGCAGCGGCGGGCCACCGGCGGGATCCTCGCATCGATGATCACGCACATCACGTGGTCGATGCTGATGCTGTTCACCCTGCCCCCGCTGTTGGGGGCCTGACCGCCGGATCAGACGGCGGTGGCGGTCTTGCGGTCGACGGAAGCGATGCCCACGCCGAGACGACGCAGCACGGGCGTGAGGTGCTCGGCCAGCCCGATGGCGTGCGCAACGTCGTGCGGGCTCCACCGCCGCGGCGCGAACTGAGCGAACTCGACGATGCCGATCGTGGCGTCGCCGGCCACGAGCGGCACCATCAGCAAGCTCGCGTAGCCGAGTTCGGACATGAGCTGCCGTTCTGCGTGGTCGGCTCCGGGATCGGTCAGCTGCACCTCGATCGGGCCGCCACCGGTCATCAGCGACAGCGTCGCCGGATAGTCGTTCAGCACAAACGTGCGCGGGTCGAGCTCGTGGGTGCTGGCGATCTCGCGCAGGCTCCGGTCGCTTCCGGCGATCGACACACCGATCACGTCGACGCCCAGATCGAGCGCAGCAGCCGAGATGGCGGCGTGCACATCGCGACGTCGGTCGGCCACCGCGAGCGCGGCGGTGACGGCGTACACGTCGCGGGTACGAGCCACGTCCTTTGCGCCCGTCCCGCCGCCGAGGACACGCTGCCGGTTGGATCGGCAGGCAGCGACGACGTCGGGCGAGACACCGCCCATCGCCGAGAACGCCGACGGACGGGCGATGGCGAAGCCCTGCGCGTAGTCGACGTCGTAGTCGGCGAGAGCCGCGAGGTCGGCGAAGTCTTCGACGCCCTCACCGATGACGGCTGCGCCGAGACGATGCGACAGAGTGACCAGCGCTTCGAGCACCGCGGCCTGGATCGCGTTCTGGCTCACGCCGGTGACGACCTGCCGGTCGATCTTGACGTAGTCGGGCGCCATCTGGGCCAACCGCAGCAGCCCGGCGTAGCCGGTGCTCACGTCATCGATCGCGATCGCCGCGCCGCGGTCGCGCAACCGGTCGAGGTGGAAGCCCAGATCGACGGGGTTGTTGACCTCGTGCTCGGTGATCTCCACGATGACGCCGCGCAGATCGTCCGGCCAGATGTCGAGAGCCGCGATGTGCGCGAGAGCGTTCGGGCTGACGTTGACCGAGAGCATCATTCCCGGCGACAGGTCGAGCCGGCACGC
The DNA here is from genome assembly GCA_963785425.1 of uncultured Actinomycetota bacterium. Classification (GTDB taxonomy): domain Bacteria; phylum Actinomycetota; class Actinomycetes; order Mycobacteriales; family Jatrophihabitantaceae; genus RYN-133. Next base: position 102,112 of record CAWAVG010000001.1, read on the forward strand.
GAGCGCGGCCTCGAGGCAGCGCGCCTCGAGTTCGGGGCCGCGACCGTCCTCGCGCGCGGTTTGCAACACCGCCTCGGTGTTCGCGCGGTCAATGAACCGGGCCAGCGCCTCCACGGCGAGGGTGGCGCCCGTCGAGGTCGAGATGATCGGCTGCAGGGCCATCCGCAGACCGGCAGCGGCGTCCGGCGCGGGCGCCGGCGCGTGCTGTGCCCGGATGCGGGTCACGCGCGGGACCCCGCGCGTTGTTCTCCTGCCGGTGATGGTCCCTCCCCGATCATCGAACCGACCCGCGAAGATCGGTTCTTGTGAGTTAAGTGTGAAGGATGATACGACAGTTGTCGAATCAACCTAAATCGGGCTGCGCTAGGTTGTCGGCGCTATGTTGTCGCCCGGGGGCGGTAGCTCAGCTGGTCAGAGCAGCGGACTCATAATCCGCCCGTCGTGGGTTCAAGCCCCACCCGCCCCACCTGTCCCGCTGCTGAACCCCGCCGGCAGGACGATCGTGAACGTCGATCCCTGCCCCGGCGTCGAGTCCACGTCCAGCGTGCCGCCGTGCCTCGCCGCGATGGTCTTGGCGATCGCGAGGCCGAGCCCGGTGCCGCCGATGGCTCGACGCTGCGCATCTGTCCCGCGGAAGAACCGGTCGCCCAGCATCGGCAGGTCCTCGGCCGGAATGCCCATCCCCGTGTCGGCGACCGAGATCCGCGCGACGTCGTCGGTGACACCGACGCTCACCGTTATCCGGCCGCCGTGGGCGGTGTACTTGACCGCGTTCGTGAGCAGGCTCTGCACGGCCCGCTTCAAATGGGCGGCGTCGCCGCTGACGGTGGCCGGGAGGCCCGGGAGATCCACCAGCAACTCCTGCTTGCGCGCCTCGGCCGCCTCGGCGACGTCGGCCACGGCCGCGCCGATGACACTGACCAGATCGACCGGGAAGTGCCGGATCGGGTCGAACTCGGCCGCGTCCAGCCGGGCGAGCATGACGAGGTCGGCCACGAAACCCTCGAGGCGCACTGCATTGCGCACCGCGACGTCGATCATCGACTTCTGCTCGATCGTGAGGGTGCCGAAGTCCTCGCCGGCGATCATCTCGAGGTAGCCCTGCACGCTGGTCAGCGGTGTGCGCAGCTCGTGCGAGATGGTCGACACCATGTCCCGGCGAATTCGCGCGGCGTCGTGCAGCGCGCGCTGCGAGGCCTCGTGCGCGTCGAGGTCGACGACGTGGCTGAGCAGATAGGACACCACCCCGCCGGCGTCGCGCACGCCGGACAGGCGCACCTCCACGTGCACCGGCCGCCCGGAGGCGTGCAGGTAACGCTTGCGCACCGTGCGGGTGGCGTCGTCGGGCGCCGCCACCGCCTCGCTGTCCCGATCCTCGGGATGGGTGATCGAGGTGATCTCGCGCAGGTGCAGGTCTGCCACCGACCTACCCAACATCCGTGCGAATGCGGGATTGACGCGCAGCAGTCGGCCGTCCGCCTCGCCCCGGCCGGCGACCATGGCGACCGCTCCCGGCGAGTCGTCGAACGCGGCTCGGAAGCTTTGCTCGGTGAGCGCGAGGTCGGCGATGACCGCATCGAACTCGATGCCGTGCTCGCGCCGGGGTGCGGTCCGCAGCGACCGGAAGAGATTCCTGAGCAAAGACGTGGCTACTTTCGACAACGCCGCGGCGGAGGGGGCGACGACCAGAACGATCACGCCGCGGCCCAAGGGAGGGAGGTGGGCCGCGGCGCGATCGGCGCCACTCTAACAAGCAACTTGAAAATCAAACAAATCGTCTGCGCAGTCACTCAACTCGCCGACACTTTTGGTTGCCGATGACAATTACATGATGTTCCAGGTACGTTTTACCTGTGACGATCACGGGCGTGATGGACGAGCCGACGGGTCTCGTCGTTGCGGCGCTGCGCAGTCTCGACCTCGGCATCGACCGGGTCCGCACCGCCTTCGCGCACCGCTACCGCATCACCATCGGTGACAGTCTGGTGATCAGCCACCTCGCCGCCAACGGTCACCGGCTGCGCCCCGGCGAGATCGCCGCCCGCATCCTGGTCACCTCAGGCACGCTCACGCCGATGCTCGACCGTCTCGAGACGGCGAAGTTCGTGCGTCGCGAGCCCAACCCGGACGATCGCCGCAGCGTGATCGTCGTCCTCACCGAGCAGGGCGAGGCGGCGCTGGACGAGTACCGCGAGCAGTTCCGCCGCGCCATCGAAGCCGCCGTCCCGCATGCGATGCGCGCGCAGCTCGCCGAGTGCATGACCACGCTCGCGCAGGGCCTGGACACGCTGGCCACAGAAATGGATGAGCTCCGCCCGTCCCGCTCGAAGGCCTGACGCAGCTCAGCTGTCGATCTTGGCGACCGGGTTCGCCATCGGCCGGTCGCGGTGTGCCGAGCGGTAGGCGCGCGGGCTCAGGCCGAACTCGCGACGGAACGCGCGCGAGAAGTACTCGGCCGACACGAACCCGCACTCGAGCGCGATCTTCTCCACCTGGGCCGGCGCAGCGCGTGCCGCGAGCAGTTCGGCCGCGTGCTCGAGGCGACGCCGCCGGATGCGAGCCGCCGGACTCTCCGCGCCGTTGAAGGCGCGATAGAGCTGACGCAGCGAGATGTTCAGCTGCGCGGCGATCGTCGCCGGGCTCAGGACGGGGTCGGCCGCCTGCTCGAAGATGATCGTGTCGGTGCGCGCCCGGATCGACTCCATGAGCTCGATCTCGGTACCCGGCTGGCGCACGGCCGTGCGCAGCAACAAGCCGGCCATCGCACCGAGATAGCGATCGACGCCGACCAGGGTCGCCGACGAGTTGAATTCGTCGGCGCCCTTGAGCAGCAGTCCGACGGCGGACCGCAACAGCTGCGCCTGGAAGGCGGTCAACTCATAGGTCAGGTCCATCATGTCGGCGAGGGTCGCCGGCTCGACACCGATCGTCCCGCGCTGGACGTTCAGCGTGAACAGATGGGTGTTCGCGACGAACTGCTCGCGGATCTCGCGCCCGGGTTCGAGCACCTTGAGCGTGCCCCGGCTCAACTGCCCGACCGGGTCGAACACCGAGCCCGCACACTCGGCGCGGATGAGCAGGTGCACGGCGGTGTCCGGCGCCGCTCCCGGCGGGCGCACGCGACGGGACAGTTCGGCACCGCTGACCGTCGAGGCAGACCACACGCACCGGGCGCCGCGCAGACGCGCGCCCTTGAAGAAGTACGGCGCTCGCGCGCCGGCAAGCGGCGAGATCTGCAGGCCGAGCGGGCCCGTTCTGATGCGGCCCGGCCATGATTCGGCGGTCTGTGCCGAGACGTCGAGCCACGCCACTCCACCCGGCGGTGGAATGTCGGGCCTCGGTTCAGACTCGGACATTCGGTCCTCCACAGGTACCGCACCCGGCAGCGCGGTTGCGGGGTGGCAGAAGAATACTCGGCAACCCTCCCTTTCGTGTTAGAACTGGTTACAGTTCGGCCATGAAGTTGGGCTATCACACCGGTTATTGGTCCTCCGCTCCGCCGCCGGGCGTGACGGATGCGGTAGCGGCGTGCGACCGGCTCGGCATCGACTCCATCTGGACGGCCGAGGCGTACGGCTCGGACTGCCTGACCCCGCTCGCGTGGTGGGGCGCCGCGACGCGGCGGGTCCGGCTGGGCACCGACGTCATGCAGATGTCGGCGCGTACCCCGACAGCGACGGCCATGGCCGCGCTCACCCTCGACCACCTCAGCGGCGGCCGGTTCGTGCTCGGGCTCGGCGCGTCCGGACCTCAGGTCGTGGAAGGTTGGTACGGCCAGCCGTACCCGAAACCGCTGGCCCGCACGCGTGAGTACATCGAGATCGTGCGCAAGGTGTGGGCCCGCGACATGCCGGTGACCAGCGCCGGCCCGGCGTACCCGCTGCCGTACCCGGGCGGCACCGGCCTCGGCAAGGCCCTGAAGTCGACGGTCCACCCGCTGCGCGCCGACATCCCGATCATGCTCGGCGCCGAAGGTCCCAAGAACGTCGCCCTCGCCGCGGAGATCGCCGACGGCTGGCTCCCGATGTTCTTCTCGCCGAAGACCGACGGTTTCTACCGCGACGCCCTGGCGGAAGGTTTCGGGCGCGCAGGCGCACGGCACAGCATCGATGACTTCGAGGTCGCGGCCTTCGTGCCGATCGTCATCGCCGACGACGTCGAAGCGGCCGCCGACCTCGTGCGCCCTTCGCTCGCTCTCTACATCGGCGGCATGGGCGCGAAGGCGGTGAACTTCCACGCCGACGTCTTCGCCCGGATGGGCTACGAGGCCGAGGTGGCCGCGATCCAGGAGCTGTACCTCGCCGGCCGCAAACCCGAGGCGGTCGCGGCGGTGCCGACCGCGTTGGTGGAGGACGTGGCGCTCGTCGGCCCGCGGGCCAAGATCGCCGACGAGCTCGCACGGTGGCGCCAGACGGTGATCACCACCCTGCTCGTACAGACTGATCCGAGGCTGCTGCCGGTCATCGCCGAGCTCGTCGGTTGACCCGGTCGCAACAGTGACGAATCGGTCGATCGCTGTTTCAAACAGCTGTCCGGTGGGAAGGCTCGCACCGACCGAGGGTGACTGGTCCGGGCCGCCGGTCTGCCGGTCACCCCTTATTTCTCGCTCACCCTGTCGGTCGTCACTGCACGTCCGGCTTGACCTCGCAGAACGGCCCGGACGTGTCGGAACAGCGGCTAACGCTTGCCGAAGGCTTGCAAGCCCCGGCGCACGCCCGTGCCTGGACGGCGCGGCAACTGCCGTCGTTGCCGGCACGCATCGTCGACGACGCCCTGCTGCTGGTCAGCGAGCTGGTCACCAACGCAGTGCGCCACGGGCGCCCCGACGTGATCATCAGCCTGAGCGTCGCCCCGGACCGCATCCGGATCGGGGTGCGCGACGGTAGCGAGACGCTGCCGGTCGTACCGAGCGGACAGCCGTCCGTTGATCGCCCTACCGGGCGCGGGCTGCTCATCGTCGCAGCGACCGCGCAGGACTGGGGCGTCGAACGGTCCCGCGGGACGATCGGCAAGACGGTCTGGGCCGAACTCGACACCACCCGTGCGACGCGTGACTGACGCGTGACTGACCGCGGAACCGGCGACGGGAAAGTTCGCGGGACGACAGAACTTTCTTGGACTGCGCTTGAGGACAGTGCGTTCGGGGAATGAACAGCGCGTGAATCACGACCCCGACGACGCCGGGCACACGACCTTCGTCCGGTTGCGCCGATCGCGCCTGGACGCGAGCTCCGAAGAGCTGGTCCTCTCGCGCGCCGCCATGCAGCTGCACACCTTCGGCGTCCTGTTCGGCATCGAGGCGGGAACGCCCGGATTCGTCTCCGACGGCTATCTGAGCGCGATCAGCGCCGAGACCTCCATCACCGCCCTCGAGCTGCGCCTGGCGGGGCTGTGGGAGCGCACCTCGTGCGGATACCGGGTGTCGGACACGGACACCCTCACCGTCGCCGCACAGATCCATGGCCACGTCCGCAGCGAGATCGAGTACCGCCACCGCAGCGCCGACAGCGCAGACGGCGCAGAGGGGGCAGACGGGGCACGGCTTCAGCCGCCCGACGACACCGGCGAGCGTGCCGACGCTGCGGACGCTGCGTGATCTCGTCGGCCGGTCAGTCCGCGCGGCGGTCCGGCTCGTCGCTCGGGCGCTGGGTCAGTTCGAACTGTGCCGCGTCGTCGGCTGCCACCCGGGCACCGGCCAGCCGGCCCGAGATCTCCGACAGCGTGTGCAGCTCGGCCTCGGACACGACGGGCAACACCAGCTCACGCAGATAACGCTGGTATACCTCGAGCGCGGCGTGCGCCATCTTCTGCCCGCTCTCGGTCAGCGCTGCGAACACGACCCGCCGATCGCCGGACGAGCCACGCCGGTCGATGAGCCCGTCGCGGGCCATTCGGTCGGCGAGCTTCGTGAACCCGCCCGAAGTCATGGCGAGGTCACGGGCGATCTTGCTCATCGGCAGCCGCTGCTCGTCCGACTCAAGCAGGAGGGTCAGCACGGAGAAGTACGGCAGCGTCATGTCGAGCGACTCCAGCCGCAGCGCAAATCCGTGTTGAACCGCATTGACGCCGCGGACGACGCCGGACCATTCGCGGATCAGGACGGCATCCTCATTCTCGGGACCGCTCATCTCACGACGCTCCTGTCTCCACGCGCCGGTAGCTCTGAGATCAGATGGCTACCTGGGCAGCAGGAATTGTATTCATATCGTGTCTTCTGCACCGCACGCCACGCGTCGAAATGCGCAACATACCTGCCTGAGGCTTCACGTCGATGTCGGCATGCGCCCGTTGTGCGGATATCCTGACCCCGTGGTCACCCCACTGGCGCCCGGCGTGTCCGGGCTCGACCGGTGGAGTTCTGTGTCCTCATTCCTGGGCGCCCTGGCCGACGCGCTCGGTGCGCGCGTCACCTGTTACGTGCCGATGACCGGCGAGGCACCCGTGGCGCGGGCGCCCAAGGACCAGCAGGTCGACCGGGCCGAAACGCGTGCCCTGGAAGAGATTGCGCGCCACTGGGACGCCAACGGCGGCCGCGAGACCGTCCGAATGGGCCTGCCCGGGATCGGTGTCGCCGACCTCGCCGCGGTTCGCGACGCGACCGGCGACGTTCGCGGCGCACTCATCGTGGTCCGCTCCTCCTCCGACCGCACCGACCGCTCCACGGCGGCAGCGGAGGCAGAACTCGCCGCCTCGCTCGCGCCGTCCGTGCTGGGAATGTCATCGGTCGAGACGGCACGCCAGTCGTTGCTCGACTGGGCTGCGGACCAGCACGGCCCCCGCACCGCCTTCAACATCTCGGTCGACAGACTCAGCGCCACGAACGAAGTTCTGGGCTACCGCGCCGGCGACACCGTGCTGCGCAGCCTCGTCGGACGCATCCAGTTCTGGGCCGGACGGTTCGGACGGGTCGCCCGTGCCGGCGGCGCGCGCTACCTCGTCATCCGCACCGATCTCGACGACGAGAACGCGACCCGGCGCGAGGTCGAACGGCTGCGCGAGCTGATCGCCGAACCGGTGACGGTCGACGGCATCGCGATCAGTCGCTCGGCCAGTGTCGGCGTGTCGATGGACCTGGACCGCACGGTGTCACCTGACGCCCTGCTGTGGAGTGCGATCCGGGCCGGGGCCGCGGCCCGCGAAGCCGGTGGCGACACGGTGCGCGTCTACTCCGAGCACGCGACCGCCGGACGGCTGAGCCGGCTGCGGCTCGATCTCGAACTCGCCGGCGCGCTGGCGTCCGGCGCGCTACGCATGCACTACCAGCCCGAGTTCGACCTGGCGACCGGCGCGATCGTGGGTGCCGAGGCATTGCTGCGGTGGCAGCATCCGCAACGCGGGTTGCTCAGCGCGGACCTGTTCGTGCCCGAGTCCGAGCAGACTCGCACCTTCGTCGCCGTGCAGCACTGGGTCATCGACACGACCTGCCGTCAGCTCGCCGAATGGCGCGACGCCGGACTGGCCGACGATCTGGTCTTGCGCCTCAATGTGCCGGCTCCCCAAGTACTGCAGGGCGCCGTCACGCGCGTACTGCTCGACGCCCTGGACAAGTACCGCCTGCCCGGCTCGCAAGTGTGCATCGAACTGACCGAACGTCGCATGCCCGCCGAGCTCGACCTGCTCGCGGCCGAACTCGACACGTGGCGCGCGCGCGGCATCACCGTGGCCGTCGACGACTTCGGCACCGGCGAGGGCACCCTGTCGCACCTGCAGCTACTGCCGATCGACGTCCTGAAGATCGACCAGCGCTTCGTAGGGCCGATGGCACACGACGCGAGGGCCGCGGCCATCGTGGCCGGGGTCATCCGCCTGGCCCGCTCGCTCGACCTGGACGTGGTCGCCGAGGGCGTGTGCGGGTCCGACGTGTCGCGGGCCCTGTTGGCCATGGGTTGCCGACGCGGCCAGGGCAACGCGATGGCGGAGCCGATGGCGCCGGATCGGATCCGCGACCTGCTGGGCGCGCAGCTCGTGCCCCGTTTCGGCGTCGGGTGAAAATACTTTGCGCCAGCGCGTGCATCCCGCCTGCTATTGGGGCAAACTAGTTGACATGGAAGATGTGTCGGCAGAAGGGTTCGCGCGAGCGGGGGGACCGGCTGGGCCGGTCGTGTCGCGCGCAGCTCTCAAGCTGCACACCTACGCCATCCTCGTGAGCATCGAGGTGGGTCGACCGGGGTTCATCTCCGACGACTACCTCGACGCCGTCAGCGTCGAGACCAGCATCACCGCGCTGGAACTCACGCTGTGCGGGTTGTGGGCACGCGAGGACAACGGTTACCGCGTCACAGAGGTCGAGATGCTGCGCGTCGCCCGTGAGGTGCAGCGCCAGCTGATCGCCCTCGAAGCGATGGGGTCCGACCGGTAGAGCCCTGGGCGTCGTCCGTGCCGCGGGGGTGCGGGCGACGCCCAGTTTCCACAGCTGAGGGCCGACGCCGCGGGGGTGTCGGCCCTCGTGGCTTGAACCGGCTCAGAGGTCGCCGAACTCGATGACCGCGTCGTCGAGTTCGGCGCTCGGGTCGATGACCGCGTGCAGCACATGGACGCGGTCACGTCCGGAGTTCTTGGCGACGTAGAGCGCCTGGTCGGCGACCGAGATCAGCTCGTCGAGGGTGTGTGCGTTGGAGCGACCGATCCCGACGCCGATCGAGGCCGTCACCGACCCGTCGTGGTCCAGACGCAGGGTGCGGATGCGCTCGACCAGCCGGTTCGCGACCCGGCTTGCCTGCCGGGTGTCAAGGTCGGCGAGCAGGGCAACGAACTCCTCACCGCCGAAACGCCCGACCGCGTCGTAGCCGCGCAGGGCGTCACTGATGCAGTCGGCGACGGCCTTGAGCGCGGCGTCGCCGGCCTGGTGGCCGTGCGCGTCATTCAGGTTCTTGAAGTGGTCGAGGTCGAGCATGAAGACGGTGATCGGCGAATCGAGCCGCTCGGCACGCACCAGTTCCCGCTCGGCCTCGTGACGCCAGGCGCCGGCGTTGAGCAGGCCTGTCTTCGCGTCGCGAGTGGCCTGCTCCTGAAGTTCGTGGACAAGCGCGCTGCGCCGGAGAACGACGACGACCAGAACTACGACCGGCGAAAGGTACGGCGCGTGCAACACGGTGACCGCGAGCAGGACGCCGAGGCCCAACGTCGCGTACTCCATGGCCCGCTCGGTCGGGCCGGTCAGCAGGCTCCGCAGTGTGACCGGGCGTCGGATGAGCCAGAGGACGGCGACGATCAACGACTCCTGCAACAGCGTGTAGACGACAACCGCAGTCATAACGGCAAGCAAGGACCACACGGTCGTCCCGACCTCGCCGCGCGGGACGCCGAACACGTTGATGAGTGTCGAGCCGGTCAGCGCGGCAACGGTCGCCGTGGCCCCGGAATAGATCGTGCGATGCGGCAACTGGCTGCGGTGGCGCCGCGAGCGCACCAGTGTGTGGGTGTAGACGAGCACGGCGAACAGGCCCGCCAGACCGGGCGGGAGCACGACCGCGGCCGCGACGCACCACTGCGTGGAGCCCTCGACGATGACCGAATTATCGACGTAACCGGCGAACCTGCGCAGGCGCTCGATGCGATCGCCGCCTTCGGCATACAAAGCGGCTAGGAAAAACAGCAGGGCAAACCGTCGTAAATCTGCCAAGTCGGGCACGAATACGAAATTGGCTACTACCAGCCACGTGACGCAGAGCAACTCAACGGACAGAATGAGAGCACGTGGCGATCGGGGGGTCTTCCACAGTGCTGCATCATGCATGCGCGACCAGGGCCGACGGCGCACGCCGGACGGCGCCGACGACGGCGCGTCATCGCGCATACGCCGAACTCCTCCCGTCGGCACCGTCGACGATTGCCACTCCGCTGATCGCGGCATCGACTCGCGCCTCCCTATCTTCACTCAAATCAGTCCGTCGCGCGACTGTTAGGCCCAGGTTATTTTTTCCGTGTCGCACGGCATTCCGGACAAATGCCGTGCACCGGTCTATCTTGCTCTGTCCCTCCGCGACGCCTTACCTGTTCATTCCCTGCCGAGTCGCCCATTCACCCGAAGTGAGCGGATTCATCACAGAACAGGACCGCGCAGTCGCGCTGGTGATACCCAACCACCCCGTTCCCGCCAAAGGAATGGGGTCGGCGAACTTCGACCGACGCTGGACGCGCCTGCCTGCCTCACCGGACTCATCCACGACGCACGGAAAGGACCTGCCATGCAGCACTTCGACTGGCGCTGATGCCCCCGTCGCCCCCGCAGCATCGCGAGAAAGGACTCCCTCATGAACCACTTCGACTGGCGCTAATACAACTCAGGTGTCGCCCGCCCATGTGGAACTGAGGTCGCATCGTGGCGACCTGCCAGCAGCAAGCCGGCGGCAGACACCGAACCTGCGGCACCGGCAACGGCGATCGCGACCGCGGGCCCCCACCACGCGGTCATGGCCCCACCCAACAGCAATCCGACGCCCTGGGCAGCCAATAGGCTGGAGCTGGCCAGACCGATGGCCTGGCCCCGGGCACTCGCCGGAACGAGCGCGACGAATTCCGCGATCAGGACGACGAGGTAGGAGCAGCAGGCGCCGCACATCCCCCACAGCATCACCCCGACCCAGATCGGTGGATTGCCCGCACAGGCAACGAGTGGCAATCCGGCAGCTACGGCGAGCGGACCGAGAAGGTGAGTACGCGATGCCGGTCGCACCCACCTGGTCAGCACGAGCGTTCCGATCAGATTTCCCGTCGGGTTGGCGGCGAGCAACACACCGACCGCGGCCGGACCACCCCCATGGCCGCTCGCGAACGGCGCCGCCAACCCTTCCGGGACGACCCAGAACGCCGTCATCCACGCGAAGCCGAGCAGCACCCGCAACCGGGCGTCGGCGATGATCGTCCGGGCACCGTCGCGTAGTTGTCGCCACATGCGCGCGCCGGGGACCGCGGCCGGGAAGCGGGACAGGCCGACGCCGATCAGCGCGGATGCCGCAGCGAAGCTTGCTGCGTCAATGAGCAGGGCGACCTTCACACCTGTCACGGCGACGACCACCCCGCCGACCGCGAACCCGACCAGCTGCATGGCCTGCGACGTCGCGGTCCGCAGGCCGACAGCCGCCTGATAGCGCGCGCCGGTGAACAGATCCGCCACCACGGCGGGTTCGGCGGCGTTGTACGGCGATCCGGCAAGAACCGCCACCACGAGCAGGAGTGCCAGCACCGGTAGCGGCAGACCCGGTATCGCCATACCCGCGAACAGCACGGCGCGTACGAGGTCGCACGCGATCATCAGTCCGCGCCGCGGCCGGCTGTCCGCGAGCCCGGACAGGGCCAGGCCGCCGACGAAGGACGGCAGGAAGGTCAGCGAATATGTGAAGGCAGTCGCCAGTCCCGAGCCCGTCCTCGAGAACACCAGGATCGACAACGCGACGCGCGCGAGTTGATCGCCGAGCTGGGACTGGGTACCGGCGATGTAGAGCACCGTGAAGTCGCGCGTTCGGAACAGGCCGCCGAAAGAGACATCGGCAGGGTCGACGGGGTCGACCATGTCGACGGTGCTTGCCTGCGATGCGGCTCCGCAGGGGGCACGGGCGACACGGCGGTGGCGGCCGGTCACGCGGGCAGCCTATGGCCCCTCAAGCGGCCGGGAAAGATCATGTCCCATCTTGCCGAGGCCGACGCTGAGATCAACCGGTGCGCTGACAGCTGCCGGGCGTCCGATGCGCGACAGTGTTCGCGTGCGGACGGCCCGATGAACATCCTCCCCACCCGGGGCCGCCCTCGCGGCACGCCGGAGGCGCTCGCGGCCGTCGCGCTGACCGGCGCCCTGGGTCTGGCGGTCGTTCTGCTCGCACGGTGGGGCCCCGATTGGCCCGCTCAGGAGTTTCGGGCGTGGGTCGCCGCACACGACGGCCTCTCGGTGTGGACGAACCGGTGGTACGGCGGCACGCCGCTACCCGGGTACTCGGTGCTCTATCCCTTGGTCGCCGGCGTGATCGGCGCTTCCGCGACCGGACTGCTCAGCGCCGTCGCGCTGGTGTGGGTGGCCGTCGGACTCGCGCCGCACGCCCGGGTTCCGGCCGTCCTGTTCGGTATCGCCTGCGCCGTGGTCGCCAGCGAGCTGCTGCTGGTCGGGCAGGTGCCGTACCTGTTCGGGGCCGTGTTCGGAGTGGCCTCCGTGGGCTCGGCGCTGTCCGGGCGGCACTGGTCGGTCGTGGCGCTGTGCGCGGCGGTGTGCTCCCTGGCGAGCCCGCTGCCGGGTGCGTTCGTCCTGTTGTGCCTGCCCGCCGTTCGGGTGGCGACGTCTTGGCGGCGCGCGACACCGTTGCTCGCCGCCGTGACCGGGTCGGTGGTGTCACTCGTGGTCGGCGGCGCCGACGGTCCGTTCCCCTGCCAATGGCAGTCGCTCGTGTCGATCCTCGGGTTCTGCTGCGTGCTGGCGATCGCGGCGTGGCCCGGAAATCGGGCGCTGCATGTGCTCGCGCTCACGTACGCACTGGCCGCGCTGGTGATCTTCTTCGTCCCGAATCCGATCGGCGGCAACATCGAGCGGCTGGGCAAGCTTGTCGCGCTGCCGATGCTGTGCCGGCTCGCGTCCGCGCAGGGATGGTGGCGGCGGCTGCACGCTCTCGCCGCGGCGGTGCTGGCACTTGCCTGGACGCAGTTGCCGATGACCACGGTCATCGGTCGGGGCGAGGCTGACCCGTCACAGGGCAGCGGCTACTTCGCGGGCCTGAACCGGTTCCTGCAGACCCAGGACGCCACCGCCGGGCGCCTCGAGATCCCGTTCACGCGCGAGCACTGGGAGTCCTATTGGGTGGCGCAACACTTCCCGCTCGCGCGCGGGTGGGAACGCCAGCTGGATCTCGCGTACAACGCGGTGCTCTATCGGCCCGTGCTGTCCGCGTCCGACTACCGCCGCTGGCTCGATCGCAACGCCGTCACCCTCGTCGCCCTACCCACCGTTCCGATCGGATACGGCGGGCGCGCCGAGAGCGCGCTGCTGCAGCACCCGCCCGGTTATCTCCGCGTTGTCTGGCACGACGCGAACTGGACGGTGTGGCGGGTGCGTGCAGCCTCCGCGCTGACCACCGGGGCCGCGCGTGTCACCGACCTCGGCACTGCGTCGATCACGTTGCGGTTCGCGTCGGCCGGAACCGCCGTCGTGCGGGTCAGCTCGAGCCGGCTCTGGGTGGTCGAGGCGGGCGCGGCGTGCATCGACTCCGCCTCGTCCCGATGGCTACGGGTGGTCGCGGCCCGTCCGGGGAGCGTGCGCCTGGCCGCACGCATCAACGTTCAGCTGATCACCGGTGCGAGCGGCTGCCCGCCCGGCTGAGGGGCTCAGCCGGTGGCAACCGCGCGGTCGCGGCGTAGCGCGCGGACGGCGAGTTCGGTGTGCAGCAGCACGCCGCGAGGCAGCACCGCGTCGTCGAAGGCTGCGCGCGGGCTGTGGTTGCTCGGCGCGCTCGCCCACTCGTCGGTCGGGCACGCTCCGAGGAACAGATAGCAACCGGGCACCTGGGCGAGCACCCGCGAGAAGTCCTCGGCCCCGGTCAGCGGCGAGTCCATCGGCTCGTACCCCTCGTCGCCGAAGACTTCGCGGGCGACCTCGGCGGCGAAAGCTGCGTGCGCGTCGTCGTTCACGGTCACCGGGTACTCGGGCGTGTAGACGGCGTCGACGGACATGCCATAACCGGCAGCGACGTGCTCGCACAGCCGCACAGCCTCTTCGGCCATGCGTGCGCGGGCCTCGTCAGAGAAGGTACGCACAGTGGCGTCGAACTCGGCCTCGTCCGGAATGATGTTGCGCCGCGTCCCGGCGTGGAAGTACCCGACCGTCACGACGGCCGGGTCGAACACGTCGAACCGGCGGGTGACCAACGTCTGCAGGTCGCCGACCAGCTGCGCCGCGACGCTCACCGGATCCTTCGCCGAGTGGGGCGTCGACCCGTGCCCACCCTCGCCGCGAACCGTGACCCGCAGCCCGTCGCTGGCTGCCATGAGCGTGCCGGGACGCGTGGTGAACCGGCCGCGCGGGAGCATCCCGGACGAGACGTGGATGCCGTACGCGGAATCCGCGCGCCGTCCCGACGCGTCGAGCACTCCTTCGGCGATCATCGCGCCGGCGCCGTCCCAACCCTCCTCGCCCGGCTGGAACATGAACACCACGTCGCCGTCGAGGTCGTCGCGGTGGGCCGCCAGCACCCGGGCCGCGCCGAGCAGCATGGTGGTGTGCAGGTCGTGGCCGCAGGCGTGCATGGCGCCGTGCACCTTGCTCGCGAACTCGACGCCGGTGCCCTCCGTGACCGGGAGCGCGTCCATGTCGCCGCGGAGCAGCACGGTGGGTCCGCCGGCCTTGCCGCGCAGCACCGCGGTCACCGACGTCAGCGCTGCTCCGGTGGTGAGCTCGAGCCCGAGACCGTCGAGCTGCTCGAGCACCGTGCGCTGCGTGACCGGCAGGTCGAGTCCGATCTCAGGGTGCTGGTGCAGCGTGTGCCGGATCTCGGCGAGGTCGTGGGCGAGTTCCTGCGCATCGTCGCGCAGGCGGTCGGCAAGAGGCATGTTCCGACCGTACCGTCGGGTGATGTTCACCGAGCAGGATTCCGCGGAGACCGTCGTCGCCAGCTTCGACCATTGCGACGACCCACGATTGCGCACAGTGCTCGCGTCCCTCGTGCGACACCTGCACGACTTCGTCAAGGACGTCGCGCTGACCGAGACCGAGTGGGCGGCGGCCATCGCGTTCTTGACGGCCACCGGTCAACTGTCCGACGACACGCGGCAGGAGTTCATCCTGCTCTCTGACGTGCTGGGGGTGTCGATGCTCGTCGATACGATCAACCACCCTGCCGGAGGTGACCTCACCGAGTCGACGGTGCTCGGGCCGTTCCACGTCATCACCTCGCCCGAGCGCGAGCTGGGTGCCGACATCGCGCTCGACGGGCACGGCACGCCGTGCGTCGTCTCGGGGCAGGTGCGCTCGAGCGACGGCTCGCCGCTCGCCGGCGCGAAGGTCGACGTGTGGCAGGCGAACGCCGACGGTTTCTACGACGTGCAACAGCCGGGCCTGCAGCCGGAGCGCAACCTGCGGGGCATGTTCACCACCGACGACGAGGGTCGGTTCTGGTTCCGCACCATCGTGCCGAGTGACTACCCGATCCCGGACGACGGCCCGGTCGGACGGCTGCTGGCCGCGACCGGGCGCCACCCGTACCGTCCGGCGCACGTGCACTTCATCGTCTCGGCCGACGGGCACCGTCCGGTCACCACCCACGCGTTCGTCGCCGACAGTCCCTACCTGGGCTCCGACGTGGTGTTCGGGGTGAAGCAGAGCCTCGTGCGTGACTTCGCCGAGGTCGACGACACTGCATGCGCCGCGGAACTCGGCGTCGCGAACCCGTTCCGCGCCGCGACCTTCGATGTCGTTCTCACGCCCGAGGTCACCTCGACGATCGGATGAGCGTTGGCGTCGATGTCGTCGTGCTCCTCCCTGTCACATCGCGGCGCTCGCTGCGGTCATGGTGATGACCGCGACGGACGGAAGATTGTGACTTGATGAACGCCGAATCCTTGACCGAGCGCTTCGAGCGCCAGCGCGGCCGGCTGCAGGCGGTCGCCTATCGCATTCTCGGCTCGGCGAGCGAAGCCGAGGACGCCGTGCAGGAGGCCTGGCTGCGCTTCGACCGCACCGACGTCACGCGACGTCGCCAATCTCGACGGGTGGCTCACCACCGTCGTGGCGCGCGTGTGCCTGAACATGCTCCAGGCACGCAGAACCCGCCGCGAGGCGCCGCTCGAGGATGCGCCGCTGGATGCCACTCCCGACCACGACGGCGTCGATCCGGCCGAGGAGGCCGTGCTGGCCGAGTCGGTCGGTCGGGCGATGCTGGTCGTGCTCGACACCCTGTCACCCGCCGAACGGCTCGCCTTCGTGCTGCACGACATGTTCGCGATGCCGTTCGACGAGATCGCCCCGATCGTCGGGCGCGCACCCGCGGCCACGCGCCAGCTGGCCAGCCGGGCACGACGCCGGGTCGCGGGCGCCGACCCGGATGCCGAGCCGGACGCCGCCCGCCAGCGAGGCGTCGTCGACGCGTTCCTCACCGCGTCCCGCAACGGCGACTTCGCCGCGCTCGTGGCGTTGCTCGACCCCGACGCGGTCGCGCGCTCGGACGACGCCACGGTGCGCACCGGTGCTCCTGCCGCGGTGCGCGGTGCCGACAACGTCGCGGCGATGTTCGCCGGACGGGCTCGTGCCGCCCGTCCGGCTCTCGTTGACGGGCGGCCGGGGCTGGCGTGGCTGGCCGGGGGTGCGCCGAAGGTCGTCTTCGACTTCACGATCGTCGACGGTGTGGTGAAGGCGATCGACCTGGTCGCCGACGAGCAGGTGCTCGCGCAGCTCGACCTGCAGTTGTGACCGCCCCCGTCCGCCCCGGCCCGTTGCGTGACGTCCCCGCCCCGTGCGTGACGTCCCCGCACCTTGAGTGACGGCGATTCGGACGTCACTCGAGGTGCGCGGACGTCACGCAACCCCGGGGGACGTCACTCAACCCGTCCGGGGACGTCTCAGAACAGCCGCTCGGCGTGGCGGCGCAGCGCGCGGGCGACCCCGCGGAACGTCAGGATCGCCGCGAACGCCAGCCCGCCGAACCCGAGGATCCACAGTGCGGTCTGCACCTTGTGGTCCGAGGTGGCCGCCGCCGCGACGAGCACGAGGGCCGACGAGATCGCGCCGGCACTGCCGATCGCTGCCAGTACCGCGCGGTCGACCCACTCGTCGACGATCGGTCGGTCACCGCCTGCGTAACGCTCCTGCCGGACGGTGAGGCTGCCGGCGCGCAACTGCCCGGCGATCGCTTCGGCGTGCTCCGGGAGCACGCGCAGGGCGGGCAACAACCGCAGCACCTCGCGCTGCAGGATCTCGCGGGGCGTCCCGAACGCGTCCCGGTGCTCCTTCACGACGTCCTTGCTCGCCTCGACCATGCTGAATCCAGGTTCGAGCACGCGCAGGGTTCCCTCGAGCGTGACCAGCGAACGTCCGAGCAGCGTGATCGACGCCGGCGGACGCAGGTCGTGCCGCTGCATGATCGACAGCACGTGGCCGATCATGGCCGGGTCGAAGCCGCCGGCGCTGTCTATGTCGGCGAGCGGGACGGCGAGATCGGCTTCCAGCGCGCGCAGGTCGACGGCCGAGTCACTGCCGGCGAGATCGCGCGCCGCGCGGGCCAGGATGCTCGCATCGTTGGTGGCGAAGCCGAGCGCGATCCCCCGCAGGCCACCGAGCGCGAGCGAGCTGAGCCGGCCGACCGATCCGAAGTCGAGCAGCCAGATCGTCCCGGACGAGTCGACCAGCAGGTTCCCCGGATGCGGGTCTGCGTGGAACAACCCGTCCTCGAGCACCTGTCCGATGAACGAGGCGAGCACGTGCTCGGCGAGTTCGTGGCGCGTCGCGGCGCAGTTCTCGACCGCTTCCTCGTCGGCGATCGACCGGGCGTCGACGACCTCGTCCATCACCAGCACCCGTCCGGTCGAGATCTGCTGGTACACCTTCGGGACGGCGATGCCGACGTCGCCGGCACGGTGTTCGCGCAGCCGCATGCCCAGGCTCGCCTCGTGCTGGTAGTCGAGTTCGTCCTCGATACCGATGATCAGTTCCTCGCACAGCTGGGCGAGGCCGATGATGCGCGCGGCCTCCACGCGCCGTTCGAGTTGCGTGGCGGCGAGCCGCAGCACCGCGGCATCACGGATTACGATCTCGCGCACCTCGGGTCGCTGCACCTTGACCACGACCTTGGTGCCGTCCTTGAGCACGGCCCGGTGGGTCTGCCCGATCGAGGCTGCGGCCAGCGGGGTCCAGTCGAAGGACGGAGAACACCTCGTCGTGCGAGACGCCGAGTTCGGCCTCGAGCACCTCGCGCACCTGCTCGGCAGGGAACGGCTTGACGTCGGCGCGCAGGTTCGACAGCTCGGTGATCAGGACGGGCGGCAGGATGTCGCCGCGCGTCGAGGCCACCTGGCCGAACTTGACGAGCATGCCGCCGGCATCCTCGAACACACGGCGCAGCCGGCGTGCGAGATCGGGTGACTCGAGAGCGGACCGGCTGGCGAAGCGCAGATGCAGCAGGCCGTGCTGGCGCGCGAGGCCGGCGACCTCACGCATCCGTCCGTACGGTGCGAGAGCGCCCTTCACGCGGCGCACGGGGCTGAGCCAGAAGGAGTGGTGGCCGGGCGCGCGCTGGCGCTGGGTGCGGGTGACCATGTCGAGCAGGATCGCGACCGGCATGGCCGCCAGGACGCCGAAGAAGATCGCGGTCCCGAACGCGGCGGCCCAGTTGTCGAACCCGGACAGGTCGATCGATCGGCCCTGCGAGGTGTTCTTGCCGATCGCGGCCGCGGCGGCCGCGACGCCGGCGATCCAGCCGATCACACCGACCGCGATGCTGTGCACCGCGCCGAGCCGGATGCCGAGCAGGCGGCTGCACAGCCGCCCCACCGTGAACACGAACAGGGGCAGCAGAACCAGGACGAACAGCACCGTCATCGCACAATCCCCCCACCGCGTGCGCCGCGCACGTGATCAGCGACGACACGCTATCCGACGCGGGCGGCCCGTGGGAGCGTCACGAGCGGTGACAGCAGGTCCGCCCGAACGCAGGACCACCCGCTGGAATGCTTCGAGCTGGTGCAGCGGTTGGCTAGCGTCGGACCATGGGTCGTCCCGTACTCGTCGTGCTGGCCGGTCTTCCCGGCACCGGCAAGACGACGCTCGCCCGGCGGGTCTCCGCCGCGCTGGGCGCCGTGTATCTGCGAGTGGACGCGATCGAGACGGTGGTGACGCGGTTCGGGCTGGCCCGGCCGCCGGTCGGGCCCGTCGGTTACGGCGTCACTCACGAGCTCGCCGCCGCCAATCTCACGCTCGGCAACGCCGTGGTGGTCGACGCGGTCAACCCCGTGCCCGAGGCACGCGCCGGCTGGCGTGAACTGACCGACCGAGCGCGCCTGGTGATGTTCGAGACCGTGATCGCCGATGCCGCCGAGCACCGCCGCCGCGTCGAACAGCGCCGCCCCGACCTGGCCGGCCAGCGGGTGCCCACGTGGGACGACGTCTTGGCGGGCGACTACGTCGACTGGGACAACGCTCGCGACGGCGTTCGGCAGATCGTCGACATGACCGACACCGAGACCGGCGTGACGCGCGCGCTCGCGCTCGTGCGCGCTGCGAGCCGCACCGGGCCGGCGACGATCGCTGTCTGCGGGCCGGGCGGCGCGATCCCCGCGTCGATCGCAGCCGTCGCGCACGAGGTCGGGACGCGGCTGGCCGCCGCCGGTCACGTCGTCGCCACCGGCGGTCTCGACGGCGTGATGGCGGCAGCCGCACGCGGTGCTCGCGAGGCCGGCGGCACCGTGCTCGGCGTGCTGCCGGGCGAGCGTGCGGACGAGGGCAACGAGTACCTGTCGATCGCCTTACCCACCGGGCTCGGCCAGGCACGCAACGCGTTGCTGGTCCAGGCTGTCGACGCCGTCGTCGCCGTTGGCGCGAGCACCGGGACGTTGAGCGAGGTCGCCCTCGCGCTACGCACCGGCACGCCGGTCGTCTGGATCGATGGCTGGCAGATCCGTGACGGGTCCGGCGCAACCGTCCCCGTTCCGGTCGCAGCGACCGCCGCACAGGCCGTGGCCTTCGTCGCCCGCGCCACTACGGTCGGCCCATGACCGGACGCACCACAGCCCACCTGTCCATCTCGCTCGACGGCTTCGTCGCCGGGCCGAACCAGACCCGCGACGACCCGATCGGGATCGGCGGACTGCGTCTGCACCAGTGGCACTTCGATGCCGATCTGGCGGGCCACGAGGTGGACGCGGGCATGCGCGACCACCTCGTGCGGCCCGAGATCGGCGCCTACGTGATGGGCCGGAACATGTTCGGCCCGATCCGCGGTGAGTGGGACCCGGACTGGCGCGGCTGGTGGGGCGACGAGCCGCCGTATCACGCGCCGGTCTTCGTGCTGACGCACTTTGCGCGCGAGCCGATCGAGATGCTCGGCGGCACCACGTTCCACTTCGTGACCGAGGGCATCGGTGCGGCCCTCGAGCAGGCGCACGCCGCGGCAGGTGACGCCGACGTCGACATCGCCGGCGGCGCGAGTGCAGTGCGGCAGGCGATCACCGCCGGTGCCCTCGACGAACTGCTGCTCGACGTCATCCCGGTGCTGCTGGGCGACGGCGAGCGGTTGTTCGACGGTGTCGCCGATCCGGGCCTGACGCCCGTCGAGGTCATCGCCTCTCCGTACGCCACGCACGTGCGGTACGACATCGGGCGGTAGGCCACCCCGCGCACAGCGGGCTATCGACACGTGCACAGGCCGTGGCCGCGCGCTTACCATCGCTCGACCCCCCGCCTGAAACGGATCGTGAATGCGCGTACCCCGGCCGCCGGTGATTCTCGCTTGCGTGCTCATTGCCGTCGGTGCGGCGACGGCACCGACGGATGCTCGCGGAATTCCCGCCCGGGCGCACGCGCCCGGTTTCGCCGACCTCGCACCGGCGGCGCAGGCGCGGCGGCTGGAGCCCCTGCGGTCGCTGGCAAGCGCTCTCGACGCGACCGGACGCTCACGATTCGCCACGACCTACGGCGGCGTCCGCCTCGACGCCGGGGGCGATCGCACCGTTGTGCTCGCCACGTCCGAGGCCGCTGCCCGCGCAATTCGGGCGGCCGCGCGGATCGCGACGCCGGAACTGGAGTGGACGCGGGTCGCAACGGCGCTGGTACCGCGCAGCCGCCGCAGTCTCGATGCCGCGGTGCGCCGTTACGTGGGCGGCCCGCACCCGGCCGGGCTGGTGTCGGTCGCCGTGTCGCCCGACCGCGACGGCCTTGTCGTCTCGCTGTCCAGGCATCCGGCCCCTCGCGTGGCACGTCGCTTCGCACCGGGGATTCCCATCACGTACCGCGCCGTCGCCCGTTCTGATGTCGCGAAGTCGTGGCGCGCCGTCAAATGGCGTGACAGCGCTCCGTTCATCGGCGGTGACGTGCTCACCTCCGACGGCAAGCGGTACTGCACGGCCGGGCTTCCAGCGGTGCGGCGCTCGGACAACCACCCGGTGCTCATCACCGCCGCGCACTGCTTCGGCGTCGGCAAGCGCGTGTACACCGGCGCCGGCACTCCCGGCGCATACGGAACGGGCAAGGTCGGCACCTACGTCGGGAAGGTGAAGGCGAAGATCCTGAAATGGGACGCCGAGATCATCGACGGCACCGACAACAACGGCGACGTGAGCGGCACGTCGACGTGGCGCCCGCTGACGAGCACTGCTTACTCCTACGACGGCGACTACGTCTGCCAGGCCGGACAGGCGTCCTTCTACCTCGGGCATCCGACGCCGTGCGGCATCAAGGTGACCAACGACGACATCACCTTCCGGATGGGCAGCTACTGGGTGCGCGGCGTCGAAGGCATCGACGTGCGCACCGGGTGGGGATCGCACAACGGCGACAGCGGCGGCACGGTGTTCGCGGTCCAACCCGGCGGCGCGCGGCAGGCACGCGGCATGGTGTCGGCGGGCGGTGAGGACGGCACGCGCGACCAGCGTCGCGTCGATTGGCCGGAGGCCGTCGACATCTTCCGCGGTTTCGGGCTCAGGCTGAACCCGCACACCTGATCACGCCACGCGCTGCCACAGCCAGTCGAACACGGCGGGCAACATGCGCAGCCACAAGCCGAGGCCGTGTGACCCGGGCAGCACGTCGCGCGTGATCGGTACGCCGTCGCGGTGCGCCGCCGCAGCGATGGCTGCCTGTGCCTGCACCACGGACGTGTCGGCGCGGCCGGCACCGAGCCAGCCCGCCATGCGCCCGCCGTAGCGGTGTGCGCCGATCAGCCACACGGCGTCGTGCTCGTCGAACTGCGACGCCGAACCGCCGAACAAGGCCCCGGTGGTGGCCGCCGCCCGATCGTCCTCGCCGATGGTCGGACGCGCCAGCCCTGACATGTTGACGAACGCACCGAACAGCGACGGATGCCGCAGCGCGAGCACCGTGGCACACATGCCGCCCTCCGAGACGCCGGCAATGCCCCACCCCGACGTCCGCACCCGGTAGTGCGCCCGGACGTACTCAGGAACGTCCGTGGTCAGGTACCGCTCGGCGTTGCCGCGCTGAGAGTCGACACACTCCGTGTCGCCCCGATACGTGCCGTTTTCGTCGGGCATCACGACGATCGGCGCCCGGCCGCCGTGCGCCGCTGCGAAGTCGTCGAGGAAGGCGCCGATGCGCCATTCGCGCGTCCACTCGAGGGGCGTGCTGGGATTGCCGCCGAGCAGCATGACGACCGGTAGCCGCACGCCCTCGCGCCGCGCCGCCGCAGGCACGTAGACCACGGTGCGGCGTGCATGGAACCCGGAATGCACGCCGGGAATCGACACCATCCGGACGGTCCCCCGCTCGGCCGGATCCGGCGGGGCGGGTTCTGACTGCCCGCCGCCGAGCGCCGAACAGGCTGACAGCATTAGCACCGCTGACGCCGCGATCACCGCCGTGAATGTGCGAGCGGACCTCAATGCTTGGCGAGCCGACGTTCGCTGCGATGCGTCGCGGCGGATCGCAAGACCTTGAGCCTGTTCCCGGTCGCGCGCACGGTGACACCGCGGTTGGTCACTCCCCCGGCGATCGGGAACTGCACGCGCAGCGGTGGCGGCGCAAGCTGCGTCCAGGCCCAGGGCAGTACGCGCGCGAAAGCGGGACCGAACGAATAGAAGTCGTGGCTGCCCGGATCGCGGAACAGCGTGACGCGCTCGATGCCGTGCAGCGCCGCCGCAAAGGCCTGTGCACCCGCGATGTCGGCGCGGTTGTTGAGGCCGGCGGACATCCAGAACGACGGCACCGGCTTCGAGTGGGTGGTGAGCTGCCGCGCGAGCAGCAGCGGATCGTTCGCGTCCTCCGCGACCGGATCGTTGTTGAGTACCTGTGCGGCCGGTCCGTCCTCGGGCCGGAAGTAGCCGCTGATGATGCCGGCGGCTCCCCACATCGCCGGATGCCGCAGCGCGAGGTTCGCCGCGCAGTAACCACCGGACGAGATGCCGGCGACGGCCCACTGCGCCGACGCCCGGGCGACGCGGAAGCGCGCTTCGATGTCGTGGCGCACGTCGGTGGTGAGATAGGTGTCGTCCTGGCCCCGGGAGGAGTTCAGGCATTCCTCGTAGGTGCTGCCGCTGTACGTCTGCGGCATGACCAGCACCATCGGGCCCATCAGCCGGTGCGAGATGAGCTGGTTCGCCAGCGCGTCCACGTGCATGTGGACGAGCCACGACGACGCGAGACTCGGCGTGCCGTGCAGCAGCTCGACCACGGGGAATCGTGTGTGCGCGTATACCGGTTGGAAGTACTGGGGCGGCAGATAGACGTAGCCCGTGCGCTTGATGCCGCTCCGCGGGCCGGGGAGCGACACGGTCAGAACTTTGCCGGCCACGTTCTGCACGCTGCGATCGCCGAGCGCGGCGGACGTGAACTGGGCGTAGCTGCCCGTCAGGTCGGCGCTGAGCTGGCTCCACGACTGGTAGTAGCCGTAGTAGTCGTTGACCACGGCCATGCCCCCGGTCGCGGCGAGTGCGAGTGCGAGGACGCCGGCACCCAGACGCACGAACAGGTTCGTGAAACGGCTGAGCGCATACAGCGCCGCTATCGCCGCAACGAACACCACGACGACGAGGGCAGCCGAATTCGGTTCCACGCCACGGACGATCGTGATCGCGCCTGTGGATCGGTGATGCCGCTCAGCGCACGCATTGGATTCGGCACAGGCGATACTGGGACCCACGCCGTCGACGGAGGTTTCGTGCCCGCAACACCGCTCCCCCAGCCCGCGCTCGAGCTGCTCGCCCGGCCCAATCCGGCCGTGATGGCGACCATCGCCGCCGATGGCAGACCCGTCACGGTCGCGACGTGGTACCTGCTCGAGCCGGACGGCACGATCCTGCTCGGCTTGGACGCGAAACGTGCGCGGCTCGAGCACCTTCGCCGCGACCCACGTGTCTCGCTGACCGCTCTCGCCGAGAGCGATTGGTACACCCACATCAGCGTGCAGGGCGCGGTCGTGTCGATCGTCGACGACGAGGGCCTGCGCGACATCGACCGGCTGTCGCGGCACTACACCGGCGAGCCGTACCGCAACCGTGAACGCCCGCGAGTCAGCGTCCACATGCGCATCGACCGGTGGCACGGATGGAGTGGCGGCAGCGCATTCGGCGAGTGACCCGCGGACGGCCGGCTGCGTCGGATTTAACGGTGGTCGGACACCAAAAAGCCGTGGATGTGTTTAGGATCGCTCGCTAACCCCGAGCGAAGGGCTTGTGCATGATCCGCAAAACGATGTTCGTCCTGACCGCCGTCGGTGGGCTGGGGGTGGGCATCGTTGCTGCCGGGCCGGCCGCCGATGCCACCAACGCCCCGGCCGCCGCGCAGACCACCGTCACAAGTGCCCCGCCGGTTACGAACACGCCGAGGCTGATCGTCAAATCGCGTGACCCGCAGGCGCAGCTCGCCGCCGGCGACATCTTCGCGGGCGTGAAGTACGACCTCGGCCCGCCGCCCGACGGTTCGGCCATCGGCCCCGACATCGTCGACAACCGCGGCCGGCAGGTGTACTTCGCCCAGTCCCCGACGACGCCGGCGCCCGGGTCGACCGGGGCGCAGCGCGCCACCGACGTCAAGGTGCAGACCTACCGCGGCCAGCGCGTGCTGACCTTCTGGCAGGGCGGCACCGGATTCGGCAACCCCGGCGTCGGCGCCGGCAGCGACTACATCTACGACCAGCACTACAAGCTGCTGCGCACGATCCACGCCCACGGCAGCGAGGGCGGCGCGCCGCTGCAGGCCGATCAGCACGAGTTCCTGCTGACGCCCGGCGGCACGGCGATCATCGTCGCCTACGGCGAGAAAACCATCAACGCGATCCATATCGGAAAGCCGGCGACACGTCCGACCGATCGCACCAGAAGATCTTCGACTGCGTCATACAGGAGATCGACCTGGATAGTGCCAGCGTCGTGCATCGAGTGGCACAGCCTCACCCACGTCAGCCCCGCTCGTAGCCATCAGCCGCTCCCTACTGATCCCACGACGGGTGATCCCCCCCGAACGCGCCCTGGGACTACTTCCACATCAACTCGGTGAAGATCGACACGGACTTCAACCTGATCGTGTCGGGACGGCACACGTGGGCGTTCTACAAGGTGAACCGGCACACCGGCGCGGTCATGTGGCAGGTGCAGACGGGCCTGACCAGCGGCGGCAAGTACACCACCGGTGCCCAGTCGAACTTCAGGATCGGGTCGGGTGCGGCGTTCTCGTGGCAGCACGATCCGGAGCCGCTGGGCAACAACGAGTACCGCATCTTCGACAACAACTCGAACCAGGCCCTTCCGCCGCCTACGCGCCGGCACACGTGCTGACGCTCAAGCTGGACATGGCCCACCACACGGCGACCAACCTCGGCCACATCAACTACAGCCCAGGGGGCCTGGTGGCAGGCTCGCAGGGGAACAACCAGCAACTGTCGGCCAGCCACGTCTTCATCGGCTGGGGCGCGGGCGGCGACATCACCGAGGTGAACGCGGCGCGCCAGCAGATCTTCGATGCAGACTTCGAGGGCAACGGCTTCAACACCTACCGCGCGTACAAGTCGGTGTGGGTCGGCACGCCGTCGTCTCCGCCGACGGTCTCGGTGAGCACGGTCAACGGCAGCACAAGCAAGCCAACGTGGTGTGGAACGGGGCCAACCAGGTCGCGCGCTGGCGCATCCTGAGCGGTTCCAGCCCGTCGACGTTGGCGTCGGTCGGCACGTACCTCGTGGCGCGGTCTGGACACCGGGTTCCGGCTGTCGACCTGGCGCGCCTACGTCAAGGCCGTGGCGCTCGACTCCCGCGGTCGCGTGCTCGGCCGCACCGCGGCGGTGCCACACCTGAGCCGCCGTACCTGAGTCGGTCGCGAACGATCCCCGGCTCGCCCTACCCGGTTCGGGTCAGGGCGAGCACGGGGATCGTCTGCGTTCCGGCTCGATCCGGGTCAGCAGACCTGGTTCGCCGTGGTGACCGAGTAGTCGGGCGTGTTCAGCGACGCCGGGGTGTCGCCGAACTGACCCGTCGCCGAGAATCCCGAGCTGATCCGCAACTCGACGTTGGCGAGCAACGAGCCGCCGTCAGCGGCGTTCTTCGTGTAGGTGCCGGCGAGGAGGAAGCCGCGCGCCGTGGCCGGTTGGTCCTGGCTCGGCAGTCCCTGCGTGATCAGGCGCAACGTGCCGGCGTAGACGCGGGCACCCGCCTTGTCGGTCAGCAGCGCGGGCGTGACCAGCACGCCGCGGCGGGTCTTGGTGTTCACGGTCCACGTGACCTTCGGCATCGTCAGCGTTCCCGCGAGCGAGTAGTCGGTCGATCCCGGCGTCGCATCGAGTTCCGCGCCGTGCCAGCCCCCGCGGAAGGTCACATACCGGATGCCGTCCTCGCCGGCGCAGGCGGTCGAGGCGAACTTCGGCTCGACCGCGAGACGCATGGTGGCGTTCGCCTTGTCGATCTCCGGTACCCCCGACGTCGCCACGGCGACACCGGCCGACACGCCAACCGCGAGCACCGCGGCCACGCCGGCGAGCACTCCCCGTCCACCCAAACGCTGCAACTTCGGCATGGTCATCGACTCTCCCTGGACGACGGTCGTCCGGCCGGGTGCCGGACGCGACGCACGACGCGTCGTACACGAGATGAGGTGGTCGATTTAGGCGCGGATACGTCTGCACGACGGGATCGGCATGCGTTGACCGGATTCGCCGGACTACGAGCCGGTGGCAACTGCCTCTCGATCAATCCGGACGTAAGCCACTAACGACGCGACCGGCGCCGCCAACCCGAACAGCACCGCACCGACGATCGTCAGACGTCGAACACTCATGGTCCGTCCCCTCCCTTGCCGCCGCGCGGCGCGTTGGATCGCGCCACCCCCACGACGCGATCAGCAGTGGAAAGGTTCCCGGCGCAGCCGCCGAACACGTACTGTGCGCTCATCCGCGGCGAAGGAGACGAAGTCGATGGTCAGGCTCGACAGCGCTGCGCGGGTCGCGATCGTCGGGGCCGGGCCCGGCGGCCTGTCGGCAGCAAAGCACGCTCTCGAAGCCGGGTTCGACGTGACCGTGTTCGAGGCGAGCGACGATCTCGGCGGGCAGTGGCACACCACCGCATCCCACAGCGGGATCTGGCCGGGCATGCGAACGAACACCAGTCGCGCGATGACGGCGTTCTCCGACTTCCCGCCGCCTGCCACGCACGACCTGCACCCGATGGCGGAGCAGATTCAGGACTATCTGCGTTCGTACGCCGAGACGTTCGGGGTCGCGGAGCGAATCCGTTTCGACACCGAGGTCAGGCGCGTCGCACCCGGCTGGGACGTCGACGGCGAGCATTTCGATGCGGTCGTCATCGCGTCCGGCCGGTTCCATACCCCGGAACTTCCCGCGGTCGTCGCGGGCTTCACCGGCGAGCTGATGCACGCCTACGACTACCCGGGTGCCGAGCATTTCCGCGATCGCCGCGTGATCGTCTACGGCAACGGTGTGAGCGGACACGAGATCGCGTCCGACATCGCGACACTCACGCCGGTCGTCTCCGCCTATCGCAAACCTCGCTATGTCTTGCAGAAGAACGTCGGCGGCGTCTCGTCCGACTGGCAGTGGTACACGCACATCGGCGCCCTGCGCCGCGAGAACACACCGCCCGACGAGTACGGGCGGATCATCCGCAGCCGCGTGCTGCGGGTGGCGGGCAATCCGGCCGATTTCGGTGCCCCGGAGCCGTCCGAGGACTTCTTGGTCGCCGGTCACTCGCTGTGCCAGGACTACCTCGAGCAGGTGCGCGCGGGAGCGATCACGTGCCGCCCCGCAATAGCATCCGTGTCGGGTCGACACGTGACGTTCACCGACGGCAGCCGCGCGGACGCCGACGCCATCGTGTGCGCAACGGGATACCGCCTCGACATCCCCTTTCTGTCACCCGAGATGTGGGTCGTTCTCGGACCCGACCTGCGCCTGCACCGCAGGACGATGCATCCGGATCTGCCGACCCTCGGCGTCATCGGACAGTTCGGGCTGCAGGGACCGTACTTCCCGTTGCTCGAACTGCAGGCACGATGGATCGTCGGAGTGTGGTCGGGAACAATCGCCGCGCCCGATGAGAGCGCGGCGCGTGCCGATCTCGCGACCGCGCCGCCCGCGATCGAGCCCCACAACGTGCTGGCCGTGATGTTCGCCGAAGCCGCCGGCGTGGCACCGGATCCGCGCGCGCATCCCGACCTCGCCGAGCCACTGCTGTTCGGGCCGATGCTGCCGCCCCGGTACCGCCTCAGCGGCCCGGGAGCGTCCGTTGAGGCAGCGGCTCTGTTCCAGCAGCAGCTCGCCTCGTCGCCGCGGCCGCCGGTCGAGGCCGATGATCTCGCCGCGCTGGCCGACCTCGGGCTCGACGACCTGCTGCCGGCCGGCAGTCCGTCCACGTAGTCGGTTCAGGCCATCGCCCGCACCTCGACCCCGCTGTGCGGAGCCGAAGCCTCAGGAAGCCCACGGGCGAGCTCGACGGCCGCGTCGAGGTCGGCGGCCTCGATGAGGTAGAACCCGCCGATTCCCTTGTCGGCGTCGACGAACGGGCCTGGTGAGCTGTGGCCCGTGGGCTCGTCGCCGCGGATCGACACCGCCTGCGCAGACGGCACCAGCTCGCCGCCGCTGAGCACGGCCGGTCCGGCGCCATCGAGGAATGCGCGATGTCGACGCCCGTTCTCCTCATTCCATTCCTGCGACGCAGCCGACCACCGCTGCTCGTCGCCGTAGATCAGCACCAGGAAGCGGGTCATTCGAGGGTCCTTTCGACGGGGCTTTACTTATCCGATGTTCGGACCGGCCCGGAATCGACAGCGTCGCACGAGACTGTCGCGCGCGTGAGCGGTGTCGGACGTGCACCGCGCGACGCGCCGAGAAACAGATGAGGGCCAGGTGACGGTCTTGCGGGCGCTGCGCGTATTTTCATTGACGCGGCGGCCGATGGCATCGGCGACGGATTTGCCTCGCGAGACGGCCGCCGGGGTTCGAACGGACCCCCGTGCTGGTCCCGTGAGCGTGGTTGGAGTTCGTTGTGCCTGAATTCTGGGCGGTCGAGGTCACGATCGCCGTCGTCACGAGTGTCGCCCTTGCGCACGTCGCGGCGACTGGTCGAGGGTTGCCCGAATGCCGATGAAGCGCCGCACGCCGACGCCGGACAACGCGCCCGCCGCGAACCGTCCGGTGTCGGGTCGACCGACGGGACCGGCGGCCGACAAGGCTTCGAAACCCGCGGATGCGAAGGCCTCGAAGCTCGCGGCACGCGACGCGGCAGCCACACAGACCGCCGCGGACGTGGCGTCGAAGCGGTCGACGCGCCTGCGCACCCTGTTGCGATGGGGCGTCCGGGTCGCCGTCGTCGTGGTGGCGCTCGTCGTCCTGTGGCTGTTGTTCCGCGTAGCGGTCGGGATCGCGACGACCGACATGTGGTTCAACTCGGTGCATCACGGCGCGGTGTACACGACCATGATCGAAGCGAAGGTGTTGTTGTTCTGCATCTTCGCGGTCGTGGGCGGGCTGGTGGGCGGCCTCACGCTGTTCGCGGTGCGACGGATGCGTTCGCCGCTCGCCTTCGCGAAGCGCGCCGATGCGTTCCGCTGGGTGTTCCGCGCGCACGAGACGCGCGTGCGTCGGTACCTCATGGTGTTGGCCGTGGTCATCCCGGCCATCCTGGTCGGGCAACGTGCGGCGAGTGGCTGGCAGACCTACTTGTTGTGGCGTCACGCCGTCCCGTGGCACGCGAGCGACCCCCTGTTCCACAAAGACATCTCGTTCTTCGTCGAGGTGTACCCCTTCCACGTTCTCGTCGCGGCGCTCCTGTCGCAGGCTGTCACCTACAGTCTGTGGATCGCAGTGATCAGTGGCTACTGGTACGGCGGTTGGCGGCTCAGACGCGGGTCACGCAAGGTCACCAAGGACTTCACCCGGCTGATGTCGGTGCTGTTGGCGGTCTACCTGCTGCTCAAGGCCGTCAACTACTGGCTGTCGCGGTACGCCCTGACCACGTCGTCGCGCGGTCCCGTCACCGGCGCTTCGTACACGGACGTGCACGCGGCGCTGCCGGGCAAGTACGTGCTGATGTCCCTTGCGATCCTCGCCGCCGTCGTGCTCGTCGCAAACGCCTTTCTCGCCAGTCGCGTGAGAGTGATCGCGGGAGCGCTCGTGGTGATGCTGGTCGCGTCCGTGGCGATCGGCACGGCCTGGCCGGCGTTGCTCTACCACTTCCGCGAGTCGCCCAGCGCCGCGACGCTGGACCTCGGTCAGATCTCGCACAACCAGAAAGCCACGCTCGCCGCCTACGGTCTCGACCACGACGTCTCGACTGTGAAGTACAACCCGACGATGACGGTGCGCGGTAAGGCGCTGGTGCAGCTGGCCAACACGACGGCGCAGACGCCGGTGATCGACCCGAACCAGCTCTCCCCGACGTTCAACGTCGAACAGCAACTGCAGGCCTACTACGGCTTCAAGTCGACCCTCGATATTGCTCGTTACTCCATCAACGGACGGTCGCAGGATGTCGCGATCGCGGCACGCGAGTTGCAGTCCAACGGCATTCCCAAGCCGAGTTGGGTCAACACCCATCTCGTGTACACGCACGGCTACGGCGTCGTCGCCGCACCGACGACCGAGGTCGACTCCGGGACGGAGAGCCCGGTGTTCCTCAACGGTGGGATGCCGCCGGAGCAGCAGATCCCGGTCTCCCGGCCGCAGGTCTACTTCGGGCAGTCGCTCGGCTCGTCCTACTCCATCGTGGGACAGCCGGCCGGCAGCAAGCACCGCCTCGAGTTCGACCACCCGGGCGGCGGCGGCTCGTCCACGTCCGTGCACACCACGTACCGCGGACACGGTGGCATCCCGATCGGATCGACCCTGCGCAAGTTTCTGTTCGCGGTGCAGTTGAGCGACCCGAACATCTTCTTCAGCTCAGACGTGAACGCCGCCTCACAGCTGTTGATGATCCGCAGCCCCAGGGCGCGGGTCGCCAAGGTCGCACCGTGGCTGACGCTGGACGGCGACGTCTACCCGGCTGTCGTCAACGGCCAGATCAAGTGGATCGTCGATGGTTACACGACGACGACCAACTACCCCGACGCGCAATCGGTCAACCTGCACGCGGCGAGTTCGACCACGCTCACCGCCCATGGCGCGTCCGTCGCCCAGCCGAACATGCAGGTCAATTACTTCCGCAACTCGGTCAAGGCCGTGGTCGATGCGTACACGGGCAAGGTCACGCTGTACGAGTGGGACCAGAGTCAGCACCCGGACCCGCTGCTCAAGGCTTGGGAGGGTGCCTACCCCGGCCTGGTCAGGCCCCAGTCGAGCATCTCGTCGGCGCTGCTGGGTCAGCTGCGTTACCCGACCGACCTCTTCAACGTGCAGCGCTCCCTGCTCGCGAGGTACCACGTCGCGCAGCCCTCGAACTTCTACAGCGGGAACGACTTCTGGACGGTGCCGAGCGATCCGACGGTCGCTGCCGCGAAGGCGATCAACTCGAGCTCGGGCAAGAGCGGATCGGTACCGCCGATGCCCTCGCGTTACATGTCGATGGCTCCGGACGGTTTCGGCGGGCAGCACTTCTCGCTGTCGAGCCCGATGGTGACGCTGAACGGGCGCCAACTGGCCTCGTTCGTCTACGTCAACTCCGAGCCCGGGCCGGACTACGGCAAGTTCACGGTGCTCGAGTTCCCGTCCGGCTCGGGCGGCGAAGCGCCCTCACAGGTGCAGAACGACATCGAGTCCAACACCAAGATCACCGAGGCATTGACACTGCAGCGCAGTGGCAACTCGCGGGTCGTACTGGGCGCCCTGGAGGCGATTCCTGTCGCGGGACGCATCCTCTACGTCGAACCGGTGTACACCCAGTCGAACAGCGGCGCGTCGTTCCCGATCCTGCGGCACGTGATCGCGCTGTACGCCAACGGCGATCCGTCGTTCGAAACCGATCTCGGCGCGGCGATCAAGGACGCCATCCTGTCCGCACCGGGGACAGGATGACGGCCCTGACGCCTACGGCTCGCCTCTACACGCCTCTTTGAGAGAGCACTCAGCCCTGCGCCGTGCGCTTGACGTCTTCTGCTGCGCCACTCGCGTGGTCCGCCGTCTGCTGGGCAGCGTCGGTGACGGTACTTTTGACCTGATCGACCGATTCCTGGACAGCCGGTTTCAGGTTCTGCGCCATCTCGGCACCGGTCGCCTTGAGCGGCTCGGCGAGATCCTTCGCCTTGTCCTCAGCGCGTGCGGCAACCTGTTGCTCGGCCTGCGACGCGGGCGCGAGCGACGAGACCAACCATCCGACTCCGAAGGCAATGATTCCGGCTGCCAGTGGGTTGCCCTGCGTCTGGCGGCGCACGGCCTGCGGGGCGTTGCCCGCGGCGTCGGACAGGCCGGACACGGTCGAACCGAGCGAATCGCCGGCTCCCCGTAACCCGCTGTTGTCCTCACCGGACCCCATGACCCGGTCGCGGAGTGAGGATGCCCCCTTCTTCACGCTGTCGACCTGGCGGCCGACCACCTTGCCGGGTGAGACCTTTTCGCTGAGTCGGTCGACGTTCGTACTCAGCTGCTCACGGGTGCGTTCGATGTCGTTCTGGATATCGTTGGGTGAAGTCATGTGTCGTCTCCTAGTTCGGCTTGAGTGCCGACGGGATTTCGCCGGCAGTCTCGATGGTGCGTTGGGGTTTGGGGTCGACCCGCTTGAGATTTGCTCGGCCGGTCACGAACAGCACCGCAGCGATGACCGCCCAGATGATCGCGACGATCAATGCGGCCAGGCCGATGTGATCGATGGCGGCTGCCAGGCCCCACCAGGCGGCGAAGGAGACGAAGAGTACGACCAGATGACCCGCGTACCCGGCGCCGGCGAGCATGCCGCCGCCCTTTGCCGCCTTGGCTGCTTCCTCTTTCAATTCAGCCTTGGCCAGCGCGACCTCCTGACGCATCAGCGTCGAGAAGTCACGGCTCACGTCCGAGAGCAGCTGTCCGACCGAGACCTCGCGAATGTCCTCGGTGTCCCGATCAGGTGCGCTCACTGGCCGTACCCCGTCCCGCCGAGGTCCGGGTCGCCGTGGCGCGGCGATGCGTCACCGGGCGGCATGCTGTAACCGGGCGTGGGAGGCACCGGTGCATCCTGGGGCATGACGACCGTCGCGTCGTCGGGGGTGCCGAACACCGGTTCGCCGACGCCGCCGGACGCGCTGCCGAAGTCGGCGCCTGGCTCGTACGAGGCGTTGAGTGAGCTGTCGGCCGAGCTGTCGGAGCCTGCCGACGAATCGTCGTCCTGGTGCGCGGCGACCACACCGCGCGTGAGCCGGCCGGCAAGGACGCCCGCTGCCAGCGCACCGAGCAGGAACGTGCCCGGCTTGCGGCGCGCGAAATCGCGAACCTCGTCGAGGAGCTGTCCGGGCTCGCGGCCATCCAGCCACGATGCCGTCGCGTGGACACGATCGCCTGCCTGCTGCGCGAGGTCGCTCGCGTATCCCGAGCCATCGCTGTTGCGCGCCATCGAGTGCAGCTCGTCGCCGAGCGAGCGCAGGTTCGTCACCGCATTGCGATGCTGAGCACCGGCCTGCTCCTGCAGCTGGCCCTTGGCCTGTCCGAACAGATCCCGCGCCTGCTGCTTGCCCTCCTGCGCGACGTCCTTGGCCTTGTCTGCGGCAGTCTGTGCGACTTCGCCTGCCGCTTGTTTGCCCACCTGCGCGGAATCGTTGACGCGGTCCTTCATCGACTGGTCGGAGCCGTCATTGGCGCCCGCACCGCCCGGTTCGTGCGCGCCCGGACCGGTCGACACCGGGGGCAGGCCGCCCGCGGGATAGGCGGGAGTCGTGGGTGTGGTCGGATACTCGGTCATAAAGTGCTCCATTCTGTGCTGGTCGTACGGATGGCCACGGCCGCGCCCGTCAGGACGGCGGCCGCGCCACGGAATGATGTGTCGTGATCAGGTCTGCCGCGTGCTGTCGTTCCGTCCCAGAGCTCGATCTGCTCCTCGAGAAGCTCGTCAGCACCACGGTCAGACCAGGTTGCCGAGGGCGCTGCCGCCGAACTTCTCGACCAGCTCCTCGACATTGATGCCGTGCTGGGCGAGCAGACCGCCGTGTTGATCGGTGTCGACGGTGTCGGGCAGGTGCTGCGCGGCATGATCAGCCTTGTCGTTCTCTTGCCGCTCGCGAAGAAATTGCAGAATCGCGTCTTTGGGGATCTGCATGGTTCTCACCTCCCCCGACAGGCAACCGACATCGCGACGGACGCCTACGAGAGGTAATTGATCAGGGGCCCGCCGGTTTCGGGCAAGGAAGAACGGCACACGAACCTTACGTCGTAAGCCTTCCTGGTTACGGCGTACCCGTCCGCGCCCCGAAATACGCACTCGGCACTGACAAACCAGAGCGGATCAGCAATTTTCTGCTATCGAACCCGCGAGGTGCTGCCCTCGGTAGCCGTCAGATCGAGCTGCACCGCAAGGTCAGCGTCGTCGAGGGCGGTTCGGGCGTGCTGAGCGGCCTCACGCTCGATACGCCGACGCAGTTCATTGGGATCGGCGCCGAAGTCGAGCACGGCGGCGATGACCAGCGTCGGGGCGGCACGGTCACCGATCAGGCGAGCTGACGCACGCTCGACGCCGCGATAGCTCTCGACCTCCTGGCTGACCGCCGAGGTCAACGCAGCAGCGGCAAGGGTGGTGCGACCGGCTGTACGCGATCCGCGCACCCGCACCTCGCTCACGCGGTCGGTCGAGAACAGCAACGTCCACAACCAACGCAGCGCCAAGGCCGCCACCGCCGCTGCGATTGCCGCTACGACGGGCCACAACCACGAGCCGTGAGCCCCGAAATAGCGCCCCACCGGGTTGTCGACCAGACTCTCGTTCTTCACGCGGGTACCGAACATCCCGAATCCGGCCGACGCCCCGAGCACACCGGCAGCGAGTAGTGCAATGCCAAGCATCAGCAGGATCGCCCTGTTCGTCCTCTCGGCGTGCATCAGCGACTCCGTGTTCCGAGATGAGTGACGATCTTGGGTGGCGGATCGAGTTCGAGGGACTCCACCCGCGCCTGTGCAGCAGAGCGCACCGACGCGTCCAGCGACTCGGCGATATCACGCGAAACAGCACTCGCCGTGGCGCGTATCCGGATCCGCCGGCGACCTACGGTCACTGCCGTGTCGCTGACTCCGTCGACCTCCCCCACCGCCGACTGCACCGCCGATCTGACTCCGCGCCTGGTGAAGGCGGCATCCGTCAACTGCGAATTGACGGGAAAGCGCCTGCGCCGCCGCGGTTTGAGTTCCAGCACGATGAGGATCAGTCCGAAGATCGCGAGCACTACGCAGATGCTCTGCACGACGCTCGCATCCCACGTGATGTGCCGTGCCCAGCGCAGGGCGACGCGCCACCGCACCACGACGGTGCCGGCGTTGAAGCTTGCAGCAACAACTTCGATGACGACGAGGACACCCACGACGACAAGAACGAGCGCAACGATCGCGCCCAACAGCCGGTTTACGAAACGCATTCTTGTCGCCCCGTCTACTGGACGCGTGACTGCCGCGGCAGCGCGGGAAGAAGGTCCGCCACATGAATGTTGACCTCGGCCAGATCGAGCGCCGTCATCTCGCGAACCCGGTCACGCACATGCGCGCGTAGCGATTCGGTGACCTCGCGGATCGGGCACGGCCAGCGCAGGCTCACTTCGAGATCGACGACCGCGAAGGACCCGTCCACCCGTGCTGATGCCTTGGGCACCCGCGACAAGTCGCTGACACGCATACCCAAGGTGGGCACTGCGCTCAACGGGCGTCCGAGCACGCGAGGCGCTGCCGCGCCGACGTCTGCCACCTCCGTGGCAGCGCGCGCGGCCACCTTCTCGACGACGCGATCATGAATGGTGACGACCCCGCCTGTCTCGTCGTTCGGCGTCATCGCGGCTCGCGCCGTCCGCTCACGTATGGGGTGAGGTCAAGCTCTCCGGCAACGATCTTCGCGATCACGAAACCGATCACGCCGAAGAGTGCGACGATCAGCATCTGACCAAAGGTCCCGAATGCAATGACCAGGCCGAGCACGAGTCCGACGACAGTGCCTAAAGCGGTGTTCGACATCTACTTCACCTCTCAACTTCCTGAGACTTGGCTTTCGTGGTGAGCGTTTCCTACTGCACGCGCGGCGGTTCGGATCGGCGGGTGAGAAGGACAACCGCGCCGCGCCACAATCGCCGGTGCCACGGCGTGGTGGGCACTGCGACCACGACAGGCCGCTCGGCCGCGCGCAACCATTCCCGCTCGAGGGCGAGCAGTCCGGCGATGAACGTCTCGGCGTCGCCACCACGATCGGGGTGATTCCGCAGGACGTGATCACGCCGGAGTCGGCGATACTCCTGCTGATTCATCGAGGTGCCCCGGCAGTGCGATGTCGGCGATCGTGATGTCGATGCGCCGTCCTGCGGCAATCGGTGCCAGTGCCACGCGGATCTGTTGGTTCAGCACGTCGGCGGTTGTGCCCCAGCGCATCCGCACCTGCACGGACACGTTGCGCTCGCCGATCGAAATGCCGGCCACACGACGGCCTGGCAGATAGGTCGTCGGGCTTCCTGGTACTTCGGCGTCGAGCGCCGCCACTGCAGGGCACTCGAGCACCATGCGAGCGACGACCTCCGCGTCGGCGGCTACCACGGTCAGGAAACCCGCGACGGAGCCTGTTCCTCGTCGTCCTGGGGCAGGTACACGTCGTCGACGCTGACGTTGACCTCCACGACATCGAGGCCGGTCATCCGCTCGATCGACTGCTTGACGTTTCGCTGGATGCTCCGGCCGAGGTCGGCTACATTCACGCCGTACTCGACGACGATGTCGAGATCGACGGCAGCTTGGCTCTCGCCGACCTCGACACCGACACCCTGGGCGACATTCGGCCCGGAACTTCCCGGAATCCGTTCGCGAATCGCGCCGAACGCACGGGTCGTGCCTGTGCCCATCGCATGCACCCCGGAGATCTCGCGGCACGCCACGCCGGCGATCTTCTGCACGACGGTCTGTGCCACGCTGATCTTGCCGTCGGCGGTTTGCAAACGGTCGTTCGTGACCGCCGGCGAGTTCTGCTGCTCGTCGGAGCGCGCCGGCGACTTGGTCTTGGACGCGTCCTGAGCTGTCGTGTCAACCATCGAAGTTTCCCTGCATGAGGCTCGCCGCAGCGAGTGGTAGCGAGTCTGCCGCTGAGTTCGACCGTTGCACGCTTACACCCTAAGTTCCCGAGAGCCGTCGCGATCTAACCGACGAAGCGCACCGAATCGGGCGGCAACACCGGGCATGCACCGTTGCGATGCGGTTTGATTGCGACGTGAGCGGTAGCGACAGGCGCAGTCGTCCGCGGCGTCGGCTTTCCCTGGACCGCATCGTCGACGAGGCCCTCGCTCTGATAGACGAGGAAGGCATTGCAGCGGCGTCGATGCGGTCGGTGGGCGACCGGCTGGGCGTGCAGGCCATGTCGCTGTACCGGTATGTCGCGAGCCGAGAGCAGCTGTTCGACCTCGTCGTCGAGCGCGTGGTCGACGAACTGGGCGCCGACGACGAGGTGCACATGCACCCGACCGCCGGATGGCGCGACTACCTGACGCGCCTGGCCCACGGCGTGCGCCGGTATGCGCTCGCGCACCCGCATGCATTCCCGCTGGTCGCGACCCGGCCCACCGAGGCACCATGGGTGAATCCGCCACTGCGTTCGATGCGGTGGATCGAAGCAATGTTGCAGGGATTGCACGACGAGGGACTCACGGACGAACAGGTGGTGTTCACCTACCGGGCCTTCAACAGTCTGCTGTTGGGGTTCCTGCTCCTCGAGACCAGCGCGATGACGCTGCGTGATCCCAAGCCCGGTGACGGATCGTTCCAGCAAGGACCGCAAACCGACGGTTCCGATCCGGTCGATCCGGCCGATCCGGTGCCGGGTGCCCTCACCCCGGCACGCTCCTCCGACGAGCGTGTCGCCATCGACCAGGCCGACCCTGCAGGCGAGGCGCAGGCAGTGGCCGTCTCGCCGGGCGACGACCTTCCTTCGGACCGATTCCCGTTCGTCTACCGGCTGCAGGCAGGTCTCACCGAAGATCGGTACGCCGACGAGTTCGAGGCCGCGCTCGAGGACCTCCTGGGTCGCATAGAGCGGCAGATCGACCTGCCTCGAAAGTCGCCCCGTTCGCGGCGTCGTCGAAGAACCACGTGAACACTGCGGCGCCACCCGGCACTGAGTCGTCGGTCAGGATGCCGCACGGATGGCCGGGACGGAACGCTCCGGCGGCGCGTTCCTGAGCCTGTCGGCGAGGATCGGCGCGGTGGTACTGCGGTTCGGGGCGACGCGCGACAGCAGCGCCTCGGCTGCGCCCCCCACGACTTCCCGGTCATAGGTGAGGGCGAACTCGAACCGACGCTGATCATCGCGTCCGTGGTCACCCAGGTCGCGCGCCAGCAGCGCCGCCGCGAAGTGCGGCGCCAGCACGACGATGTCCCACTCGTCGCATACCGGGTCGCCCACGGCGAGGTCGGCGCCCCGCACGCCGGGCACAGGTTCGAGCGGCAGCCCTCGTCCGATCGCGGCCACGAACCCGAGAGAGTCAGCAAGTTCGCGGTACCGCAGCGCAGTAGGAGAGGTGAAGTGCTTCGCGTACTGGAACGTCGACAGAACGACACAGGTCGAGCCGTGCACGAGCGCCTCGCGCTCCAAGTGCTTGCTCAACTCGACCAGCAGCGGTTTGGTCGAACGGCGCAGCCGGGTCCGAGGCGGCAGGCACGCAAAGGGCGATCCCTGCGGTCTGGGCTGCTCGCGCCGGGGCAGAGACAGGCCACTCGTCGGCAGTTCGTCGTCCAGCCGCGGCGCGGGTCGCCCGAACAGGTAACCCTGGCCCAGGGTGGCACCCATCGCGCGCGCGATCTCGAGATGCTGCTCGTCCTCGATCCCCTCGGCCAGCACGGTGGCGCCGGTGCGTTCGGCGAAGGCGTTGACGGCGTTCATGATCTTCGCGACCGCCGGCCCAGGCCGGTCCTGGACCAGACGCAGATCGAGCTTGACGACGTCCGGACGCAGTAACGGCATGAACGCCAGCGACATGTCGTCGGCGCCGACGTCGTCCAGCGCGATGCGCCAGCCCGCCGCACGTAGCTTGTGCACGCATGCGAGCAGTTCGGCAGGACGCGACCCGATCGCGCGTTCGGTGATCTCGAGGACGACCGAGAGCTCGCGCGGCGCGGTGCGGGCGATGCCGATCAACTCGTCGAGCGGTGCCTCGTCCAGCACCTCCGGCTCGACGTTGACGAACAGCGCGAGCGGGGCACCGAGGCCCGCCCGGACAGCGGTTGTGAGCGCGGTCTTGCGGCAGAGCGCGTCGAGTTCGGCCAACACGCCGTGCTCGCGGGCGGCTGCGAACAACCGGTCGGGAAACTCGAGCGGTCCGGCCGGGCCACGGCTCAGTGCCTCGTAGGCCACGACCGTGCCGGCGTCGAGATCGACGATCGGTTGGAAGTAGGTCCGGACAGCGCCGCGCGAGATGATCTCGTGCAGGTCCATCAATTCCGCCAATGCAGCGACGTGGCAGCGTGCCGTGGTTCGACGTCACTTCCATCGGCCGCGCGATCCGATTCCTTAGCCCGACCTCCGCTGTGCTGCGGGACCCGAGGCCACGACGAGCACCTAGCCGTTGAGGGTGCCGACCGCACGGGCGATCACCAGCAGCGACGTGAGCAGGGCGGCGGTGGCCTCGACGCCCATCAGGATTTTGGCGCGGTTCGTCAGAGGCATGGTGTCGGTCGGGCTGAACGCGCTCGAGTTGGTGAGCGACAGATACAGGTAATCCAGGAAGATCGGGATCCAGCCCGACTTGACGCTGGCGGTCACGGCCACCTCCACGACCGCGTCGTCGTTCTCGTCCTGCGAGAACCGCCAGTCGGCCGCCGGAAGCTTGTCACGACGCGCCTCCCGCCGGGTGACCGGACCACCGCGGTCGAGCTCCCAGAACAAGAGCCCGAAGCCGATCACGTCGGTGATCCACACCTGCAGCGCGGCCAGTAGGAGGCCGCTGCCCGCCGCGCCACTGTTCAGGGCGTGGACGAGCATGCCCAGCGCCACGAGGTTCGCCGTGATCATGATGGCGACGAGCAGTACCGACGCAATGCGCGACCATCTGGTCTGCCGGATCATCCGACGGGGGTTCGTGATCAAGAGCGCGATGAGCAGCAGGAACTCGACCGCAGGAATCACGAGCCGCGGCGCAAAGAGCAGCGAATCCGGGAGTGTCGCGTACACCGCGCCCGCGACGACGACCGCGACGGCCGGTGGCAGGCGGTTCTCGCCCTGCGCGATCCGCCGGTGGGCGATCTCCTGGTCGAGCCAGCCCTTGCCGTCAGGCACGGCCTATCTCTCCACGGAACCTTTCCGTCCTGTCGAGTGCCGACAGTCATGACGTCCTCCATTCAGACGGGCGACAACCGCGTCCCCGTGTCCCCGTGTCCCCGTGTCACCGTGTCCCCGTGCCCCCGTGTCTACCCACGCCGCGTCGGTGCGCATCGGCGTTGGCGGAAGACCTGCGGCCGCCCCGGTGTTCACCGTTGCGTGAAGCGCATCGGGTTTCTTTCCTTCGGTCACTGGTCGGATTCGGCGTACTCGCAGGCCCGGTCGGCCGCGGACGTGCTGCACCAGTCCATCGACCTGGCCGTCGTTGCCGAGGACCTCGGTGCCGATGGTGCCTACTTTCGCGTGCACCACTTCGCCCGACAGCTCAGCTCACCCTTTCCGCTCCTGGCGGCGATCGGGGCGCGTACGAGCCGCATCGAGATCGGTACCGGCGTGATCGACATGCGCTACGAGAACCCGCTGTACATGGCGGAGGATGCGGGAGCGGCGGACCTGATCGCCGGCGGCCGCCTCCAGCTCGGCATCAGCCGCGGATCGCCCGAGCAGGTCATCGAGGGCTACCGCTACTTCGGCCACGTCCCGGCCGATGGCAAGGACGACGCCGACATGGCCCGCGACCACACGCAGGTGTTCCTCGACGCGATCAGCGGCGAGGGTTTCGCCCAGCCGAATCCGCGGCCGATGTTCCCCAACCCACCCGGGTTGCTGCGCCTCGAGCCGTACTCGGAAGGGCTCCGTTCCCGGATCTGGTGGGGCGCCGGCACCCGCAAGACCGCCGAGTGGACGGCCGAGCAGGGGTTGAACCTGATGAGTTCGACGCTGCTCAGCGAAGACACCGGCGTGCCGTTCCACCAACTGCAGGCCGAGCAGATCGAGCGGTTCCGCAAGA
Source organism: uncultured Actinomycetota bacterium (assembly GCA_963785425.1). Classification (GTDB taxonomy): domain Bacteria; phylum Actinomycetota; class Actinomycetes; order Mycobacteriales; family Jatrophihabitantaceae; genus RYN-133. The sequence goes on from CAWAVG010000001.1 coordinate 143,474, forward strand.
CCTGGGCCGATGCCGGCCACACCGGCGAGCCGCGCGTTTCGGTCAGCCGCAGCATCTTCCCGATCGTCACCGACGTCGATCGCGCCTACTTCGGCAGCGAGACCCGCTCGCAGGACCAGGTCGGCCACCTCGACCGGGGCGTCGCGAGGTTCGGCAAGACCTTTGCCGGCGAACCGGACCGGTTGATCGAGCAACTCGCCGAGGACGAGGCGATCGCCGCCGCCGACACGTTGCTGCTCACGATCCCGAATCAGCTCGGTGTCGATTACTGCGCCCATGTCATCGAGTCGTTGCTGACGCATGTGGCGCCGGAGCTCGGCTGGCGCTGAGGTAGGCCGGCGGCGCCGGCGATCAGGTCGTCGATCCGGCTGGGCAAGCGACGTCAGGAAAAAGTTCCGCCAGCGGTTGAGCGGCGCCATGCCATCTCGTAAAGTCATTGTTAAGTAAGACCTCCTCCCCCGCAAGGATGTCGCATGAACCGCCTCGCCGTTCCCCGCACGACCCGCTGGCAACTGACCGCCGTTGCGGTGCTGGCCGCGCTCGTGGCGCCCGCTGTCCCCTCGGCCGCCTCCGCCCCCACTGGCGGCGCGCATCCGGCGGCGCCGTCCTCGTTCGCCGGCGGCAAGTGGGGCGACGCGGCCGCGGACGCGGTGTCGAAGGATGCGTACGGAACCAACGCGGCGTCCAAGGACCCCGGCTCCCTGTTCACCGTCGAGAAGGCGACCGGTGTGCGCGCGGTGTGGGGGAAGAAGGACAAGCAGAACCGTCAGGTGACCGGCCAGGGCACCGCGGTGGCGCTGCTCGACTCAGGCGTCAACCCGGTTCCGGGACTGGATGCGCCCGGCAAGATCGTGTACGGCCCCGATCTCTCGGTCGAGGGAAACGGAGTCCTCGCCGACCAGGACACCTACGGCCACGGCACCTTCATGGCCGGCCTTATCGCCGGACGCGGAGCGTCCAATCCGTCCTCGGACCTGCCGTCGGCGCCGGCGGGCGTGCAGCTGGGTGTCGCTCCTGACGCCACGCTGCTGTCCATGAAACTGGCGACAGCCGACGGAGGCACCGACGTCACACAGGTCATCGCAGCGATCGACTGGGTGGTCGAACACCCGACGCTGCCGAACGGCACGCGCGTGCGGGTCATCAACCTGTCCTACGGGACGGCGTCGACCCAGGACTACTCCGTCGACCCGCTCGCAGCCGCCACCGAGAACGCCTGGAACCACGGCATTGTCGTTGTCACGTCCGGTGGCAACGGCGGTGCGAGTGACACATTGACCGATCCCGCCTACGACCCGTTCGTCATCGCAGTCGGTGCTGCTGACAGCGGCGATCGGATCGACGGCTGGGCACACGATCACACCAGGGCCGCCTCGTTCTCCGAGGTCGCGCCCGGCCGGCACGTGGACCTCGTCGCCCCAGGCACGTCCCTCGTCTCCCTGCGCGATCCGGGATCGACCATCGATCAGAACAACCCGCAAGGGCTGGTCTCGGGTGACACCACCGCGCGTTTGTTCCGCGGCAGCGGGACGAGCCAGGCTGCCGCGGTCGTGTCGGGCGCCGCCGCCGACCTGCTGCAGGCGTTCCCATCGCTGACGCCCGACCAGGTGAAGTTCGCGCTGACGCAAGGTGCCGACGACATCACCAACGCCGATTCCACCGCGGTGGGAGCAGGCATGCTCGATCTTCCGCACGCCTACGACGTCGCGCAGCACCTGGTCGGTACCGACAACACCGCCGCGCAGGGCCGCGCCGCGGCCGTGCAGCACTTCACGCCGTCGACCGGTCTCGGCTCGATCGACGCGTCCCGAGGCGGCGCGGTCCTGCTCGACGCCGACGGCAACCCGATCACCGGTGAGGTCGACGCCCAGGGCAACCCCTGGGATGGCCAAGCCTGGCGCACGGCCTCGACCACGCTGACCGCATGGAACGCCGGCCAATGGATGGGCGTCCCCTGGACCGGCGACGGGTGGAGTTCCGACGCAGCACTGACCTCGGCACGCTGGACCTCGGCACGCTGGACATCAGCCCGCTGGACGAGCGCCGACTGGTCATCCGCACGATGGACCTCGGCCCGCTGGACGAGCGCCACGTGGTCGTCGGCGCGGTGGACCTCCGCACGATGGACGGGCTCGGGCTGGTAGTCCATGCGCCACGCACGCAGTCGCAGCAGTGCCGCGCAGACCGGACTGATCAGTGCCGCTATGGCACTGATGGCAGGTGTCATTTCGTCGGCCTGGCTGGTCGGTGACGGCTGGCAAGCATTGATTTCGAGTCCGGTCGGCGCCTGCATCCTGGCGACCGCGTTCTTCCTGGCAGAACAGAACCTGGTCAGCTTCGAGTTCCGCCGGCAGTCACATTCGATGACCTTCGCCGGAGTGCCGCTCGCACTCGGCGTCCTGCTGCTTCCTGTCCCGTGTCTCGTGATCGTTCGGGTCTGCGGCAGTGTCGCGGCGATGCTCGTGCAACGCACCAGCGCCGAGAAGGTTGCGTACAACATCTCAGCCTTCGCGTTCGAGGCTGCAGCCACCGGCACCTTCTGCCGACTCGTGATCACGGGTCTCGATCCGGTCTCGGTGCTCACGCTCATCGGGTGCGTCGCTGTCGTCGACCAACTCATGACGGCACTGGTGTTCCTGGTCATCCGCATCCACGGCATCGCGACACCGAGACGCGACGTCGCGGAGGTTGCCGCGCGGTCGCTCGTGCTCAGCATCATCGCGACGTCGTTCGCCGTGACGCTGCGAATTCTGTTGATGCACGGTGTCACCGGCGAGAGCCTTGCAGTCGTCCTTGTTGCGATCGCAGTGCTCGGCTATCGCATGTACGCAGCGACCGTGCGACGCCACCACACGGTGACAACGATTCACGAGTTCGTCACCAGCGGAGCGAGTACCACATCGTTGGCGGAATTGGCCGACGACAGTCTCACCCGCGTCCGGCACATGAGCCGGGCGAGCTCGGCCGAACTGGTGGTCGCGCAGGGTGATCAGAGCGCTGCCAATTCGTGGACGGTGTACAGCGTCGACGAGGACGACCGGTTGAGCACGCATCCCGCTGCTGACATGTCATCGGACTGGGTGCGGTTGCGCGCCGTTCATAACGGCATCGCCACCCTGGCAGTCCGCGGCAATGACGAGGGCATCGATGCGTGGCTGGACACGGCCGGCACCGGAGCCACCCGTCTGGACGACGCCGTCGTCGTGCCGGTGCAGACGGGAACGCAGCGGTTCGGAACGCTCACGGTCAGCGGTCGGCTCACTGATGTTGCCGTATTCACCGACGACGACCTGCAGATGTTGCAAACGATCGCCGGACACCTTGCCGCGTCCATCCACAACGCCCGGCTGCTCGAGACGCTCAGCTACGACGCCACGCACGACGCGCTGACCGGATTGTCCAACCGGTCCAAACTGATCGCCGACATCGCGGCTCTCGACGATCGGCAGTCGGCCCTCTTCGTGGTCGATCTCGATCACTTCAAGGACGTCAACGACGTGTTCGGCCACGAGGTCGCTGACGAGCTGCTCGGGATCGTCGCCGATCGACTCGGACACGTCACGCCAACCCCGCAGACCGTCGCCCGCGTCGGTGGCGACGAGTTCGCGATACTCCTGCAGGGCGAGGCGTCGCGCGGCGACCTGCACGCACTTGCGCAAACATTTGCCGACCACCTTGCAGAACCGTTCGAGCTACGCGGCGCGACGGTCTGTCTCTCGGTGAGCATAGGCGTAGCGGCCACGTCGAGTGTCGCGTCACATGAGCTGCTGCGCTGCGCAGACACAGCAATGTACGCGGCGAAGGCGCGGGCCGACCGCATCGCCAGCTACTCACCCGCGATGGATCTCGGTCGCGCGGAACGCATCGCCCTTGCCGCTGACCTCCGCCTCGCCCTCGATCACGCACCCGAACAGTTCGTGATCTACCTCCAGCCCAAGGTGGATCTGCACTCCGGACGAGCGCACGGTGCCGAAGCCTTGGTGCGGTGGAATCATCCAGCCCTCGGGATCCTCGCTCCGGACAGATTCATTCCTCTCGCAGAGGCGACCGGTCTGATCGCGGCGCTGACCCGACACGTCCTCGCTGCGGCCGTCACAGAATGTTCGCTGTGGAACGACGCGAACGGCGATACCGACGTCGCCGTGAACCTGTCCACGCGCGTGCTCACCGATTTGGACGTCGCGTCGATGGTGCAGGAAGCGTTGGAGTCGTCCGGTCTCCCGCCACAGCGGTTGGTTCTCGAGATCACCGAATCCGTGATGATGGACGATGCCGATGCTGCGATCTCGGCGCTGCAACGCATCGTCGAACTCGGCGTGCGCCTCTCACTTGACGACTTCGGAACCGGCTACAGCAGTCTCGCCTACCTCCAGCGCCTGCCCGTCAGCGAACTCAAGGTCGACCGTTCGTTCGTGCAGGCCGCGGGTGCCACTTCGAGCCGCGCATCGGTACTGCTCCGCAACATCATCACGCTCGGACGGGACCTGGGGATGCAGTTGATCGCCGAAGGCATCGAAACCCCGGTTCAAGCTGATGCGCTCGCCGCGCTGGGTTGTGCGATGGGGCAGGGCTATCTCTTCGCTCGTCCGATGGCGGCCGATGAATTCCGGATCTGGCTGCAGCGCAACCGGGATGTCGGACTGCGACTGCTTCCCTCCGCCTGACGACACGGCTACGGCAAGCAGCTACTCGTCGACACTGTCCTGGGCGACGAAGCGTTCCACCCGTTTGTCAGGAACGAGCCACATGATCGCGACGGCGGCGAAGAAGCCCAGCCCGAGCCACACGTTCAGGGCTGCGCCGACGATACCCAGGATGTAGAGGACGGGCGACATCTTGCCCTTCAGGTCGCTGCCCAGCGCACGCCGCAACGCCGATTCCGGTCCCTCGGCGACGGTGACCACTATCTGCAGCAGGTAGTACGCGACCCCCGCGGCCAGCAGGTTGACGCCGTAGGTCATGACGGGCGTCCGCGCGAAATCGGATTCGTCCATCCATGCGGTGGTGAACGGAACGAGCGAGAGCCAGAAGAGCAGGTGCAGGTTCGCCCACAACGTGGTGCCGTCGATGCGCTTGATGAGCTGGAACATGTGGTGGTGGTTGTTCCAGTAGATGCCGATGTACACGAAACTGAGTAGGTACGTCAGCATGCTCTGGCCGGTGGTGTCGATCGCGTCGTGCAGGGTGTCACCCTTGGGCACCTTTAGCTCGAGCACCATGATCGTGATGATCACTGCCAGCACGCCGTCGCTGAACGCCTCGAGGCGCTGCGTCTTCATTCGGCGAGTGTGCACCAACCGAGGGCCGAAGACCGGGACTCCGCGACTCCGCCCGGCTGGTTGCCGGCCGACGCGGTGGTGTCGTCCATAGAAACCGTGCCCGGTCGTGCGCGTCCTAACCGATTGGACGGATGGAGTCGTATCGGCAGCGGGCGAAGTCGACCGTGCGCGGCAGGGGTGCACGCGCAGCGACCAGTGCGTTCGGCGCGGCTCCGCGCACGCCGCGCACGCAGGTCTCGCCGAGCGCGGGAAGCCGGCTGTCGCTGATGCCGATGAGTTCGAGGCGCTTGTGCCGGGTCCGTTGCCGCTCATCAAGCAGCGCGAGGGCAGTGACCGCGGCTTCGGACAGTTGCGAGACGGCGGTGAGATCGACAACGAGTGTGCGCGTCGTGGTGCTTCCGAGCAGGTCTGCGGCGATCACCATGAGTTGCGAGTTGAACTCGTCGAGTTCGCCGTGGACGGCGAGGCGGCCCTGCGCAGCGTCGACGGTCAATGAGAAACGGGTCGATACGGGCGGCGACGCGGGGCTGCCGTGGCGCAGATCGTTCACGCCGGATCCTTCGGGGGCTACCGGGCCGTCGGCCCGGAGAGGACGCGGGCGGTTCCCGCTATGAGCTGAGCGTACAGCGCGCCGTCCCTGGGGCCACCGGCGCGAGCGTGACCGTCATCCGCCCGCAGCCTCGGACGGTTCGCCGGCAGACGGGACGCGGCCACGAAGGACCTCCCTGCGCACCTTCCCGGTGGCCGTCTTGGGCAGGCTGTCGACGAACGCGACGAATTTCGGGATCTTGAACGCGGCGATGCGCCCGGACAGGGCGTCGGTCAGCGACTGCGTCGTCCACTCCGCATCGTCGGCAACCACGACGAACGCGGCCGGCACCTCGCCCCACCGATCGTCTCCGGCGGCGACGACCGCGACGTCGACCACGCCCGGCAGCTCGCGCAGCGCGAGCTCGACCTCGGACGGGTAGACGTTCTCGCCGCCGGAGATGATGAGGTCCTTGACCCGGTCGACGACGGCGGCCCACCCGTCGTCGGCGATGCTGACGATGTCACCGGAGCGGTACCAGCCTCCGCGCAGCGCTTCATCCGTGTCCTCGGGACGTTCCCAGTACCCACGGAAGACGTTCGGGCCGCGGACCAGCAGTTCGCCCGTACCCCGCTCGGTCAGCTCGTCGGTGCCGGCGTCGAGTGCAACATCGGTGAAGAAGTGGGGGACGCCGATCGAGACCGGATGGTCGGGTACACCGTGAGCTGCGGCCATCGTCACTCCCGGCGACGCCTCGGTCATGCCATATCCCTGGAGCAGCGGGACCCGGCGTTGGTGCCACGCCGCTGCAGTGCTCGCCAGCACGGCTGACCCGCCGTAGATCACGAAGCGCAGGCTGGACAGATCGCTTGTGGCGAAGTCCGCGTGTTCGGCGAGTAGTTGCAGCATCGTCGGCACCGCCGAGAACGACGCGATGTGGTGCGCACCGATGGTGGCGAGCACGGCAGCGGGCTCGAATCTCGCCACGACGTCCACAGTGCCGCCCTTGAACAGCGTCGGCAGGCTCACCTGCCCCAGGCCCGTCGCGTGGAACAGCGGGCTGACGCACATCGCAGTGTCCGTCGACAGCACATCGGCATGCGCGAGCTGGTTCATCGTGTTGAAGGTCAGGTTCGCGTGGGTCAGCACCGCCCCCTTGGGACGCCCGGTGGTGCCGCTCGTGTAGAGGATGACCGCGTCGTCACCGAGCTCGACGTCGGCGTCGGCGTCGGCGTCGGCGTCGGCGTCGGCGTCGGGACGAGCGGTACCCGTGAGCAGTTCCTCGAACGGCGCTCCGGTGGCGATGCATCGGGTCGCGAGGCCGTCGATCGCGAACTCCGCCTGGTGCACCAGCAACGCTGGGCGGCAGTCGGAGACCAGGAAGGCGATCTCGGGCGGGGCCAGCCGCCAGTTGAGCGGAACGAAGATTGCGCCCAGGAGTGTCGTGGCGAAGAACAGCTCGAAGGTGGCGATGTCGTTGGCGCCCAGGTACGCGACCCGGTCACCGCGAGCGACGCCCATCGAGGCGATAGAGCCGGCGAGCGCGTCGACGCGGTCGGCCAGCTCGCGGTAGGTGAGCTCGCGGTCGTCCTGGCGCAGCGCGACCGACGTAGCGTCGATGCGCGCGCGGCGCCGCGGCCACGTCCCGAGCCCGTAGTTACTCATGGTCGGCCAGCCCGAGCGCGGTGATCGCGTTCTGCTTGAGGATCAGCGGCCGGACCTCGTCCTTGAGGTCGAGACCGGCGAAGTCGTCGAGCCACCGATCCGGCGTGAGCACCGGGTAGTCGGAACCGAAGAGCACCTTGTGCTTCAGCAGGCCGTTCGCAGCGCGGATCAACTGCGGCGGGAAGTACTTCGGCGACCAACCCGACAGATCGATGAACACGTTCGATTTGTGAGTCGCGATCGAGATGGCGGCGTCCTGCCACGGAACCGAAGGGTGCGCGAGCACGATCGTCAGCTGCGGGAAGTCCGCGGCGACGTCGTCGATGAGCATCGGGTCGGACCGCCGGAGCTTGATGCCGCGTCCGCCGGGCAGTCCGGCTCCGATGCCCGTCTGCCCGGTGTGGAAAACGACGGGCAGGCCCAGCTCCTGCGCGGCTGCGTACAGCGGGTAGTGCACCGGATCGTTCGGTGTGAAGTTCTGCAGGGACGGGTGGAGCTTGAGCCCGCGCGCACCGGCACCGGCGAGGTCGCGCAGCGCCGCCACCGCCGAGGCGCCGTCGTGCGGGTCGACCGAGGCGAACGGGACGAGCACGTCGGCGTGTTCCGCGGCCGCGAGGATGATGTCCGCACTCGACAGCGCCGGGTGCCCGGTGGCCGTGTGGGCGTCGACGGTGAACACGACCGCCCCGATGGCACGCTCGCGGTAGTAGTGGGCGATGCGGGGCACGGACGGAGTGCGGTCCTGGTCGGCCTTGAAGTACTTGGCCGACGCGGTCATCAGCTCCTCGTCCAGCGACAGGTGTCCGTGCGCGTCCGACTCGACGTGCACATGCGCGTCGATCGCGACGAGCGCGTCGAGGTCCAGTGGCATCAGCAGCCCGCTCCGTCCGGTGTCCGAAGTACAAGTGTCGACATCACCCGCCAAGACCTCAACACCGGTGTAACGCTTCGGCTGGTTGCCGCGACTGCACCGCGACGCAGGCAGCGGCAGGAGGCGGCGATGACCGAGCTCGGCACCCGATGGCACCGGGTCGAGGACGAGGACGTGCCCGGCGACGGCCGGGTGCGCAGCGTCGAGGTCGACGGTCGATCAGTCGCGCTATCGCGCTGCGGCGAGCGTCTCGGCGCGCTGGTCAACCACTGCCCGCATCAGGGCGGCCCGCTCGGCGAGGGATCGATCGAGAAGGGGCTGTTGCGCTGCCCGTGGCACGGGTACGACTACGACCCGATCACCGGCCGGCCGCCCGGTGCCTTCAGCGACGCGGTGCCGAGCTATCCCGTCGAGGAACGCGCGGACGGCGTGTACATCGAACTGCCGGAGCCGGCCGTCGCAGTGCGCACCGTGGCCGACACGCTGGTCGAGACGCTCGTGGCCTTCGGCATCACGCACGTGTTCGGCATGGTGGGTCACTCGAATCTCGGTTTCGCCGACGCCCTGCGCCGGGCCGAGGGGCGTGGCCAGATCACCTACATCGGCATCCGGCACGAGGGCGCCGCGGCGTTCGCCGCGAGCGCGTACGGCAAGCTCACCGGCCGTCCCGCGATGTGCTTCGCGATCGCCGGTCCGGGCTCGACGAATCTGCTGACCGGGCTCTACGACGCGAAGCTCGACGGCTCGCCCGTTGTCGCGGTGTCGGGCCAGGTGGCGTCATCGGTGCGCGGTCGGGGCGCGTTCCAGGATCTCGACCTGTCGAGCGTGTTCGCCGATGTCGCCGTGAGCACCCAGGTGGTGCTCGCGGGCAGCGATCATGCCGAGCTCGCCGCCCTCGCGGTGAAACGTGCGGTCGACGGTCGAGGGGTCGCTCACCTCGTGCTGCCCGACGAGGTACAGGTGCTGCCGAGCGATCAGCCGGCGAGCCCGCCGGCGGGCCGGTTCACGGCACGCTGCATCCTGCCTGACGTCGGCTCGCTGGAACGTTCCGCGGCCCTGGTGCGCGGGGCCCGGCGGCCGGTGTTCATTGTCGGCCACGGCGCTCGCAATGCCCGCGACCAGATCCAGGCGTTCGCCGAACGGCTCGGCGCGCCCGTGCTCACGACCTTCAAGGCCAAGGGACTCGTCCCGGACGCGCACCCGCTCGGCGCAGGCGTGCTCGGACGCAGCGGGACTCCGGTCGCGAGCTGGCTGATGAACGAGTCGGACCTGCTCGTGGTCGTCGGCGCGTCCTTCTCGAACCACACGGGGATCGCCGCCTACAAGCCGATCGTGCAGATCGACGACGCCCACACCGCGATCGGCCGCTTCGATGCGGTCACCGAACAGCTGCTGGGCGACGCGGCGCTCACCGTCGCCGAACTCGATGCCCGCGTCGGGGCGGCCGCGGCGGAGGACCAGCGGGGTGACGTGGCGGAGCGCTGGGCGATCTGGCGTGCCGAGAAGGCCCGTCGCGTCGCCGACGACCGGGGCGCCGGTGTCTCGGCCGCCGCCGTGTTCGACGCGCTGGCCCGGCACCTCCCGGCTGACGCGGTCGTGACCGTCGACGTCGGCAATCACGCCTACTCGCTCGGCCGCTACCTGGAGTCGGCCGGCCAGCCCGTGCTCATGTCGGGGTACCTCGGGTCCATCGGTTTCGGGTATCCCGCAGCGCTCGGCGCCTGGGCAGCCGCGCCCGGGCGACCCGTCCTCGCGGTGACCGGCGACGGCGGCTTCGGCCAGTACAGCGCCGAGCTGCTCACCGCGGTCAAGTACGGCATCCCGATCAAGCACCTCCTGTTCGACAACCACTCGTTGGGCAAGATCAGCAAGGAGCAGGTCGCCGCGGGACTGCCGGTCTGGCACACGACCCTGCACAACCCGGACTGGGCCGAGTACGCGCGGCTGTGCGGCGCGACTGGCATCCGGGTCGATCGCCGCGAGCAGCTCGACGCGGCTCTCGCCGACCTTTTCGCCGCCGACGGGCCCGCCCTGCTGTGCGTCCAGCAGGACGCGCAACTGCTGTGACCGACCACCCTCTGCCGAAAGGACATCAGTGACCGCCACTCTGCCCGATTACAGCGATCTGAAAGCGCTCTTCATCAACTGCACGTTGAAACGCTCGCCCGAGGTGAGCAACACTCAGGGTCTGGTCGATGCGAGCGCGCAGGTCATGCGTACCCACGGCATCGGCGTCGACGTCATCCGGGCGATCGACCACGACATCGCGACCGGCGTGTGGCCGGACATGCGCGAGCACGGTGCGGCGACCGACGACTGGCCGGAGATCTTCGAGAAGGTGCTCGCCGCGGACATCCTCGTGCTCGCCGGTCCGATCTGGCTCGGTGACAACAGCTCGATCATGAAGCAGGTGCACGAGCGGTTGTACGGCGGTTCGCACCTGCTCAACGACCGCGGTCAGTACCTCTACTACGGACGGGTCGCGGGTTGCCTCATCACGGGCAACGAGGACGGCGTGAAGCACTGCGCGATGAACGTGCTCTACACGCTGCAGCACATCGGGTACACGATCCCGCCGCAGGCCGACGCCGGCTGGATCGGCGAGGCCGGCCCCGGCCCGTCCTATCTCGATCCCGGATCGGGCGGGCCGCAGAACGACTTCACCAACCGCAACACCACGTTCATGACGTGGAACCTCATCCATCTGGCGCGCGTGCTGAAGGACGCCGGCGGCGTCCCCGCGTACGGGAACCAGCGCTCGGAATGGGATGCCGGATGCCGCTTCGACTACGAGAATCCCGAGTACCGCTGACGGTCGTATTACGCGTTGCGGACGGCGCGTGTCGATCGCTTCTCCCGCGCGCCCCGGCGCCGCTACGGTGTGCGCCGGAGGTGCAGGTGAGCATTGCCGACGACGAGCTCGTCGACCGGCTACGCGCCGGCGACGAGCGTGCGTTCGCCGACCTCGTCGACCGTTACAGCCCGTCGATGCTCGCGGTCGCCCGCATCCATGTGGCGTCGCGAGAGGTCGCGGAAGACGTCGTCCAGGACACCTGGCTGGCGCTGCTGAAAGGCATCGACCGGTTCGAGGGTCGATCGAGCATTCGGACCTGGCTGTTCCGCGTGCTGGTCAACATCGCCAAGACCCGCGGCGTGCGGGAGAAACGCAGCACCCCAGTTGACATGCACGCCGTCGACGGCCGACCTGCGGTCAGCCCCGCCCGGTTCCAGTCCGTCGACGCGCAATGGCCGGGCCACTGGGTGCGGTACCCGATGCCGTGGCGCGAGTCACCCGAGCGCAGCCTGCTCTCCGGCGAGGCGCTCGAGCTCGTGCGCCGCGAGCTGGCGCGCCTGCCCGAGCAGCAGCGCATCGTCGTCTCGCTGCGTGACGTCGACGGCTACGACTCCGACGAGGTCTGCGCGCTGCTCGAGCTCACTGCGGCGAACCAACGGGTTCTGCTGCATCGCGGACGGGCACGCATACGTGAGGCGCTCGCCGGGTACTTCGTGACTGCATCATGACCAGTTGGGACGGCGTGGACTTCGGCGGCATGACCTGCCGCGAATTCGTCGAGCTCGTGACCGAGTATCTCGAGAACCGGCTCGACGTCGAGGCGAGACGCCGTTTCGAGCAGCACGTCGCGGCGTGTCCGGGGTGCGCTCGCTACCTCGGCCAGATCCGCGAGTCGGCACGCGCGCTCGGCCGGGTCAGCCTCGAGACGATCTCACCCGAGGCGCGCACTCAACTCATGGACGCTTTCCGCACCTGGCGATCCGGACGATCGGACGACCCCGGCTGAGCGCCCTTGAGCAGTGCGAGCGCGGCGGGCGGGAAGACCAGCACGGAGAGCAGGCCGGCGCACACGATCGCCGCGGCGGTCACCGACGAGATCTTGCCGAGCACCAGGCCGATCTGCGTGGCGGTGACGAGGAACGGCAGCGAGGTCGCCTGCAGCAGGGCCACGGCCATGGTGGCGCGGCGGCCCAGCGCTTTGACGCCGAGCAGCGCTGGGAGACCGCGCACGACGAGCAGTGCGGCGAGGAAGACGGGCACGCGGGCGAAAGCGCCGGGACTGTGCATGAGGCCGCTCAGGTCCAGCCGGATGCCGGAGCTGACGAAGAACACCGGCACGACGAAGCCGTAGCCGATCGCTTCGAGCTTCGTGCGGAAGTGCGGATGTGACATCGAGTCGCGGTCGACGAGACTGACCACCGCGCCGGCGAGGAAGGCGCCGAGGATGCTTTCCAGCCCGAAGCGGGTGGCGAGGGCGACGAACGCAACGAGCAGGACGACGGCGAGCCGGATCCGGATCTCGGCGGTTGTGTCCTGCAGCCGGGCCAGCAGGTCGCCGACGCGCATCGAGTGCCCGGCCCGCAGGACGAGAATCGCGGTGATCGCGATCAGCGTCGCGAACGCGATCAGCAGCACGACCTTCGCGCCCGCACTGCCGCCGGACGTGGAGAAGAAGAACGACAGGACGACGATCGCGGCGAAGTCGGCGACAGTCGCTGCAGCGATCGCCGTCTGCCCGACGGAGGTCGTGGTCTGCCCGGCGTCCTTGAGCACCGGCACGACGAGCCCGAGCGAGGTCGCGGACAGCGCGACTGCGATGAGCAGCGGTTGTTGCACCCAGCCGACGGCGTGCAACGCGCCGCCGACGGCAAGCCCGAGGGCAAGGGTGATGACGTAGCCGCCCGCCGCAACGGCCAGCAGCCGGCCCCGTAACTGCATGAGGTCGATCTCGAGACCGGCCAGGAAGAGTAGGAACGCCAGGCCGAACAACGCGAGGATCTGCACCGGTAGGTCGACCTGCACCCAGCCGAATCCCGTCGGTCCGGCCACGATTCCGGCGACGATCTCGAGGACGACGGCCGGGATGCGCAGTCGTGGCACTGCGCCGGCCGCGAGCGGCGCCAGGACCGCGATGACCGAGATGATCAGCAGGTTGTCGAACGAGACTTCGGGCATGCCTGTTCAGTCTCGGCAGCCCCGGTGGCGTTTCACGGATACGCACCGGACGGATTCGGGCAGGCTTGTGAGGACCAACGACCGCCCAACCCCGGCGTCCCTCGAACGACGGGTTGCGCCTGTGACATCCGCCGGGATCGATTGCTCGTTGCTGTTCGTCGGAAATGCAACGATGGTGCTGCGCTTCGGACCGATCGTCGTCTTGACCGATCCCAACTTCCTGCACCGCGGACAGCGCGCCTACCTCGGGTGGGGGCTGACGTCCAAACGCCGCACGGACCCGGCTGTCGAGATCGGCGACCTACCCGATCTGGACGCCGTGCTGCTGTCGCACATGCACGGCGACCACTGGGACCGAGTGGCCAGGCACGGCCTGAACCGCGATCTCGCTGTGATCTCCACACCACATGCCGCCCGAAGGCTGCATCGGCACGGATTCCTTGCAGCCGAAGGACTGGAGACGTGGCGCAGCCGTGATCTGCACAAGGACGGCCACCGGCTCACCATGATCGCGATGCCCGGACGACACGCAGTCGGTCCGGCACGGCACCTGCTGCCGCCGGTCATGGGGAGCATGCTCGAGTACCGCGACGCGTCGGGCGAACTCAGGATCCGGCTGTACATCTCCGGCGACACGTTGTTCGTCCCCGATTTGGGCATGATCCCCAATCGCTTCCCGCGTATCGACGTCGCCGTCCTGCATCTGGGCGGAACGACACTGCCTGGCGGTCTACTCGTCACCATGGACGCCGCCCAGGGGGCGGATCTGACCCAGTTGCTGGCCGCTGGCACCACGGTCCCCATTCACCACGACGACTACGGAGTGTTCGCGTCACCGGTGTCGGCATTTGCCACTGAACTGGCGCGACGCGGAGCGGCTGACGGACTCGTCGTAGTGCGGCCCGGTGAGACACTCGACCTGCCACAAGGCGCCTGAGCGTGCGCCAGGAACGGTCAGACGCTCGGCGGTGTGTCGACGAGACCCTCGTCTGCTCCCGGATGTCCGACCAGCGGGAACCCATCGACCACGTGCGGCGGTAGTTCGAGCTCGAACCGGGTCGGCCGGTGGCAACTGGGCAGGTCCACAGTCAGATCGGCCGGCACGTCCAGATCGACCCAGACCTGCTTGCCGGGGATGCGACGCTCGACTCCCCATCCGCCGGCCAACGAGGCGACAATCGCCATGCCGCGACCGCTCGGCTCGTCGCGGAGAGGGACGCGCCGCTCCGGTGCACCCGGCGCGTCGTCATCGACCGTGAGCCGGAGGACGTCGCGGTGCAACGAGAGTGACAGCCGCATCAGTCTGCTTCCGGCCCGCACGGAATTCGTCAACAGTTCGCTGGCGATGACCTTCGCGTCGAAGATCAGGTCATCGCGCCCAGGGAGGTCGGCCAGCGCCGACCGAAGTTGGTCGGCGCACAAGTCGCGAGCGTGCGCCGGCGCAAAGGCGTCGCCGGAGAAGGTTTCGCTGACCCCCCAACACATGTCGGCACCCTCACCCCCTCAGTCAGAACCGAGCGGTGAAGGTCGGCACGACCCACCCCTACCCTCGACGACGGTCTACCAGACATCTGATCGCGATCTCGGCACGCAAGGGTTGTCGGGGCGCGGGCCGTCCTTCGGACCTGTGACTTCGGCCGGACAAGGACGGTGGACGCGTCTCAGCACGTCGGGTACGTTCGGCGCGACCTGGGGGGGCCAATGCGATCGAATCTGTCTCATCAGCTGCGTCGGCTGGGGTGTTTCGTCGCCATTGCGTGTGTCATGTCGTTCACGTGCGCGGCCGGATCGGAGGCCGGACCGAAGCAGGCTGCCGCGACGGCGCCCCTGTCGATCAAGGTTGTGGGCAAGCATTTCGTCAACGGGTCCGGGCACACGGTGCGCCTCCTCGGTGTGAACCACACGAGTTCCGAGTACGACTGCGTCGACGGCTCCGGGTACGACGACGGACACTTCAACGACGCCGACGCAGCAGCCGTCGCATCGTGGGCGGCCACGGCCGTACGCATTCCGCTCAACGAGGACTGCTGGCTCGGGATCAACGGGCAGCCGAACAGTTCTGAGGGCGCGGACCCGCCGTTGACCTCGACCGGCTATCAGCAGGCGATCAAGACCTACGTCGCCGATCTCAACAAGCACGGCCTGTACGCCGTCCTCGACCTGCACTGGTCGGCGCCGGGTAGCCAGGTCGCTTTCGAACAGCAGCCGATGCCGGACCAGGACCATTCGCCGGCGTTCTGGACGTCGGTGGCGTCCGTGTTCCGGAACAACCCTGCGGTCGTATTCGACCTGTTCAACGAGCCGTACGACCCCACCGACCCGAGGTCGGGGGACGACTCGAACGCGAACGACAAGGTCACCTGGAACTGCTGGGAGATCGGGACTCACGACGGCACGAGTGGGGGTACACCGTGCACCACGTCGGCCTACGACGAGAACGGCGACAAGACGACCACCTACCGTGTCGCCGGCTTGCAGACCTTGCTCAACTCGGTTCGCAACGCCGGGGCCAGGCAGCCCGTCCTCCTCGGCGGCCTCGACTTCGCGAACGATCTCGGCGACAACAACCACGGCCAGGCCTGGATCGGTCACGAACCGCATGATCCGCTGCACCAGGTGGCGGCGTCGTTCCACAACTACATGGGTAAGGCCTGCGCCACAGTGACCTGCTGGAACAGCGCAATCGCACCGATCGCCACGCACGTTCCAGTGGTCACCGGCGAGTTCGATGAGGACAACTTCGACGAGCCGAACTGCCCCGACAAGACCCCGTCTAGCTTCGACAACAACTACATGAACTGGTCCGACAAGGCCGGCGTGAGTTACCTGGCCTGGGGGTGGATCGTCGAGTCGCAGGCCGAGCGCGATGCCGAGAGGTGCGGCGCCTTCTACCTGATCAACAACTACTCCCAATACACGCCGGCGCAACCGAACGGCGTGGCAGTCCACGACCATCTGCGCGCGCTCGCCGCTCCCCCGCCGCCGGTCACGCTCACCACGTTCAGCGCAGCCGTTCGGCCGGGCAACAAGACAGCGGCGTTCACCCTGCGCAGCCCGGAGAACGCCAGCGGCACGCTCTCGGGCACGACGGTCCATTCGTATGTGATCGGCAGTCAGAAGGCGCACCGCGTATCGCTGGGGGCTGCGGTCAGCTTCACGCTCAAGGGGCGCACGGCGAAGGCGGTCGTTGTCACGTTCAGCCGGACGTTCCACAATCTGCTCGTCGCCAAGAATTCGGTCGAGGTTCAGATCACGACCACGCTGACCAGTCCTCACCACAGCCGCGCGGTGATCCACCGCACGTTCACGCTCCGAGCCAAGCGCCTGCGAGGGTAGCCACGGACGCGCTCGACGACTTCATCGCAGGCGCGTGGGTCGACGGTGCGGTTTTCGCGCTGCGCCCCGACTACAGAGCCCTGTTGCTCGCCGTCGACGGGTTGGTCCCAGGGGCGAACCATCAGGCCGACGACACGTTGCTCAGCGCGGCCGAATCGACGGCCCGCGAGCTGGCGACGGGCGGCGCGGTCGAGCAGCTGCCGCACGTCGCGTCATGGCGCGAGGCGTACCGAGCGTTCGGCGCGAAGCCGCAACGTACTCGCAACAGCCTCGAGGCGCTCCTGCGCCGTGCCGCCACCGGGTTGCCCCGCGTGAACGGGCTGACCGACCTGTACAACTCGATATCCGTGCTGCACCAGATCCCGGTCGGCGGCGAGGATCTCACGCGCTACACCGGCTCGCCGCGTTTGATCCGTGCCGCCGGAACCGAGCCGTTCGACACCGTCGCCGACGGCAGTGCGGTCGTCGAACACCCGGAGGCGGGCGAGGTCGTGTGGTGCGACGAGGCCGGTGTGACCTGCCGGCGGTGGAACTGGCGTCAGGCGGGCCGCACCCGACTGCGCGAGGACACGACCGCCGCGTTGTTCATCTTCGACGCCCTGGACCCGACGAGCGACGACGCCCTCGGCGCCGCCGCCGACGATCTGCGCACCCACCTGGCACATCTCGGATCCGACGTCCGCACTGCGCAACGCGTCCTGCGCGCCGGCGCGACGCGTGACGGAACCTGACGCCAAGGCTGACTGCACTAGCCTCTGCCAATTCCCTTCGCATTCGCCGAAAACTGCCGATAGAGCAGATGACCGCATGCAGAAGGGCGAACCGCGATGCACCGACGTTTCAGCACCGTCGTGGCTCTCGGCGTCGCGTGCGTCGTGCTCGCATCGTGCTCGGACCACGCCTCGGAGTTCGTCCCGAGCGGGCACCGAGCTGATCGCCATCCGGTCGCGCGACACCCGAGACATGGGGTCGTCGCTGTCGTCGTCGCGGAGCACCGCTAGCAGTGGGCTGCGCATGACCTTGGCGCAGAACGACACCGGGCGGGGTCGAAACGCCACCCCATTCCGGCACGTCCTCGGTCTCCCCGACAGGGCGTGCAACTTCCTACGTCCGTAAGCGCCCACGCCCGCTGCGAGAGCGCTGGGGCAAGCTGGGTGCGGACCTCGCTCGATCACGAGGGTCGCATCCGTTGCATCGACGGCAGTTGAGGAGGGCCATGATGACGTCCGGACCCGATGCCGCCCCGTGGGGGAAACGACCCGACATGGTTGTCCACGAGCGCGATCCGTTCAACGCGGAACCGACGCCGGCCGCCCTGCTCGCCGAGTTCCTCACGCCCGTGGACACCTTCTACTCGCGCAACCACGCCGCGGTACCCCAACTCGATCCGTCGACGTGGCGACTCGAGGTCGACGGCCTGGTCGAACGGGGCCTGGACATCTCGCTCAACGATTTGCGCACGCGGTTCGAGACGCACACTCTGACGGCGACTCTGCAGTGCGCGGGGAACCGCCGAGCCGGCTTGCTGAGCGTCCGCGACATCCCGGGCGAGGCGCCCTGGGGCGACGGGGCGACGTCGACCGCATCGTGGACGGGCGCGCGACTGTCCGATGTCCTTGCGACTGCGAGCGTGCGCAGCGACCCGACGGCCCACGTCCAGTTCCTTGCTGTGGACGTGTCAGCGGAGGCGAATCCGCCCCAGCGCTACGGATCCTCGATCCCCCTGACGAAGGCACTCGGCGACGAGGTGCTGCTCGCATGGGTCATGAACGGCGAACCGCTGACGGCAGTTCACGGCGGTCCGATGCGCGTGATCGTCCCCGGCTACATCGGTGCGCGCAGCGTCAAATGGGTTCGGCACATCACGGTGCAGCGCGAGCCGTCCGACAACTACTTCCAGCGCACCGCGTACCGGCTGCTGCCGCCCGATGCCGCACCCGGCCCCGGTGCGGGCATCGCACTCGCAGAGGTGGCGCTCAATTGCGCGATCCTCGATCCCGGCGCCGGCTCGTTCGTCGAAGCCGGGCCGGTCCCGCTGCGCGGTTACGCGTTCGCCGGCGGCGGCCGTCGCGTCGTGCGCGTCGATGTCTCCGGCGACGGCGGCGCATCATGGATGCAAGCCGATCTCGGCAATGACGCCGGCCCGTGGGCGTGGCGCTTTTGGACTGCGACGCTGGCGCTGAGTCCCGGCCGCCATCAACTCGTGGCACGCGCCTGGGACGAATCGGCCGCCCTGCAACCGCGCGACCCGGCGGACGTGTGGAACCCGAAGGGGTACGTCAACAACTCGTGGCCGCGTGTGGAGGTTTGCGTCCGCGACCGCGGGTGAGCCGCTGCCAAGATATCCGGGCGAAGCCGGACGCGAGGAACTGCCAGTCACGTTCGTCGCGCACAGCGGGGGGCACGAAGTTCTCGGCGCCGTCGGACTCGACCACTACGACCTGGACGAGCGACGCGAGACCACTCCCTGGGTGACCGGCCTGATCGTTCGTCCGGAGAGCCGTCGCGCCGGCGTCGGGCGAACGCTCATGCAGCACCTCGAGCAGTGGGCGGCCGACCACGGCATCGCCGAGGCGTGGGTCGGCACCGACCTCGCACGCGGGTTCTACCAGCGGTGCCGGTGGACGCCACGCGAAACGTTCACCTCCGCCAACGGCGAGCGACTTACCGTCCTGCACAAGAAGCTCACCTGACGATTGCCGTTCATCTTCACCGCTTATGGTCGCCCTGTGACCGATTCCGACCAAGACCTGCGCGCCGTGTTCGACGAGGTACGAAGCCTCGAACGTGGCGACCGCGACGACGCGATCGAAGCCGACATCGACCAGAGCGCGCGCATCGACAGCGCGCTGGAATCGACGCCGAAGCCACTGAGTGGTCCTCGCGCAGCATCGGGCCGGTCACGGCCTGAGTGAGACGGGCGGCGAGGCGTTTCTGCTGCGCGGCGTCACGACGAACACGGGCGGGAAGACGCGCAAGTCTGGATCGAACAGGATGTCATGGCTGTGCACGTAGCCGCAGACGACGTCGGTCAGAGCGCCGCCTGAGCCGTGGCGCAGCACTGGCATGTGCCGCCACGGTGGGTTGCGCATGAACGTCGACATCGGCACCGCGTCGGCACGGCTCACGCCCATGCGGTTCTGATCGCCGTAGGGCAGCACGATGACGCCGCCCGCGCCGGCCCAGTGTCGCGGCTCGTCGCCGACCGATACCCAGCATCTGCCGGTGGCCACGACATGGAAGAGGATGACGCGATCACTGTGATCACGGTGGCCCGGCCCGCGGGCTCACCGGCGGCGACGGCAGGTCATCGTGCTCCGCCCGCGGCAGGGTGAAGTACGCGATCGCGCCGAGAGGTATCGGTAGCCAGAAGTTGATAAGACGCCAAGTGGTGGTGCCGAGCACCGCGATGCCGCGCGGTGTCGCGAACCCGACAAGCGACGGGATGATCACGCCTTCGACGATGCCGAGGCCGGACGGCGTCAGGGGTATCCACGCGGCGGTGTTGGCCAGGCAGAACGGCACGAGCACGCCGTCGTAACCGAGCAGGTGCCCGAACGCGGTCACCGAGCACCACAGGGCAAATGCGTCCAGCAACCAGTTCGCCGCTGACCAGCCGGCGGATGCGGCGAAGCGGCGCGGCTGACGCAGGACCGCGCGGACCTCGCCGGTCAACCTGTGCACGAGGTTGCCGCCACTGTCCCGGGACAGTCGCGGCACTCGCGCGGTGACCGCGGACGCAACGCGTGCAAGCCTTGGCCCGCCGCGAATCAACAGCACGGTCAACGCGATCACTGCGACGAACAGCCCGACACCGATGAGGGCGGCGGTGAGGTACAGGGGCGAGGTTCCATGCAATGGAATGGCGATCGCCAGCGATGACAGAAGCAGGGACTGCAGCACGAGTGCCGAGATGGCGCCCTGCCCGACCTTCGCGAAGGTCGCAGTACCGGCGTCGACGCCGCTCCGATGCAGCAGCCGGTACCCCAATGCAGTGCCCGCCGCCGCACCCCCCGGAACCGAGTGACTCAAGGCGATGCCGGCTAGATCGATGCGCCACAGGCGCCAGAGACCAGGACGACCGCCGGCCGGCAGGAGGGTCCTCGTAGCGAGCGAGAATGCGAGCAGCGAGGCAAGCTCGGCGGCGAACGCCGCGACCACCCACCACCAGTTGGCATCAGCCAGCAGCGACAGCCATTGGTTCGTTCCTGCCAACTGTGGCAACACGAGATATTCGACGACAAGAGCAAGGACGAGTACCTCGACGATGCGACGAATCGTCCACGGCAACCACCGCCGATGCGCACCGAGCCGTCTTTGCACAGAGCCCATCGTTGCAGTCGCGCCTCTGATCATCTGCTGAGCGGGCGACGACTAACCGGTCCGTCTGACGAACTCGCATTGCCGCGCATTGGCCGTCCACGGCGCCGGGACCGGTCAAGTCGCCGATTCCGTTGTTGGCAGAAGGTCGACGAGCGAGGTGACTCGGATGTCGGGGAAGGCCTCGCGGGTGGCGCGTGCGTCCATGGTCATGTCGATGGTGTTCATGACGACGGCAGCCTGAGCTTTCCGCGCAGCCTCGGCGTTCACCGGCCGCGCAATGACCGACAAGGTCCGGAGGACCCCTAAGGGGATGTGGCGGAGGTGATGTCTTCGGCCGGACGACGCCAGGATCTGCTCTGCGATCTGGGTGAAGGTCAGGTTGTCAGGACCGCCGACGGAAATACACGGGCCAATCCTGGAGTCGCCAGTGGCAGCCGCGGCCACGAACCGCGCGACATCTTGGGCACTCACAAAGTTGATCGGATTCCGACCCGGACCGAGCACCAGCGCGGGCCCCCCATCCGCAACCTTCGCACCGATGATGCCGCACCACGTCTCGAGATAACTGGTGGCGCGAACCACCACCGAATCGAGCCCCGATCCTTGCAATTCGACCTCGGCCTGATGTTTCATCCGGTGCAGCGACATCGGGTGGTCGCTGGCCGCCCCCGCCACCGACACGAGCACGAACCGCGTTGCACCAGACCGCTGTGCTGCGGCGATCAGTCTTGTGTTCCCGTGACGATCCACCTTCGACGGGCTCGTGCGGGTCGGACCGGCGAACCCGTGCGTTGCCGACACGACAACCCCGCACCCGGCGACGACCGAGTCGAGCGGGCTGGTGCACACATCGCCCAGCACGACCTCCACGTCAGGCGGTAGGTGACCGGCCCGCTCAGGTTTGCGAGTCAAGACGCGGACCTTGTCCCCTCGGTCTACCAGGTCCCGGACGAGACTTGTGCCCAGCAGGCCGGTGCCACCGGCCACAAGGATCACGGGCGATCGGGTCTGGGTTGGGCCGTGACTGCTGTGCTGGCCGTGACTGCTGTGCTGACTACGTTTCGAACCGCGTCGTCGACCGTCCCCGAGTCACGTTCCACCGGCTCGAGGTAGAACCGGGCCGATCGCACGGAGTCTCCCTCCACCTCGAAGATGTTGACCCCGCTCATCTCATGCGCGGTCCCGTCACGCTTCGTACCGGTCATCACCCATTCCGACCAGACCGTGCCGTCGTCGACGGCCATCCTTACGATTCGCGCGGTGATGTCCGGTACCCCGTTCAGGATCTGCGCCCAGTTCCGCCGCACCTGGTCGCGCCCCCGGAAGCCGCGAGCTGGGTGTGCCGGGGTTTCATTCACGTAGTCCTCCGCAAAGCAGTCCGCGATCGCATCCAGGTCGTGATCGGTGGTTGCTTGCGCCAGACGATGGATGACGTCGCTCGGATTTGATGACATCGCAATCCCCCAGAGAAGAATTCAATTACAGTAGCATGTAATGAATATGTCGACAGGAAAATCATGAAGCCGGACGCGCGGCGGAGCTACGACTCGAGTCGCCGACGATTGCGAGCGCAACGCACCCGCGACGCAGTCCTCGATGCCGCTCAGGTCAGGCTGTTGGCTGGCGGCTACGGCGGCACGACCGTGGCTGCTATCGCCGCCGACGCCGGGGTTTCGGTCGAGACGATCTACAAGGGTTTCGCGGGCAAGGCCGGCCTCGTCGCGGCCCTCTGGGAGCGCGGGCTGGCTGGGCGCGGGCCTGTCCCCGCGCCGCAACGCTCCGATGAGATGCAGCGGACCGAACTCGATCCGCGCCAGATAATCCGCAACTGGGGCGACCTCACGGCCGAAGTCGCGCCGCGGGTGGCGCCCATCCTGCTTCTCATCCGGTCCGCCGCCGCCACCGATCCCGACATGGCCAGTCTGCTCGGCAAGACGGATCTGCAGCGGCTGCGCCGGATGCGCCAGAACGCGACTGCGCTCGCCGGTCACCTCAAACCCGACGTCACGGTCGCGGCAGCCGCAGATGTGCTCTGGACCTACAGTTCGCCGGATCTGTACGAATTGCTGGTCCGCCGGCGACGGTGGACATTGCGTCGCTACGGAGCGTTCATCTCTGATGCCATGGCAGCGGCGCTGCTCGCCTGACCCACTCCGTCACCGGATGCGGGAAACCCTGATGTAGTCGAACGACGACGTGAAGCCGGCGCCGCCCATCGAGATCAGGCCGATGCGCGGATGCGCGCCGAGCTCGTGTGTCCATGTCCCCCCGTGATCCCAGTGCCGCCCGTCCGGGCTCGTGTACGCGGTGTACGCGACCTCATCGCCCACGGCGTGGCGCACGATCCGCAGCCAGGTCCACGTACCCACCGGCCCGACGACCGTGTTGCCGTAATTCGGGTATCCCGCCGGCTGCGGCGTGATCTCCTTGCCGAACTCGGTTTGCCTCGTGTCCCAGATCGACGACGACGCCAGCTTGACGTAGTTGCCGTCGTCGCCGTACACGACCAGTCCGCCCTGCACGTAGTTCTGGCAACAGCCGTTCGGCGGGACGTCGACCCGCACCTTCGCCTGCACCATGTAGTCACCGGACGGTGCGGGCTCGGTGAGGACCGACGCCAGCGGCGGGTGGTCCGGGTCCTCCGGGTGCAGGTCGTTGGGCTGGGTCTGCCAGCGCAGGCTCCCGCCGCTCACCGCGTAGGTCGTGGTCGCCGGCGGCCGGACCCACGACCACTGCGGCCGCAGGTGGTTGCCGGTGAACGCGTCGGACAGGCGCTCGATCTTGCGACCCGGACGCGGCGCGGTGAACCAGCGCGGTCGGTATGCGGTGCGTTCGCCCGGCTGAGCCGCCGGCCCGGGCTCCCGGCGGTCGGACGGCCCGGATCCACCCCGCACCACCGGCCAACCGTGGCGCCAGTCGAGCGGATCGATCAGCGCGGGCCGCTTGGTGTACGAGTCACCGTCCGCGTAGTACGGATCGTTGCGGTCTACTGCGTGGTAGACGATCCATTGCTGCCCCGAGTAATCCGTCACCACCGTGTTGTGTCCTGTGCCGACCCACCGGTTCCCGTTCTGCGTGAGCATCGCGGTGCCGCCCACGCGTCCGGCGAGGATCGACCGTCCGTCCCTGTCACGGAACGGTCCGAGCGGGTTGCGCGAACGTGCGGTGAAGACGGCGTATCCGGTCAGCGGCCCGGCGCAGCAGTTCGTCGCCGATCCCATGAAGTAGTACCAACCATGGTGTCTGAGCACGTACGTGCCCTCGTAGCGGTTGTCGATCGCGATCTGTTTCTCCGACGACGCATCCGAGCTCGTGCCGTCGGCGCTGAGCTCACGCGCGAAGATCCCGCCGAAGTAGCTGCCGAAGTACAGGTAGGTGTGCGTGCCGGAGTAGATCACTTCCGGGTCGTACTCCCAACGGCGTTGGCCGGGGGTGCTCGGGGAGTCCGTCGGCGGCACGACCGGGCGTCCGAGGTCGTGCCACGGCCCGGCCGGTCCGTCGCTCGTGGCCAGCCCGACCGCCGATCCGCCGCCGGGCAGGTTGGTGTCCGAGGCGGCGTAGTACATCAGATAGTGGCCGTCGTGGAACACGACATCCGGCGCCCACACGAAGCCTGTGGCGGCGAGCCACGACGGCCGGGTCGGGAAGGCGTCGCCGACATAACGCCAGTGCACGAGGTCCAGCGATCGAAACGTCGGGACGTTGTGGATGACCGGGTTTCCCTGCGAGTCCTGCTCGTCCTCGGTCAGTGCGTCCGAGGTGCAGTAGAGGTACCAGTGCCGGTCGCCTGCCGTGCGCGCGCGCAGCACGCTCGGGTCGGCGCAGCTCGCGGCCGAGGCGCCGCCGGGCAACGTCAGTCGCAGCGGGTTGCGATACGACGGTGCGCTCGCTCGGTGACCCCTGGGTTCCACCGCGGCTGCGGCACGTCCCGTGGCCAGGACCGGCACGGCAAGCGCACCGACGAGCGCAGCGCACGCGCCGATGTTCAGCAGAGCCCGAGCAGCTCGATAGGGACGGATGGGCGATCCGGCTGACCCGAATGGCATCGGGGATCTCCTCGACGGGCGGACGGCGACCGGTTTGGGCACGTCCTACCGATTCTGGACCTCCGAAGATCAGGACAAAAGCCCCGATCGATCCAGGCGCAGCCGGCGCCCGCTCAGTTCGTGACGACGCGAGCCGAGAAGGAGGTGGTGCGCAGCCCCAGCCCTCCGTTCCAGATCTCGAACCCGCCACCGAGATTCTCCAGCCACCAGCGCGGGCTGATCAGCGATTTGGGTTGGCCCTGGTGTCGGTGTGCCTGTTCGGCGTACTGGATGAAGGGCTTCAGGTTGAGGTTCACGACGCGCGTGGTCTGGACGACGCGCCGGAACTGGATGTAGTTCCACGAGATGCCGGGGTAGTCCGGGTCCGACGGATGCCAGTACTGGAAGTAGTAGCGGACGCCGTTGATCCGGACGATGGGCGCGTGCCGGCGCAGGATGCAGCATCCGCCGCGGTGGTTGAGCCACACCATCAGCTCGGCTCCGTCGGCGTGGCCCTGGGTCATGCGGTGCTTGCCGAACCACAGGTCGTAGCCGGTGTTGTACATGCCGGGCAACGCGACGTTGCGCTGCACGCGCACCAAGCACGTCGTGGTCGTCGTGCGATGGTGCCTATGACGGGTGGTGACCGTGCGTCGCGTGCCCCGCAGGCAGTGGGTCGAGCGTGTGGCCCGGACTCGTACGTTCTTCGTCACCCGGTGCGTCGACACCGTGGACCACGAGGAGAGCACGGTGCGCAGGTGGTCCGCCCTCGCAGGCAACGGTGTGTTCTTGGTGCACATGTCCCAGATGCAACCGCGGAAGATGGAGGGGAACGTCGTCACCATCTGGCGCGGGCGGGTCGGGCGAGGTGTGCGGGTGACGGTGAAACCCGCATGGCCGTCGAACGGGGTGCGAATGCAGGTCGGGCCGGTGCCCTTCCAGAATGTGTTGCGCACCTGGACCGAGTTGTCGGCGGGGCCGACCGGAGTGTGGTCATGCGTCCCGCACAGCGTCAGGCTGTGGTGCGCATGCGGGTAGTAGATGTGCGGCTGCACCCGGGCTGCCGTGGCCGGTGTGGTGCACACGGCTGCGGCGGTGATGGCCGCTCCGGTCAGGGCGAGAACTTTGAGCATGTGGTGTCGTGTTCCTTCCGCGACGTGCATAGGTCGACCTCATCGGCTGCAGCCGCACGGATGTTAGCGACCTGAACACCAAGATCACCGGGATCGGACTGCAAGATGGGCACAGGAATGGCTCAAACGGGGCGTTCTTGTTGTTTCGGGCGCGTCAGGTGTCGAGCGTCGTCAGAGGTCGTCGGCGGCGACTTCCGGATCTCGAGCACGACCCCGGCCTGCTCGGCGGTGTCGAAGTAGGCGAAGCCGCTGCCGTCGGGACGCCGCCCGCGCATCTGCACGCGGACACCGAGATCGTTCGCCTGCGCGATGCCCCCGTCGATGTCGTGCTCGAAGCCGAGGTGGAACACACCCTCGCCACGTGCGTCGAGGAAGCGCCGCTGCGGGCAGTCGAGGTCCGGCGGCTGGCACAGCTGTAGTTGCACGTTGTCGAGGTCAACGACGCGGTAGCGCATCCGGACGAACGCGTCAGGGTTCGGCACGTCGAGGTCGGTGTACTCCGTCAGCGGCGGGTACTCGCGCCACGGCCCGATGCCGATCGACTCGTAGTACGACTGGGTGGCGTCGATGTCGTGCACGACGAGGCAGACGTGATGCAGCCGGCCGAACGGGGTTGTGGTCACGCGGTCACCGTCGCCAGCGCCTCGAGGACGCGCTCGTTGAACTGGTCGAGGTCGATCACCGGTTCCCCGGCACGCGCGAGGTCGTAGGTCGGTGCACCGGCGTCCAGCACCGTGTCGAGCGCACTGCGGACGGCGGTGTGCAGCCCGAGCTCGGCGAGGTCGGGGCACCATTCCAGCAACGCAGCGAGCGCGAGCCACGCGCCGGTGGGATTCGACCGCCGCGAGCCGGTGCGATGCGGTGACGACCCGTGCGCGGGTTCGAAGAGTGCGGTGACTCCGTTGCCGAACGCGCGGTCGGGGTTGACGGTCGCGGATCCGCACAAGGCGGGCGAGCCGGCGCGCGCACACACGATGTCGGACAGGATGTCGCCGAACAGGCCTTCGGTGACGATCACCGCCGGCAGCCGGTCGAGCTTGACGAGTTCGTACGCGGCGCGATCGACGTTGACGTCGTCGATGCCGAGGCCGGTGGCGGCGGCGCTCGCGCGCGAGATGCGCCGCCACAGCCGCGAGGTCGCGTACACGCTGGCCTTGTCGACGCTCATGACGCGACGACCCTGATGGCGACGGGCGTGCTCGATCGCGATGTCGAACACCTCTTGGACGCGGGTCGGGTTGAGCACGATTCGGTCTTCGGCATCGCGAACGCCGTCACTCTCGACGCGCTGGTCGGGTGCTGCGTACGCGCCGCCGGTGATGTTGCGGACGATCACGACGTCGTCACCGCCCGGCACGCGGACGGTGCGGACGCTGATGCGCAGGTCGAACAGGTGCCGCAACGCAATGAGCGCGGCTTCGGGGTTCGGGCACTGCTCGGGGCTCACCCCCGGGTGGGTGCCGACCGCCCCGGACAGCACGACGTCGGCCTCGCGGCAGGCGGCGACGGTCTCGGCGGGCAGCGTCGATCCGGTCTGCACCCAGCCGGTCGTGCCGTACGGCCAGGGTCCGGTGAGTTCGACGGGTACGCCGTCACGAGCGAGCTGTCGCAAGAAGGCGACCGGCCCGGCGAGGATCTCGGCACCGATGCCGTCACCGGGGAGCAGGGCGATGGTTGTCATCCGACTAACAGGCTCCGGGTCTGGATGGTCATGATCTCGGCAGCGCGTTCGGCGCCGACGCGGTTCTCGAGCTCCGTCAGCCAGGGGGCGACGGCGGTGTCGGGTGCGGCATGGTGCGCGTGGCCGAGGTCGCCACCGAACACGAGCAGCGAGGTCGGGTAGGTGCCGGTGAGGTTGAGACTCGCGTGGTCGGTGTCGCCGAGTAGATCGGGCAGGATGCCGAGTTCGAGATGCACGTCGAGTTGCTGGAGCGCGTCGGCGTCGTGCTGGGTCCAGTGCAGGAACGCCATCAGCGGGTGATTGACCATCAGCCGCTGCACGCCGCGTTTGCGCGCTTCGGTGAACAGCGTGACGGTCTCGCGCGCATGCAGGTGACCGCTGGCCAGCAGCAGATCGTGCTCGACGACGACGTCGAGGACGTCGTGCCATGCTGCGAGCAGCCGGCCGTCCGCGTCCGTGACGTCGACCCGGCGGAGTTCGAAACCGCGGTGCACCGACAGTTCGGGCGAGTTCGCGCCGGCCTTGTGGTTCGGCGCGGACACGGTCGGCATCCACACCACGCGTCCGCCGAGGCGAGCCGCGACCTGCACCGCATCGGGATTCGCGCCGCCCACGGGGCTGTTGAGCACGACTCCGCCGTAGACGCCATCACCGGCGAGGGCAGCGCGCTCGACGGTGCTGCCCTCGTGCGACTTCAGCACCACGGTGGCAAATCCGACCTGCCGCTCCGCCGCGACCATCTGCGCGTCGTCGCCGTGGCGCGGCAGCAGGCTCGGCGCGGCGTGCACATGCAGGTCGGTCATGTCGACCGCCCACCCGAGAAGGTCGGTCACGACAGCTCCACCCACTCCCGAACGGGATGCTCGCCGAGCCGGCGGCGCTGCACCTTGCCGGCCGCGGCGTCGCGCGGCAGATCAGCGACCAGCGCGACGGCCGCCGGGCGCATGAACGCGGGCAGTTCGGTGATGCGGCTGCGCAGCGCGTCCAGGGGCAGCGGATCCGCGACGGCATAGAGCACGACCTCGTCGTCGACGAGCGCACCTTGGCGCTTCCAGATCGCGTGATCAGTGACGCCGGGGAGCGTGGCGAGGTGGTTCTCGACGAACGGGATGGGCACGAACTCGCCCTTGACGCGGATCGATTCGGCGGCGCGCTCGAGGAACACCAAATGGTCTGATCCCTCGACACGGCCGAGGTCGCCGGTGTCGAACCAGCCGTCTGTGTCGCGATGTGGGTCGAGGCCGTCAACGGTGACGTAGCCGTCGAACATGGCCGCGTGCTCGCGTTCGCGGACGTGGATGATGCCCGCGTCATCCAGGCGCCAGTCGAAGTCGGCCCGGGGTGCACCGCCGTGCCGGCTTGCGTCGTCGGGAAGATCGTCGGCCGCCGACCAGCGGTGCAGGTGCGAGACACCGCCGGCCTCGGTCGAGCCGTACCCGGAGACTGCCGCGGCAATCCCGAACCGGTGCAGGAACTCGCGGTCGGCGTAGAACATCGTGCGCACCCGGTGCCCGCCCGCGTCCTCCGCGGTCGTCGCGCGCTTGAGGATCTCGACGGGAGGCGCGTGCAGCACGAGCACCGTCACGTCCTCGTCGACGACGGCGGGCCAGAACCGGCTCGCCGAGAACTTGTCCACCGTGAGCGCGTCCGCTCCTGTCAGCAGAGCGGTGATGATGCCGTAGCCCATCGGGTTGATGTGGAACAGCGGCAGCGGTGCGAGCACCCGGTCGGCCGACGTCAGCTCCAGCGCACCTGCCATCGCCCGCGCCATGCGCAGGAAGTAGTCGTGCGTCTGCGCGCAGAACTTCGGCAAGCCTGTCGTGCCGGACGTGTGCATGAACGACACGACGCCGAACCGGTCGGCATGCAAACCCGGCACGCCTGTCACGTCGCCCTCCCCCGCTCGTCGGGCTCGCGCTATTTCGTCGGCACCGAGCACGCGGGTGGGCGCCGCCGGCGCGAGCATGTCGGCGATCAGGTCGGCGGGGTAGGTCGGGTTCACGAGCGCCACGGGCAGCCCGGCGAGCACGCAGGCGAGCCACGTCACGAGGTAGTCGGTCGAGGTCGGTGCGACGAGGGCAACCCGTTCACCCGGTTGCAGGCCCGACGCGAGCAGCTCCTGCGCCCGGCCGGCTGCCAGTGAGAGAGCGTCGGCGAGCCTGAGCTGGTCGTCGGTCGTGCCCAACCGCAGGTCAGGACGTGCCGCCGCTTGCGCCGCGATCGCGGCGCCGAGGTTGACCGTCACGCCAGCCCCTCGTGCCCGGCGTCCTTGAGCACCCGTCGGGCGAGGTAGTTGCGCATGATCTCGGCCGAACCGCCGGCTACCTTGAGCACCTTGATGTCGTTGTCGATGTCGGTGTACGGAGCGTCCCAGTACAGGCCGTGTCCGCCGACGAGGCTGTAGGCAGCCGCTGATGCGCGTTCGGCACCGTCGATGGCGAGCTTCTTCGCCGTCGTCGTGTGCAGCGCGATGTCCTCGCCACGCGCATGCGAAAGCGCGGCGTTGTCACGCGCCAGCGACGCGGCCTGCAGCGCGGTCCATGCGTCGGCGACCGTCCACTGGATGCCCTGGAAGTCGGTGACCATGTTGTCGCCGACCCGGCGCTGCGCGGCGTAGCCGATGGCGAGCTCGAGAGCGCGCCGGCCGAGGCCGATCAGCTCGGACGCGTTACCGAGCCGGCTGATGTTGAACGTGGACAGGAAGGTCTGCAGGCCGCCGCCCACCGGCCCGAGCCGCGCGCTGTCAGGTACGCGCACCTCGTCGAAGTCGACGTCGGCCGTGCGGATCAAGCGCAGACCGATCGCACGCGTGACGTGCGTTCGGATGCCCGGCGAGGTCATGTCGACGAGGAAGCAGGTGAGCCCCTCCTCGGCGACCGCGTAGAAGAGCGTGACGTCGCAGTCGGCGCCGAGGTTGATGTGGGTCTTGCTGCCGCTCAGGATCCAATCGCCGCCGTCGCGCACGGCGGTGGACTTCATGGCCTTGAACGACGAGCCGGCGTTCTTCTCGCTGATGCACTCGCTGAAGACGAGTTCGCCGGTGGCGATGCCGCGCAGCCAGCGCTGCTGCTGCTCGTCGGTGCCCCAGTCGAGCAGCCACCGCTGGCCCTGCGCGGCGATCTGCCCGGACACGAGGCCGTGCCTGCCGACCTCCTCGGAGATGACCGCGTATTCGGCGACGCCGCCGCCGAGTCCGCCGTGCTCGGGCGGGACGAGCGGGCCGAGGTAGCCGAGGCGGCCGAGCTCGGCGTAGAGCGCGCGGGGGAACTTGTTGGCCCGATTCGCGGTGTCGAGCTCGGCGCGGTGCCGCTCGCCGAAGTCGCCCAGTTCCTTCCGGGTGGCGGCGATCCAATCGGCCTTGCCGGGATCGGCCTGCAGCAGCGGATACATCAGCGCTCCTCGACCGGTCTCGTTCGGGTGAGCGACCACATCTGCCGGGCCCGCTCGATCTCGACAGCGCGGTCCCAAACGGCTGCGTCGACGACCGTGCGCCGGTAGGTCTGCACTAGCGCGCGGGCGAGTGCCGGATCTGCCGCGAGGTGCTCGGTCATCCGCCTGATGTGGTCGTGCAGGTCGTCGCTCGCGACCAGTGCCCAGGCCAGGCCGCAGTTCACGGCCTGCTCCGCCGTGATCGACTGCGCGAACAGACCAGCGGCCGCTGCGGTGCCGGCGCCGCCGGCGCGGGCCAACA
The DNA here is from genome assembly GCA_963785425.1 of uncultured Actinomycetota bacterium. Taxonomy (GTDB): domain Bacteria; phylum Actinomycetota; class Actinomycetes; order Mycobacteriales; family Jatrophihabitantaceae; genus RYN-133. The sequence goes on from CAWAVG010000001.1 coordinate 174,976, forward strand.
GGTGCAGATGCCCGCCGCCCGGATGCAGCCCGATCCTGGCGAAACCAGAGATCAGCTTGGCGCGTTCGGTGACGAGCCGAAGGTCGGTGGCCAGCGCGAGGTTGACACCCGCACCGACCGCGGCGCCGTCGAGGGCCGCAATCGTCGGGACGCCCAGTTGCCCGACCCGTCGGAACGCCCGGTACAGCTCGTCGAGACCCTCGTAGCCACGATCGGCCGGCGCGGTGCGCAGCGCGTCGAGGGCGCGGGTGTCGGCGCCGGAGCAGAACGCTCCGCCCGATCCGGTCACGACGACGACGCCGACTGCCGGATCGGCGTCGACGCGGTCGCACGCCGCGACGAGGTCGTTCGCCGCCGCGGTGTCCAACGCGTTGCGGGTGTCCGGGCCGTCGAGCGTCACCCAGGCGACCCCGGCGGAGGTCTCGACGGTGACCGCGGTGGCCATGTCAGAACACCAGCTCGACGGTGCGAGTGGCGGCCCGGGTTGCGAACCGTTCCAGTCTCAGGGCAGAGATGTCGATGCTCGTGATCGAGCCGTGCGTGATCTGCTCGGCGACGAGGCGTCCGATCTCGGGTGCCTGCATCATGCCGTGACCGGAGAATCCGCAGGCGTTCACCCACGTCGGCGCGTCGGGTGCCGCGCCGAGGATGCCGTGGTGATCGGGCGTGTTCTCGTACGTCCCGGCCCAGCAGCCGGCCCGATCGAGCGGCACGTCGGCGAGCCACGGGAAGCGCCGGGCGCCGGACTCGAGCAGCTGTTCCATCCAGGGCCAGTCGACGTCGGTGCGGTACCCGTCCGCCTCGTCCGGGCGGGCCCCGCCGAACAGCAGTCGCGGGCCTTCGCTGCGCAGGTAGAAGCCGGAGGTGAAGTCGACGGTCATCGGCAACGCGCTGTTCAGCGCGCCGGGCGCCGACGAGTACACATTGCGTCGCGAGTGGACGACCGGTACCTGCAGCCCGGCGAGAGCGGCAACCTCACCGGCCCAGCCGCCGGCGGCATTGACGACGTGTTGCGCGCGCACGACGAGGTCGCCGGCGCTCACCGTCCAGCTGCCGTCGCCGTACGCATCGATCGAGGTGACCGGGTGACGGAAGCGGACGGTCGCGCCGTCGCGGCGCGCCAGTTCGAGGTAGGCGCTGGTGGCCAGGTGCGGGTCGACCACCCCGTCGGCCGGCCCCCACGTGGTGCCGCCGAGTCCGTCGGTCGAGAACGGCGTGATGGCCTGGGCGGCCTCGAAGCCCAGCACGTCGACCGGCACACCGTGGGCACGCTGCACCTCGACCGCGCGCAGCTGGGCGTCCCACAGCTCTTGTGAGACGAGCAGGAGGTACCCCGACGGCCGGTAGCCGACGTCGATGCCGTGCATCGCTGGAAAGTCGCGATAGGTCTGGATGCTGCGCCAGGACATCTCGATGTTCAGGGAATCTGCCCATTGGCCGCGGATCGAGGCGAACGAGCGTCCCGTCGACCCGGCCGCCGGTCCGTCGAGTGCCTCGACTACGACGACGCGCTTGCCTGCTGCCGTCAAATGGTAGGCGGCGCTGGCACCGATCGCACCGGCCCCGATCACGACGACATCGACGAGCTGCGGTTGGGTCATTGTGCGTCTCCTGCCTGCTCCGCGGCGTCGGTGCTGTGAGCACACGCTAGAGCCACGCGTCGCCTCACGGCTTCGGCGCGAGCGCGGAAGTCCACGGCGAACGTTTCGACAATTGTCGAATCGGATTACTCGGCCGCGGCGCGGTACGCGGCGAGATGCAGGGCCATCTGCAGCGCGTCGCGACCTCGGGCCAGGCGCAGGTTGACCCCGGTCAGCGCCTCGATGCGCTCGAGCCGGTAGTAGAGCGTCGTGCGGTGGATGTGGAGCTGTTCGGCGCTGGCGGTGACGTCGCCACCGTTGTCGAGCACGCACCGGGCCGTGTCGATGAGGTCCCGGCGCTTCTGCGCCGCGAGCGCCTCGGCACCGGGATGCACCTGCCCGGGCGACAGGTCCGCCGGCGCTGCGACGACCAGGTGCCACTCGCCGAGTCCGTCCCACGACGCAGCGTCGATCCGGGCGCCCGCCCGCAGGGCACGGGCAGTGGCGCGGGCCCGCTCGACCGCGACCGACAGGTCGACCAACGCGACCGGCGCGCCACCGGCATGGACCGCTCCCGGGGCCGGGTCGGGATGCGCCGACAGACCGCCGGGAAGCGGCCACCCGCCCGGCAGGCCCGGTGCGCTGACCGCCACGGTGGCGTCGGGTCGCAGCTGCTCCAGCTCCGTGAGTTCCCGCGCCGCATCGAAGTCACGTCCGGCGACCAGGCGCGCCAGCAAGTGATCGCGGTGCTGGGCGCGGTCGGGTCCGGACGGCTGCATGCGCCCCATCACGCGCGCAGCGTCCGCGGCGCAGGCGACGACGGGGTCGAGTTCGGACTCGGACACCCGCCCCTCGGCGTCGAGCACCCAGAGGTACCCGATCAGGTCGCGCCCGTGCCGCAGCGGGACGCACCACCGCTCGGCCATGTCAACCTCGGGCAGTGCGGGCGTGCGCACCGGTCGGGTCGCCGAGGGCAGGCCGAGCTTCGCGACCAGGGCCGTCGCGCCGGGCGGTGGTTCGCGCTGCAGGATCGAGCGCATCCGGACGTCGTCGACCTCGCCCTGGGCGCTCCACCACAGCGGACGGTGGCGCTGGTCCTCGACCAGGACGGCGCAGCCGAGCAGCGTCGCCAAAGCCTCGACCTGCTCCTGGATGTCCGCCACCGCATGTGCCTGCTTTCCGCGTTTCGACAATCGTAGGAAACGGTCGTCCGAGATTCCGCGCCGGAGCCGAAGCGGCGGCCCTGGGATCGTCCTACGGTTGCGCAGACGAGCAGCCGCCGCCGTTGATGTCTGGAAGGACGCCGCGATGACCGCACCCGCCGCCCGCACGGCCCTGTTCCCGGTCGGCCCGACGGTGCCGCTGAACTTCGCGCCGGGCTCACCCGAACGGGCGAGCATCGCCACGGCACTGGCCGAGGTCCGGGCCGCGAACTACGACGTGGCGAACACGATCGGCGGCACGCAGGTGCGCACCGGTCGGACGGCGTCGATCGTCACTCCGCACGCGCACAAGGTGCAGCTCGGCCAGGTGCACTGGGCCGGCGCGGACGAGACGCGGCAGGCGATCGACGCCGCCCTCGCCGCCTCGGCGTGGTGGGGGCGGCTGCCGTGGGAAGACCGAGTGGCGCCCTTCCTGCGCGCGGCCGACATGCTCGAGCACGGACCGTGGCGCGACAAGCTCAACGCCGCGACCATGCTCGAACTGTCGAAGACCACCTATCAGGCCGACATCGACGCCGCCTGCGAGACGCTCGACTTCGTCCGCGCGAACGTCAAGAACATGCTCGACATGTACGACGTGCAGCCGACCTCACGTCCGGGTGAGTGGAACTCCGCCGAATACCGTCCGCTCGAGGGATTCGTCTTCGCGGTCACGCCGTTCAACTTCACCTGCATGAACAACCTCGCCTTCGGCCCGGCGGTGCTCGGCAACACGGTGGTGTGGAAGCCGGCCGAGAGCGCGTCCCTGGTCGCGCACCTGTCGTTGCAGCTGCTGCGCGAAGCCGGGCTGCCTGACGGCGTGATCAACATCGTCTATGGCGACGGGGCCGAGATCGGTGCGGTCGCCCTCAACCATCGCGACCTCGCCGCCGTCCACTTCACCGGGTCGACCGGGACGTTCCAGCACATCTGGCGCACGGTCGGCGCGAATGTCGCCAACTACAAGAACTACCCGCGTGTGGTGGGCGAGACGGGTGGCAAGGACTTCATCGTCGCCCATTCGAGCGCCGACGTCGATGAGCTCGCTGCGGCGTGCGTGCGCGGTGCCTACGAGTACCAGGGCCAGAAGTGCTCGGCCGCGTCGAGACTGTATGCGCCCCGCAGCCTGTGGCCAGAGCTCAAGGACCGGCTCGTCGCGCTGACCGAGTCGGTCGTCGTCGGCGACCCGACCGAGACCGAGACCTATGTCGGCGCCGTGATCAACGCCAAGCAGCACGCCAAGCACGCCGAGCTTCTTTCGCGAGCACGCAGCGAGAACCTCGTCGTCGTCGGCGGCACGACCGACGACTCGGTCGGCTGGTTCGTCGACCCCACCGTGCTCGAGGTGTCCGACCCGCACTCGCCGTTCATCACGCAGGAGATCTTCGCGCCCGTCCTCACCACGTACGTCTATGACGATGCCGATTGGGACGACACGCTCGCCCTCGTCGACGAGTCGACGCCGTACGGGCTGACGGGTGCGGTCTTCGCGTCCGACGAATCGGTCGTACGGCAGGCCAACGACACGCTGCGCTACACGGCAGGCAACTTCTACGTGAACGACAAGCCGACCGGCTCGGTCGTCGGCGCACAGCCCTTCGGCGGCGCACGCGCGTCGGGCACCAATGACAAGGCGGGGACGGTGTGGAACCTGATCCGTTTCGCGAGCCCGCGCTCGGTCAAGCGCAACCACCTGCCGGTGACCGACTACCGCTACCCGCACCTGTCGGTCGAGGAGCCCGGATAGTCGGTCGACCCGGAGGAAGGCATGCCTTCCTCCGTTGTGTCCGCCGCGGTGCCGGCAATCGGACCGGTGATGAGGAAGACCCGAGGACGTGATCACCGCACACTGACGCCGCGCATATGGGCGATTCGCGGATCTTGCCCGATTCAGCGGATTGGTATAGACCGGACGGCATCCCGCCGACTGGAGGACGTATGTCCATTCGTGGTCAACTGCATCGCGCGCGGAGGCGGCAGGCATACGTGCTGCTTGCCGTCGCGACCGCCACTTCCGCGCTGGCTGTGCCGTCGACGGCGGCTCCCGCGGCGCAGCACGCTCGGGTTGCCGTCGAGAGGTCGTCCATCGTGATCCCCAAGCCGGTGTCCCAGGACGCCGGCCGAGGCCGGTACACACTCACGCCGCACGCGCGGATCGTCGCCGATGCCGGCGCGACGGCTGTCGCGCACCAGCTCGCCGACGACCTGCGCCCCGCGACCGGTTATCCGCTGCCGGTAGTGACCGCGTCCGGGCGCCACGAACCCAGGCACTGCCGCGACATCAGCCTGCGACTCGACCGCTCCGCCGCGGTTCCCGGCGACCGCTTCGGCGAGGGCTACCGCCTGCACGTGGGCCCGCACGGTGTCGTTGCGCGTGCCGTCAGCGCGCACGGGTTGTTCAACGCCGTCCAGACCATCCGTCAACTTCTACCGGCTTCGATCGCGAGCAGCACCAGGCAACACGGCCCGTGGACCATGCGGGCCACGTCGATCGTCGACTATCCGCGCTACCGGTACCGCGGCTTCATGCTCGACATCGCCCGGCACTACCAGTCACCCGTGGCGGCCGAGCGGCTGATTGACGAAGCCGCGCAGTACAAGATCAACGTCTTTCATCTGCACCTGAGCGACGACCAGGGCTTCCGGCTCGTCATCAACGGCTTCCCGCGCCTGACCTCGATCGGCGGTCAGGGCTCGGTCGGCACGGACGGACGGACGATGGACCCGGGTGGTTTCTGGACCCAGGACCAGTACCGGGAGGTCGTCGCTTATGCGGCCGAACGCTTCGTCACCGTCGTGCCGGAGGTCGACACCCCTGGGCACAACAACGCGATCATCATGTCCGAGTACGGCGATACCGCCAACCCGCGCCTGTCCGATCCGCACTCGATCAACTGCAGCGTCCACCACCCACCGCAGTGGGACTACACGGGCGATGTCGGCATCAGCGCGTTGTGCCCGGAGAGCAAGGACACGTGGACGATCCTGCGGGCGATCATCGCCCAACTGACCACGCTGTCCCCCGGTCCGTACTACGACCTCGGCGGGGACGAGGTGCCGACCTCGGTGCTCAGCCAGGACCGTTACGCCGCCCTGGTCACGAAGGAGGCGGCCATTGTCGCTGCCCATCACAAGACGCCGATGGGCTGGGCCGACATCTCGAGTGCGGGCACCAGTCTGCCGGCCGGCAGCGTGGCCGAGTACTGGAACCCGGCGAAGGGATCCGAGCCCGGTACCGAGACGGCGACCGACGCGGTCGCCAAGGGCATGAAACTGGTCATGGCTCCGGCCAATCACGCCTACCTCGACCAGAGGTACGCGCCGCACACGCCGCCGAATCTGGGACAGACGTGGGCTTGTGAGAAGGGTTGTGACGTCGACCAGTTCTACAACTGGGATCCGGCGACCTACGTCCACGGCGTCACGGAGAAGGACGTGCTCGGGATCGAGGGAGCGCTGTGGACCGAGACGATCCGCACTCTCGGCGAGGCCGAGTACATGGTGTTCCCGAGGCTGCTGGCGCTGGCCGAGATCGGCTGGTCCCCGCGCGTCGAACGCACCGCGTCCAGCTTCGCGTATCGCAACTTCCTGCGCCGTCTCGGTGCGCAAGGCCCTCGGTTCGAGGCGGCAGGCATCAGGTTCTATGCCTCACCCGAGGTGCCATGGAAGTAGCGCCGCTTCGGCACGGCGCCGTCCGGTTTCGTCACCGCGTGTGTGCGGGCGATGCGATCTCGCGTATCGCAGCCAGGTGCGTCCCGCCACCGACGAACGGAAGCGACAGCACCGACTCGTTGGGCAGCAGCGTCCAGCCGGCGACGTCGTCGATGATCCCCGAGGACACGACCACCGTCGTGTCGTCGGCCGTCCTCACCCGCAGGTCGAAGTACGGCGGCCAGTTCACCGCTTCGTCGGTGTACAGCTCGGGCCACAGCTGAATGTCGATCGGTACCCATGACAGGTCGTGATGGTTGATCACATGCAGGGCGGTGGGTCCGAGCAGCAGGCTGTTCCAGCTCGAGGCGTGCAGCCCCGAATCGGCGGCCGACTCGAACACCGACGCCGCCGCCTCGGGCACCGTCGCACCGCGCTCCAGCTGCGCGCGCAGCGCGAGGAAGTACCGCTCGCTATCAGTGCTGCCCTCCGGCCGCACGCCGTCCGGCAGCAACGCGTCCACCCGAGCGCCAGGAGCGACCGCTCCGTTGTGGATGAGCGCGTGCGTGCCGTCGGTGAAAGGATGGTTGTCGCTCACAGTGCGGCCGAATCCCGGGGTACCCATCCGGAGATGGACGATCGCCGCGCGCATCGCCACCGAGTCCGCGAAGGTCCGGAACGACGCGTCCTCGTGCGCGGGCAGTACCGATCGCGTCACCTGCAAGCCGCGGGACGCTTCGTCCGCAGGCCACGCCGCGCCCCACCCGTGGCAGTGCACGGTCGACAAGTGCTCCAGCCGCTCGATCGCCGCATCACCGAGCACGGTTCGCAGGGTCACCGGGGTCGGCGCGACCCAACCGACCAGCCGGCACATCAGACGTACTTGCCCATGCCGCCCGCCACGTCGATCACTGCTCCGGTGATGTAGGACGCCCGCTCACCGGCGAGGAACGCGATGAGGCCCGAGACCTCGTCGGTCGTCCCGAACCGTCCCAGCGGCACCTCCTGCTCCGCCAACCGGCCGAAGAACTCGTCCTTCGTGCTGTCCGGCGCGCGGCGTGCCCGGATGTTGTCCCACTGGGGCGTGTCGACGAATCCGATGTTGACGCTGTTGACCAAGATGCCGTCTGCACCGAATTCCTGGGCGAGCACCTTGTTCAGGTTCAGGCACGCCGCGCGGATGACCGTGGTCGCGAAGAACGCCGGGTCGGGGTACTTGCCGTAGACCGCGTTGACGTTGATCACTCGCGGCGAAGCACTTTGTCGCAGCAGCGGCAGCGCCGCCCGGAAGCAGCGGATCTGCGAGAACAGCTTGACGTCGAGATCGGCGCGCCAGTCGTCGTCGGTGAGCGTCTCGAAGTTGCCGGGATGTGCTCCGCCGGCGTTGTTGACGAGGATGTCCAGCCCGCCGAGCTGCTCGCCCGAGGTCGAGAGCAGGCGCTCGACCTCGTCCGCGCGCGTCACATCAGCGACCACGTCGATCACGGTCGCGTCGGGATGGCGCGTCCGCAGCTCGGCGGCCGCCTTGCCCAGCTCGTCCGCCGTCCGCGAGCAGATGACAACACTCGCGCCCTCCGCGAGCAGCTCGTCGGCCGCGGAGTATCCGATGCCCTTCGAGCCGCCGGTCACGAGGGCGCGGCGGCCTGTGAGTCCGAGATCCATCTGTCGGCCGGATCAGACGGGGACTCGGCCGAGCTGCCGGCCGCGGGATCGCCGGTGGCCATCTGCGAACGGGCGTGCTCGACGAGCGTCGTCCGCGGCGGGGCGAACATGTCTATCTCCTTGCACGGGGTGTCGCGGGTCTTCGCACCGTGCGGCACCCACGACGGGATCACCGCGACGTCACCGGGGCGCATGGTGCGCGTCTCATCGCCGATGGTGAAGTCGAACTCGCCCTCGGTGACGACGACGACCTGCTCCTCCTCGTGCACGTGCATCGGCGCCTCGGTGTTGGGCTCGAACGACACGAAGTTGACCAGTGTCTTCTCGCCGAGCACCGGCTGGAACGACAGGCCGGGGACGAACTCGACCGACTCGATGGAGGCGACGTCGACGAAGCGTCCGTCGGCGGTCGGCGTACCGCCTGCCTCGGTGCTGAAGTGCGATGCGGACAACGGATGTTCCTCTCGACGCGGTGATCTCGGATGGGTTGACGCTGGGCCGGGCGCGAAACGATCAGGGAGCGGACGGATACCCGGTGGCACGCGCGAGCCGAGCGATGCCCTCGACGATGTCCGGTTCGCTGACGCGGCTGTAGGACAGGCGGACGTGCTCGGTGTCGGGCATGCCGGCGAAGAAGCCGGCACCGGGCACGAAAGCGACGTTCTCGTTCCGCGCACGCTGCGCCAGTTCGGTGGTGTCGACGCCGGGCAGCCGCAGCCAGCTGAAGAACCCGCCGTCAGGACGCGACCAGGTCGCCGGCGTGCCGGCGAACGAGGTCGCCAAGCGCATCGGTCGTCACGCTCGGCGCGGCGCCGGTACAGCTCGCGGGCACGGTCGACGTGCTCGTCGTAGAGCCCGGCCCGGACGAACTCTTCGAGCAGCCGTTGCCCGAGCGCACCGGCGCACTGGTCGGAGTTCTGCTTCGCGAACACCAGCTGCGCGACGACCTCTTCCGGACCGGCCGCCCAGCCGAGCCGCACGCCGGGGAAGAACGTCTTCGAGAACGTTCCGATCTGGACGACCACGTCGGGCGCGAGTGACCACAGGCTCGGCGCAGGTTCACCGACGAAGCCGAGTTCGCGGTAGGCGACATCCTCGACGATCAGCACGCCGTAGCGGCGGCACAGCTCCACCAGCGCTGGCCGCCGGTCGGCGTTCAAGCGTCCAGCCGGTCGGGTTCTGGTGCTCGGGGATCGTGTACAGCAGCTTCGGACGGACGCCGGACTCGAGCACCGCGGCAACCGCGTCGACGTCGAGACCGCCCTCGTCGATCGGGACGCCGATCACCGTGCCGTCGAAGCTGGCGAAGCCGGTGACCGCACCGACGTAGCTCGGTTCCTCGACGAGGACCGTGTCGCCGGCGTCGAGCATGCTCTTGGCGATCAGCGTGATCGCGTCGATGCCACCGCTGGTGACCATCAGTTCCCCGTCGCCGGGCCGGCGCCCCTGCCGTCGGCCGAGCTGCTCGCGCAGCACCTCGCGGGTGGTCGCGATCCCCTCGCTCGGGGCGTACTGCAGGGCCACCGCCGCGTCGTCGTGCAGCAGCTTGTCCGTCAACGCCTGCAGCGCGTCGGTCGGGAACAGTGCATGGTCGGGAAACCCGCCGGAGAAATTGATGACGCCGGTCGCGTTCGCCAGCGCCAGGATCGCGGACAGCGTGCCGTCGCGGCCGTGGGTGCGCCGCGCAAACCGCGCAGACCACTCGACACCGTGCGATTCGGTCACACCTGGGGAAGCGTTACCGGTCTGCACCTTGACATCACCTTACGTTCGCCAGAACATTTCTCGCCAGAGCTTACGCCCAGCAGGTGATACTGCCTCGGCGCCTGCCTTACGACAAGTGTTGGCTAGGACGAGCTGCCCGACGTGGCGGCGCGAGCGGAAAGGGGGTGGCGATGGCCGACCAGGTGCGCACCCGCACGGCCCGGCCGACCGGGACGCCGCTGCGCACGATCCGCGACCACGCGGACACCCCGTCCGCGCCCGTCACCCTCGACGCGGTCGACCTGCGCCTGCTGCGGCTGCTCAGCCGCGACGCCCGGCTCTCGCAGCGCAGCCTCGCCCGCGAGCTGAGCATGTCGGCACCGGCCATCGCCGAGCGCATCGCGCGGCTCGAGCGGCAACACGTCATCACCGGCTACGGCGTGCGCATCGACTGGGCCGCGCTGGGTTACCAGACGACGGTCTACCTCACTATCACCGCCGTGCCGGGCTTCCAGCTCGGCCTGATCATGCAGGCGCTCGCCGGCATCGCCGAGATCGACGAGGTCTTGCTGGTGACCGGTGCTTTCGACATGCTCGTGCGACTGCGCGCCCGCGACGAACGGCACCTGCGCGATCTGCTGCTCAACCGCATCTGGCAGATCGAAGGCATCCAACGCACCGAGACGTCCATAACGATCGCCCAGATGAAACCGAAGAACACCGCTGAGGAGCTGCTGACCGCAATGATCGACGACGTCCCACAGCCACGGACCGGGAGCGCCGACCGATGAGCGATCCGACCAACGACCCGACGCGTTCGGCCGGCGTCGGCCGGCAGGGCTTCGTCGCCGCCCACGGGTTGCACAACGACGAGCAGCGCGCCGCCGCCGAGGAAGTCATCGCACGCATCCGCGAGGCCGAGCTGCGCACCGTCCGCGTGGCGATCGTCGATCAGCACGGACAGCCCCGTGCCAAGTTCCTCTCCCCCGACGCAGCCATCGCCGCTTTGAGCAACGGGCTCGACTTCTCCGGCGCGATCTACAGCCTCGACTCGGCGAACACCGTCTTCCCGCCCGCGTTCGTGCGCGGAGGTGGCTTCGGCATCGAGGAGTTCACCGGCTTCCCGGACATCGTCATCGTCCCCGACCCGACGACGTTCCAGATCCTGCCGTGGGCATCGTCGACCGGCTGGATGCTGTCCGACGCCTATTTCAGCAACGGCAGGCCGCTGCCGCTCGACCCGCGCCGCATCCTGCGCAATCAGCTCGCGAGGCTGCACGAGCGCGGGCTGAGCTACCTGAGCGGTCTGGAGGTGGAGTTCTACATCACCCGGCCCGTCGACCCGCGCATCGCACTCACCGCGACGACCCAGCCGGCCGCAACCCCGGACGTCGAACCGTTCCAGCTGGGCTATCAGTACCTGTCCGAAGTGCGTCTCGACTCTGTCAACGACACGATTACGGCGCTGCGGGACGGGCTCGCCGGCGTGGGTCTGCTCCCCCGCGCCATGGAGGACGAGTGGGGCCCGGGGCAGATGGAGTTCAGCCTGAGCCCGCGCGCCGGGCTCGGCACCGCCGACGCGATGATCTTGTTCCGCAGCGCGGTCAAGCAGCTGTGCGCGCGCCGGGGCCTGCTCGCCTCGTTCATGTGCAAGCCGATCCTGCCCAACTTCTTCGCCTCCGGCTGGCACCTGCACCTGTCGTTGCTCGACGCGGACGGCGCCAGCGCCTTCATGGCGCAGGACGAAGCGCTCTCGCCTGCGGGACTGAGCTACGTCGCCGGCCTGCTCGAGCACGCGAGTGCGCTGACCGCCTTCACCACCCCGACGATCAACGGGTACACCCGGTTCCAGCCCTACTCCTTCGCGCCCGACCGCATCGCGTGGGCCGTCGAGAATCGCGGCGCGATGGTGCGGGTGCAGGGTGGCCCGGGCGATCCCGGGACGCACCTCGAGGACCGTCTCGGTGAGCCTGCGGCGAACCCCTACCTGTACCTCGCCGGCGACCTGGCCGCGGGGCTGGACGGGATGGAACGCAGCCTCACCCCACCCCCGCGGGTCGAGGAGGACCCGTACTCCGCCGAAGCCGAGATGTTGCCGACGACCATCGACGACGCACTGGACGCACTCGAACAGGACTCCCTGTTCCGCGACCAGTTCAGCACCGAGTTCGTCGATTACTACGTGATGATGAAACGTTCCGAGTCGGCGCGGCACCGCGCTGCCTGCGAAGCGGCCGACGACCCCGACGCTGCATCCGCCGCTTGGCAGATGCGCGAGTACTTCGAGTTCTACTGATGACGCTCCAGCACGTCGTCCTGTTCAGCTTCCCTGCCGAACCGACGGCTCGGCAGGTCGAAGACATTCGCTCGTCCGTCGCAGGATGGCCCGGCGTCATCCCGGGCATCCGCGCGCTGCGTTTCGGAAGCGATCTCACGAATGCCCGCACCCGCGGATATCAGTTCCTGCTCTACATGGAGTTCGACAACGAGGACGATCTCCGCACGTACCAGGCGCACCCGGTACACCAGCAGTTCCTCGCCTGGGTGATCGAGAACGACATCACCCCGCTCGCTTTCGACTACCACCTCACAGCAGAGACGGTCTTACTGCCACTCGACGTCGTGCACGACCCTTCCCCTAGGAGTGAAGATGGCTACTGAGCAGGCACCGCAGCTGGCGTCCGACCAGCGACTGGCGAAGGGAGCGCTCTCGCTGCCCGACGCGATCGCGATCTCGGTATCGGTGATCGCGCCCGGCATGGCCGCGTTCCTGAACGTCCCGGGCGTCGCGGCGCAGGCGGGCGGGTCCACCCCGCTGGCCTTCCTGTTCGGCGGCATCGGCTGCCTGGCGCTGGCGTTCGTGGTCATCGGCTTCACCCGCCGGATGGCGTCAGCCGGATATGCGTACACCTACGCGAGCCGGAGCCTCGGCAAGACGTCGGGCTTCATGGCGGGATGGCTCTACGCCTTCGGGCTCGCCTGCTTCGTGCCGATGACGATGGCCGGTGTCGCGTACCTGTTCTGCGACCTGATCGGCGTGAGCCAGACCTGGTGGTTCCCGGTCTTCCTCGTCGGGATGGTGCTGCTGGTCGCGTTGTCGATCGTGCGCATCAAGGTGACCACGCGGCTCCAGCTGCTCGTCGGCATCCTCACCGTCGCGGTCATCCTGGTCGTCAGCGTGATCACCATCGCGAAGGGGGGCGCCCACGGCAACTCCGGCGCTCCGTTCACGTTCTCGCACACTGTCACCGGCGGGTTCCACGGCGTGTTCTACGGGATCATCCTCGGCGTCACCTCGTTCATCGGCTTCGAGACCGCCGCCGACTTCGGAGAAGAGACGAAGAACCCCCGGCGCAACATCCCGGTCGCGATCATCGCGGCGACGACGTTCGCGATCCTCTTCTACCTGCTGACGACCTACGCCATCTCGATCGGGATCGGTGTGGACCAGTCGGGGACCTACGGATCGGGCGCGAACATCCTGTTGAAGACGATCGCCAACCATTACGTCGCCAGCTGGGTCGGCACGCTCACCGAGGTCGGTGCGATGCTCTCGGCGTTCATCGTGTGTGTCGCCTGCGCGACAGCGTCGACGCGCACCGTCTACGCGATGGGTCGCGAGGGCGTGCTGCCGCGCGTGTTCGGTCGCACCCACCCCCGCTTCAAGACTCCTGCGAACGCGACGATCGCAGTCGCCCTGGTCGCAGTTGTCATGGCACTGATCAGTTGGTACGGCCTGACCGACAGTCTCGGGGCCGGCCCGGCACTGCTCACGTACTACTTCTGGGCGACGCTCGGCACGCTCGCCGTGATCGTCGTGTACATCGGGCTCTGCATCGGCGGCATCGCGTTCTTCCGCAGCACGCATCAGCGGTGGAACCCCGTGCTGCACGTCGTCGTGCCGCTCATCGGTGCGGTCGTCTTCGGAGCGGCGCTCTACGGCTCGATCTATCCCGTGCCTCCCACGCCGCTCGACTACACCCCGTACGTGGCGCTGGCCTGGCTGGTGCTCGGACTGATCGCCGTCGCCGTGCTGCGCGCTCGCAACCCGCAGGCAATCGAGCGCATCGGCTCGATCCTCGGCGAGGAGGGCGGCGACGACGCCGCCGAACTCGACGCCGGTCCGGCCGCGTTCGGGACGATGCCACCGCCGGCGAGGTGATCCCGCTCCTCGACGATCACGCGCACCCGTTCCCGCTGACCGCCGACGAACTCGATCTGGCGTCGTTGACGCTGTCAGTCGGCGCGGCCTCCACCGCACGCCGGGCGGAGGCGGCGCCGCACCGGCTGATGCTCGAGAGGCTGCGGGTCGACCTGTCGGCGCTGCTCGGATGCGCTCCCGACGAGGTGGTCGAGGCCCGGGGCGTGGCGGCGGCCGACTGGCCGGCGTACGTCCGCCGGCTGTTCGGCGACGCGGGCATCGCGGGGATGCTGCTGGACGGCGGGATGCACCCGCTTTCCGATGACGAGCTGCGGCCCTATGCGGAACTCGCCGGCATCCCGACGTGGTCTCTGCTGCGGCTCGAGGCGGTGATCGACCCGTTGCTCGAGCAGGGCGCTGACGGCGCCGCGATCGAGGCTGCGCTGGCCGAATTCGTGGCCCGCGGTGCGGCTGCGGGCGCCGCCGGACTGAAGACGGTGCTCGCGTATCGCACCGGGCTGGCGGTCGACCCGCACGTGACGAGGGACGACGCCTTCCGCTCAGTCGAGGTCAACGTGCCGAGGACGTCGGTCCGGCGGCAAGCGAAGCCGCTACGCGACTATCTGCTGCGCCGCACGCTCGCGCAGTGCGCCGACCTGCAGCTGCCGATCCAGGTGCACACCGGCTTCGGCGACTCGGAGATCCGGCTCCGCGACGCGAACCCGATCCTGCTCGACGACGTCCTGCGAACAGCCGAGGGCAGCGCGGCCAAGGTCGTCATGATCCACGCCGGCTACCCGTGGCACGAACAGCTCGCCTATCTCACCTTCGTGCGCGACAACGTCTACGCCGAGTTGTCGCTGGTGAACCTGTTCAGCCCGGCAACCACCGCCGACCGGCTACTGCGGCTGCTCGACCTCGCCCCGGCCGACCGGCTGCTGCTGGGCACCGACGGTCACGGCTCGCCGGAGACGCACTGGTTCGCCGCTAAGACACTCCACCGCGCGTGGGACGAGGTCGCTGCACGGCTGGCCGGCGCCGCGCGCGAATCGTGGCTGCACGCCACGGCGGAACAGCTGTTCGGCGGCACTGCCCGTCACGTCTACCGGTTCGGCGCGCGCGCGTGACCGCGGCCGTTCGCCGACGCTGTCACGCGTAGCGCTGCTCCCACCGGCCGCGTCGCAATCGCGCCAGGCCGCGTGCCTCGAACGCTGTCAGCCAGCCTGACATGGGCCACCAGCCCCATCGGGCGTGGAACAGGTTGGCATTACGGATGACGTCAGCAATCTTGTCGACCGGCGGATCGGGGGCCGGGTGGAACTGGTGATACGCCCAAGCGCCGCCGACCCACGCGTGGTCGATGCCGCGCTGGGCGGCCAGCTGGCCGAGGTCGGTGTCCTCGGCTCCGTAGCCGACGTACTGTTCGCAGAATCCTCCGAGGCGTAGCCACGTCGCAGAGGTGACCGCGAACGACAGTGACCAGAACAGGCGATGGTCCGCGCCGGGAACGACGCCGTCCTCGTCCGGCACAGGCCGTGCGGGATGGCCCGGTGCACCATCCAGCGTGTCGAGGTCGTATCCCTGCGGCGGGGGTGGGTCAAGATAGGCCACCGGGCCGCTGAGCAGAGCCGTCGGCATCATGCGTGCCGCTTGGACGTAGCGGGCGACCAACCCACGACCCGGAATGCAATCGACGTCGAGAAACACGATGACATCGGCATGAGCATCGATCGCCTCGCGTGCGCCCGAGTTGCGTGCCGAGCCGATCGGGAGCGCTGCCGTGTCGGAACTGATCTCGCACACCCGGGTCGGCACCCGCGCCGCTGCAACGAGGTCGGCGGCCGCGGGGTCGTCGACGGCGACGACGATGTGTTCGTCAGGCGGGAGGTCCGACCGGTCCAGGCCCTCGATCTGACGGCGCAGGTGCTCGTGCCGACCGCGGACGACGGTGACGACTACGACGCGCACGTGTACTCCCTGCGATCGGCGGCGTCCTCGATCACGCGCGCCGCGCGACTGGCGGCGAGGCCGTCCGACCATGTCGACCAATTCTCTCCGCCGAGTGCGACAGCGTCTTCGACGAGCCGTGCCCAATCGAGCGAACTGGGGTCTGCAACCACTGCGATTCGATCGCGCTCGAGTGCCGCCGCTGTCGCGACCTGTTCTCCGAACGGGCGTTCCTGAGGCACGACAACGGCGGGCGCGCGGGCAGCCGCGACATCGGCCACCGCGGCCAGGCCCGCATGGGTGATCACAACCGCTGCGGTTGTCAGGCGCGGCCACGGGTCCGCGCACCAGTTCCGTGCGTCCAGCACGGTCCACGTCCAGCCGGGCACATCCGGAGCGGCGACAGCACCGCCGCCCAGGCCGCCGAGTACGACGCCGTGCCTCGCAGTCCGCGCTCTCGCGTGCGGCGGACGCCCCGTCAGTCGGGAGATCCCTCCCGTGAACCGCACCTTGTTGCGATGACCCTCCAGACCGCTGCACAACGCGGCATGTCGCTCGGGCCAGGGGGCGATGATGGCTTCGGCCAGGTCCCAGGCCATCCGGTGCGGTGCATCGGTGCGCACACCGGGCAGGCAGAACGTGATCACCGGTACACCGAACAGGCGGGCGAGTACGGCGACCTCGGTCGAGACGTCGACGACGAACGCTCGAGGTCGTGCCGAGCTGATCCAATCAGCGATGGTGGCCATCCGTTCGCGAAGTCCGTCGTGCAGTAACGGAGCCCAATGCAGGACGCCGTGCGCCTCCGCATCGACGATCGGCCCGTCATCGTCGCGGGCAAGCTGCACCCACGGGCCGTCCCATTCGGCCGGCCTGTCGAGCGAACTCAGTCCAGTCACCGGCTCGCCGAGACACTGGCCGATTGCCAGCGCATGATGCAAATGGCCTCGTCCGACATGGTGGACGTACCAGCCGATCACGGCGCACCGTTCGTCGCGAGGCGTGCATAGAGATCGCAGTACTGATCGACCATGGCCGTGTGCGACCACTCCGACACCGCACGCCGACGTGCGGCGTCACGCGACAGGCCGCGGGCCTTCAGCGCGGCCGCTGCGAGCGCACCCACGTCGTCGGCGGCAGCGAGCACACCGCAGTGCTGATCGACGAGATCCGGCACGGCTCCGCGCGCGAACGCGGCGACAGGCGTGCCACACGCGAGAGATTCGGCCACCACCAGTCCGAACGGCTCGTCCCATCGTGGCGTCACCAAGGTGGCCGCTGCTTGGCCGACCAACTGGGCCAGCGAGGTGGTCGTCAGGTGCCCGACGTAGCGTCGTTGGTCGTCCAGCAACGGTTCGACGCGCGTCCGGTAGAACTCGTCGTCGGAGATCGGACCCGCGACGTCGAGGGCGAGTCCCGCAGCATGCGCGGCACGCAGAGCCAGGTCGGCTCCCTTCTCCGGAACGAGCCGTCCGAACCAAACCAACCGGCCGCCGCCCCGCCCCGCGGGCCACTGCGCCAGGTCGATGCCGTTGCGGATGACACCGACCTCACCGACGGTCTCTCGCCACGTCCGGGCCGTGTGCTCGCTCACCGCCACGAACGTGACGTGGCGCTTGTTGAGCTGCGCGGCCGATTCGAGCCACGGTGTGGGCGGCGTGTGCAACGTCGTGAGTACCGGTGCGTGGGACATCGCAGCCATGGCCACGGGCAGGTAGTGCAGGCTGTTGTTGTGCACCACGTCGTATCGGCGGTCCTCCTGCGCGGCGGTGAGCATGACCTGCAGGTACGCATGGTGTTCGGCCATGAACGTCGGCGCCGTCATGCTGTCGTCGGCTCGGGCAGCCGTGCTCAGTCGCGGCCACCGGACCGGCAACTCGTGGACGCCGAGACGTTGATCCGATCCAGCGCCCGCGAACAGGCTCACGTCGTGACCGCGTTCACCCAGCGCTCGGGCCAGCGTCCAGGTGTGCGCCTCCAAGCCGCCCTCGAACGGCTCGCAGATGGGGTACCGGGCGGACGCAAGCAGTGCGATGCGCAGCGGTCTGACCATCACGACACGCTCCGGTAGATGTTCTCGTGCGCAGTGGCGACGGCGTCGCGTTCGGCAATTCGGTCCGCGACGGACGCCTGCCAGTTCGGCCGCGCGTCGAAGATCCGCCGGACCGCCGCGCGGAGCGAATCTCCGTCGATGCCGGACAGGTCGTGATGATAGGTGGCGCACGGGCGTTGCTCGGCCATGAACCCGCAATCAGGCACCACAACAGGTGTGCCGAGGTCGTAGCACGCCTCGAGCCATCCCGAGTGGGTGCCGAACCGGTACGGCAGCACGGACACGTCGAGAGATTCGAAGTAGTCCCAGAGTTCGTCGTCGGTGAAGCAGTCGTGTACCGCGAGCTCGATCAGTCCCGCGTCGGACATCTCCAGCAGAAACTTCCGCAGCGCGACGTCGTGGCGGCGGCCGTCCTCGTCGAATACGTCATGGTGGATGTCGACGACGATGCGCGCCCCGGGTAGCTCGTTGCGCAGTGGTAACAACTCGGTCAGCACCGGGATGGGCGCCATGCTCGGCCGCACGCTCTTCGCGTGCAGTCCGATCACGAATCCTTCGTGCCGGGGACGGTCGACCCGCATGCGGTCGAAGTCCACCACGTGCGGATGTGGCAGCACCTGCGCCGAGCGCCCCCACCGCTTCTCGATCGTGCGCGCAGCCCCATGCGTCAGGGTGACGAGCCGCGCTGCGGCCGGAACGATGACCTGCAGGTGCTCATCATGCTCGTGAGGCGTCTCGTGATGAGGGTTGCGCAGGTCGTGCACGGTGTACACGAGTGGCTTGTTCGTTGCCGCCAAGGCATCGACCACATCCTGCAGTTGCGTGCGCGAGAGCGCGTCGAATCCGAAATGGACGTGGAAGACGTCGAACTCGTCGGCGTGCCCGTGGATCCACTCGGGCGACAACATGCTCGGCGGCCACCACTGGCCCGGCGCCGCATCCGGAACGTCCGGGTCGGGGTCCGGTAACCGGACGACGACCGGTTCGGCACGCACCGGGTGGAGGTGCTGGACGTACACGTGCCCGGCCGGCACCGAGGCAACGCGAATGGTGTTCATGTCCGTCGCCGACGGCATGGCGAGGCACCCCGCACTACAGAAGGGGAAGCTCCGGTTCAGCTACCGATGCCCTACCCGGACAGCGCGGGCGAGAAACACGCCGCAGCGCATCCTCCTACGCGGTCGTCGTGAGCGAGGCGCTGGACGACGGGCCGTTCTTTCACGGCACGAAGGCGGATCTGAAGGTGGGCGATCTGCTCACGGCGGGCTTCCGATCGAACTATCGACCCGAGGTGGCGATGAACCACATCTATTTCACCGCGCTGCGGGCCGGTGCCGGGTTGGCAGCCGAGCTCGCAGCAGGTGACGGCGCGCCGCGCGTCTACGTCGTAGAGCCGACCGGGCCGTACGAGAACGATCCCAACGTGACCGACAAGAAGTTCCCCGGTAGCCCACGCGGTCCGATCGCAGCAGGGAGCCGCCCAGGGTCGTGGACGAGGTCACCGACTCGAAACGGTTGACGATGTCCGGGCGGTGTCGGTTCCGGTGACCTTCGGTGCCGCCCGGAGCGTCGTCATCGAGGGCGACTTCAACGAGAAGCTCGCTACCCGACTGGCTGACCGACTCACGAGTTGACGCAGCACCACGCTTCGCTGATAGCCGGCAAGGTGGCGTGAGCCGCCGTCCGGACCGACCAGTTCAGGAGGAGGTCTGGAGCGGAAGGGTTCTGTGTTGACGCGGTAGTCGCCGCGCATCGCACGCGTAGGCAACCCCGGCTACACGACAGGGACATGGCGTGGTGCCCGGGTTCGTCCCGGAAAAGTGCTATGACGGTGCCGTGGGCGGAATCGGTCCAGTAGTCGATCCCTCGTCGGCGTCAACTTTGCGTGATGTCCGGATCCCGGACGGCAACGTGTCGAAGACGTGGCGGCGCATGGGCACGGCGCTCCTGGTGGTGATCGTGATCGCCGGCGCTACCGGCTTGCTCGGTGTCCGGAGCAGGACGGTCTCGAGTGGATCGCCGTCGTGGCAGCTCACCGTCACCTACCCGCAGGTCGCCCGTGCCGGACTCGACGTCCCGTGGCGCGCCGCCGTGCATCACAGTGGCGGGCTTCCGCCGAAGATCACCCTGGCGGTCTCGACCGACTATTTCCGGATGTTCGAGACCCAAGGTTTCTTTCCCGATGCCGACAGCGCAACCAACGATGGACGCTTTGTCTACTTCACCTTTGTCACTCACCCTGGCGAGGACTTTCTGGTCGATTACGACGCGTACATCCAACCGGCGAGCCAGCTCGGCAAATCGGGCGTGGTTGAACTCATCGTGGGTGGGGAAGTCAAGGCTCGGGTAAAGCTGCGGACCTGGCTGGCGCCGTAATGGAGGTCGTTTACCGGGCCCTGTTCGTGTTCGGCTTCCTGTGGTTCATCACCAGGGTCGCCGGGAGAGCAACCCTTGGAGAGTTGAGCACGTTCCAGCTGCTTCTCTACGTGACGATGGGCGACCTCGTCCAGCAGTCGGTGACCCAACAGGACTACTCGGTCACTTCAGCGGTGCTCGCTGTCAGCGTGTTCGCGCTACTGACGATCCTTCTGTCGTGGCTCAACAGCCGAGTGCCGCGGGTACGCCCGCTCACGCACGGCACACCGATCGTGGTCGTCCAGGACGGCCAGCCGATAGAAGCGAGTATGCGCGCCGAACGGGTCTCGCTCGATGACCTGATCGCAGCTGCGCGTAACGAAGGAATCGAAGCCATGGACGACATCCGCCTGGCCGTACTCGAGACCAATGGGCGAATGTCGTTCTTCACGAAGGCGTCTCAGCAGGGTGCTCCCGAGACGCCCGAGGTCGGCTAGTCAGCTCCTCTTCGGTGCGGCGTTGACACCCTTGCGTCGTCCGCCGTCTCCGCCGGACGGATGACGCCGCGGCCGCGATGACCATCCGCTCGCTTCCGTGCTGGAGAGAGGTCAAGATGACAATGGTGATCGGCGCAGCGCCGGGCCGCTTCTCGGGAGGGCGTTAGCTGATGGGACGACTCTTGTGCCTACTGCATCGGCACTCTTGGGGTCCGCAGCAGGCGGACGAGGCGGGGCCTTTCCGGACATGTCGCCGCTGCGGAAAGATTCGCGGCTCGCACAAGCTCGGGCCGGACGGCTACGAAGCCATGCCGCCGGAAGTGCCTGGTTCCGGAGCGCTGTAACGCGGCCACCCGTCCCTCGCCGGACACGCGCGGTGGCATGCGCGCATCATCCAGAAACTCGAATATCGTTCAGGGTCGCGTGCGCAGGGTGCTCGAGGGCGGCTGCCCGTAGCGCTGCGCATAGGCACCGGAGAATCGCCCGAGGTGCGTGAATCCCCAGCGTCGAGCGACGGCTGTCACCGTCGTCGTCGCGGGTTCTGCCTGAAGCAGATCCTCGTGCACGCGCGCCAGGCGCACACGTCGCAGGTAGGTCATCGGCCCGAGCTCGGTCCTGGCGCGAAAGCCGCCGTGCAACGCGCGGACGCTCACGTCGACCTCTGCCGCCAGTTCTCCCGCCGTCCAGGAACGCTCAGGATGGGTCTCGAGAAGTTCGATCGCCGTGTCGATCACGCCCGTGCCGGATCCCGTCGCCCCACGCTGCAATTGCGGCGAATAGTTGTGTTCGTGGCCCATCAGCAGACTCTCGATGAGCAAGCGTTCGATCGTCCGGCGCATCGTGGCGTGCGCAAGAAGCCCATCATCGCGTCGCAATTCGTGGTCGACCAGTTTCAGGGCGTGCATCCAGGTGGCACCGCCCGGGCTGCGCAAGTCCATGGTGGTCCGAAAGGTGAGCGGACGCGACAACTCAGCACCGAGGAGAGTCGCGAGGTGATGTTCCATCGCGGACTTGTCGACCATCACGCAGAGCTGCTGAGTGTTGGCCGACCATTGCAGATCGGCTCGCTCACCGGGCATGAAGACCTGCGCCGTGCCCGGCTTCGTGGAGATCTCTTCGGCGCTACCGATGCGTGAGACCGAATGCCCGGCCAGCGGGATGTCGACGTGGAAGTCGTCCGCCTCCCGGGTGAGGATGCGCACCTCGTTCTCGAAGCGGACAGCGCCGACCGTTGCCTTACCGAGGTCGATCGTGTTCAGCCTGGTGTTGTGCACTGCCCCCGTTCGACTGCTGTACAACCGAAGGGGCAAGTAGCACCGGCTCAACTCTCGTTCCGCGGTCTCGAGATCGCGTGTCTGCAACACGGTATGGCCGTTGAGCGGCAAGTGCGGTGATTTCATGCGTCGTGACTCCTACACGACGAGTATACCGACGCCCGTCGAGCGTCGGCCTGGTCGCTTGTCCATCGAGTGCACGCGGCTATCCGGATTGGTCCTGGCGGCCCCGGACAGACGCTCACGCTGCCTACAGTGACCTCGGTGGACGCCGGTTCGTCCACTGTTCATATCCGCGCGGGGGGTCCTGAAACGGAGGGCCCGTGGCCATCCTTGAAAGCCGGTTGCTGTCGTGGGAGGACGATCCAGGCCTCGACGCGATACCCCACATCGTGTGGGTGGCGGCACCGGATGGCTCGACGACCTACGTCAACGAGTTCTGTGTCGAGTACACCGGCCACGCGCGTGTGGCGAACTACCGGTGGGGATGGGTCACTCTCGTCCATCCGGACGACGCCGAGCGGGCCGAGCGCCAGTGGCGCGAAGCTGTCCGCACTGGAAGCGAATTCCGAACCGAATACCGGATCCAGCGTCGCGACCACAGTTTTCGATGGCACAGCTTCCGCGCCAGACCGATGCGGGGCCCTGACGGCGTAATTCACTCCTGGGTCGGCAGCGCCACCGACATCCACGAGGAGAAAGAGTTCGAGGCCTCCCTCGAGAAGTCCAAGCGGGAGGCGACCGAGATGCTCACGCTGCTGGACAGCGTGGACGCAGCGGCTCCCGTCGGGTTCAAGCTCGTCGACCAGCACTTCCGTATCGTCCGCATCAACGATCGACTTGCGAGGACGAACGGCATACCCGCGACTGAGCACATCGGCCGCACGGTGTGCGAGGTTGCGCCGCATCTCTGGGGACAGGTGGAGCCCGCTTACCGCAGAGCGTTGGCGGGCGAGCCGTGCGACAACCTCCACCTCACGGCGGTCAGCGCTGAGGAGCCAGGGCGTCAGCGTCACTGGCTGGCCAGCTTCTTCCCGGTCCGCGGCGCCGGTGACATCGTCGGAGTGGGCAACGTCGTCTTCGACGTCACCGACCGGTACGAGGCGGACCAGTTTCGCGCCGTTGTCATGGACAACATGGCTGAGGGGCTGTACGCCATCGACGCCAAGGGCTCGTTGACCTATATGAACCGGGCGGCGTCGCGCATGCTCGGTTGGGACGAGGACGAACTGCGCGGAAGGAATGTGCACAGCGTCATCCATTTCCAGCGCGCCGATGGACACCCGCTGCAGGAAGATGCGTGCGACCTGCTCGACGTCCGCGTCGGCGGCCGCACGATCCGCAACGCCGATGATGCGTTCACCCGGAAGGACGGGACGATCTTTCCCGTCGCCTACTCCGCCGCCCCGCTCCGCACCGGGTCATCCGTCAATGGCGTTGTGGTCGTCTTCCGCGACGTCACGGAGGAGACCAAGGAGCGCGACGCGCTTCGTCGCGAGCTGGACGCGTTGACGTGGATCGGCCGGATCCGTGACGCCATCGACGAGCACCGCCTGGTGCTGTTCTCCCAACCGATCCTCCCGCTGACCGACGGCCGCCCGAGCGAAGAACTGTTGCTGCGCATGGTCGCGCGCGACGGCAGCCTCGTGCTACCCGGCAGCTTCCTGCCGGTCGCCGAGAAGCACGGCCTCATCACCGAGATCGACCGGTGGACCATCACGCAAGCGATGCGGCGAGCGGCGCGCGGTGATCGAGTCGTTGAGGTCAACGTGTCCGCGGCATCCGTGGGAACGTCAGATCTGCTGCCGTTCATCAGGCGCGAGTTGCAGGAATCCGGCGCGAACCCGGCGAACCTCGTCTTCGAGATCACCGAGACCGCGTTGATGAAAGACACCGACCGCGGCGAGGCATTCGCGCACGGCCTCGCCGAACTGGGGTGTGGCTTGGCGCTCGACGACTTCGGCACCGGCTTCGGCAGCTTCACGTACTTGAAGCGACTTCCGGTGACACATTTGAAGATCGACATCGAATTCGTGCGCGACCTCGTGACCAATGAAGCGAACCGCAGCGTCGTGCAGGTCATCGTCGGCCTGGCGCGCGCCTTCGGGCTACGGACCGTCGCCGAGGGTGTCGAGAACGAGCAGACCCTGGAACGGTTGCGTGCTGAGGGCGTTGACTATGCGCAGGGGTACCACATTGGTCGCCCCGAGCCGTACATGCGGTAACCGCCGGCCCGCAAAGCCACGAGACGATGGGCGTACGCAGCGATGCAGAAATGGTTGCCCAACCGCACGGGGCACGTTCTTTCCCCCAGCCGTGCGCTCGTCTCGCTCGGGGTGGGTGCGATCGCTGCCACGATCCTGTGTTCCGCGGTGGGTGCGTTCAGGCCGTTCGCTCTGACGGTGTGGGACGTCGGCGCGAGCGTCTTGCTTACTCTCGTATGGACGGTGGCCTGGCCGATGGATGCTGGTGGAACCAAGTGGCTGGCCGAACACGAAGCGCGCCGTTCCACGACTGACACCGCCGTACTGATTGCGACCTTCGCGAGCATCGCCGCAGTCATCGTCGGACTCTCCGAGTCGGCGAATCGATCCGACAGCCTGCGGCAACTCATCATCGCGCTGTCCACCATCGCCGTCATCCTGTCGTGGGCGATGGTCAACACAGTGTTCGCGTTCAAGTACGCGCGGCTCTACTACTTCGACGAGGACGGGGGGATCGACTTCTCGCAGGACGGGCCACCGTGCTACGTCGACTTCGCCTATCTCGCATTCACCATCGGTGTTGCCTTCGCGGTCTCCGAGACCGGATTCACCAGTACAACGCTGCGCCGACTCGCCCTGCCCCACGCCTTGCTCTCCTACGCGTACACGACGTTCCTCATCGGAATCGTCGTCAGCTTGGTGCCGACGCTCGCCTGAAGGTTTCGCACGTAGTTAGTAGCCGACGCCTCGGCGGGAATTCAGTCCATCACGCATTCGAAACCAAAGGTGCTTCTGGGAACGAAACCCTCTTATGCATGCTGCGTTATCGTCCCGGGAACACGACTTGGCGTCGAAACACTCCGCGCCGGTGTCGTTCGCAATCGACGCCTTGTCGTCTCGATGGCGGCCAGTCGTTGTCATGGCCGCAGTCGTGGCGGCTGTGGCTCACATCCCCGTGATCGGCCCGCACCTTGACGAGGCCCCGTACATGGGGGTCTTGTTCATCGTCCTGACGGTCGCGTGCGCGACGCTCGCGGTGGGAGCACTCGTTCGGGACAGTCGAGCCTTATACACACTGGTGATCCTCACGTGCGGGCTGGCAGTGGTCGGTTACGCAGCGACTCGTCTGGTCGCGTTCCCGATGTTGGCCGACGATGTCGGCAACTGGCTCGAACCACTCGGTGTCGTGTCCGTCGTGTCGGAGACCGTCGCGGTGGTGGCGGCCATCGCCGCGTTGGTCGAAGGCGCCGGTCACCGGCGCTCGGCGCCGCAGTCGTCCCCGCTGACCAGCGGCTGACGCATCCTCCGTCGCTGTTGTTGATCACGGAGGAACCGAACGACCCATTCGGGACGAACTATCTCTTGTAGGCGCAACCAGCGCCGCACGGACTACCAGTGGAGTGGTCCACCGCCTGTGCGTCATGGCAGGCACTGGAATCGGCGTCCGCGCGCCCGTCGCTGCGGCGCAGATCGAATCCTGCGGCCACGCCACCGATCGTCACGACCCGTTGTCGTCCGGGTCATCCCGGACCACGTCAATCGAAAGGAATCCTCGATGAGGAAATCATTGCGCTGGGCGCTACCCGCCGCCGCGCTCGGAATTGCCGGTCTCGCGCTGGCACTGCCGGGCACGGCGTCGGCCGCGAGCCCGACGACCTACCGGGCCACGCTCAATCCTGTAGCGCTGAACACACCCGCCGGTGCCGCGTCCGGCCAGCTCACGCTGCGCCTCGACGGAAACCAGGCCACCATCACCGAACACGTCTCCGGGCTCGCGACAACACTGCCGACGGACACGAAAACCCTGAACACGCTGGGGATTCCGACAGCCTTCGCCGGCAAACCGTTCCCACACGTGCAGCACATCCACATCAACGGGCAGAACGGCGGCTGCCCGACCTCCGCAGCCGACAGCAACCACGACGGCCTCATCACCGTCACCGAGGCGGTGGACAACTACGGCCCGATCGGCACCACGCTGTCGACCCAAGGCGACACCAGCCCGAAGGCGGCGGCCGATGTCACGGTTGCGCCTGGCGGCGGCAGCTTCACCTACCGACGCACCATCACCCTTGACCAGCCCACGCTCACCGCGATCCACAACGGCAAGGCCGAGATCGTCGTGCACGGACTGAATCCCGCCAACGCGCCCAAGGCCTCGCTGACCACCCCCAACTCGCTGGGCGTCACGCTTCCCGGCGCGCACAAGAAGGTGGCCGCGATCGCGACCGCGCCGGCATTGTGCGGGGCACTGACCACGCAGCAGATGTCGTCCATGCCGGTGGGTAGCAGCCCGACCGGTGGCGGCAGCACCGCCGGCACCGAAGATGGTGTCCTGCTCGGCATCGGTGGCGGCCTGATCGTGGCTGCAGGCGGCGTGTTCGCCGTGCGTCGCCGCTACGCCCACCAGAGCTGACGCCGGAGCGTATCGAGCCGATGAGCACGACTGCCCGCACCCGCCGCGCCCACATCCTGGGCGTGGCGGGTGCGGTGCTGCTGACGGTCGGCATCATCGCCGTCGTCATAGCAGTGCGCGCCCAGAAGTCCGCACCGCAGCCACCGCCGGCCGCGGCCAGGTCCGTCAACGTCATCCCGACCGGCACTACGGCCGGCGCATCGGCGGGCGCGTCGACTCGCGCGTCGACTCGCGCGTCGAACGGTGCGAAACCCGCGCAGCCTCCGCAAGGCTCGGCCGGGCCGAACACACGCGGGCTCGTCCTGTCCCGGTCGGCGCCCATCCGCCTGAGGATTCCGGCGATCGACGTCGACAGCACGCTCCGCCACATCGGGCTGACCCACACCGGGCAGATCGCAACTCCACCACTGGTGAAGGACTCGCACGCGTACTGGCTCACCGCGTCGCCGACTCCGGGCGAACTCGGTCCCGCGACGATCATCGGCCACGTCGATTCCGCGGCGTACGGCCCAGGAGTGTTCTTCAAACTCGGGGCTATGAGGCAGCACGACAAGATCTACCTGACCCGCTCCGACGGCACCGTTGCGATGTTCGAGGTCGAACGGGTCGTCGAGTACAGCAAAGCCCATTTTCCGACCCAACAGGTCTACGGCAACATCGACCACGCCGGTCTCCGCCTGATCACCTGCGGCGGAACGTTCGACTCGACGATCCACAGCTACGAGTCCAACATCGTCGTCTACGCCGCACTCGTCTCCGCACGACACGTCTGACCGGAGGCGGCTCGCTGAACTCGGCCTCCGATCTAGGAATCGAAACCGAGACCGAGTCGGTCGAGTGTGCGGAGCCAGAGGTTGCGATAGCCACTTTTCTCATCCGCTCGGACGAGAGCACGCTTCGTCAGCGCGATGCCGGCGTAGGCGAGCGGTTCGGGCGGGAACGGTAGGGGTTTGCGTCGCACCATGTTGAGCGATGCACGTTCGGTGCGTTCGCCGCTCAAGAGATCGAGCATCACGTTGCCTGCGAAGCGGGTCGCTCCCACCCCCAGTCCGGTGAAGCCCAGCGCGTACGCGACACGGCCCGCGAGCGCGGTGCCGTAGAAGGCGCAGAACCGCGTACATGTGTCGATGGCGCCGCCCCAGGCGTGAGTGAATCCGAGGCCGGTCAGCTGCGGGAAGGTGTCGAAGAACTGAGCCCGTAGGCGATCGAAGGTGGCCGTGCGCTGGTCGAAGCGTGGTTCCAGCCCGCGTCCGTAGTGGTAGATGGCGTCGTAGCCGCCCCAAAGGATGCGGTTGTCCTTGGTGAGCCGGCTGTAGTGGAACTGGTTGGCTCGTTCCGACAATCCTTGTCGGTTCTGCCATCCGATGGCTGCCAACTGGGCCGGAGACAACGGCTCGGTGACGATGACGTAGTCGTAGACAGGGACGGTGTACAGCCGAACACGTCGCACGAGTGAGGGAAAGGCGTTCGTGGCGAGCACAGCCTGGGCCGCTTCCACTCGTCCGCGTGCTGTCTCGACGATCACGCCGCGGCCCTTCTTGCCCAGCGCGGTCGCCTCACTGTGCTCGTGGATCTGCACGCCGAGGCCAGCCGCCGCGTCGGCCAGTCCCCAGGCGAGTTCGGCCGGATCGAGCAGTGCCGACTCGTCCCGCTCCCAGACGCCACCGACGAACCTCGGTGAATCGATCTGGGCGCGCACAGCCGCCGCGTCGAGGACGTCTCCGTGGTCGGGTAGTTGCCACGACGCGGTTGCGACCGACAGGGTGCCGTTGCGCTCGAAGCCGCAATCGATGCCGTAGTGACCGATCGCTGCTTCGATCTCATCGAGGTTCTGCAGGCCGAGCTTGTGCAGCTTCTGATACTCGTTCGGAAAGTGCCGGATGCCGTTGTCGGGGCCGTGCGTGAGGCTTGCGGAGCAGAATCCGCCGTTGCGTCCCGACGCCGCCCACCCGAGCCGGTGTCCTTCCAGCAGGACGACGCTGCGTCCGGGATCGCGTTCCTTGGCGAGCAGGGCCGTCCACAGCCCGGCGAAACCACCGCCGACCACCACGAGATCGGCGCATGTCGTGCCCTCGAGCGCTGGCCGGGCCGGGGGTCGGTGCGGCTTGTCCAACCAGAACGGCGTGGCGGACGTTCCGCGCCAGGGCGGACTCGAATCGTTCTGGATCACGCGATCTGCCGTCCACAAAACCAGGTCTGGACGACTCGGCTACGCCAGATCTCCTCACGTGGCCGCGAGAACGGGTTGCTGTCGAGCACGGCGAAGTCCGCGGACAGACCGACGGAGATCGATCCGCTCAGTGATTCGTGCCGGTTCAGCCACGCGCTGCCCCGGGTGTACGCCCGAAGCGCGGCGGGAAGCGAGATCCGTTGATCAGGCAGAAAGGTCCCGTCCTCCGGGGTCCACTTCGTGCGATCGGGCACCGGCGTGCGGTTGACGGCGACGTGCAACAACCGGATGGGGTCGGGGGTGGACACCGGCCAGTCGCTGCCGATGGCCAGCCGCGCGCCCGCGTTCTCGAAGTCGCCGAAGGGATACTGCCACTGACCTCGCTCGTCGCCGAGGAACGGCAGGGTCAGCTCGGTCATCTGGGCCTCGAGCCGTGCCCACAACGGCTGGGCGTTGACCGAGACGCCGAGCGCGCGGAAGCGAAATCTGTCCTCGGGACGGACCACTTGAACGTGCGCGACATGCGGCCGGTGCCGGTTCGGCCCATTCACCGCCGCGACCGCGGCGACGGTCTCCAGGGCCTCGGTCACCGCGCCGTCGCCCACCGCATGGAAATGGAGCTGGAAGCCGGCGGCATCGAGACGGCGTGCGCACTCGACGAGCAGGTCGGTGTCGAAGAATTTTATGCCGGCGTTGCCGGTGGCATGGCCGTCTCCGTCGAGGTACGGGCTCGACATGTTGGCGGTGAAGGTTTCGCAGACTCCGTCGAGCATGATCTTGACCGAGGTCAGCTCGAACAGGCCGGGCGGGACATCGGCGCGGTGGGCGATGATCTCGTCGCACTGCTCGACGCCGCGTTGAGGGTCGAGCCAGAACGCACCCACCACCCGCGACGTCAACTCGCCCTTGCTCTGCAGCGTCAGATAAGTGGAGATGTCCGGCTCATGCACGCGGGCGTCCTGCCATGCGGTGATGCCGAGTCGGTTGAGATATCGCTGGCCGGCGCGCAGCGCGTCGAGTCGATCGTCAGGCGTTGGTGCCGGCACAAGCGTGGCGACCAGGTCCATCGCCGATTCGTGCAGCGCTCCGGTGGGTGCGCCGGACGCGTCCCGCTCGATCCGGCCGCCGGTCGGATCGGGTGTGTCGGCATCGATCTGCGCGAGCCGCAGCGCCGCCGTATTCACCCATGCCGAGTGGGTGTCGCGGTTGTAGAGGAATGCCGGATGGCCACCGGTGACCACGTCGAGGGAAGCCGCGTCCGGGACGCCCCGGTCGAAGGCCGACATCGACCAGCCGCCACCGGTGACCCATGCTTGTTCGCCGAGGTTCGCGGCGTAGGCGCCGATCACCCGCAGGTAATCCTCGCGCTCGGTGTAATCGGCCAGCGCACACTGCAGCAGGGTCGTGCCGCCGTTCATCGGGTGCACATGGGCGTCGATGAACCCAGGCAGCACGGTGGCGCCCTCGAGGTCGACAACGGCGGTGCCCGGCCCGATCGAGTCCACGGCCTCGTCACCGAGCGCGGCGATCGTCGAACCACGCACCGCGACCGCGTGGGTCCAATCGGCGTTGTCTGCATCGAGGTAGACCTCGCCGTCGCGGAGCACTGTGTCGGCCGACATCAGCGCGCCTCAGAACGACGAGACGCAACCCGCATCAGTACGACACCGAGCGTGCCGAATACGAGGGTGACGAGGAGCATGAGTGATCCCACTGCGTTGATCTCCGGTGACAGGCCGAACTTGATGGCCCCGTAGATGTAGACCGGGAGCGGCGAGGTGCCGACACCGGTGGTGAAGGTGGATGTCACGAAGTCGTCGAACGACAGCACGAAGACGAGCAGTGCTGCGCCGACGATCGCAGGCACGAGCTGCGGGAGGACGACGAGTCGTAGCGCACCGAACTCGGTACAGCCGAGGTCCTTGGCTGCCTCTTCGATGTCGAGACGCAGACCGGCGATCCGCGTGCGCACCACGAGCGTCACGTACACCAAAGAGAACGTGATATGTGCGACGGCGACGGTGGTCGACGAGAGGGTGACGTGCAGCCCCGTGGTGAAGAAGAG
Source organism: uncultured Actinomycetota bacterium (assembly GCA_963785425.1). GTDB lineage: Bacteria > Actinomycetota > Actinomycetes > Mycobacteriales > Jatrophihabitantaceae > RYN-133. The sequence goes on from CAWAVG010000001.1 coordinate 205,897, forward strand.
GAACAGCGCGAACGCCGTCGCGATCTCGGGCGTGACCAGCGTGGCGATCAACACCGCATTGGTCGGGGCGGTCCACCTCGTGCGAGCGCGTGCCAAACCGAATGCGAGCACCGTGCCGAGGATCGTCGCGACTAGCGCGGTGATCGCCGCGATCCGCAGGCTCAGGAAGACCGACGCGAGCAGGTTGTCGTCATGGAACAACGCGCTGTACCAGCGCAGGCTCGGATGCTCGAACGAGTTGAGCGACTTCTTCGAATTGAACGAAAACGTGATGACGACGAGAACCGGCGCGATCAGGAACAGGAACACAAGGCCGGTGACGGTCCACAACGCCGCCTTGCCCCAACTAGGGCCGCGGCGCCGACGGCGACGAACAGTCCGGGTCCTAGCGTCACTCGCTTCGCCGGCCGTCCGCGGCGTCGCGGCCTCAAGCGCCATGTGCCGCTCCGAGTCGGCGCCGGTAGGGGGTCGAGACGGCCATGGCGACCAACGCGAGCATCGCCAGGACCGCGACCAGCAACGCTGTCAGGCCGGCTCCGATCGGGAGCGCCCCGGTGGTCTGGATCTCGTTGGCGATGATGTTTCCGAGCATGTATTGGTTCGGCGAGCCGAGCAGCTGGGCGGTCGCGAAGTCGCCGACCGCCGGCAGGAAAACGAGCAGGCAGCCGGACGTGATTCCCGGGAGCGTGCAGGGGACGGTGACGCGGAACAGCGTCGTCATGGGGTTTCCGTACAGATCCCGACCGGCTTCTATCAGGGCACCGTCGAGTTGGTCGATCGACACGTACAGCGCAAGGATCATGTAGGGCAGGAAGTTGTAGACCAAGCCGCCGATCACCGTGTACGTGTGGCCGAGCAGGTCGACCTGGCCGTGATAGCCGAGCGAGTGCATCACGGTGTTCATCACGCCACCGCTGCCGACGATCTCGATCCAGGAGTAGATACGGATCAAGTAGTCGACGAACCACGGCACGAGCACGAGCAACAGAAGAAGATTCTTGTAGCGGCCGCCGTAGCGCGCCACCGTGTACGCGGCGGTGTACCCGAACACCAAGCACAGCACCGTCGCCGCAGCGGCGTAGTAAAGGGACCGGCTCAGCGTCGAGACGAAGTTGTCACTGAAGATCAGGTTGTACGCGTCCAGGTGCCACCCGTACACCGGCCGGCCGACGATGTCGGTGGTGGCCACCGACACCATCAGCACCAGCGCGAACGGCGCGACGAACAACGCTGCGAGCCACAACGATCCCGGCAGCAGCGACAGCCGGGCGAGAACCTTTTGCTTCATGGCCTCAGCCGGACTGGACCTTCAGCCAGGCGGCGTTCCACAGCGTGCGCTGCTGCGGGGTGAGCCCCTTCTGCCAGGCGGTCGGGTTGGAGAGCAGCGAGGTTCCGAACTGCAGGAAGGGTGTCTTGGCAACGAGCTGGTTGTAGGTCGCGAGCCCTGCCTTGGTCGGGACGGGATAGCCGATGTATTTCACATTCGCAGTCATGTTCTCGGGCGCAAGCATGTAGTCGATGAACAGCATTGCGTTGCCCGGATGATTCGCCTTGATCGGGATCGACATGGTGTCGTCGTTGAACAGCTGCCCCTCCTTGCAGAGCTGGAAGCTGAGATCCGACGCATCCTTTGCCTGGCTCAATGCGGTGTACACGTTGCCGGTGTACGAGGGGACGATCGTGGCCTGGCCGCTCGACAGCGACTGAATGGTGTTCGTCGAGCCGAACCCACCGAGCGAGCCCTTGATCTTCGTGATCGCGGCGGTGGCCTTGTCGAGATCGCTCTGGCTGTCAGTGTCCGGGTCGAGGCCCAGGTACATGAGCGCGATCGACAGACCGAGCTGCATGTCGTCGACGAAGTAGGCATGCTTCGGCACGGTGTCGACGTTGTTCCAGAAATCCTTCCAGGAACCGGTCATGTCCGGGTACTTGCTCTTGCGGTACGCGATCCCCATGGGAGCCATGGCGTACCCGATCGCGTGCTTGGCGCCGGGGTCGAAGTAGGGGTTCTGGAAGTAGCTGATGACCTGGTCGAAGTTCTTGAGCTGGTCGTGATCGATCGTTCGCAACAACCCGGCCTGCGTGACCTGCGGCAGGAAGGTGGAGTTCGCGATGGTCACGTCGAACGGTTGCTCGGACGTGACCTTCTGCAGCTGGTCCGCGCTGCTGGCCGTCGCGGTCTGCTTCACACTGATGCCGTACTGCTTCTCGAAGCCCTTGATTGTCGTCGGCGCGAAGTAGCCCTCCCATGCGTAGAGGTTGAGCGTGTCGCCGTCCTTCTTCGCCTTGATGCCGGCGTCCTTGGACGACGATCCCCCGCTGGATCCGCACGCGGCCAGCGCCGCCAGCGCGGCAACGCTGAGCGAGCCACCCAGGAAAGCGCGCCGGTCGATGAACCCGGTGGACGTGCGGTCCGTGCTGTCCTTCATCATCGCTGACCTCCGAGGCTGGCGGTGTTAGCTGTTGCAGTGGTATTCGGAAACGAATGGGCGCTGGCTGTCTCCCATGACAACCAGACGTCTTGGCCGCGCGCGAATGTTCGCGCACCCGGGCCGTTCTTCTCGAAGACGACGACGCTGTCGCGCAGACGCGTGCTGACCAGGTAGCTCGTCGACGTCCCCAGGTACACGATCTCGGCGACGGTGCCGCGCAGGCGGGTGCCCGTCGCAGGCGGTGACGTGGACATCGTGACCTTCTCGGGACGCACCGAGAACGTCACCTCGTCGCCGACCCGGTGCCCGGGGACAGCCGGAATCAACACCCTGTCGTCGGCGGACGGCGCGAGGACCAGCTCGTCACCGACCAGTGCCGTGCTGGCCGCCGTCATGAGGTTGGACGTCCCGATGAACTGCGCCACGAACGGCGTCGCCGGACGCTCGTAGAGGTCGGTAGGTGTGGCGCACTGCTCGATGCGCCCGTCGTTCATCACCGCGATCCGATCCGACATGGTCAACGCCTCGGACTGGTCGTGCGTCACGAAGACGAAGGTGATGCCGACCTCACGCTGGATGCGTTTCAGCTCGATCTGCATTGCCTGTCGCAGTTGCAGGTCGAGGGCGCCGAGTGGCTCGTCGAGCAGCAGTGCACGTGGGTTGTTCACAAGGGCACGGGCCAGCGCGACCCGCTGCTGCTGACCGCCGGACAGCTCGCGCGGCATTCGGTGTTCACGTCCTTGCAGCTCGACGATCGCGATCGTCTCGTCGACGCGACGTCTGATGTCGTCCCGAGGAACCTTCTTGCGCTTGAGGCCGAACGCGATGTTGTCGCGAACGTTCAGATGCGGGAACAACGCGTAGTTCTGGAACACCATGTTGACGTCACGGCGGTGCGGCCCGACGCCGACAACGTCCTTGCCGTGCAAGCGAATGCTGCCCGCAGAGGGATCATCGAAACCGGCGATCATCCGCAGCGTGGTCGACTTGCCGCAGCCCGACGGGCCCAACAGCGAGAAGAACTCGCCGTCGGCGATGGCCAGATCGACACCGTTGACTGCTTGAACGCTGTCGCGCGATCCGCGAAAAGTCTTCTCCAGCCCGACAAGCTCGATGGCTGGTGGTCGCGACGAACCCGACGACGCTCCGCTACTCGCAGCCGCAGCGGGGTTGAGGTTCGCCACGGTGCTCAACACGACACGACGAGGATCTCGTGGGGAATCTTCGACAACGTCCGGGTGCCGGCCTGCTGGTACACGATCGTGTCGAGCAGCCCGAGGCCGATGATGCTCTCGTAGTTGGTGACCAGGCCGTCCTCGATGACGCCGGGCTCGTCCTCGGAGTTCACCGTGAACAACCACTCGCCGACCCAGTCAGGCGGGAAGCTGATGCCGAGTTCGTACCCGCCGACCCAGTACTGGCTGTTGAGGCTCCAGACGCCCGCGTCCTGGTAGTACTGCCGCAGCGCGGCGTTGACGTCAGCGACGGGCGTGCCGACGGTGGCCGTGGTGCGGATGACGTCGTATGCGCCGGCGAGCACGGCCATCAACTCCACCGCGATCGCCGGGGGGTCGCCCAAGAAGTAAGCGGCGTTGCGGTTGGCGTGATAGTGGTTGTAGACACCGCACGGGTCGACCTCGATCCAGTCGCCCGCCTTGATGACGCGGCGTCCGGAGATGCTGTGGCCGAGGCCGCCGGCCTGTGTCGTGATCGTGGCCATCTCGTGCAACGCGGCTCGCTCGCCGCCGGCGCGCGCCATCGCGCCGACCATCTCGGCCCACGCCTCCAGCTCGGTCATGCCGGGGGTCAGAACCTGTTGGAGGTGGCTCACGCCCGCGTCGCAGATTTCGGCGGCGCGCTCGATGCACGCGATCTCCGCCGGGGACTTGATTCGCCGGACGCGACGGATCGCGTCGCTGGCGTCGACGACAGTGGCGCCCTGGGCGGTGACGGCATCGTCGATCTGCCGGGCCACAGCGGGGTTCGGCACGTAGCTGTACTTCTCGACGCCGACCGTGCCCGACAGCCAACCCTCGGCGGCGAGCTCACGAACGATGAATTCGAGCATTCCCGCGCGCTCGTAACGCGGCAGCAGTCGCACGTCTTCGACGACGGAGGTGCGCCGCATCATCTCCTGGTGCTCGATGCCCTCGAACGCGATGATCTTGTCGCTGTTGACGTTGACTGCGCACGTGGTCAGGGGACGCCACTGGCGCGGCGACCCGGACTTGTACCAGCGCAGAGCGAGGCCGTGGAGCCAGCACATCGACTCGGGTGACGAGAGAAGGACGGTGTCGATACCGTCCTCGACCATGGCGGCACGCAACCTGGCCAGGCGCGCGGTGTACTCCTCGCGGGAGAACGCGAACTCCGGCTCGGCAGCGTCGCGCTTCGCCTCCCCCTCGGCCAGGAATGCTGCGACTGCCGAGACGTCGATCTTCGCCACCAGTACCCCGCTCTCTGTCGTAGAGACCGGACACTATTTTCCCGAATCCAGCGGTGTCAAGCATGTAATCTCGCGGAAACCTAGGATTGAGGTGTGCGATGCCACGAAATAAGCAAAACGGAGCGGTCCCGGCCATCGATGACACAGACCGCGAGATCGTCGCCGCCCTGCAGCGGGACGGACGCCGGTCGTACAGCCGCCTGGCCGCTGACCTGGGCGTCGCCGAGAGTGTTGTCCGCTACCGCGTCCAGAAGCTGGAGAAATCAGGAATCCTGCAGATCGTCGGCATCGCCGATCCGCTCAAGATCGGTTTCGATCTCATGGCGCTGGTCGGCGTGGGCGTGCAGCCAGGGCACCTCGAGGCGGTGTCCGAAGCCATGGCCGAGCTTCCCGAGGCGAGCTACGTCGCTGCCCTCGCCGGCCGCTATGACCTGATCGTGGAGGTCGTCTGCCGGGACACGGCACATTTCTCGTCCCTGCTCACCGAACAGATCCAACGCGTGACCGGTGTCGTGCGGACCGAGTCGTTCCTCATCCTGAGCATCCAGAAGATGGCCTACGGCTGGGATGTCAGGAGGGCAGTCCACACCCGGCCCGCGTCGTCCTGACGAGAAGTCGCCGCTCACTCGCGCCGATCACAAACGTCTGCTCATCTGAGCCGTCGGCGGGGCACGGAGTCCACCCGTCCATTGTTCCTGGCAAACGCCGAACGACGTCGTGATGGCCCTCGCAGCCGGCTCGACCCGCGCCCTTGCCGAGACCGGTCGTCCATCTCGTGCACTCGGTGGCACTCGGGGAGCAGACTGAGCGGCATGCGTTATCCCGATCTGGATCCTGGTAGCCGCGATCCGGAGTTCAGCGACATCGCAGCGTTGCGTGAGCACCGCAAACTCCGGCTGGCGCTTAGCTATCGCATCTTCGGAGCCATGCGCTATGGCTCCCTCGGCGATGGCCACATCACCGCGCGCGACCCGGAACGCACGGATCATTTCTGGCTTGCGCGCTACGGCGTCCCGTTCGGACAGGTGACAGTCGACGATCTGGTCCTGGTCGCGCCCGACGGGTCCGTCGCCGAAGGTCACGGCTGGATCAATCCGGCCGCCTACTACATCCACGCTCCGATCCACGAAGCGCGACCGGACGTCGTCAGCGCGGCGCACACCCACACGCCGTACGGGACTCCCTTCGCAGCGAAGGCACGGCTGCTCGAGCCGATTTCGCAGGAGTCATGCACCTTCTTCGAGGACCACGCGTTGTTCGACGACGAGGAGGTTGACATCGCGTCTACCGACGGCGGCAAGCGCATCGCCGCCGCGCTCGGCTCGACGAAGGCTGTCATCCTGCGCAACCACGGAACCCTGACGGTTGGTACGACCGTCGACTCTGCCGTCGGCTTCTTCATGCAACTCGAGCGAGCCGCCGAGGTGCACGTGAAGGTCGCCGACGCCCAACCGATCAGCGCCGAGGCTGCGCGCGCTGCCTATCGGCTTGTCGGCTCGGAGCAGACCGGTCGGCAGCTGTTCGAGTGGCTGCTGCGCTCGACCGTGCCCGATCCCGAGGTCGTCCTGACGAAGTAGACGCTCGGCGGCTACCTGGCGGACTTCATGCTCGTGGATGGCGTGTCCCGATCACGACGTCAGTGCTCAACCCACGATGCAGTTGGCATGCGCGCGCACCGAGGATGACGTCGTTGTCGGCTTCGCGTGCGCCTTTGACGGGAAGCGGGTCGAGCCCAACCGCATATGCCGCACAGCGCCTCTGCCGGGTCAGGGAGGTCGGCGGCGACAGGGGATCAGGTTCACGCATCGTCCTCGCCGCCGGTGAGGACGCCCCGATGTGTGAGCCACAGCAACCACGCGAGCGATGGCACAACGAGCAATACGGCGAGGACGGTGATGACGCCGAGCGCGGCCATGGTCGCGTGCGGTGCGCTGCTGGTGTGCAGGTCGAGGTGAGTACCGAGAAGGTACGGGTATTGGGCGATACCCCATCCGGCCAGCACGGCCGCGACAGCCAGCGCACCGAGAGGTCGCACGGCCGCGGGAGGCACCGTCCGCAATGACGGCGCCGCGGTCGTTAGCAGCGCAGCAACGCCCGCAAGTGCGGACAGCCCGAGGAGAGGCCAGCCGGCGTGCAGCATCCGCATCCAAAGTCGATGCGCGTCGGCGTCGAGGACGAACAGTCCGATCAGGGCGGTGATCCCAGCGGCGGCAGCCGCCACGACAGCTCGGCGGCGCGACCAGCGTTCGAGGTCCGGTGCGCCCTCGCGATGTGCTTCGGCGATCAGGAATATCGCCGCGAGGTAGCCGCAGGTGAGCACGGCGAGGACGCCGCCGAGCACACCGGTCGGGTTCAACCAGCTCCTTACCGGGTCCCCATGTCCGGCGCTCGGGATCCGTCCGGAGGCGATGCCGCCTGCGACCGCCCCGAAGCAGAACGGGGTGAGTACGGACGAAGCGGCGAACGCGATGCCGTTGAGACGCTGTTCGGCCGTGCGCATCGAGACCTTGCGGAACGCGAATCCGGCCCCGCGGAGCACGATTCCGAGCGCAGCGATGCCGAGCGGGATGTAGAGGGTAGTCATGATCGCGAAGAACGCGGAGGGAAAACCCGTCCACAGAACGACGATGCAGAAGATGAGCCATGTGTGATTGGCTTCCCAGACCGGCCCGATCGCATGGTCGATCAACGCCCGCGGTCGAGCCCCGCGGCGTGCGCCGCCGGCGGTGAGGTCCCACAGGCCCGTCCCGAAGTCGGCTCCGCCGAACACGCCGTAGAGCACGATGCCGGCGAGCAGCACTCCGGCGACGAGGGCGGTCATGACGTCAGCGCCGGATCGTCGTCAACAGCGTCGTCAGGGCCGTAGGGCGTGTCGACGCGCTCGCCGGCGGCCCAGCGACGGCGCAACGACCGCAGTGCGTAGACCGCGCCGATGGTCACGCCGACGTAGATCACGAGGGCGCCGGCGAACAGCGCCCAGAGATTGCCGGACGTCTGCACAGCGTTGCGGGTCAGCAATAGGCCGACAACCGTCCACGGTTGACGGCCGACCTCGGTGGTGATCCAGCCGCACTCGAGCGACACGACTGCGACGACTCCGCTCAGCGCGGTGGCGCGCAGGAACCATCGGTTGGGTTCGCGCGCCCGGTTCCGCCACCACCACAGTGCGAACCACAACGCGAGACCGGCCAGGGCGAAGCCCGTGGCGACCATGACGTCGAAGGACAGGTGCACTACCGAGACCAGGTCGTCGGGAGGGCGTACTGCCTTCGGGATTGCGTCCAGCCCCTGCACTTTCGTGTTCGGACTGAACCCGGACAGGATCGACGCACCGTCGGGGATCGGGATGCCGAAGTGGACCTTGCCGTCGATCAGGACACCGCCGAGTGTCTCCGGTGCGTGGGTCCGCGTCTGCGGCAGCGCCTCGATCGCGGCGAACTTCGCCGGCTCGGACTGGTACACGTACCGGGCGATGACGTCGCCCATGACGATCTGCAGCGGGATCGCGATCGCACCCACTGTGAGCGGGATCAGCAGACCCATCCGGTGGTACCGGTCGCGACGGCCCCGCAACATGCCGACGGCATAGACGCCTGCGACCGTGAAGCCCGCCACCACGTAGGCCGCAAGCAGCATGTGGATCGCCTCGTACCAAAAGGCGCTGTTGAAGAACACCCGCCAGACATCGACGTCGACGACCCTGCCGGCGCGCATCGTGATCCCGCTGGGAGTGTTCATCCAGCTGTTCGCCGCGACGACCGAGAATGTCCCACCGACCCCGGAGAGCACGACGGGCAGGCCGGACCAGAAGTGCACCCACGCCGGGAGTCTGTTCCAGCCGTAGATGTAGATGGCTACGAAGATGGCTTCGAGGAAGAAGAAGATCCCTTCGACGGCGAACGGTATCCCGTACGCAGCGCCGAAGCGGCCCATGAGGCCCGGCCAGAGTAGGCCCATCTCGAACGACAGCACGGTTCCGGACACGGCCCCAACGGCGAACAGCACAGCGGCGACCTTCGACCAGCGTTGCGCGAGCACGAGTGCATCAGCATCACCACGGCGCAGTGCGCGCCAGTTGGCAATCATGGTGATGAACGTGAACGCGACGCCGAAAGGCACCAGGATGATGTGGAAGCCGAGCGTGAACGCCATCTGCTCGCGCGCCGGCACGAGCTGCGATGGATCGGCAGCCGTCACAAGACCGTGCGCGACGCCCTGAAGCCCCATCCGACCAGCACCCCTCCAGTCGCCACCAGGCTAGCGATCGAGCCGGCAACGGCTGATCGAGCAGGTCCTTGCCGGCATCATGTGCCGATTCGCGGTGCATACCCGGACATCATTCTTGCACTCAGCAATTATTGTGGGTCCCCTGGGTTGATCACGGGTGACGGCATTGGCGCTTGGGCGGGTGAGGGTAGCGAACCCGATCGCAGCCTTCCCCTCCGGGTGCCCGCGAAGATCTATGACTGGGGCCTCGGTCGGCGGTTCCGCGGGAGGCGCACCGGACGAGCACGCAGTTGAACGCACCTCCGCGTCACGATTGACTGCCGGACCGCTCAACCACGATACGTCCACCAGCATCGTGAGGATCGATCGCAGCACCGGTCGCCTGGTCGGCACGCGGGGCCGTGATTCCGCGCCGAAGAGCACTGAGGACCTGCTGGTGGGTGAGCCATCCCAACACAGCGTTGCCGCCGGGGTTGACGACGGGGATCGCGAGCGTCGTCGCCTTCTCCAGAGAGTCGAGGGTTTCATCGAGCGACTGGTCGGACCGCACCACGCTCGCGCGCTGCAGTGCCTGTCCCACGGTGCTCGCGTCGTGTTCGCCGTCGGCCAGGGTGTCCGCTGCGTCCCGAGCCGTGATGACGCCGACGTACGCCCCGCCGGCGTCGACAACGGCGAGCTGCCCGTAAGGCTGGTTGGCAAGCACCTCGGCGGCCTCGAGCAACGTCACCTTCTCGCCGATCGTCTCACCGAGCGGCTCCATGACATCGGCGGCCTTGATCGATGCGAGGGCGGCCGAGCTCGGATGTTCGTCGAGGTCGATTCCGCGTCGGCGCAACTTCAACGTGTAGATCGTGTCGCGCGACATCAGATGGCTGACGCCGGTGGCCAGGACGATCGCGGCCATCAGCGGCAGGATGATGCTGTACTCGCCGGTGAGTTCGAAGAGGATGATGACCGCGGTGATCGGCGCGCGGGCCGATCCCGCGAATACCGCGCCCATGCCGATCAGGCCGTACGCGCCGACCGGACCGGCGAGGCCGGGCATGACGTGATGAAGCACGCCGCCGTAAGCCGCGCCGAACATCGCACCGATGAACAGACTGGGCGCGAAGACGCCGCCCGACCCGCCGATACCGATAGTGAGGCTCGTCGCGACCATCTTGCCGACGAGCAGGGCGGCCAGGAACGGGATTGCATAGTGTCCGGCTGCACCGCGGCTCAGCACCGGGTAACCCACCCCGTACATCTCAGGCAGAACGAGTAGCAGCAGCCCGAGTGCGATGCCGCCCGCGGCGGGTCGCAGCCATTCCGGCCAATGCCATACCCGGTCGCACAGGTCCTCGATGAAGTACAGGACCCGGGTGAAGGCGACGCCGACGACACCCGCCAGCAGTCCGAGCCCGGCGAAGAGCAGATAGTCGATCGAGTGCGGAACGGTGAATGACGGCAGGTGCAAGAACGACGTATCGCCGAAGGCGGCCCGGCCGATCACGCTCGCCGTCACCGACGACAGCACGACCATCCCGAAGGCCTGGGCAGCGAAGTCACGCAGGATGAGTTCCATCGCGAAGAACACTCCGGCAAGCGGCGCGTTGAAGGTGGCAGCGATCCCGCCGGCAGCGCCGCAGGCAACGAGCAGTCGCATCCGGGGCTCGGCGACCTTGAGGATCCTGCCGAGTGTCGAGCCCAGCGCCGAGCCGATCTGCACGATCGGGCCCTCGCGCCCGACCGAACCCCCGCCGCCGATGCACAGCGCTGATGCGAGCGCTTTCACACCGGCGACCTGAGGCGCGATTCGCCCACCGCGCCGGGCGACGGCGTACATGACTTCGGGAACACCGTGGCCGCGCGCTTCACGGGCGAAGAAGTGCACCAGCGGGCCGTACAGCAGACCCGCCACAACGGGGGCGAGCAGCACGAACCAGCGGCCAAGGCCCGGCACATGCGGGTTCGCGGCATGGCCCACTGCCGAGTAGTCACTGTGGCCGGAGAGTGCGAGAGTGAAAGCCTTGATCAGCCAGCGGAACACGATCGCCCCGCCGCCCGCACCGGCTCCTACGAGAAGGGCGAGGACCAGCAGGCCGGGATTCGACACGCGCGCCGCGCGGACGACGCGCTGGAATCCGCTGCGGACCGGCACACTCTGCAACAGCAGAGAGTGCCGAGCAGGCGACGTCGGATCCGCAGGCGGAACTCCCGACGCGGGCATGGATGTACGTTGCATTGCGCAATTATTGTACTATAGCGATGAGGAGTCTGATACATGAGCGTTGACACATGAGCGACAACTCCGGCGTCCGGCAGCGCAAGCGGCACAGTGAGCGCAGCGGCCAGATCGACGAACTCGTCAGCGCGGTGCTCACCGCGTCGAGGGTGTTGGTCGCCGTGTCTGCCTCATCGCTCGCCGAGATCGAGGAGACGGTCACCCTCACTCAGTTCCGCACCCTCGTCGTGCTCCACACTCGAGGCAAGACCAATCTCAACGGACTGGCCGACGCACTTGATGTGAACGCGTCCACGGCGATGCGCATGATCGACAAACTCCTCGCCGCAGGTCTCGTCACTCGCGAGGAGAACCCCGCCAACCGCCGCGAGGTGGTGCTCGACCTCACCCGGAATGGCGCGGAGCTCGTTGCGCGCGTGACCGAACGCCGACGCGCGGAGATCGCGCGGATCGTTCGCAGGATGCCGACGTCGCTGCGCGATGACCTCGTCAAAGCCTTGTCAACGTTCGCAGACGCTGCGGGCGAGCCGCACGCGGGTGCCGCCGCGGGCGTTTTCGGCTGGTAGTAGCGGGCGAGAGCCCTCAGTCGTCGGCAATCCGCACGACAACCGTCCGGATCTGCGGGTCAGCGCCGTAGCCCATGTCGGGCTCGACGACGATCGACCCCGGCGCTCGGGCATCGGCGACGTCATTGTCGGTCAAGGCGAGTATCACCTGGAAGGGATCACCCGGGTGCCCCGATCCGCGCACCTCGATTGAAGCCATGCGCACCCCTTTCACGCGCCGTCGGCCGATTGTAGCTGCATGCAACTCTTGCATATAGCAACTTATTTCACAACCGCTGGGTCGCGAGGTGTCGCGCTGTGGCTACGCGAGGATCACCGTCTCTCGCAATGTTTGCTACATGCAATTGTCGGGTAGGGCAATACCGACGGTGCAGGGCGTACCCAACCAGCGGCGGACCCAGTCGCGGTCGCAGCCGGAAGGAGATGACGCTATGGCTCGCACGGGTTTTGCATCGCAACAGACGAAGCAGCCGCGGCGCCGCGACGCCGCGTCGACTCTGTGGGAACCGGCCGACGGGGACGACGGTCACGACCTCGGCGCGCACGGCCCCTTCGACGACAAGGCCGTCAACAGAGGTCCGCAATTGTGGGCCTCACACCATCACTCGGTTATCAGCCTCGCAGCGGTAGGTATCGCCTCGACGATCGGCGCGCTGTACCGACGGCGCCGCTGAGTCGCCGTCGGAACGACTGCGACTGCACCCATTGCGTTATTCAAAGGAACCTGATGCAACTCATTCCCAAGCCACACATTCTCGATCCAGATCGGATCCTCGACAACGATCGCGGCGGGTTCACCGCCGATCACAAGGCCCGTGCTGACCTACTCGACGCCGCTCTACACGAGACGTGTGCGTACGCCGATCACTTGTGGAACGATCTGAACGCGATGCGGAAATACCTGCTGGACAGCCTTCCGACCGACCCGCGCGCACCTGGACCCCATCGCGTTTCGGCCACCCCGTCAGGCCCCGATGACGACCAGGGTTGGCAGAACTGGATCGCAGCATTCGCCGAGGTCACGTCGGTACTGTGCGGTCCTCACGGCGATTCGGGGTTCGGCCTCGGCAGGGCCCGGCAGGAGGCTCAGCGACGGCGCGACGCACCGATAGTGAGAATCGCCGCCGAATACGACGAGCAGGCACTCGCTCGGCCTGACAAGCCAGGCGAAAACGAGCCGTCCCGACTTCCCGACACACCTCGACCCGGTTCGGATGCGGTCGCACCTCGGCCACCCAAGCGGCGAGCCCGCGGGCTGGTAGCAGCGATCGTCACCCTGCTCGCAATTCGCGGTCTTCGCCCCCGGCAACGGACCAACTGACTACGGGCAATCCATCCTCGGCCAGGTCCGGCCGATCCACGACGAGAGGCGATGACGGTGTCCGAACTCGACCTGCAGGCAATCCGTGACATCGATGGTTATGCGGCGATCGGTTATTACGGCGTGCTCGGTGACGGTCGCGGCGCAGCGCTGGTAGCGCTGGACGGCTCGACCGACTGGTGGGCGCGCCGCACCTTGATTCGCCGCCGCCGTTGCATCACTGCTCGACCCAGACGCTGGCGGACACATGAGGAGACGAGGATGAGCGCATGAAGTTTCTCGACGCGGCCCTGCGTGACGTGCGCACGGGTCGGTTCGAACGAACCCTCTCCGCGCTGACTGCTGCCGGCGCAGCGGTGACGGCGGGCGAGATCTACCTCTCCCATGACGGCGCGAGTTTCGGCAACAAGATGATGTGGTGGCCGGTCGTCGTGGTGCCCACCGCGATCCCGGCCGGCGCCGCCGGGTTCTTCTCGCGCCGCGCCGCGCGCACGGTGCTACCCCTCGCCAGCGCGGCGATCGTGGCCAACGGCGTACAGGGCACCTATCTGCATTGGCGCGGGATCAAACAGCGTCCCGGTGGGTTCACCAGATACAACTTCGAATCCGGTCCGCCCGCGTTCGCCCCGCTCCTGGCGTCTCTGGTTGGCGGCATGGGGTTGCTCGCGGCCGTTCTGCGCCGTGAGGAGCTGCCCGGCGTTCCCGGTGACGGCGGCACGCGCTGATGCCGTTCCGACCGAAGCCGCAGCATGCGATCACCCCTCAGGGTCGAGGACAATTCCCCGGCTTCGACGTCCTCGACCAGGCCCACCACTGGGACGACGTCACTGCCGGCGTCGTGCTCGGCCGGCTGACCCTGCCGAACATGTTGTCCTTCTTCGACCCGCACGAGGTCGGCATCGCCCGCCCGATGCTCGACGCGCTTCTCGGCCAGGACGGTGAACCCCGGGTGCCGATCCTGCCTCTCATCGACGCGCGTCTGGCGACCGGTGAGACGGACGGCTGGCACTACGACGACCTGCCGGAAGACGGCCAAGCCTGGCGCGAGACGCTGGCCCACCTCGACGAGGACGCCCGCGACCGTCACGACATCGGCTACGCGGCCGTGCCCGCCGCCGATCAGGCGCGGCTACTGCAAGACGTACAGGATCTCTCGCAGAGCAGCGCGACGTGGCACGGCGCATCGGCCAAACACGTCTGGAGCCTGTGGACGCGCTACGCCTGCGCAGCGTTCTACTCCCACCCGTGGGCGTGGAATGAGATCGGGTTCAGCGGACCGGCATATCCGCGCGGTTACCTCAATCCCGGGATCGACGCCCGCGAGCGATGGGAGGTCGCCGACCAACACAGCAGCGATCCGGTTCCCTTCGCGCGGCGCGTCGAGCGGGCCCGCGCTGCCGATGACGATCTCAAGGACAGCGACCGACGGTGAGTGACTACCGAGCCATCCGGGCCCGCAACGAGTCGGCGTGGCTGATCCCCAACGACGGATCGCGCGTCAACCATCAGCTGCGCGCGGACATGCGCAGGTATGCGCACACCGACGAAGTCGACGTGGTGATCGTCGGCGCCGGCGCCGGCGGCGGCGTCACCGCCCAACGCCTGGCGCGTCAGGGATGGCGCACCGTCGTGCTGGACGCCGGTCCGTTCTGGAATCCCGACACCGACTGGGTCAGCGACGAACGGGGCGCTCACGTGCTGTTCTGGACCGACCCGCGGGTGATCGGTGGTGCCGATCCCGTACCGCTGGGGTCGAACAACTCCGGACGCGGCGTCGGCGGCTCGATGGTCCACTACGCCGGCTACACGCCACGTTTCCATCCCTCGGATTTCCGTACCGAGAGCCTCGACGGTGTCGGCGCCGACTGGCCCATCGATTACCCCGCCCTCCGGCCGTACTACGACGCGATCGAGGCCGAGCTGCCCGTCGCCGGCGAGGACTGGCCGTGGGGCGACCCACACCGCTATCCGCACAGACCGCATCCGGTGGGCGGCAACGGGCTCATCGCCTTGCGGGGCGCCGCGAAGCTCGGCATTGACATGCGCGTCGGGCCGGTGGCGATCGCCAACGGCCGCTTCGGCAACCGGCCGCACTGCATCTACCGTGGCTTCTGCCTGCAGGGGTGCAAAGTCAACGCCAAGGCCAGCCCGCTGATCACCCACATTCCCGATGCGCTCGCACACGGGGCGGAGATCCGTCCCGACTCGCACGTCTCGCGTGTGCTGGTCGACGACCGTACCGGCCGGGCGACCGGTGTCGAGTACTTCCACGACGGCGTCACCTACCGCCAACGCGCCAAAGCAGTTGTGGTCGCGGGCTACTCCATTGAGACACCGCGCCTGCTGCTGTTGTCAGCCACCAACCGTTACCCGCACGGACTGGGTAACGACCACGACCAACTCGGCCGCTACCTCATGGTGCAGGGAGCGCCGCAGGTCGCCGGGCGATTCGCCGAAGAGATCCGGATGTACAAGGCGCCACCGCCCGAGGTGTCGACCGAGGCGTTCTACGAGACCGATCCCACCCAGCCGTACAAGCGCGGGTGGTCGATCCAGACCGTGAGCCCGCTGCCGATCACCTGGGCCGAACACGTCGGCGCCCAAGGCCACTGGGGACAGACCCTGCGCGAGTACATGCGCGACTACATCCACTGGGCCACACTCGGCGCACTGTGCGAGCTGCTCCCTCAGCCCGACAACCGGGTGACGCTCTCCGAAGAGACCGACCGGCACGGCCTCCCGGTCGCCCACTTCTCCTACACCCAGTGCGACAACGACAAGCAACTCATCAAGGCCGCCACCGTTGTCATGCAGGAACTGCTCGAGGCGGCCGGGGCAGAAGAGGTCATCACCATCGAGCGGTATGCGCACCTGGTCGGTGGCGCACGGATGGCGGCGCGTCCCGAAGAAGGTGTCGTCGACTCGCAGCACCGAGTCTTCGGCGTCGACGGACTCTATGTCATCGACGGCAGCACCCTACCCACCCAGGGCTCCGCCAACCCCGCGCTCACGATCATGGCCCTCGCCGCCCGCGCGGCCGACCTCATGACCGAGCATGCGCGCAATGCGCAGACCAGGGACAGGGATGACGAGAACTGAATCGGGCACGCCCCGCCGCCGATGGATCGAGTTGGCTCGCGCGGCCGGGCGCAGCGTCGCTGGTCGCCTTTCGGGCGTCGGCCCCAGCCACCGCGCGACCCGCGGGACTGCTCCGGCAATGGCCGGCCGCTGTACGCCTCGTGCTAGGCTGACGAGAACTGAATCGGGCACGCCCCGCCGCCGAGGGATCGAGTTGGCTCGCGGGGCCTGGGGCGCAGCATTGTTGGTCGCCTTTCGGGCGTCGGCCCCAGCCACCGCGCGACCCCCGGAGACTGCTCCGGCAATGACCGGCCGCTCTACAGCGTCCTGGTAGGCCTCGAGCCCGGCGCCGATGCGACCGCCCGCCACCGAGTCTGGCGCGATCTAGCTGTTGCATTGTCTGCTGTCGTCGCGTGGTTGTGAGCCTGGGCCCTCTACCGGTACCGCGTCCCAGCTTGGCTCAATGACCGCGCCGCACAGTGGGTCGGTGACCGGCAGCGCATAGTGGAACCGGTGACGACACCGCCGACGCGCGTCGATTCGTCAGGTCACCGGGGACCGGCGTCCGTATTCTTGAGGAGGACCGACACATGCCGCGGCACATCATCAGTACCGAGAACGCGCCAAGCTCGCCGCTCTACAGCCAAGGTGTCAGAGCCGGACCGCTGGTCTTCGTCTCAGGAACGACCGGTGTCGACCCGAGTACCGGAGAACTGGCCGGGGAGACGATCCAAGAGCAGACCCGGCAGGCGCTCAGGAACTGCGAGGCCATCCTGCAGGCCGGTGGAGCGAATCTCGATGATGTTGCCGAGGTGGGCATTCTGCTTACTGACCCAGGCGATTTCGTCGGCATGAACGAGGAATACGCGCGGTGGTTCCCGACTGATCCACCGACGCGATACGCAGCCAAGCTAGGGGCCGAGATACCAGGATTACTCGTCTCGATCCGCATGACGGCATTCATCACGTGATCCTGCGATCGAGCGACAGACACCGCCTCATGTCGCTAAGGGCCGACGCATGTTCGCAGCCCCGCAGCTCTATCGGCGTTGTCGCCGTCAGCACGCAACCGTCGATGTCCGGCTACCGCGAGTGGCGGGAGGCGGCCTCAACGACCTTGCTGCTCGATCATGCGTCCGATGTCTGACAGCCTGGCGGCCCGACCGGACCTATGGCGCAGCGGCGCAACCGGATCTAGACCGGGCAGCGGGCCTACCGGATCCGCCGCTATGAGTGCGCAGATCTGGCCGTACCGCCCCCGACTTCACCGTTCAGGTCTTGGCCATCTCCGCCGCGATGAGGTCCTCGACACGAGTCAGCAGCCACGCTCGCAACAGGGCAGGGTGTTCTTCTTTGAGCCACTCGACAGCGGCGCACGCCGTCACAGGGCCGGCCTGCGATGCCCAGTCCTGGAGGACACGCGGTAGGTCGGTGCCGGGAGACTGCTGGCTGTGAACGGCAGTCACAAGGATCTGCTGTCCGACCAAGATTTCGGCGTTCTCGCTCAACCAACGGCGCAGCGCACCTTGGTCCGCGTGGCACGCCGCGACGACTGATGAGGCCACGTCGATCATCTCGGTCATCGTTCGTGGCCCATTACCGTGCTCAGTGCGTTCGAGAAGCGCCGTCACTTCAGCCGCGAAGTCCCATCGTGCCAATTCCAGCCTCCCGTGAGCGATCCGGCAAAGGTATCGTCCCCGCTCGCGCCGCGGAGTGGCTTTACCGCATCGGCCGCGCGGCACCATCCGCATCCTGCCGCGCAGCGGCGGTACCGAGCGTGCCGCCGCTCGCGCTTCTTGCCGACTTTCTCCTACGCTTTCCATTCGTGACTGTTGTGGCACCGTCGCTCGTCGTCGGGTTGGTCGGGTGCATCGACCTATGGGTGCTCGCGGATGCCAGGAGTTGCGCACGTCAAGGCACGCCTATCGTGTTCCGCTTCGGCTCATTCGTCATTGCCACTCCCGAGGCATGGGCCGTCGCCTGCCTCCTGCTTTTCGTGATCTTCGTACCGGTCTACGCGATGGCTCGGAGGTCATAGCGACCTCGCGAGAACGGCTCCTGATCAATCAACGCTCGGTGCCTGACCCGCAGTTGCTATGTCAGCCGCGCGCTGCCCGCCTCCTCACTCGGCGCCACCCGCTCATCATGAAGTAGCCGACGTGCGCCCGCTCATCGACGGGCCATCCCCGCTCGCCGACGTGGCAAGCGGCACCTATCCATCGATGGACGCGGTTACGAGGCGCGACCAAAACTCACGGTTGATTGCCGACAGCTCGAGCGCAATCCCGTCTGGATCGCGGAAGTTGATCGACATGCGCATACGGAGCCCGCACAATCTCCGAACGCTCCACGCCCTGATCGTCGAGGTGGGCCGCCCACTCCGGCAGGTCAGCCACGTCCGGCACCTGCAGGCCGAAGTGGTCGAGCCCGACGCGGCACGGGTCGAAACCTTCGACCACCTGAGGGTGCTGAACCAGAGCGACGATGTAAGAGAGCGTCGTGAGGTCGAACAGCCCTCTATAGCTCACCTCGGTGAAGTACGGCGGCCCGATGTTCTCGTCCGTACTCACCACGGTGAGCCCGAACACGCGGCAGTACCACTCGGTGCTGCGGTCTAGGTCGGTCACCGTCAAGGCGACGTGGTTGGTGCCTGCGAGTCGCCTCGGCATCGCTCTCTCCTCGCGTCCAGCCGCAGCCCGGCCTGACCCGAGAGTGGCACGGCCGAGAGTAGGGCCGAACGGCAACGAAGAACCGCACCTACTCGCAGTTCGCTGCCCGATATTCACGCAGCAGACCGAAGGAGCTCGGCGAGTTGATCGCGATCGAGGTGGCTACCGAGGGCGAGGTGGCTGCCTGACAGCCCACCGACGCGGGCGGAGGGGCTGGATGCAGCGCATCCAGCCCCTCCGAGGTGTGGGGTCGTGGGTTAGCCGGTGATGAGTCCGAGCTGGCGAAGCAGCCCGATCTCGTCGAGACGTCCCCAGCGTTCGACGATCCGGTCGCCGTGGATTTTGAAGATGTTGATTCCGGCCAGAGTGATCGACTTTCCGGTCGCCGGAACGCCCATGAGCGGAGCACCTGTGTGCGTGCCGCTGGCGGTGAACTGCTCGACGACGATGTCGCCTTCACCGATCAGTTGCTCGAGGTCGCTGCGCCAGTCGGGCAGTGCTCGCCGGAACGATGCCGCGGCCAGGCGCATCCCCTCCGGCCCGTCCGGTGCGCCGGGAAAGGGCGCGTCGTGGTTGACGAACTTCGGATCGAGGTAGCGGTCCACGGCATCGAGGTCTGCCTTGGTGAACAGCTCCTGGATGAACGTGTCGACGAGTTGCTTGTTGTTGGTCATGCACCGAGCTTCGAACCGCCTTGATGACGCCACCATCCCAAGAAGTTGGGATTCGGCGAATCAGGTCGATCGGCTGATACTGACGGGGTGGCATACAGCCCACCGGCTCGACGAGCACTGCAGGATCTCATCCGGCATTGCCACAGCGGGCTGGACGTGCCCGACCTGCAGCGCAGATTGCTCCGCTCCGTGCGACGGCTCGTGCCCGCCGACGCCGCTTTCTTCGCAACAGCTGACCCGCAGAGCTTGTTGTTCACCGGCGGGTTCGCCGAGGAACCCCTGGCCAGCGCAACCCCGAGGTTCTTGGACAACGAATTCGGCACCAAGGACGTCAACAAGTTCAGCGCGCTGGTCACCTCGCCGAGTCATGTCGCCTCATTGGATTCCGTTACCTCCGGAGACCGCCTCGCGAGCGCGCGCTATCGCGAGATCATGCGACCGCTGGGGCTCGGCGACGAACTGCGCGTCGCACTGCTCACCGGTACGCAGTGCTGGGGGTACCTGTGCCTGCATCGGACGGATCGAGCCAGCGGGTTCACCGAGTCCGAACTGATGCTCGTCGCCAGCGCAGCCCCGCATCTTGGCCATGCACTTCGTCAATCCCTGCTTCTGCACGGCGGCCCGGACACGGCCGTAGCGAGCCACGAACCCGGCGTGATCGTGCTCGCGGACGACTTGAGCCTCATGGCAGTGACCGCTCAGGCGTCGGAGTACCTCGCACAGATGCCGCCGGCGGGCAGCCTCCCGCTGCCGGTATGCATTTACGCCGCTGCGGCGGCACTGCGCGCGATCGAAGATGGAACCGCGCCCGCCGGGTCCATGCCGATCACGCGGGTGCACACGCGCAGCCGACAATGGCTGACCATTCACGCGTCCCGGCTCAACGGACCGCCCGGCGAGCTAGGCATCACCGTCGTCATCGAGCCGGCCAACGCGACCAGCACCCTGCCGCTGCGGCTCTCGGCGCACGGCCTGAGTCCCCGCGAGGGCGATGTGGCCACCTTGGTGCTACGCGGAACCTCGACAACCGTCATCTCCGCAACGCTGCACATTTCCGAGCACACCGTCCAGGATCACCTCAAGGCAGTGTTCGACAAGATCGGCGTCCGCAGCCGCCGCGAACTCATCGCAGCGATGCTTACCTAGTCACCGGGTCTTCCAGTGCGTCGCCCGGTCATACGGATCGCCCCTCATCCTTCCTCGCATTCCTCACCACAGCCGTATCCGGAGACCCGGGTCAGGCTCTACCCTCGGCGGCGCGGCGTCGCCTCGACCGCCGGGGAAGGACATTTCCGCGTCTAGGTGCGAGCGGGACCGCGGCGGTTCCTGAGTTTGGTCACGGCGTCGTTTATGCGTTTCTGGTTCTCCGGCTTCTTCAGTTCTCGTTGAGCGACCTGAAGTGCCTTCACGGCGAGACCGCCCTTGATCAGCTTCCCGATCAGTGCCATCACTGCTCCCTTATCGGCTGTGCAGGTCTTCCCCAGTTGGCGCGTTCGATTCACGGCTCGACGGGTCCCCGATCCGGTCGCAGGCGCTCTCATCCTGCCCCTTGCTGGCGTAGGCCACCGTCGGCGTGCCATTGCCACCAATGCTTTGGTGCGGACGACACCATGTCGGCCCCGGTAAGCCTCCACCGGCAAAGGTTCGGTCCACGCTGCGGCTTGTTCGATGCTCCGCTCGAGGTGATCCCTCCACAACTGGCAGCGCCTACCGCCAGCTATGGATTCACACCGGTCGCGATCGATGACCTCTGCGAAGCAGTCCCTGCGCCGATCCGGGTAGGGTGCGATCCGACGTCACGCAAACATTAGAACATTATCGAACGGCGGCCGAGCTCGGAGATCGTGCATTCTTAGCGCATGCCTGATACCCCGAACGACCCGAACGATCCGTCCGATGCGCCTGCGGGTAGGTCCGGACACGACAAGCAAGATGACGTCGATACACCACCGACTGATGCCGGCCACTCCGACGCCGACAGCCAGGCGCAACGCAATGCCGACGATGAGCCTCCTGGCTAGGTGCGGCCGAACGACTCTTGCTCCAAATTGCGCCAGCGACCCCAGACGTGCGTGCGGGACCAACCCCTTAAGCCGTGTGCGTCTCCGGATCGGGTTCAACTTCGAACCACACCGTAGTGCCGTGATCGTCGGTGCCGTTCTCGATGCCCCAGCTCGTGGCGACCGCGTCGACGATAAGTAGCCCGCGGCCACCCGGACGATCTTTATCGGGAAATTCGTGCGGCGGCTGTAGATCGGTGTGGCCGCCGTCGGTGATCACGACGCCGATGCGTGGCCAGTCCACATGCAGCGCGAGGGTGATGTCGGGTCGGCCGTGCCGTAGCGCGTTCGTGACGATCTCGCTGACGAGCAGTTCCGCGTCGGCGAGGACGTCGAACCGGATGTGGTCCTTGTTCTCCTCAATGAAGCGGCGTGCGAGCGCGGCTGCGTTCGCGTCGTGCGGCAAATTGATGACCGCGCGGAACTCGCCGCTGTCCTCGTTCATATGTTCGGTCACGCGGAAATCGTTCCCTTGCTGGTGAGAAGCTAAGCAGGGCGCAGGGGGTGTCTGACTTGTGCTTGGCGTGGAAGCAGGCCCCTAGGCGCCGCTCCGCCGCGCGACGGCAGGGAGTGGGGAGAGTCGCGCAGGCGGAGCGGGCGCGTCCAACGGTATTGACGACTGGGTGAGCTCCAATTAAAGGAGGTGCCGCCTCCGTATCACCGCCGACCTCAATCGACGCTGGCATCGATACCGGCCAGGCACGCGCGAGACCGAGCCCCCGCACGCTCGCGCGTACCTGCCAGCAGTGTGAAGACAAGATCCTGCGAAGCGTCCCCCACGAACGCTGCGAATGCCTGTCCTCGGTGGTGCCGGCCACTGACTGCGCCGAACTACCTTCCAAGGAAGAAGTTAGCTCGGCGTGAAATAGCGTGCAACCGGAACGAGAAATTCGTTTTGCAGGCGACACTGTTACCGTCCCCCGAGCGCTGGCTGCCGATCTCTCGCCGGTCGCTCTGACGACGTGGACAAAGGGACAGCCGGGCGCTCGAGGCTGTATTTCCAGTCTGCGACGTGATAGTGATCTTGCAGGTGCGTCCCGGCCTTAGACAGTCATGGAGCGACCTGGGAGGTTGGGTTCCGGGGCGTGCCGCACCCTCTTCTCACCGCGAGCCGCCGGTGCACGGTCGACCGGCGCGCCAGGCAGCTCACCGATGAGGATCACGTCTTCGGCAACGTCACGCAGCTTGCGGTGGCCGTACTGGCTCGCGGTCCGCAGCAGGTCGAAGGCTTGGGCGTCGGTAACCCGGTAGCGCGTCATGAGCACGCCAATAGCTGCCCCGATCCTGCGGGCGCTCAGAAGGGCAACTTCCAGGTTCGCGATCTGGCAGCGGAGCAGCGCATCGTCTGCGCGCAGCTGCGCAATCACAGCCTGGTCCGCCCCGTGCTGCGCTTCGAGATGATGGATCCGCTGCTGCAGCACCTCGACGCGCCTCGGCGACAGAGGCTCGGGTGTGCTCACGCCGGTGGAGTTCCCGCGCCGCCCAGCGCGCTAACACCCGGGCTTACACCATATGCTCAGCAACTACCTAAGCCCGGCGCCGATGCGAACGCCGCCGCCCGATACGCAGCGCCAACGCGGCACGAGGACAGCTACTGCGCAAGGCGGTGCCAAAGGCGCTGGACCTGCGGTTCGGGTATCCGATGATGGTTCGGGCACGTGAATTCGAAGCGCAACCGCACGGCGCCGACTATCGGTTCCGTGTGAACCATCAGGGTGGCGGGCGCGTCACAGCGCGGGCAGCTCACGGTCTGCGTGCTGGTCGCCATCCGGCGCCGCCGTCCTGATCGCCATTCGTGGGGGTCTCGCGGCGACCTCGGGGATGACGCTACGCCGCCTTCTGGAATGCAACTCCCCGATGGGCACTCGATGACCACCTTTCCTACACGGCGCCCGCCCCCACGCGCATGCATCACACTGGCCCCGTGTCAGCGCGCCTCCTCCAGTCGGCGACGTCGCACAGATCCGGCTCGACCGCCCGTTCAGATGCAGCGAGTAGCGCCCGCAATTGCGCCGTCTCCTGCGCTCCAGCGCTGGCCGTGTCGGCAAAGATCACCGCCCCGTGCCAACGGGTATTGGGACGCCGTAACCGGACATGCCGCCCAGCGGCCCACCGGATCTGCCGCGATGGGCGCGCGCGTCCGCAGTCGCCGCGACTAGTGCAGCCCGCGGCGCCGCATGCGGCTATTGCGGTCCCGATTCACTCAGTCAGTCGACCAGGTGCCGGCCGCGGCGAGGGCGTCGATGCCCGCCAGCGGGACGATGCCGTCGGCTTTCGCCGCCAGGTGTCGGTCGATCGTGACGAGCGCGTCGGCCTGCAGCCTGGTCACTGCCAGGTACTCCGCCTCGTAGGTCGTGTCCCATCCCTGATCCTGGGCAATCCGCCACGCCATGCGGCGTGACACGCGGTCCCCGAGCAGCCGCATCTTCAGTTCGGTGAGCCGCTCGTGGTGCTCCAAGGCCTGCGCCTCGGTGAGCTCCTCACGCCGGACCGCAACGAGCAGGAGCGTGAGCGCCTGGGAGCGGATCACGTTCGGCGCGACGAGTTGATGCTCGCCACGCAGCCGGATGTTGTCGGCCACTAGGTACAGCAGGGTCGGCGCGTCGATGACGAAGCGTGTCATGCCGACACGCTACGAGCGACCGCCGACATCGCATGATCACCTCGGGGCGTGCGCGGCAAGCGGGGTCAGGCGATGAGTGCCGGTGTGGCGGCCTACGGTCCCGAGTAACACCCACCACGGAACGACTCCCGCGAGCGGACGTATCAATGGATTCAGCGTTCGCCAAAACCGGACCAAGCGTGCGCGCCTGCGGCGTTGCGAGAAATCCACGATCCAATTCTCCCTAGCGGGGACGCAGCTTTCGCGAAGTAACGACCACGCGAGGGGTAACAACCCTCAAACGCAAACGCATTTGCTGTCCCGGTTGGCTTGGGCCTGCCCGGGGCGGCGCGGGTCGGGTGGCCGCAAATTGGGATGGCGTTTGTTCAACGCGGGTCGCACTGCAGGTTACCACCTTCGCACCTTGCCATGCGTTTACCACCCTTTGGGGTGTTCTGAATCTTCGCTGACCCTGCCTAAACTTCGGCGATGGAGACCAGCACCATCACGGGGGCCTGCCCGAAGTGCGGTCGGCCCGCCACGGTCTCGATGCACGCCTTGGACGAGCGTCATATCACCTTCACGTTTCACTGTCCGGATGGCCACGCGGTGCCCGGACCGGTGACGCAGGAGTTGTGGGTCTTAGCGCACCAGTAGACGCTGCGCGGGGCGTAAGCACTGGGTGCTTATGGCGTGTGGGCCGAACGTGTATCACGACCGGTCTGCGTGGGAAGGGGTTCGGCGTGACCATGTCGAGGCCGGCGGCGCCGAGCGACGCCGAGCTGCGGAACCGTATCGGCCAACTTGAATCGCAGCACGAGGCTGATCTCGCGCTGATCGCTCAACTGTTGGACGCACTGCGGGTAGCAGCTGAGCAGGTCACGCACTTGGAATTGGCGTTGACCAGCGCGCGTCGGATCGGCGCGGCAATTGGCATCCTCATGGCCCGGCATTGCATCACAGACGAGCAGGCGTTCGGCCTACTCCGCGTTCTCAGCCAGCGCAGTCATCGCAAGCTCCGGGATATCGCCGAGGACGTGGTGCTCACCGGTGTCCTTCCTGAGCGTTGAGGGCGGTGCGCCCCGGACCTTCGCAATGAACACCCGACCCCAACCTGGGGGTCACTGCGCAGCTGCGTCGCGCCGGGCGCGGCGGTGGGAACGCGCAAGGCGAGCTTCTACCGCACCGGCGTGCCGCGCTGGTCGGGCTGACCCGTCGCCGTCATCGTGCGGCCCATGGCCGCGGTCCCGGTTATGGCGCAGTCTGTCGTTTGCTGTGCATGCACGCCGGGGAAGGTGGTGGGCATGGAAAGCGCGGAGAACTCGATCGTTGCTGGTTCACCGGTCGACGCCGCGTTGTCGCTGGATCCCGGCTGGGACGCCGCGGCACTGGCTCGACGGTTCGTGCAGGAGAACCGGGACCATCTCGACCCGAGCGTCATTGACGACGCCGAACTGCTGATCTCCGAAATCGTCACCAACGCAGTCCGCCACGGCGCCGGGAAGGTAGTGCTCCGGTTGCGGCTTGATCCCCCGGGTATCGGCATCGCGGTCGCCGACGACGGCGAACAGATGCCCGAGTTCAGTGCGTCGCCGCCACCGATCGATGAACCGTCCGGGCGTGGGCTGCTAATCGTCGACGCAATCGCTTCCCAGTGGGGAGTAGAGGCGAACGAAGACCCGCCAGGAAAGACGGTTTGGTTCGACGTATACCCGAAGACCTAGCTTCGCCGGCTTGTGAGCCGCTACTGGGCTCGCGCGTTCCCGGCTCTGTCGCGCACCGCTCGACCGGATCTGGCGCTGACATGAAGGCGTGGGTTACCGCTCACTGGTCGCCAACCGGGCCGCACAGCCTTGATCAACTACGGTGATGGCGAACCATGCACACAAATGCTTTGATCGACAACACGCCGGCGACATAGGAAGTGCCGTAATGGGACGAGTGTTGTGTCTGCTGCACCTGCACGCGTGGGGACCGGCGAAGGTCGACGAAGCCGGGCCGTTCCAGACCTGCACCCGCTGTGGCAACGTCCGCGGCTCGAGCAAGGTCGGCCCCGACGGCTACGACTCGCAGCCGCCACCGATGCCTGACGCCGGCGGATGACGCCGCGGGCAAACGTCAGCCGTCGACCAGCCCCACCCAGCCGATGGGCTCGTCGCTGTCGCGGCGTGCGACCCGAACTCGATTCCGGTGCCGGTGAGCGCGACCGCGCCAACAACCGGGCACGCTTCGAGGGAGCGTCGCAAAGACCGCTCGCACATCTTCAAGAGGCTGTCGGACATCGACCCGGCTTCCGGTGGTGCGGCTGTGCTGCAACCGCGTTGCAACCGGCGCCCACCATGCTGCGGACATCAGCAGCCGAGGGGACCATCGATGAGACACATCCTGCGCACTGTCGCACTTGTTTCAAGCCTTGCGCTTGCGTCTGGGCTGGGGCTGGCGACGCCGGCTACGGCCGGTGCCGCGAGGTGCCCCGCAAATCCGGTCACGACGTTTGTTCCGCCGACCAGCACCGACGACCCGTTCGGAGTGACCGCCGGACCGGACCACGCGACCTACGTTGCGCACGGGGCAGCCATCGACAAGATCATGGACGGACGCATCACCGCGTTGCCGGTGCCGCACGCGTCGACCGCAGACCTGGGGTGGATCGCCTGGCGCGGCGACGGCGCGCCACGCGTGTGGTTCGCCGACCGGGACGCCACTGGCGGGCGGCTCGGCACGATGTCAGCCGCCGGCGCCGTTAGCGAGGTCAACGTCCCGGGCGAGGGGAGCACCGCCGCCGTCCCCCAGGCGATCGTGTTCGGGGCCCACGGCCGAATCTGGTTCACCGACTATGCGAACAGCCGGATCGGTCGCTACACCCCGTCCACAGGGCGCTTCCACTTCTTCGGCACCCCGTCAGCCGACTCGGGTCCGACCGGGATGGTGCTCGGCCCGGATGGCGACCTCTACTACGTCGAGCGCTCTGTGGGTCGAGTCGCCCGCCTCGATCCGCGCACCGGGTTGTCGGCGGAGTGGACGCTGCACCGCGGCGCCTTCCCGAACCGGCTCGTCGAGGCAGCCGGCCAGATCTGGTTCACCGACCTGGGCACCAATCACATCGGACGCATCACGCCCACCGGTCACCTCGTGCTGTACCCGCTCGCGGGCGGTCCCGTCGGCATCACCGCACACGGCGGGTACCTGTACTCGGCGCTCTACTCCATCGGCAAGCTCGCGCAGATCAGCCCGAACGGCCACCTTGTCCGCACCTGGACGCTGCCGCACCCAGGCGGAGTCCTGCAGCTCGCGGCGAGCAACGGGTTCATCTGGGTCGCCGACGGCTTCGCCAACCACGTTTACCGAGTCCGCATCTCTTGTTGAGTACGCCAACACGGCCGGACGCTCGCCAGGGAGGGAGAGCGCCCGGCCCGATGTCGTAGTGGTCCGGGCGGCCATTGTGCTGACCGAGGTGCGACCGGCGGTCAAGTCGGCAACGAGTGCCCCGTCATCATCGACGACACACTCGATTGGCGCGAGGCATAACGAAGCTAACCGCGTGCCGATGACAGGTCTTGTCCTGCTCGACCGGATCTGCCGCGCAGCGGCCCCGCCGAATCTGCCGCGTGCGGACCATGGATATGCCGCTGGTACCCGCGCCGGGCTTGTACGTTGCCACTGGTGACTGTTCCTACAGCTGTGCCCGACGAGCACGCCGAGCTTTGGTCCACGCTCGGCGTGTCGCTGAGCTGGCACGAGCGGCTACACGCATTCGTGGTCACCGACGGCGCTGTCTTCGCGTTCATCGACACGAACAGTGACGGACGAGAGATCGAGATGAGGATCTACGTCAAGACACCCGGCAACACATGGGCGCTCGTCGTCGAACTCGATGACGTCGGTGATCCGGGGATGGACCCCGTCGAGATGCCGGGGTACGCGTACGGTCGCACCCAGCCGGGCGGCACTGTGACGATCAGCCACCGCGACGAGCTGCGCTCCGTTCAGGCTGACTCCCTCGGCTGGTGGGCCTTCTTCGACACATCAGCCTCCGACGCCGGCCCGGGCTGGGACTGCCCAACTCCGCTACGGGTTGAGTGAACGCTGCGACCGGATCCGCCGTCCTGCGGGCCTACCGGATCTGGCGCGCAGCGGCCCCTACCGGTTCTGCCGCGGTGCGTGCCGCACGGATCTGCCGCCGACGGTGCCACCGACATGGCGCACACCCCGAGGGCACGCACGCGCGACCGGGCCGACGAGCACGAGCTCGAAGTCGCGACCACGCGAGCGTTGCCGCGTACCGTCGTGGTCATGAGTCAGTACATGGCTTGGCCTACTGCCGACGGTGTTTGGCACATCGGGACCTGGCTGACACTGCCGCGTGATGCGAGCCTCGCGGACCTAACCAATCTGTTGACGTTGCGCCACATCGACCGCGCTCAAATCGGATTTCACCGGCCGAACGATGAAAAACAGTTCAACGAGCAGTTCGCAACCGCGACCAATCTGGGGCAGTCCTGATCCTCGGATAGCACGCGTTCGCCGTCGCCGATGGTGGTGTCTCCGTGCTGATCGACACGAACGGTGGCAGTCGCGAGATCGAGATGAGGATCTATGTCGAGCGGCCCGATCCTGCTCAACCGCAACGGCGACCGGATGGGCCGCCACGCCGCCACCGACGACTCCAACGCCTCCAGGCCCTGACCGGCGTGCGGATCGCCCGCATGCACCCTCACATGCTGCGTCACACCTACGTCACCATGCTCGACGCCGGCGTCGACCTACGCGACACCCAAATCGCCGCCCGCCACACCGACCCGAGAACGACCATGCGCTACGACCGAGCCCGCAACAACCTCGACCGCCACCCCAACTACGTCCTTGCCGCCGACATGTCCTCCGAACCTGACCAACCAACCGGATCGGCCGATGAGCGGAACGTTCAGTCGGGACAAGGCGCGGTTGCGGCGCTGATCCTCGACCTTGATCCTGATTGGCATGACCAAGCCCTTCGTCCTGCAACCAGGGGACGGCCGCCTACTGGATCTCGGGAACTTCGAAGCGGTCGTCCTAGCCGACGCGGCCTCGACGTCTGGCGCGTTCACTGTGCTGCAGACCCAGGGGGAACCATCCGGCTTCGGTCCCCCGTTGCACATTCATCGGGACGCCGCGGAGGCCTTCTATGTCTTGGAAGGCACCTACCGGATGCATGTCGAAGATCGTCAGGATCTCTGTATGCCTGGCAGTTTCGTGTACGTGCCGCCCAACGTCGCTCACACGTTCGTCGTCGTCTCGGAGGAACCTGGAAAGAAGCTGAACCTGTTCAGCCCCGCGGCCATGGTCGGTTTCTTCGAAGAGCTTGCTGAGGCGGAGGCGAACGGCACCGCGACGCCCGAACGGCTCAGCGAGATCAGCGAAAGGAACTATATGGAGGTCGTGGGCCCCGTTCCCGACAGCTATCTCTGAGGTCTCCGGACCCAGCAGCGGCGTCCCCTTCGCGGGAAACTCGGACATCCGACCATGGCGCGCGTAGCGGCCAACGGATTCTGTCGCCGTCCGCGCCTTGAACTGGAGTGCAAGCAACGCACGGCTCAGTAGGGCAACTCCTCTGGGAGACAACAGCGATAGTCGGGCTCGAGTGGCGCAGTGAACCGAACGGCGTCCAGCTCAGACCTTCCCTCGAGCAAGGCCCGCGCGACGCGGTGCATGCCATCCATGACTCGTCCGTCATAGCCGAGGATGATCGGATTGCCGCCGTCAACTTCGGTGATCAGCCGACAGTGTTCGACCACCTTGCGCACGGTCGGCACCTCAGCCGACCCGTCAAACCAATACGACGTGTCGATCTCGCCGATCGAGTCGACGGTCACTTGCTCAACCGGCAACTCGCGGCTGAGCTCAATGAGACGATCGACATCCCAGGCGTCGAACCCGCGCTCGGCCGGCCAGAAGTGGTATTGCTTTCGCACATAGTCAGTCTCGCGCACTCGTGGCTCGTACGGCCGTAGGCCATGAAGATCGAACGCGCTCATGTGCCGCCGTCCGCGCGCGGAATTGCCGAATTTCGGATGCGGCGATCGTGGTCTATGAGCGATGCTGGCGGGATGTCGACCGTTGAACCGTTTGATTTCGACAACCGTGTCGAGCGGGTGGACTGGGAGCAGGCGAAGGCGGACCTGGCGGCTGATCATTTCGACAACGGACGCTCTGCCGCTGCCTTGCGTAAGTCGTTTGCCCAGTCGCAGCACGTTGCTTTCGCGTGGCTCGACGGTCGAGTTGTCGGCATGGCCCGGCTGCTGTCAGACGGGGTATCCAACGCGTACCTGCTCGACGTATGGACGCATTCGCGGGTGCGTGGGCGCGGCATCGCGACGACCTTGGTGCGTCGCCTCATCGCTGCAGTGCCCGGCCAGCACGTAGGGCTTCAGACTGAGGATGCAGAGGCGTTCTACCTGTCGTTGGGCTTCGCGCATCAACCGGAGTTCATGAGCCTCGATTCAGGGCAATGGCTCGACAATGAGGCAAACCGGGAGCTTCTCTGACACGACGCGCGTCATGTCACGCCTACCGCACCCTGACCCGAAGTCCCCGGGCCGTGCGTAACTCAAACAAGTAGCCGCGCAAGCGGCCCCACCGGATCTGCCGCCGTGAGTGCGCTCATGCCTACGAACGTTTCCTACGTCGCGGTCGTCGAACAGCCGACATGCGGTCGTCAGGCCGAGGCCGGGGCCCTGGCCGCGGCGTCTACTCAGACGATCCGCCTGCTCGGCAAGCAGCGATCGAACATCCCCCGCTATCGGGCCGTGACGAAGTGTCTTGCTCCCAGTCCATAGTTCTCACACGTGGTTTCCGTGGTCTTCCCGGAATGCCTTCGCCGTTGCAGCGATAGATTCGGCCGGCCAGTTGGTCGCTGCAGGTCGCTGGGCTCAGCGACGAATTCCGGTGCATCACCTTCGCTGCGCGCGGGTATCCGCCCTCAGATGTGCCACTGGATCCAAATGCGTACTCCTTCCGTCGCGGCGTCGAGGACGCGATTGACGTGATGGATGCTTTCGGCCTCGCTCGGGTTCACGTAGTAGGTCTGTCCATGGGCGGCTACTCCGCCCTGCACCTCGGCGCGCTCCATCCCGACCGCGTCTCGTCGCTGCTTGTTGCCAGCACCGGCAGCGGGTCTGACCCGAATGCGCGATCAACATTCCTAACCGATACGAGAGCACTTGCCGAGGCGTTCATGCGAGAAGGCGCGCAGCCCGTCGCGGACCGCATTGCAACACTTGAAAACCGGATTCAGCTCAAGCGGAAGAGACACGACCTGTGGAGCGAGTTCGTCGCGCAGCTGGGCGAGCACTCAACCAAGGGTATGGCGCTGACGATCAATGGCGTGCAACTGACTCGCCCCTCGGTATATGACATCACCGACGAGCTGCAACAGATCAGCGCGCCAACACTGGTGATGAACGGCGACGACGACGATGCGTGCCTCGACGTCGGTGTGCTGATCAAGCGGACAGTACGCACGGCCGCCCTGATGGTAATCCCGAACAGCGGGCATCTGCTGAACCTTGAAGACCCGGCGGGGTTCAACGAGGTGGTGCGCACCTTCGTCCGAACCGTCGATCGTGGCCTTTGGCCGTTCGCAAACGCTCCGGGCTGATCGGCGGCACTCGACATGCACGACCCTGTTGCGCTGGCCCATGACGAGTCGAGCCCATCGTGGCGCTCAGTCGTGCGCGAACATAGTGACGCTGCGCTTATAGGCTCGTGATCATGGAGACGCCAGCCTGTGAAGGGCTCACATTTCGGCGGATGACCGACGCCGACCTCGACCTGATGTACTCGCTATTGGGCGACTCTGAGGTAATGAGCCACTACGACCACCCGAAGTCACGTGCTGAGTGCCAGGGTTGGATCGCCTGGAACCAGCGCAACTACGCCCGGGACGGGTTCGGGCTCTGGATCATCGAAACAACCGATGGCGATTTTGTCGGCGACTGCGGCTTGACCTGGCAGCCGATCGATGGCGAATCACTCGAACTCGGCTACCACGTGCTCCCTCGGCACCAGGGCCGCGGACTCGCTACGACCGCAGCGGTAGCAGTCCTCGATTTCGCGCGCGGACGCGGCGTCAGGCACGTCATCGCCATCATCGCGCCGGGCAACCTGCCTTCGGTCCGCGTCGCTGAGAAGGCTGGCCTGACCTACTACAAGGACGCCGCCTACCACGGCGACACCCACCGGATCTATCGAACTGACCTGAGGCCTGTCTGATATCCCCACTCTGACGACCACTCATAGCAGCTGTCGCGGCCACGCGACCATGCCGCCGCCAGTGCGCGCATCGGCCGATGAGCCAACGGCGAGGGCCGCGCCCGACGACCCCGGCCATGGCCGCCG
This sequence comes from uncultured Actinomycetota bacterium, assembly GCA_963785425.1. Classification (GTDB taxonomy): domain Bacteria; phylum Actinomycetota; class Actinomycetes; order Mycobacteriales; family Jatrophihabitantaceae; genus RYN-133. The sequence continues at coordinate 238,572 of CAWAVG010000001.1, forward strand.
GGCTGGTGTCGCTGACTACGTCTGGACACTCATGGAAATCGCGGCGCTGCTGGACTGATTCACGGCAGGATTGCCGTGAGGTCCCACATGCGTGCGCCTGACAGCGGAAGCCGTAACACCACTCCAGCGCCGCGGCTGGCTGTGAACTGATCGCCACCCGCGGCCCCGAGATACGCGCTGGCAATCGCCCGGCGTGCCTGGTTCACGTTGGCGCGGTCCTGAGCGGGTATCCCCTCCACGCGGACACCACGGAACGGCGGCACGGCCTCGAATACCAGCAGGGCACAGTCCGGACGTCGCGCGAGGTGCCGCAACTTCACGTCGTCGTCCGCCACGACTACTTCCAGCACGTCGCCGTTGCGGCGGAACCACACTGGAGACGACACCGCGCTGCCATCCTTGCGATACGTCGTCAGCGCTGCCGGCGACGGCGCGTCCAGCAGGCTGTCCCAGTCGGTCACGCGACCAGTCTTACACCGAGCGCGCCAAGCAGATCTTCGCGTCGAACTGACCCACTACCCGAAACCTGAGGCCGGCTTGTTCTCAGTTTGGTGCCGATGTGCGACCGACAACTACCGGCTCTGCCGCCGTCAGCACGCTATTGGCCGATGATGTCGACGGTCGACACTCGCGGTACCAGTGCAAGCATCGAGTCGTGTCAGGTGATGAGGACCTCCGGGGTGCCGAGCCCGTGAGGTGGATCGGCGTCGAATACATCGAGGAAGCGGGAGGCTTTCCCGGCGTCACCATCACGCGCCCCAACTAAAGCGGACATTGTTCGCTTGGTTGACAAATCGGGCCGGTAGCGCGTTAGCTCCAAATCACCTCATTGGCGCCCGAACCAGGCGGCGCATGAGAGTACAAGAGGAGCCCCTATGTCTGTACGGTCCGTTCGGCGGCTCGCGCTGACCGCCTGCCTGGCAGCCACGTCGACGGCCCTGGTCGTTCCGGCGGGCACCGCGTCCCACGCTGCCGCGCCGCAGGCCACTCCCCCGTACCGCGACGCCGCGAGGCCGATCCCCCAGCGTGTGGCCGACCTGCTCTCACGCATGACTCTGGCCGAGAAGGTCGGCCAGATGACCCAGGCCGAGCGGGCTGCGATCGACAGCGACACGTCGAAGATCGCGAGTGACCACCTGGGCAGCGTGCTGTCAGGTGGTGGGTCCGTCCCGACCCCGAACACGCCGACGGCCTGGGCGGACATGGTCGATCGGTACCAGCACGCCGCGCTCCAGTCGCGGCTCGGCATCCCACTGCTGTACGGCATCGACACCGTCCACGGTGACGGCAACATGCTCGGTGCCACCGTGTTCCCACACAACATCGGCCTCGGAGCCACTCGCGACCCCGCACTCGTGCGCGCGGTCGAGCACGTCGCCGCGTCCGAGACCCGCTCCACCGGCCCGCAGTGGGCATTCGCGCCGTGCATCTGCGTCGCCCGCGACGACCGCTGGGGACGCACCTACGAAAGCTTCGGCGAGACCCCGGCGCTCGTCATCAAGATGGAAACCGCGATAGACGGCCTGCAAGGGCCGCCCGGCCACCTTGCCGACAACGACCGTGTATTGGCGACGGCGAAGCACTTCGCCGGTGACGGGCTGACCACCTACGGCACCGGCTCGAATCTCGGCTCGACCGGGTCGTACCCGATCGATCAAGGCGTCGACGAGATCGACCGGGCGACCTTCAACCGGCTCGCGCTGAGCCCGTACGTCCCCGCGGTGCGCGAGCACCACGTCGGCACCGTCATGCCGTCGTACTCCGACGTCGACTGGACGGGCGACGGAATCGGCAACCGCATCAACATGCACGGCAACCGTGCGCTGATCACCGGGTGGCTCAAGCAAAAGATCGGCTTTCACGGTTTCGTCATCTCCGACTACGAGGGCATCCATCACATCAACCCGGAGACCTACACCTACCGCCAGCAGGTGAAGGCCGGAGTGATGGCCGGCATCGACATGTTCATGGAGCCCAACGACTTCGAGACCTTCGAGTCGACGTTGATCGACCTGGTCAACACCGGCGAGGTCCCGATGGCGCGCATCAACGATGCTGTTCGCCGGATCCTGACCACGAAGTTCCAGATGGGGCTTTTCGACCACCCGTTCACCGACCGCACCCACCTGCCGGACGTCGGTTCGGCTGCCCATCGCGCGGTCGCCCGTCGCGCCGTGGAGGAGTCGCAAGTACTGCTGAAGAACCGGCATGCCACGCTGCCGTTGCCTACCACGGGCAAGATCTACGTTGCGGGCAGCAATGCCGACAACATCGGCAACCAGGCGGGTGGTTGGACGCTCACCTGGCAGGGCGGCTCGACCAACGTCATTCCCGGACACACCATCCTTGACGGGATCCGGACGACGGCCGGCACCTCGAATGTCACCTACAGTCCGGACGCATCGACACCTGTCCCGGCGCGCGCCACCGGCATCGTTGTGGTCGGCGAGACACCGTACGCGGAAGGCTACGGTGACGTCTACGGGCCGACCTGGTCCTACGATCCCGGCGACAACGGCCAGCCACGTCCGGTGAAGACCATGCAGCTCTCGGCGGCCGACCGGACCGCGGTCGACAAGGTGTGTGCCGCTGCCGCCAAGTGTGTCGTCGTGGTGGTGTCCGGACGTCCGCTGATCCTCCAGCCGCGACAGCTGGGCGAGATCGATGCGCTGGTCGCCTCGTGGCTGCCGGGCAGCGAGGGCGAGGGCGTGGCCGACGACCTGTTCGGCGCCGCGCCGTACACCGGCCGTCTGCCCGTCACCTGGCCGCGCACGCTCGCGCAGGAGCCGATCAACATCGGTGACCGCAACTATCACCCGCTGTACCCGTTCGGCTACGGGCTCCACACGAAGGGCTAGCCGGGTCGCTCGCGACGACAGACAAGTCCTCAAGGAGGCGGCCGATTGGCACAGACCTCTACCTCCGCTTCAGCAAACTGGCTTCACCGTGCGAGCCGCACGGAAGCGCGCTGCCAGGGGATTGCAGGTCGCTGCGAGTAGAACGTCGTTCAGGACGGACCATCGCGTTTCCGGAGCGCCGTAGATCTGCCGCGCAGCGGGCCCCACCCGGATCTGCCGCAGATAGTGCGGGTATCCGTCGACGGGTGCGGGGTCTTACTGCGAGCGGGGTGCGCGTTTGGCCGACCGGATTGTTCGATCTGTCAGCACGACATCCCGCGTGCGGTACGACTCGGCCCCGCGCGGAATCGTCTGGAATGAATGCGGCTCGAGGTCGAATCTGCACTGGGGACGCTGATGCCGGCCTGGATGTTATTTGCCGGACGCTGTTTCCTCGGCGGCGAAGTTGGGCTGAGTTAGGTCGCGAGCTGCGGAGAGTTACGGCGATCGGCGATCTGGGCCAGCAGCTCGAGCAGCAGGGCCCGCTGGGCGGGGTCCACCCCGTCCAGCGCGCCGGCCTCGGCGACATCACGTGCGGTGGCAAACTTCGCGTACATTCGCCGCCCAGCGGGCGTGATTTGGGGGATCCGGACCCGACGATCTGTCGGATCGACCGTCCGCACGACGAGCTTGTGCTGCTCAAGGCGGTCAAGAACGCTGATCAACGTCGTCTTGTCGACGCACACGGTCCGGCTCAGTTCGAGTTGAGTGCGCTGCTCGCCGTCGCCGAGGGCGGCCAGTACTAGCCAGTCGCGCACATCGTTGAGGCCGATCTCCACGGCCGCCTGGTCGAGATCGACGGTCATCCGGTCGGCGGCAGCGTGCAGCAGGAAGGTCAGATCGGCCGGTCGGAACGGTCCGGAACAGGCCGTCGTGACCGGCTCGGCCCCCTCTGGCTGGCGCGTGCCCATGCCCGACATGATAGCGGAGATATTCGGATGGTCAAACATGGGATAAGTAATTGTCGGATCATCTTGACTCGGACGATCCGAGCTCGTAGCGTGAGCGGTTGCCGTCGGCGTGAGAGCCGAACCCATTCAGCGAAGGATTCTGCGATGACCACGAGCCATACCGATCCGTATAGGGCCGCCGACCCGCGTCGATGGCTGGCGCTGGGCATCATCGCCGTCGCCCAACTGATGGTGGTGCTCGATGCGAGCATCGTGACGATTGCGCTGCCGTCGGCCCAGCACTCGTTGCACATCTCCGACGCCAACCGCCAATGGGTGGTGACCGCCTACGCTTTGGCGTTCGGTGGCCTGCTGCTGCTCGGCGGCCGGATCGCCGACTACGTGGGCCGCAAACGCGCCTTCGTTGTCGGGCTGATCGGCTTCGGAATCTCATCGGCCATCGGCGGCCTCGCGCAGAACCAGGGCGAGCTGTTCGGAGCGCGGGGCCTGCAAGGCGCGTTCGCCGCACTGATGGCGCCGGCAGCGCTGTCGCTGATCACGGTCACCTTCGCGGAACCCCGCGAGCGGGCCAAGGCCTTCGCGGTCTATGGCGGCATATCTGGCGGCGGCGCGGCCCTCGGGTTGATCCTCGGCGGCGTGCTCACCGAGTACGCCTCCTGGCGCTGGACCCTGCTTGTCAACACCCCGATCGCGATCGCGACCGCCATCGCCGGCCTGCTCGTGGTTCGTGAGAGCCGCGCGGAGGGCAAGGCGCACTACGACGTCCCTGGCGTGATCACCAGCACCCTCGGCCTCGTCGCGCTCGTCTACGGCTTCACGAAGGCCAACGAGAGCGGCTGGTCGGCGACCAGCACCGTCTCGCTGCTCATCGCCGCAGGCGTTCTGCTCGCCGCGTTCATCGCGATCGAGAAGAACACCGCCGAGCCGCTGCTTCCGACCCGGGTGTTCACCGAGCGCAACCGCGCCGGTGCCTTTCTGGTGTCGTTGCTGATCGGGCTGGCGCTGTTCGGCATGTTCTTGTTCCTCGTCTACTACATGCAGGGCACCCTGCACTACTCCGCGGTGAAGTCCGGTCTGGCCTTCCTGCCGTTCAGTGGGGGCATCGTGGTGGCGGCCGGTCTGGCGAGCAACCTGCTGCCGCGCATCGGGCCCCGTCCGCTCATGGCCGGCGGGATGATCCTGGCCGCGCTAGGCATGGCGTGGTTCACCCGGCTCCGGGCGGACTCCGGCTTCGTGGCACACGTGCTGCCGGCCGAGATCGTGATGAGCCTGGGGATGGGCTTCGCGTTCGTCGCCCTATCGAGCACCGCGCTCGTGGGTGTCGCCGATCGCGACGCCGGCGTGGCCAGCGCGCTCGTGAACACCACCCAGCAAGTCGGTGGCTCGCTGGGCACCGCGCTGCTGAACACCATCGCCGCGACCGCAACCGTTCACTACATCAGCACCCACGGTGCGCGCAGCTCATCAGCAGGAGCCGTGCACGGCTACACGGTCGCGTTCACCTGGAGCCTCGGCGCGCTCATCCTCGCCGCCGTCCTGTCTCTCGCGCTGGTCACCAAGCACCGCCCGACCAGCATCGACGACGGCGACACCGAGACCGTCTTCGAACAGCCCGAAGAGGTCGCAGTCATCGCCTAGCGCTTTTCCGAGCAAGCCAAGCCATTCGGTCCTGCGCACAAGAGGCGGACTGCGCAGACCAACCTTGGTCCTATTCGGTCGACGAGCGTCATCGACGGGTTGGCGTGGCCGAGCTGGTCGGCGACCTACCGCGGAGGCCCTTGTTCATCGCCACCGAACAGGCATGACGACTATTAGCCCTCCCACTCGAACCGGCGTACGTATCACCCAGGGAACGGCACGACCGCGGTCATCAACTCGACGCGCGCCGGTACCGATGCTCGGGGCGCCCGGTCGTCCCATAACGCAATTCGAGCTTCAAGACCCCGTGCCGCTCGAGGTAGGTGAGGTACCGCTGCGCAGTCGCCCGACTGATACCCACCGTCTGCGCGACTTCCGTCGCCGAGACGTCATGCCCGCACTTGAGCACAGCGTTGCGCACCAGCTCGAGGGTCGGCGCCGAGTGCCCCTTGCCAGGGTGTGACTGCGTCGGCACGCGCAGCATCCCGAACAACCGATCGACGTCGGCCTGTCCGGGCGCGTCCGCGACGACGTCCATCTGACGTCGCAGCCGCTGGTAGGCCGTCAGGCGCTCCGCCAGCGCTGCGAAGCGGAATGGTTTGACCAGGTAATGAAGCGCGCCGAGCTGCATCGCCTGGCGTACCGAGACGATTTCACGCGCGGCCGAAATCACGATGACGGCCGGCGGATCGGGCTCTTCGAGCAAGGCGCGAACGACGTTCAGACCGTCGCCGTCCGGCAGATAGATGTCCATCAACACCAGGTCCGGACGGACGCGGTGCGCGAGCGCCAGGGCTTGCTGAGCCGAGTGCGCTTTCGCCACTACGGTGTAGCCCGGCACGCGCTCAACGAACGACGCGTGAATGTCGGCCACCCGGTAGTCGTCGTCCACGACGAGCACGGTGATGGGGTCCCCTGTCATGAGGTGGTCTTCACATCGACGGCCGTCGGCGCGTCACTCTTCGGGAGCCGCACGAAGAACGTCGCGCCCGGCCCGCTCGTCACCTCGACCGATCCGTCCAGGCGGCTGATCAGCCGGTGAACGAGCGCAAGGCCGAGCCCACGGCGCCCCTCGGCGGCGGGTTTGGTCGAGAATCCGTCCTGGAAGATCAGTGCTTCGGTGCCCGCCGGAAGTCCCGGCCCGTTGTCGGACACCTGAACGCTGATCATCGTGGGCTCATCGACGATCTCGACGAAGACCCGGCGCGGGGTCGGCGCCGTCGATAGCGCGTCGAACGCGTTGTCGACGAGGTTGCCGATGATCGTCGTGAGGGCCTGTACGCGCCGCGGGGAGTCGCCGAGCCAGGTTTCGGGTGAGACGACGAGCTCGATACCCCGCTCGCTCGCCTCGGCAGCCTTGCCGAGCAGCAGCCCGACGATCTGTGGCGCAGCGATGTGAGCGCGCAGTGTGTGATCGAACTCGGCGGCCGTGCCTTGGATCTCGGTGACGTAGCTCAACGCTTCGTCCGAACGCCCCAGTTCGAGCATCCCGGCCACGGCATGCATCCGGTTGGAGAACTCGTGTTGCTGCGCACGCAACGACTCGGTGAGGCTGCGCTCGCCGTCGAGTTCGCGCAGGAGGGCGGCCATCTCGGTGCGGTCGCGCAACGTAACGACCGCACCGTGCGGCCGGCCACGCAGCGTGACGGGTCTCCGGTTGATCACCAGGCAGAAGTCGTCGGTGAAGACGATGTCGTCGCGGCCACCACTGACTCCTGACAGCACGTCACGCAACAGGCCGGCCGGCAGCACGTCGTCCAGCCGTGACCCGAGCGCCGACGCACTCAACCGCAACAGGCGTTGCGCCTCGTCGTTGAGAACGCTGATCGCGGCGGACTCATCGAAGGCGATGACGCCCTCGCGAACGCCGTGCAGGGTGGCTTCGCGCTCCTGCAGCAGCCGAGCGATCTCGTCGAGTTCGAGACCGAAGGTGCGGTGCTTGAGCCGACGCGCCATCGCCCACGAGCCCAGTCCGCCGATCGCCAAGGCGATCGCGAACCACGTCGCGTACGACGGCAACTCGTGCCACAACGCGGTGGACACCGAGCTTTCGTGCAGACCGACGGAAACCTCACCGACCATCCGGCCGGACGGCCCGTAAAGCGGCGCGCGGGCATTTGCCGACGTTCCCGTGTCGCCGTTGTCGATGCGCAGATGAACCTTGCCGTCGCGGGTGACAATCGGTTCGTCGACCTTGCCGCCGATGTCCTGCGCGTTCGGATGGGTGTGCCGCACGCGGTTCATGTCGATGAGAACGACGTAGGACGCCCCGGTCTGGTGCATCGTGGTCGTGGCGAAGTTCTGAAGTATGTCCGCGCACCCCGGCGCTTCGGTCCCCATGCATCGCCTGACGTCCGGAACACCGGCGACAGTTTCAGCGATCAGGGCAGCCCGCTGCTGGAATTGCGTGTCCAGATGACCGCGTTCGGCGCGGGCCAGCAACGCGAACCCGACGAGCATCGTCGCGGTGAGGATCGCAAGCTGAGCCACGAAGAACTGGCTCGAGAGCTTGCGCATGCGGAACCGCACAGTGCCCATGGTGGCCTTCATTGTGCCTGGGTGACATTCGTGCAAACAAGCTGTGAACGCGCGCGCAGAACGCGCAAAACCTCGATCAATGCAACCAACGCGGGAATGGGCGCGAAAGCGCGACCCAGGTGACCCTTCGTCCCTACGGTCAGCACCCATCACCGACAGCCGACGAGAGGACGAATCAGATGGCTGCGCAGATCGAGGTCACCGGGCTGACCAAGCGTTTCCTGACGCGAAGCGGGGACCCGTTCACAGCAATCCGTGACGTCACGTTCACCATCGATCCAGGGCAGTTCTGCGCCATCGTCGGACCGACCGGCTGCGGCAAGTCGACCACGCTGGGTCAGGTGTCCGGGCTGGAGCGTCCGAGCGCAGGGTCGGTCCGAGTTGCCGGTCGCGAGGTCAACGGAATCACCGACGGCGTCAGCTTCATGTTTCAGGCCGATGCCCTGTTCCCGTGGAAGAACGTGCTCGGAAACGTCATGACGGGTCCGGTGCTGAACGGGACGAGCAAGAAGGACGCGACCGCCTTGTCGCGTGACTGGCTGCGGCGGGTGGGCCTGTCCGGCTTCGAGGACCGGTACCCGCACCAGCTCTCCGGCGGCATGCGCAAGCGGGTCGCCATGGCCGCCGCTCTGATCAACGAGCCGAAGATCCTGCTGATGGACGAGCCGTTCGGTGCGCTCGACGTACAGACCAAGGCGATCATGCAGACCGAGCTGCTCGCTCTGTGGGAACAGTCGCGGCCGTCGGTGCTGTTCATCACGCACGATCTCGACGAGGCCGTCGCGCTGTCCGACCGAGTGCTGATCATGAGCAGCAGTCCCGGCACCATCAAGGAGAGCTTCGACATCGACCTGCCTCGGCCGCGCGGCGAGGTCCAGCAAATCCGGCACGAACCACGCTTCCTCGAACTGCAGAACCAGATCTGGGCCTCGCTCAAGGACGAGGTCGAACGTGCGTACGCGCGGACGGCCGGTGCGGCGTGACCATGACTGCAACCAAGTGGTCTACCGACCACGCCGAGACCGACAGTGACCTGCAGCGCGCGGCACGTCGTGCGCGTCGCCGTCGCATCGCACTGGTGTGGCTGGGCAGGCTGCTCGTGCCGGCCATCGTCTTCGGCGGATGGCAGTGGTTCACGACCGAAGGATGGGTCGACAAGTTCTTCTTCGGCCAGCCGTCCGGCATCTGGCACAGCCTCGTCCACCTGTTCACGAAGGGGACCGCGTTCGGCTCGATCTGGCTGAACCTGTGGGTCACGATCAAGGAAGCGCTCTACGGCTTCTTGCTCGGCACTGCGGCCGGCGTCGTCATCGGAGTGCTGCTCGGCCAAGTGCGCTTCCTGGCTGATGTGATCGGGCCGTACATCAAGATCCTGAACGCGATCCCGCGCATCATTCTCGGCTCGATCTTCTTCGTGGCTTTCGGCTTCGGGACCCTGCCGAAAACGCTGCTCGCCGCCGTACTCGTCTTCTTCATCGTGTTCTTCAACGCGTTCCAGGGAGTCCGCGAGGTCGACCAGAACCTGGTCGCGAACGTGCGTGTGCTCGGCGCTTCACCACTGCAGGTCGCCCGGCACGTCACCATCCCATCCGCGTTGACCTGGATCATCGCCAGCCTGCACACGGCATTCGGCTTCGCCATCATCGGCGCGCTCGTGGCCGAAGTGTTGGGTGCCCAGCACGGCATCGGTCTGATCATCAGCCAGGCGCAGGGCAACTTCGACATGGACACGGTGTTCGCCTGCATGACGATCATGGCGGTGTTCACGCTCATCGCCGAGTTCCTGATCACCGTGCTGGAGAAGCGCGTTCTCGCCTGGCGGCCGCCGAGCCGCTCCGAGGCGATCTCCATCTGACCCCCGCGTCCAACACCGTTCGTCCCCACCCACCGAAGGAAGGAACTGTCATGTACAAACGTGCCCTCTGCACGGCCGCAGCCGGGGTGCTCGCCCTCGGCTTGGCGTCGTGCTCGAGCAGCGGAGGCTCGAGTTCGACGGCGAGTGGATCTCTGCCGACGGTCAAGCTCATGGTTGGCGGCATCGACAAGCAGATCTACTTGCCGTACCAGCTCGCCCAGGATCTCGGGTTCTACAAGAAGTACGGCGTCAACATGCAGCTGTCGACCGAGCAGAACGGCGGCGTCGGCGCCGAGGACGCGATGGCGTCCGGCCAGGTCGACATGGCGGGGGCGTGGTACATCCACACCATCGACTTCCAGGCGAAGGGCAAGCAGGTCGTCGACGTCGTCCAGTTGTCCGGCGCGCCGGGCGAACGTGAGATGTGTGGCACCAACAGCGGCGTGCACACGGCGGCCGACTTCAAGGGCAAGAGCCTCGGCGTCACCGACCTCGGGTCAGGCACCGACGAGCTGACCCAGTTCCTCGCCTCGCAACACGGCATCAGTCACACCGATTACCACACCGTTGCGGCCGGAGCAGGATCGACGGCGATCGCTGCGATCCAGGGCAACAGCGTGCAGTGCGTGATGACCACGCAGCCGACCGTGGGCGCCCTGGAGTCGAAACACCTGGCTTACCCCGCGATCGACCTCGCCACGACGGCCGGTGCGAAGCAGGCGCTCGGTGGTGCATGGCCGGCGGCCGGTGTGCTGGCGCAGGCCGACTGGGTCAAGTCGCACCAGAAGGAGGTGCAAGGCGTCGTCGACGCGTTGGTCGCGACGATGCACTGGATCAACACGCACTCCGCGGCCGATATCGCTGCCCACATGCCCGCCGACTTCGTCTCGAACAGCACGATCAGCAAGGCGCAGTACATCTCCGGTCTCGCGACCGACAAGGGACAGTTCCTGCCGGACGGGATCATGCCGGCCGGTGGCCCGAAGACGATCTACGCGATGGAGAAGGTGCTCGGCGTCGACGTCGGCAAGGTCAACCTCGCCACGACGTTCACGAACACCTACGCCATGAAGGCCAACAAGCTCGAGGGCTTCAAGGTCACGACGACGCCGGCCGGAACATCCGGCTGACCATCAGCACTGCCAGCACCGCGCCGCTCTTTCGCTCGGCCGCTGGTCCCGCACAACCGGGATCAGCGGTCGACGAGGCTCAGCGTGATTGACACGGGCGAAAGTCAACGAAGCAGCTGCACCGGCTTCTCGATCAGGCTCACCAGTTCACTCATCCATCGTGCTGCCACCGCGCCGTCCACCGGCCGGTGGTCGACCGACACGGTCAGGGTCATCACGGAACCAACTGAAGGTCGTCCTTCTCGCACGACAACCGCCGCGCGCACCGCACCGACCGCCAGGATCGAGCTCTGCGGCGGGTTGATGATCGCCGCGAACTCCTCGGTCCCGAACATACCCAGGTTGGTCACCGTCACGCTCCCCCCTTCGAGTTCGTGCTGGCGAAGGGAGCGTGCGCGTGCGCGGGTGGTGAGATCGGTCGTGACGGTCGCGAGTTCAGCGATCGTCATCCGTTCGACCGACCGCACGACAGGCGTGACGAGACCGAAGTCCGTGGCGACGGCTATCGATTCGTCGACGGTCTCGAACCGGCGCACCGCGGTGTCGGTCCACACGACGTTCATTTCGGGCACTCGGGTATGTGCCAGCGCGACAGCCTTGACCACCAGGTCGTTCACCGAGATCCGGACGCCCGGCCCATCGTTCAGCTCGGTGCGCAACCGAACGAGCGCCGTCACATCGGCGGTGGCCCTGAGGTAGAAGTGCGGTGCGGTCTGTTTGCTGGCGACGAGGTGCGCTGCCGTGGCTGCGCGGACCCGGGTGTGCGGGACGTCGGTGTAATCGTCATGACCGTCGGTCATGGCGGGAGGATTGGCACGCGCGGCTATCGCCGATTCGACGTCGCGGCGAACGATGCGGTTGTTCGGTCCGGAACCTCGCAGGCTCTCGGCGGGGATCCCGGCGTCGCGGGCGAGCCGGCGTGCCAGCGGGCTGGCGAACAGCCGCTGCTGTTGGTACGGCGGCTCCTGCGCCGGCCGCTTCGAAGCGACCGGCGGTGCTGCTTGTCCGGCGAGCGCGGCGAGCACGGCGTCGATGTCGTCGACAGTCTCGTCGGGCTCCGCCAGCAACGCGATCGGCGACCCTACGCCGACCTCGGCGCCCTCTGCGACCAGCGTTCGGACGAGCACCCCGTCGGCGTCGGCCTCGACGTCGACTGCAGCTTTCGACGTTTCGACGACCGCGATGACCGCGCCGCTCGAGAACGCGGAGCCTTCAGCAACAGCCCATTTCCCCAGCACCGCCTCGTCGGTATCAGCCGCCACTTCGGGCATCAGCAGGAGCGCCGCCATCAACCGGTCGCCATCGCGCGAAGTGCCGCCACGACCTCGGCCGACTGGGCGACGGCAGCACCCTCCAGCACCTTGCTGATGCTCGGCGATGCCTCACCGCCCGTGACGCGCTCGATCGGGTGGTCGAGCCAGTCGAAGTAACGTCGTTGGATCTCGTCGGCGAGCCAGCTCCCGTACGAGGTCCCGAGCGGACCCTGCTCAGCGATGATCACCCTGTTCGTCTTGCGGATGCTCGCTCCGACCGTGTCCCAGTCGAGACTGGCGCGATCGAGCCAGCGTAGATCGATCACCTCAGCCGAGATGTCACTGACGGCTTCAGCCGCGGAGAGGGCGTACTGGGTCATGGCCAGGTACGTGAGCACGGTGACGTCGCTCCCTGTCCGCCGCACTGCGGCTGAGCCGACGGGGATGCAGTAGTCGAGATCGTCGACCGGTCCAGCTCCGGTAGTCGTGTACAGATCGACGTGTTCGAGGACGACGACCGGATCCTCGCATCGCAGCGCGGAGTTCATCAACCCCACGTAGTCGAGCGGTGTCGTCGGGGCGACGATGCGCCACCCCGGGGCGGTCGCGAAGATTCCTGCCGGGTCCATCGAGTGCTGCGATCCGTAGCCGGTACCCATCGCCACCTTGCTGCGCAGCACGAACGGCACCGCGCCGTCTCCGCCGTACATGTGCCTGGCTTTGCCGATCTGGTTGAACAGCTGGTCAGCGGCCACCCACATGAAGTCCGCGTACATCAACTCGACGACCGGTCGGAACCTACCGTCCAGTGCGATTCCACCCCCAAGTCCGGTGAACGCGTTCTCGCTGATGGGCGTGCCCAGCACTCGATCCGGAAAGGCCTCGCGCAGCCCACGCGTCGCACCATTGGTGCCGCCGTTGAGCCGGTGGATGTCCTCGCCGAGCACCACGACCCGATCATCGGTGTCCATCCGGCGCCGCATGACGGTCGCCACCGCGTCGATGAACTTCATCTGCGTGGTCGCGCCCGTGAACTCGGTGCGGGCATCGGCGAACTCGCTGAGATCGCCGCGGACGCCGACGTGAGCAAAACCCGGATCGGGCCATTCGACTCGGCTTGATTCGCCGGGCACCGGGCTTGCCACCGGGCACCGGCTCGAGCACCATCGCGCCGATCTCGTCCATCACCTCGCTCGCGAGCGTGATCGACGCGTCGATCTCGGACCGGTCGAGGATCTGTCGCCGGAGGAGGTTGGCAACGACGCGGTCGATCGGGTCGCGCTCGCGCCAGGACGCTTCCTCCTCCTTCGAGCGGTACCTGAACGCGCTGCCGGGGAACGCACCGTTCTGGTGGAAGTAGCGGTAGACGTCGGCCTCGATGAGCGTGGGGCCGTTGCCGGCGCGCATGTACGCGACCGCTTCCTGCATGCACAGGTGTACGGCCAGCGGGTCCATGCCGTCGACGCGCCAGCTGGCGATGCCGAACCCGGGCCCGCGCGCGGACAGGCGCGGCCTCACCGGTGGCTTCGCGCACGCTCGTCGAGACCGCGTACTGGTTGTTCTCGACGAACAGGCACAGCGGTAGCTGCCACGCCGCAGCGAGGTTGAACGTCTCGAGCGTCGACCCGATGTTGGTCGCGCCGTCACCGAAGTACGTCACCGCGACAGCGTTGGTGGCGGCGTGGCGGTGTGCCCACGCCGATCCGGCGGCAAGCGGCACCCCGCCCCCGACGATCGCGTTCGTGCCGATCGCACCGGCCTGCTTCCACTGCAGATGCATCGAGCCACCTCGGCCGTGGCTCCAGCCACGATCCAGACCGCAGATCTCGGCGAGCGTCCGCGTGAGAACCATGCGCACGTCGTCGGAGTACGGCCGCAGCGGATCGATGCCCTTCGGCTCGACATGGGCAAGCGTCTTTGCGAGGAACTGGTGGTGGCCACGGTGAGAGCCGTTGACGGTGTCCTGGCTCGATGAGCGCAAGCACCGATCCGACGGCCCCGCCTTCCTGACCGATGCTCGAATGGGCCGGACCGTTGATGAGGCCGTCGGTGCTCAGATCGAGCACGTACTGTTCGAAGGCCCGGATCAAGATCAGTTGCGCGAACATCGCCTGCAGCAGATCGCCATCCGCTGCATCCCAGTCAGCCTCGGTCGCCGTGATCTGCGTCCACGGCGCGTCCGGTCGCAATTCGCGTCGTTCAGTCATCTATGCCGCCTCCGTACGGTTTCTTTGCCGTCCCGCCCTCGCGGTCGAACGCCTTGCCGCCCGGGTAGGACACCAACTCGAACTGCAGCCCCCACGGCGCACGGAAGTAGACCCAGCGTTGACCTTCACTCGGCCCGCGACTGACCGTCGGTTCGGCCATCACGGTCACGCCGTTCGCCTCGAGATGTCGCACCGCCGCGTCCAGATCCTCGACGTACAGCGCGACGTGATGGCCGCCGATGTCACTGTTCCGCGGCGGAGCGGTGCTCTGATCGGGCGCCGAGTACTGGAAGACCTCGAAAATCGCCCGCCCGCCGCAGCGGTAGAAATGCAACCGTTGCATGACCGCACGCGCATCGACTCCGAGGTGTTCGCGCATCCAGTCGCTGTCGTCATGCCGGTAGGGACCGAGCGTGTACAGGTACTCGCAACCGATCACATCGACGAGAAAGCGATCGGCTTCGGCGAGGTCGGGCACGGTGATGCCGATGTGGTCGACCCCGGTCAGCCCCGGCAGCCCGCTCACCATTGCACAGCGACGTACTTCGACTCGGTGTAGTCGAGCACGCCCTCGTGTCCGCCCTCCCGGCCGATGCCGCTCTGCTTGACTCCACCGAACGGCGCGGCGGGATCGGACACCAGGCCGCGGTTGAGGCCGACCATGCCGGCGGCGAGCCGTCCGCTCACGCGCATCCCGCGCGCGACATCCGCGGTGTAGAGGTAGGCGACCAATCCGTACTCGGTGTCGTTCGCCAGCCGGATCGCCTCGCTCTCGTCCGTGAACGTCACGATCGGCGCCACGGGGCCGAAGATCTCCTCGCGCAGGATCTGCGAGTCGCGGGCAACGTCGACGAGCACGGTCGGGTCGTAGAAC
The DNA here is from genome assembly GCA_963785425.1 of uncultured Actinomycetota bacterium. GTDB lineage: Bacteria > Actinomycetota > Actinomycetes > Mycobacteriales > Jatrophihabitantaceae > RYN-133. The sequence goes on from CAWAVG010000001.1 coordinate 253,875, forward strand.
CAGCCTTGACGCGTTGGGACGCGATCCGCCCACCGCCGTCCGGGCGCCGCGTCGCACCGAGTCGTCGACGAGCTGCTCGACCTTGATGACGGCGGCTTCGTTGATCAGCGGGCCGACCTGACTGTGCTCGTCCGCGCCCGGGACCGACCACCATGGCCGCCATCCGCTCCGCCAGGCGACGGGCGAACTCGTCGGCGATCGGTGCCTCGACGTAGAACCGGTTGGCGGCCGTGCAGGCCTCTCCGGCGTTGCGCATCTTGGCGATCATCGCGCCATCCACCGCAGCGTCGAGGTCTGCATCGGCGAAGACGAGGAACGGCGCGTTGCCACCCAGTTCCATCGAACAGTTCACGATCCGATCGGACGCCTCGCGCAGCAAGCACTCGTCCGACCTCGGTCGAACCCGTGAACGAGAGCTTGCGGACGCGGTCGTCGTGCAGCATGGCCGACACGACCTTGCCGGAACGCCGGCTGGTCACGACGTTGACAACGCCGGGTGGCACGCCAGCGTCCTCGAGGATCGCGACCATCGCCAACGCGGTGAGCGGCGTGTCGCTGGCAGGCTTGAGCACCATCGTGCAGCCCGCGGCGAGCGCGGGCCCGATCTTGCGCGTGGCCATCGCAGCCGGGAAGTTCCACGGCGTGACGAGCACGCAGATGCCTACCGGCTCGTGCGTGACCACGATCTGATTCGTTCCGGACGGCGCCGTGCTCAGCGAACCGCCGATGCGAACCGCCTCCTCGCTGTACCAGCGGAAGAACTCGGCAGCGTAGGCAACCTCGCCGCGTGCGTCGGGCAGCGCCTTGCCGTTCTCCTGCGAGATCAGCATCGCCAGGTCCTCGGCGGCAGCGGTCATCAACTCGAAGGCGCGGCGCAGGATCTCGGCCCGTTCCCGCGGGGCAGTCGCGGCCCAGGACGCGGCGGCGTGATCGGCGGCGTCGATCGCCGAAATCGCGTCCGCCACGTCGGCGTCCGCGACCGTCGCTATCACTTCGCCCGTTGCCGGGTCGAGCACGTCGAAGCGCCGTTCGTCGGCGGCGGGTACGTCCTTGCCGCCGATCCGCAAGTCAGTCGGAATGGTGAGTGTCATGTCCTCGCCTCGGTCAGTAGGGGTTGGCGATAACAAGGTCCTGGGCTGGGAACTTCGTGATCACATGGGCGCCGGAATCCCCGACCACGACCTCCTCCTCGATCCGCGCGGCGGAGAAGCCGTCGGATGCCGGGCAGTAGGTCTCGAGAGCGAACACCATGCCGGGCTGCACCTCGATCGGATCGGTGAGGCTGTTCAGCCTGGAGATGATGGGCCGCTCGTGCAGCCCGAGGCCGACCCCGTGGCCGAACTGCAACCCGAAGGCGGCCATCTCGTCGGCGAAACCGAAGTCGGTCGCTGCCGGCCACAGGGTCGCGATCTCGTCGGTGCCGACGCCTGGCTTGACCACGTCGATCGCGGCGTCCATCCACTCGCGTGCCCGGCGATAGGCGTCCCGCTGCGGGCCGGTGGCGCTGCCGACGCTGAACGTGCGGTAGTAACACGTCCGGTAGCCGTTGAAGGACTGGATGATGTCGAAGAAGGCCTGGTCACCGGGACGGATCATCCGGTCGGAGAAGTTGTGCGGGTGCGGGTTGCACCGCTCTCCGGAGACGGCGTTGATGGCCTCGACCTGGTCCGAACCCATTTCGTAGAGGCGCTTGCTCGCGAGGGCAACGATCTCGTTCTCCCGGATGCCGGGTTTGAGCGCCTCCACGATGTCCTGGTAGACGCCATCGACCATCGCGGCAGCCTGCGTGAGCAGCATGATCTCGTCGTCGGACTTGATCGAGCGCGCATCGAGCATCAGCTGTTGCGCATCGACGACGTGCAGGCCCTGGCGTTGCATCTCGAACAGGAACGGTGGTTCGACGATGTCGACGGCGATCGGTGCATCCGCCACGCCTGCGTCGACGAGCAGTCCCTTGATCTGTGTCACCGCCGATGTCATCAGTCCGGCGTCGGGCGCGATTGCGCCGCGCAGGCCGAGCATCCCGGCGCGGCAGTTTTCGGGATCCAGCCACGGCGAGTAGAGCTGGTGATGCCGGGCGGCCGAGCCGAAGTCCCACAGCATCGGCTCCCCGTCGCGCGTGAGCAGCGCGTAGCGGGTCATCTTGTCGCCGAGCGCGCCGCCTATCCACGTCTGGGTCGTGTAGCGGATGTTGTAGAAGTCGAAGAGCAGGAACGCACCGCACTCGCTGCCGCGTAGCGCCTCCCGGGCGCGCGAGAGCCGGTACTCACGCAGCCGAGTGAAGTCGACGCGCTGCTCGAAGTCGACACCCATGTGCCCGGGCGCGGGAAGTGGTCTGGTCATTGGCCCAGCCCGTCGTCGACAGTCACGTTCTCGGCCTCGATGTCCAGTCCGGACCGTCGGGCCTGCTCGAGAATCAGCGCAGCGAAGTCGACGTCGCGATGCCCTGCGCCGACGGCAGAGGCGACGAGCTGCGCCGCCGCCGCAGCGAGCGGCATGGGCACCTCGAGGTCGTGGGCGGCGGCGAGGCCGAGGTCGAAATCCTTGCTGAGGAGGGGCATCGTGAACGTCGGTGCGAAGTCGAGGTTCACCAGCGCCGGCGACTTGTACCGGGTGAACGTCGAACCCATCACGGAGTCGTTCAGGAACTCCAGGAAGGCCGCCCGGGTGGTGCCCCCGCGCTCAGCGAGGAGGGTGATCTCGCTGAGTGACTGGATGACCACGCCGAGAAAGACGTTGTGGCAGATCTTCACCAGGCGTGCCACCTCGTCCTCGCCGACGTAGGTGACGCCACGCCCGAGCAGCCGCAGCAAAGGTTCCACCGTCTCGAACGAGTCGCGGGGACCGGACACGGCAAGGGTCAGCTTGCCCGACCGGACCACCTTCGGATTGCCGCTCACCGGCGCTGCCAGCAATTGCGCACCGCGCGCCGCCGCGTCGCTCCGCAGCTGCGCGGAGGCCTGCGTCGAGACGGTGGACGAATCGACGATGACGCCCGGTGCCACATCGGGATGGGTGAGCAGGCCGCCTTCGCCCGTTGTCACGTCGGCAAGGTCGCTCGGCGCCGACACCATGATGAACACGACGTCGCGGTCGGCGAGGTCGGCCGGCGCATCGACGATCTTCGCTCCGCGTTCACCGAGCGGGTCTGCCTTCGAGCGGGTGCGGTTGTAGACGGCGACGTCATGACCGGCGTCGAGCAGGCGCGCGGAAAGCGCGAATCCCATCCGTCCGACACCGATCCAGCCGATGCGGGGTCCGCCACCTGCGGGCATGGTGCTCTCCTTCGATAGGGGTTCGGTCACGTGCCCGACGCGGACAACGGCGCGCTGATCGTCGTGGCGTGTCCACCCAGATAGAGGCGGGCGACGTCAGGGTTGTCGAGCAGGCTGGCGCCGGAGGCGACGAGGCGCACCACCCCGGTTTCCAGCACGGCGCCCACGTCTGCCGCGGCAAGTCCCGAGCGGGCGTTCTGTTCGACGAGCAGGACGGTGCGCCCGTGCTCGGCAAGCGATCGAATGCTGGCGAAGACCTGGCGTCGCGACTTCGGGTCGAGACCGATCGACGGCTCGTCGAGCAGGATCAGCCCGGGGTCGAGCACGAGCGTGCGAGCCAGCTCGACCTGCTTCTGCTCGCCGCCGGAAAGCGAACCGGCGTGTTCCCTCGCGCGCTGCGCGCAGATCGGGAAGGCCGCCGCCGCCGCGTCGACCCGCTCACGCACGACCTTCTGGTCCTTCATCGTGTAGCCGCCCATCAGCAGGTTGTCCCAGACCGTCATCGCCGGGAACAGGCTGCGATCCTGCGGCACATGGACGATCCCGAGGGCAAGGCGTTGCCGCGGCGACAGGCCGGTCACGTCCTTGCCGCGGAAGGTCACAGTGCCTGACCGGGGCCGGAGCAGACCGCTGATGCACTTGAGAACGGTGGACTTCCCGGCACCGTTGGGGCCGATCAGGCACGTCACGGTGCCCTCGCCCACCTCGAGGTCGACGCCTTTGAGGATGTCGCCCGAGCCGTAACCCGCAACGACGTCATGCAACGTGAGCAACGTGGTCATGTCGTCACGCGCCCAGGTACGCGTCGAGGACGATCGGGTTCTGTTGCACCTCGGTCGGCGGGCCCACGAATATCTGCTGTCCCTGATCGAGCACGATCACCGGGTCGCAGAGCCGCATGACGAAGTTCATGTCGTGCTCGACGACGAGAAAGGTGATGCCGGCAGAGTGCAACTGCCGGATGTGCGCCTCCATGGTTTCGATCAGCACCGGGTTCACACCTGCCGTGGGTTCGTCGAGCAGGACCAGCTTCGGTCTGCTCATCAATACCGAGGCGAACTCCAACAACTTGCGTTGGCCGTAGGAGAGTTCGCTCGCGAACAGGTCGGCGACGTGCGCGAGCCGGAACTCCTCGAGCAGCTCTGCTGCGCGCCGGCGGTCGTCGCTGCCGACCCTTCGGCCGAACAGTTGGGCGAGGCTGAACCCGCCAGCGACCACCAGGTTCTCCTGAACCGTGAGCTGCGAGAACACGCGTGCCTGCTGGAAGGTCCGCGACAACCCGCGCCGGTAGAGCGCAGCCGGCCTGGAGCGAGTGACCTCGCGTCCATCGAAGTGCACCGAGCCGCTGTCGGCCCGTAAGTAACCGGTGACGATGTTGAACAGGGTGGTCTTGCCCGATCCGTTCGGGCCGATGAGCGCGGTGACCGAGTTCTGCCCAACGGCGAAGGTCGCGTCGCGCACCGCCTGCAGGGAACCGAAGCGGCGCGACACGTTTCGCACTTCGAGGAGCGGGTTCACTGCGCCGCCTTTCCGACCAGAGTAGGTGTCGTTCGTCCCGCGTTCGGCGCGCGAGGGTCGACGGCGTCGCTCGCTTGGCGGCGACGCTTCCGGCGCAGGCGATCCTGGACGGACGGCACGATCCCGCGCGGGAGCAGGAGCATGACGAGCAGGAACACCAGCGCGTAGGCAATGAGGTAGAGCTGGCTGCCGCCCAGCGAGTACGCGAGATACTGCTGGGCGAGCTCGAGCAGGAACGCGCCGAGCACCGGTCCCCAGAGCGTCGCCCGGCCGCCGAGAAAGGTCATGAGCACGATCGCGATCGTGACCAGCGGGTCCACCGCGAACTGCGGATAGATGAAACCTTCGTAGTAGGCCCAGACACCGCCGACCATCGCAGTTAGCCCGACGCTGACGCAGAAGCTCAGCAGCTTCACGCCCAGCACGTGCACGCCGATGCCCGCGGCCTTGTCCTCATCGGCCCGTACTGCGGCGAGTGACAGCCCGACCTTGCTGCGCATCGTCGCCCAAGTGAGCGCCATCGCGACTGCAAGCAGGACCAGCAACACCTGATAGAAGGGCCGCTCGTAAGTCGCGGCCGAAAACGGCGCGACCGGCATCGAGATCCCCTGGGCGCCGTTCGTCAGGCTGTGCAGATTGAACGCAAGGGTCTGCGCGACGAAGAGCAATGTGATCGTCACGATCGCGAACACGTCCGCCCTTGTCCGCATCGCGATCGCGGCGACAGGCAGCCCGATCAGCGCGGCGGCGAGACCCACGAGCGGTAGCAACAGGAAGGGCTCGTACCCGCTGGTGATCGAGTGGTGTTGGAACCAGATCGACGTGGCGTACGCGCCGAACCCGAAGAATGCCGCATGTCCGAGCGACGGATAGCCGGCAAAGCCACCGGTCAGGTTCCACGCGCTTGACATGACCGCGAACATCAGCGTGAACACCAGCATGTTCAGCACCCAGTGCGCGAAGCCGAGCGACGGCAGCGCAACCAGCACACCGAAGAACACAAGCGCCCGAGCCGGTCCGAGGGCGTGGGCGAGCCTCACATCGCACCTCGCGCGGTGGAACCGAACAGCCCCCGTGGGCGGACGAGGAGCACCGCGAGCAGGATCACGAAGAAGGTCATCTCGGACCACGTGGGAGAGATCGTCGACGCGACCACCGCGGACGACACCGACACGATCAGCGCGCCGAGCACCGCTCCCCCGATACTGCCGAGACCGCCGAGCAGCACGATCGACAGCAACCGCGAGATCAGGTCGTAGTGGCTGCCCGGATTGAACGGGTAGAGCATCGCGTACACCGAACCGGCCGCAGCCGCGGTCGCCGAGCCGACGCCGAACCCGATCGCCGACACCCACTCCGACTGCACGCCGAGCAGACGGGCCGACTCCGGGTTCTGCACACTCGCCCGTACGGCCCGTCCGAACTTCGTCCGGTTCAGCAGCACGAACAACAACCCCAACGCCGCCAGCGACAGCAGGAACGCCCACAGCCGCACGAGGGTGATCTGGTAGCCGAACACGGTCCAACTCGAGTTCGAGTAGCTGGTGTTCACGACACGGTCCGTCGTGTTCCACGTGACGCTCATGATGCCTTCCAGCAACAGCGCCACAGCGAACGTGACCAGCAGGCTGAGCTCGGAGCGATCTTCGCGCTTGAGCGGTCGGATGAACGCATACTCGACGGACATCCCGACCACGAACAGCGCAACTGTCGTGATCGGGATCGCGAGCAGCGGGTCGATCCCGAACGAGGTGAACAGCTGGTAGGCGAGGTATGCGCCCAGAATGACCATCGCGCCTTGCGCGAGATTCACCACCTTCATGATTCCGAAGATCAGCGTCTGACCCGATGCCATCAACGCGTACACGCCGGCGGTGAGGATCCCGAGTATCAGGCCTTGGATCAGTGCGTGCATCCGGCCGGCTCACCCACCCCAGTTGGGCTTGACTACCTCGGGCTGGGCCTGCGCGACGGCCGGCGGGTACACCGGAATCAGCTTGTCCTTCTGCCACTGAACCAGGTTGAACTCGCCGGTCGGTGCTCCGTTGGCCGACCAGGCGAGGTTGCCGAGCAACGTCGGCCACGAACCCGAGTGCAGCGCGCTGATGATGGTGGCGTTGTCGATCTTGCCGGTCTTCTTCGCCACCGCTTCCAGCAGCTGGCCGCACGCGAACGCCTCGGCACTGCTGTCGTCGACCTGCTGTGCTGTACCTCCGAACTTCTTGATGTACGCCGCGGTGAAGGCGGCACTTCCGGCGGCCGTCGAGCCGGGGAACCAGTCCGCGGACGACATGATGCCCTCGGTGTTGGCGCGCCCCACCTTGTCGGGGAACTCGAGCGGTGAGTTGGCGCCGTTCGACTGGAACATCATCTTCGGGTTGTACTTCAGCTGTACGAGTGACTTGACCTGCGCATACGCGTCCTCGTTCTGCGTCCCGCCGACGATGACGTCCGGCTTCTTGGCCACAAGCGCGGCCATCACCGGCGAGAGATCCTGCGTCTCTGACGGGTAAACCTGCTTGTAGACCGTCTTGATACCGGCCGCCTCGAACTTGGCGCGGATGTTCTCAGCGATCGGGGCGGAGAACGGGTCGTCGAGTTCGGCGTACGCCGCCGTCTTCGGCCGCTGCGAGGCCGGCAGGCCCAGCACGTACTTCGCGAACACATCGCCCGCCTGCGTCGTCGGCGCGGGTTGCACGAAGAAGAAGTTGTGCAGGTTCTGCGCGAACACGTCCGGGCCGCCTCCAGCGGGAGCCAGGAACGCGTAGCTGTATCTGCTCGCCACGCGCGACGCGGGGATCGTCAGCAGCGTGGAGAAGGGGCCGAGCGTCAGATCGACGTGGTCCTTGTTGATCAGGTTCTGGTAGTTGGTGACCACCTGGGTGGGACTTGACGCATCGTCGACGATCTTGATCTGGACCTTGCGTCCGAGAATGCCGCCCTTGGCGTTCACCGTGTCCGCCCACAGCTGGTAACCGCGTTCCACGGCTTTGCCCGAGTCGGAGAAGTCGCCGGTCAGCGATACCGAGGCCCCGATCACCAGCGGTGCGGTGTTCGCCGGCGCACCCGAGCCACCGCCCCCCGGCGCACTCGACCCTGTCGTCGTGCCCGCCTTCGAGGCGCATCCGGCGAGGAGCGCCGCGGAAGCGAGCACGACAAGAGCCCGCCTCGTCGACCGCCGCAAACGATTGTGGAAAATCATCGTCAACTCCCCCTCGATACGGAATGGTTGGCAGTCGCCTAGGTCGGACGGATCGCTCGCGCCACGGGCCACAAACGATTGCGTCAACCTGACACGCAAGGAAGCCGGCTGTCAAGGGCGAAGCCCGACACCACTCAGGTGCACGCCCCGTTGCCAGCAATCGATTGCGTCACAGTGCCCGTAATGAGCACCGACCGGATAGTGTCTGGAACATGGATAGGGTGCGGCTCAGCGACGTCGCGAAGCGGGCAGGCGTTCACACCGCCACGGCCTCGCGGGCGCTCAACCCCGCGGCCCGACACGAGGTCAACGCCGACACCGTGCGGCGAGTTGAGCAGGCCGCGCGCAAACTCGGTTACGTACCGAACACGCTCGCCCGCGGACTGCGCACGTCCCGCTCGTACGTCGTTGCGTTGGTCGTCCCGGACATCACCAACGCCCTGTTCCCGCCGATCGTCCGCGGCGCCGAGAGGGTGCTGAGCCGGGCCGGTTACACGTTGGTCCTCACCGATACGAACAACGATCCCGAAACCGAGCGCGCGCAGATTGCGACCATGCGCGCCCGCGGGGTGGACGGTTTCATCATCGCCACTGCGCGGTGGTCCGACCCGGCTGTACGCGAGCTCGCCGCGTCCGGCACTCCGACGGTCCTGGTGAACCGTCGTGATGCCGACAGCGGCTTGCCCTACATCGGCGCTGACGATCGTCATGGAATGCAACTGTGTGTCGAGCACCTGACCGCGCTCGGCCACCGCGCGATCCTGCACCTCGCCGGACCGAACAACACATCGACCGGACGGGAACGCACCGCAGCATTCCGCTCCGCGCTGCGTGTTCAGGGGCGCAGCTCGGTGCGGTCCGTCGTCGAGTGCTCCGCCTACACGGAGGAGGCCGGTGCAGCCGCCACGCACGAGCTCATCGCGCGGGGGGTGCCCTTCACAGCACTTGTGGCGGCCAATGACCTCATCGCCATGGGCGTTGTCGAGGCCCTCGGCCAGCATGGTGTGAGCTGTCCGGACGACGTGTCGGTGACCGGCTACAACAACCTGAGTTTCGTCAGTCGAGTGAACCCGCCGCTCACCACCGTCGACGTACCCCTGAATCTCATGGGCGAACTCGCCGCCGACGCGCTGTTGCGCTGGATGTCCGATCCGACCGGCCACACTGCGGTGCAGACCCTACTTCCTGTCGATTTCGTCGAGCGTGCGACGACCGCAACGGTAGCCCTTGCAGCCCGCAGCGCCGGCTGAGACCGCGTCATCACCGCTGCGACGTCGCAGTTCCGCATCACTGCCGTCCGCAGGGGCCCCGGAAGGCCGGCTTCCAGGAACCAGCAACCTAGTTTGCACCTAGGATCACTCGCGATGAGCGACATACGCGGCCTGCCCAGCCGCCCACTGACCTGACGGACATGCGAACAGCGCGATGTCAGGAAACCCGCGTCGTGACGCTGCCGTCGACAACTGTGTCGTGTCGGCTTCGACGAGACATGACGAGGGCGATGACAAGGTGTGCGAGCGCAGCCGCGAGCGCGCCGAGCAGCAGACCAGCTACGACGTCTTGTAGGTGATGGACGTGCGCGGCAACCCGTGCCCACGCGATTCCTACGGCAGCCGTGACGAAGCCTAGGCCGAGCAGCCGGTGACGAATGCACACCAGGATCGCGAGCAAGCCGGCTGCGAGGCTGTGATCGGAAGGGAACCCATCGTCTCGGCTGTGCCCGAACAGCGGCTTGATGTGCGGGTTCTGCACGAACGGTCTCGGGTCGTGATGCACCGACTTGGCCAAGTAGAGAAAGATCAGCGCGAGCACCAGGCCGATGACTGACTCCGCGCCGAGTTCGATCTTGCCGCGGCGGCCTTCGACGAAGAGCCAGACCGCAGCGAACCCAGCTGCCATGGCCCATAGCAAGTACTGAGCCACCCAGACGATCACCGTATGCATGAATTCATCAAACGTACATGCACCGGGAATCCGTGACCTGCTCTCAGCGATTCGCTACGTCCGCCCCGGCCAGCAGGTCCCGTCGCGGCTACTCATACCCATACCTCGGCCGCTACCGAGAGGCGGCGCGCGGCTCGTTGAGGCGGACGTCGTCGTCCTGGTGACGCGGCCGACAACAACGGGAACGGCTGGCAAAGAACGAGTAGGCCGTCGCTGGCGGCACCTCACTGCGCGGTGGCGCCCCCGGATGCGCTCCCCTCCCACTGAAGGAGGTGTCGACAGACCTTCTGAACATTTCGGGCCGTCGACCATCGACGCGCCACTGGGCCTATCCGTATATCACCACGCGCCGCCCATCGGCCCCGAGTGCACCAGGCCGCTCACTTGAGACAGTTACTCGACATAACCGAGAAGCTTGTCCGCCTGATGGAGCGGGCGCTGGTGACGCCTGACGTCCCGTCCGGCGTCGGCCATCCGTTGGCCAAGCCGGCTGATAAGTCATCGTCGGGGCCGAGTGGCCAGTCCAGCACCCGATAACGACAAAAGGAACCCACCCACCGCTTCGGGTGCGAGGGGTTGATGAAGGGTCGGGACGGCCATGACCGCTACAACGGGCGGGACGATTGAGAGCAGCACCATCGACGCTGCCACTGATTGGCCCCTTTCGCAGCAGGAAGAACAATAGTGAAAAGGCCCCTACCGAGTTCACCATTGCTAACCAGACCACCCAGCCCCAGGCGTCGAGCGTCGGCGGTAAAACCAGCCCACCGTCGCAGGCGGCTAACGGAAGTACAACCAGGGCCGCACTGAGCAACTGGATTGTGCCGCCGGTGCGGATGTCAATGGTGTGTCCAAATTTCCGCTGGGTAGAGCGTTCCAACAGTAAGACCGACGCAGCCCATGGCCGTGAAGCCCAGTCCCGCATCACTCGCGCGCCCGTGCGCTGTCGCGCTGCACGCGACAAGGACCCCGACGAACGCCACGACCACACCCGTCAGCTGCCGTCGCGTCAGGTGCTCGCCGAGTATGGGCCTCGCGATCGCTACACCAAGAAGTGGGCTGAGCCCGATGATGAGTCCAGACAAGCCGGCCGGGACGCCAGCACGAAATCCGAGATAGACGCCGGTGAACTGCGCCGCCTGTAACAGGACTCCCGCGACGGCGGCATGCGCCCACTGCCCGAAAGACTTGGGCCATGGTGCGCGGGCAAGGACAGCAAGCAGGCCGAAGACGACACCGGCGAAGCAAATCGGTAGAAGAGCAGCGTCAGCGGCGCTGGGGCGTGCACACCCAGATTACCGGCGATGGTCCCTGTCGCCCAAGGATCACGAAGGGGACGGCGGGTAGCGGCGCGGTGATCCGCCCGCTGACGAGGGTCGCGCTCTTGCCCGAAGCGAGTTCTCTGGGCCTCAGGGCCGACGGTGCCTCCCCGACGACTCAGCGCCTACTGTCGCCGAGCCGTTCGAACGGCTCGGGGCGGCGCTGCTCTCAAGTTTCATCCCCTAGTTGCGAGGTCATCCGAACAAGCGTCGAGCAGTTGAGCTGCCCCATTGCCAACCGACCAGTCTGCACGCGTGTTCTCGGTCAACACTATGAAGACGTCGTCGGAGCGCACCGAGGCAGCGGCGAGGTTCGTGACAATTTGCTGGTAGAGCTCCCGCTTTTGCAGTTCGGACCGTCCCGAGACGAGAGTTACTCGGACGTAAACGATGTCACGTCGCTCCGCCATGTATTCCGCATCGAAAACCAGCTCGTCTTCGACGTGTCTGTTCACGATTTGGAACCGATCGCCATCAGGGATGCCGATTGCCTTCACCAGGGCTCGATGGACACCGTCGGAAATCTGCTGCGCGTTTCGCCCATGAGTGGCAGCGTTCAGGTCAATGGTTACGAGAGGCACAACTATCCTTTCATGCCTGTCACACGTGACGTGCTTCTGCGCACGAAAAAAAGAACGCCATTCACGGTTGGCTGTAGCGCCATCGATGCAGGCGACGGCTCTAAACGCGGCCCATTGCTGTTGGTAAGCGCTAAGCGCGACAGGATCGTCGAGGCTGCCATGATGATGCACTTGTAACCACCGCTGGTGCTCGCTCGAGAATTCGAAAATCCTAGTAGTGCGAATACGTAGGGCGTGTGCATGTCCGTCAGCAGTCACGTAAGCGCCGATTTCGCGGCCCGCGAAGACGGCGAATGTGTCTGTCGCATATTCGATGATGTCTTGGAACGTGACCTCGACGGATGCTTTGCTGCTGAAGACTCTTTCGTACAGTTCAACAATCTCCTTGCCACCGCGAAGTATTCCCCCTAAGGGATTATTCAGTTGAGCTAAGACGTCGGCCAGCCAGACGAATTCCAATGCATCAATATCGCGATGGTTGAACGCATAGTAAAACGTTTCGAGGGCGGCTCTGGCGCCGTTGTGGTCGGGTTCCGAGGTGAATGCACGCAAATCGTCGGAACGCGGTCCATATTGTGCGTCGAGGATGCTGTGCAAATGTCGTCTCCAGTTACTGTCTAATGAACTGCGCGTCAGTAGCCGCCGACGGGTTGGCTTGTGGGGTGCGCGCGCTAGGCGGGCGCCCCACATCGGCATTTACCACCCACCCATCGCGGCGGGCTGCAACTGGCGCGATGTCTAATTCTTCGTAACCGCTGTTCTCGATATCAGCGTCAAGGCCCCTGTATGGCGCGGTCAAACGGTTCGGTTGACTGTTCTGCTCGGGCGAGTACGTAACCGCCCTGAAGCACCGCGGCGATCATTGATCCAATTTCAGAAGCTTCAAGCTGTGGGTCAATCTCGCCGTTTCGTTGCCCTTCGGCGAGAACCTCGGCAAGGCGGCTCTGCAACCATGCGAACGTCTCGTCCACGGGTGCGCGGAGCGCCGCGTTTGCGACGACTTCTGGGTCTTGGGTCAGTCGACCAATACGGCATCCGCGAAGTACGTCGCGCTGCCGCAGCAGGTACGCGGTAATACGTTCCAGCGCCGTCCCGGGCGCTGAGAATTGTTGTTCACCTTGAGTGCGGAGGTCATCGGCGCTGCGGCGGATGGCGGCGAGCGCGAGTTCCGACTTCCCTGAGAAATGGTGGTACATGCTACCTTGCCCGGCGGAAGCGCGTTGTTGTATCGCCCTCGGGCTCATGCCCACATAGCCGCGTTCCCACAGTAATTCCTGAGCGCTCGTGACAAGGCGATCTGCAGCGTCCACTAGATCAGTGTACATACCTGTTGGTACAGCGGCAACGATCCGCCGCCACCGGATGAGTGGGCCGCACAAGACCGCCATGGCGTTGTCCGGTCACCGGAAACCGAAAGTTTGGCTACGCGAGTCTGGTGACTCTGGCTGCGTCCGTGCTCGACCGAACCTGTGGCGCGAATGCGGCGGACGCTTCAGCGGCCTCACACTGCCACAGCGCTACGCCACGCTCCGTCCGCCACCCGTCCGGGGAGAGGCGCCCACCAGGTCGGCGGTCGTGACAACGGTGGCGAATTCCTGGTGCAAGCTCGCGAGTGCGGTGTCGTGCATCTCTTGCGCAGCGTACGTGCGTCCGTCCGGGCCGACGCGTTCAAAGGTCGCCGTGGCGTCACTGACAACGAAGGCCGAGAAACCCAGGTTGCCCGCCATCCTGGTCGTCGTCGAAACGCAATGGTCGGTGGTGATACCGCAGATTACGACGCTAGACACTCCGTCAGCGCGGAGGCGTTGTTCGAGGTCGGTGCCGATGAACGCACTGTTCACCGTCTTGGTGATGACGGGCTCGCTGGCAAGGGGAGCGGCTTGGGGTTTCGGTTGAAATCCCGGATTATCTGGGTGAAACAGCCCGCTCGGGTTGCTGTTGCGGTGCTGAATGTGAATGACTCGCTGACCTTCCCGACGCCAGTGGGCGAGAAGTACGGCGACGTTGTCTTCGGCGTCGGGGTTGTTTCGCGCGCCCCAGCGCGGATGTTCGAAGGCGAGCTGAACGTCGACGACGATTAGGGTTGCGTCCTGAGGGTGTTCCACGGTTCCTCCTGCGGGGTGTGCCGACTAGGTTGTTGGGATCACGGAGCGGTCCTCGTTACGGTCCTGGCCGCGAAGCCGAAGCAGTTGTTGCGAGAGAACGCTCGTTCCCGTACGTTCTGGAGAACGGTCGTTCTCACTCCGTACACTAGTGTTTCATAGGAGGTCGCGTTGAGCGAGACCCCCTCTACGGAGCCGGTCGCGGGCGCTCAGTTCGTGTGGCACACTCGCGTCTTCTTCGATGATCTCGATCCGATGGGGATGCTGCATAACTCCAGATACATCGTCCTGGTCGAGCGAACAGAGTCATCGTTCCACTGGTCACAGGGACGGCAGTGGGAGCTGGACGTTTCCGCTAACCCCGATCAGTACTACGCGATTCGGGAGCAAACAATCCGGTACCTCCTCCCAGTGCGCGGCAACATCCCGATCTCGATTCACATGTGGCTAGGCGCGCTGGGTCGTACGAGCGCAACGTTCGAGTTCCAAATCCGTTCCGTACAGGGCCTGCACGCGACCGCGACGCGCACCATCGTGAAGATCGATCCGGTCACCCAGCGGTCTGCTGCCTGGACAGATACGATTCGCCACGCCTACTCGGAAATCGCCGGGTCGCGCGAACACGTTACCCACGTCGACGGCGACAGAATGTCGTGATACCGCGGACTTGGTCCTTGCGCTTGGCAACGTTTGCGATCGGCGCCGGCGGGGTCGTTGTTGCCAGCGTCCTCCTTGGCTTGCTCGCAGCCTCAACGCAAGCGTTGGCAATATTCGACGCCCGCGCCACCTCAGCAAGCATCGAAACGTCTGACGCCTCGTCGAGTAACCGGTTGAGCCCCTCCCCGAGCGGCTCGCTCGCACAGTCCGCCCACGGTCAAGGAGTTTGGCGGGACTTGCCGAGGAGACCAAGCGCCGCCAACGCAGCTAGCGCTGTGAATGAAGCGCATTCCGTCCAGGCGATGTAGAAGTGCGCCGCGGGCTCGGACGATCTCGGACCGATAGCTGCGACACTCGCCGCGATACCCAGGGCCGCCCCAATCTGTCGTGCGCACTGATTCACCGCAGTCGCGGCCGCCAAATTCTCCGAAGTTTCGTTTGCGACTGCCGCGGCTCCGAGTAGCGGATAACACAGGCCAATCCCCACTCCGACAAACGCAGCGATCGGTATCCAACTAAAGGCAAAAGAGCTGGTTCGATCGACGGCAATGCTTGCGAGTAATCCTACCGACATACACGCGGTGCCCGTTGACAACGGTAGCCTGAAGCCTAACCGATCGGATAACGCGCCGACGAACGTGGTCAGGACCAGAGCAGCGACAGGCATCGGCGTCAGCGCCAATCCCGCAGCACTAAGCGAAAGATGCCATACGTCGGTAAGGAAAAGTACGAAAGTGAACAATAGGCCGAAGAATCCAGCCGAATAGAGAACAGTGACCGTCGTGACAAGGGTGGTCTGACGACTACGAAGTAGTCGCAGGTCAAGGACCGGGTCTGCAACGATCAGGCTTCGCCGCGCGAAGAGTACTGCGAAGAGCCCACCTCCGATGAGAGCGCCTACCGTTCGAACGGACGTTCCACCCCATGTGGTTGCTTCGGATATGCCCAGGGTTAAGGTCGCGGCGGCACTTCCAAACAGCACTGCACCTATTGGATCGGGAAGCGTCCGACCGGGGTGTCTAGTCGTCTCTGTCAGGACCCTCGGCACCCATCTGAGCGCGAGCAGAATGAGAGGCGCGTTGATAAGGAACACCCAGCGCCAGCTGGTGCCGGCCGTTATGAAACCGCCGAGCGATGGACCCAGACCCATCCCGACGGCACCCATACCGCCCCATCTGGCAATGGCGGTTGCGCGCCGACGCGCCGGGACGCTGGCTACAAGTAGACCCAGAGACGCTGGCTGGGCCGCTGCCGCGCCCACCGCCTGCACAACGCGTCCGATCAACATGATCGGTAAGTCCGGAGCGGCACCACACAGCACCGATCCGGCCCCGAAGATGATCAAGCCCCACCAGAAGATCCGGCGTCGGCCCGCCCGATCTGCGAGGCGCCCAGCGGGAACCAGGACCGCTGCGAAGGTAATGGCGTAAGCCGTCAATACCCAAGACAGCGTAGGTCGCTCGGTCTCTCCGAAGCTTGAGCCCATCGCAGGAAGCACCGCGTTCGCGATGGAAACGTCGAGCGAGACTAGGAAGGCGCCCAAGCTTGTAATCAGAAAGGTTGATCGGTGTAGCTGTTCAGCGCCATCCGCGCGCGTCTCCCCAGTTAGGGAACAGGCTGGGTTGGTCCCCGGGACGTTACCTGTCGCCACAGTGGCGCCTAAAGCCCATTACTGACCAAGCGCCGAGGCGGTGACCAGGTGGGCAAGCCTCGGCACCGGCTCGGGTAGGCGGGCTGCAGATGCCGACCCTTCTGGTCTCCGGGCAGAGGCCGACCGGGAGGTAGTCGGTGCTGACCTCGCCGATTGCTGCGGCACGTCGTCCCTCCCCGACTGACCACGCAAGGTGCGTCAGACCTGGCCGCAGCGTGTGTCGAAGCTTCCCATTGTTTTGCATCCCCGCATCGTACATACTGGTAGGTACAGTGCTCAGAGTGCGTCGGTGGGGCGCTTGATGTGACGGCGCGTCGAATGTCCGCGATGACGTTCCGAGAAAATCGAATCTGTTGGAAAGGAGCCGGATGGCGACGGAAGACCCGCCTCTTACTGTCCAGATGATCGGGGGCCCGACGGCCCTGTTGACGGCGGCAGGCTTTCGGATTCTGCTCGATCCAACGTTCAGCCCGCCGGGCGATTATGAAAGTGCACCGGGTCGTTTGCTGACGAAAACGGAGGGCCCCGCGGTCTCGCCCGGCGAACTTGGTGAGGTCGACGCCGTGCTGTTGTCACATGATCAACATGTTGACAATCTGGATCCAGCGGGTCGTGTGTACCTCGAGACAACCCCGATAGTGCTTACGACACCGAGCGGCGCCGAGCGCTTAGGAGGCAATACACGAAGCTTGGCCCCGTGGGGACACATCACCCTTATATCCTCCGATGATGTTCACATTGACGTGACTGCCGTACCCGCTCAACACGGACCGGATGGCACTACTCACCTGACGGGAGAGGTGACCGGTTTCATTCTCACCGGCGCGAGCCTTCCCACGGTATACGTCAGTGGAGACAACGCGTCTCTCGCGGCAGTTTCGGCGGTCGCCGAGCGGTTCCGCAACATCGATCTTGCTGTCATATTCGCGGGCGGGGCGAAGTCGCCCAAACTTCTCGGCGACGCGTACCTGACCCTGACAGGCTCCGGCGTGGTGGCAGCCACGAAACTGCTAGGCAGACCACGGGTAGTGCCTGTCCACTACGCAGGATGGACTCACTTCACCGAGGGAGCCACCGGAGTACGACGGGCCTTCGATACTGCTGGCATGTCCGAGCTGCTCACGGTATTGGATCCAGGCGAGTCATTCATTTTCTGAACCTGCTCACGATCCATAGCGTAGATCGAGTTCAAGCTCGGTCGAACGCGATGAATACAGGCGTGCAAACCGCCGAACGTAGCGATCGGGGGTTAGTGACGACCTAGCTGATTTCGGCGACCTCAAAGTACCGAAAGAGTCCGCGTCGCGGGCTACGACTTCTACTCGGGAGACCTCATGTACGCCATGCAATACCGCATCGCACTTCCAGCCGACTACGACATGGCAATCATTCGCCGGCGCGTGTCCGCAAAGGGATCACTCCTCGACAACGCGCCGGGCCTAGGAGTGAAGGCCTACCTCGTCCGGGAGTGCACCAAAGATTCACCGGTTAACGAGTACGCGCCGTTCTATTTGTGGACCGACGTCACAGCCATGGGCCACTTCATCTGGGGTGGCGGCGGATTCCAAGGCATCGTGAAAGATTTCGGGCGTCCGGCGGTGCGGCAATGGGCCGGCGTGCGGTTCGTGTCTGGATCAGAATACGAGACCACACCAAGCATCGCGACACTCACGCGCACGAGACTTGTACCCGACATCGCTCCGATGCACGCACTCGTAGCCAGCGCCGATCTTATCGACGCAATGGCAGTCACGCCGGGAGTCCATTCGAGCGCGCTCGCGCTGAATCCGACCTCGTGGGAGCTGGCACACTTCACCCTGTGGTCCGGCGAGGCCACTACGCTTGAGACAACCGAGACGTTCACAGTGCTCCACCTCTCCACCCCGCACATCAATGAATTGGCGATGGCGTAGCTGTCCGTCCCCGATCACGGAGCGCAACCGTTGGTCGAATTGACACGGATCGTCCCCGGTGGGCGGCTTGCGTCAGGGAGGGAACCGCCGAAACTCGTCCGGATGCACGCGATGGCGGCGGCTAGCCGAATAGAGGAAACCGCCGTGCCAGACGCCCAAGCGACGAACGCTGTTCAGAGCTGAGCTGATCTCGCCCAGTGCCCAGACGCGCATACGTGACGTCACCCCATTGAGCCGGTCCTGACTCTCCGAGCAGCCCGTCAAGGACGTGACGGACCTCGCCGAGTCCAGATTTAGTGGGCTTGTTAGCGATGGTGGCGCCGAAGTCGAGATGGTGCACGACCGCCTCGACGGTCAGGGTGCGCAGCAGAGCTTCGACCGTCAGAACGTGTCCCTGGGTCGATACGCAATCGTCAGCATCCACACGCTCAGCCTGCGCCAGCACCGCTGACGCTGTTCCGGCGAAGAGATCCGCGGGTCCGCGAACAGATGTCCAGGCGCTCGCGGAGATCCGGACACCTCGCAGTGCGGCATCTGCTGTAGGGGTGCCAGGTTGCCAGTTCGCCCAGTATGAGACTTCGTCCAGATCGAAGACGTCTCGGGTAGGGCGTGCGAGTGCAAGCAGGGCGCGCTGAGCGTCCGTGGCCAAATGATAGATGAGGTCACGGACCGCCCAACCAGGTAGCTCCGTGGGTGTCCATCCTGTTGATTCGTCCACCGTGCTCGCGAACTCGATCAGGGGTTCGTAAGCATCGTGAAGCAGGTCGATGCCGTTCACACTGCGCTCCAGATAGAGATCTTTTAGGTCGCGCAGCCCGTCGTGCGCACCAAGCCAAACGAGCAACTACGCTCTCGCTGGATGTTGTCGCACCGACAAATGCACGCATCACTATTATGCTATTTAGGTACCTTCAAACAACAGTTTGACGCCCCGCCAACCCCAATATATCCGATGATGTGCTATCAGCCCATTCGAGATATCCATGAATTCAGCAATGTCAATCTGTTCGCCTCCAGGATAGGCGTGAGGATACTCCCACGAGAGAGTTTGACCAGTCCAGCCAAAAGTCGACGAACGGTGCCACCGTACAAGCTCGTTAGGGCGCCGGGCAGTACCCTCGGCGATGAAACGACCGATCTCGGCCCGTCCCGTACAAATACCGTCGGTTGTTCCCAGAATGGCAGTCACCAGCGGACTCTCCAGTACAGCATCTTCTGCGTAAAGCGACAGGAGTCCCTCGACCGATCGACCTTTCGCATAAAGGTGCCAGTCCTCGAAGATCCGGACGTGATCGGGTCGTCTGTTCCGTTCCGCACCCACGTTGGGTTCCTTCAAGTCATATTCCTTCCGCCGCCCATTCGCGCTTACACCACGCAAATAACCAGGCCAACTTCGCTTATTCGCACTGTTGCAACGACCATGGAGCGCCGCAAGAACGGCGCCAGGATTCCGTCCAATACAACGCCGATTGGCGTCGCGACGCTAGAAGGCCGATGTCGACCGCTGCGACCGCGCCGCCAACTGGCGCCGAACGCACGTCGTACGTGTCTACTCCGGAGGCTCCATCAGCACTGGTGCGCATCAGCGCTTGAGTCGTCTGCGAAGATTTGGCGAAGACGAGCATCGCCGCAGCCTGCTCGACCCAGAGGGACACACGATAGATTTCGAGCAGGCGTAGCCGGCATCGTGATGCCGTCGCGCGACTCGGCCAATGCACTTAGTACCGTGGGCGACGGCCTGGACTGCAAGCCCGCTCGGTGCAACTGCAAGGAGACGCCCCGATCGCACAGGGACGCGATTGAGCTAGGGCATCGTCGGTGTGATTATCGGCGGCCAAGCCGCGCCGTGCCCGCGCTTAAACTCAGGTCAAAAGTCAGACGACGCAGAATTCGTTACCCTCCGGATCCTGCACGGTGGCATGGACGTGGTCGTTTCCTTGATCGTCGTACCAGGCGACGAGCTGCCCCCCGCGTTCGGCGATATCACACACAGCGGATTCGATTGCGGCGCGGCGCTCCGACTTCGACATCTTCCGTCCATCGGAGACGCGCAGATCGAGGTGCAACCGATTCTTGGAGGTCTTGGGCTCCGGAACTGTCTGAAACCAAATTTGGATACCGTTTTGTCCACCGGGTGGGCGTAAGCGATCACGGCCGTCCCCGTCGATAGTTTCTGGCGCATCCCCAAGGGACAGGTAATAGTCTCGCCAAGTGTCGTGCGGTGCTGGTGGTGGTGGCACCTCGTATCCAAGTAGCGGTTGCCAGAACTCGACGAGACGCCCTGGCTGGCGACAATCGACGGTGAGCTGAAGAACTGTTGCACTCAACGCGAGACCTTTCGATTGGGCTCATAACTGCAATGTTTTGCTTCCGATACGCACTTACCGCTGCTGCCTGCACGACGCCGCCGAATACGCCGCGGATGGTGGAGGCTAGGTACCGCACCCCGAGCATCGTCTTCCTGATCTGACCATAACCGGCGAGGCGTCCGGGGGGCATCGCCAATCGCCGGTCTATTGGCCCATACGTATTGAGCAGTCACGATCAAGCAGTAATCCGGTCGAGGTCCGTCCCCACGGAACAAGAGTGCTTGCCGTTGTCGCGCATCTTACCGGCTCGCAGCGTCGCGAAGCTTTGGCGTTGGCTTGTGTACTCGCGCGTGCCGGAATTGCGCACGTTATCCAAACGGCGATGCACCTAAGCAACGTCCAGCGAGGCATCTTTGTCATATGACCCGGGTCGACCCGAACTTGGACCATCTTGGCGATCGAACCGGCGGCCATGACAATTAGAGAGTTGCTGCCAACATCCGATTTGTACTCCACCAGTAATACCTTTGGCGGGGAAGGGGCGCTCGATTGCGCGGACGATCTAAGGCAGCTCGGATGCCGTGTCTCACGCTGCCAGGACGCGTGGCCTCTGACCTCGGCGGCGAGGACTGTGGCGTTGGGATAGACGCTTCGGATTAGCGCGTAGCCGATGAAGCTGGCGATGAGTTGCATAAAGACGAACATGGCCACGTTGCTCGAGGCGATACCGGCGAAGGTGTTGGAGCGCATCCGGGCGATGGTGACGGCCTTGCAGCGCGAGGATGAGCGACACCAGTGCACCGCCAGTGACCAGGCTGTTCTCCAGCAGTTGCAGTCCAACAGCGGTCGGCGAGAGTTGCTGCGTGGCGATGCCGGAGTCGACCACGGCGGCGACCAGGAACGCGGTGCCGACGAACTCGGCGAGCGCGCGGCGGGCCAGACCGGTCATGCCACCGCGCCCTCGGGGGCGCTGATCAGCGCGGCCAGGTTCGCCAGCGCGTCGGTTCGGGCCCGGTAGTACACCCAGATCCCGCGCTTGTCCCGGTCGAGCAGTCCGGACTCGTGCAGCACCTTCAGGTGGTGGCTGATGGTCGGCTGGGACAGGTCGAAGGCGTCGGTCAGATCGCACACGCACGCCTCCCTACCCTCGTGGGAAGCGACCAGTGACATAAGGCGCAGCCGTACGGGGTCGGCCAGCGCCTTGAGCAGCGGAGCGATGTGTTCGGCCTGGCCGGCGGTCATCGGCTCATAGGCCAGCGGCGAGCAGCAGGCGACGGTATTCATGACGTTCACCAGCGACAGGATTTCGACACACGTCGATATTGACAGATGTCGATATGAGTGGCAACCTGCCACGAGAAGAACACATAGACAGTCATCGAACTCTTGGAGGTCCCGTGTCCCGAGTCCAACTCGCTCTCAATGTCAACGATCTGGATCAGTCGATCGCCTTCTATTCCACGCTGTTCAACACCGAGCCGGCCAAAGTCCGCCCCGGCTACGCCAACTTCGCTGTCGCCGAGCCGCCCCTCAAGCTGGTACTCATCGAGAACCCAGGCCAGGGTGGCAGCGTCAACCACCTCGGGGTTGAGGTCACCGACACCGACACCGTCGACGCCGAGCAGACGCGTCTCGCAACCGCCGGGTTCGCCTCGATCGACGAACGAGACACCACCTGCTGCTACGCCAAGCAGGACAAGTTCTGGGTCGAAGGCGCCCCCAACGGTGAGCGGTGGGAGATCTACACCGTGCTGACCGACAGCCCCACCTTCTCCGCGACCGCCGAAACCGGATCGACGTGCTGCGGCACGAACGGCGGCGCCAGCGAGCAGCCTGCCGCGTCTGGCATCGCCTGCCGCTGAACAAAGGGCCAAGGCTTGCCCAGATCCGTTCTGACCGCCAACCCACGATCTCCGGCGGCTGTTCGGATTTACGCGGGGCTGCAGCTGCTCGATGTTGAGGCTGTTGCGTCGGTGTTGCCAGGATCTTCAGAGTGGTCTGCCAGGCATGGTCCTTTCGTATATGTAGCAAGCGAACAGCATCCAGTGCAGCACGGAAGGTCGCCGGCTCGGCGCATGTACGAGAAACCTTCGCAGCACCTTGAGGCGGATGGTCTAGCCGTGGGCGGCGGAGGCGGCTCGAAGTCGTTGATGACAACTCTTGCCTTCCCCTCGGACCGCCGTACATACTGTTAGGTACACTCGTTCAGACTGACGGCGTGGCGGACGAAGCTAAGGAGCTTGTCGTAGCTGCACCCAGTCGAAGTAGGTCCGAACGTCCATCTGTTAGCCCGGATAACTCTCAGTTCGGGCAGCTGTGTTGTGTGTCGTAATGGGCTAGGGGTCAGACTAGGAGCAACGCGGCGTATGTTCGGCACGATTGATAAGGCCACGCTGCTCAGCCACCTTGGTCACTGGTCGCGCGGACGGGGGCCGCTGTACGTCCAGCTGGCGCAGGCTCTGCATACCGCGATCGAGCGTGGCGATCTTCCTCCGCTTACCATGCTGCCCCCCGAACGCTCCTTCGCCCGTGCGCTCTCAGTGAGCCGGGGAACAGTCATGGCCGCCTACGACATTTTGCGTGCTGCGGACTTGGTCGAGAGTCGTCGAGGTAGTGGCAGCTGGGTGCGTCTCGAAGCGGCGCGGCCCGCCGTGACCCTGAACGACGAGAGAGTCGGGCGAGCTGCGCCGATTCGCGCCTTCGAGCGACTGTTCGATGACCGTAGCGAACTTGTCGATCTCATCACCTGCTCCCCGCCTGATCTTCGCGCTCTAGGCCACGGCCTTCTAGCCCCGCCGTCAGCGGCGACCATCAAGGCGCTCATTGACGGGGACGGAGATCAACCTCACGGCTTGTTCGCGTTGCGTCGCGCAGTAGCAGACCAATTCGAGGACACCGGTTTGCGCACAGACCCTACGCAAGTAGCGATCACGGGCGGTGCCCAACAAGCACTTTCCCTGGTCGCCTCTCTCGTGCTAAAGCCCGGAGACGCGGTGATAGTGGAGTCGCCCACCTATCCCGGCGCGCTGGAGACCTTCGCCAGGGCCGGCAGCCGGATCGTATCCGTGCCCACGGAGCGGGCCTCGGTAAGCACTCGTGCCCTGCGCGACGCCATTGAACGCCATGCACCGCGTCTCATCTATTTGATGCCAGATGGGCACAATCCGCTAGGACACGTGATGAATAACGCGCGCCGCCGCGAAATCGCGCTCCTCGCCGACCAGTACGAATTGTTCATCATGGAGGACAACACGCTGAGCCCCCTCGTCCTCACAAATTCGCACACCTCGAAGTTGGCTGCATTCAGCGAACAGGGGCGAGTTCTCAGCGTTGGTTCACTCAGCAAAGTGGCGTGGGCGGCCCTACGGATCGGCTGGATCCGCGGACCTGAATGGTTCATCGATCGGCTCGGACGTCTCAAAGCGGTAACGGACGGCGGATGTCCAGATCTCACCCAGCTCGCCGCGCTTCAGATCTTCGACGAACTTCCAGAGCTATCTCGCGCGCGTGTCGGTGAGCTGAACCGCCACCTGCAAGTATTGGAGGCGGGCCTTCGACGGGTGCTCCCCACTTGGTCGTGGTTACCGCCGGAAGCCGGCGCTCTCCTGTGGGTGCGGTTACCGCAAGGAGACGCGCACGACTTCGCCCATTTTGCCCTGCGGTACGGCGTTGAGGTCGCGTCGGGTGCCAACTTTACCGGGGGGCGAGGTGCGTCCTGCCACATCGCCATTTCCTATGCTCAGCCGCCGAATGTGCTGCAGCATGGCGTCGACCGGTTGGCGACTGCATGGCGGGCTTATTGCCATTCGAACGTCTCCTCGCCTTGCGCCGCCCGTGCGGTCTGACGCGGACGAGTTGTATGCGTTTCGTGGGCATTCGGATGCAATCGAATCGTCGACCTCCGTGCGCCTAATTTTCTAGTGTTCGACGAACCATTGCCATATGATTCCGAGACGCGCCGCTAGGCGCGAGTCATTCACGGTTCCGTCTGTTCCTATGCTGGCCGACGGAACAGGGATATCGCAACATGCGTTCTCGAGCAGCGTCGCTCCGACGTACCGCAACACCAGTTCGAGCGTCTGGATAGCTCCATGACCGCGGCTTGGAGCAGCGACGTTCATCCAAGCGACGCGGCGTTCACTCATCTCAACCCCACCGACGGTCCAGTCGAGAAGATTCTTGAACGCGCCTGGCAATGTGCCCGCGTACTCGGGGGTACAGATCAGCACGACGTCCGCGCTGCCTATCCGCTTGCGTAGATTTACCACGGGTTTAGGCAAGCGCTCCGGCACGTCGTTATCTGGGTTGAATGCAGGCAAGTCGGCGAGGCCACTATACAGGTCGGTGACCCAATGAGGAGGCGCGGCGGCCGCTACCGCCGCGAGGGCAGCGTTGTTCGTCGAGCCGCTCCTGGTGCTACCCGAAAGCAATAACAGACGCACGATTCCTCCATTTCGTATACGAAGTCTCCCGCGAGTGACGCGACCACCTTGAAGTATGTCCGCCGAGCCGGGGATGGACCAGGGCATTGCCTAGCAGCACCGATACCGCGTACGTGACGCCAGCATCCAGAGGCGGCTGTTCGGATCATCAAAGATCGATTATTCGACAGGTGCGCGCAACTGCCGCCTTCGCGATTTTTGGCTGCCTCGCGTATCGACACATCGCGCCCGCGTGCGTTCTCGCCTGGCTGTCATTTGCGGCCCATCGGGTGTAGTTTAGTTGCGATTTCGAAATGCGGCGGGCACTCACGACGTGAGTTAATGGGCGTGAAGAATGGCGGTATCACGCTCACTTCGACCGCAGTTCAGCCCGATGAGCGAAGGTGTTGCCGCGGTGCCTGGACTATTGGCGACCCCGGCACTGAATTTCGATACCAGAGTGCCTTCGCGGGGACTCCGCTACACCACAGTATCTAATTGTATCGTCGCCGGCTCGGGCACGCCTGGAGTTCTCAATCATTGAGACACATCCAGTGATCTCGCTCGAAATTCGATCGGCGTTCCGGATACGTGGGCCGACGAGAGTGGTGGGCGACGGCGTGCCGGCCGGAGCTCGATGAGATGCCGGCATTTGCACGGCAAGCGCCGATGGCGGAACCATTCGTGCACGACAAACATCGGCGCTGCCGCCCGACAACCCACCGTGGAAGGGTTCGTTGTCACAGGTAACGCGTGTTATGAATGCACGAGTGGATAAATTCGAGCCTCTAACCACGAGACGGCTTCAGTTGCAACCGATCGACGGTGCGTCTGCCGCCGCCGTAGCGCGAGATGACCTCTCGGGTGTGGTCCCTGGCCGCGGGTGGCCACATGCGGATACGGTCGATGGTCTGTCAATGGCGATTGCACATGGCCATCCTGCTGGGTGGTTCGTGCTGCTCGACGGTGCAGTCATCGGCGACTGCGGCACACACGGCGCGCCTGACAGCGACGGCGTCGTCGAGATCGGCTACGGGCTCAGCAGTTATTACCGCGGAATGGGGTTTGGATCGGAGGCGGTCGCGGCAATCAGTAATTGGCTCCTGGACCGACCGCACGTACACATCATCCGCGCGTCGACCGAACCGTCCAACACAGCTAGCCGCCGCGTGCTTGAGAAGGCCGGCTACCGCCTCGTCCACACCAGTCTGACTAACTGCGTATACGAGCTGACTGCCAGCGACAAGACGAATACCGGCCAACGCGAACGAACCTGGCAATGATCGGTTTCCCCAACGCGCCAGCCCGGACGCCCAAAGCGCTGCCGTCTCTACCGCGGCATCTAGTTGTACTTCAGGTATGCGCTCTTATACCGCACCGCGCACCTCACGACGGTCACGTCGTTCATCCCTTCGCGGACACCCGCATCACTGTGGGCGGCTCTCGAATCGGGACGGCATATTCTCGATACTCGAGCCAGAGTGCGCGTCATGACAGCCCAGCTGTGTCCGTGTGTCACCGGTGCTTCAGACTCACACCGAACGCTCGGTGCAGTCCACACACATGTTAATTGGCTGGTCTGAGCGAGACGAGAGACTTGTCGGCTGCGGGTCAGGTTGACCCGCTTCCACGTCGTGTACAAGTACAAGGATGGCCGACGCACCACTCTCATCGGGTGCCCTCTCCGCGTTCAACGCTGATCCGAGAAGCAGCCCGTTTCTGGATCTGCTCGGGGGCATTCGACAACGCTGCACGGAGACGACGGACGGCCTCGTGATCAGTGTCGGACTCGTGCCTGCCGACACTCACTGCAACAGCCGCGGAACCGTCCACGGTGGGGTGATCTCCGCGCTGCTCGACGTGGCACTAGGACGCAACGCCGCAGCGTCCTTCGATCCACCGGCGATGCTGACCACCGTCTCCCTCACTACCCACTTTATTGCTGCAGCCCAACCTGGCCATTGGTTGCAGGCGGACGCCACCGTCACCCGCAGGGCATCGACGTTGTGCTTCGCGCATGGCAGCGTCAAGTCCGACGATCGCGTCATCGCCGAGGCCACGGCCGTGTTTCGCGTTCCGACCAGGAAATGAGCCGGCCGTGCCGTCGAGCAGACTGTGGAGTGTGAGCCGGTGTGTTCAGAAGGCGCGAAGGGTCCGGTACGCGTGCCAAGTGTCGACATCTGAGGCGCGCGGCCGTACGCGCGGAGACATCCCGCCGGTCTCGTCCTAACGCCACTAGGATCCCAGCGCGCGTTGGGCGGATGGCCGACTATCGCCGCGCCGGTTGGGATACAGCGTGAGACTGTCTTCGTGGTCGGGCGGTCCGCGAACGGGTCGCCGAGACTACGCCGTCCGCGACCTCTCGCTCAAGGTTCCGTTCGCTGACGCGGCACATCCGTTCCGACGTCGCTCTCGGCCAGCGAGGGGCAGAGGGCAACCAGCGGATCTCAGCCCAGTCTTCCGCGGATGACACCGCTTCTGTTACCCGTCGTCCGCACGATCGGCGCCAGCCAGCGGGCAATAAGGGCAGCCTGTTCTGATTGTGGAACTCGGCTCTCGGCGCAACGCGCTTCGACCGAGGTTCCCATCAATCGCTGGCAGGCGCTCGGGTGGCTTCTTCGACGAGTATCGTCGCCGCCCGCTTCGCTTGGAGCGCCGCGTTCCGATTACCACTAATGGCCGCAGTGATAAGGACGCCCTCGGTGAGAATCATGAGTTGTGCGCCGATCTCAGCGGGACGCCGGAGGCCCGCCCGACGCGCGGTCCGGACGAGTAGGTCGCGCATGTGCTCCTTATGATCGCGAATTCGTGCCAGGCTCTCGGAATCGGACCCAGATAGCTCACTAAACGCGCGCTGCATGGCGCAGCCTTGGCTTGTCGCCGGGTTGCGAATGTAGTCGTCGAGCGCGTCGAACACGAGAAGCAATTGCTCGCGCGGTTCCGATGATCGTCTCGTCACGTATCGTTCGACGGCGTCACGCCACAACGAGTCGCGCCGCTGAACGTAGGCGGTGACGAGCGCAGCCTTGGACGGAAACGCCGCGTAGATCGCCTTAAGTGAAACGCCCGCGGCATCGCGGATATCGTCCATGGAAACTTCATGCAAGCCCCGCCGGTAGAAGAGCTGATCGGCTGCACGCAGAACCGTCTCCTGCGTCGACTCATGACGCTGGTAGCGCGCTGTGGCCGTGCGACCCATTTTCACTCACTCCGGGGGATGTGGGGCGGTTGACGCCATGTCATCACACCGCCCGAAGGACAGTGTCGGCCACCTTCTCGGGTCGCTCGCCCGCCGCGAAATGGCCGGCATCCAAGAGATCGATCAATGCCGTGGGGACGTCATCGGTCAGCGCTGTGGCGCCTTCGCTTGTGAAGATCGGGTCGTTAACGCCCCACACTGCGGCGACGGGCCAGTTGTGTTCGCGGAGCAGACGTTGCCATTCGGGATAGCGAATCAAGTTGTGCTCGTAGTCTGCCAGCAGATCCAGCACGAAATCCTTGCGGATCTCAGACTCCAGCTCTGCAGCTGCAAGCTCCCATGGCGCGCCTGTGAACCGGTCCGGACCGGACGCGCCTGCCAGATGCTGCCCGCGGATTCCCTCCGGCGACAGAAGTGCCTGGCGGAGCTTGGGCCTAATCGTGCCTGGGTCGGACCAGTACGCTCGGAGCCCGTTGAACCCAGGGCCCAATCCGGACTCGTAGATGTTCGCGTTCTGAAATATCAGTCCCTGGATTCGCCGGGGATCCTCGCCAGCGATGCGCATCCCGACCGGGCCGCCGAAGTCGAACATGTACAGGGAGAAGCGCTGCGGCGCTACCTGGTTCAGAAATCTACCCATCGTTGTTGCGAGCTGGTCGAAGGTGTAGGGCCTGGACGCTAGATCGGGATCACCGGACGCCCCGAAACCGGGGTAGTCCGGAGCGATGACGCGACGGTACGGCGTCAGGTAGTTGATCAATGATTGAAAGGTTGCGGAACTGCCGGGGAAGCCGTGCAGGAGTACAACGGTCGGCGCACTGACCAACCCCGCCTCTCGGTACGCGATGGATATGCCGTCGACGTCAATGGACATGGACCTGACCCGCCGTGGCTCGCTTCGTGACCCTGTCATGTCGGTCCTCTCGTTGGTTGATCTCACCGCTGGACGAGCGTCGAGGCGAGCTGGGCAGCATGCCCGTCGGAGCCCCGCGTCAAATAGCACGTGGCTCTCCCAGCCATGGGCTACGGCCGACCGCATCCGTCGCGGTGCAGCAAATGATCATCCACCTCCGCCTTCCCGTAGCGACGGCCGTCAGCTATGTTACGAGAACGATCGTTCTCCTAGCAAACGGCAGATCAGGCACAGCCGGGATCTAGATTGAAGTCTCTGTGTATCGGGCGGGGGTGAGCTATGGGCAATTGGTCTACCAACTTTGTTTCTGCGTGCTTAATGAGTGCGCGTCTGAGCCTCGAACCGCTCAGCGTTGAGCACGCGGCGGAGATGTTCGAGCTATTGAATGACCCCGGTTTGCATCAATTCGTAGGCGGCGAACCACTGAGCCTGACCGAGCTACAGGAGCAGTACGACCGTCAGACCCTGGGGCGCTCACCGGACGGCTCTCAACGTTGGTTGAACTGGGTTATACGTCGACTCGAGGACGCACGGCCAGTTGGCACCGTGCAGGCCACCGTGAGCTCATCAGAGGGCGGCATCATTGCCGAGATTGCGTGGGTTATCGCGACGCGGTACCAACGCTGCGGCTACGCGCGGGAAGCCGTTGACGTCATGGTGACATGGCTACGAAAGTCCGGAGTGAATACCTTCATGGCCCACATTCACCCTGGACACCGCGCCTCCCAAGGCGTTGCCCGCGGGGTAGGGCTCAGTGCAACCACCGTCGTCGTTGGTGGGGAAATCCGTTGGCAGGGCTGATCGGGCGTCGTGTCGCTTCGGGATGGTTGTGCGCAGTCCGTCCGGGGATTCGTTCGCGATGGTGTTTTGCCCTGCGTTTCGTCAGGATTGACTCGTGACGTCATCGTGGGACGATCGAGTCGCGTCCTTCTGGGACTCGGTTGGCGATCTGGAACCGGACGCGGCGCTGTCCGCCATGAAACAACTGATCGATGAACGGACTGACGCCGACCCCGACGCCTTATACGAGTGGGCGTCGGTGCACGACTTCGTCGGCCGGGAAGCCGAGGCCATACCGCTTTACCGGGCCGCGCTCGAGGCGGGACTGTCCGGCAACCGTGAGCCTCAGGCCGTCATCCAACTCGCCAGTTCACTGCGCAACGTCGGTGATTTCGATGCCGCGATCGCTCTGTTGCAAGATCGTCTCCCAAATTCTGTGACCGGCGCGGCCGCACAGGCGTTCCTCGCTCTGGTGCTATTCGACGCCGGTCGGCCAGGACATGCACTCCACACTGCACTCCTCGCCCTCGCGCCGACCCTGCCGCTGTACGGACGCGCGATCTCGGCTTACGCAGACCGGCTGCTGCAGTGAAGTCAGAAGCTAGCGTCTAGATCCCACCCGTGACCCCACCTGGGTTGGTCTAGCCACGACCGTGAGGAGCGAGCCGTAGCCGTCCCGCAAGCGGTCGGCATCGGCACCGCGCATCTGCCATTCGCGGGTCGAGGCATCCCATGGCGAGGTCTGCGGGGGTGATCAACCTCCCAACCAACGAGGACGAAATTGGCTCTTGATCACCCCCCGGCCGGGTATGACAACGTCTACCGTGCTTTCGTTGCAACTGGCAGTGCGCGCGATGCGATGGCGTGGCGCTGCCTCCGCAACTGTGTTCGTCGTTGCCTTAATCGGGATTACGGCAGCCACCGTCGGTCCGATCTACTTGCGCGCCGTTGACGAAACGGTGCTTAGCCAACGGATGGTGACGGCGCCCCAAACCGCACGTGACCTGCGTATCGACCGTCAGACGAGTCCAGGCGCGACCCACGTCAACTGGCACGCCGCCGTAGGTCGTCTCGCCTCGGAGGTGACGGACCGTCGCTACTTCGACCCGCCGGCATATTCGGAGCAGTCACCGATCCAGTGGCGCGGGCTGACCACTTACGCGACAGAGTTCGCGGCAATCGACGGGCTATGCCGCCACGTGCGTGTAGCCGCAGGAAAATGCATTTCGGCCCGCAGTACCCGCGATACGGTTGTCACACTCCGCACCGCTGCGCAGCAACACATAAGAGTCGGGCAAGTCCTCGACGCGATGTCAGCCGACACAAGCTCCGCTATCTCGGTGCGCGTGGTAGGCATTGTCGTTCCGCTAAGTCCGCACGGTGCGTACTGGCGTCCATGGAACTACCTCAGCGCCATCGGCAACGTTTTCGACACCCGATTACCGCAGCTAGATGCGTTCTTCGTGAGCCACTCGATGCTCGACCAACTCCAATACACCGTCTCGGAGACGATCAGCGCGAACCTCCGGTTGCGAGCGGGCGACGTCCGCATCGACGACTTGCCTCGAATCCTGTTTGACATCTCCCGAGTACAGCAATCGGCAGCCCATATCACCTCCGTGTCATCCGGAACGGCGCCGACAGTTGCAAGCGGGCTGCCGCGCATCTTGAGCATCATCAAGCAAGAGATGACGCTCGCCCGCACCCTCGTCTTCCTCTCGACGGCGCAGCTCGTACTGCTCGCCATCATCATCCTGTACGCCGTGGTCGCAGGTACGGCGGTGGCGACCGGCCACGAGGTGGCCCTTGCCAAGTTGCGGGGACGCAGCACCCGCCAGGTTCTTGGTCAAGGCCTCGCGCAAACCTTGATCCTGGTGGCGCTGGCGGCGCCGTGCGCCGCACTTCTCGCCTGGCTCATCGTGAAGCTGGTCGCGGCGCACCTGCTCACTGGCGAGGTCAGCATCGCGTTCCCGATCAGCGCCGTTGAGGTCGTCGCCGCAGCCACCACCGCCAGCGTATTCGCGGCCGCTGTCGCCGCGCGTCGCATTATTACGTCCCCGGTCGGTGCCTTGCTGCGCCGGGGAAACGACCCAAGCAACGGTCTGGTCGGCCTTGTTCTCGTCGACGCGGCGACGGTCGCGCTTGCCCTCGCCGCGATCATCGAACTGGTCGCGGCTGGTGCAGTGAGCTCGGGCAAGACAAACCCCGTGTCCGCGGTCACGGCAGTCTTGCTCGGCGCAGCAATCGCGATTGCCGTCGTGCGTCTGCTGCCGATCGTCAGTCGCGTGCTCGTGCAGCGCACCCGCGAGTCGTCCCGGCTCGCCATCTACCTCGCCCTGCGTCAGATCACGCGGCGTCCAGCGGGAGCCCGTGTCATTGTGCTGGTGGGCGTCGCCCTTGCCCTCGCCACGTTCGCCTTAATCAACTGGTCGGTCGCGGCCTCGAATCGTGACGCCCGCGCCCTGAATGACGCTGGTGCGAGCTCGGTGCTTACCGTAAGCGCCGGTCACAGCGTGACCGACCTACGCACGGCGGTCGATCGCGCGGATCCGAACGGGCACTCGATGGCCGCAGCGGTCGTTCAGGTTGACCGAAGCACGCCGTTGCTCGCCGTCGACACGAAGCGGTTTGTCGGAGTCGGGTCGTGGCCGTCGGGGAACTCGAGTGCCGGTCTCCACGCGATTCTGAACAATCTGGTACTGCAAGCACCCCCGCCGATCGACCTCACGGCGGCCGCCGTGCAATTCACGCTTGACATCACCAAGCTGCCCAGGCACGGGCCAGTTTTGGAACTCGCCGCCTCGCTCACCGGCGCCGACCACGTCAGTGTGACTTCAGAATTCGGCACTGTCCGACTCGGACGCCACGCCTACCGCGCCGACATCGGCACCCTGTGCGCCGCCCCGTGTCGCCTTACTGGCCTCTCGCTCGCCGACAAGCACGCAACGTCACAGCCATCATCGGACAGCGCCGAAATCATCGGAAGCATTGCGGCCGCCGAAGCTCGATCAACCAGGTCGACCACATGGCAACCCGTGCGTGGTTTCGGCCAGCCGTCGCGATGGCGCGTGGACCAAGCCGGGTTGGTACACCTGACGCCGATACGTGGCGGGCTTGCGTTCACCATGCAGAAGCCGCTAGCCGATGACCCGTGGCCGGGCATCGTCTCAGCGGACATCCCCGTGAACCTGCCCGCCGTCGTGGCATCAGGCACCGCCGGCACATACCTCGGTCCTGCGATCCACGACATCACGTCCTTCGGTTTTGACAGTAGATCGCTCACACTCAACGGGCTCCATATCGCAGTGAGCCTCCCCCAACTCGATCGCACCGGGGTCATGGTGGATTACGGGACGGTTCTCGCTGCAGACAGCGCGGGGCTCTCGCCGGCGACACGGTTCGAAGTATTCCTTTCGCCCGGCGCGCCCGCCGACATGGCCGCACGACTCGCCAAGGTCGGAGTCCACGTGCTGTCTAACACTCACGCCTCGACATTCCGCGATCGGCTCGACCAGAGCGGCCCGGCGTATGCCGACGGTCTATTTCTAATCGCGGCGGGAGTGGCAGTTGCTCTCGCGGTCGGTGCAACCGTCCTCGCAGGTGTGACAACGGCACGGCGACGCTCCTACGAGCTGGCCGCGCTGGCGTCGGCAGGCGCGCGTCCGCGCACCTTGCGGTTGTCGGTCGCGGTCGAGCAGGGAATCTTGCTTGTGGCCGGTCTCGTCGTCGGATTGTCTGCGGGCATCATCGGCGCGCGACTCGCGCTGCCGAGCACACCCGTATTTGTCGATCCCACGATCGGCCCACCGATTGACCATCGGCTTCCGATCGAACTGCTCGCCCTTCTCGCCGGCGCCCTCGGCGTCGTGTTCATCGCAACGAGCGTGGTGGTCGCGCGCTTCGTGGTCCGTCAGGCGAACGGTGGACGGTTGCGCGAGGCCCAGGCATGACCGGTGTCGCGATTCGGTGCGAGGGTGTCGTGCACATATATCCGGCCAACGGCAAGGACATGGACGACGTGGTCGCCCTGCGCGGTATCGATCTCGAAGTCGACGCCGGCGAGTTCATGGGGTTACTCGGTCCGTCCGGCTCGGGCAAATCGACCGTGCTCGGGTTACTCGCCGGCGTGTTGCGTCCTTCGGCGGGACGGGTGCTAATCGGCGATTACGACATCGGGCGCATGCCTGCGCGCCCGTTGGCGAAGCTGCGTGGGTCGCTGGTCGGCACAGTCCTGCAGAACCCGGGCCGCAACCTGCTGCCGTACGCGACGGTGCTCCAAAACGTGCGCTTCGCCGCCTCGGCGAACCGCCAGGCCGCCGAGCCGCGTGAACTGCTGACGCAACTCGGCCTCGACCACCTGCAACGTCGGGTCGCGGGACGCTTGTCCGGCGGTGAACAGCAGCGGGTCGCGATCGCGGCCGCGGTTTGCGGCGGTGGCCGCTTGCTCCTTGCCGACGAGCCGACCAGTCAGATGGACGCCGCGGGACGCGAGGAGGTGATTGACCTGCTGCACCAGATCAATATCGAGCTCGGCGTTACCGTCGTGGTCGTCACGCACGATCCGCACATCGCCGGGCGACTCGGGCGCACAGTTACCATCCGCGACGGCCGGGTCGGCTCGGAGGGTAGACATGGACGTGAATTTGCGGTCGTCGGTCGAGACGGCTCGCTGCAATTGCCGCCCGACGTACGCGAGCGCTTCCCGGCCGGGACAATGCTCGAGGTTTCGCACAACACCGACGGCATTCACCTGCTGCGTCGCACCGAGGACGGCGAACAACAATGACGCTATCCGGCCGTGCGCTAACTTACCGCGTCGGTGATCGAACGATCGTCGACCAGCTCGACGTGGACGCGCGTGCTGGCCAGATGCTCGCGCTGTGCGGCCCGTCGGGTGCGGGAAAGTCGACGGTGCTCACCATGCTGGGTGGCATCATCGCGCCCGACAGCGGTGAAGTAACACTGTCGGGCGCGCCCGTGCGGGTGAACGACCTTGCGCTCCGACGGCGTGTCGGTGTGGTCCTGCAAGGCTACGGCCTGGTCACCGCGCTCACCGGCCGCGAAAATATCGCGATCACTTTGCAGGCGCGCGGCGAGCCACGGGCAAGGGTGCGCGAACGCACGGCCGAAGTGCTCGAGCGGGTTGGGCTCACCGACGTCGCCGACCACCTCATCGAGGACATGTCCGGAGGGCAGCAGCAGCGCGTCGCCATGGCCCGGGCGCTCGTAGGAGCGCCAGACGTCCTGCTCGCCGACGAGCCGACCGCAGAACTTGACGCCGAGAACCGCGAGCTCGTCGTGGCGCTCCTCTCCGCCCATGCTCGAACCGGCGCGATCGTGGTCATCGCCTCGCACGACCCCGATGTCATTTTCAACTGCGACGACGTGCTCGAACTCGACGCCGGTCGGGTAGCGGGGTCCTTACACGATTGGTGAGCAACCTCGTACTCCTACGCGCGCCACTCATTCCACGTTGCAGTGCTCGACACAGCACTGAAGCACCTGCATTCAACTCTGCCGAATCAAATACACGCGCGTAGCTCGCGGACCGATGACCCGGACAGTGTCGGAGCTAGCCGCCCGGCGCGGGCAGCCGTCCGAGCACGCTAACCAGCGTGCTGGATGGACTCGAGAGCCGCGGGCAGATCGTCCGCCGCCGTAGCGACGGTGATCGACGTTCAATGGTGATCGAACTGACCCTGTCGGGCGCGGAAACAGCGGCGACTGTTCGTAAGCAGTTCTTGGACCTCGAAGACCGAGTCCTCGCAGAGATGCCGCCCGAGAGCATCGTCGCGCCTTGGTTGAGGCAGCAACATGACCACAAACACCAGGACATCCAACGCACCGCTCTCTATCAAGGTGCGGCTGTCAGGCAGGGTGGGGCCCAACTCGTGGCCCACCACACAGAGGAACCCGGAAGCGACGACTTCTACCATTTCATCGAGCACAACGCTGTCTTGCTCGACAAACGACTTCTCACTCGGTTCCATAAGGCCGCACACTCGCCAGCGCACCGGCATGAAAAGGCTGGATCGCGCCGGATCGGTCTCGCTCCCCCCTTCATCGCGGCGCTGACCCACGTCGACATGGTCGAAGATCGTGGAACCCCGCTACCTGCCAACACCGCAGTCGTCACCACGTGCTAGCTGCGAGCACGACCCGAAATCCGTCAGGGTCGACGATTGTGAGCCCATGTCGATCCCAATAGGGATTGAGTGAAGCGACAAGTGGCAGACCATCGGCGACTTGATGAACTCGGTCCCATGAGGCGAGGAACAGCACGAGCAGCGACTCCGGGTGGGGCGGCGGTGGTACGGCATGCTCGGTTTCTACGAGTTCCATATGGGCGCGAGTGCCAGGCAGGTCCAGCAGGACGCCGGCGTAGCCATCGTGGTCGGTGAAGCGTCCGATTTCCGGCAGGCCAACCCGGTCCCGGTAGAAGGACACTGCTGCGGTCAGAGTTGCGGTCTGCCGCGCAATCCGGAGCGCACCAAGGCGGGTGGCAGCCCGTGCTCCCATGGGTGCAACGGCCGCGATTGTGCGCCGCACGTCATTGAGATGATGGATCACCTCGTGCGCGGCGTGGCGCAGGACCCATGCCGCCGTCCTGGTCTCACCCAACCGCCGCGCCCGTCGTTGCCACGCACTCGCGCCGAACGCAGCCGCCTCGTCAGCCAGTCCCGCCTGCGCGGCGTCGACTTCGGTCAGAACCGCGTCCAAGCGAGTGCCGTTGTATCGGAGCAGTCGTGCGCGGACATCGTTGAGCATCGGTTCGATCTCGGGCGAGTCTTCTGTGCGCGTGCGGTACAAACGCAGCGCTGTGACCGCGAGCACGTCGCGGATGTGACAGCAGTACTCCATTGCGGACCACGCGGCTTGCTTGGGCAGCGCTCGCAAGACTGCGTCGGTAGCAGACGTAGACACGGATCTGAGTTCGGCGAGTGCGCCTGAGATGGCTGTCAGTGGCTCTGGCGCGGCGGCTTGATAGATGAAGCCGCACTCAGGACACACGTGATCGAGACTGGGCCAACCGTTCATCTGCTCTCAGTCCACCAAACTACCCAGACATCGGCTGCCATATCGCTTGACCGCCAACAGCCGAACGAGCATTGAATCACGACATTGGTGTCGTGCTAGCTATCTGCCCTGACCGCATCGGCCGCCTGTCGGAAAAAGGCCGCCCGAGTGGTGGGAGGCCATATCGTTTCATTGATCGTCTCTTTGACCGCCTTTGCCGACGTCCCTGTTGCTACCACCTCGCGGTGCCAACCTTTGGTGAGGACCGCTCCAGCAGCGCCCAAGTCGAGGGAGGTGACGTAAGGTAGCGGCCGGAATGGCCGCGGGTCATCGCCGAGCAGGTCCGCGGCGACGTTGTGGCCCGCGATCTTTCCCTGCTGTACCGCATGCTGGCAGCTTTGCAGGACGGCGTGGCCGTCGTGGTCACTGGCGGCCGCAACATCGCCGGCGGCAAAGATGCGCGGATGCGACGCCACTCGCAGATACGTGTCAACTTCAAGCCGACCAAGTGGGTCATGCGGCGCCGAAAGCGCAGCGGTGAGTTGGCTCGCGGTCATACCCGCAGTCCACACGACCGTAGCTGCGTCGAGTGTCGAACCGTCTGACAATGTCGCCGTTGTAGGGGTGAGCGCGGTCAGTGTGGTGCGCCGAAGGGTCGTAATGCCAAGTTCGGCGAGCGCACCCTCGATTACTGGGCGTGGACCCGGCCCGAGTTCGGGTCCAACCACGTCCTCCTTCTCGACGATGACAACACGGGTCGATGCCGCCGACCCTGCCACCTCACGCATTCGGGCAGCGAGTTCGGTAGCGACTTCGATGCCCGTAAATCCACAGCCAACGACGATGGCGGTGTACCGCCCTCGGCGCAACGGTCTCGACGGGAGCGCCGTGAGATGACGCTGCAACGCCATGGCCGCGGGAATCGTGTCAACGTCAAACAGGTGCTCGCGGCCGGGGAGCTCGGGATACCGGACGTGACTTCCCGTCGCCAGCACCAGCCGCTCGTAGCGGAGCACAAGCCGCTGACCATCGGGTGCGACCGCCTCAATAATCTTGCTCCGCGGAACGATGGCGACGACCTTTGCCGCTTTACGACGCACGCCGACGGGACGCAGTATGTCGTCCAGCGGAACCTGCATGCACTGTGGATCGGACTGGTAAAGCCTAGGCCGGATGACCATCTGATTCCCGGTACTCACAAGCAAGATCGGCAGATCAATCGAGCCCAGACCGTGGACGTGTCGTAGCCGTGCCGCACTTGCTGCAGCCCAAACTCCGGCGAAGCCACCACCGATAATTATGATCGGTGCAGCTATTGCTGAGGTCGAAGCCCTTGCATCGACCGGGTCGCATAGGCGAGCAGAGTTGGCAAGCCGTGCCACGTCAAACACGATCGTGGCCGCCGAGCCGATTCGCCAGGGCCAGTCGCGCTCAGTTTGGTGGAGAATGACTCTCGGGTAGTACGAGCAACGCGTGTCGCTTTCTCGTTGAAGGCGAGCGTAGCTATTCGCGGTCCTGCCATGTACAGACACAAACTTCGTTGCCCTGGGGGTCAGCCAGGACCCAGAATGCCCGAGCGCGTTTACCGCTGACTAGCGTTCCCCGGGCCGCCACGGCCGCGTCGACTCGCGAGGCTGCGTCGCCGTGCGGAACCGTGAGATCGAGGTGGATACGGTTGCGTTGTTGAGGCGGCTTCTCCATCTGTTGGAACCAAACCGACGGACCAAGGCCGTACGGGTCGATCAGATCGTTGGTAGAGCGGCTGCCGCTCCCGAGTACGTCGCGGTAGCGAAGGACCGCTTTCCAGAACGGGCGTACGGTTGCAATATCTCTCGCGTCGATGGCAATTTCTAGCGACTGCACGGAATGGATTGTGTCCCGAGGTGAGGTGACCAGTCCCAGCCCGCGCACCTCATCGCTGATGCGGTGCGCGATCGCAAGATCGCGATCGGTCACGAAGCGGTCGCCAGCTTGAAGGGCTAGCTGGACCCGCGTGTCGCTGCCGTGCACCACAAGGTGGTTCGACGCATCCGGTTCGCAACATCTTGTCGCGGTCGCAATGACGTCCACCGAGGTCGCGTACGAGTCCACAGCCACAACGGTTGTAAGGCAACCGAATAGGAATCGCCATCCGATCGTCTCGACGTCCTGTGCTGCCTGTGGGCTGCACTCTGCGCACGGGTCACCGCCTTGGCGGGACGGCCGCGTAGTTGACCGACCTCGCACGATCTGTGGCCGTGATGCTGGCGTAGTGAACCTGTCACTTGTCGTCGGACAACCGCGACAGGAGCGGGCCAAGAGCGTCGATCGCGTCTTCTCGCACCACGATACGGTCGATCCCCCACCGTTGCTGCCGAGCCCGGATTTTCGAGACAATCTCGTCGCGCGTGCCAACAAGCAAGAATGGCACCTCGAGCAGATCTGCTATTGGTACATCGAGCTCGGTGGCCAGTTCGTGTACTGCCTTTTCTGGGTCGTCTGTGACATCGACCATCTGAACGAGTGCTTCCAGTTCAGGAGCACCGTGTTCGCGCCGGTCTGCGCCCTGACGAATCAGGTCCAGCTGTCTCTCGAACTGGGAGACCCGCCACCGCGCCTCATGGCCGTATCCGTCGGCCAATGTTTTGCCCATACCGGTCAACCCAACGACCTCGGCATGTTCTCCGGCCCACTGCAGCAGAGAGCTGTTCGCGCCTCCAACGGTCAGCGGAACGGTCCGCTCAGGGCGCGGTGCGGTGAGGGATGCCTCGACCTGCAACACATCCGAATGGAGCTTGACCAGCTGGCCTGCGAGGAGCGCGCGAACCGATTCCGCGACGGCGATGCACCTGCGCACTCGGTCTTGAACGGATGGGCGCTCTCGTCCGACCCCGGCCCATTCGGCGGGCGTATGCCCAGCGCCGATGCCGAGTCGTGCGCGGCCATCGGAGACCAGGTCGAGGGTGGCGACATCAGATGCAAGTAGAAGCGGGTCGCGGATGCCCGCGTTGACGACGTAAGTCCCAAGCCCGATGCGCCTCGTGACGGCGGCCGCCGCCGCGAGGGCGACGAATGGTGATGGGCGCATGCCGACGTGGTCGGCCGCTAGTAGAGCGTCGAAACCCAGCCGCTCGACTTTGCGGGCCAGAGCGAGCCACGATGCGGCATCGCGAGCTTGGGCCTGCACAGCCACCGCTACCACTGGTATGTACCACCGATGGGTTGGGCTCGACCGGCCTGGTCGAGGCGCTTCAGGAGAGATACGAGGACACGACCTCCCAGTATGTTGATGCTGATCGTGAGACTCGCGATCGCTCAACGAACAGGGCCAGCATCGCGGCGATTGGCTGGTACTTACACCCCGGGTCAGAACCAGACGTCGCCGCGATTGTCGATTCCGCGGGCCGGTTGCGCGCGCCGATCTGTTACGGAGCTGCCACGCTCAGGGTCGCGATAACCAAGCGAGTCGATCGACGTCGACCATGACGCCGGTCTTGTGCCATACCGGCGATCCAGGGGGCGCGATGAGACTCACCGGTCCCACTGGCGAAGGGACTTCGACCAAAAGTTGGTCACGGCAACAGTGGCGTCTGCGCCACTCGGGGGTGCCTCCGACGCGTGCGCATCGTGTCGGGCCTTGGTTGTAATAGCCATTGCGACGTTTTGTGCCAACGAAAGTTCGGCCGACCATACGCCTCCCTCGGTACGTCGCCGTGCGGCCGCCATCAATGCGGCTGCAGTGGCCACATGCCCTGTGGCGTAATCGAGCGCCTGTGCGGGCAGCGCGCCCGGCCTACGGTCCATGCCGCGTCGAGCACTTCAACCGCACCCTGCTCGAAGAGTGGGCCTACAAGCGCCTCTACCGCGCGAACAGAGCCGCCGCTCAGCCTTGACGCCGTTCCTGCACCACCACAACCATCACCGCAGCCACACCGCACTAGGCGGACCACCGATCGGCCGGTGCATCGACGTCGCCGAGCAGTACAACTAGTCCGGTCGTTCCCAACCCAACGGCCCTTCCGGGAGCGCGTCGGCTCCGAGACAGGTCCAAGCCTCGCTCAACAGTGACAGT
Source organism: uncultured Actinomycetota bacterium (assembly GCA_963785425.1). Classification (GTDB taxonomy): domain Bacteria; phylum Actinomycetota; class Actinomycetes; order Mycobacteriales; family Jatrophihabitantaceae; genus RYN-133. Next base: position 294,727 of record CAWAVG010000001.1, read on the forward strand.
CCAGTCTGGCTATCGCTCGTTTCCGGTTTCAGCGAACCTCTCCTCTGTCGCCTGCGGCACGACCTCGGTGCAGTATCCCGGCCAATCCGACGATGGTCGGTATGCACCGGCCGGTATGAACACTGCCACCATGACCAAGTCGTGCTTCGCCGAACCGCAGAATACTGGTTTCCGTTGGCCCGACAGACAACTGCGGGTCGGTGCCCGCTCTCGACAAGTCGCATCAAGGTTTTAGCAAAGGATACGTACAGATGCTCCAGATGCGCCCGGCTTGCGAACGGTGCGCGACGGCGCTCCCGCCCGACGCACTAACGGCATACATTTGCAGTCATGAATGCACGTTCTGCGCATCCTGCGCCGACCATCTCTCGTACCGATGCCCAAAGCGCAGCGGTGCATTGCGACTCCGCCCGGCCCGCGCGAACGCCAGCGGCGCATGGTCACATTCAGGTGCGCGTCGGGGGTTGAACCAACCAAATCCCGGTATGCGTCGCCGGCAATGAAAGAACTGCTATGGACGGGAAGCGGCACAGCGCGTTGGCGAGAAACTGAAGACCCGCCTGCGCCAGTCGGACCAGCAGCACTCGTCCGACCCCTCGCGGTTGCCTGCTGCGACCTCGATGTGTGGACGGTGCACGGAACAGCACCGCTTGACCCACCATTTCGCGTCGGCCACGAGGGTGTGGCAGAAGTTGTTGCCGTCGGAGCGGAGGTCATCAGAATTCGTCCCGGCGACCGCGTCGTGGTGCCGTTTCAAATTTCGTGCGGAGAATGCGCAACATGTCGACGCGGACGCACTGAGTCCTGCGATGCGGTCCCGTTGATGGCAATGTACGGGATGGGTCCGCTCGCCGGGCTTGATGGCGGTGGATTTCTGTCCGACTTCGTTCACGTGCCTTTCGCGGATGCGATGCTCGTTCAGCTACCCGAAGGTGTTGACGCTGTCGCGGCCGCAAGCGTGAGCGACAACGTCGTGGACGGCTGGCGAGGTATCGGACCCTATCTGTCGGAATTGGACGCCGTTGCCGAGTCCGACCGTCGGATGCTTGTAACGGGTTACGGGTCCATCGGCCTGTATGCGGTCGCGGCCGCGGTCGCAGTCGGCGTGGACGTCGATTATGTGGACGACGAGCCGGCTCGACTCGAGGTTGCTCGACGTCTCGGCGCGAATCCCGTAGACGGGCTACTTCCCGGCCGAGAACTCACGCCATATCCAATTACGATGTCGACCCGGCCAGCCAGAGACTGGCTTCTTGCGACAATCCGAGCAACATGGCCAGGTGGCGTGTGCACGGACGCGGCTGTCCACTTCGGTCCCGATTTAGCGCTGCCGCTACTGGCCATGTACACGCGCGGCATTCGATATGTCACCGGTCGCGTACCGGCGCGCGCGGCGATCCCGGCCGCGCTCGGGCTCTTGGCGAGTAGCAAACTGCAAACTACGCCGATCGCTCGACAGACTGTCGTATGGGATGACGCCGACACCGTATGGCCTCGCATGACCGGCAAAACGATCTTCGTGCGCCAATGATGGCGATACAAGCGATCGCCACGTTCCTATCCGCCCGTGAAGCATGAATCACTGCGGCCACGGATGCTCGCAGTGAGTGAGCCGCGCTGGGGAACGACCGCACCGACCCGAAGTGATTCGTGGTGCCGATCGCCGAGAGATCAACGATGAGCGTGCGGCCCCGTGATCTCGCCTTGGCGATTGCCATCGTGCTCATCTGGGGTGCGAACTTCGTCGCGATCGACCGAGGATTGACTCGCCTGCCGCCACTACTCTTCGTCGCATTGCGGTTTGCGTTTAGCGCGGTACCGGTGTTCTTCCTGCCTCGGCCCCAAGCCGGCTGGCGGATCGTCGTCGCCTTGGGGTTGCTCATGTGCGTAGGCCAATTCGGCTTTCTTTTCGTAGCGATATCCGAGGGTATGCCGGCCGGCTTAGCGAGCGTGGTCATCCAAGGCCAGGCGATATTCACCGTGGTCATCGCAGGGATCGCGCTCCGAGAACGTCCCACGGCGGTGCAAGCTCTGGGGCTAACAGCTGCGGTGGCCGGTCTAACGCTAATCGCGGTCGAGCGAGGGTCGCATGTGCCGTTCCATGCACTTGCGCTCGTCATCGCAGGTGCCGCTTGCTGGGGCGCGGCCAACGTGGTCTCACGAGCGAGCGCATCCCCCCGGCCGTTTTCGCTGTTGGTGTACAGCTCGCTCGTAGCGCCTCTCCCCCTCGCAGCGATGTCGCTCATGCTCGAAGGACCGGGGCGTGATTGGCGCGCGTTGCACCACTTCGACTTCACGGTCGTGTGGTCGATGGGATACGTCGTCGTCCTTGCGACGCTGCTGGGTTTCGGGAGTTGGTATTGGTTGTTGGCGCGCTACCACGCAGCCACGATTGCTCCAATCGCGCTGCTCGTCCCCGCAAGCGGGATCACTTCCGCGTGGATATTCCTTGGCGAGAAACCGACCCCTTTCCAACTAGTCGGTGCAGCCGTCGCGGTAGCCGGCGTCGGCTTCGTAATTACGGGCGCCCGCCGGCCGCAACAGCATCCGGAGGCGCGCCGCGCCGACGAGGACACTCCGACCCAACCGTATCCGCCTGTCCGCTCAGCCCGCGAGGGCATGCTAGACGTTCCTTAGCTGAGCCAGCCGCCCTCTTCCCAGCACGACCACCGCCCAGCACCCACCGCCGCACCCCTGCCTAAACGTTACTGCGTCACTCCGGAGAGAGCCGCCAGGCTTTCGCCGACCAGCGCACGGCAAACGACACCGCCGAGCGGGTACTCACCCTTGCGTCGTCGTCCGAACCAACGCGCGAACCTGCCCGCCGCAGATGTGGAGGAATGACGCGCATTCGGCAGCCCGGCTCAGGCTTCGGCGCCGGCCGTCGACGCTCCATGTTGCCCTCCCCGGCTGAGCAAGGCTGCGACAATGCACATGCCAGCCACGGCGATGCTGGCCAAAAGCAATGCATGACTCGCGCTCGCAGCTCGCTCGCCCGCCTCGGCTAAGCACGTGCGTGAGAGAGGCTGCCAGACAAAACCCAGCGGCAAGCGTGAGGGAACCGACGCAGGGAGGGTGCAGCCGATATCTCATCGACGCGCGAGACACCAAAAGACTCGCCGAAGCGAACCCGATTGCGTCTGGAGCGAACGTCAGTCCGACTCCAGAGGCAGACAGGCCCAGCCCGGATTGGAGATAGAAGGTGAGGGCGAAAATCATGCCTGCGTAGGCGCCCATGACGACGCACGCGGCGGTCAAACGTCGTGCGACGCCAGGCAAAGTCAGGATCGACAGATCCAGCAGTGGCGATCTGCCGTGCCGAGTCAAGGAGCGTTGGCGCTGCACGAAGACCAGTCCGAACACAGTCGCGCAGCCGAACACCGGCCAAACCCATCGCGGCCAGCCGTCTTGTCGCCCGAAAAGAAGCGGCCACATCAACGACGCAATCGCTACCGACAACAAGGCCGCGCCGGCGAGGTCCAACTGCACGGCCACGGCGCTCCGGGGGTCGGGCAATCGTCGCACACCCCCCAGCGCCCCGACGGCGGCGATTGCGGTAAGAACAAACGGGGCCCGCCAACCAAGATCGAAGAGATTTGCTGTGACCAGGGCCTGCCCCAAAACCACACCGAGAGCAAGCACTGCATAATAAAGCGCGACCGCGCGCTCCCGCGCGGCGTCCCGGTATGCAGGTTGAATGACCGAAAAGATCTGCGGCAGCATTCCCGCAGCTGCAGCTCCTTGCCCGATACGTGCTATGACGAGCACGATCGACGTCGGACTTATCACACAGATCAGCGACATCCCGGCGAAGGCTGCCAGGCCCAACGCGAAGACTCGTCGATGCCCGACCCGAACCGGTCGCCCAGCCTCGCACCAACGACCACCAACACGGCGAACGACACGAGATAGCCCGACGACACGAGCTGCAGCTCGGCTCCCGAAGCGTGAAGATCTCGACGAACCGATGGCGCCGCGATGGTCAGAACCGAGACGTCGAACGAGGTGATGGTCTGCCCTGCAAGCAACACGGGAAGTGGTCCTCGCCTCAGCTTCAGATTCGGGCGCGCGGTTATGGTCGTCGGAGCGGGTTGCTCGTTCGTCAATGTCAAGCCCGACCGGTATCACCAACGGCTTTGACCATTCGCTGCATCACTACGGACGGGTCGCGCGGGGCAGGTTTGGTAGCGCCCGTCAACCGGTATCCGAGCTTCTGATACACATGCATACCGGTCGGATTTTCGGCAGTTACCCATAGCCCTATGGCGTTCGCTCCAGCATCGCGAGCATGCGCCTCGACAGCTCTGGACAACGCGGCCGCGACGCCAATCCTTCGCCATCGCGGTTCAACCCACATCGCGCCGAGCTGAGGCGCACCGTCCGGGAAGACATCGTCGCCGTAAAAAACGGCGAGCCCAACCGGCTCCGCGGCGCCCGAAATAGACGCAAAGAGCCATGCGTGGTTACTCAGTTCAATCTGCCAGTCCGAGTCGGTCATGGCCTCGTGGCTGTCCAACGAAGTACCGAAACAGAAGGGATCTGTCGCTAGAGCGCGAAGCCGGTGCGCCCGCGCAGTCCGCCAGGCTTGGGACGTGAGTCTCAAGACCGAAACGTCGTCAGGGCCCATGCAGAGCTCCCGACGCTCTGATCACCGAGGCTGAAAGGGACCGCCGTTTGGTGCGCCCTTCATACCGGTCGCGGAGGTCCGTGCGACCCGGGGTGCGAACCGCTGTACATGACCAGCGCGCACCCAGTAGAGGCACCCACCGTCGTTGGCTTTGCGCGCTCAAATTTCGTACATCTTCACTGCATCTTCGTCCCACTCGACACCGGAACCGGGCCTCTCGCCTGCGGTCACGAAGCCGTTGCTTGGTACCGCTGGACAGGCAAGGATCGGTCCGGCAACGTCGAGCCATTCGAGCCACTGGCTGCCAGGAGTGACCGGCAAGAGATGCGCACTAACCTCGCAAAACAAGTGACTCGACACTGGTAGCGCTGCGGCATCAGTCAGGGCCGCAGCGGCAAGCCAACCAGTAACTCCACCAATGTTCATTGCGTCGAACATGGCGAGGTCGCTCGCGGACGCACTGATGCTGCGGGAAACATCGCCGAGCCCTTGCCAGTTCTCCCCCAACTGAATTGGAATGTCGACGGCCTTGGCGATCCGCGCATGCCCCACTGTGTCTTCGGCCGACACAGGTTCCTCTAGCCAAGCCACTCCGGCATCGGCTAACGCTGAAGCGCGCGTGATCGCATCTCGAACCGTTAGCGATTGGTTGTAATCGACCATCACGGTCACATTCGGGCCGGCCCCATCGCGCACTGCCCTCACAGCCGCCAGATCTTGGTCTACCCCTGCGTGGCCGATCTTCACCTTGAAAGCGTTGAAGCCTGCTTCGGCAAACGTCGCTGCCTCATTGGCGATCTGCTCTGGGTCCGCCGACCGCAAACTCGCATACGCTGGCACCGCCGTAGGTGTCGCCCCGAGCAGTCGAACCAGCGGCATATTCGCGCGCCACGCCGCAGCATCCCACAACGCGAGATCAAGCGCACCGAGAACCCACCCGGAGAGACCACGACGTCCGAGGAGCCGGCTACGGGTGGACAACGATTTGATGGCCGTGCGTGGCGCAGCGGGGAATCCGACCATCATGTCGGCGAGCGCACTCGCATAGGCCCGTACCGCTGCGGCAACCGGCTGGACGTAAAAGATCAGGTACGACGAGCCCACCACGCCGTCGTTGTCGCGGACATCCAGTAGCAGCATCGGCATGTCCCCGACCTCGCCTGAGGCGCTCTGCAGCGGCGGGTCGAGCCTGACAAGCACCTCTCTGATCGTTATGTCGTTGATCAAGGTCTTGCCCGGCACGTCCTCGGCCGCGCCGGGTTGCGTTGATCTAGGCCCCACGCTCATTGATGTTTCAGCGTGATAATGCTTGCGGCGTGCGCCAATCGTCGCCGTGGTGGCCGGATTTCGTCGGCTGCGACGTCGAGGCTCGTTGCCGTTGCTGTCCGTGCGATCGAGCCGTGACAGGTCGTACTCGCAGCCCGGGCAGGCCGCTTCACCGCAAGGTGGCCGTAGCGGTGACAAATGTGGAGTGATTTTCTTTCTGACCGTGCAAACCGAGGTTCGCGAGATCCAAGCCGGTGAAACGTCAACGGCATTCGACGCCCTGCGGGTACTTCGACCGAGCTTGCCTGACACACCGCAGAGTTTCGAAACTCTGATTGACACAGTCCTGCGCTCGGAGGGGTATCGCCTCGTCGGCGTCTTTGGGGCTGAGCCTTCGGCGATGGCCGTGCTCGGATTCCGGCAACTGACCACTCTGGCGTGGGGTCGTATTCTGTACGTCGACGACTTGTCGACGGTGCCGTCTGCGCGGCGCCGAGGATTCGGACATCGCTTGTTGGCGTGGACTGCGGATGAGGCGCGGAGGCGAGATTGCGATCAACTGCATCTCGACTCAGGGGTAGGGCCGACCAGGGCGGATGCGCATCGGCTGTACTTCAACTCCGGGTTGCAAATCGGCTCGTTCCATTTTTCGCGGTCGATAACAGATCGGCGTTGACCTCGTCATCCCGGGCTGTAGCTGAGCCCTGCGGAGGGTCCGGGCTGAGATACAACTGCGCGTCAGCCCACGTGAACGCCGGGCCGCTAACGTCGCGCGCGCGCGTAGACGAGCGCGAGAGTTGTGGCCCCCTACGCGGCCTCGGGCCGGCCGGGAACCGATCATGCTCTGTCGACGGCGCGCTGATCGCAAGGATGCGTGCATCGCTCGTTCCGAAGTTGCACATCTGATGAGACGTCCCAGGCTCGACAACAGACCGCGCATCACCTCGATGCTGCGCGTTTCGCGCGAGGTTGCCATGGTGCAGCTGCCCTCCAGCATAAAGAACAGTTGGGTCGCTTCGCGATGAACGTGCGGTATCCGCTTCGATCTTGCGCCCATACGCTCCTCGCGAAGAGAAAGCCCGGGCAAGTCGATAAGTTTCCAGCCGTCACAGTCCTGTCCCCATGAGTAGTGGTTCGCCGGAGCCGCCCGGATGATGGTCGAGCAGGGCGCGCTCACGAGAGCCCCCGCGGCGGGCTGGACGAGGAGTATGCGCCCATTTCCGAAAATCTCGGATCGCCCTCCCACAACGTCTGCAGAGTTCTGCGGGACGTTCACAGGAAGGTCGTCGCTCCAGACGAGCGCACATCCGGCGAGCACATAGACAGCCGATGATCCGAGGGAAACACACCGGCGCCGCTTCATGTCAGCGCGAATTCGACGACGCGGAAGTTGACCGCGTCGACCCATTGCGTGCGGGTCGCGGGAATGGTCACTTGGTGGGCCTCCGCCGCAGACGCTAGATGTCGGGACGGCGGCGGTATCGCTCCAATGGGTCACTTACTGGCAGGATTTGATCAGCAGGACCAGGATTTGTACAGTGTCAGCACTGCCGAACGCGGGACTGACACGCCCGGGCAACGACAGGTTCAGCTCTTGCTATGCATCGCTTGCATCGCTGTCATCGGGCGAACGGCAGCTGATCGTCCTAGTGCCATTTGTGTCGACGTCGCCAATGATGCAGAAGAGAACCATATGTGGACGAGCAGTGGCGCTCGTATAGGTGCGGTGCGAGCTCGCAGGTTGCGACATTGAACAGCTCAACGCGGACGTCTCATCCACCACCGCCTGAACGACTTCGCTTACAGCGCGGCCACACTGATGTCTATTGGTCGCAGCGGCATTGCTCGTCAGAGGGCTATCTTCCCATGACCTAGACGAAGGAGCGTTCGACCCCGTGTACGCGATGCAATACGAGATCACTCTGCCCGCCGACTACGACATGCGAATTATTCGGGAACGCGTCGCAATCCGCGGCGCTGCCCTCGACAACTTCGCCGGCCTCGGACTGAAGGCATATCTCATGCGAGAAGCAGACACCGACGGTTCGCCGATCAACGCCTACGCACCGTTCTATCTCTGGACGGACACGACGGCGATGGGACGCTTCCTTTGGTCGGGTGGCGGATTCGAAGGAATCGTGACCTCGTTTGGGCGGCCCACCGTTCGACACTGGGCAGGTACTGCTTTTCTCAGCGGCACCGGTATCGACGCTGTCCCCGTCGCTGCTTCACGCCGTTACAAGCGCATCGACCCACATGTAGATCCGACAGAGGCCGTCGCCGACGCTCTGACGTGGGCTAACCTCATCGCCGAACAAGACACCATTCATTCGGTCACGGTAGCGGTCGATCCCACCGAGTGGGAGATTGTCACCTTCGTGCTCTGGACCGCTCGAACTCGAATCGAAGTCGACGCAGGCGACCGATACGAGGTAGTGCACCTGTCGAAGCCAGGTCTCGACGTCCTGCGCAGCTCGGGCGGATAGCGGGCAGCCGTGGGCATCGAGGAGACCGACGGCGTCGTTAGATGTTCGAGTTTCTGTCTCAGTCTTGGACTAGTTCGGTCCTGCGTCGCGGCTTGGAATGACTGAGGTGAGCGGATGGCGACGTCTGATGTAGTAGATGCTTTCCGCAGCCTCCACCTTCCCGGGAGACCGCTACTTCTGCCGAATCCGTACGACATTGGTTCGGCGCGTCTGCTCGCATCGATGGGGTTCGCTGCGTTGGCAACAACAAGTGGCGGCTTCGCTACGACGCTCGGACGGCTTGACGGAGCCGTAACCAGGGACGAGGCAGTCGGGCACGCCGCGGCCATCGCTGCGGCCATCCATCTTCCGGTAACGGCAGACCTCGAGAATGGATTCAGCGACTTGCCGGTGGACATGCGGGACACGATCGCTGCTGCGCTTCGCGCAGGCCTTGCGGGATGTTCGATCGAGGACTACAGCCGGCGGCAAGATCGTCCCATCTACGAGCGATCGTTTGCGTCCGATCGAATAGCGGCTGCCGCGGAGGCAGCCCGCTCCGGGCCCGAGGAGTTGATTCTCACTGCGCGCGCAGAGAACTATCTGCATGGAAACCCTGATCTCGACGACACGATCGGTCGGTTGAAGGCTTACGAAGCGGCAGGCGCAGATGTTCTCTACGCGCCTGGGATGGTTGATCTCGCCGCGATCGGGGAGGTAGTTGCCGCGTGCACCGCCCCGGTCAACTCGTTGCTTTTGCCGGGGGGGCCGTCTATCGCGGAATTGACAGAGGTGGGTGTGAGCCGAATTTCGATTGGTGGCGCGCTCGCATACGTTGCGTTGAACGCGGTCGCCGAGGCAGCGCGGGACTTCCAGAGTGGTTCGGCACCTTTCTGGCCTGCTGCCCGCGACGGCTGGGCGACAGCGCGCACTGCGTTCAGGCCATGACGTGAACTCGACAGCCTAACGATTCGGCCGGTGTGAGTCCTTCATATTCTAGTTCGGGAAACGCTGGCACAACTCGTTCCGCTCGTACGTGCGCGGCGAACGGGGATGCTATTCGACGACGCCACTGTCGAGGCGCGTGGAGGCGCGTCAAGATGCGCCACGCAGCACGTGCGCCGATCAGACTGAGGCAGATTCGGACTCGTGCGTGCCTGCGTTGTCTTCGCGATCGCTGGTGCTGGGGCGGTTCAGGTGTGGCGTGACTCGGACGGCCAAACGAGTGCCTGCGCAACAATGACTGACTCTCCGTTGAATGCGAGAGCCGGGCCGTGATGGAGTTCGAACCCGAGGTCGAGCGCCTCCGACACTCGACGACAGAACGCCTCGTCGTCGGGCCCAGTAAGGACGCGGTAGCGTGGCAGTCCGTTCGGTGGGCGCTCAGGCATGTTTCCCGCCTTCGAAAGTGCAGTGTAGGAGGAGCTTGAGCATCAAGACTGGCGCTGCACTTCGACGCCCATACGGTCGATCTGAATCCAGTACTCGACGATGAGGCCGTCGCAAACTCGGAACACGGCGCTCGTGATTTGACGTATGTGTCGGCTGGGATCGATCTTGCGATCGCGGCCTTCTTGAGTCCACCGTGCGTACACGCGCGCACCATCCGCGAGCACCTCGTCGATGGTGATCGTGAAAGGCCCCCACATGTCGAGGACCTCGCGAACGTGATTGACATAGTTTTCTGGCGTGCGAGCGATCGAGTCTTCGGCTTCGGAAGTCAGCTGGTGAGCGATGACGACTGGCGCCATGTAGGAGTCGGCACGGTCCAGTCGTCTTCCAGATCTGACCTGCGTTAGGAAGTTGATCACCACAGAGCGTGGTTCTGTCGGCCGGACATCTCGGGTAAGCGGGGTAATGGTCATCGCGATCACGCCACGTATGTGAGCGACGACCGGGCGTCGCAAGGTCTGACGCGGCTCACGGCTCCAGCCCGATTGGCACAGCCTGCCCTGTTACGCGTATCGGTCCGTCCATGCCGACGTCGACCAACAGCAGGCTCGGACGACCCATATCGACGCCCTGATGGATGGTGAGGGCCGTCGGGATTGGTATGCGACCGATGTCGCGGAGGTATGCCGCGTAGGCGGCCGCGCCTGCGCCTGTAGCCGGATCCTCTACGACGCCACCGAATGGGAATGGAGCTCGGACGTGGTGAACCGTCGGTGATTCGGCAACTGCAAGGTGGATAGTGACCCAACCTTGTTCCAGTGACAGGCTGCGGAGTGCGTCATAATCGTAAGACATATCCGCGAGTGCAGTTCTATTGCGCAGCGGCAAGACCGCGTGTCGAGCACCTGCGTAAGCGACAGCGGGTGGAGTGCGTGGGTCTAAAACCTGCCGGGTCCACCCGAAGGTAGCGAGCAACGCGCCGAGGAGTTCGGGCGACATCGGTTCATGCGAGGGTTCTGGACTCTGGAGCGTGGCTTGCCACCCGTCGGAACCATGATCGACATCGACGCGGACCGTGCCCGCAGCTGTGGTGAAATGAAGCGGTCCTGGACCGATGACCCGGCCTACTGCGACTGCGAGAGCGATCGTGGCGTGTCCACAGAACGGAACTTCTGCCTGTGGGGCGAAGTACCGAACTGCATAAGCTCGCCTGTGGTCCCGAACTGGCCCGTCGGTGACGAAGGCTGTTTCGGAGTACCCGACGTCAGCGGCGATAGCGCGCATCGCCTCGGTCTCGTGAGCCACCGGTGACGCGTCGAGCACCACTCCGGCTGGATTACCACCATCCGGATCGCTAGTGAACGCAGCCCATCGGCCGATCGTCAGCAACACCCCGGCGCTGGGGTGAGTCGTGTCCACAGGTCTCCTCACCGCGTTTAGTGCTTTAAGACTGCCGAGATCACGAGGTTGCGCGGCTGCCAATTGGACGATCATTGGCTGCATCTGGCGTTGACCGCGATCATGCGGTGCTGCACGGCTTTGAACGATGCTACAACCGAAGCGTGGTCGATGAGACTGAGCCGCATTGGCCCCGCACTGTGTTGATGACCATCGACGTGCAACGCGACTACCTTTCGGACGCACCTCACGGAGTTGCGGGCACGACGGAAGTGCTTCCAGTTCTTGCCCGGCTCGTAGAGGCCTTCCGAGGTGCGCATCGGCCGATCGTCCACGTCGTCCGCATCTATTTGGCAGACGGCAGTAACGCTGACATGTCGCGGCGGTCGATGATCCGCGCTGGCGCGTCAGTAGTTCGGCCAGGAACTGACGGTGTACACCTGCCACCACAGCTCACGAACGATCAAGATGCCCTTCTGGATACGGACTCCTTGCTCGCCGGCCGCTTCCAACAAATCGGACCGAACGAATACGTCATGTACAAGCCGCGGTGGAACGCATTCTTCGGTACGAGTCTCGACCGGTGGCTTCGCGATCGAGACGTCGACACAGTGGTCGTTGCCGGGTGCAACTTTCCGAACTGCCCCCGTGGAACGCTGTTTGGAGCGAGCGAACGAGACTATCGCGCCGTCGCCGTAGCGGACGCTATTTCGGGTTGGACGTCGGTTTCAGAGGCCGAGTTGGCAGGGATAGGCGTGCTGACTTTGACCACCGCGGGGGTCATCGCGGAGGTGTCGTCGCTGTCGACGACAACCGATTGAGCTTCGCCGTCCCTTAGAACCGCCAATCGGTTGGGCGGCGGCTCTGTCGATTCGTCGCCCGTACACGGAGTCTTGCCCGGGTCCAGGTCGCGGACCAAGCTAAGGAGACCGGGTGCGGAATCGAGATCTGAGGCTGATCACTGCTTCCGCGTTCGTCGACACTTTCGGCGACGGCCTATGGATGGTCGCCGGTGGCCTCTTCTTCGTTCGGGCGCAGCACCTTCCCGTCACCGAGGTTGGTCTGGGTTTGACAGTAGCGGGGCTCGTAGGGCTGCCCGCGGGGCTCTGGCTCGCGCGGGTTGCAGATCGACGCGGACCCCGGGGTGCCTATCTAGCGCTCACCCTCACGCAGGCTGCAGCGTTCGTTCTGCTCGTCTTCGCTGCATCGTTCCCGCCCTTCGTGGTCGGGGCCACGATTGCTGCCTGCGCGAACCAGGGCGCTCAAGCCATCCGGAGCGGCATTGTCCGCACTAAGGGCGGTGCGGACGCTGTCCGCTTCCGTGCTCGACTCCACGCCGTAATGAATGTCGGCATCAGCGCGGGCGCCGCGATAGCCGGCCTCGCGGTGGCTGTCAACACTCGCCCCGCATACGTGACGATCATGGTGTGTGACGCCGCAACCTTCGCGCTAGCGGGACTATTGCTTCGCGCGACCAGCGCGGTCCCCGCTGTGCCACCGCCGCCCGCTTCGACTCGTTTCGGCGCTATCCGCGACGGCCGATACGTGGCAGTTGCTGCTGTTGATGGGTTGCTGGATCTGCAATTCATCGTGTCGGGCTATCTACTACCCCTATGGGTCGTGCTTCACACCAGTGCACCTCGTTGGCTGAGCAGCCCACTTCTCATGCTGAACACCGGAGTCGTTGTCTTCCTGCAGGTCCGTTTTTCCAAAGGCGCCGATCGAGTGCCGGGGGCGGCACGGTCGTTCCGACGAGGCGCATGGACGCTGGCGGTTGCCACGGTTATCTTCGGTATTTCTGGTCAGGTTTCACCCGGCGTTGCGGTCGTTACACTGGTCGCCGCGATGGCCGTGCATTCCATCGGTGAGCTGCTGCACGCTAGCGGTTCGTTCGGCTTGTCCTATGGATTGGCGCCGACGCACAGCGTTTCGGAGTATCAGGCGGTGTGGTCGCTTGGCATGGGTATGGCGCGTGCCCTCGGGCCAGCGCTGCTTACGTTCGTATGTATCAAGGGCGGCCTCGTTGGCTGGATAGGGCTCGGCGCAGCTTTTGTCGCGGCCGGGGCGGCAGCACCCGCCCTGTCGCGTCGAGTCGACGCGAGCAGTACCGGTGGCGCGGCGGTCGCCGCCGTTGCTGGCAATCCTTGAGATCGAGCAGCTCGACGCGCCGTTGAAGGACTCGAAGCTGGCGCCAAGTCGTACAACTAAAATCGCCGGAAAACACCGCAGCGCTGTCATGGTGCGCTGAAGATCTACGTGCTCTCGCGATATCGGCGGATCGAGCCGCGGCCCGCCAACTGTCCGCACCGGCGCTGGGTAGGTATCGAGGGTTTGTCGCGGTGCAGTCGACAGATCGTAAGCATCCCGGGACGATTTCGATACAGTTCAAATGAAAACAGAAGCATGGTCATAATGTGAGGGACGCTCCGCAGTGCATACGAGAGTCGCGCGTAGCTCCGACGTAATCGGCATTTACGGGCTACAACGCACGTACGACATCTGGTGCGTAGGAGCGCCGGAAGATAGCGAGTCGGAAGTCCGCGATACCTACTTACGAGCCGAAAACACCCAAGTCGTGCTTAGAGGTGACGACATCGTCGGCTACGCGGCGTATTGGCGTACTGGTTCGCATGTCGTCGCCCATCCAGGCAGCGATATGGAGGCAATTTATCGACTCCTCGTGCACTGGCTTACAGCGAGTTTTGCGCCTGAAGTTCGTGCATCGGCTTGCGACGAACAGTTGCGACGAGTTGCCGCGCGCCAGGGATGGCGTCTTTCCAACTTGACTTTCGATCTACTCAGGCCGGTCACGCCAGACTGGGTTGTTGGTTTGCCGTCATGGCAGCGGGGTTACAGCGCGGTCGCGGGCGCGGAGGCCGATCATTCGGCTCTGCATCGTTTGATTTACCGCGATGCACACTGGCCTGAGATGCCGGGGCATCACGACCGCGGACTCGATGAATGGCAACGTCTTTTCCTGCAACCCGCGGGTGCCACGGAGCCGCTGGTTGCATGGCATTCCGACCGCATGGTCGGCGCTGCGCTGTCGCGCGTCTTCGACGACGGCACAGGCTGGATCACACAACTCGCGGTGGTTCCCGAAGAACGAAGACGAGGAATCGCCCGCAATCTCTTGCTTCAGGTCTTCCGCCTGCTTATCGACAGCGGCGTTACGTCGATCGGTCTCGGCGTGTCTGCCGCAAACCGCGCCGCGATCGGCCTGTATGTCAGCCTTGGTCTCGAAGTGCGACGCGAATGGGCAATATATCTACCGCCCCCGGTCGAAGTTGAATAGAGCGCGCTGGATGGATTCCTGACACGTCCCAGGCACAGCTACTGGGTTCCTCGATTCTCGTAGTCGACTCGTTCTCGGCCGGCGTATTGGGCAAGTCTCCGGATTCGACAGGGTCGGCCTGCAGGGAGCGGTGTGCGAGTTTGCACTGCTTGCAGCTCGCCACTCTAAAGACCGATCGACGTCACGAACACGAGTCGCTGGGCAACGGCTGCCATTGGGCTGCCGTGCGGCCCTTGTCCGGACCTAGTCGTGCCGAGACGCTCGGCTATGACTGCGAACACAGGAGAATCGTGCTTAACGCTGCCCTAATTGATGCCTTCACCCAAGAGCCGTTCAAAGGGAACCCAGCTGGCGTCGTCTTGCTCGACGGCCACGCTCGCCGGCCATCGTGGATGCAGGAAGTGGCAGCAGAACTCGGTGCTTCTGAGACAGCATTCCTTGAGCCGCGCAACGAATCCGGCTCGTACGGATTGCGGTGGTTTACGCCGGCAGTCGAAGTGGAGTTGTGCGGACACGCCACCTTAGCCGCCGCACACTGGCTGTGGGATCAACGAGACGAAGGAGGTCAATCGCTGTCATTCCACACGCGAAGTGGTGTTCTCACCGCGACCCGTTCTCCGGTCGATGATTTGATCTGGCTCGATTTCCCGGTGGTACCGATCGTCGACACTCACCAGCCCGATGGTTGGCGCGAGGCATTCGGTCGCGGTGAGCTGTCATGGGTCGGCCGAACTGAGGGTGTTCACGACATCCACTCCAACGGGCTGATTGTTACCGATGCAGATTCCCTCCGACGTCTCGCCCCGGACTTTGGGCGGGTTGCCGACCTGCCTTGCGGGGGCGTAATCATTACGGCGTCCAGCGACTTATCGGATGTAGACATTCTGACTCGCTACTTCGCTCCGGCCTGCGGCGTGGATGAGGACCCGGTTACCGGATCGGCTCACTGCACCGTTGGGTGGTACTGGGCCGCGATCCTCGGAATACACAGACTCCGCGCACGTCAGGTTTCGTCGCGTGGTGGCGATCTGCACGTGGAGGTGGATGAAGAACGGATCGGTCTCGGAGGACATGCTGTAACGGTCGCCGACCTGAAACTACACGTCTAAATGGTTGTATCTCCCAGCGTTCTCGGATCTCGTCTGCCAGCTGAATGGTCGCCTCGGTCGGCGCACACATTGCAGACGGAGGTCGATCGCCGCTCTCGCACGGGCCGGGACAGGACCAGCACGAGCTACCCGCTCGTGGTGAGTGCAACCGATGTCGCTGCCGCGAGAATTCCAACATTCTGCAACCACGTGGTCCTTTCGTGCAGAACCACGGCCGCGATTGCCACCGTTATAACGGGATACATCGCAGCGACAACAGCCACTTCGGTGAGTCGACCGAGTCCGGCGGCGACGAAGAACAAGACGTTGCGTCGACAACCGCAAACACCGGACGCGCAGCCCACGGGGTCGCTCGCGCCCATGATCGACGACTACCGATCGGTGAGTTGGCTTTGGTACGGGACCGGGACGCGACAACAGCCACAACGGTCAGGGCGACCAGTTGCCCTGGTAGCAATGGCCACGTGGCGTCAGCCGTACCTGCCTTATCCAACGCAACGAACAGCAGTCCAAAACCTGCGCCGGCCAGAACGCCGTACCCCGGCCACGAGTCCACGGTAGAGGGCGACGTTTCCTAACGCTCCCCCGATGCCGCTGAGCGAACCCCACGCGACCGCGTGACCCGATGGCCCTTGGTGGGCGAAGAGGAGCACGGCGAGACCCGCTCCGAGAACTCCGGTGGTCTGCACGAGCAGTGACATTTGAGTTGGGTTGTGCGGCGTGAACCTCGCCGCCGAGAAAGTCACCTGTGCCGTAACTGACTGCTGATGCCGACGCGAGCACCAGAGCCGCGTTCACGATGACCTGTCGCATGCACCGTGATGTCCGCGCTTGGCATCGGGTGTGTTCGGACCCGCGAGTGTCAAGCTGGCACCGTTAGTCGCGTTCGCAGTGCGAGCCGCTGCGTCCACCGCTCAGCGTCGCATCTTGAATGAAGTCACCACATGGTGGACGGCGATGCCTAGGCGCACCGAGACCGGTACGCGCACGCCTGTCTTTCGATACGTTTGGTCGCCCGTGCCGGTACGCAGCGCGTAGCGCGCTGCAGACCAGTCGTCTGGTGGCCACCAGTACGCCGTGTGTCTGATCCGCACCTTCGAACCTCGCTGCTCATTCGGGTATGGCTGGTCGCGCCGCACGTCAATACCGACGCAACGAACGGTGCCGATCCGAGCTGGCACGACAACAGCACCACCGGCGTATCGATTGGCGCGATTCTGTTCCTGTCAATAGAAGCCGAGACTTCGTCACCACTGACACTGACACTGCGCGGACACATGGGTTGTCGCGGGCGGACCATCGGATGTCGCTTGGCTCGTCCGAGCCACTGCGGCCACATCGGATGCAGTTGGATCGCCACGAACCGTGGACTTCGCCATACGGTGCGGTGATGATCGAAAGTGACGACTGGGCCGTCTTCGACTCCGCGCACGACCTTGCCGTCCGGTATTTGAAAGACCTCGACTCACGTCCGGTTGATGCCGCAAAGAGTCCGGGCGAAATCGTAGATGCAGCGTCAGCGGAGTTGCCGGACTCAGGCGATCCCGCCGAGACAGTCATTCGCGAGCTGTCGGCGTTGTTCGAGCCCGGACTGGTCGCTAACGCAGGCGGACGCTTCTTTGGGTGGGTAACAGGAGGCACCTACCCGGTTGGTGTCGCTGCAGACTGGCTGACCAGTGCGTGGGATCAGCTCTCCGGGCCCGCGCCCGCCTCGCCTGCAGCGAACGCTGCCGACATCATCGTCGGTGGATGGGTTACACGGCTGCTCGGCCTGCCGGCCCAAAGCATGGCAGGTCTTGTCACCGGTACACAGATGGCAAGTTTCGTCGGGCTTGCGGCAGGGCGTCACGCGCAACTAGTCCGGTATGGTTGGAACGTCGAACGGCAGGGGCTCGGCGGCGCGCCGCCCCTGACCGTCATCGCAGGAACAGACCGTCACGTCACGATCGACACTGCACTGCGTTACCTCGGACTGGGTACCGACTGCATTATGCGCCGTCGACTGCGATGATCAAGGACGCGTCAATCCCGATGCGTTCAGGCAAGCGCTGGTCCAAGCAGCCGATCGGCCGCTACTGGTCTGTCTGTCGGCGGGAAACGTGAACACGGGCTCCTTCGACCCATTCGAGGAACTGATTCCGATGGCGCGCGACGCCGGTGCGTGGACCCACATCGACGGCGCGTTCGGACTGTGGGCAGCCGCAAGCGATACGACTCGGCACTTGACTGCGGGCTGCGAGATGGCAGATTCCTGGGCTCTCGATGCGCACAAGTGGCTCAACGCGCCCTACGACAACGCGGCTGTTATCGTTCGCGACTCCTCCGCGCTGCTCGGTGCTATGGGAACCAACGCGGATTACCTGACCTTCGACGCCAGCCTGGTCGACCCGCTGTCGAAGGTTCCGGAGATGTCGCGCCGTGCACGCGGCTTCGCGTTCTACGCCGTGCTGCGTCATCTCGGCCGTTCCGGCATCGCTGAGCTTGTTGATCGGACGTGCGCGATGGCGCGGCTGTTCGCAACCAAGCTTGCCGAGTTGCCGGGCGTTCGCATCGTCAACGACGTCGTACTGAATCAGGTTCTTGCAGAGTTCGACGAACACGATCCAGCAAAGGTCGCTACTGCGGTCCGTGCGAGCGGGGTCGCGTTCGTCACGCCGTCCGTCTGGCGGGCTCGACCGGTGTTGAGGATTTCGGTGTCAGGGTGGCGGACTGACGATCATGACGTCGAGCGCACGGTGGGCGCGATTGCTTCCGCGCTCGCACACGCTTGAGAGTCAGAGCAGCCAATTTCGGACGATTGGTCCTCCAGAACGGCCTGAGTGGTGCGGACACTGGGCCTAGGGGGACACCTTGGCTGAGCCAATCCGCAGTATTGATCGAACGACCATGCTCGCTCATTTGGGTGCATGGTCACTCGGCACTGGACCGCTGTACGTCCGACTCGCGAAGGCAATCACCGCTGCCGTCGAGCGCGGGGACATAGCGCCTGGGTCTCGCCTCCCGGCCGAGCGCCCCCTGGGTCAAAGTTTGACGGTGAGCAGGGGCACCGTGATGGCCGCTTACGAGCGTCTTCGCGAGATTGGGATTGCTGACAGCAGGCAAGGCAGCGGCACTTGGATACGGATCGATGCAGGCAGGCCAATCAACCGTCTGAATGACATCGACGTTCGCTCACGTCAGCTGTTCGCACGACTGCTCGAAGACACCCAAGCCACCGTCGACTTGACCATTTCGGCAGTCTCCACACTCGATGACCTCCCCGATGATCTTTTCAACGGGCCACCGCGCGACGCTCTTGAACGACTCGGCGGAGGGCACGGTTACTTGCTCCTCGGCCTGCCGGCGTTGCGTCATCGAATCACCACCTATTATGGCGAGCGCGGAGCCGACACCAGTGTTGACCAAGTCGCGATAACCAGCGGCGCTCAACAGGCGATCAACCTCATCGCGCAACTGGTGATCAAGCCTGGCGACGCGGTCATCGTCGAAAGCCCCACATATCCCGGCGCAGTCGACGCGTTCAGTCGAGCAGGAGCGCGCTTGGTTGCGGTTCCACCGGCGACGGACTGGCCCAGCGTCTCCAATTTAGTCGCCGCGATCAGCGCGAACGCTCCGCGACTCGTGTATCTCATGCCGGCCTGTCATAACCCGCTCGGCACGGTGACCGTCGAACAGCGCCGCCGTGAGATTGCCGCGGCCGTCGACAAGCATGAAGTTTTTCTCGTCGAGGACAACATTCTCGCCGACACCGTGTTCGACGGCCGCTGCATCCCGCCGATTGCCGCATACAGCCGTAGCGGACGCGTGATCACACTGGGATCGCTGAGCAAGGTCGGGTGGGGCGGTCTACGGACAGGATGGATGCGCGGGCCTGCCGAGATTATCGACCGGATCGCCCGGCTCAAAGCGGCAGCTGATTTCGGAACCGCTGTTCAGCCCCAGATCACGGCCTGTACGTTCCTCGATCGCCTCGATGAAGTCAGCTCAGCAAGGCGCGCGACGCTTCATGCTCAGGCCGAGGTGATGCAGACAGAGCTTGCCCACGCGATTCCATCGTGGCAGTGGACCAAGCCCGAAGGCGGTTTGGCGTTATGGGTGCAGTTGCCTCACGGAGACGCTGACGCGTTCAACCAGCACGCCGTCCGTTTCGGCGTCGACTTCACGCCCGGTAGCGCCATGTGCGCGGACGGCGCGCATTTGGACAGCATGCGGATCGCGTTCGGCAAGCCGGTCCAAGTCCTGCGCGAAGGTGTCGCTCGATTGTCGCGTGCATGGCGGGCCTACGAGTCGGTGCGCGCGGTACCGACCCCTCGGCCAGCAAGTGCAACCGCCCTGCGCCCCTGACACGTCTGGCAACCGGCCGGACATGAACGTTGTTGTTTACGCGACGCCGCGGGCCGCAAGTCAAGTCTCAATCAGCCGCCCCGCGATAAGCCGCAGATCCTCGCCTACAACAATGGGTGTTGCCGCGGGACGATCGCCGATCCCCCTTAGAAACCCGAATATATATAGTGCACGAGTCACCCGAGCGACAGAGGCACGGTCATGAACGGTATCTACGCGTCCTCACCGACAGCCAATCTGAGCGACATCGACGTCGAGCCCGGTCGTGTCGCACACCTTGTTCCAGGCAATAGCGCGAGGCTCCGCGATGCACGGCGGACACCGGTAACTGTCATGGCTGTGCAGACTCAAATCGCTATGTTCTCCGTGCGCGTCGATGCATTCGAGGATCGCGGCGCCGTGTGGCATCTCCCGGTGCGCGAGGTCGCTGCGCTCGATTTCAAGCCGCATTCCCACAAGCTGTTGAGCCCAAAGCGATCCGGGGAGTTAACACGGGTTGACCGCACGTACCCAGTGCACGTCGCCGTGCGTAAGCCGTCGGCCCGCGTATCGAGAAACACCGAGTTTGCGATCAAGACTGCGAGGGACAGCGCACGAGCCTTCCTCGCCAGCGCGCGAAAGCCCGACTCTCTTGCTATCCAGTCGCGACGAGGTAATGCGCGCCTACAGGAATTGATGACGCGCTTCATGACGACCGTCGGGTGTGAGCGGATCGAAACGGAGATCGCGCGAAAATGGGCATCTAACCCGCATGCACACGAGTCGGTTAAAGCGCACATGATCGTCATGGCACGGATCGGTCTAGGACGCTATGACGCCGCGCCCTTACGCGATCGAACGACCCTTCTTGGCCCAGGCACATCCTGGCATCGGCGACGTCACATCGTTCATAGAATCGGATTCGTGGGAGCCATGTTCGAGCACTACGGGTTCGGGACCGTTCAGTTGTGGCGCGGCCTCACAGTCGCCGGTAGCGGCTTACGAAAGACCTCTTGGCCACTCGTGTCAGCAACATTCTCGCGTCGAGTAGCACAGGAGCACTTCGCTTCCGAACGGTCGGATCAGACGGGTGCCGCTTTATACAGAAACTGCGTGCCGGTGTCGCGACTTTTCATGACCTACGTCGAGACCGCACACCTCAACGAACCGTTCCGCGAAGCGGAGGCCGTTGTCGTCGCCGACCCTGCCGCGCTGTTCTGAAACGCCTTGATCTGGCGCTGATTGAACTAGACAATTGGCCGTGAACCGCGCCTCCGCGACTGCCGGCCGATACGCGTCGTTAAGGATTGGGCGTCGCAGTGCGGCCGATCGCGGCATGGGATCGCCGATCCGGGTCTTCGGGCGGGTCTCAGAGTGTCAAGCGAACCACGACCCGAGACCGATCCAATGCCGGCGGGGTCGCTACAGCCATGCCAATACGGCTCGAAGTGGAGCTGGCGAACGTTCGGCTGATCGCACAGTGTCGTAATCGCAGCACCTGAACCGGGTGTTGTCTTCGGCGAATGAACCCGGACAACGAAAGCTGGCGATTACGTCCGACTTTCTCGTCGTCCGCCAGCTGGAGGTTTGCTATGGAGCAACGTACTGCCGGGGGCACGAGTCCGACTGCCGCCCATGACTCGCAGACACCGAATCGCTGACCGGCAACATCATCGCCACCATCGTGGACGACGGATGACATCTCGCAGTGCACCCGATGCCACCGCAGCGTCGCTAACCGTACCTGTGGTCGGAGTGGCTTGCTCGCGTCGGGCGCAGTCGCCGGTCGCTCCCTGCGAGCGCGCGCACAGCATAAGCACGCGGCTGCCCATTTCTCATTGCGCTGCCGCGATACTTGCCGCGGCGGCCGTTCTGGCAAGCTGCACGCACACCGTGACGCACGCCAAACCACCGACGACCACTAGTACCGGCACGCCGAGCCAACGACCGGTTGCACCATCGTTAATGCCGGTGGTAAGGCAAATGCGATCAGGCATATACCCCGCATGCGCCGACACGATCGGGTTGCCGACCGAGGTCATCGTCCACGGGCACAACGCGACGACTGGTGCGCCGGAAGTCCGGTGTCTGACAGGTGCAGGTGACGACGACAGCACCGACGTCGTAATGACTCGTTGCCAGCGCGGCGACTTTGCAGGCGCTCGGCTGTTCTTCTGGGCGACACGCGACTCTCACGCCGCAGATCAAAGCGTTTACACGGGGCACGCCGGTGGCGTCGTCGCCAAGGTTCGAGGTCTGCCCGCTAAGGTCTTATGGCATCATCCGCCTTTGTCATTGATTGATTCGGCAGCGAGGTGTTAGGTCGTGCCCCGACCGACCGCGACTACTCGAAGCGGCACCATCAGCGACTCTGGGTGGGGCGGTGGTGGTGCCGCATGCTCCGTCTCGACGAGTTCCAGGTGCGCGCCGGTGCCAGGGACGTCCAACAGGACGGCGGTGTAGCGATCGTGCTCGGTTGCTGCCAGCGGCTCCGGCGAGGCACGTTGAATCGTCAGGGACGCCCAACGCACCCCTAGGGCCAGTCCCGTGCGGTTTGGTTGTGCGCGTCAGGTCCGCACGCTCGCATGCTGCGATACTGCCACGGCAGCCTCGAGCTGATCGTCTCCCCGTGGTGACCGTTGCGGCGACTCCGGCCTCGTGCGGCTGCGGTCATGAGGCACCGCCCCATACCGACGACATTCCGGCCTCGATGAGTAGGTTGCTGATCGTTGTCGCTGCCTACATTGACTCGGTCTTCGACACGGCGCCCTTGAGCACATAGCGTCGTGAGCAGTCCGACGGTCGAGTACCGCCGCGCGGCCTGTCCTACAACGAGAACCATTGATCTGGTCTCACTGGCATCACCCGACGGCCTTCGCAAGCGTGGCCACCCGCGCCATCAGCCGGCCAGTTACACACGAAGCGGAACGTCAAGTTGCGGGAGCCCGCTGTACGCAGGTTGCAGGAGCGCTACCTACAAGCGCACTTCGGGCGGAGCCGTTAAGCGGCCAATTTGCTGTTGGCTGGCTATGGCGCGATGGCCCCGGGCCGGAAGGATCATTCCGCTAGTTCGGCGTTTCGCGGGTGATCAAATCCATATTGCAAGTGCGCGAGCGACGCCGGTCGTCACGCCCCCTTCGAACGAGCGGAGGAACCACCATCGATAAGCGAGTATTCCGAAGCAGAGCTGCGTATGCAGCGATGTTCAAGTTCCGATGCCACAGTACGTCTGTACGCGTCTATCGCCGCAGATGGCAGAGTCATCCTACAACCGGCTGCGACTCTCACGGTAATACCGCCAGAGTGTCGTCGACCTACACCGGAGTGTGCGCCGGGTCATCGCTAGCATGATCTTGTCGCTCGGTCTTGCATTTAGAGCAATCCGATGGAGGCTTCCGGCGTCGCTAGCTGTGTTCGCGTTGGCGCTGGTCGGTACCGGTGCCGCTGCCTTTGGTCCGATCTATCTCAGAGCCGTGGACAACGCATTGCTCGCGCATCGACTTGTGGATGCCTCACAGCGCCGACTTGAGTTACGCATCGTTCAGGACAGCACGATTGGAATGACGAACGTTAACTGGCACATGGCGACTCGCACGCTCGCCGCACGGGGCTACGAAACCAACATGTTCGATAGACCGGTTTTTTCAGAGAATGCCGCGATAGCGTGGAACGGCAACGACTCGGACTTTGCGGCTCTCGACGACGTCTGTGCCCACGTAACGATCGTGGCCGGTCGATGCTTGAAGTCATCCGACGGCGCGCGGACGATCGTGACTGCGCGCATAGCCCGCCTGGAACACATTGGCGTCGGTCAGGTGCTCGACCCGATTCCCAATGGCAATAGCACGCCGCTTCAAGTGCGTGTTGTCGGCATCGTCGTCCCAATCCAGCCTCACGGCGACTTCTGGTCACCTTGGCCGTATCTCTTGACCGACAGTCGTGGATTCGGCACGCCAAGGATCGACGCGTTCTTCGTAACCCATGACTTCCTCGACCGACACGAGCGCGATGTCGAGCAATTCGTTTCAGCCAATCTCGATCTGCGAGTCAAGACCGTCGGGCTTGACAATCTCGAATCGCTTCGTACCAAGATCACGAGGCTGCAGTCCTACGCAGCCAGAATGATCGCGCCATCGCAAACGTCAGTTCCACTCGCACGCAGTGATTTGCCTGCCATCATTGGTTCAATCTTCGCGGAGACATCCGATGCACGTGCGCTTGTCGTCGTGCCTAGTAGCGAGCTTCTGCTGCTCGCGGTCACCTTGCTGTACGCGACTGTGGCCGTGACCGCGCGTGCAAGCGCACGCGAGTTGGCCCTGGCTAAGCTTCGAGGCCGAACGACCGGTAGCTTGCTCATGCAACTCTTCATTCAGCCGGCGGCATTGGTGCTGTCCGCCTCGCCCATTGCCGCAGCGTTGTCATGGGTCGTTATCGAGGCGAACGCGAGACGTATTTTCGGAGTGGGCACGCCGGTCGAGTTCCCGGCAACTGCGTTAGCGGCCATTGCCTTCGCAACCGTGGCGACGGCGCTCGCGGCGATCGTGGCGGCGCAGCGCGCCCTTTCCGTGCCAGTCTCCGCCCTGTTGACCGACACGGATTCGCCGCCATTTCGTTCTACCAGAATGATCGTTTTCGACGTCGCTGCGCTCATGTCGGGCGCGGTTGGCATCATCGCGCTCACCTCGGGAAGCGGATCGCCGTCTGGAACGGTGAATCCGGTGGTCGCAGTCGCACCGGTACTTGTCGGTGCCGCGGGTTCAGTGATCGTGCTGCGGGCCATACCTGCAATTGGGCGGCGAGTCGTTCGGTGGACGAACGAGTCCCAGCTTATCGCAACGTACATCGCGGTTCGACAGATCGTGCGGCGTCCTGGCAACAACCGGTTCGTCGTCATGGTGAGCGTCGCTGTGTCGGTGGCATACGTTGCAGTCGCAACATGGTCCTCTGCCGGCGAAAATCGCAATCAGCTTGCCCTTGCAGAGACGGGAGCAGCCGTCGCGTACTACGTGAGACCGGGTCCACACGTCCACGACTTCCGACTCGCAGTGGACCGGGCCGACCCCCGCGGACACACCATGGCGGCCGCAATAGTGCGTGCACCTCGCACAACACCTGTCATCGGGATAGACGCGAGTCGCTTCGCAGGAGTGGGGGCTTGGGACTCCCTGCAGTCAGCCGAGCCTCTCGGACGGATTCTGTCAACACTTGGTGGTGGTGCGCCATCCGTTCTGTTGACGCAGCGAGCCGCCCGGTTCGAAGTCGACGCAGCGCTAGTCCCCGCTCGCGCAACCGCCTCGCTAGTAGTCATGACCACAGGAGTCGATCGATATGACCGCAAGTTGACTTTCGCCTTACATCGCGGAGTCAACCAATTCACTCGCGCGCTCACCTGCGCGTTGCCATGTCGTGTTACGAGCCTGTTGATCACCGCCCGACCACATCGCGGGCATGAATTGCCAGCAGATGCGCAGATTGATGCGAGCGTGAAGGCGTCAACAGCGCCCACGACCGCGAGAGCATCATGGCGTCCAGTTCGCGGGTTCGATCTGACCTCTCGATGGCGGCAATCAGGACTCGGTGTACTCCGGTTCCGAACGACACATGGGGGCCTTGGCATTACGTCGACACCGGATGGCGACAAACAGGGGTGGCCAAGCGCGGTGTCGGCCGACACCCCGTCATCGTTGCCGGGCGTAGTCGCGGAGAACACCGCACGTTATTACACGCCGGAGACGATCCATCACATCGCAACGTTCGGGCTTGACTTTGCACCGATCGACGTCGATGGGTCGATTCGCGCCGTGAATATCCCAACCCTCGGCCGTACCGGCGTGATGGTGGACCTCGGCCTCCTACTCAGGATCGCCCGAGGAGAGCTGTCACCGCAAACCCAACTGGTCGTGTACGCGAACGCGGCAGCCCCGCAGGACATGACCGCACGACTCGCCCGACAGGGCGTCACGGTCATTCGCGTCGTCCGCGCGGCGACCTATGACGCTCAACTCGCCCGCACCGGTCCTGGTTACGCCGATTCCCTCTACGGCTTCGCAGCACTGATCGCGTCACTACTCGCACTCGCAGCGAGCGTGCTCAATAGCGCAACAACCGCGCGCCGGCGTTCCTACGAGTTCATCGCGTTTGGAACGGCTGGCGTTTCCCCTCGCCTGCTAAGACGCGCGATCGCAATCGAGATGGCGGCGTTACTCGGCACAGCCGTAATCATTGGATCGATAGCGGGATCAATCTGTGCGGAACTCGTGCTAGCGCGCACACCGCTGGTCGTCGGTGGGCAAATCGGACCACCGATCGATACGCACGTACCAGCAGGAACGGCATCAGTGTTCATCTCCGCCGTCTCGGCGGCGTTCCTGCTCGTCGGGGCGGTCGCGAACCGAGCTGTAGCGCGGCGCGCGACAGCGACGCGGCTACGCGAAGTCTGAAGCTGCAGCTCGCCGGCTCAGTCAGAACCCGTCGAACCGACGTGCATAGTGTTTACTCCGGCAGGCTCAGCCTCGCTCCAAGCTCAATTTGCCGTTCCTCGGTCTCGATCGCTGACCGTACCTGATCCGCGTCCATCGCAAGGCTGACGGCGTAATAGAACACCGCCAAACTAAACAGGACGACTATCACGAGGTCGATCCAGTTCGGCAGGGCGTTGTGGCCGCCCCCGTACCGGCCGATCAGGCTGATGATTGTGATTCCGACCAGCCAGGGCCAAATCCAGGATGCAGCTCGCCAGTCGATATCGGGTCGACGTACATCTTTGACACGCCGAAGAGCAACTTCGAAAAGCACCCGACCGATGAAGATTGCCGCAAGGAGGCGCCACATCGCATCGAAGCCACCCCAGTAGATGATCAGGTTGGCCGAGACGAACGCAAACGGGTTCAAGAACTTCGGAAATGGTGCGCGCTAGGGCCGCGGCCGATCCGGGTCGCGCTGCTGCAATGCGGCAAGCGCTACGGGCGCAAACGCGTACATGATCGCGGTAGCCCCAGTAACCAGACCGACCAAGGAGGCCCAGCTCGGAAACGGAAGAAACACGATCTCGCCAATGACGAAGGCGAGAACGATTGACCAGACCGGCACGCCTCGCTTGTTTGTTTGGGTCAGCTTGTCGGTCAGCACCTCCTCCTCGCCCAGCGCGTACGAGAGCCGGGCCGACGTTCCCAAGTAGACCAGACCCGTGCCGCCGGGTGAGACCACTGCGTCGACCAACAGGATGGTGCCCAACCAGCCGGCGCCGGCGGCAAGCGCGAGCGTGTAGTACGGGCCGAAGTCACCAGTACCTATCGGGTTGTTCCAGTTGTGCGCAACGTTGGCCGGGGAGATGCCGCCGATGAAGGCGACCTCCAGGGCGATGTAGACGGCGGCGCCGATGAACATCGAAGAGATGATGGCGCGCGAGATGTCCTTCTTCGGAGTCACGAGCCTCACCGCCCATCTGAACAGCTTGCTCGAAACCCTGCAAGGCGAACACAACACCGGCGGGAAGCGCCGCGAACACGCCGTGCGCCCCATACGGCGCGAAGCCGCCTCCTGCCGTGAAGTTGGACCCGTGGAAGCTGAGCGACATGATCACGATGACGGCGAGGACCGGAACGGCGACTTTCCAGATCACCATCGCAGTGTTCGAGTCGGACAGCAGCTTCGCGCCCAATAAGTTGATCACCGTAAACATCAGCATGGCCGCGCTTGCGATGAGGAGTCCGACACCGTTGAGCGTTCCGTTCGTATTCAGCATGTTGAGGTTCTTTTGAGCCCAGTGTGTGGAGTTCAGGTAGGAGATCGCAGCTTCGACCTCGATTGGCGCAATCGTGACCGCTTGAAGGTAGGCAGCCCATCCGGCGGTGAACCCGGCAAGGGTTCCGAATGCGAAGTACGGGAACCTCGCCGTGCCACCGGCGACCGGGTAGGCCGCGCCGAGCTCAGCGTGCACGAGTGCAAGTGACAGTCAGGAGGATCGCCGCGAGTATCCAACTGATCAGCGAAGCTGGGCCTGCGGATTGCGCAGCGTAGAGGGCTCCTAGCAGCCATCCCGATCCGATGATCGAGCCGAGCGAGATGAAGGTGAGCCCGAAGAATCCGATAGTTCGACGCAGATCTTTGGACTTGCCGGGACGAGCGTCCGTCAAAATTGCCAAGTCGACCTCCGAGATGAGTTGGTTTGTGACGTTGATTGCTTTGGCCGTATGGTTCCGGCCCCTCTGAGATCTGGTGGACCGAACTGGTCGGCGTAGGCGTGAACGGCTGGAGTGCCGCCCAAGTGCATGAGCAGAACCTTCGAACTTCTGCTGAATCGGTCTTCGCTGATCAGTTGCTCGATCCCGCGCAGCGCTTTGCCCTCATATACGGGGTCGGCAATGAGTCCTTCCGACTGTGCGAACCTCCGGATCAAGGCGAGCGTTTCCGGTTCTGCGGTTCCGTATTCGCTGCGGTCCGCGGCAATGACCTCGACTGCTTCGGGCGGCACCCGTGCGTCTGAACCGATCTCTGCGAGGGCCGCGTTGGCGAGTTGGAGTACACGCGCACGTTTGATGTCGGTTTCGTGGTCGTCGTGCCACCCCGATGACCGAGATGGGCTCCCCCATGTAGGCGAACCCGGCGAGCAGTCCCGCCTGTGTGCTGCTGCTACCGGTGCAATGTACCGACGTGGGTGAAGGTGATGTCTGCTACTTGGCTCTGACGGATGATTTCGGCAGCGCAGCGTAAGTAGCCGAAGCTGCCGAGGCGGTGTTCTGACGCTCCGCCAGGTATTAGGTAAGGCGAGTGTCCGGCTTTGCGGAGTCGTTCGACGAACGCAACGATCGGACTTTGATCCTCGATTGGGCGTGGCGTCTCGTCGATGTATAGGTCTGCACCCATCAGGCTGCTCAGCAGGATGTTCCCTGTCCGCCGATAAAGGGGGCCGGCGTCTTCAGCCCAGCCGAAGTGCAGAAGCGCGCATTTGAGGTTGTGGCGAGCGGCAGCGGCCGCGGTCTGGCGCGTGTGATTCGACTGGACCGCGCCGACAGTCACGAGCATGTCTGCGCGTGCAAGAAGCTCGTCACCGACCAGGTACTCCAACTTGCGGGTCTTGTTACCTCCACCTGCAAGTCCCGTGAGGTCGTCGCGTTTGACCCAAACTTCCGGTCCGCCGAGTTGGCGGCTGAAGTTGTCGATCGGGTGTATCGGTGTCGGTAGTAGTGCTAGAGGCGCGCGCGGCCATCGTGACAGGGTTTTGGTCAACACAGCACAGAGTTCTGTCATCGGGGTCGCGTTATCGGTAGCCGTACCAGACCCTTGATTCGCGATGGGTGCGGGTCATCGCGCGCGACGATTACGTCAGCGCCGCGTCCCTCGCACTCACTAGTCGCGACGAGTGGGGAGTTGGGCCACGTGCTGTGGCGGCCCGCGCTTGACCTACTCGGATCAAGATGCTGCATGGAAGGCCTCGTATCCACGGTTGAGGTCACAGGAGAGAACTATTACGCAATTTCGATGTCTTCGATACCGAGCCCTGTCGAGCGGAAGAACTTTCGACCGTTGGGCGTGACGAATCCGTCGCCGTTGCTAACTAGCTCGGGGAGGTCGGCAATAATGCTGTCGGGCGACCAACCGCTCTGCTGAGCGATGATCATCTCGCCGCCGGTGAGCGGTGCCGTTGCGCGGTAGTCGCAGAACACGCTGAGAATGCTCAATTGAGCCGGATCGATCTCGTGTGCTCGCGGGCCGCTTGTGCTTATCGACGTTCAACCGCCGACGAGTTGAGCGACCGAGCTTGATAACTGGGGCTTCCGACGAGGTGCACAGCATGACCACGTCTGCGTCGCCCACGGCGTCCTCAAGGCTCTCGACTACGGCGGCAGACACGCCGTGGTCGTCGATGATGCTCTGCTTGGCGCGCGCGGATTCGGCATCGGCCACGCTGCGCGACCCGCCTGATGCTCGACCAAGGGTGCTGGGCGCCGACGTAGGCTGCGTGCCCGATCACAAGCGGACCTGTGCCGATTACAGCGAGCGTGCGCGCTCTCGGGTCAGTCAAGAACCGTGCGCTGGGCGGTCGTGGCCGCGGTCACGGGCCGCGGTGAGCGTCTGCGAGTCGCAGCGAGAAAGGTCCGCCAGGTGGGCGGACAAAAGCAGCGTGTAGGCCGTGACCGCGGATCGGTTCCCGCGTTCAACCGCACAGATGTAGGGGCTCACTTTGACGCCGATTAACCCAAAGTCGTAAAGAAGCCCTGCATAGAAGATGCAGTCACCGGCGCCGGCAGGGAACGGGACTGTGATCTGGGTCGGTGCACCTCTCCCCCGTCGCCAAACCCGCGAAGGCCCTACGCACAGCGTCCTTAACCAGCTGGGGTCAAGCGAGGCGGTTGGCTTCCGCGGCGTTTACGGTTCGAACGCGAAGCGTCACCGATCCCGTCCCTCATCGATTTTCGCGCGATAGCGTAGGTGGAGGCGCCGTTCCGACGTCGCGTCGGCGCCACGGCTGTGTCAGGTGAGCGTGCCCTCGAGCGCGCCTGCGGCCGTTAGCGGGTAGCGCTCATTCGTCGTCGCGGCTCCGCGCAAGTTGGCCGGCACAATTCGGGCAAACGAAGTCGAGGCCATCCGCGCATTGCACGCAGAAGGTGCACCCGTGACTGCAGCACGCGCTCATCGACGGGGTAAGGATTCAAGAGCAACGCAAGCACTCGAGACGCAGGCGCGGGCGACCTCCTGTGGGGAATCGTCCAAGGATCGAACCCAAGCGCCTGCCTGACAGGGCCACATCAGGTCTGTTTGGTCGGTTGATGGTCCGAAGACAGCTGGCGCTGGTGCGCTTGTCATCAGCCAGGAAAGCGGGATCCATGAAGATGCCCGCGCGATTCGTTGCTACGCATTGCGGCACCCGCGTCGACCGGAGAGCTCGCAGCTGGTCAGGAACTAGTCAACTTGGCAAGCAACATGGGCCGGCGGATATATGGACTGACATGGCTCCCCCCGACGCTGCGCCTGGAGGCGGCCTTCTGGCCAATGGAGGGCGTCACCGTGGGGGCCATTGCGTTTTCGACGTGCAGCGTCATCAGCGGGACCCCGGGATAACTGGCGGACTTTGACGTGTGGTTGGTCATTCGGCCCGAGAGCGTGTTAGCCAGAATTGCTCGGCCTGCCGAAGCGGCTGCCTCCGTGCACCGCCCACCGAGCAACTGGAGCCGCTGTCAACCAAGGTCGACATCGCCGTCACAACCTGAAGTGGCGCTCGGTCGGCGCAGTGGTCGGGTGCGGATCTGACGTCCTTCATCGATGAAGCCTCTGGCTTCGTAGTAAGCGTTGAGGCGGCTGATGTCGTTGCCATTCAGGCGCCGTCACAACTTCGAGGTGGGTTACGCCTTGGCGGCCTGCCCAGTCAGCAGCGTCGTTGATCAACAGCTCGGCCACGCCGCAACGGCGATATTCGGGAGCGACGTGGATATCTTCTAGCTCCGCGATACGACCGTTCTCGAGTCCGAAGCTCGTTGTGGTGATCGCGAACGCCTGGAGCCGCCCGTGGTCTTCGGCGTACGACCACGTGTCGTGAAGCAGAGTCAATCAAGTGCATGAGGTTCCCGGAGAGATCATCTCGAGAGGTGGTGAAGCCGTCCTCTTCGTCGAACGCGACAGCCAGTTCCAGCAGCTCGGCGTGGTCGTGATCGTTGGCCACTCGGAGCGACCGCGACGGTCCGCGAGCGGTCTCTGGGTTGTGGTCCGGGCGGTTCCAGGGTCAGTCATAGGGACGAGCTTGACAGGCGGCGGCTGGCCAGCAAGACGCAGAGTGCGCTCAGCGTTGGCGACGCATTCAACTCGCGCGCAAATAAGGTCGTTCGACGTGGCGCTCCGTTCTCCTGTCCCATACTCGGAGTCGGCTAAACGCGGCACTGGCCGAGTGGACACTCCGAGGTGCAACGATGCCGCTCGACGCGGAGCACAGCCTCGTGTCGTGTGCTGTACACGATTCCGACCGAACAGGTGCTCGACGGAACTGGGTGGCGCCGGCCGGCAGGCCACGGCCTCGTGCACTGACGAACCAGGCGCATCAGCGCCAGCGCCGTGCCCTTGACACTGCGCAACCACTCCCCCGGCCTTCGATCCATGGCAGCATCCATCCCAAATGGAGTGCCTCTCCGACACACCCCGCGCGGCCGGGGTTATTCGCCTGTTCGGTTCGACCAGGCGTTTGAGGTTCAACAGCTGCCGGCGGCCCATCACGAGGTCGCCAACCCACAGCGCGGGCGCAACCAGGCGCCCAGTCGGGGCTGCGAGCATCAACAGCAACCGCGTCGCGTCGCCGTCAGGCTCAAGAACGTAGGACATGACGACGTCGGCAATCCGGCCGGTCAGCTGCCTATTACATTCGACGGACAGA
The DNA here is from genome assembly GCA_963785425.1 of uncultured Actinomycetota bacterium. Taxonomy (GTDB): domain Bacteria; phylum Actinomycetota; class Actinomycetes; order Mycobacteriales; family Jatrophihabitantaceae; genus RYN-133. The sequence goes on from CAWAVG010000001.1 coordinate 326,963, forward strand.
ATGCGCCCGAGGCGGCGGGTCGCGGCGGTCGTGAACGGCCCACCCGCAACCGGTTCCGGCAGCCCGCGTAACCGCTGCGGCGACCGCCGCCGAGATTGTCAATCCAGTCGTAGGAATACCGGAGCGAGTCTGATCTGCGCCATCACCCAAGGCCACCTGCGGTCGGCGTTGAGTCCCGTTCGCGCCGCAAGTGCTTCCCCGAGCCGGCATCCTGTTGCCAGCATCCAATCGACCACGTCGCAGAGGTCCAGCTCCTGGGCTCGTGCTGACTCAACGAGCAACGCACGCAGGTGCGCCGTCTCCGCGGCCATTAGCGCGCGTGGCCTCGGCGACCGGCCGCAGCCTGCCGTCGAAGTCGCGGAACCGCGCGCGAGCCTGGGTCTGGCCACGCGCGGTGCGAACGAAGTGGACCTTGCCGTAGGTGCCGAGCAGGAAGTGGTGGACGTCCACGCGGTGCTCCTCCCGCCATCCGTTTCGGATGACCAAGTGGTGACCGCGTAGGGTGATTCCGGCTGGACGGCTCGGATTTGCTCCCCCGACTGGACTCGAACCAGTAACCCTTCGATTAACAGTCGAATGCTCTGCCAATTGAGCTACGGGGGACCGCGAACAACAACCCGACGAGGGTATCTCAGCCCTGCGCTCGGATGCTCCGGGGTTCCCCTACGGAACGGGGATCGACGGCAGCCCTGAGGTCGGGAGCTTGACCGGCAGCGTGGGCAGCTTCGTGGGCAGCTTCGTCGGGCAGCTTCGTCTTGGTCGGCAGCGGCAGCTTCACGGGCAGCGTCGTCGGCAGCTTGACCGGCAGCTTCGTCTTGACCGGCAACGGGCTCTGCGTCTTCGTCTGAGCGGGCACCGGGTTCGACGTCGGCTTCGGGTTCGGCGTCTTGGTGGTGCCGCTCGGGTGCGATGAGGTCGGCGTCTTCCGGTGGCGGTGGCGCGTGGGCGTGGGCGACGGGTGGCCAGGCGTCGGCTTCTTGTTCTTCTTCGTGCCGGGCTTGCCGACCCCGTGGTGTGAGGACGAGGCGGTGGTCGCGTCTGGAACCCCTACGGGCGCACCCGTCCCGAACGACGGCAGGGCGCCGGTGCGCTGCTGATACTGCTGCGCGGCAAGGACAGCCGTCTTCGACATGCCGAGGTACGACAGGTACGCACCGCTGGTGTAGGTGGACCACGGCGTCCAGTCGCGGCAGCCGCTCGAGATCGTGTACATCGCATGGGCGTTCTTCTCGGGGTTGGCGTTGGCGAGCGAGTCGCGCAGCGCGCCGGTGCCGCGCTCCGACCGCAGGCCGCGGATCTGCCACAGCCCCTGGCTCCAGTCCCACGTGCCGTCCATCAGGCCGATGTCACCCTGCGCTCCGGGTTCCCGCCCGACTCGGCGGCGGCGATCGCGGCGGCGATCGGGGCCTCGGCAGGCGAGCAGCCGACGTAGAGGGCCAGCGCGCTCAGCTGAAGCAGGTTGAAGTCGCCCTGCACCGAGCCGGGCACGTACACAGCGCTCTGTCCGGCCGGCTGGCTGGGGAGCTTCGCCGAACTCGGCACCCCGATGCGGCCGGTGTCGCCCAGGTAGCTCGGGCGGGGCAGACGACCCTGCTTGATGAGGTCACCGATCGGCTTTCCGACGTTGGGGTTGTGCGCGATGATCGCGTCGAGTGCGTTCGTGGTCGAGGACGTGTCGGCAGCCGCGGCAGCCGACGGTTGGGCGGCCGGCCCGTTGGCGACGAGCCCCGCGGCGCTGGTGGCAGCGATCAGCGCGGCAGCTCCGATGAGCCAAGCCGTCGACCGCGGCGTGAATCGAACTCGCGGCAGACGACGCTTTTTGCCGTCTTCAGTCACGTCCGAGCCTTGCATCGGTGTCCCCCATGAGGAAGGCCACAGTGCATCGCGCACCGGCCGACGTAGGCATTCCCAACTCCGCGTCCCGGGTAACCCGAGCGAGCGTTAGGGTTGGCCGATGAAGTTGTCCTTCCTCGCCGGGGCCGCAGCCGGATACGTCCTCGGTGCCCGGGCCGGTCGCGAGCGTTACGAGACCATCGTGCGCGTGGCACGCCGCTTCGCCGGCAGCCAGACCGTGCAGTCAGCGGCCGGAGTGCTGCAGGCGCAGGTCGACGACCTCACCCACCGGGTGCGGCAGGTCGTCGCCGCGAAGGTGTCCGGTGTGTCCGATTCGAGCCCCAATGGAGCGCACTCGCGCTGAGTTCAACCCGCCGTGTGCTCGGCGGCGAGCTGATCGCGACGGGCGGCCACCGCGGCGCGGACCTCGGCGGTGTCGCGTACCCCGTCGTCGAGCCGGGCCCACCAGCGCAGCCCGTCGTGGCCGGGGATGCGCCGGGCGACGAAGCGTGCCGACCCGCCGGGAACCGGATGGACCTGCGAATGGACGACGTTCGTCTCGATCCGCTTGCGCACGACCGGCGGCAGGTCGCGCGGCACGGAAAGCTCGGCGCTGACCGGTACCCGGTCGACGAGTAGCAGGTCGTCGACGACGTCGGCTTCGAAGATCGTCAGGCGTGCGTCGCGCCACGTCGCCTTGATGATGTGTGGCCAGTCGATGAGCCGGTACGCATCGGCGTCGGGCCACCACAGCCCGGCCGGGGTGGCGACGACGACGCCGCCGTCGACGAGGTCGGCCCACGACACCACGCGCTCGCCGCGGGGCAGGTGTGCCAGCACCTCGGCGGGCGGGGCGTCGCGTCGGTGGAACAGCCGCATCACGGTCCGCCGATGGCCCGCTCCCGCAGTCCGCGGCGCAGGCTCTCGAGTGCGATGAGCTCCCCGAACAGGCGGGCGTGCTCGTCGGCCTCCTCGATGGGGTTGATGCGCTGCAGCTTCGACTTCAGCGCCGCGACCCGGCGTGAGGCGACGATCTCGTGCATGCGGGCGAGCACGGCGTCGGCGTAGCGCTCCTGCCCGTCGGCGCCGGAATGCAGCGGCTCGACGGTGAGTCCATGGACGCCCGACCGCAGCGACTCGTCGATGTGCTGCTCGATCACGGCCGTCCACCCCGGACCGGCCACTGCGGCGGACGTGCCCCCTGCGGCGGCGATCGCCGCGCGCAGCGACTTGTGCGCAGGCAACGTGAACGCGCTCTCGTCGAGCGCATCGAACTCGGGGCCCGCGACGGCCGGCAGCTGCAATGCGACTTTGAGAGCCTCGCGCTCGACCGCGACGACCGTCTCGTCCACTTTCTCGCCGGGACGGCTGGAGGGCGGCGCCTCGGCACGGTTCCCCGACCGCACGAGTCCACGCACCCGCTGCACGACGCGCAACGGATCGTCGATACCGATCAGGCCACCGAGACGGCGGGCGTACTCGTCGCGCAGTCCGTGGTCCTTGATCTGGGCGACCAGCGGGATGCCGCGGTCGAGGGCGGCACTGCGCCCCTCGGCGGTATCGAGGTCGAACCGTCCGACGGTGGAGCGCAGCACGAACTCGACGAGCGGGATGCGCCGTGACACCAGGTCGAGCACTGCGGTGTCGCCGGACTTCTGGCGCAACTCGCAAGGGTCCATGCCGGTCGGCTCGATCGCGACGAACGTCTGGCTCATGAACTTCTGGTCGTCGTTGAAAGCCCGTTCGGCGGCCTTCATGCCGGCAGCATCACCGTCGAAGGTGAAGATCACCTCGCCGGTGAACGAGTCGCTGTCCATCAGCAGCCGGCGGATGACCGAGACGTGCTCGCTGCCGAAGGCGGTGCCGCAGGTCGCAACCGCGGTCGGCACTCCGGACAGGTGGCAGGCCATGACGTCGGTGTAGCCCTCGACGATCACGGCGCGGTGCTGGCGCGCGATCTCTTTCTTCGCCATGTCGACGCCGTAGAGCAGCTGGCTCTTCTTGTAAATCGGCGTCTCGGGAGTGTTCAGGTACTTCGCCTCGACCCGGTCGTCGTCGTAGAGCCGCCGCGCACCGAAGCCGACGACGTCGCCGCCCGTGTCGCGAATGGGCCAGAGCAGGCGCCGGTGGAAGCGGTCGATCAGCGAACCCCGACCCGACTCGCGGGCCAGGCCGCCGAGGGTGAGTTCGGGGCCGGTGAACCCGCGGCTCATCAGGTGCTTGGTGAGTGCGTCCCAGCCGGACGGCGCGTAGCCGCAACCGAACCGTTCGGCGACGGTCTGGTCGAAGCCGCGTTCGGCGAGGAACTCGCGCGCCGTGAGCGCCTCGGACGTGCGCAGCTGCTCGGCGTAGAAGCGCTGCGCTTCGGCGTGCGCCTCGACCAGCCGCGCCCGCTGTCCGGGCGGGCGTCGCGGGCCGCCACCGGCGCCCTCGACGTAGCGCAGCTGGATGCCCGTGCGCGCCGCGAGTCGCTCGACGGATTCGGCGAAGTCGAGGTGCTCGATGTTCTGCACGAACCGGATGACGTCGCCGCCCACGCCGCAACCGAAACAGTGGAATAGATTCTTGGACGGCGACACAGACAGTGACGGCGACTTCTCGTCGTGGAACGGGCAGATGCCCTTCAGGTTGCCGCCGCCGGCGTTGCGCAGCTGGACGTGTTCGCCGATGACGTCGGCGATGGGCGTCTTGTCGCGGACGAGCGCGACGTCCTCGTCCCTGATCCGCCCCGCCACGACATCAGCTTAGGCGGGGCGGATGACAGGACGATTCAGCCGGGCAGGTTGAGGTCCTGGTCCTTCTTCTCCTCGAGCTGCCGCTTCTCCAGCTCGACCGCATTCTTGACCTTCTCCGGCTCCATCGCGAGCCCGACGGCGTAGTAGAAGATGACCAGGCTGAACGCGATGACGACCAGCAGATCGATCCAGTTGGGCAGCGCATTGTGGCCGCCGTACCGGCCGATCAGGCTGATGAGCGTGATCCCGATCAACCACGGCCAGATCCACGACGCGGCACGCCAGTCGATGTCCGGGCGGCGGACGTCCTTGTTCCGGTGGAGTGCAACCTCGAAAAGTACGCGGCCGAGGAAGATCGCGAACAGCAGTTTCCACATCGCTTCGAACCCGCCCCAATAGATGATCAGGTTCGCCGCACAGAACGCCACGGGGTTCAGCACCTTCGGGAAGGGCGCGTGGTACGGACGGTTGCGGTCGGGATCGCGGAGGTGCAGGGCCGCGAGTGAGACCGGCGCGAAGGCGTACATGATCGCCGTGGCGCCGGTGACGAGGCCGACCAGCGAGTTCCAGCTCGGGAAGGGCAGGAACGTCACCTCGCCGATGACGAACGCCAGGACGATCGACCACACCGGGACACCGCGCTTGTTGGTCTCCGTCAGCTTGTCGCTGATGACCTCTTCCTCACCGAGTGCGTAGGAGAGCCGCGCGGAGGTGCCGAGGTAGATCAGGCCGGTGCCGCCGGGCGAGATGACGGCATCGACCAACAGAATCGTGCCCAGCCAACCTGCGCCGACTGCGAGCGCGATCGTGTAGTACGGACCGAAGTCACCGGCGCCGATCGGCTTACCCCACCCGTGCACCAGGTTGCTCGGCGACAGTCCACCGATGAACGCGACCTCGAGCAGGATGTAGACCGCGGCGCCGATGAACATCGCCGAGATGATCGCGCGCGAGATGTCCCGCTTCGGGTCGCGCGCTTCCCCACCCATCTGTACCGCTTGCTCGAAGCCCTGCAGTGCAAACACGACGCCGGCGGGGAGGGCCGCGAAGATTCCATGGGCACCGTAGGGGGCGAAGCCGCCACCGGCCGAGAAGTTCGAGGTGTGGAAGCTCAGCGACATGATCACGATGACGGCGAGGATCGGGACGGCGGCCTTCCAGATCACCATGATCGTGTTGCTGTCCGACAGCAGCTTTGCGCCCAGGAGGTTGACGACGGTGAACAGCAGCATTGCCGCCGAGGCGATCAGCAGACCGACGCCGGTGAGGGTGCCGTTTCCGTGCAGCATGTTCAGGTGCTGGTGCGCCCAGTGCGTCGAGTTCAGGTAGGAGATCGCGGCCTCGACCTCGATCGGGGCGATCGTCACGGCTTGCAGATACGCGGCCCAACCTGCAGTGAAGCCGGCGAGGGTGCCGAATGCGAAATACGGGAATCGAGCCGTACCCCCGGCGACGGGATAGGCGGCGCCCAGCTCGGCGTGCACGAGCGCCAATGTCATGAGCATGAACGCGGCGAGGATCCACGAGATCAAAGACGCCGGCCCTGCCTTTTGAGCAGCACCGAGCGCACCGAGCAACCATCCTGACCCGATGATCGAGCCGAGCGAGATGAACATGAGCCCGAAGAAGCCGATGCTTCTGCGCAAGTCTCTCGACTTGACGGGCCCGGCCTGCGCGGTGTCTACGGCCATGCGAACCCTCCTGATAGGCGAATCGCTGCACGAAACCTTCGCACGAAGGTGATGCGAATCAAACCTTAGGGGCAAAGTGGTCCGTCATGGACGTAGAAACGACCGCGGAATCGGAACAGATGCCGTCCCCGGCCGAGGTCGAACGGCTGCTCGCCGGCGCGTCGAGCCGGCTCGGTCCCGAAGCGGTAACGCTGGCGCAGGCGTCTGCCCGGATGTACTCATGGGCACGGGCGATTCCGGGCGCGATGACTGTGTCCGCACACGACGACAACGAGCTCGTGGGGTTCGGTTACGGGTACTCGTGGGACTGGACATCGATGACCGACGCCTGGTCGGTACGGCTGCGCGACGACCTCGCGACCGACGCCGAAGCGCTCGACGACTCCTTCTCCGTCGTGCTGCTCGTCGTGGCGCCCGGTCATCGCCGTGGCGGACTCGGTGCGCGGCTGCTCACCACGCTCGCCGATAGGTCGGACGAGCAACTGACGTGGGTGCAGGTCGGCGCCGAGTCAGCGTTGCACGCACTGTGTCACTCCCTCGGCTGGCGCCCGCTCGATTGCGCCGCCGACCCGGTGATCATGCTCAGCGGCCAACCAGCCGCGCATGCCACGTGACGGCCGAGCTGTCGGTCAGCTGCGCGATCTGGTCGATCACCACCCGCAGCCGTGCCGCGTCGTCCGGGGCTGCGTGCCACGAAGCCACCAACGCACGATCGAGCGAACCGGGTGCGGTGTCGCGAAGTGCCGCAACGAGTTCGGTCAGCACGGTGCGCTGCCAGGCCTGGCGCTCGGCTGCACCGGGGCGTCCCATCACGTAATGCGCCGCGAGCGCTTTGAGCAACGCACACTCGGCAGCGACTTGGCCGGGCACGACGAGCGAAGCGGCGTAGCGCCCCAGCGGTCCGGCTCCGTACTCGGCACGCGTCGCGTTCACGGCAGCCGCCGACAACCGGCCGACGAGTTCGCTCGTCGCCCGTTTGCCTGCGGCCTGTGCGGCGGACGTGCCGTCGTAACCGGCGAGGTCGCGCAGCGTCGGTAGTGAAAGCAGCGTGTCGAGCACGGGCGCCAGCGCGGCTGATGTCAGCGACGAGTACTGGGACGACGCGATCGCGCACAACTGCTCGCATGCGGCGTCGTCGATGTCGGCGAGCTTGATCATGCCGGCGTGCACGCCGTCTTCGACGTCGTGCACGGAGTAAGCGACGTCGTCGGCCCAGTCCATCACCTGCGCCTCGAGGCAGCGCTGACCCACCTCCGCGCCCTGGCGCATCCAGGCGAACGCCTCCGCGTCAGCGGCGTAATAGCCGAACTTGCGGGTGTCGTCGCGACGCGGCCACGGGTACTTGCAGGTGGCGTCCAGCGTCGCGCGGCACAGGTTGAGCCCGGCCGGCTCGCCCGACTCGTGCAGCATCTTCGCCTCGAGTCGGGTGAGCACCCGCAAGGTCTGCGCGTTGCCCTCGAAACCGCCGCACTCCTGCGCGACGGCGTCGAGCGCGTCCTCGCCGTTGTGCCCGAACGGTGGATGCCCGATGTCGTGCGCGAGCCCGGCCGTGTCGACGATGTCCGGGTCGCAGCCGAGGGCCGCCCCGATCTCGCGGCCGATCTGCGCGACCTCGAGCGAGTGCGTCAGCCGCGTGCGCGGGAAGTCGTCCTCGCCCGGGACGACCACCTGGGTCTTGTCGGCCAGCCTGCGGAAGGCGTAGGAGTGCAGCACCCGCGCGCGGTCGCGCTGGAACGGGCCGCGCTCGACCAGGCCGGCATCGGCGCGCTTCGGCGGCTCGCCGATGCGGCGGGCCGATGCGGCCGCGTCGTACCTGTACGTCATCCGGGTTCCCCGCGAAATTGCGGAGTGCTCTCTGCGCAGCAATTTCGTGGGGTGGTCATCACAGCTGCTCGTCGATCCAGTCGCCGAAGCGCAGCAGCGTGTCGATCCAGAGCCCGATCGTGTACTTGTACTGCGCGCGGGTGGCACCGGCTTCGAAGTCGTAGCACTGCTCCGCGCAGATGCCGACCCGCCCGTCGTCGGGCAGCACGGTGTAGGCCTTCGGGAACAGCTTGCTGCGGTTCCATTCGTCCAGCAACAGCGCGAGCGCGCTGCGGCTGTCGACGTCGAAGCGCCGGTTGAGATACAGCCGCGCCTGGAGGATCTCTTGGTGCTCGCCGTAGAAGAAGACGTAGACGCTGCACTTCTCCCAGCGCACGACGAGATCACCGTCGTCGTCGATCGAGTGTTTGAGGCCGTATTCGTCCAGCAGTTGCTCGACCAGTGCGAGCGACGGGAGCACGATCGTGCCGCCGCTGGGCTCGTGTGGCCGGCTTGCCAGTGCGTCGTCGACCGCAGGACGGGACCGGCGCCAGAACACGCTTCGACGTTACCCGGATCGCCGCAGCCGTGGCTGTCGGGCTCAGGCGCCGATCGACGCCCGGCCGGCCTCGAGCCGCGCAACCGGCACGCGGAACGGAGAGCACGAGACGTAGTCGAGCCCGACCAGCTCGAAGAAGTGGACCGAGTCAGGGTCACCGCCGTGTTCGCCGCACACGCCGAGCTTCAGGCCGGGACGTCGCGATCGGCCCTTGTCGCTGCCGATCCGCACGAGTTCACCCACGCCCTCGACGTCGATCGACTCGAACGGGCTGATGCCGAAGATGCCCTTCTCGAGGTAGGCGGAGAAGAACGCGGCTTCGACGTCGTCGCGCGAGAAACCCCACGTGGTCTGCGTCAGGTCGTTCGTGCCGAAGGAGAAGAACTCGGCGGCCTCGGCGATCTGGTCGGCGGTCAGCGCCGCACGCGGCAACTCGATCATCGTCCCGACGAGGAACTCCAGGTGCACGCCGGTCTCTCCGCGGACCTCGCGCGCGACCTGGATGATGTCCTGCTTGACGGTCTCGAACTCCTGCACGTTCGCGACGAGCGGCACCATGATCTCGACGCGCGGCACGCCGCCGGCCTTGATCCGCTCGGCGGCGGCTTCCAGGATCGCCCGCGACTGCATCTGGAACAGGCCGGGGATCACGACGCCGAGGCGAACACCCCGCAGGCCCAGCATCGGATTCTGCTCGTGCAGCTTGTGCACCGCCTGCAGCATGCGCAGGTCGTTCTCACGCTTCTCGCCGCGCGCCTCGGCGACGGCCACGCGTACCGACAGCTCGGTGATGTCGGGCAGGAACTCGTGCAGCGGCGGGTCGAGCAGCCGGATGGTCACCGGCAGGCCGTCCATCTGCTCGAGGATGGCGACGAAGTCGTCGCGCTGCAGCGGCAGCAACTCCTTGAGCTCTGTCGCCTGCTCCTCGTCGGAGTCGGCGAGGATCAGCCGCTCGACGAGCTGGCGGCGCTCGCCGAGGAACATGTGCTCCGTGCGGCACAGCCCGATGCCCTGCGCACCGAACCGCCGGGCGCGGCTCGCGTCCTCGGCGTTGTCGGCGTTCGCGCGTACCGACATGCGACGGGCACCGTCGGCGTGGCTCATGATGCGGTCGACGGCGACGACCAGGTCGTCGTCGGGATCGACGGTGCCTTCCTCGAAGTAGCGCACCACCGGTGAGTCGACGACGGGCACCTCGCCGAGGTAGACGTCTCCGGACGTGCCGTCGATGGAGATGACGTCGCCCTCGTGGATCTCGTCCCCGGCCTTCGACCTCACGATCCGCTTCTTCGTGTCGACGTTCAGCGAGTCAGCTCCGCACACGCACGTCTTGCCCATGCCGCGGGCGACGACGGCGGCGTGTGACGTCTTGCCGCCGCGACTGGTCAGGATGCCGCGAGCGGCGATCATGCCGTTGAGGTCGTCAGGGTTGGTTTCTCGCCGCACGAGGATGACGTCCTCGCCCGAACGCGACCACTTGACCGCGGTGTAGGAGTCGAAGACGACCTTGCCGACCGCTGCGCCGGGCGAGGCATTCATGCCGTGCCCGATCTTCTTCTTCTCGGCCTTGTCGTCGAAGCGCGGGAACATCAGCTGCGCCAGCTGCGCGCCCGACACGCGCCGGAGCGCCTCGTCCATGTCAATGAGGCCCTGGTCGACGAGCTGCGTGGCGATGCGGAACGCAGCCGCGGCAGTGCGCTTGCCCACTCGCGTCTGCAGCATCCACAGCTTCCCGCGTTCGACGGTGAACTCGATGTCGCAGAGATCGCGGTAGTGCTCCTCGAGCTTCTGCATGATCGCCAGGAGCTGGTCGTAGGACTTCTTGTCGATCTTCTCGAGGTCGGCGAGCGGCACGGTGTTGCGAATGCCGGCGACGACGTCCTCGCCCTGCGCGTTCTGCAGGTAGTCGCCGTAGATGCCCTGTGCGCCGCTCGCGGGGTCACGGGTGAACGCGACACCGGTACCGGAGTCCATGTCGAGGTTGCCGAACACCATCGAGCAGATGTTGACCGCGGTGCCGTCGCCGCCGGGGATGCGTTCCTGGCGGCGGTAGATGACGGCCCGCTCGGTGTTCCACGATTCGAACACGGCGCGCACGGCGAGATCCATCTGCTCGCGCGGATCCTGCGGGAACGGCCGACCGGCGTGTTCGACGACTACGTCCTTGAACGTCTCGACGAGCTTGCGCATGTCGTCGGCGTCGAGATCGAGGTCGAGGTCGGTGTTCTTGGCTTTCTTCGCCACCTCAAGAGCGCCCTCGAAGTGATCTCCGTCGATGCCGAGCACGGTCTTGCCGAACATCTGGATGAGCCGGCGGTACGAGTCGAACGCGAAGCGCTCGTTGCCCGACTGCGCGGCGAGGCCGCGCACCGATTGGTCGTTGAGGCCGACGTTGAGAACGGTCTCCATCATCCCGGGCATCGACACCTTCGCGCCGGAGCGCACCGAGACGAGCAGCGGGTCGTCGGACTGGCCCAGCTTCTTCCCCATCGTCTTCTCCAGCGCCTCGAGGTGCTCGCTCACCTCGTCAGCCAGATCGCCCGGTTCGTGCCCCGACTTCAGGTACGCCTGGCACGCCTCGGTCGTGATCGTGAACCCGGGCGGCACCGGCAGGCCAAGATTGGTCATCTCGGCGAGGTTCGCGCCCTTGCCGCCGAGCAGGTCCTTCATTTCCTTACTGCCCTCGGCGAAGTCGTAGACGTATTTTTCCGTCCGAGGCATCAGGCGCGCTCCATCCGTCCGGTGACAGTTGTTTCTGCAGCGTAGTCACGCAGCGGCGGCGTAAAGCCTTTCAGTGACGAAGAATGTCGCGTTCTCGGCTGCGGCGGCGAACCGTCCCGATTTTGGGTAGACCGTGTACGGCTGCCGACCTCGACCCGTTCAGTTGACACTTGTGCACTGAACTGACACCGTCGGTGAGGACAGATCTGGAGGATGCGTGGTCGAGACTGGGGCACAACCGAAGATCTCCGCTGCGCGCAAACAGTTCCTGAAAGTAGCTCGGGTACTGACCTCGCCGCTGTCGCCGGACGATTACCTGGCCCTCATCAACCCGCGGTGGTCCACGCGGGAGGTGACCGGACGGGTCGTGCGCGTACGGCACGAGACCGAGGACGCCACGACGATCGTGATCAAGCCCGACTTCGCGTGGCCCCGGCACGAACCGGGCCAGTACCTGCGGATCGGGATGGAGATCAACGGCATCCGTCACTGGCGCGCGTACACGATCACGTCCGACCCCGGGCACAACGAGGGCGTCGTGAGCGTGACCGTGAAGTACACCGAGGGCGGCAAGATGTCGCCCGTCTTCGCGCGGTACGTCCAGCCGGGGCGGCAGGTCTTCCTCGGCGAGGTCGAGGGCGAGTTCACCCTGCCCGATCCGATGCCGAGCAAGCTGCTGTTCCTGTCCGCCGGCAGCGGAATCACCCCGATCTGGAGCATGTTGCGCGAGCTCGAGCGCCGCAAGGAACTCGGCGACGCCGTCCACATCCACAGCTGCCGCTCGGCCGAGGACATGATCTTCGGGCGCATGCTGCGGCGGATGGCCCACCGCCAGGAGGGGTACAGCCTGCGCGAGATCCACACGTCGCAGCAGCCCCGCTTCAAGCCCGAGCAGCTCGACGAGATCTGCTCGGACTGGAAGGAACGCGAGATCTTCCTGTCCGGCCCGCGCCAGATGATCGACGCGGTCGAAGACCACGTCGAGCAGGCAGGCCGGTCCGAGCATCTGCACACCGAGCGGTTCCAGCCGGTCATCGGCAACGGCGGCGGTGGCGGCGAAGGGGGCACGGTGTACCTGCGTGTCTCCGACTGCGAGGCCGAGTGCGGCCCGGGCCAATCCATCCTGGTCGGCGGCGAGGAGGCCGGCGCGAGTCTGGCTTTCGGCTGCCGGATGGGCATCTGTCACACCTGCGTCGGACGACTGCAGGACGGTGCCGTGCGTGACCTGCGCACCGGCGCGATCGAGCAGGCCAGCGGTCAGATGATCCGCGTCTGCATCAACGCCCCTGAAGGCCACGTCGAGTTAGATCTCTGACTGGAGGAGTCACTCCCTTGACTGCAACAAAGCCGGAATCCCGATCCGCAGCGAAGCCGTACGACCCCGAGAACCCGCTGCACAAGCTCACGTCCGAACAGCTCGACGAGATCGGGCGCGAGTTCGACAAGCTGCACGACGAGGTGTTCGGCGACCTCGGCGACAGCGATGCGAAGTACATCCGCAGCATGATCACGTTCCACCGCCGTCTCGCCGCGCTGTCACGGATCGTGCTCATCGGCTCGAAGTACAAGCCGCTGTGGCTGCTCGGCACCGCCGGTCTGTCGTTCGCGAAGATCCTCGAGAACATGGAGATCGGCCACAACGTCATGCACGGCCAGTGGGACTGGATGAACGACCCCAACATCCACTCGTCCACGTGGGACTGGGACACCGCGTCACCGGCGGCGGCGTGGAAGCACTCCCACAACTACGTGCACCACACGTTCACGAACATCATCGGCAAGGACAAGGACGTCGGCTACGAGATCATGCGCATCGACGCGCGTCAGCCGTGGAAGCCGTCATATCTGTTCCAGCCCGTCTACAACCTCCTGCTCACCGCGTTCTTCGAGTGGGGCGTCGCGATCCACGACCTCGACTTCCCCAAGATCCACACCGGTGAGAAGTCGAAGAAGCAGATCTGGGACGAGCTGAAGGCGATCGGGCGCAAGGCCCGCCGCCAGGTCATGAAGGACTACGTCGCCTACCCGTCGCTGGCCGGTCTCGCCTTCGGCAAGGAGGGCTACCGCAAGACCTTCTGGGCGGACTTCACGGCGAACATCGTGCGCAACGTGTGGTCGAACGCGATCATCTTCTGCGGCCACTTCCCCGACCAGACGTTCATGTTCACCGAGGACGAGGTCGAGAACGAGTCTCGCGGTGGGTGGTACGTGCGGCAGATGATCGGCGCCGCGAACATCAGCGGCGGCCCGTTCTTCCACGTACTCAGCGGCAACCTCTCCTACCAGGTCGAGCACCACCTCTATCCCGACATGCCGAGCTCACGCTACGGGCAGATCGCGCCGCGCGTGAAGGAGATCTGCGAGAGGTACGGGTTGCCGTACAACACCGGCCCGCTGCGCAAGCAGTGGGGATCGGTCCAGCGATCGATCCTGCGGCTGGCGTTCCCCGGCGGCGGCCCGCGTCGGAAGCCCGGCCCGTGGGTCACCCCGCCGGAGGAGAAGGAGCGCGCGAAGCGTTCCCCCGAGCGCGTCCCGGCCTTCCCGTGAGCAGGAAGCGGAGCGTGCTCGGCTCGGTCGGGCAGTTCGTCATGCACGACTCACCGCTCGCGAGAGACCTCAGGCAATTCCGGACGAATCCCCCGTCGCTGCCGCGCCCGCACCGGCCCACGCCGATGTCGCAACTGAGCTGGCCACGCAAGGTGCGGCGTGTCGGTGGAGCGCTGGCGTTCGTCTCGTCGATCGCGCTGGCAGTGTCGGCGTCCACGGCGTCGTCGGACTGGAACGTCCGCTCGCAGGACGCCGATCCTCGTTGACGGCAGCGCGGGGCGACCGGAACAGCACGGCCGTCATCGCGACGCACGCGAGGAGCAGGTAGAGCGGGTACGCGAGCGCAGCGACCGAGGCCGTCCCGACGGCTGCCAGGCACAGCCCGTTCCCGAGCACGTCCGCGCCCCACGACACGCGTGATTCGAGCTCGGGACGCAACCATCCCTCGCGGACGGTCGGCCACAGCGCTACCGCGTCACAGGTCGCCGCGAGCACGGCCGCCCAGCCCGTCGACAGCGGTCCCCAGCGCCACAACGCGACGGCCACCAGCGCGATCACGCCGAGGATCACGTCCGAGCGCCGCAAACCCGGCTTGCCGTAGCGCGGTGCGAGGCTCAACGCGAAGGTTGCGACCGCGGCGAGCGCGTCGACGGCCGCTGCGTAGGCACCCGGTCCCGCTCCCCCGTCGTCGGCCGTGCCGAACCCGAGCACACCGATGACCGCCCACACGAGCCAGGACGCCTGGTGCGGACGGGCCCTGCCGCGCAGCACGTCGGCGAAGTAGTAACCCGCGGACACGGCGACGACGAGTGCACCGATCACGCCGAGCATCGTCCGCATCTCGTCCCCCTCGCAGGACATGAGTTGCGAACGGTTCCGGTGATACCCACGACGGCTCAGGACCCTTTTGGGCAACGTTCGTTGCCCAACGACCGGCGACATCGCTACGTTGACGGCGCCACCAGTGCATCCTCGGGAGGGAACCATGAACCGTCTGCGCATGCTCGCAGTCGCCGGCGCCGCAACAGCGGTGCTGGGCTCAGTACTTGTTTTGTCGCAATCAGCGGACGCGGCAGCTCCGGTCACCTGTGACGGTCGCACCGCGACGATCGTCGGGACGAACGGAAACGATCATCTCATCGGCACCACCGGCCGCGACATCATCGCGGGTCTCGGCGGTGATGACGTGATCCTCGGCCTCGGCGGCAACGACATCATCTGCGGTGGGGGCGGCAACGACGTCCTCAACGCGATGGGCGGCGCCAGCCACGTGCTCTTCGGCGACGCGGGCAACGACCTGTGCGTCGGAGCCGCCGGCTCGACCCACGGTTGCGAATCGCCGCAGCGTCCGGATCCGAAGATGTCGGCACCGCCGACCGGCGGCGGCCCCAACCAGGGCAACGTCGCCCGCGCGCAGTCGTCACCGGTGTCGGCGGCCTGCAGTGTCGACAGCGGAGCGATCAGAGTCGCGATCAAGGGCAAGGTCAGCGCGTTCTACAACAACTCGGCCAACGTCATCGTCGAGCCGATCATCTTCAAGTACCACTCGTCGTCGAAGTCCTGGAGCCAGACGCTGCTGCCGATCCACACGATCAAGCTGGCCGGCTACAACGGCACGTGGCACAACTTCCTCGTGCGCAACACCGACAACGAACCTGTCAAGGGCATCTACTACGTGGGCTACTACGTGCAGTGGTACTCGCCGAACGGCCAGGACAACGCCGGGTACCGGTGGACGTTCGCGGGCAACTACCCGAAGACGCTGCGCGGTGCGGTGCACAATGTCGGGTTGTGCCTACCGAACGTGTAACCCCGGCCGGTCAACGCGGCAGTGCGGTCCACCAGGCGACCTGCCCGATCCAGACCACCCGGTCGGGGATGATCACATCCGGCGACGTGCGTCGGATGAGGTCGACGACAGCTCGCTCTGCTTCGTTGCGCCGCCCCACGAAGGCGGTCGGCAGCCTCGCCTTGCGCGGCGATCCGTCGGGGTCGTCGCGCGCCGGTTTCAGCCGGACGACGAGATTGACACCGCCGGCGTTGCGCCTGTCGCGGGTGCGCACGACCTCGATCACCTGCGATGTGTCGAAGGTCCATTCACCCTTCGGCTGACGGCTCACCGCGTGGATGGTCATGCCATCGATTTCGATCACCATCTTGCGGATGAGCGACCAGGCGATGGCATACGCCAACAGGCACGCGAGCAAGACCATGCCGGCGACGATCACGGCGATCGTGCCGTTGGAGATCTTCGACGGCGTGGATGTGCTGGCTCGCGACCCTTCCGGCAGGAACGCCGCGCCCGCCGCGACGGGACCGGCCAACAGGGCGAGGGCCAACACCTTCAGCGGCCGCCGTGGGCCGAACACGACGCGATCCGAGTTCATGATCCCTCCTCGGCGCGGAAGCGTAGCGCCCGCCGCGCCCTGACGCGATCATGTGCAGACGCGCCGGCGCGTGCCGGCGCGTCTGCACAAGATCTGCGACGCCGAACCGGTGATCAGGCCTTGGTGATCACCTTGGTCAGCTGGGCGATGTCGGGGGCACCGAGACCGGTCACCAGGTCATAGCCGGGGGTGGCGGTATAGGTGCCGTTCGAGCCGGCGACGATGTCGGTGTAACCGGGGACGGGCGCCGGGTTCGGCGACGGGACGATGACCGGTATGCCCACAGGATTGGTCACAGGTGTGCCGGGATTGACCCTGTCATAGACCCGGTACAGCGCGATCGAGGCGAGGCCGAGCGAGTTGCCGTGTGCTGACTCCATACGGGCCCAGAGGCCGAGCATCATCGGCGACGACAGGCTCGTACCGCCGACGCCCGTCACCGACTTCCCCACATAGATGTTGGCCGGGGTCGCGACGTTCGGGTCGGCGTCGAGCGCGATGTCCGGCACGGCCCGGCCGCCGGTGACGTACTGACCCGAGAAGGCGGGATCGGTCGCCTGCGTCCACCAGCCCGGGTTCTCGACCGCGCTGATGCCGCCGCCGCTGCCGAGCCAGCCGAGTTCCTGGATGCGGTTGCCATCGGCGTCGCTGATCAGGCTCGTCCCACCGACGCCGGTGTCGAACTCGCCGGAGGCCGGCCAGTTGACGCCCGGGACGCCCGCGGGCGCGCCGATGGCAGCGACGTACATGCACGCGTCACCGTTGTCGCCGGAGGAGGCGAACAGGCTCTGGCCCTGCATCGCGCCTTCCTGCATGAGCACGTCGGTCGAGACCTCGGACCCGTCGAGGTAGGAGTTGATCTCGCAGCCGCCGATGCTCGCCGACAGGGCGCGCGCCTTGTTCTGCGAGACGAAGCTGGCGAAGTCGGCCTCGACCTCGGCGTCGACGAGCGAGCCGATGTTGTACATGTAGAGCCGGCTGACACCACCGGCCACGATGGTCGAGACCTGCGAGTCCATGTCGAACTCGTCCGCGCCGGACGTGTCGGACGACTGCGGTCCGACCTTGACGAGGGTGACCGGCACCGTCGACGCGTGCTCCTTCTGCTCGGCGTAGCGCAGCGAGGCGATCGTGCTGGTCTGGTCACCTTCGGTCAGGATGGCGATGGCCGTCTTCGTCCCGGCGCCGGTCGACTTCGCGTCGTACGTGGTCGCGAATTGAGCCGGATACAACCCGCTGGTGCTGGGCGACCCCGCAGCCTGGGTCTTGATGTTGTCCAGCGGCAGGTTGTTCAGGCCCATCACCGCCGACACGGTCGACCCGAGAGCGGCGGGAACCTTCGCTGCGCTGGTGTTGCCGAACACCGTGTGCGTGCCGAGCCGGTAGCTGGTGAGCGAGGTCGAAAAGGCGCGTTCGGCCTGGGCGGCGGTGCCGCTGGCCGAGACCAGGAGCCGGTTGCCCGAGGCGGTGATGCCGGTGAAGCCCTGCCCGCGCAGGTAGCTCTCGACAGCGGCAACGCTGGTCGTGGCGGGTGCATACCGCGTGCGCCACTGTTCGGCGGTCAAGTAGTGGTGGTACGTGCTGCTCCCCGGCGTGTAGATCGCCCGCAACGCGCTGCGCATCGCTGCGGCGTTGCGCGGCGTCAGGGCCAGCCCGATGTGCAGTGGAGTGCTCGGCGCCGTCGCGCCGAGCGTGGTGCCGCGGTAGGTGATGGCGTTGGTTGCCGTCGTCGCCCACGCGGTGGTCGCTGCGTGAGCGGTGGTGACCGCGCAGGCGACGGTGCTGATCGCGAGTGCGGTGGCGGCCGCGGCAGCGTGCCATCTCCGATTGTTCCGACCCATGGACACTCCTCGTGTCTCGTGCTCGCCGGTCGTCCGGTAGGACATCCGTGCCGACGAGAACGAGCAGCGCGGGCATGGGTCACGCGGCGCGCCTGAAAGCGGGGTGAGAACGTGACAACTGGTCGATCGGCGCTCCTAGCCGGAGGTGGAAGTAAGCCGCGGGTCGCGTATCAGCGCGCGTAACCGGTCGAGCATGGGCGGCACCGTGTCCGGCGCGAGATACTGCAGCCGCACGACGAAGCCGGCGTTGACCGCGTGCAGCAGCAACGAACCGGTGCCGAGCGGATCGGGTGCGATCGCATGGATGCCGGAGCCGCCCCGCCGGACGCGGATCAGGACGGTGACGGAGTCTGCGGACGCCTCGATGTCGCGGGCCACGAGTTGATTGCGCAGCGTCAACGATCCCACCGTGGTCACGGAGTGGACGTGCAG
This sequence comes from uncultured Actinomycetota bacterium, assembly GCA_963785425.1. Lineage (GTDB taxonomy): Bacteria > Actinomycetota > Actinomycetes > Mycobacteriales > Jatrophihabitantaceae > RYN-133. The sequence continues at coordinate 345,512 of CAWAVG010000001.1, forward strand.
CTGCAGGTCGGCGGGGAGATAGGTATGCACCACATCGTCGATGGCGGCCGGGACGTCCTTGCTGACCGAGCAATCCGGCACGTCGCGACAGGCGGGCTCGGCGCTCGCGGAGACCGTGACGGACGGAGCAGCGACGTCGTGGTGCGCCGCCTGCGGCCGGGTCAGCGCCCAGGCCGTCGCACCGATCACCAGCAGCACGACGGCGAGCCACCAGAGGTTGCGCCGTGGCCTTGCGGCCTCCGCCTGCTCGACGGGCTCCTCATCCGGCTCGTGGCTCGGCAGGAATTCAATGGTCAAGTGCCCGCCATCTCGACGACGGCTGCGGCGACACGATCCGGATCGAAAAGCATGTGCAGGTGATTGCCCGCGACGTGCTGGGTGGGCCAGCCGCGCGCGGCCGCCTGGTCGGCCGAGGCGTCATACGGCTCGCCGAACCACAGGTAGGCACACGGTCGATCGTCCCACCCGTCGGGCGCGGGCGGGCGATGGTCGTAGTACGCGACCGGCATTCGCGACTGCTCGGCCTCAACACGCGCCCGCACCTGCGCGTCCGGGAACAGCCCGGCGACGTCGGGGTCAGCCCACCAGGACGTCCACGGCGGCAAGCGCCCGTCGGCGTCCGCCAGCGCGTCGAAGAAGCTCCGTCGCGCGATCGGACCCTCCCACGGGACGGCCGCATCGACGAACACCGCTCCGCGCGCCTGATCGCCCAGCGCGCCGAAGACCGCCGGTATGTACAGACCTGCGTTGCTGTGCGGCACGAGCACCACCGGATCGTCGCCCGCCGCCCGGACGATCGCCTCGACGCCCGCGGGCCAGTACGGCGGGGCGGCCGTGGCCACGCAGTGCAGGTTCGGCACACGGGTGGGCCGACCGCGCAGCTCGAGTCGTTGCGCGGTCGGCGTCCACGTGGCCGGGCCCAACAGGGGGCTCGGGATCAGGACGAGGGTGGATTCCACCCCATCAGAATGCCCGCCGAAGGCGCGAAGGCGGCGCGCGTTCGCTGAGCGCGTGTGCGTTTTCGCTAAGCGCGTGTGCGCGGTCGCAGTCCGCCGTGACCTAGTCGACGCAGACGCAGAACGGATGCCCCGCGGGATCGAGAAACACCCGGAACGTCTTCCCCGGCTGATGATCGTGCTTGGTCGCGCCGAGTTCGAGCACCGCGGCCTCGGCGGCGTCGAGGTCGTCGACGTCCACGTCGATATGCATCTGCTGCGGCAGGTCGTGCCCCGGCCACTGCGGCGGCGTGTAGTGATCGACTTTCTGGAAGGCGAGGGAATCTCCGTAGTCAGCGCGGATGGACCACCAGTCGTCGTCGTGCCTCTCGATCGTCCAGTCGAGTAGTGCGCGATAGAACTCCGCGAGCACCTGAGGATCGGGACAGTCGAGCACCACGGTGGGGAAACGTGCGATAGCCATGCCCGGCAGTCTAGAAACGGTCCCGGACGACGTGCGTCCGCAATTTTCCGATCTGGAAGGGTTGTCGGTGTGAGCGCGTCAGAGCCGGCTGGTCGCACGCCGTGGCGCAAGCAGTTCGCCACGCCGGTCCGCGCCTTCCTGCGCACGGAATCGGGGAGCGCGGGGATCCTGGTCGCCGCGATCGTCGTGGCCCTCGTGTGGGTGAACATCGATTCGGCCTCCTATGAGCGGGTGTGGGGTGCGCACTTCACCGTCCGCATGGGCCCGGCCGGCATCAGCCGGGACGTGCGGACGTGGATCAACAGCGGCCTGATGGCGCTGTTCTTCCTGGTCGTCGGGCTCGAGGCGCGCCGCGAGTTCGACCTGGGCGAATTGCGTGACCGGGCCCGGTTCCTGCTTCCGGCGGTCGCGGGGCTCGTCGGCATGATCATTCCCGTCTTGATCTATCTCGCGGTCAACGCCGACGACGGTGACGCGCAGGGCTGGGGCGTCGCGATGTCAACGGACACCGCCCTTGCGTTGGGCATGTTGGTGCTCGTCGGACGCCAGGTACCCGATCGCGTGCGCGCGTTTCTGCTCACTGTCTTCGTGGTCGACGACATCGTGGCGCTCGTCGTCATCGCGACCGTCTACTCCGACCACATCGAGATCTGGCACCTGCTGGGAGCAGTCGCCCTCTTCGTCGTCTTCCTCGCGTTGAACCATTTCGGGCCGAAGATCACCGCGCTTTATCTGCTGCTCGGCCTGGCTCTCTGGGCCACGTTGCTGGCGAGCGGCGTCGATCCGGTCGTCGCGGGACTGGCGATCGGTCTGACGGCGGCGGCGTACACCCCGAGCCGTGACGAACTCGAGCAGGCGACGGGCAGGTTTCGCCTGTTCCGCGAGCAGCCCACGCCCGAGCTCGCCCGGTCGGCGACCCAGGGCCTCACCGCAACCCTGTCGCCCAATGATCGGCTGCAACGCTTCTACCACCCGTGGACGAGCTATGTGATCGTCCCGCTGTTCGCGCTCGCCAACGCCGGAATCCCGGTCGACCTGGGTTTCCTACGCCACGCGTTCACGTCGCCCATCACCATGGGGGTACTGCTCGGCTACGTCGCCGGAAAGCCGATCGCCGTGATCGGCTCGTCGTGGGTCATCGCACGCGCGACGCAAGGCAGGGTTCGTCCCGCGGTCGGATGGGCGGCGGTGACCGGGAGCGGAACGATCGCCGGGATCGGATTCACGGTCTCGTTCCTCGTTGCCACGCTCGCGTTCCACGGCACGAAACTCGCTGAAGCGAAGCTCGGAGTCCTCGCGGCGGGAGTGCTTGCAGCGCTGGTAACGGCCGGCGTGTTCCGCGCGACGAAGCTGCTCAGCCCGCAGCGACGCGCGGCGGCACTGCTCGGAGATGCCGAGGCCCTCACCGACCTCGCGTCGGACGTCGATCCGGAGCGGGACCACGTTCGCGGCCCCGCCGACGCGATCGTCACCGTCGTCGAGTACGGCGATTTCGAATGTCCGTACTGCGGATTGGCCGAGCCGGCGGTCAACGAACTGTTGTCGGGCAACGACGTGCGCTTCGTCTGGCGCCATCTGCCGCTCACCGACGTGCACCCGCACGCGCAGCGCGCCGCCGAGGCTGCCGAAGCCGCAGCGGCGCAGGGCGCGTTCTGGCCGATGCACGATCTGCTCCTGGCCAACCAGGATCGCCTGACGCCGATGGACCTGCATCGGTACGCCGAGCAACTCGGGCTGGACGTCGCTCAGTTCGGCGCTGACATGAAACGGCGGGCCTACCAGGCGCGCATCGCGCAGGACGTCGAATCGGCGGATCTGAGCGGGGTGTCGGGCACACCGACGTTCTTTGTAAATGCGCAGCGCCACTACGGCGCGTTCGACCTCGAGTCGCTGACCGAGGCGATACGCCTGGCCCGCAAGCGAGCACTGCTCAGGGTGTGACCGCTCGAGCGGGGACGCGAGCTCTCCACAAAACCGCGATCGTGAGCGGCGTGAGCGCTTCGGCGCCGGCGAGCGCCCGTTCGCTGAGGCCGACCAATGAGCTGACGGCGAGCGCAACTGCGAACCATGCGAGCAGACCGAGCAGCAACGCTGACAGCCATCGTGCGGCCGCGAACTCGCGCGGTAGGAACGCCGGCCAGATCGCCAGCGCCACGAATCCGACCAGTGCTGCCGGCACGTGCGCGGCGGCCGGTTGCCGTGACACCGCAACCACGACCGTCGCCGCTCCCCCGACGGCCAGCATCGCGCGCGCTGCCGGAGCGCACGAGCGGAACCCCGCCGCCGTCACGAGGTGGCAGGCGCCGAGACCGCCCAGCCCGATCGTCATGATCCACGCATCCGCGGCACCGTGCGCGGCAAGCGCGCTGATCGTGTCTCGTACCGCGTCGTAACTGCGCGGCTGGCGCGTCTGGGCGAGCGTCCAGCCGCCGATCAAGAGCACGGGTGCGAGGGGCGCCGACAGCCACACCCACCGACGCATAACTGAAGTCTGCTCTGCGCTACTCGGCTGCCCTCGCCGGCAGCCCGGTCAGTTGCCTCAGGACGAGCAGGTCGGCCACCCGTGTGAAGCCGATCCGGGCCAGGACCGGGCTGGACATCGGCGAGGCCTGTACGGCGAGCGGCCCGGCGTCCAGGGTCTTGGCCGCAATCCACCGGGCGTGGACGAGCGCGCGGTACAGGCCACGTCCGCGTGCGCTGGGCAGGGTCGCGGCGCCGGACAGCACGGCCACGCCGTGGTCGGTGAGCAGCAGGCCGGCCGCACTGGCCGGCTCGCCGTCGAGGTAGGCGAGGAAGTTGAGGCGGCGGCCGGCGTAGCTCGTGTAGTCGTGCCACGCCGTGTCGTTGGATGCCCTGAGCTGCGCGTCGTGATCGCCTGCGGCGTCGCCGGCCACCTCGGTCGCGGAGCCGATACGGCGGTAGGTCAGGAGCTGTTCGGCTGTCCTGACTTCGCGGATGTCCACTTCCGGCACGGACGGCGGTTCGTGGTCGAGCACCATCGCGGCACAGTCGCCGAGTGTGGTGGCACCGAGTGAGATGAGCGGGCCGACGGCATCGACCGGAGTGGTGCTCGGGCCCAGGAACCAGAGGAAGTCCAGCCGGCCGTGATCGGCAAACAGCCGCGCGGCGTCGCGGCTCACCCGTTCCAGGGACTCGACGTCCGCGCGCACGGCGGAGACGTTCGCGAACGCCTGGATGCCGCCAGGCTGGTAGTTCACACACGCGTCGGGTAACCACACGCGCGACCCGCTCGGCGGCAACGGGATGTAGGCCATCAGGTCCTCGACGAGCTCCGAGACGTCCATTGCCGTATTACACCAGCGTTCGAACGCACGACCACATCGACGACGAAGTAGAAACCTGCTACGGCCTCGACGAACCCACCGACAGACCTTCGATGCGCTCCGAGTCGTGGCACAACCGCACGCAAACCGTGAGGTTCTCGCGGCAGGCCCGCAGGACGAGGTCGGCAACGCCGCGCTCGCGACTGCGGAAGAGCTTCCCGTCGCAGCAGCCGTCCAGGACGAAACCTTCGAACTCGCCGTGGCAGTCGAAAAGCACCTCGGCAACCTTCCCGCACAGCTCACGGTCGCGGCAGACATGGTGATGATCGTCGCCGTCGCCGTGCTTCTTGCCGCCCGGCACCTCAGGCACCCAGGTCAGCGACGCAGGCACCGTCGAGGCGTCGCCGCCGATGCCGTCCAGTCGCGCCGACGAGTACTCGACGTAGCGCTTGAGCACCGGTGCCCATCGGTCGCCCGGCGAGAGATGCGCCAGGCGCCACTTCATGACCGCCAGCGTGAGCTGCTCGGGAACGAGCATGCGCTCCCCGGTGCTCACGGGCATCCGCACGATGAAGCTGCCGACGACGTAACGCCACGCGGCCGACGCTCCCTGTTCGGACGTCGCCGATTCCGCGACGATCTCTGCCGCGGCCTTGCGCGCCCGCTGCGCCTTCGCCGGCGGCGCGGTGAGCTGCGGCGGCGGCGGAGGCGGTACCGGCTTCTTCCCGAACTTGGTCGAGATGCGTCGCACCAGCACCTCGAACTCCTGCCCGGTGCGGATGCCGACCGGCAACTCGAGCGTGAGCAGCCCGGCGAAGTTCTGGCCCGCACCCGTCGGGATCGGCAGGTAGGTCACGCCGCTGTCGATGGCCAGCGTCAACGTGTTCGTCTCGCTCATCGACAGGCCGGTCGCGTTGCCCCACGTCCGTGCCAGCGCGATGACCTCCGCCGCCGGCACACCCGGCCAGAAGATCGAGCAGACCGATCCTCGCGGAACGTTCTGCCAGTCGATCATCAGCTCGTCCGGCGGCAGGTCCAGCGCGCCTCCGATCATTCGGCTGGGACGGATGTCGAACGTCTGCGGAGCGCGGTGCGTCTCGGCCGGGCCCGGGTTGTCGACAACGGTGAACTGCAGATTGCGCTGCGCCAACTGGTCCCACGACATGGGCGAGACCCCGGCCGGAATCGGCGCGTTGTCGTAGGCGATCTGCGCGACGACGCAGTGGTGCGTGCCGGGCAGCAGCGTCTGCACCTGATGTCCACCGATGGTGTTTGCCGGGTCGTAGAAATTGAGGAAGCAGCCGTAGTAGACCCAGACATCGTCCTGCCCGTTGGGGATCGTGATCTTCCTGATGTTCGGACCGTTCGGGTTCTGGTAGTCGGTCTGCGAGCCCGCGTTGCCCGTGGCGAAGAACGGCACGGTCGTGTTGCCCGCTCCGGGCAGCGGCGTTCCCGGCTCGTGGGCAGCGTCCTGCTGGGATACGTACGTCCCGTTCGGGTCGTAGTCGGTGTCCGGGCTCTGGCTGGCGAACACGCGGAAGAACACCCGCACGCCGTTCGCCGCGCCCGAGGCGCCGGATGATCCACGCATCCGCACACGTGCTATCGCGAAGTTGTAATTGTTGACGAACCGTGGCGGGAAGCCTGGCGCCAGCGCGACGGGCGCGACCGACGAATCGGTCTGGCCTTCACCGGCCTGGTCCGGAAGCAGTGCGAACGGGTCCGTCCCCGACGGATTGATGAATGCCGCAGTGCCGTTCAGATGAGCGAGCAATGCCTGGAGGTAGGTGTACGCCCCGCCGACATCGTCCGCGCCGAAGGTCGGTCCGCCCGGGAACGGGACGTTGTTGATCGCCGGCACCGCGTGGAATACGCGCAGGTCCTGACTGAGGTAGGGCTGGTTGTTCTGCGCCGGGTCGATGTTGGCGAAGTAGGGATCGCCCGCGGCGATCAATTCGAAGTCCATCGTGGCGCTCGAGCCGGCGACCGTGGTGCCGCCTGCAGTCAGCGTGACGTCCAGATCCATCGGCGCGGAGACTCCGCTGGCCGGGAAGTGCGGGAACACGTGACTGTCCAGCGTGATGTCGTACGGGATGCGGATGCGCTGCGGCGCCTTCGGGTGCACGCCGTTCTGGAACTCGGCACCGGCAGGATTCGGCGTGATCGTCACGCCGGACAGCCCGGCGAACGCACCGGTGAACGGGCCGACCTGCACGCCGAGGGTCTGGAACGCCTGCTTGCTCATCCCGTCGATCACGACCCAGAACGCCGACGAGATCAGGCCGCCTTGGTGGTTGACGATGTCGTGCGTTTCGTCCTTGCCGAAGGTGTTCTTCTGTGCGTAGAACTGGACCTGCGCGATCGGGAACATGTTGTTCGGGTTGGTCCCGGACAGCGTCGCCGTCGATCCCGACGGGTAGACGTGGTCGATGAGCGCCATGAACCTCGGGAACGGGTCGATCGAGTCGGACGTCACGCCGTGGTAGCAGGTGGCGAGGTTGCTGTTGTACTTCTCGATCACCTCGTTGATCGTGAAGCCGAGCTGGGTCGTCAGGTAGTAGATGAATGCGAGGGCGCAGCCATAGCTGACCGGGTCGCCGTCGCCGTGCACGAACGTGCCGTTGACCGTGCTGCCGGTGTAGGTCTGGTTCACCCAGTCGGAACGTGCCGAATTCGGCACCGTCGAACCCTGGTTCGGCGCGCCGTCGCCGTTGAGCCAGTTCTGCACGAAGATCCGGTTGTTGCCGGGCGTGTAGTACGAGTTGTGTCCGCTGAGGAACAACTGCAACGCGCACCAGTGCGAGAGACCTTCGCCGCTGGAGTCGCCGGCGTTCCAGTTGCTGGTGAGCGACATGAGGATCTCGGACCACTCGGCCATCCACAACATGCAGACGATCGGTCCCGCGCTGGATCCGCTGTTGTTCGCCTGCGCGGCGATGTGGATCGTGCTGTCGTAGCCGCTGTTCGAGGCGCCGTTGTTGTCGGGTAGATCGAACGACACCTCCTGCCGGTGCGACGTCCCGAACCGGGTCGTGTCGGTGCCGAACCAGCCCGTGGTCGTGGTGAACGCGCCCTCGGCCTGCCCCTGGAGGAACGTCGCGTTGTTACCGACGTTCGTCTTCTGGGCGGCTGTCAGCCCGGCCCAGAAGCTGTCGGTCGTGTCCAACTGGAAGTTGGTCGTGTTGGTGAAGTTGTGCGTCATCGCCGGCCTCCGGACGGTAGCTGTCAGCCGTCAGGAGCGCGATCCCCGCAGGGAGATACAACGGGGCCGCAGCCCGGTTCAGAGACCGGCTGCCTCCGGCGACGCCGACAAGGCATCTGTCAACAGCGCGACCAGTGCCTCGTGCTGGACGTCTGCCGACGACCACAGCTCCTCGTCCGAGCCGTCGAGGGCACGAGCGGCCAGGCCCGCCTTCCGGTCGATGAGACCGGCGATCCTGCTGTCGATGGTCTGCGCGGCGATGATGCGCCAGGCGGTGACGGGCTCGGTCTGACCGATGCGGTGGCTGCGGTCGATCGCTTGCGTCTGCTCGGCATCGGTCCACGAGAGTTCGGCCAGCACGATGTTCGAGGCAACCTGCAGGTTGATCCCGACACCGGCCGCAGTGAGCGAGCAGACCGCGATCGCGACGCCCGGATCGTTGACGAACGCGTCGATGTTCTTCTGCCGCACCCCCGGCGTCTGGTCGCCGCGGATCGACGAGAACCGCACGCCCTGCTGGGTGAACGTCTCCTCGGCAGCGTCCATGACGTCGATGTGCTTCGCGAAGAAGACGACCTTGCCGGCGCTACGCGCGAGCTGCGCCGCATAGTCGGCAGCGAGACCGGCCTTCGCCTGACCGATCTGCCGCATCATGCTGAAGACGTTCTCGCCGTTCGTCGCGGCGTTCGCGTCCTTCTGCTCCCAGCTGGCGACCTTGCGGACGAGGTCGTGGTCGATACCGTCGACGACCTTCGTCCGACGGTTCGCGAGAGCCGTCTCGTAACGCGCGACCATCCGGCGCGCGAGATCGCGCTCGGCCGCGCGGATCGAACGAGCAACCTTCTCGTCCAACTCGACCGGCAGGTCGGCCGTGCGCCGCGCAGGGATGTCGGCGGCGACGTCGATCTTGCGCCGCCGGACGATACCGAGGTCGATGACGCACTGCCGGGCGGCGAAATCGAAGCCCGGGTCGGCCGGGGTGAGGCCCGTGTTCTCGAGCGCCTCCATCAGGTCGCCGAGCGGCTCGGTCTCGTCGATCCAGCCGAGGAACTGCCAGATGGCGCGGAAGTCGTCGATGTCGTTGATCAACGGCGTCCCGGTCAGTGCCATCAGCAGCGGACGCGCGCTGCGGGACCGGACGCGCTTCGACAGGTCCAGCACGTGTTTCGACCGCTGCGAATTCTTGTTCTTGATGAAGTGGGCCTCGTCGACGACCATGCCCTTGAACCCGAACTCGCCGAACCAGCCGACATGCCGGTCGAGCACTTCGTAGTTCACGATGACGATGTCGGCGAAGCCGTCGACCGTCTCACCGTTGCCGTGCACGATGGTCGCCTTGCGGTTCGGCGTCCACATGGCGGCCTCGCGGGCCCAGTTGGTCTTCACGACGCTCGGTACGACGACCAGCAACGGGTAGGCCATCGCCACCTCGGCGGCGAGCAGCGCCTGCGCGGTCTTGCCCAGGCCGGGCTCGTCGGCGAGCAGGAAGGTGCGGTGACCGGCTTCCGCCGCGGCGACCACCTTCGCCTGGTGCAGCATCAGCTCCCGCTTGGCGGGCAGCCGCAACCGACTCGGCGCAGGCAGCGCCATGCAAGCGCTGGCTCCGCTCGAGGCGCGTTCGAACGAGCGGAGCAGCGGGTTGAGCAGCTCCCAGCCCGCCAGCCGTCCCGGATTCACAGTCCTGGCGCCGGCGGAGAAGCTGGGCGCAAGGAACGGGTTTGCGAGCTGACGGGAGATGACCGACTGAGGCACGACCCGCCGTTCAGCGGCGGCCGGCGTCTCGGCGGGCGCGGACGGCGTCGGCTCGTCCTCGACCGGTTCGACGCCGGAAGCTTTCTGCATCGTGCGCGTCAGCGAGCGCGCTGCCTCCGAGACCGCCGCGTCACCGGCGAGGAACTTGAGCAACGCGGGATCGCGGACAGCGGTCTTGGCGAGGATGGTGGCGATCCCGTCCAGGCGCTTCTTCTGGGCTGCCCGGTGGGCCTGACTGGCCGACTGATCGCGCTGAATCCGGTCGTGCTCCTCGCGGACGCCGAGCGCGACGGCCTGGAACTTCGTCCGGACCGCGGGCGTGACGCGGTTCCGCTCGACGGCGGCCTCGACCTCACGCACCGCGAGCGCAAGCCTCGAAATGACGTCGGCGGGGCCGGCCGCACGCTGATCCCGCGATGCGGTGCTGCGCGCGCCGGTCGGACGTCGGCCTCGTCGAGCCAAAGAGACTCCTCCTCCGTTCGCCCGGCACCCGCCGGACGGAACGCACCGCGGCGGTCACCTGACACGCCGTTCGTACGACTGCGCTCAGCCCGCTGCTGCGAACGCCGGCACTCGCATCGCGAGGCCGCGGCGGCACGAGACAGAGAACGCCGCAGCCACCGGCGGGATCGACAACCGCACCCGGCAGGTCGTCGCAGTGTTCGAGCGAAGCACCGCCCCGAGGGCAGCCGTACAGCTCAATTCTAGCGCGCCGGGTATGCCGACCGTTGCACGGAGGGCGGCCCGCTTTCCGGCTGCCCGCTGCGGTCAGGGTGTCTGACGCGACTCGCTCAGACGGTGCGGCACTCTCAGCAGGCGCACCGAGGTGACGAGCACGAGTCCGCCGACGAGGTTGCCGAGCGCGGACCAGGCCAGCGCCCCCAGCCAGTCGGCGTATCCGAACGGCGCCCCGCCGCTGAGCAGCCCCGCGAACATCAGGATCGAGTCCAGCACCGAGTGGAACAGTTGCGCGCCCACGAGGACGAACGAGAGGAGCACCGCCGGCACGATCTTGACGCCTAGCTGGTCGGAGGCATGCTGCATGCGGGTCAGCAGGGTGATGACGGCGCCGGCGAGCACGGCTAGGCAGAACGATCGCCAGTTCACGCCGAGCTGCGCGTAGTGGCTCGCCGTGCTCACGGCGGTCTCGCGCACCTCGGGCAGGGCTGTGACGGTCAACAGTGCCATCACAAAGCCGGCAGCAAGGTTGGCAAGCAGGGTCACCACCCACAGCCGAAGCAGTTCGAGGACCGACCCGGCTTTGGCAACGACGGCAGTGACGGGGACGAGGAAGTTCTCGGTGAACAGCTCCGAACGCGCCATCAACAACGCGACGAACCCGACCGTGAACGCCAGTGCGGCCAGCAATGGCTGATCGGTCTTGGTTTCGACCACCAGGTAGATCAGCACGCCCACCCCGACGTCGACGCCGCCGAGGAAGCCGGTCGAGAGCAGTGGCAGCAGCGGCCGCCGGAGCCGGTCTCTGCCTTCGTCGACGATGCGGTCGAATGCGTCCTCGACCTCAGGTTCTTCCCGCGACCCGGCCGGCGACGTCAGGTCACCCGAGTTGCCCGGCGGGCGGGTCATCCGCGCATGCGCAGCAGTTGTGCGTCGTCGGGCAGTCTAGTTTTCGCCATCGATTCACCGTGTCCGTCAGCCGATCGGCACGGTTTGCCGACAAGAACTACTCCCAGTGTGACAAACGCGCGGTCACCGGCCGATCGCAGAGGCGGACTGCGGTCAGTACTCGGGGGTCTGCGTCGACCGGTGCAGAGTGCCCTCAGGATCCTCGGTGCGTTCGTCGGAATCCTCGAGGATCGCTTCGGCCTGGGCGGACGGGTCGTCGCTTCCGGCGGCGATCTCCTCCGGAAGCAGGTTCTGACGGCTGGCGACCCGCTGCTCGTCCGGTTCCTCGGTCATGACTTCACCGTAACCCGCTTGGTGTGATCGCATGGTGCGGTGACGACGGCGGCCAAGCGGCGCGACATCCAAGGGCTGCGTGCCGTCGCTGTCGTGGCGGTAGTGATCAACCATCTCACCGGACATCCCGTCGGTGGGTTCGTCGGCGTCGACGTCTTCTTCGTGATCTCCGGCTATCTGATCACCGGCCTGCTGTTGCGGGATCTCGGCGCCGGGCTCGGCCCGGTCGGGTACCTCGTCGCGTTCTACAAGCGACGAGTGCGACGCATCCTGCCCGCCGCGGTGCTCGTGATCGGGCTGACACTGCTCGCCGCGCACCAGGTCTTCGGGGCGCAGCGGTTCGCGAACACGCGCGGCGACGCCGGGTGGTCGCTGCTCTTCTGGGCCAACTGGCACCTCATCGACGTGAACACGAACTACTTCACCGCGGGTGGCCCGGTGTCGCCGCTGCAGCACTTCTGGTCGCTGGCGGTCGAGGAGCAGTTCTACGTCGTGTGGCCGGTCCTGATCGTGCTCGCAACATTCGTCGCCGGCAGGCGCCGGCTGACGGTCGGCCTCGCTGCGCTCGCGGTGACCGGGCTCTCGCTGGCGATCGCCGCGGCGCAGAGCGCGGTCGAGCCGACTACGGCGTACTTCTCGTCGTTCACGCGCGGCTGGGAACTCGGCCTGGGCGCGCTGTTGGCCTGCCTGCCCGCAGTGCGCGCGTCGAGGCCGGTGGTGAGCCTCGTCTCCTGGGCCGGCGCAGCGCTGGTCGCGCTGTCGTTCTTCGTCGTTCACCAAGATCGGATTCCGCTGCCAGGTGCGCTGGTGCCGTGCGTCGGCGCAGCGCTGATCATCGCCGCCGGCGACCGCAACTCGCCGTTGCTGTCGAACTGGCTCGCCGTGCGCATCGGCGACATCTCGTACTCGGCGTATCTCGTGCACTTTCCGGTCATCGTGTTACTCGCCGCGGCGATGTCCGATCACGGCGCGTCCTTCTACACGGCGGCTGTGCTGCTGATCGTCGGCCTGTCGTGCGCGCTGTACGGTCTCGTCGAGCGTCCGATCCTCGACTCCGACTGGCTGCAGCCGCAGCGCGTACCGCGCGATCGTGCAGCGGCCGCGGACGACCCTGTCGGCTCGAGGCGGTGGCTCGCTGCGGCCGTGGCGGCCGTCGCCGCGGCGCTGTTCGCGATCGTGCTACAACCCGACGAGAGCGTCGTCCTGCACAAGCAGTACCTGGCCGCGAACTCCGGATCGCACAGACCCGAATCGACGTTGCCCCTGCGGCTCGCGACCTTACAGAAGCGGATAGCTACGGCGTTACGGGCCACCGAGTACCCGACGTTGCATCCCTCGATGAGCGCCGCCACCAGCGGCGACTTCGCGGCACCTGCGGTCATCGCCTGCGGGCAGAGCGCCCTCCCGCCGATCGGATCGTGCACGATCGGACCTGCCGACGCCGCCCACACCCTGTATGTCACCGGCGATTCCACGTCGACGGTCTACGCCGAGGCGTTCGCGCCGATCGTCGAAGCGATGGCCCACTGGCGGATGGTGATCCGTAGCGGATTCGGGTGCCCGTTCTCGTCCGTCGTCTATCGAACCGTCGAGGACGCACAGGGCGGGTGCGGAAACCACAACGAGACGGTGGTGCGCGAGATCGGCCGTCTACGTCCCGACGTCCTCGTCGTGACGAACGAGTACCGCGAGCAGACACCTGTCGGCGCGACGAGCCCGACCCCGGTCGCCGAACAGATCGCCGACGTGTACCGCGAACTCTCACGCGTGCGTGCGGCCGTCGGCGCGACGGTGGTCATTGCACCGCCGCCGGGAGGTGCCGATCTGCAGGACTGCTACCGGCCGGGCGCCGCGCCCGTGCGCTGTGTCGTTCGCCCGTCCGCCACCTGGACGGCGCTGGCGGCGGCCGATCGGGCGGCGGCGAGCAGGGCCCACGACACGTTCGTCGATCCACGCCCTTGGTTCTGTTCCCCCGCCGGCTACTGCCCGTCGTTCGTCGGCGCGGTGCCGACGATGTACGACGGCATTCACGCCACCCAGGCCTACATGCGAGCGCTGGCGCCCGTGATTCGCGACGCGCTCGAGCGCGCGCACGTACTGCCGGCCTGAGCGGTTAGCCCGCGTCCCAGTCGCCGTAGGTCTGCGGGGCAAGCTGCTCCAGCGTTCGGCCGGCCCAATCGCCGTCGGGCCAGCGGCTCCACATCCGTTCGGCTGCCTGTTGCACCCGACGCGTTGCCGTCTCGACGTCGGCACCAAGCACAGCGCCGTCCTCGACGACCGTCCGTCCGTCGACAACGACGTCGGCGAGGTCGGACGGTTGCGCGTAGTAGACGAGGTTGCGGATGGGGTCGCGCACCGGCGTCATCGTGAACCCGTCGGCGCGCCAGAACAGCAGGTCGGCCTTGGCGCCCACAGCGATGCGACCGAGGTCTGGGCGACCGAGCAAGTCGGCGGCGTTGACGGTTGCGGCGTCGAAAACCTGCCGGGCTGTCGAGACATCCGTACGGCGTGCGGCGACCTTGCCGGCGATCGCCGTCCAGCGCAACGACTCGATCATCGACTGCGGAGCGGTGTCGGTACCCAGACACATGTTGATCCCGGCCTCGACGTACGAGGGGAACGACTCCATCACCAGGCCACGCCGGATGAAGCACCACGCGTTGTACGACACCGACGTACCCGACGCCGCCAGCAGTCCCAGGTCGTCGCCGGCGAAGTTCACCCACGAGTTCCCGCTGACGAAGATGGCATGGCCCAACACGGTGCGCGGGCCGAGGAAGCCGATGTCGGACAGCCACTCGACGGGTGTGCGGCCGTGCCGTCGCGTCATCTCTTGGAACTCCCACACTCCCTGGGATGCGTGCAACGAGATCGGGACGCCCAGCTCGTCGGCGGCCGCCCGCGAGTCACGAAGCAGCGCCTCGCTGCAGGTGTCGACCTGAGCCGGCGCAAGGAAACCCTGCACGCGTCCGTCCGCGCGACCGCGAAGCCCCTCGACGAAGCGTGTCGCAGACTCGAAGCCTGCGCGTCCGTCGTCGGCGTCCCAGGCGTAGTCGACCCGGCGACCGTCAGGTGTGAACCATCGCCCCGAGCGGTACATCGGAGCGACGTACCCTCGCAGTCCGCTCGCCTCGATCGCCTCGGCGGCGTAGTCGGCGATGCCGCCCATCTGGAGCACGGTGGTTGTGCCGGTGCGCGCAAGCTCGATCAGCGAGTAGTCGACGCAGGCACGCGCGCCCTCGTCGTCGAGGCCCGCCATCTCGGTCGGCAGGATCTCGATCAGCCCGGTCAACCAGAACTGCCGGTTGCCGACGTCCTCCTGTACCGACTTGTCGATCGGCGACTCGTCCAGATGGGCGTGAGTGTTGATGAAGCCCGGCGTGATGATGCGGTCGGGCAGGTCGACCTGACGATCCACCTCGTCCGCGTACGTCATCCCGACGAAGACGATCCGGTCGTCGTCGACGACGAGGCACCCGTCGCGGAGGATGCGGTGTTCGCCGTCCTGGAAGGCCACGATGCAGCCCGCGCGGTACACGGTGGTTGTCATGTCGCGATCATCGCGCGCGCCGGACCGCACGCACAGGGCGGGCGGAGGGAGCGTCAGGCGAGCGGCAATGATGATCCGGTGACCTCGACATCCGACTCCACCGACCTACGCACGGAGCATCCCGACTGGTGGCAATCGGCCGTCGTGTACCAGATCTACCCGCGGTCGTTCGCCGACAGCAACGGTGACGGTGTCGGCGACCTGCCGGGAATCCTCGATCATGTCGACTACCTCGCCGCACTCGGCGTCGACGTGGTCTGGCTCTCGCCGGTGTACCGCTCGCCGATGGACGACAACGGCTACGACATCAGCGATTACCGCGACATCGATCCGCTGTTCGGGCGCCTCGACGACCTCGACCGGCTGATCGCGGCTCTGCATGGCCGCGGGATGAAGCTCGTCATGGATCTCGTCGTCAACCACACGTCCGACGAGCATCCCTGGTTCGTCGAGTCGCGAGGCATCAATTCGTCCAAGCGCGACTGGTACATCTGGCGGCCGCCGCGCGCAGGTCGGCAGGGCGGCAATCCGGGGGCCGAACCGAACAACTGGTCGTCGGCGTTCTCGGGGTCGGCCTGGCAGTACGACGAGGCGAGCGGTGAGTACTACCTGCACCTGTTCGGCCGTAAGCAGCCGGACCTGAACTGGGAGAATCCCGAGGTACGCCAGGCTGTCTACGCGATGATGCGCTGGTGGATCGACCGCGGTGTCGACGGCTTCCGCATGGATGTCATCAACATGATCTCGAAGGTGCCGGGGCTTCCGGACGCCGAGCCGAGTCGCCCGTATGCGGGTTCGGATTACTACCTCAACGGGCCCCGCATGGAGGAGTTCCTCAAGGAGATGAACGCCGCGGTCGGTCTGAGCGATCGGCAGTTGCTGACCGTCGGCGAGATGCCTGGCTCGACCGTCGACGTGGCGCGCCGGGTGACCGACCCGTCGAACCGCGAGCTGAACATGGTGTTCACCTTCGAACACGTGCAGCTCGACTCCGTGCCGGATGGTTCGAAGTTCGACATCGCGCCGCTCCCGCTGTCGGTGCTCAAACGCAACCTCGAGGCGTGGCAGATCGGGCTCGGCGACGTCGGCTGGAACTCGCTGTACTGGAACAACCACGATCAGCCGCGTGCGGTGTCGCGGTTCGGCGACGACTCGCCGGAGCACCGGGTCAACTCGGCGAAGACGCTGGCGACGGTACTGCACCTGCACAAGGGCACGCCGTACGTGTACCAGGGCGAGGAACTCGGCATGACCAACACCACCTTCGGCGACATCACCGACTACCGCGACATCGAGTCGTTGAACCACCACGCCGAGGCGATGAGCCTCGGCCTCGAGGCGGAATTCGTGATGACCGGCCTCGCCGCGCGCAGCCGTGACAACGCGCGCACCCCGATGCAGTGGAGCGCCGCCGCGAACGCCGGGTTCACCGACGGCCGCCCGTGGCTGCACGTCAACCCGAACTACACGGCTATCAATGCCGAAGCCGCGATGGCCGATCCCGGGTCGGTGTGGCACCACTACCGGCAACTGATCCGGCTCCGTCATGACCTGCCCGTAGTCGTCAACGGCCGTTTCGAACTACTCCTGCCCGGTCACGAACAGCTCTGGGTGTTCACCCGCGAAATGGACGATCAGCTGCTCCTCGTCGTGGCCAACTGTTCGTCCGGACGGGCGACCGTGCCGACCGACGCGCTGCCCGATGTCGGCGACGGTCAGGTGTTGTTGGCGACTCACGACGGCGGGAATGCAACGTCCCTGCAACCATGGGAATCGCGCGTATACCTCGTGCGCGACTGACGCGTCGTTGTTCTCACCTCCGTGCGGACCAGCGTGTGGATGATCGTGATCGTGCCGGCAACCGTCACCGCATGCACGAGCAGCAACACTCTGCAGTCGCCGAGGTCCGCGGCAGGACCGGCCACCGCCTCGACACCCGTCCCCTCGTCGTCGAGCGGTGCGGCGTCGACGCCTGCCGGGCACCCGTCGACGCCGCCGCGCACCGTGGCACAGCTGTGTCCGGCTCACACCGACGATGCCGTGGCGCAGTGTCTGATCGCCTCCCTGAATACCTTCTGGTCGGCGCAGTTGCGCCGCGCGGTCCGGGGACACGCGGTGCTCGGTTTCCGCGCCAGGTTCCCGGCCGGCTGCCGCTTCCCGCAGCGCGATCTGGCGATCCACGCGAGACCGGCCTTGAGTGCCCGAGCAACCACACCTTGTACTTCGGGCCTGTCCTTATGCGCCACCTGCACGCCGACGACCCGCCGAATGGGTTCCCGGAACGGCTCGCAGCGACGATGGGACACGAGGAAGGGCATGTGGTGCAGGACACTGTGCACCAGCAACAACCGACCACCGTGTCCCCCGATGCCGGATCGCGCTTCATCGAGCGGCCGGCCGACTGCCTGTCCGGGGTGTGGGCGCACGGCATCGGCCTGGGCGCGCGCGTCTTTCTCGCCGCCGCGCACGCGTTCCTGACCGACGTCGACGACGCCGAGCACCGACGCGACCACGGTACGGTCGGCCGGCGGCTCGCGGCTGTGCGCCGCGGCCTCAGCGGAATCGCGGCGTGCCGCCTGCGAAAGGGATGACGACGATGGTCGGGCGAGTGGTCGCCGTGAGTTGCGACGAACTGCACCGGTTCAGCAAAGTGCCTACGGACACGATCACTCTCGTCGAAGGCATGGGAGTCGCCGGTGACGCGCATGCGGGCACGCTCGTGCAGCATCGCTCCCGGGTGCGCCGCGATCCGAACCACCCGAATCTGCGGCAGGTGCATCTGCTCCAGGCGGAGCTCCTCGACGAGGCGCGCGCCGCGGGCCACGACGTCCCGCCGGGCGGCTTGGGCGAGAACATCCTGACCGAGGGTGTCGACCTGCTCGCTCTGCCGACCGACACCCGCTTGCGGATCGGCGCGACGGTGCTCCGCGCGACCGGACTGCGCAACCCGTGCCGACAGATCAACGACTACTCGCCACGTCTGCTCAACGTCGTCGTCGCACGTGTCGACGGCGTCATGTCGACCTCGGACGTGATGCTCGGGCCGACCGGGGGCGCGAAGTACGTCGACGGCGTCGCCATCGTGCGCCGGGCCGGCATCATGTCGGTCGTCGAATGCGGCGGTGAGGTACGTCCGGGCATGGCCATCGAAGTGGTGTTGCCCGAGGCGCCGCACCATCCGCTCGCGCCCGTGTGAGCCGGCCCTCAACGTGTTGTCGGCGGCGTCCGGTAACACGAGGGTGTGGACCGAGCGGTTGTCCGACGCCGAGCGGGCTGAGAATCCGCCGCCGATCCCGCTCGATGAGGTCGCCGACCAGCTCGCGCGGTTGATCACGGGCGATTCCCTCTCCGGACGATCGATCGTCCTCGATCTCGGGGTATCGCGGCAGCTGCTCGACCGACCGGCGCTGCCGACCGCCCCTGCGGACCATTCGCGTCGAGTTCGAAAGGCGGTTCGGGTTTGCTGTCGAACGTGCTCAATCCGAAAGTCGGCGTCTTCTTCGTGACGTTCCTGCCGGCCTTCGTGCCTTCGGGCGCGGCCGTCGTCCCGGCGCTGTTGCTGTTCGGCGCAGTCTTCATCGCACTGAACCTCGCCTACCAGCTGCCGCTCGTGCTGCTGGCCGACCGCGTGACACGCCTCGTCACACGTGCCCGGATGCGCCGGGCGATGGACCTCGTGACGGGCACCGTGTTGGTCGGGTTCGGCATCCGGCTCGTGACGGAGTAGCCACGTCCCGCGCTGCGGCGACTGAGGTCCCCGGTGCCCGTCATACGGTGCTAGATTCCGCGCTGATCGGACGGATCAAGGCAGCACCGCGCGAGGGAGCGATGATGAGGCTGCACAAGACGTTGCTCTCGGCGACCGGCCTGCTTCTGCTCGCCGTCACCACGGTCCAGCCCGCTGGAGCTGCCGCCCGTGCGACGAGCCTGCCTGCGCGCACGCCCTGCCACAGTTCGGCCGGCCCGTGTTGGCGGCCGGCGGTCAAGGCGCGGTGGCAGTACCAGCTGCAGGGTTCGCCCGGCACCGGCGGCCGGTGCCGCAACGCGTCGACGGGTTTCGTCAACATCGGCGTGACCGGTACGTCGTTCGCCACCGGTCGCACGGTCGCGCCGACCGTCTTCGACATCGACATCTTCCAGGACGGCAAGTGTTACTCGCCGCAGGACTATTCCGTCCTCAATTACGCAGCCGTGCGCGCGTTGCATGTGCGCGGAGCCAAGGTGATCGGCTATGTCGATGCCGGGACGGCGGAAACCTGGCGGCCCGACTATCCCGAGCTGCAGGCCTTCGACCAGAGCTGCGACGGATGCCTGTTCGGGAACCCGCTCGGCAACTTCCCCGACGAGTACTGGCTCAACATCAGCTCGAACGTGACGGGGACGAACCCGAACACCGGACGAACCGAGTCGGCGCGGCAGTTCCTCCTCGATGAGATGCTCGCCCGGCTGAAGGAGGCGAAGCTGATCGGCGTGGACGCGATCGAGTTCGACGACGTCGATGCGTACCAGAACCACACGGGGCTGCCGATCAGCGCCGCCACCCAGTTGCAGTACAACACCCGGCTCGCCAATCTCGCGCACCGCATGGGGCTCTCGGTCGGGCTGAAGAACGACCTGGATCAGGCAGCCGCATTGCGGCCGTACTTCGACTTCGCCGTCAACGAGGAGTGCTGGCAGTTCAACGGGTGCGCAGCGCTGAAGCCGTGGCCGACCCGGTACGGAAAGGCAGTCTTCAACGTCGAGTACGAAGCGTCGCCCGCATCGTTCTGCTCGAAGGCGAACTCGTCGGCGTGGAACTTCAACTCGATCCGCAAGACCGACGACCTGTTCGATCGCCCGTACCGTCCGTGCCGCTGACCCGTACCGCTCGCGCCGCCGGCGACGCTAGCTGTGTTGGACGCACCGGACGGCCCACGGGCGAACCTCGAGCCGCCCTGCCGGGATGACCTCAGCGCACACCTCGCAGATGCCGTACGTGCCGTTGGCGAGATGGCGGCGGGCTCGGCGCACCTCGTCCAGCATGGCCAGCAAACTCTCCTGGGCCGACACCGCGGTGAGCCGGTCGACCGCCATCGAGGTGCCCTCGCCGACGCGTTTTCCGAACGAGATTCCGCCGACATCACCGGCCGGCTTGGTCAGCTCGGCGAGCTCACCCTGCAGGCTCGCCTCGCGTTCGGCCAGCACACGCTCGACGTCAGGATCCATCCCGCCACAGTAGGACGTCTACGCCGATGCTGACGGTGCAGCTTCGGCGACGGGGGCGTCGCGCCGGCCGTTGCTGCGCGCTGAAATCGGGAACAGCAGCACGTACACGAGCAGCGCCGCTGCGAAGCCCACCGCCCAGCTGTAGTCGTACAACGGTTTGAGGAACGGGATCAATCCATTCTCGGGGAACGGTCCGTTGCCCGGCGTCGAGTACGCCCCGCCACACGCGAGCACCATGCCCACCAGCGCCGCGGCGAGTCCGACGAAGTTCCACCCGCTCGAGTACCAGTACCGCCCCTCCCGGGTGTACAGCTCGCCGAGTGCCAGCTGCGATCGGCGCACGATCCAATAGTCGGCGACGAGCAGGCCGGCCACAGCACCGAGCAGGCCGCCGTAGAAGCCGAGCCACGTGAAGATGTAGACGTGCGGGTTCGACAACAGTCGCCACGGCTGCATGAGGATCGCGATGACGCCGGTGATCACTCCGCCGACGCGGAAGCTCACGACGCGCGGCGCGATGTTCGAGAAGTCGTAGGACGGGCTGACGGTGTTGGCCGCAACGTTCGTCGAGACCGTCGCGACCATCACCACGACCAACGCGGCAACGACCGCGGCATCGCTGTTGAGCTTCGCCGACAGCTGGATCGGATCCCAGATGGCGTGGCCGTACACCTTCTGCGTGCCCGCCGTTATCAACACGGCGAGCAACGCGAAGAAAGTCATCGTGGTCGGCAGACCGAGCGCCTGACCCCACATCTGCTTGCGCTGGCTCCCGCCGAACCGGGTGAAGTCCGGGATGTTCAACGACATCGTCGACCAGAACCCGATCATGCCCATGAGCGCCGGGAAGAACACCGTCCAGAAATCGGCGCCCCAGCCCAGCTTGGGGGCTTCGTGGACGAGCGGTCCCAGGCCACCGGCCTTGACCGTGATCCAGACCAGCAACGCGATCGTGCCCACGATCACGAACGGTGCCGCCCAGTTCTCGAAGCGTCGCAGCGTCTCCATCCCGCGCAGGATGATCACGATCTGCACCACCCAGAAGGCGAAGAAGCACACCCACTGCGTCCACGGATAGCCGAACACCTGCCCGGCGTTCTGCCAGGAGTGGCCGACGAGCTTGCCCAGGAGCACATAGATGCCCTCGCCGCCGATCCACGTCTGGATACCGAACCAGGCGCACGCGATCAGCGCCCGCAGGATCGCGGCGAAGTTGGCACCCCGCACGCCGAGCGACGCGCGCGCGAACACCGGGAACGGGATGCCGTACTTGGTGCCGGCGTGGCCGTTGAGCAGCATCGGCACCAGCACGATCAGGTTGGCCGCGCCGATGCAGATGATCGCCTGCACCCAGTTCATGCCCAGCGCGACCAGCCCGGACGCGAGCAGATAGCTGGGGATGCAGTGCGACATCCCCACCCACAGCGCGGTGTAGTTGTACAGGCCCCAATGCCGCTGGTCGATCGCCGTCGGCGCCAAGTCGTCATTGCAGTATCGGCTCTCGATCAGCCGCGGGTCGCTCTTGTCGAGCGTGAGCCGTCCGTCGCCGTTGTCGATCTCGGCGATCTCGAGGTCAGTCGTTGCTTCGGTACGTGTCATGGAGGGGACTCCCTTGGGATGACCGCGGCGTGCGGGCGCTGGACGACCCAGGACATGCGCCGAGGATTCCGGACAATCCGGCACATAGGCAAGACCTGCGGGCCGACGAGTTGACCCGCCCCGGGCGCCAGGACCCGTACGTCTGGCGGTCCTTTCCCGGTTAGCCTGGATGTTCAGCCGACGAGAGGGCAGCCGCGATGAGTCTGCACAGTGGCGCAGTGGTGATCGGCGCACCGCGGTGACCAACCCGTTCAGCCTCGACGGCCGCACCGCACTCGTCACCGGCGCCAACCGGGGACTGGGCCGTGCGTTCGCAGACGCGCTGGCCATGGCCGGCGCCGATGTCGTCCTCGTCGGCAGGCACGACGATCGCAACCGCGAGGCGGCCACACAGATCGCCGAGCGGTCCGGTCGGCGCACCACGGTGGCGACGGGTGACGTGACCATGCGCGACGACGTGGATCGGATCGTCGACACGGCGTTGGCGGCGCATGGGCGCATAGACGTCCTCGTCAACAATGCCGGCATTTGCTACCACCGGCCGGCGCTGGACGTGCCTGACGATGAGTTCGCCGAGGTGTTCGACGTCAACGTGACCGGCCTGTGGCAGATGTCGACCGCCGTCGCACCGTCCATGATCGAGATGGGCGGCGGATCGATCGTCAACGTGGGCTCGATATCGGCAATGATCGTCAATCGTCCGCAGTGGCAGCCGGCGTACAACGCGTCAAAGGCCGCAGTTCACCAGCTCACCAAATCGCTTGCCGCCGAGTGGGCGCCACACCGCATTCGCGTGAACGCGATAGCTCCCGGTTACGTCAACACTGAGATGGCTCCGGTCGACGAGCCTCGATTCCGACGGCACTGGATCGAGGACACGCCGATGCAGCGATACGCGACTCCCGAAGAGATCGCGCCGAGCGTGGTCTATCTCGCCAGTGACGCCGCATCGTTCACCACGGGCGCCGTGCTCGTCACCGACGGCGGCTACACGCTGCACTGACCCGGGCCCGCAAAGGCCGGAGGTACGCTGCGGATTCGGACTGAGGGAGCGGTGCTTCGAGGTGGCGATGGACGACTTCCAGATGTACGTCACGAGGGGCCGCACGCCGACGGTTCAGCACATCTACCCCGACTGCAAACACTTCGGCGGGTTCGCGCCGCCGCGCGCGGCGACCCATGACGAGACCCGGACGTTGCTCACGTGCGACGAGTGCCGCCGCATGGCGCACGCGTTTCGCAAGCAGGCCGAGGGCAGGATCCCGGCGCGCGAGCCGCGGTCCGCCCCCTGAGACTGCTTCTCCAACTCGCCCCGTTCGAATCTGCCCTGCAGATCGACTCCAGCCATGGACGGACACGCCGGTTGGGGCGAGCATTACGACATGAGCGCGCCCGTTGTCGTACGACCGCATTCGAGCCTGTACCGCGATCGGCGAGACGCCGGTCGAGCCCTGCGCGTGACCTGGCATCCGATCGAAGACCTCTTCGTTCTCAGCACCTGGCACGGCGGCCTTTGCGCAGCGACCGTTCAGCTCAGCAGGGCTGACGTTCCCGACCTGATCGGCGCCCTCGCCGCCGGCTTGGCCGACACCTCGGGGCCGTGGTCGACGCCGAGTTACAGCAGCACCGAGACGCAGGGCGGTCTTTCCGAGCGTGCGAGCGTCGTTCGGCGAGGGTTGAAGCGGCTGATCTCGAACAGCATTGCCGACGCGTTTCGCCGCTAGCCGCGAACGACGTACCCAGCGCGCGAAGATGGTGTCGTGGCAACGAGCGAGACGCGCGACGGCGTCGCCCTCACGAACCTGGACGAGCCGCTGTTCGACGGTGCCGAGGCGAGCAAGCGCGACCTGGTCGATTATCTCGATGCGATGCACGAGCAGGTGATCGCAGCACTGAGCGATCGGCCGTTGTCGGTGATACGCGTGCTGCGCGGCCAGAAGCCGTTCATGCAGAAGAACGTGCCGAAGTACACGCCGGAGTGGGTCGCCACCACGCCCGTATGGTCGGCCGCGTCGAAGCGAGAGATCGCCTACGCACTGTGCAACGACCGGCGCACCTTGTTGTGGTTCGCGAATCAGCGCGCGATCGAGTTCCATCCCACGTTGTTCCGGGTCACCGAGCCTGATGCCCCGACCCACCTCGTGCTCGATCTGGATCCGCCCGAAGGCGGCGACTTCCGCGCCGTCGTCACTGCGGCCGAGTTGGTTCGCCATGCGCTGGCAGAGGTCGGCCTGACGGGGGCCGTGAAGACCAGCGGGTCGAAGGGCGTCCACGTGTTCGTGCCCGTGACCCAGGCGAGCACACAGGAGGTTGCCCTCGCCACGCGAGCGCTGGCCGTCCGGGCCGAGGCGATCGACCCGGCCGCCGCGACGACTGCGTTCATCAAGACCGACCGCGACGGAAAGGTCTTCCTCGACTCCACCCGCGCGGGCGGCGGCAGCGTAGCTGCGGCGTACAGCCCGCGGTTGCGACCCCGCACGCCGGTCTCGTACCCGGTCGCCTGGTCGGATCTTGCCGAGGTCACGCCGTCCGACTTCACGCTCCGTACCGTGCCGGCCCTGGTTCGCGAGACCGACCCGTGGACCACGCTGATGCCGCCCGCGCAGACACTGCCCGCCGAACTCGTCGAGCAGGGCCGCACCATCCCGGCCGCGCGAGCCCAGGCGCTGCATGAAGAGCTGCGAAAGCACCATCGTGGCGAGGGCCGCTGATCCGGCTTCTGACGCAGGACCTGACATCTTCAGGTCGACGGCGAGTGATTGCGCATCCTGCGCTGGAGCACTGACCAGGGAGTGCCCGCGCCCACGCGCGTATAGCGGCTGACCAAGTGCTCCGCTGCACCGGTGAAGGCGCGGAGCCGGTCGTCATCTGGCGTGGAACACCACATCTGACGGCGGGCGTCGCCATCGTCGTGGAGCACAGAACCCCGTGTAGACGTCTGTGATGATCACGGCACCGATAGCGGCTGAGCACTGCGCTACTGGGTCGACGAGTGTGGACTGCTTGTCGCGTGGCGAAACAGGCGCGGCGGTAGCGACACCACTATCACCGGACCGCACATTTCGTCGAGCGCTGGGAAACGCTTGCCATCCAAGGCGCTCTCCTGACGGTCGACGGTGGGTGGACGAAATGTCTGCGCATCGACCTCACGCCACCACAGTGCGTAACCCGTGTTGACCGTGCTGAGCATCATCGCCTGCCAGCGCTGGCCTCGCCGATCTTGAACGATCGTTCCGGGCAGCACATATCGGTCATCGCGCAATACGGCTCCGACGTTGCGCTGCGCGCGTTTGTCCTCGCCACGCCGCGACCACCATGACATGAGGACAAGTCTTCCACCGCGATGGGACGTCGAACACGCTTGCCACGCGGTGACCCCCACCGGACCTGCCGCATAGCGTGCAACCGGACGTGCCGGCTGAGCGTCGTGGCTGGCCGGTTCGAACGTCGCCATGCTGCTTTCCTAGCGTGATGGCATGGGAATGATCTGGGTTGGATGGCGGTGCGATGAAGTGGTCGCGCGCCGACTCCCGACACCGTCGTCGGCGGCACCGCAAGGAGGAGTGATCCGCACCGTCGTGATCGAACCGTGTGGGAGGTCGCGCCAACGGACATCCTCGATCTCGGCGCCCGCCAGCCAAGTCAACGCGATCCGGATGGCGTCCGCGTGCGTCACCACCACGAGCTCCTGACCGAGGTTCTCCCGCAGCCGCATGGTCAGCGTGTCGCCGATCCGGTGGTAGACCTCGCGCATGGTCTCCCCGCCCGGCGCCCGCACGTCCGGGTCGGTGAGGTCGTACGTCGAGTCCGTCAGGGCGTCGGCGGTGGACCGGCCTTCGAGGACGCCGTACGCCTGCTCGCGCAGGCCGTGATCCAGTTGGACGGGCACTCCGACGGCGGCTGCGATCGGCTGCGCGGTCTGGACGGCGCGCACCAGGTCGCTGCTCCAGACGGCCGCGATCGGGCGATCGGCGAGCGTCCGCGCGGCTGCTTCGGCCTGACGTTGTCCGAGCGTGGTGAGCGGGATGTCGCCGGTCTGGCCCTGGATACGTCCGTCCAGGTTCCACTGCGTCTGGCCGTGGCGCACCAGGTGCACGCTGGTCACCGCCATGTGACCCCGGCCGCCAGGACGACCAGCGTGACCGACACGGACATCTCGACGAGCGCCCCGAACACGTCGCCGCTCACTCCCCCGAGCCGGCTGACCGCGTGTCGGCAGAGCAGTTCCGCGGCGACCAACGCGGTAATGCACGCCGCGACACACCATGCCGCGGCAGACCATTCCGGCCCGCTAAAGCCGGCAGCACCGGCCAGAGCCGCCGCACCGATCAGTGCGGCTGTCACGCCCCATCGCGCGCCACGTCCGATCGCGCCGGCAACGAGCGCCCCGAAAGCCGAACTCGGCGCCGCGGCGCGGCCGGCGGCTCGCACGACAGCGACCCGTCCTGTCACAGTCGCGAGGACGACCGCGACGAGACCACCGACGCGGCTCGACGCAGCGAGGACGCCGGCAAGAGCCGTCACTTGGACGAGAAGCGTGCAGCAGACGGCCGCAACACCGAACGCACCTACGTCGGGTGCGTGCATGACGGCGCGTGCCTGCTCGGCGGGCAGCCGGCTGCCCAGCCCGTCGGCGAGGTCGGCCGTCCCGTCCAGATGCAGCCCGCGGGTCAACAGCGCCAGGGCGACGACGACCAGGGCCGCAGCCAGCAGTGGCGCGCCGCGACCGTGGCCGCGCCAGACACCGAGCGCCGGGACATACGCGAGCGTTCCGAGCACGGCGCCGACCACGGGCAGCCACAACACCACCCGACCGGACGGGGCGGCGGACGATGCGCGCACCGGCAGCACGCTGAACGCGCCGAATGCGGCGCGCACGCCGGCGATCATCGCAACCGCTGCGGGATGCCCGCAGTGATCAACCACACGCGGTCCGCCGCGGCGGCGACGCGCATGTTCAGCACACCGATCTCGTCGCGGAACCGGCGCCCGGACGGCGTCGGGGGCACGACGCCGGCGCCGACCTCGTTGCTGACGGCGACCACACGGCGCGGTGTCGCCGTCCACGCTGCGACCAACTCGTCGATCCGGGCAGACAGCGCCGTGTCCGCGGCCGCTCCGCCGTCCCACACGCCGCACTCGTCCATGACGCGGGCGAGCCAGGTGGTCAGGCAATCGAGCAACACCGGTGACCCCGGCCGCCGCAGCACGGCGGCGACGTCGGTCGTCTCGAGGGTTGTCCAATGCGCAGGGCGTCGGGCTCGATGCAGGGCCACCCGGTCGGACCACTCGGGGTCGTCGGCGGTCGGTGCCGGTCCGCACGCGACGTAGTCGACGGCCGTCGCGCCGGACAGCATCCGCTCGGCGTAGCCGGATTTTCCCGAGCGCGCACCGCCGAGTACGAACGTGCGTGCCGCGCGTCCCCACCTCATCGCACGCGTCCAGCGGATCGGCGCACGGCGAGCGCGCTGAGCAACAACTGCGCCGCGAGGCAGGCGCCCACGCCTTCCCCTGCGCGGAGCCGCAGGTCGAGCAGCGGTTCCAGACCCAGCTCGGTCAGCACAGCCGCATGGGCACGTTCGCGGCTGCGCTGGCCGGCGACGAGCGCGGCCTGGGTTCCGGGTTCGATGCGCACCGCCAGCAGGGCGGCGATCGAGGTGACGAGGCCGTCCAGCACTACTGGCACGCCGCAGGCCGCCGCGCCGAGGGTGACGCCGGCGAGGAGCGCGATGTCGGGGCCGCCGAGTGCTGCCATTGCCACAGTCGGATCGCCGAGCGCGACACCGTGTTCGGCGCGGGCGCGGACGACAGAGCGGGCGACGACGTCGAGCTTGCGCTGCAGCACCGTCGCGTCGGCTCCGGCGCCCAGCCCGACGGTGCGGTCAGGGTCGAGGTCGAGCAGCGCGCTGCACAGGGCCGCCGCGACTGTGGTGTTGCCGATGCCCACCTCGCCCAGGCAGACCAGTCCGTGGTCGGCGGCGTCGCGGCCGAGCCGCTCGCCGTGCTGAAGCAATCGCTGCACGTCACGCTCGCTGAGTGCATCGGCGTGGACGAGGTCCCCCTGCTCGTCGACGGCGACCGCATGGTGAGCCACGACCTGCAGGTGTGCGCTCGCCGCGGTGACGGCCCCGAGCGATTCGCCGGCGAGGGTGGCCGCCAGGACTTCGGCGGTCACGCTCGGGCTGTAGACGGACACCCCGTGTGCCGCGACCGGGTGGTCGGCAGCCGCCATGACGAGGGTGCCGGTCTTCGGCGCTTCACCGCTGAGCGCGAGTACCCGGTTCACGGTGGCGTCGAGCACGCCGAGCGACCCTGGCACCGACAGCAGATCGTCGCCGGTGTCGCGCGCCGCGACCACGGCGTGCTGGGGGGGCCCGGCGAGGTGGCTGGCCGGCGCGGGCGGCTCCCCCGCACTCGGCCAGCGCTCGGCAAGGAGCACGTCGTCCAGGCCCAGGCGCTGCGACCAGCCCTGCCGCTCCAGGCCCGGTTCCGGAGGCCGCTCGTCGGGCCAGCCGAGACACAGCCAGCCGAGCGTCTCGACGCCCTCGGGAAGATGCAGCAACGCGGCGAGCTCGTCCGGTCGGAACAGCGTCACCCAGCCCACGCCGAGGCCTGCGGCGCGCGCCGCCAACCAGATGTTCTCGATCGCGCAGGCGCAGCTCCACACGTCGGTGTCGGGGAAGGTCGCACGTCCGAGCACGCCGGTCGCCGGTGCACGGCGATCGCACGCCACGACGATCCCGAGCGGGGCTTCGCGAATGCCTTCCAGCTGCAGATCGAGCAGCCGGGCGCGGCGGTCCGGCTCGAGCAGGTCGGCCTGCCGGATCCGTTCGCGGTCGGCCATCAGCGCGGCCCGGTCGCGGGTCGCCTCCTCGGTGACAACGATGAACCGCCACGGTTGCGAGTGGCCGACCGAGGGCGCGCGGTGCCCGGCCGCGAGCACTTCACGCACCAGTCCCGTCGGTACGGCATCGGGCCGGAACCGCCGGATGTCACGACGCGCGGCGATGACCTCGTGCAGTGCGGCACGAACCGCCGCGGGGAACGCCCAGCCGGTCGGGTCGCCGGCGCGTTGCGCGGCCGAGGTCACGTCGCCGACCGCCGGGATCGGACGGGGCCAGGTCATGGCTGCACCTCGTGCTGCTCGCTCGTGCGCCCGGCCCGTCGCCCGACGACGTACAACGCGCCGTCCTCGTCGGTCACTACGCGAACGCTGCCGCCGAAACAGGACGACAGCAGTTTCTCCTCCAGCACGTCGGCCGCGCGCCCGGAGGCACGGACGGTTCCCGCGGACAGCAACACCAGGCGGTCGGCGAATTGCGCGGCCAACGTCAGATCGTGCAGGGCGCTGAGGACGGTCAGCCCCCGCTCGCGGCGCAGCGAATCGACGAGTTCGAGCACCTCCACCCGGCGGCCGAGATCCAGCGCGCTGGTCGGTTCGTCGAGCACGAGCACCGGAGCCTCCTGCGCCAGTGCGCGGGCCAACACGACGCGTTGCAGCTCGCCGCCGGAAAGCGTCGGCAGGCGGCGCGCGGCCATGTCGGCGAGGCCCATCCGGTCGAGCAGGTCGAGGCAGTACCGGCGATCGTGCAGGGACTCATCACCCAGGTAGCCGAGGTGCGGGGTGCGTCCCAACAGCGTGTACTCGAACGCGGTCATGCCCACCGGCACTTCCGGCTTCTGCGGCACGTAGGCGACCAGGCGCGCGCGGCGCTTGTGCGTGAGGCGCGCGGTCGGTACGCCGCCGACCGTCACCGTCCCGTCGTGGCGCTCGAGGTGGGCAACGGCACGCAGCAGGCTCGACTTGCCCGCGCCGTTCGCGCCGATCAGAGCGACCCATTCACCGTCGGCAACCGTCTCGCTCACCTCGTTCACGGCGAGCGTCGATCCGTACCGGACGGTTATCCGGTCAATGCCGAGCGCGCCGTTCACAACGCGCCGTGCCCGCTGCGCCGCGAGCGCAGGACCATCAGGAAGAACGGCGCGCCGACAGCGGCGGTGACCACGCCGATCGGCAGCTCCGTCGGCGCGGCGACAGTGCGTGCCAGCAGATCGACGAGCACCATGAACGCCGCGCCGCCGAGCATCGCCACGGGCATGACGACCCGGTAGCTGGCGTTCGTGGCAAGCCGCACGGCGTGCGGGACGATGATCCCGACGAATCCGATGAGCCCGCTCACCGACACCGCGGCAGCCGTGCCGAGCGTCGCGGCGGCCACCAGGATCAGGCGCGTGCGCTCAGGATTGATTCCGAGCGACGCAGCCTCGTCGCCGCCGACCCGGAGCACGTCCAGCACCCGTCGATGGGTCAGCAGCACCCCCGCGCTGACTGCGATGTACGGCGCGACCAACCGCACGTCCGACCACGACGCGGTCGTGAAGCTGCCCAGGATCCAGCTGTAGATCTGCCGGAGATCCGCGATGTTGCGTTGTTGCAGATAGGTCTGGATCGCCGTCAGCAGCGCCGCAACTGCCACCCCCGCCAGCAGGATCGTCGACCCGTTGTCGCGCGTCCCGCCGGCGGTGGCGATCACGTAGGTCAGCACGACAGCGATCACCGCGCCGGCGAACGCGGCCGCCGGAAGGATCAGTCTGCTGTCCTGTCCGGCGACGATCACGGTGGTGGCTCCCAGACCGGCGCCGGCCGCGGCCCCCAGCAGGTACGGGTCGGCGAGCGAGTTGCGCAGCACGCCCTGGTACGTCGCACCGCTCGCCGCCAGAATCGCACCGACCATGGCGGCGAGCACAACGCGAGGAAGCCGCAACTGCCACACGATCGCTTCGTCCAGCGGCGAGGTCGCCGTGGACAGGTGCACGCCGGGCACATGGGCCAGCAGCGTGTCGACCAGGGCCCGCGGACTGATGCTGATCGGGCCCACGGCCACGCTCAGCACCACCGCGCCGACCAGCACGAGCGTCGCCACCAGAACGGGGACGCGAGCGGACACCCGCCGCGGCAGGCGCGCTGCCGCGTCCGCAGCACCGATCATTACCGGGTGCCCGCCGGATGCAGCCGAATCACCCGGGACACGGTGCTCAGCAGGTCGACGATCCGCGGGCCCCATCGTGACGCAATGTCGTCGTTCAATGCGACGACGCGATCGTGATGTACCGCTGTGAGCACCGACCAACCCGGACGCGCCGCCACGGTCGCCGCGGACTGCTTGCAGCAGATCGTGTCGGCCAGTAGGACGTAATCGGGGTTGGCGCTGAGGATGAACTCTGCGGACAGTTGCGGATATCCGCCGCTGCTCGCGGCCCCCTTCGCGGAGTCGGCGATGCTGTGCAGGCCGAGCAGCCCGAGCACCTGACCGATGAAGGTCGACGAGGTCTCGGAGTAGTAGGTCTGGTCGAGCTCGTAGTAGTACGTCGCGTGCGTGGCCGGCGTGGTCTTGACGATGTGCGCGATTCGCGTCTTCATGTCGGCGACCTCCGCGTTCGCGCCGTCCCGGTGGCCGGTGACCGCCCCGAGCTGGACGAGCTGTTGGTACACCTGGACGAGGTTCGCGGCGGCCGGTTCCTTGATCACGGCGATCCCCAACTCGTGCAGCTGCGCCAGCTGTGCGGCAGTGAGGTCGGAAGCGACCACCAGGTCGGGGTGGTATTTCGCGATCGCCTCGACGTTGAGATCGAGACTGTTGAGCGTGGTTCGCGGCACGGCACGGGGGTAGTCCGAATCCTTGTCGACTGCACTCACCTGCGCGCCGGCACCGATCGCATAGAGCATTTCCGTTGCCGTCGGCGAGAGCGACACGATCGCCGTCGGCCGGCTCGCAATCGTGACGGTGCCGTTCGCAGCGCGCACCGTCACCGGGAACTGCGGGGTTGTCGTCGCCGAACTCGTCGACGAGTGGGACTGCGCAGGGGCATTGGTCGCCGGGTCGGCCGCGCCGGACCCGGCACAGGCCGCGGTCAGCGACATCAACGCGGCCGCAACGGTCACGACATGCGCGCGTCGGTACCGGTTTCGCAACATGGTCATCCTCCATCGGTTCGCGGAGGACGAAGTGCGCCCGCCACGACACCATTGGAGGCATCGGAACGAACCGCCCTTCCTCCGAGGACAGCGTCGTCGATGCATTCCAGGCGTCCGGGCTCACTCCTCGAGGGAGCAGTACCGTTGCGGGACAGCGCCGGGTTCTCACCGGTCTTCGCTGGCATGCACCGTCCCAGGAATATGAACCCGAGACGCCGCCACCTTAGCCCAACCGCAGTTCGCACGTCGTTGCGTTGGACGCGAGACTTGCGTCATGACGTCATCGGGAGCGATTCACGGACGGCACGACCTGACGCGGGTTCGCGCCGACGTGGCCCCGAGCAGTCATCCGTTGATCCCGTTGAACACCGAGCTGGCCATGGTGGCCGGCGACCCGGCGGGGCGGCTGGGTGCGGGGCGCTACGACGCGGAACATCACCCAGACCGGAGACGCCCTCGAACTGCGGGCGGCGCATCACGCACTGCTGGGGATGCTCGCCGACCTGTTCACGCAATGGCAGGGCTGGCTGAACGCGGCGCGGACCTGCCGATGGCCGGCCGAACCCACGGTCAGCAGGCGGTGCCCATCACGTTCGGGTTCAAGGTCGCCGGCCGGTCGAGGAGTTCTCGCGTCACGTGGAGCGGTTGCGCGCCGTCGACCCTGGCCGGATGCGCGCAAATCTCGAGCTCACCGGCGGCCTCATCGCGTCCGAACGCGCGTCATGCCGGCCCTTGGCAACTTCGTCGGACGCCAACACGCGCATGACCTCGCGCACACCGCTGCTCGCCCAACGCCTGGCGCACCCGGCAGACCGGAACGCGTTCATGCCCGCGACGAGAGGTTGATTCGGATCATGGCCTTGAGCGACTTTCATCTCCGGGCGTCGGTCGCTGTGTCGGATATCCGGCGGGCGATCGCGTTCTACGAGGGCAAGCTCGGTCTGCGGGCGTTGCAGTCCGGGCCAAGCGCCAAGATCGCCGATGGGAGCCGTGTCTACGGTTCTGGCGGCGGCCCAGCCCTGAACGTGTACGAGTCCGCGACCGCTGGGCAGTCCTCGGCGACGCTGGCGACCTGGTACGTCGACGACATCGACCAAGTCGTCGACGAACTGACCGCCGTCGGCGTCGAGTTCACGCGGTACGAGGAACTCGAGCACGACGCGAGAGGGATCACCGCAAGAGCCGGCGGCGGTCGCATCGCGTGGTTTCAAGACCCGGACGGCAACACCTTCGCGATCGAGGCCGACACGTAGAGGTGGCCGGGGCGACCTCGACGACCCGGCCTCGCTGCAGCCGGCGGTGGACGGTATCGACGCGGTCGTTCACCTCGCCGCATCTGTTCCGCACCACCGACGAAGCCGCTTTATGGCGCGCGAACCTCGACGGCACTTGCAACCTGATAGCGGCGGTGACGACCTTCGCGCCGCAGGCCCGGTTCGTCATGGCCAGCACGGGCTACGTCTACAACGCCGACGCCGCGCGTCCCGCACTCGAGACCGACGCGTGCTCCCCCGCCGCTGCCTATCCGGCGAGCAAAGTCGCCGCCGAGCAGCTCCTCCGTGATAGCGCTCTGCCCTGGTCCATCCTGCGGCTGCCGTTCGTCTACGGAGACGGAGACAAGCATCTGGCGTCCCTGGCAACGCTCGCCGAACGGTTCGGTCTGCACCCCTACTCCGTGGTGCACCACGCACCCGTGGTCAGGCCGTATGGACGGCACGCTGTTGCGTGAACTCGGCTTCCGACCGAGCGTGCAGACCATTCACGCAGCGGCTCGCGACGGCATCCTCTAGACCCACCGGGCACGCTCCGCTTCACTCGCCGGCACGTCGCTGTGCGCCATGATGTTCTCGTGGCTTCGGACGGATCGCTGTTGTCGTACCGCTCCCAGAACTCCATCCTGAGCATCGGCTCCCGCGGGTCGATCTTGTCGATCGGGTCAGTCGGATCTGTGCTGTCCATCGGCTCGATCGGCTCCGTCTGCTCGGTGCTCTCGATCGGCTCGTTCGCAAGTGCGGCGTCGGTGCTCTCCTCGCTGGCCGACCGTTCATTGATGTCCTATCGTTCCCGCCGCGCGATCATGAAAGCTGACTCGCGACGCACCTCGCTGTGAGCGAGCAGGAGATTCCGCTTGCCGGTGGTGATGTCACCGAGGGCATCGTGCGAGTGGGCGACACCGTGCGGCGGCCCATCGGCGACCACTCGACGGCTGTTCATCGAGTGCTCCGACACCTGGAAGAGGTCGGCTTCGACGGCGCGCCGCGCTTCATCGGCATCGACGCACAGGGCCGCGAGGTGTTGACCTACATCGACGGCGAGGTCGCCGGGCGTCCGTGGCCGACGTGGGTCGCCGAGAGCGGCCGTGCAGCCTCGGTGGCGCGCCTGTTGCGCCGTCTCGACGATGCGCTGATCCCGTTGGCAGTGCCGTCGGATCTCGCGTTCGACCTGAGCGGTCGCCCGGCAGTCCCGCCGGCCTCGGCCTTCCTGGGCCACCGGGACGTCACGCCGGAGAACACCGTGTTCCGCAAGGGCCAGGCGCATGCGCTCATCGACTTCGATCTGGTGCGTCCGTCCACGCGCATCGACGAAGTGTGCAACCTGCTGTTGTGGTGGGGTGCATGGATGCCGGTCGAGGATCGCGAACCCGTCATGCGAAACATCGACGCGGCGGAACGCGCCCGACTGCTCGTTGATTCCTACACACTCGCTCAGGACGACCGACACCTCGTCGTCGACTCCGCCATCGACGCTGCGAGCCGATCCTGGTTCTCGATGCGTGATCGAGCGCGAACCCGCGGCGGTGGATGGGCGCGCATGTGGGCCGAAGGCGTCGGCGACAAGATCCGTCGACGTGAGCAGTGGCTGCGCAGCAACCGGGACGCGCTGCACGAGGCGCTCACCGCCTCATCGCAGGCATCCTGATGCGAACGTCGGCAGTGAGGTGCGCGCACATCGATCGCTCTCGATGACCTCTGGAACGGTGCTGCGGCGCCCTGACCCCTCATGGACGCACGCGGATGATCGTCTTCCCGTTGCGTCGCTCGGTGGGATTGAGGGCGGGCACCGCGTCATCCAGTGTCGCCGTGCTGCCGAGGTTCGGACGTAGTCGTCCGGCGCGCACTCGCTGGACGATCTCGCCCAGTTGGCCGCGGTCGGTCTCGACGACGAAGTCGATCGCCAGGCCGTCGGCAGGACGCGCCTCGACCGGCCCGACGACGGACACCAGCGTCCCGCCGGGTCGGATCAGAGCAGCGGATCGTCTCTGGATGTCGCCACCGATCACATCGAACACCAGGTCGACGCCGCCGATCTCCGCCAGGTCGTCGTACTCGAGATCAACGAACTCGTGCGCACCGAAGTCGAGCACCTTGCGACGATCGGCGGCGCGCCCGGTGCCGATGACGTACGCGCCGGCCTCACGCGCGAGCTGCGTGACCATTGTGCCGACCGCACCGGCAGCACCGTGCGCGAGGACGCTCTGACCCGCGCGTAGTCGGCCATGGTCGAACAGTCCCTGCCACGCGGTCAGGCCCGAGATCGGCAAGCTCGCACCGACGATGAAGTCGACGTCGCCCGGCAGCGGCGCGAGGTTGCGCGCCTCGATCGCCACACGCTCTGCGAGGGTGCCGTCGCGATGCCAGTCCGCGAGGCCGAACACCCGCTGTCCCACCGACAGCCCGGTCGTGCCGTAACCGAGGGCGGTGACCACCCCCGCCAGCTCGTGCCCGGGGATCGAGGGAGTCCGGTCGCGGCCGGCGCGATCGACCCAGGTCGAGGGCCACTCCATCTCGGTCGGAACGAACCCCGACGCGTAGATCGCAACGATGACGTCGTTGATCGCCGCCGACGGTTCGGGCCGCTCCGCCAACGCCATCCCCGCGGCCACCTGGGCCTGGTCCGTCACCACAATCGCTTTCATCCACGACACCTCCGCGGCCTCGACATTCGCCTGCCATCCTCGTCCACCGTGCAAAGGCGCCCGCGTCATACCATCAGAGCCCTGGCATTCACGGTCCTGTGATCGGCAGAGCGGTCCGGGTCCGCGCGTGCAGTGCCGGTGCGGAGAGGCGGCTGGCCATGCGCCTGGCGATGAGCAGGAAATGCATCGCTGCGGCCGTTGCGACGGCGGCCCTGCTGAGCGGCTGCGACCAGAGCCGCTCGCCTCACGCCCCCGCTCAAATGTCGCGTGCACAAGTGGTTCCCGCCGCCCGCGCGTTGTATCAGGCGCTGCTCGCGACGAGCACCCGATCTGTCGACCTGCTCGACTGGGGTTACACGCCGTGCGGGACGGGCGAAGCGAAGCTCTCCTACCGGATCTCGATGCGCCTGTTCGCATTCGCTGCCGGCCAGAACACCGATTTCGAGGCCTACCGGCGTCGGGTCGCGAGCATCGTGCGTGCGGCCGGCTGGAGCCTGCGGCGGCGCCCGGCCACGCGCAGCGTGACGCTACCGACTGTGCCATCGGCCGACTACCGGCTCTCGCGGCGACACGGAATGGTCGGCCTCACGGGCAGGCTCGCACTCGTCGGGGACGTGAACCCGTTGGTGGGCGTCAGTGGAATGGTCTCGATGAGCGGTCCTTGCTTCGACGCAGGCGGCGCTGCCGGGAGCCTTGAGGCGAACAGCGCCGGCCCTCCGTTTCCCACTCGAGACCCGGCTCCGTCCCCATCCCACTCGTGAGCGCCCGTCCGGGCAGTCCGCACTTACAAGGCCGAAGGACCAACATGCAGTTCCGTGCAACCACGATCTGCGCCTGATTCTGGTCGGTGCGAACTGCATGTCGTCGCTCAGAGTGCCGGCTCGCCGGATGCTCGGTGCCAGGCGGGTCGTTCTGGATAAGGTGTCGCCGTATGGCCGCGTTCCGTACTCACCCGCCGCAAGGACCGTGGGCCGTCGTCGGTGGAGCTTCCGAGGGCCTCGGTGCCGCCTGGGTCGAGGCCCTCGCCCGGCGCGGTCTGCACGTCCTGGCCGTCGGTCGTCGTCCCGAGCCGCTCGAACAGATGGCACAGCGCGTGGCCGCCAAGCACGACGTCGAAGTGCGCACGCTGGCCGCCGATCTCGGCGAGCCCACCTTTACCGAGCACCTCGCCGCAGCCGCCAGCGGACTCGAGATAGGCACCGCCGTCTACAACGCGGCCTTCTCCTTCACCGGCTTCCTGCTCGACCATCCGCCGCAGCAGGCCCAGCGACTGGTCGATGTCAACGTTCGCGGCCCGCTGGCCCTCATCTACCAGCTCGTCCCCGCGATGGTCGAGCGCCGCCGCGGCACGCTTGTCCTGATGTCTTCGCTGGCCGGCAACCAGGGCGCCCCGGGCCTTGCCGCCTACGCCGCCAGCAAGGCTTTTGCCACCTCCCTGGCCGAGAGCCTGAATGCCGAACTGCGCCCGGCCGGCGTCGACGTCCTGGCATGTATCGCCGGCGCTGTGCGCACGCCCGGCTACGTCGCGACCGTCGGGCGCGACGCGCCAGGCACCCTCGATCCCGATCACGTCGTCGAGGCCGCTCTCGCAGGGCTCGGCCGTACGGCGCTGGTGACCCCGGGAGGCGTGAACAAACTCGCCACCGTCGTCATGCGCCGTCTGCTGCCGCGCGCTCGGGCAACCGCAATCATGGGTCGCGCGACCAAGGGTTTCGGGGCGCCGTGATCCTCGGCTTCTTCCTCCCGTGGATCGTCTTCGGCGCCGTCCTCGCCCTGCACGTCGCCTTTCCGGCCCGCTGGGTCGACGGCTACGTGCGCGACGATCACGACAGGCCGCTGCGCTACCGACTCAACGGTCTCGCGGTACTCGTGGCCACCGTCGGAATCGCCGTGGTGCTCGTCGCCGTGCACGCGGCGCCGGCTGACGAGCTGTGGCGTCACCGCTGGGCCGAGCTCGCCGGCGCCGGCGTGGTCGGACTGCTGTTCACCGCAGCCCTTGTCCTGCCCGCCCCGCCGACCGGTAAGCCGTTGCTCGCCGACCTGTACCTCGGCCGCCGCGAGAATCCGCGCTGGCGCGGCGGCAGGGTCGACGCGAAGATGTGGCTCTACCTGGCGGGCGCGGTGCTGCTGGAGCTCAATGTGCTGTCGTTCGCCGCACACCAGAAGCTCGCGATCGGCCACCTCAGCGCTGCCGTCGCGCTCTCGGCAGGGCTGCTGACCTACTTCGTCGTGGACTACCTCACCTTCGAACGCGTGCACCTCTACACCTACGACCTGTTCGCCGAGCGCGTTGGCTTCAAACTCAGCTGGGGCTGTCTGGCCTTCTACCCGTACTTCTATTGCATTGGCCTCTGGGCACGCGCCGACGAGCCTGACCCACACGCGCCCGCCTGGCTGCTCGTCCTCGCCGGCGTCGTCTTCGCCGCCGGCTGGACACTCGCACGCGGGGCGAACATGCAGAAGTACATCTTCAAGCGCGATCCCACTGCTCGCGCCTTCGGCCTGCTCGAGCCGCACGCGATCGGTGACGGAGTGCGCACGCTCCTCTGCGGCGGCTTCTGGAGCGCCGCGCGGCACATCAACTACCTCGGCGAGATCCTCATGGCCGCCGGCATCACACTCGCGCTCGGCGCGCCCGCCGACCCGGTGCCCTGGCTGTACCCCCTGTACTACGTCGCCCTGCTCGTGCCGCGCCAGATCGACGACGACCGCCGCTGCGCAGCCAAGTACGGCGCGCTCTGGGACGAATATCGCGCTCGGGTGCGCTGGCGGATCATCCCTGGGATCTACTGAGCGACGAGACCGACAGCCGGTCGGTTCATGCGCCCGCCCGGCACGTCGATTGAGGCTCGCCGAAGGGTGACAGCCGTCCGGGTTGACCAGAGTGCTCTATCGGTCGTAGCTTCTATTCGTCATGACTTATCAAGAGCAGGACGGGTGGGCCACGCTGGCCGACCGCACGCGGCGCTCGATCCTGCTCGAGCTGTCTGAGCGCGAACGCACGGTCGGTGAACTCACCGAGGCCCTGCCGATCTCACAGCCCGCGGTGTCTCAACACCTGAAGGTCCTCAAGAACGTTGGATTGGTCAGTGATCGCGCGGAGGGAACCAAACGCATCTACCGGCTCAACCAGGCCGGGGTCAGCGCGTTGCGAGACCAGTTGGACATGTTCTGGAAGCGAACGATTTCCGGGTTCGAGAAGCTGATGGAGGAAGAGCCGTGACCGATACGCCTGTGGTTCGTCACGAGGTGGTCGTACACGGCACCCCCGAGCAGGCCTTTACCGCGTTCACCGAACGAATGGATGAGATCAAACCGAAGGAGCACAATCTGCTCGCTTCGCCGATCGCCTCCACGACGTTTGAGCCGCGCGTCGGCGGCCATGTTGTCGACCGGGGTGAGGACGGGAGCGAGTGCCGGTGGGCGCGCGTGCTTGCTTTCGACCCGCCGGACCGTTTGGTGTTCAGCTGGGACATCGGCCCGACCTGGCAGCTGGAATCCGACCCTGCCAACGCCAGCGAGGTAGAGGTCCGCTTCCTCGCCGAGGGCCCCGACCACACCCGAGTCGTGCTGGAACATCGCCACCTTGATCGGCACGGACCGGGTTGGTCGGGCGTGCGAGACGGGGTGGACGACCCACAGGGCTGGCCGCTGTACCTGGCCCGATTCGCGAACCTGCTTGTCGAGACAGTCTGATGACCACGGGTGTCGATAGAGGTGCCGACCGAGCACAACTCGTTTGCGCCGACGTCCGGTTGTCGGTTGGCTTCCGCCGCGGTGTCTTGTCACGGTATTGCGATGGACGTTTGGGCGGTTGCGCCGATCGAGACCCGCAGACTCTTTCTGGATGAGCGTGCCGAGGTCCTCGCGGCCTTGCAGGGTATGCCCGCGCGTGGCTGGGCCGCGGCGTCGCCGGCACCGGGATGGACGGTCAAGGACGTTGCCCTGCATCTTGTCGATGGCGACCTCAGCAGGCTCTCGCGCGATCGCGATGGGGACGCGAGCGGCTTGGTTGCAAGAACCGCTGACCGCGCGGCTTTCGCCAGCATGCTCGCGACGAAGAACCAGCGGTGGATCGATGCCTCGCGTCACCTGAGCGGCCGGGTCGTCCACGATCTCCTGGCTCACTCGACAACCCAGCTTGACGAGTGGACGGCGAAGGCAGACTTACTAGCGCCCAGCTTCGTGAGCTGGGCCAGCGACGAGCCGGTGCCCGCTTGGCTCGACCTGGCCCGGGAACTGACCGAAACGTGGGTGCACCACCAACAGATCCGCGCCGCAATCGGTCGTCCCGTCACCACCGCACGGCTACCCACGGTCTTGCGCACCTTTGTCTGGGCCCTTCCGCACCAGTACCGGGTCCTCGCCGAGCCGGGAACCGCGGTGGCCATCGACCTCGACGTCGGCGGCCGATGGCGGCTGCTGACTGAGGGCAACGGCCGCTGGACCCTCAGGGAGGATGCCAACCCCGACGCGGACGCGTCGGTTTCGTTCACCTCCGACGCTGCATGGCGATGCTTCACCGGCGCGGACGTGCCAACGAACGGCATTACACGATCAGGTCCCGACGCGCTCACCGACCCGCTCTTAAGGATTCGCGCGATCATCGCCTGACGCGTCCGTCGACATCTGAAAGGCCAGCGGCCCGCCGTCGGATAAGCGGTGAACCCCGGCAGTCCAGCCATGCGCTCATGGGACGAGGTCGCTGGTCCGGGACCCAAGACGGCGCAGTCGTGTCTTTGGCGTCAGCCTCTCGCAGCGTGGGTCCAAGGGCTTTGCATCGTGCCACGGCCCCCGCCACCTTCGCTTGGCCGCGGCGGCGCTGACGAGTGGGCTCGTCAAGTAGCGTCGCTGCCTCCGCGTCCGATTCAGCGGCACTGGTGAGGATGCGACGGGACGGTCATGCACCCGGCCGCATGGACCCTGAGCTCCCTGGATGACAAGGCGGAAGCCACGGTGCTCTCTTCACGAAGGCGGTGGACTATCGCAGGCTCGGGACGACAGAGCAGGGTAACCGCGGCTGTCCCTTCGCGCCGCCCGAAGAATAGCCGCGCACGTGAACGCCCGGAGAGTCTCGCGCTCGCCGGTCTCTGTATTTCGCCGTTTACTCTCGGCGGCATGCGCCTGATCGCCGCAATCGTCTGCGTCGCGCTCTGCGCAAGCTGCACGTCGAACGGCGACGCGGCGCGGGTGACCACGGTTCCGCACACCCGGACCGCGATGTCGCCCGCTACGTCCCAGCCGGCTTCGACGACACGGGCGGCAACCTCGACCTCGGTGCTGCCGTCACGGAGACCGCCATCGGTCACCGCCGCCCCGTCCGGCCCGATCCCGGCCGACGCCGACAATCCTGCGGCCGTGCCGGCCATCGCCGACGACCCGTCGACGCTCGGCCGACAACTGGTCGCCGCCGAGCGGACGGTCCGTGCGCGCGCGGCGAACGGCACGCAACTGCTCGCCGCGGCCCGCACGGCCCAGGTCGCCTACCGCCGGATCGCACTCCACCCACGATGGGACGCGACGGTGATCGCGCTGGTTCCCAAGTCGCTGCGCGCTACGGTGCGTGCGAACCTACGAGCCCAGCGCGAACTGCTGGCGATCAGGAGTCCTGCGCCCAAGGGCCTGCTCCTGGCATGGAGCATTCGGGCGGCGGCCCCGGCCCGCGAGCTCCTGGGGTGGTACCGCCGGGCCGGCCGGCGATTCGGCGTCGAATGGCAGTACCTGTGCGCGATCAATCTCATCGAGACGACGTTCGGCAAGATCCACGGACTCAGCATCTCGGGCGCGCAAGGTCCGATGCAGTTCCTGCCGCAAACCTGGGCCGAGTTCGGCGGCGGCGGTGACGTCAACAATCCGCACGACGCGATCTTCGCCGCGGCGCGTTACCTTGCCGCTCATGGCTTCGCCGGCGGTGACGTCGACGGCGCGCTGTTCGCGTACGACCCGACGATCCATTACGCGAACGCGGTGAAGGCGATCGTCTCGGTGCTGCTCACCGACCCGCGGTCGTTCGTCGGCTACTACCGCTGGGACGTGTACTACCCCACGTCGTCGGGAGTGCTGCTCCTGCCGCGCGGCTTCAACGAACGCCGCCGCACGTCTGCGGCGGCATATGCACGTGCCCACCCGAGGCGGGTGCTCCGCTGAGTCCCTGCAAAGGGCACGTACAGCGACCCCACCGGCCCTTGGCCGGCCTCCACCGTCGCGTCACCTGGGTTGGCGCCCATGCTTGAGGTGATGGTTGTGGCGTGCTCGTCGGCGCCGACGAGATAGACATCCGACGGCGGGTCGAGCGCCTGGTCAGCCAGGTCATAGGCGCCGGCTCGAGGAAGCTCTCGTACGGATCGGCAGCCGATGGCGCCGGCGAGGAGCTGCCCACCGTGTTCACGGCATCCAGCAGCGCACTGCCGTCGTCGGTCGCGCTATCCGTGTCAGCCGGGCTGACGGTGATGATCCGCTCCTAATCCAGACCGGACGGACCACTTGGTCCAGCAGGGCCGCTCGAGCCGCTCGGACCGGGCGATCCAGTCGGACCAGTCGGACAGGCCGCGGTGAAGCTGGTCTCGCGATCAGTCTGGCGTCGCACCACCGACCAACGGGGCAGCACCACGGAGCTGGTCGGAGCGCTCTTGTAAGGGCTAGTGTGCGGTCACGCGTGGCAGCTTTGGGGGCGATCGTGCGGCGTTCGGCACCAATCGCGTTGTTCGCACTGCTCGGCTGCTTGCTCGTCTCCTGCACCTCGTCAACTGCCGGCGCGGGCGTCACTCCGTCGATTGCCGGTCGCTGGAGCGTCACCTATGGCGCTCCGACCGTCGTGACGATCTCTGTGTCCGGGCATTCGTCGTACACGATGACCGGTGCGCGCGGCGTGGCCGTTCTCGGCGATCACTGCCGGCTTCGCGTCGGGACATTGCTGGCCCGTTTCACCGGCACCGGCGGTACATACACCGGCCGCCACGGCCTGTGGGACGAGAGCACCTGCGCATTCGTCCGATGGACCACACTTCGTCTTACTCTCGCGGGAAATACTGCGTCAGCACGGTTGGGCGACGGCGAGGCGATCACCTACACGCGGCGTGGCGCGGCTCCCGTCCCGACCGCGAACGGCACGTCGTGGCTATGGCTTGTCCCAGGCGCCGCCGTGGTGCTGATCGCCGTTCTCGTCTGGGCGTACGCACGGCGACGGCGACAGTCGGCCGCGTCGAGCGCCCTCCACCCGTCGATCTGAGCGGGTTGCATATTCGGTCAGTCGCGCGCGAATGAATCGTTCAGGTGCATCCGGATCTCGCCGAATCCTTCGCCTCTCGAAAGGCTCTGGCCTCAAGAGAACACCAACTGAATTTCCGGTCACCCTGCGCGCCCGGTAGGGCTTGCTCGATGAGTCGTGGCGGGGTGCCTAGTGCTTTGCGTGGGTGCGGATGTGGGCAAGGACGGCGTCGAGCCCCACGCGGAGCGGTGTGGTGTTATGGCGGGTCTGGGTGAGTAGCAGTCCGCCCTGTAGCGCGGTGAGCAGGGCGAGGGCGAGGGCGTCGGTGTCTGTGTCGGGACGCAGATCGCCTCGGTCGCGCATGCGGGCCAGACCGGCACGGATAGGAGCCTCCCAACGTTCGAAGCTGTCGACTAGGTCCGCTCGTGCGAGTGGGTTGTTGTCGGCTATTTCGGAGGCGATCGACCCGACAGGGCAGCCGCCGAGGCAGTCGCGTTGCTCTTGCAGGTCGATGAGCAGGTCCCGCCAGCGTTCGAGCGCGTCGAAGGTGTCGAGCTCGTCGAGGACGGGTCGCTGGGCGGCGAGGATTCCGTCGGTCTGGTGAGCGATCACGGCGCGGATCAGGTCGTCTTTGTTCGTGAAGTAGTGATACATCTGCGACGCGCTGACTCCCGCGCGGAGTTGGACGTCTTCGATGCTGGTGCGAGCGACGCCGCAGCCGAAGACCAGTTCGGCCGCGGCCCCGATGATGCGCGATCGGGTGCGAGCCCCCTTGGCGGTGAAGGTCCGGGTCGGTGTCCGTTTCTGGACCGTGGAGTCGTGCATGACACCAGCCTACCCTCTGTTTTGGAGTTGATACTCCAAAACCTTCAGGGCACGCTTTGGCGTAATTACTCCATTAATCGAAAGGTAGTCATGACCACCGACTTGACCGGCTCGACCGCCCTGATCACCGGATCCACCAGCGGGATCGGCAAAGCCACGGCAATCCACTTGGCCGCCCTTGGCGCCCACGTCATCGTGTCCGGCCGAGACAAGTCCCGCGGCGACGCCGTGGTTGCTGGGATCCGCATCGCGGGCGGGATCGCGGACTTCATTGCTGGCGACCTGGGCGACGAGACCAGCGTGCGCCAACTCGCCGCAGGCGCCACCGATCTCGGCGGCGGCCACGTCGACATCCTTGTCAACAGCGGCGGCGTCTTCCCTTTCGGCGCCACCGCCGAAACCCCAGGCGGACAGATCGACGAAGTGTTTGCCATCAACGTCAAGGCGCCCTATCTCCTGGTGGCGGCGCTCGCCCCAGCGATGGCGGCACGCGGGCACGGCGCGATCGTCAACATCACGACCATGGTCGCGGAGTTCGGCATGAACGGAATGGGCCTCTACGGCTCCAGCAAGGCCGCTCTGATGCTGTTGACCAAATCCTGGGCGGCCGAGTTCGGCCCCGCCGGTGTCCGGGTCAACGCCGTCAGCCCCGGGCCCACCCGA
Organism: uncultured Actinomycetota bacterium; assembly: GCA_963785425.1. Lineage (GTDB taxonomy): Bacteria > Actinomycetota > Actinomycetes > Mycobacteriales > Jatrophihabitantaceae > RYN-133. The sequence goes on from CAWAVG010000001.1 coordinate 390,030, forward strand.
ACCGAAGGCACCATCGGAATGGGCGACGCGCTGGACCAACTCGCACAAGGCGGCCCGGCCGGACGCGTCGGACAACCCGAAGAGATCGCCGCCGCGATCGCCTTCCTCGCTACCGACGACGCCAGTTTCATTCACGGCGTACTACTGCCAGTCGATGGTGGCCGCCTCGCCGTCTGACGGGACGCGCCCTACGTGAGGACCAGCCGGTCACCGCACCCCGGGCCGGGATGATCAAGTCCACGACGCACAACGTAACCGCGCCCTCGTCTGCTCAGACGGCGCTGATGCGGACGAGGGGCTGAGTGGAACGGCACCGAATGTCCGTCTCGATACCGCGCGGTGTCCCGAAGATCTATCGGTGCGCACATGAATCGCGCGCCCGACGTCCGACAATGAAATCGGCGGGAGCCGACCACGCGGGCCGGGTAACCCTCATCCAAGGAGAGCCAGATGGTGCAAGTCATCGCCTTCGACGTGAACGAGACGCTGCTCGACCTCCGCGCTCTGGACACCCCGTTCGAGGAACTGTTCGGGGACGCGGCGCCGCGGGCGCAATGGTTCGCGCAGATGCTGCAACTCTCGTTCGTCGGCGGTCTCACCGATCACTATGTCGACTTCACTACGGCGCAGCGCGCAGCGTTGCGGATGATCGCGCGACGAAACGGCCGCACACTGAGCGACAACGATGTCGAGCACGTCGTCGACGGGATGACCCGGCTGCCTGTCCATCCCGAGGTGCCTGGTGCGCTTGCGGCACTGGCCGCGACCAAGCTGACGGTCGTGGCGCTCACGAATTCGACGCAACCCGTCGCAGAGGCACAGCTGACCAACGCCGGCATCCGGCAGCACTTCGCCCACGTCTACTCCGCCGACACGGTCAAACACCTCAAACCCGCGCCGCAGCCCTACGAAGCCGTCGCCAACGCCACCGCGGTGCCGATCGCCGAGGTCCGCCTCGTCGCTGCGCACTCATGGGACATCAGCGGCGCACTCGCCGCCGGCGCCGAAGCCGCCTTCGTCGCGCGGCCCGGCATGGTCCCCAGCCCGATCGGCCCGCAACCGGACATCGTCGGTGCCGACATCGACGACGTGGTGAAACAGATCATCCACATCGACACCTGACGTGCCGCAATTCCGTCACAAACCGCGCGCCGCCCGAGCCGTCGTTCTGGTGCGCGGACGTCGTCATGCGGGACGCGCAGATGAAGCGGTATGTCGTCGTCAAGCAGGAGGCGGACCGAGTATCTGGAGTCCGGCGGTCGCGGCGGCTGCGGCGAGGGTTGCCGGGGTGATCGTCCATCCCTCGGGTCTGGGCGTTGTCACGTCGTGCCCGGCCGCGCGGAAGAATTTCTCGGCACCTGCCGGCGTGCAGATGGTCAGCATGTCGGCGTCGGTGGTGATGCGATAGGCGTGGGGGACGTCTCGTGGGAGGTAGACGACACCACCACGTTCGGCCTCGTAGCGTTCTTCTCCGAACCAGAACGTCGCGCTGCCATCGAGTAGCAGGAAGATCTCGTCTTCCTTGGTGTGCATGTGCACCGGCGAGGCATCGCCCGCAACCAGCCTCGTTCGGGCCATGAACATCTGCCCCTCGGTGGCGTCGGCGTCAAGCAGAAGCTCCATCGTGCTGCCACCAAGCCACTCGATCTCCTGATGGTTGGCTGCCAAATACGCCAGGCTCATTGCCAGCTCCCTCCCACGATGCCGACCGGCCGCGAAAACTGAAACTAGGTGCTGCGACGTCGACCGCGCAATCCCCTCCCACGCGCTCCGTGATACCCGCCACGAGACGATTGCTGCGGGAGGAGCAACACGGTGGACGCGCGATAGCCGTTGATACCGCGCACGGCGGCATCTTCGCGACGTGCGCAGATCGGTCCTTATGGCCTCCGACCATTGACCGCTGGTAGCCGATTACCGTTGCGCGCCCGACTCGGGTCGCACCGAGTGCGGCGGTCGCGGCGTGCGGGGTCGTGCGCACACTGGCCGGGCCGCCGAACGACGCCAGGCACTACGGACGAAGATCAAACACTACAGGTTTGGACGGACTCCACCCCTGCGGCGGTGATCAGGCCCGATTGGCCGTCCGGGACAGGTCAGAGACAAGACCGGGCGGTTCCGGATCGACGACGGTGCGTGAGCGTCGAAGGGACCTTGGCCCGTTCGCCTTTTCTCGCCGTGCTCTCCTCGCCGAGGTCGCAGCTGAGGGTTGCGGGACGTCTGCGGCGAAGTTCCGTCCGTCCTCAAGGGCGCGGGCCAGTGCTTGCAGGCCGCTCGATGCGGCGCGGGCAATAACCGACGGGTGAACGCAAAGATGGTGGGCTACTTGATGTTGGGAGCAGTGACCGAAGTACACGAGCACTAGGACGTAGCCCTGCAGGGGGGTGAGCTGCGCGATCGCCGATGCGAGCTCGGGAGGCAGTGGCGGGAAGGAGGCCACCAACAGATCTGCCACTGTGGTTTCGCGTTGCGCGCGGGTCGGGTCGAATTCGGTGCGGACTGCCGTTGGGGTGCTCATGGCGCTTCTCCGAGCCTCGTCAGAGCCTGATGCCGACTGACACCAGGGCCGCATTCGGGAAGCGGCCGGGCTGCGTTTGCCGAGCCCATTGCAATGGTCTCCCGGATCCGTGAGCCCGTACCGACCAGAGATTATGCAAGTTGGTTCACCTCGTACGAGGTGTTGCCGCTGATGAGGCGGCATCCGCAAGATGAGAAGGCCCGGTCTGAAGAGGAGAACGCGATCAAGGTCGACACATGTCGCTCACAATGTCCGCCGCCTGATTCACAGCCGACCATGTTCATCGACGAATTGATCGCCGCATCGATCCTCAATGACCCGGCTGGGGTACGGGAGCAGTTGGACTGCGCGGTCGTCGCGCTCGGCTTTGGCCGCTGCGTTGATGAGGTGCTCCTCCCGGCGCTCCGCAGCATCGGTGTTCGGTGGTCGCAGGGTCGGTTCGATGTCGAGGCCGAGCGGTTGACGAGCGAGACCATCCGGGGCTGGCTCGACAGGCTCGCACTTGCTGCACCGCAGCCAGATAAGACGCCGCCGGTGGTGCTCGCCTGTGGCCCGGGGGAACGGCACTCGATTGGGCTCGAATCGCTACACGTCCTGCTCCGGCAGCAGCGCCGAGCCTGCCGGATGCTCGGCTCCCGCACGTCGACCCGGTCTCTGACTATCGCAGTCAGGGGGAACAAGCCGAGTGGCGTCGTTCTCGCGTCCCATCTTCGCGGTGGCCGTCCAGCTGCGGCGCTGGCGCTGCGCACGGTCGCCGCCATGGACCCAGCCGTTGCGCTGTTCTACGCCGGCGGTGCGTTTGCCTCAGTGCGGCTACGGCGTAACCTCCCTGGGATTTATCTCGGCACCAACATCCAGACGGCCTGCGCTGCGATTGTTGCTGCAACCGAGCGCGGCGACCCCTGACGATCGCGAGAGTTGCTTGTCATTGGACGGAAAAATAGGGCACTGTCATCCTTTTGATGTGAGGTCAGCTCGCCGCCGGAGGCGTCAGCCACCGTGGACCCGCCCGAAAGGCCGTGAGACATCGACGTAGATGACGGTCATCCCCTCCGTGAAAGCGGCTTCCCTGGCCTGCCGATAGCCGAAGTCTCACGGCAACTCGGCGTGCCCATGCCGACACTGCGCTCATGGGAACGTCGCTACCAGTTGCCGGCCACTGTCCGTGGCGCCGGCAAGCATCGTCGATACTCCGCGGCCGAACTCCACGGCCTGCGGCTCATGCGTGACCAGATCGCCCGAGGCACGAGGGCCAGTCTCGCTGCGAGGTCGGTGCGAGAACTCCTCGGCATCGGCGGGCCCGCCGCGGACTACATCGCCGGTATCCTCGCAGCCGCGGAACGCTCGGAACCGGTCGCGGTCCGCGAACACCTCAGCCGGGCCCAAGCCGCGATCGGTCTGGCAGCCTGCCTCGATGACGTGCTGCTGCCAGCGATGCAGCAGATCGGGTTGTGGTGGCAGACCGGACGCTGCGACATCGACCAGGAACACCTCGCTACCGAAGCCGCCCGCGCCTGGCTCGAAACTCTCACCGCCTACGCACCCGCCCCGGCCCGACCGACCCCGATCGTGCTCGCCTGCGGACCTACCGATCTCCACACCATCGGCCTGGAAGCACTCGGCGTCCTGCTGCGCTATCAACAATGGACGTGCCGGCTGCTTGGCGCCCGCACGTCCGTACCTGCCCTTATGGCAGCCATCCATGCCACCAACGCCGGCGGTGTCGTCATCGTTTCCCACATCAACACCGGCCGACAACGCGCGATCCAAGCCCTGCACTCCGCGAACAACAGCGGCGTCGCCGTGTTCTACGCCGGTAACGCCTTCACTTCGACACGCGCCCGCCGAAACCTGCCCGGCATCTACCTCGGCACCCGACTACAAGACGCCTGCAGCCGGATCGACTTGCATCTGTCCTGACAAGCGACTTTCCCACAGTCGACATGCCGCGCCATCTCCGATCGCGCAGTGCGCGTCGTGGTGGCGAAGCGATGAGCATGGGCGTGCCCTTCACGGGCACGCTGCACTTCGTGAAGTCGCGGCCGAATATCGTGCCCACTCCCCGCGTGACCGGCAGGGTCCCACCCAGGTCATGGCCGAAGTACATCTATGGGCGACCGTACGGTAACCGGATCGTGTCGTGGTGATGGCCCCAGGTCAGATCAAATGTCCAGCAGCCAGAGCGCGGCATGTCGATGATCGACGGGCCGGGCCCGCCGGCCACCTCTCGCGTGACCGACATGCTGCCAAGGTGTGCGTGAATGACCAGCGGCGCCCCATCGCTCGGCGACACCCACAAGATCTTGTTGTTTTGGTCGCGCATAGCGGGCGAGTTGAGGGGATGCTCCCGGCTCCAGAGGATGGCGATGACGCTCTCCCGGTCGCTGAGGACATACGGCATGACGGGTTTCGAGTCGCTGAACCCGTCACGCGCCCAGGGCGGCAGCACACCTACGTGCACCGCACATGACGCGGTGGCAGCCGGTGCATCCGAGGACTCGTGCCGCATCGCGGCATAGCCGAGTGTTACCGCTACCACGGCCAAGACGCTTGCGGCAACCGCTCCGAACCAGGCCCGGTTTCGGCGAGAGTCGTGACGCTGGGCCAGGGCGGCGTCAACGGCCGCGCGGCCATCCAGGTGGTGCCCGCGGATCTCTTCGGTCATCGCAGCGCGCAGTCTGGCGATGAGCAGATCGTCGTCGTTGGTCGTAGTCATGATCTCTCCTGAAGGGTCGTTGTGGCCCGCAATCGAGCAAGCGCTCTGGACGCACCGCTTTTCACCGCGCCGACGCTGATGCCGAGAATCTCCGCGACAGCGGTCTCAGGCAGGTCTTGGAGGTAGCGCAACACCACGATCGCGCGCTGCCGCGGTGGCAGCTGCTGAAGGGCAGCGCTAACTACAAGCCGGTCGTCTACCCGATCTGTCACCGGCCGGATGGGGACGGACGCTGACGCCAACCAGTCGGGGCTGGCAGAGACTTCCCGCCGGCGTCCGATGCGGCGCCACCGGTCGGCATTGGCGTTGGTCAGGCAGCGATATGCGTAGCCGGCGCGGTTGTCGCTGATCCGTCCCCACCTACGGGCGACCGTGGCCAACGCTTGCTGAACGAGGTCCTCCGCATGCTGCCAATCGCCGCACAGTCCGTATGCCGTGTGCAGTAACCGATCGCCGTAGGTCGAAACGAAACGCTCGAACTCGGCGTCCTCATCGACCACTGCCACCTCCTGCTGAACCATGCAGACACAGACGTATGCGGCGCTACAAAAGGTTGCCCCGCGGGTTCGACCGGTACGCATAGAGATTGGTTGCTGAGCGACGTCGACATAGGTTCAGCACGACCTGATCGAACGATGAGTCGGTGCTCGCCATTGCCGGATCGACGAGCTTGCCAGCTCGTCGAGCGATGCAGTTTGCACCCGATGTAGGTGGCTGGCCAGTCCGCCGAGCGGACCTTCTACGTAACGGCTCGGCTTCGAGCGCCACTACGAAGGCGACGAGTTCCCGGTTTCTCGCCACTCGAAGGGGCGGCCCACTCCCCGGCTTGGCTCGCCCAGCGATGTCGAGGTGTGGAAGAAGGCCCAAACAAGGCTTGACGAGAAGGCGCCCGTCAGCGTGCGGATACATGAACGGTTCGGCCACTGTCTGCACATCGATCCGGCGCGCCACGGCACAACCGGACGCCAGCCGCTACAGCTCGCGCTATCCGTCGATAGGCGCGTTCCAAAGAACGCGGTTGCAGCGCGCGATATCCATCGATCTGCGCGTTCTCGGCACGGCTGTCGTTGGCCGCGCATATCGATCTGTGAGCAGCGCATTCGTGGGGCTGTGAGAGATCTAGGGCCTGATCTCGAATGGGCCGAGGGTGCCGGCGTCGATGCGCGGTGACTCGAACAGCGCGGCCACGTTGTCGGCGCCGCCGAGCTTGTCCAGGTACTTCTCGGTGACGGGTGCGAAGGCTTGTTTGGGTGGGCCAGGTTAGATGGCGGACCTCGGTTCTGGCAGATCCGGCGTTGCGAGCCCCGGTGTCGATTGGGCAGCCCGCGCAGTGGAACCCGCCGGGCAGCTCGATGAGGCTCCGGCGGGCGCCACTGGGTCTGGACGTCAGAGCACTGTGGCGTGCAGGACCGACATGGGCGACGGGGTGGCAGTGATGCCGTCGAACTGCAGCCCGGCGGAGGTCACGAGCTGTTCGAGTTCTGCTGTGCTGCGCTCGCGGCCGGTGAGCATGCCGAGCATGGTCAGGTCGATCATCTTCGCCATGTGTGGTTGGTCGTCGGTGGTGATCACGAGTTCGAGCGAGACGACGCGGCTGCCTGGGCGGCCGGCACGGGCGATGTTGGCGAGGATGCGTTGGGCGTGCTCGTCGTCCCAGTCGTGCAGGATCATTGAGAGCAGGTATGCGTCGGCCTCGGGGACGGACTCGAAGAAGTCGCCGCCGACGGCGGTGAGGCGCGGACCGAGCCCTAAGGCCTTCATGTCGGCCTCGGCGGCTTGTATGACGTGCGGCAGGTCGAAGACGATGCCGTGCAGCGACTCGTCGCGCTGCAGGATCGGGGCGAGGACGGCGCCATCTGCGCCGCCGATGTCGAGGACCGTGTGCGCGCCGGGTAGTTCGACTGTGGAGGCCGCGGCGCTCTTGATGCCGTCGGTCAGGTTGGCCATCGCTCGCGTGAATCGGTTGATCTGCTCGGGCTGGCCGGAGAGCCACTCGAAGAACGGCGCGCCGTAGTGCAGTTCGGCGGCGGGCCGACCAGTGCGCACGCCCTCGGCGAGCTGCCCGAATGCGGCGTAGTGGGTCTCCATCCACATCAGGGCAAGGTCGCGCATCGAGCCGGGCGCGTCGGTCACGAGAGTCTGCCCGAGTGGTGTCAGGGCGTAGCGGCCGTCGCTGGCGTCGGCGAACACCCCGAGGGAGGCGAGGGTGCGCACGAGTCGGGTCGTCGCCGCCGGGTCAGACTGCACTGCGTTCGCGAGGTCGGCGCTCGTGCGCGGTCCGTCGACGAGCTGATCCGGGAGGCCGAGCTTGGCGCAGGTGTACAGCGCTTGGGCCACCTGGAAGCCGGCGAGCAGCTGCACCATTTGGACCGGTGGTGGTGTCTCATACATGACGCTCTCCCTCTGTAGACGGTGCGCTGATACTCTGCTCGCACTCCCTAGAGGTCAAGTAATTAGATATCTAACTGTCATGGAGGGTGCGATTGTGGCAGAGGCGATCCGGGTCGGGCGCGGGTTCCGTCGCGAGTTCCCCGGGTGTGACCCCGTCGCGGCGGAGACGTTGGCAAACCTCGTGCGCGCCACAACCGAGGCCCTCGGTGAGATCGACCGGCGGCGGCGCGCGCACGCGGACCTGTCGGCCAGCGGCTTCGAGGCATTGGCCGTGCTCGACGGCGCCGAAGGGCCGCTCACCGGCACCGAAATCGCCAGCCACCTGCTGGTGACGACGGCCAGCATCACCTCACTGCTCGACACCCTCGCTCGCCGTGGCTACATCCGGCGAGAGCCACATCCGCGCGACCGACGCAAGACGCTGATCTCGCTCACCGACGCCGGCCGGGATCTCGTCGACGCCATGCTGCCGACGGTCCATACCACGGCCACCCAGCTTCTCGATGGCCTGACCCCCGCCGAACTCGAGTCCCTCGTCACCGCCTGCACCCACGTGCGCACGCGGATCGAGCAGCTGTCCCAAACACCACCGCCGGTTCCCCGCCCCCGCCGCCGGCCCTCCTGACCCCTCACCACCGAGCAGGCCGGCCGGCACCACACGCCGCGCGCCGAGCCGTCGATAGCGCGTACCTGTCGATGCTTGCTTCGGCGCGCAGATCGATCGATCCGGCGCCATAGCGGACCCTGAACGCATGCGCGCTGACCTACGACCTCCGAGCCGGGCAGCCCGGTGCTCGACCTCGCCGAGTTCGACGAGCGCGTGTCTCCGAACTCTCGACCACATCGATGGGGTCAGGTGTGCGCGCTCCGGTAGCCCGCGGCCTGCTCGATCATGCGGGCGTGCGTGCCCTGCATGGCGGGTCGGTCTGGCAGCCACGCCTTCCGTACCTTCGCGACCGAGGTGTAGTTGGTGTCGACGACGTTCGCCAGCGGCGATTCGACTGCTTGAGAGGCGAACTGATACGCGTCGAGCGTGTCGAATCCGTAGTCGCTCGCCAACCACTGCACGAGGTCGGTCTGGGCGATCCGGAAGGCGTCCTCGAGCGGCCGCGTCGAGCCGGTCGTGATGATGTGGGAGTCCGACTCGAGTCTCGGCCACGGGCATGGGGTTCCCTTGATGAGGTCGACAACGAGCACCGTGTCCATCGCGCACTCGGCGGCGACCCCGCACGTCTCGCCCTCGCCCTGGCGGGCGTGGCCGTCACCGATGGAAAACATCGCGCCCTCGACGTTGACGCCGAGGTAGCACGTGACGCCGGCGCGCATCTCGGGCGTGTCCAGGTTGCCACCGTGCGCGTCGGGCACGAGCGACGAACGCACCTCGAGGTTGGCCGGCGCCACACCGACCGTCCCGTGCATCGGCACCATCGGCAGATCGACCTGCCAGTCGCCGAAGCGCGACTCGAACCGGCACAGGTCGCGCGACCGGTCCAGCTGCCAGATCCACACGACCTCCGGCAGCGGGTCCTGCAATGTCGCGGTCAGGTGCGTGGACGTGAGCGCCCCGAACAGCGGCACGGTCGTCGACACGGCCCAGTCGCGAGCCGGCTTGATCGAGACGAAGTGGACGGCCAGGGTGTCGCCGGGCTCGGCGCCCTCGACGTAGAACGGACCGGTCTGCGGGTTGACGTAGGGGAACTCGCAGACCTCGGACACCAGGTCGTCGACGCCTTTGACGTGTCCGGCGAAGCAGTCCTCGGTGAACAGCTCGAGGATCGTCCCGGGAGCCACTCGAGCGAGCGGCGGCGCCCCGCCGAAGGTCCACACGTAGTCCGACGGCGTCGGGCCGGAAGGTACGGACGATGGGATCATTCATGCGGAGCCGCCGGAACGGGTTCGGGTTCCTCGTCGAGGTGCACGCGGGCCATCTCCGACACTCGCGACGGTTTCACCACGTAGAGGACGACGAGATAGATCACGCCGAGGATCATCCAGACGACCGCGCCGCGCACGGCGAGCGAGGACGGGTAGGTCAGCGAGGCGATGAAGGACCAGCCGAACGGGTTCCAGCCCACCGCGAACAGCCAGCCGGGTACGAACGTCGCGACGCCGAGCACCGGTATCAGGACGTGCGAGAGCGGATTGAAGTGGTGCCTTGATCGGCGCACGAAGTAGCCGATGCATGCGATGTCCACAACGATGTAGACGGACACCAGCATGATCACCAAGGCGCTGCCGACGATGCCGAAGGCGCTCGTGGGGTCGTACTTGGCGCCGAGGGCGAGAGAGATCAGCAGCGTCAGCGCGCCGGTGACGACGACCGCGACGTAGGGCGACCGGGTCCGCAGGCTGACGCGTGCGAACCAGTACGGCAGCGCGCCGACGCGGGCCATCGCGTAGCCGGTGCGGCTCGCGACGTTCACGCCGGCGTTCGCGTTAGCGATGGTCGAATTGACGATGGCCAGGAACACGAAGATCCAGAAGATCCCATACAGCGATCGCGCCAGGCCCTGCCACGAGTGCGGGCCGGCCGTGGAGAAGGTCGAGAACTTGCCCGGCCCGTACGCGACGTCCGCGGCGTAGGTCGTGAACACGTAGAGCAGGCCGATGAGCAGGGTTGCCCCGATAACCGCGCGGCGGATGGTGCGGCGCGGGTCGCGCGCCTCTTCGGCGAGCGGTGTCGCGCCCTCGAAGCCGCCGAACCCCAGCAGCGCGAACACCGATCCGCCGATGACGCCTGTGGCACCCTTGAAGGCGCCGGGCGTGTACTTCGTGCCGAACACCGACAGCGTGTTGTGGCTGCCGGCGTGCACGATGAGTAGGACGGCGAGCACGACGAACACGGCGATCTCGAATAGGCCGAGCACGGTGCCGAGCGTCGCCGAGGCGCGGATGCCGTACAGGCCGGCCGCCACCACGATCAGCGCACCGACGATCGTCCACGGCCACCACAGGTCGGCGGGATAGCTCGACCATTCGGAGTGGATGGTCGAGGCGGTGGTGAAGCCCAGTTGCAGCAGCACGAGCGGCGGTATGAGCAGACCGATGAGCAAGTAGGCCCACGAGGTGAGGAAGCCGAGACTCGTGTGCAGGCCCTGCGAGACGTAGAGCCCAAGGGAACCGGCGCCGGGCAGGTTCTTAGCGAGCTCGCCGATACAGAAGGCGGTCAACAGGCACGCCACCATGGCGATCAGCACCGACAGCGGCAGCGCGCCGCCTGCGTAGCCGACCCCGAACGGGATCGACGCGGCGATCGCGGCGCCCGGCGCCATGTCGGTCATGCTCTGGAAGAGGACTTCGCGCAGTCCGATCGCGTCCTTGCGCAGACCTGGAGCAGCAGTCGGTGCCACAGCTTCAGTCATCATCAAACCCTTCGCCGAATCGACACAGGTTCCTCACGACTAGCCGGGACGCTACTACGCGCGAGTGCTCATCTGCGGCAGCTGCGGCGTCCATCGTTCGCCGCCCGCCTTGTCGCGAGTTCGATCCCGATCCCCCGACGTAGGACGTGTGCCATTAATGGCGCCATCCGTCGGACCCGGCAACGCAGCCGTGCAGCAGGTACGTCCGAGCGTGCCTGCGAGGCTGTAGACGTGTCCCGCTCGTAGTCGAACTCCCGAGTGACAAGCCCACGTTGCGCTACCTCCGCCGGACGCGCAGATGCTGGACCTACAGCTGGTGCGGTGAGATGGTCTGCGTCGAACCTTGGCCGTGGTCGCGCGGGAGGCACACGATGGGGAAACGGGTGAGCGGACTCGCAAACATCGCGGCGCCGCTGCTCATGTTCGCGGCGGCGGCGGGGTGTTCGTCATCGACGCGTCCGGCGCACAACCAGCCAACGACGACCTCCGCCGCAAAGCCCACCGTGACGCGCGCGGTCACTCGTCCATCGACCGTGGTTGCCCTCGCGCGACGACAGATCGCTCGTGTCACTATCCCGAACCCGGATGCTCTTGTGGCCGCGCTCGGCTTCATCTGGGTCAAGACGGACGACGGTCGAGTGGTCAAGGTCAACCCGCAGACCAATCGCGTGGTCGCGAGACGCAAGCTCGACACAGCGAAGGACCCACAGCACTACTGTCAGGGCATCGGAACCGACGGTCGATCCGTCTGGGTCTGCGCAGCGAGCGACACCGCCACCGACCTCGTGCGCATCGATCCGCACTCGCTACGTCCGGTCCTTCGGATCGCGGCGGACAAGGCCTTCGACCAGGAACACCTTCCGTATGTGGCGGGACGGCTGTGGGTACTCAGCGGCGGCGGCAAGCAGTTGCTCGCGGTCAATCCCTCGACCGGCGCGCTGAAAAGATATCCACTGTCGGCGACCTGCGCGCAAGCGGCCGGTTCCGGCAGCGTGCTCGTCGTGACCTGCCCGAACGCGAACATGATGCTGCGCATCGATGCGACCCGCGGCGCGGTCATCGCACGCCGCACACTGCAGCAACCGCGCTATTGCGCAGTGTCGGACAACCAGGTGTGGATCGACACCGCCGACGGCATCGAGCGTACGGACGACCACCTGCGAACCACAGCCCTGTATCCAGCACTCACAGTCGGACTCAGCGGCGACCTCGCGAGCGACCCGAGCGGCACGATCTGGGTCCCCCAGGAGCACGGATTCTTGTACCGCATCGACCCGACGCGCAATGCAGTGGTCGAGCAGATCACGAGCGGTCGACCGCTGAGCGGCGGCAGCATCCTGGTCACCAACGATTCGATCTGGACGAGCGCCTACGACGACTCCACGGTCTTCCACCTCCGGAAGTAGGCGTCCGCTCCCTGTTCGGCTCCCCGCCTCGCCCGCAACCTAGCTCGCCGCGGATCCACATCGGGACAACGTTTAGCCTTCGTCGCCGCAGACGGCGTTTGCGCCAACCCTTGCCCGTGCAGACCGCGTTTGCCGCCATCGTCGGTCGCCGTCGCGCTGAGCGACTGAGAAGCTGCCCCGTCTACCGGCCCGCACCGATGTATCTCTCGTCAGATTCAGGCGGCTCATCCACGGCGACAGCCCAACCTCTAGCCGCCGGGGGCGATGACATGAACCGGACCAAACTGATCTTCGCAGTCGGCACGGCGGCGGCGCCGGTAGCGGCGTGTTCGTCGAGCAAGGCAGCGTCCTCCACATCATCCACGCCGGCCCCTTGTCCACCTCACCGGCGGTCAGCGTCACGTCGGCGCGGCACTCAACTCGGCGGCGTCGACCAGCCCCGCAACTTCGTCCCGCAGGTGGCCGGTTCTGTCCTGTCGGGTAATGGAAAGGCACGTACAGCGGCGCGTACACCGGCACATTCGTCCTGCGATGGACGTAGTCGACTCGAAGCTGACGGGCACGATCAACCTCTCGACAGCTCCGGGGGCCGTGACCATCGACGGCACCGTTACCGGGGGGCCGAATCCACTTCGGCACCGTGGGATCTCAGGCGATCGCCTATACCGGGTCGGTGTCGGGCAGTTCGATGAGCGGCCACTACAACATCGCCGGCGGAGCGGGCGGTTCTGGCACGTGGAGCGCCACCCGCGGCTAGGGCTTAACCCCGGTGCGTCAAGGCCACATGATCCGATATGCGCGACGTTGATCGACAGCACCGGCGCTATCCCGCGCACGCACGACCGTGATGAAGATATCTGGATCTGCCGAGATCCGGTTGGCATTGTTGGGCTCCGCGTCACCGACTCTTTGCAAACGCGCCGCTGCCGGCGCCGGCGCTGGACGCCCGGCGATGTTTCAGATGAGGTAGCGGATGAGGTCGACGGTGAACTGGGTCGAGTGCGTGCCGCCGGCGCTGATTGTGATCGATCGGTTGAGACCGATCGCCGTCATCACTTGGTTGGTGAGAGCTTGACCGGTGCCGAACCACGTGAATAGGTAGAGAGCCGATGGTGCCGCTGTGCCGGCGGCGTGGAGATCTTGAGTTCACCGGCTGAGGTCACGGTGTCGGTCAAGGAAAGGTTCACGATTGCTCCGGCGGCGCTGGTGGGCAGATAGGGAAGCCAGCGAGGGATCGTGCGGCTGTGCCCGCCTGCGAGCCGCCCGCCGGAGGTTTCTAGTGTTGTACACGCGCCGGGCTGGCGAGCAGCACAGGCGGTCGCGGCGCATTCTTGAACCCGGCCCGGACACGGTTGAGCTGGGCAGTCCCATTCGACGGGCTAGAGCAGGCGACCATAAGCCTGGTGCCGTGCGGGTACGGACCGTTCACGTTCGAGGGGATCACGAAGCGCGTTGCGGTGATGCCCGATCCTGCCGGGATGCTCGCCGACCAAAACGTGTCCAGGCTGGCAACGCTGGATTGCCAAACGTTGGCATACACCTCCATGGCGACCGAATTCGACACGTACCACTCAAGGTCATAGAGGGTTACGCCCGGCGGCAAATCAAAGGAAGCGGCCAGAAAGTCGCTGCTCGCACTCGTGTACACACCCGATCCGCCGAACACGCGCCCGTAAAGCAGATTATCCTCGGCGGTGAAGTCCAGCCAGCTACGGAACTGGTAGGCGACGCCGGCCTTCGGCGCCGAACTGATCGGTGTGATCCCTGCCGGCGGTGCATCGACCTGCGGATGGCCCGAAGCTGCGGCCGCACCAGCCACCGTCGATCCCACCCCCAGCCCAACCGCCCCCGCGGTGGCACCCAGCCCGACCATCAAACTGCGCCGAGAAACCACCGAGCGACTCATGTCCACTCCTCTCCCCTCCGGGGAGCCGCTGAGACGCGAGAGCAGGAGCGGACGCCCCAGCGCGGCTTGAGATTCGCAGTGTGCTCGCACCATCCGCCATCGTCAATCGATCGCAACAGCGACACGGGGGCTACCGGCTTTGCCGCAAAGCAGCCCCCGGATCTGCCGCAGATGGTGCGCGCTCGAGGCTCGACGGTCGAGCTTCTCGCGGTCTTCGTCAGCAATCCTCATCCACTACCGGAGCGCATGCCCGCAAACATGCGCTGTCGTCGATTAGGCGCAAATTCTGGCCGCGAGCGTTTCTGCTTCGTCGCTCTCAATCAACACACGGTCGTACTCTGCACCGCTGGCATGCACAACCACTCCCGGACCTGATCGGTGGACGACAGCGAAGTCCTTGTACTTGCGGCCATCGGCGTCTTTGCCACGTCACGTCCCGATCATGACTGAGCCAGGAATCCCGGTCCCTGGCAGCCGCATCCCACGGCGCGAACTCACGATGTTCGGCACCGCTTCCACGAGTGTGATGGCCCGTTGCGGGACAACTACGTCGTGTCGGTGCGCAGGCATCAGCCGCTCACTTCTGGGCAGCACCAGACGCACGGCGCCGTCCTCGACAGTAATCGTCGCCACGGGCGGCAGACTACCTCGCGGCCGCCGCGGAAACGCTCTGTCATGCCGCGCAGCGGCCCAACCGGACCTGCCGCCATCAGCGCGCGACTTGGGTCGGGCTCGGTGCGACCACGCACCTCATCAGGGCCTTTCCTTTTCTGCCTGCCGGTGCCTATGATCCTCGCGATCCCCCGCGCTCACAGCAGGTCGAGTGAATCGGGTAGATGATGAAAACGATTCGCTTAGCGGCCGTCGCCGCACTGGTCATCGGCGTCGTGCTCTCCTCCGCCGTCTCCTTCGCCGAAAACGCTGGTGCCGCGCGGGCCAACGCGCTGTACGGGGCTCCGAAGGTCGGGCGCTGTTACGACGTCTCAGGTAGGACGGCATCGTCTAAGGCGTCGATGAGCGCACCCACTGTCAACTGCCGCACACGGCACACCCTATGGGTGGTGGCAGTGACAGCGATGCCGGAGCGTTACGTCGCCGAGCAACACAATGGCTCGCCGCTGAAAGGAAAGGCGCAGGGCTACTTCAACCACATTTGTTTGCCTGCCATCAGCCGAGCGCTGGGTGGTCTCGGCACGAACTTCGCGCGTTCGGCCTACGGGTACTACTGGTTCGTAGCCACGGCGGCGCAGCAGAAAGCCGGCGGTCACTGGATGAGCTGCTCCGTGGGCATGGTTAAGGCCGCGAACCTCGTGGTCACCAAGAAGATCAAACCGACCAAGATCAACCACGTTCTGCCGAACGCGCTCCAGCTCTGCGGCACAAGCGCTTTTGCAGACACCACGTGTGCCGCCAAGCACCTCTACCGCCAGACCTACGCCTTTGCGGTCCGCCACCGCCTAACAAGGACACAGGCGCAGGCCGCCGCCAACGCGACCTGCCCGCGACATGTGGCGAGCAGATCGTGGATGTACTCATGGCACGCGATCAAGCCGAAGGACAATTTCATCACCTGCCTGACCCGAACGCGCCACTGAGTGGCGCGCAGCGGCCCCACCGGATCTGCCGCGCAGCGGCCCCCCGGATCTGCCGCTGTCAGTGCGCGGATCTGTCGATGTCCGGTCGTCACATCTCGGCCGCGACGCGCGGCACCAACCGCATATGCCGCCCGCATCTAGCCGTGAACGACGTATCCGGCAACAAAGTAGTTTCCCGAACGAGCGCGGACAACTGAGATCGTCGGACCGGGCGACCTAGCGCCGGACTTGACTACCGATGTTCCGACGGTCCAAATGTTCCGCGGGACAAACAATGCCGCGGTGGCCTCGACACGCCCCGAGTAACCAAGCGCATGGGGGTCGAGGGCGAAGGGGCGTCCTCGAAACTTCGGCTCGACGACGGATTGGGCAGCCACCTGATCGTGCCTCGCGACCGCGGCAAGGTAGCGCTGAGCGGCTTCCATGGGCGAACTCGCTCCTGGCGCAGCCCCCACAGATGAGGTGCACCCGGCAAGCATCAGCGCGACGCAGCCAGCCAAAACCCTCAACGTCTGACCTCCCCTACCTAGAGACGATATGGACCGCGGCATCAGTTCGACCAGCCCAAAAATCCCATTGCGTACCGTCCTCGGGTTGCGTCGTCCAGCGTTCGCGCGCTTGTGTCCCGCCCTGCCCGCTTCGCCGCGCAGTGGCCCTACCAGATCTGCCGCGCTGCGTGCTCCCGCACGCTCATGCCGCCGACGGTGCGCTCGGTGCAAAATCTGATGTGCGCTACCACGCGTGAAAATCGCCGATCGTGGCGATGACTGCGCTGTCGATAGGACAGGTCCAGACCGCATCTCGCCCGTTGACTGCCGCCAGGAGTGGATGACCACCGCTACGGTGGACCGGACATCGGGGCCACGGAGCCAGGATGAAGTCCTCGACGACGATGTCCTGTACGACGCTGGCTACTGCGGCAACCTGCTCTGCGGCGGTCTGGTCAAGGTCAATCTGAATGCCGGTTGTCGAGCCATCCGGCGCTTGCAAAATGCCGCTGCCAAGCCTTGTGCTCTGTAGTGGGCTGTCGGCCCGAAGGAGCCAAACGCCGACGCCCGACCGGCCTAGGTCGTTCAACACCGGATCAAGCGCGGTGATCAAAGCGTCGCCCATCTGAGCAGTGTGCACACGCTCAGCATGACCTCCACTCAGGACGCGAACCGAGCCACACGGATTTGCCGCTGACACGGAGGCATAACGTGGCCGCTCCTGCCGCGGTGCGTGCCGCACGGATCTGCCGCCGTCAGTGTCCGGATCTGCCGATGATGGCGCGCGATAGCCGTCGATCTGCGCAGATCGGTCGACGAGTTCGAGCGCGCACATGGATCAGTGGGTGCGGCGCCATTGAGGGCGATGGCATCGCGACTGGCGGCGGATGAAGCAACGCAGATGTTGGCAGTCGATTCGAGGCGCGTGGCCGGTAGATGTTCGGGTTGCTGCCGTGCAATCGAGACGGCTCTGTCGAATCGCCAGTGGTACATACGACGTCTGGGTACGCGGCCCGCCGGCCGCGACTCGACCGAAGGGACCGCCATGCGCAAGATCGTCAATTCGACCTACGTCACGCTCGACGGCGTCATTACAGACCCGCAGGACTGGCCGGCCCTGGGCAGCTTCAGCGAGGCCGGCTACAGGGTTCAGTACGAGCTGCTAGAAGGTGCGACGCGGTGCTGATGGGCCGCCATACCTACGACGGGTTCGCGCCGGTGTGGTCCGGCCGTTCCGGCGACCTCTATACCGATCGCATCAACGCCATCACCAAATACGTCGTGTCGACCACGCTTGCCGATCCGCAGTGGGAGAGCACGACAGTCATCGACCACGACCCGATCGACGCGATCCGCACGCTGAAAGAGCAGCCCGGTGCCAACATCGTGCAGTACGGGTTCGGCTCGCTAGCCCACGAATTGATGTGCGCGGGGTTGCTCGACGAACTGCGGTTGTGGGTCCACCCATTCTTCGTCGGCACTGGGACATCAGCCGACTTGCTCCACCGGCCCGGATCATCGGGTCGGTTCAGCCTCATTGGCTCGACCACGCTCGAGAGCGGCATCGTCATCCTGACCTATCGCGCAACCGAATCTGACACAACGGAGTGAGTCATGGACTATCACCAGTTCATCAAGCGCTTGGACATCCCCGCCGGATGGTCTGCACCGGCGCGCCTGAGCTTCGATGACATCCTCGCCTCCGCGTTGACCCGCGACCATCTGGACGATGACGTCGACGGGATCAACGCCAGCATCGACCTCATCCGCCGTACCCGCGGCGGTCGCTGGCCGACCGAACCGGTCACCGCCGAGTTCAACTACGTCGACCTCGTATGGCACGAATGCGAATTCCGCGAAGGCGACTCATTCACCTACGCCGTCTATGCCGCCGACCGATATCTCGGATGTTGCTACCTCTACCCCTTAGGCCGCCGCGCGCCGCTCACCGAGGAACTGCTCGCCTTCGACGTCGACGTCAGCTGGTGGGTGACCCCTGAGGCCTACGCACGCGGCTACTACTCCAAAATGTTCCTTGCGCTGCAACAGTGGATCGCCGCCGCATTCCCCTTCACCAACGCCTACTACTCCAACACCGAAGTTCCCTCCCACGACGACTGAGATCGGTGCGGACTACCGCGCCCACGAACGCGAGAGGTCGTTCTGGAGCGCGCACAGCCGCCGAAGCAGCCGCGCAGATCGATCCGGCCACGGCGACGACGCCGTCGCGGGAATCGCGTGGTCTTACACCGACCCCGATCCGGAGGTCAGCGCCATCGCCGACCGTGTGGCGTTCTACGACGAGCTGGTCGACGTCGAAATCGACGGCGCGCCAAGGCCGCGACCCCGCTCGGTGTTCAGCGACGAATCGAACCGACCAAGGACTGCCTGAAGGCTGCGGTTCAGCCGCGCCAGTTGGCACGCTCCGCCTCCGTCACGGACGCGCTCCACGCTGTGTCACGACGAACCCCGACCGGTCATCGCGAGGTGGCCAGGTCGTGGACCGCGGCGTTGATGGTCAGGTCGTTCCCGGCGATGTGTGCCTCGATGATGTGCTTGGGGCGAGGCTGTCCTCCTCGTTGACTTCGAAGGCGGTTCTCGATGTGCACACAAGTCGCTGCCTACCGGGGCCTGCGCACGTCGTAGTCGGCGAAACTCGGCAGTCACCTAGCTGGGACGGATTGCGGGGATCCCATGGTGTCGGCTGCAACCCGACGGCGGACCGAGCGTCGGGCTCGGTCGAGATAGCTGGTGTCGGTGAGTAGGTGCACGTACCAGTTTGCCGACAGAAGGACCGCCTCGAGATCGAACGCGATGTCCTGCGCGTCGATGTCTGGTCGCAGCTCGTTCGCTTGGATGGCTTCGGTGGCCGCGCGCTGCAGAGTATTGAGCCAGGCCGTCTGCAACTCGGCGATACGGTCGCGAACGGGTCCTGGCTTGCAGTCGAACTCCGCCATTGCGGCCGCGAAGAAGCAGCCGCCCGGAAAGACCCCCCGTTCGACGTAGGAGATGAAGCTGTCGCACAGAGCCAGCAGTCGCTCGATTCCGAGTGTGGTGGCGAGTGCGGGCTTGATGACTTCCTGGACGTATACCTGCCGGGCAGATTCGATCGTCGCCAGCTGCAGCGCTTCCTTCGAGCCGAAATGTGCGTACAGCCCGCTCACACTCATCGGCAGCGCCTCGCTCTCTTCAGTGGCCGGGTATCAGACGGTGCGGGACGCCGAGACGTCCAATGGTTACGACCTCACGCTCAAGACGGCACGACTCGCGCCGTTGTCAGCTCGGACGCAGGCCTTCTATCGCGGCGCCGCTGATCGACCCGCGGAGACCCGACGCATCTTCGGTGTGCTCAGCGGATCACTTCCCGTCTCCGAGCTCTACGCGCACCAACTCGTTGCGCCCGCCACCTCGGGCGAGCGATGCAGCGCCGGTTCGGACTGACTGCAGTGACCGAGCCTCACGCGAGCCGCCGCGCAGGGGTCGAACTCCCGGCCTGGGACTTCGAGGTCCGTCGCGATGACCTGCGCATCCACGAGCTGCGAGACACCGCGCTACCGTCGCCCGCGCTCGACAGCGGGGCGATCTCGTGCAGATGAATCGGTCTAGAGACGTTCAGCCCGAACGCGGACTGGATTTGCCAAGGTCATCCGGGCGTCGTTGAACGATGGGCGGATTGCGCCACAGAGAATTCCGAAGGTCGTCGAATCAGTCTCCGGACGCTAGATCGCGACATAAGGTCCGTTATGCGGCATCAGAGTTCCTGCGCGCAGGAAGGTCTCCGCGACACACAAAGCACCCTAGAGGACACCTCTAGCGTGCCTCACCGAAGACTGACGCCGCTGCACACGCTCGAGCAGCACCGGTCGCAGACGATTACATCTAAGGCGCCGCCGTTGGCAGATGAACGTCCACGTACGTGTACGCGGTTTGATTTTGGAATGAGCAACTGGTCTGCTTTTTGGACGTCGAGAGACCCTGACAATATAGTGCGACGATATCCACAAGCTCGTACTTTGAGCCAACAGGCAGAGTTACGGTCTGATTGATATTGCCCTTATCGTCGGGCTGGTACGAACCAAACGAAATTGAACCGCAAAGAGCGGGACTGCCTGAGGACTGCCAGAACACGGCAACTACGCAAGGCGTGTATGCACAATTCGGCGCATCCTGAAGGGTTGTTTTGGCCAAGATGGACACAGAATTTGCCGATATTCTTCCCGGTCGGCAGATCCCACATTCCTAATATAACTCGATCGTTGCTCGACATCCGCGACGCTGCAATCGTCACGCTCAATTCGGACGTGTTTGCCTCCTGCGTTATGACTGGCGTCAGCCGTACCGCGGTGTTCTTGATCTGGCTGGCGGTCTCGATTCGCAGAGCTGAATAACTCGCTGTCGCAGTAAGTATGATCGCGGCGACGATCAGTAGCGCTTGCAACGACACGGCACCACGCTGGCCGGGTTTAAGCCGCCCGAGAACCAACGCCACGATGCAAACCAGAGCACCTACAGCCACCGACGTCCACGCCACGTGTTGGACATCGTCCGACTCGGTTGCCCGCAGTTTAATCGAGGGCTACCGATAAGCTCATCGGCACGGTTAATGCAGCGGCCGTTGCTACCCAATCCCACGGGTGCATTGTGTCCCCGGGATTTACGAACAGGCTCACAACCGCACACAGAATACCGGCAAATAGGATCACCAATACGAGGGACGGCAAAGATCCGTCGTTTCGGAGAATGTTTGATACTTCGGTGACTATCAGTGCGCGATGAAGTTGACTACGACGCCGAAACCCGCGATGAGAAGGCCGGCGAGCGCCCGCAGCTTAGCGGTAAATGTCCCTGATTTCGAGCCCTTGCCGCGAAATTGACTCCTCATCTCCCGTCCGCATGCCGTGTCTGGAGTCCGGCGGGGGCGGAACGTCTGTCGCCAGTGTGTACCCGTCACCACGCTCGCCTGTCGGCTCGGCACCTGCTACATCCTGTACTCCGCCCGACACATTCGTCGCCCCCTCGATTTACTTGCGATGGTGATCCTCCTCGTTGGACTCGGCAAGTATCAACTCCCGATATGAGCAGCAAGGGCCAGTCATCACGTCCTCGATCTGGTCGTATAGCCACCTGATTGCGGCTTGATCAAGATACGAAATCGGTCGATCTCGAACCACATCCATACTTCGATCAAGCAAAGGGATGTGCGCGCATCAGTCGGCGATACGGCGCCCCCACAGCGCGCATCAGGTGCATGCAGTTGGTCCGCTGTGCGGCCCGCCAGCCCTGACCCGGTCGCCGACGCAGCTAGCGGAACGTGCGCGTCCGGCTGTCGTATTCGGCCGCCTCGCCGCTTCTTGCCACGACGGTGACTCGGTAGGCGCAGTTATCGGTGCGCGTGAGTTCGAGGCGGTCGCCGCGGTGGAGCTTGATGATGAACAGTTTGCGGCCACAGGTGAGCGCGGTGCGACCACGCTGCGCGTCTGTCGGGCGTGGCAGTCGGCGGATGGGTGATCCACTGGAGGGCCGTCAGAACTGCGACGGGTACGACGATCAGCACGTACAGCACGCGACTGGGCAGCGACATGCCCCACTTCCGCGGGCGAGGTGCGCGCCGGGGCGCAGACTTGGCGAGACGCCCGGGCGTGGCGGTGGGGCGCGTTCGGAATCGTGAACGTCCGGCCGAACACGCCTGCCCCGCGTTGCCGGGACCACTGCTCGTAGGCGCTCAACAACGTCCGGGCGCGGACCAGATCGCCCGATCGCGTGGCAGCGCTCATCGCCTGCTCGTAGGCGTATCGCAAGTCGTCGTCGGGCACGTGCCGGCTGACCCGCAGCAGGGCGTGCAGATCCTTGACGTAGTCGCGGTCGGCAAGACCCACGAACACCCCTCGATCAGAGCCATTCGACCGATCGTCCTGATCACCGCTGGTTGCGGAGGCGGACGCGTCGCACCCATGCTCATCGGCACTCCAAGATCAATGCTTAGACACCGTGACACCGACCGATGTCATAGTGCTCGTCACAACGACCGCAGGCGAAGGGCTCAGCTGATGACAGACAGGAAGCCGTTCCGGTTCGGGGTGGTCGCCCCGATCCAGACCGACATCGGCGCTTGGCGCGATCGCGTTCAGCGCATCGCCGGCTGGGGTTACTCGACGCTGCTCATGCCGGACGTGCCGAAGTGGCAACTTGCGCCGGCGCCGGCACTGGCGGTCGCGGCGACGCTCAGTGATCTTCGAGTGGGGACGTGGGTCTACGCGACCCCGTTCCGTGCCGCGTGGCACACGGCGTGGGAGGCGCACTCGCTGTCCGTGCTGACCGAGGGCCGCTTCGAGGCGGGCATCGGCACCGGCCGCCCCGGCATCGAGGACGAGCTGCGTGAGCGCGGCCTGCCGGTGCCGTCGGCCGGCGAGCGGCTCACGCAGGTGCGCGACACGATCACGGCGCTGCGCGAGCTCGACGGGCCCGACCTGCACACACCGGTGGTGATGGCCGTGCGCGGGCCGAAGGCGCAGGCGATGGCCGCCGAGCTCGCCGACGTTGTCACGTTCGCGCTCATGCCGAACGAGCCACGCGCCGACGTGGAACGCCTCGTGCAGGGCTTCCGCGCCGCGGCGGACGACCGTCCCGAGCTCGCCATGCACGTGCCGGTGATCGGCGAGCGCGTCGCGCCGTTCATGGCGCCGCCGGACACCGACGTCGCTGCGTTGCGGGCGGCCGACTCGCTCGCGTACCTGTCCGACGACCTCGCAGCGGCGACCGACGAGATTCACCGCCGCCGCGACGAGCTTGGCTTCTCGTACTTCATCGTCGGCGCCCACTACGCCGAGGCGTTCACGCCGCTCGTGCGTGAGCTGTCCGGACGCTAGACCTTCTGGAACTCGCCGACCAACGGGAACAGCGCGGGCCCCAGCTCGACCTGCGTCAGCAGCACAGCCACTCGACCATCCGGGTCGGCGAAGAAGTCGGTGCCCTGCCCGCCTGACCAGCCGAAGCGCCCGCGGTGCTCGCCGCCGAGCTGGACAGCGACGCCGAACCCCCAGCCCATGGCGCTCCAGAAGCCGGGGAAGAAGCTCTCCGGCGTCTTGCACGACGCCGGCACCTGGTCGGTGCGCAGCAGCTCCAGATGCTCGGACGAGATCAAGTCTTCGGTGAGCAGCGCCCGGAGGAAGCGGTGGAAGTCCTGCGCCGTCGACACGAGTTCGTTGTGGCTGACGTCGAACGGCGGCGGCCCGGCGTAGCTGCCGCCACCGGCGGGTTCGGTCTCGACCAGCGCGCCGTCGCGGTGACCGTACGCCGCGGGCAGCCGGTCGAGCTTGTCGCCGGCCACCCATGGGCCGGTGTCGGGCATGCCCAGCGGGCCGAACAGGTCGTCGGCGAGGTGTTCGCCGAGCGGTCGTCCGGTCAGCCGCGAAACGAGAATCCCGAGGATGGCGAAGGAATGGTGGTAGCGCCAGCCCTCCCCCGGCTGGAACGCGAGCGGCAGGTCGGCGAGCAGCCGCAGGTACTCGTCGGCGCCGACCGGCGGCGGCAGCGGGCCCGCTTCCGTACCGTTCTCGGCCATCGCCGTCTGCAGCGGCGACGGCTCGAGCGCCATGCCGTATCCGGACGTGTTCGTCAGCAGGTGGCGCAGAGTGACCGCGTGGCGGGCCGGCTCGGTGTCGTCCAGCGGGGACGTCGGCGTGCGCAGTACCGAGCATTCGGCGAGTTCCGGCAGCCACTGCGTGACATCGCTGTCGAGTTCGAGCCGGCCGGCCTCGACCAACCGCAATGCCGCAACCGCGGTGATCACCTTCGTCATCGACTGGATCCGCACGATCGCGTCCGCCGGCATGGGCGGCCCGTCGACCGACAGCGTGCCGACGGCGACGACCTCCGGGTCGTCAGCACCGACGACGGCGACCGCGCCGGGCATCGTGCCCGCGGCGACGTGACGCTCGAGCAGCTCGCGGATCATGCGTCATCCCCCACTGTGTGCGAGTTCGGCCTCGAAGGGCACGGCTCGGCTCGCACCCGAGTCGAGCCAGCCCTCGGGCAGCGCCACCGACCGCGCACCGGACGTGCGGCCGCGCGGCTGCCCGAGCACCGCCTCGGGGAACGGCTGGTCGAGGTCGAGCCGCGCGAGCAGCTCGTCGAGTTCGGCCAACGACGACGCCTGCGCCAGCGCGCTGCGCAGCTCGCTGCCGACCGAGAATCCCTTGAGATACCAGGCCACGTGCTTGCGGAAGTCGGTCACGCCCCACCGCTCGTCGCCTGCCCACTCCGCGAGCAGGACGGCATGGCGGCGCATCACCCGCGCCACCTCGGCGAGAGCCGGACGGGCACGCTCGGACCGTCCGTCGAACGCCGCACCGAGATCACCGAACAGCCAGGGACGGCCGAGACAGCCACGCCCGACGACAACGCCGGCACAGCCGGTGTGCTCGACCATGCGCAGCGCGTCGTCGGCCTCCCAGATGTCGCCGTTGCCGAACACCGGGATGTCGAGCAGGTCGACGAGATCGGCGATCGTGTCCCAGTCGGCCGTGCCGCTGTAGAACTGCAGCGCCGTGCGGCCGTGCAGCGCGACCTGGTGCACGCCGGCGTCCTGCGCGCGCAATCCCGCCTCGCGATAGGTGATGTGTTCGTCGTCGATACCGACCCGCATCTTGACCGTCACCGGCATGCCCGCGGCATTGCGCACCGCGCTCGTGACGATGTCGTCGAACAGCTCGATACGCCACGGGAGCGCCGAGCCGCCGCCCTTGCGGGTCACCTTCGGCACCGGGCAGCCGAAGTTCAGGTCGATGTGGTCGGCGAGGTCGTCCTCGACGATCATTCGCACCGCCGCGCCGACGACAGCCGGGTCGACCCCGTAGAGCTGCATCGACCGCGGCTGCTCGTGCGGTTCGAAGCGGATCAGCTTCATCGTCTTCGCGTTGCGCTCGACCAGCGCGCGCGTCGTGATCATCTCGCGACACGAACAGCCCGGACGGCAGGTACTCGCGGCACAGCGTGCGGAACGCCGAGTTGGTGATGCCCGCCATCGGCGCGAGCACCACCCGCGCGCCGAACAGTGGTGTCTTCGTCAGCATCCGAGCAGGCGGCCCGCCAGATACGCCTCGACCTGGTCGAGGCTCACCCGCTCCTGGGTCATCGAGTCGCGTTCACGGACGGTGACCGCACGGTCGTCGAGCGACTCGAAGTCGACGGTGACGCAGAACGGAGTGCCGATCTCATCCTGACGTCGATACCTGCGGCCGATCGCCTGGGCGTCGTCGAAGTCGACGTTCCAGTTGCGGCGCAGGTTCGCCGCCAGGTCGCGCGCCATCGGCGACAGGTCGGTGTTGCGCGACAGCGGCAGCACCGCGGCCTTGACCGGCGCGAGCCGGCGGTCGAGGCGCAGCACCGTGCGCTTCTCCATCACGCCCTTCGCGTTCGGCGCCTCGTCCTCGAAGTACGCGTCGAGCAGGAACGCGAGCACCGCGCGGGTCAGGCCGGCGGCCGGCTCGATGACGAACGGCGTCCAGCGCTCGTTCTTCTCCTGGTCGAAGTAGGTCAGGTCGGTGCCCGAGTGCTTCGAGTGGGTGGTCAGGTCGAAGTCGGTGCGGTTCGCGATGCCCTCGAGCTCGGCGAACTCCGAGCCGCCGAAGCCGAAGCGGTACTCGATGTCGACGGTGCGCGTCGAGTAGTGCGACAGCTTCTCCTTCGGGTGCTCGAAGAAGCGCAGGTTCGCCGGGTCGATGCCGAGGTCGACGTACCAGTTCCAGCGCTGCTCGAGCCAGTACTCGTGCCACTTCTCGTCGGTGCCCGGTTCGACGAAGAACTCCATCTCCATCTGCTCGAACTCGCGCGTGCGGAAGATGAAGTTGCCGGGCGTGATCTCGTTGCGGAAGCTCTTGCCCGTCTGCGCGATGCCGAACGGCGGCTTCTTGCGCGCGGTGGTCATCACGTTCAGGAAGTTCACGAAGATGCCCTGCGCGGTCTCCGGACGCAGGTAGTGCAGCGCCGACTCGTCCTCGACCGGGCCGAGGTAGGTGCGCAGCATGCCGTTGAACGGGCGCGGCTCGGTCCACTGGCCCCGCGTGCCGCAGTTCGGGCAGGCGACCTCGGCGAGACCGTCCTTCGGGGCGCGGCCCTTGCGCGCCTCGAACTCCTCCTCGAGCTGGTCGGCGCGGAAGCGGCGATGGCAGTGCTGGCACTCGGTCAGCGGATCGCTGAACGTCGCGACGTGGCCGGACGCCTCCCACACCTGCGGCGCCAGGATCACGGCCGAGTCGAGGCCGACAATGTCGTCGCGGCCGGTGACCATCGTGCGCCACCACTGCCTGCGGACGTTCTCCTTGAGCTCGACGCCGAGCGGCCCGTAGTCCCACGCCGAACGGGTCCCGCCGTAGATCTCGCTGGACGGGAAGACGAATCCGCGCCGCTTGCTCAGGTTGACAACGGCGTCGTTTCGGGCAGCGGCGGAGCGGTTTGCTCGGTCGGCGGGCACGGATTCTCCACGTCTTCGGGGCTCGATGATGGGTCAGACGAGTCACCGTCCAGCGTATCCGCCGCCCGCCTGCGCTTTCGCCACCACTCGAACTGCGACGCCGCCAGGTGCACGAACGCGGCGCAGAGGAAGCCCGCCAGCACATCGGCGGCGTAGTGCTCGCCGGAGTAGACGAGGGTGAAGCCCATGAAGACCGGGTAGAAGACCAGCACCGGGCGCCACCATTTGTTCACCCGCTTCCACATGAACAGCGTGAACAGCAGGATGCCGCCGGCGTGCAACGAGGGCACCGCCGCGACC
Source organism: uncultured Actinomycetota bacterium (assembly GCA_963785425.1). Classification (GTDB taxonomy): domain Bacteria; phylum Actinomycetota; class Actinomycetes; order Mycobacteriales; family Jatrophihabitantaceae; genus RYN-133. The sequence continues at coordinate 417,183 of CAWAVG010000001.1, forward strand.
GCGTCGGCGCTGACCCGCCCCTCGTCGATCACCTGCTGCGCGAAGTGCAGGTGCAGCGTGCCGAGACCACGGGTGGCGATCTGGTCGATCCACGAGTGGGTGCCCGGGCGGTTGCCGGTCATCTGCCCGAGCAGCCCGCCGTCGGTACGGCTGGAATAGGCCATGCACGAGGGATTGCTCGGATGGCCCGGCCACCTCGTCCGGCGCGCACCGCGCCGCGGCCCACGGCGGTGCCGCCGGCGCGAGCGCGAAGATCACGAACGCCAGGAACGACAGCGGGACGAAGCGCAGCGCCCACCGGTAGAAGTCGGCGCGACTGCGCAGCCACAACGCGGCGGCCGTGACGTACGGGAGGAAGAAGAACGACACGTAACACAGCGCGACGAGCACGTCCCACCACTGCACGTGCTGGTACCGAAGATGAGCCTGCAGCCAGACGGTGGGTTCGGTGCCGAAGAACAGGAACTTGTCGACGTCGATCTGCGGATACCACCAGGTGGGCATGCCGAGCGTGTCGGAGATCCCCCGCAGGTAGTCGTAGACGACCAGCACCGCCGCGAACGGCACGAAGTCGATCACGACGGTGAAGATGTTGCGCCTGCCGATGCTCCACGCGAACAGCCCGATCGCCAGCCACAGCAGCAGATCCGAGCGCCAGTACGGGATGCCGTTCTGAGCCATGTCGTAGCCGAACGCGATCGCCCACACGGCGAGAGAGATCCAGCGTGCGTACGTCAGCACGGTCGGCGTGAGCCAGTCGGGGCGCCTGACGAGGTTCTTCACGCTTTGTCGCTCGCGTGCGCGGTCGCCGTCCCGTCGGCGGTGACATCGAGCAGCGACTCGAACGAGGTGGGCAGATCGACTGCCTCGCCGAGAAGCGGCGTCGCCCGCAGCTTCACGTCGTAGTTGCCGAGTGCTCGCCGGTACGAGCCGACGTTGGCCCACTCGCTCGTCAGCACCCAGTCGCGCTCGTCGTCGGTACTGCGCCCGACACTGCCCCGCACGAACCCGGGACGGGCGGCCAACGCTGCCAACGCCGCCTGCGCACGCTGCTCGAACGTCGGATCGTCGGAACGGAAGTGGGTCACCGAAATCATTCCGGCGCCTCCACCGGCCCGGCCGCGCCGAAGCGGCGGTTGCGCTGGGCGAACGCGACGCACGCGTTCCACAGGTGCCGACGGTCGAAGTCGGGCCACGGGGTGTCGACGAACTCGAGTTCGGCATAGGCCGACTGCCACAGCAGGAAGTTGGACGTGCGCTGCTCGCCGGACGTGCGGATGAACAGGTCGACGTCGGGCAGCCCGGGCTCGTCGAGGTGGGCGCTGATCGTGCGCTCGTCGATCTTCGCGGGCTTGATCGTGCCTGCCTGCACCTCGGCCGCGATCTTGCGCACCGCGTCGACGATCTCGGCACGTCCGCCGTAGTTCACGCAGAACTGCAGGGTGAGCCGGTCGTTGTCGCGGGTGTACTGCTCGGCGTCCTCGAGCTGGTCGATCACGCTGCGCCACAGGCGCGGGCGCCGCCCGGCCCACCGGATGCGCACGCCCAGCTCGGCCAGCTCGTCGCGCCGGCGGCGGATGACGTCCTTGTTGAAGCCCATCAGGAAGCGCACTTCCTCCGGCGTGCGGCGCCAGTTCTCCGTCGAGAACGCGTAGGACGAAATCGTCGAGACCCCGAGCTGCATCGCGCCGTAGAGCACGTCCATCAGCGCGGCCTCGCCGGCACGGTGCCCCTCGGTGCGCGGCAGCCCGCGGTTGTGCGCCCACCGCCCGTTGCCGTCCATCACGATCGCCACGTGCGCGGGAACCGCGCTCACCGGAAGCTGCGGCGGCTGTGCTCCTGACGGGTGCGGCGGCGGGTCAGGCCAGTCACGTCGCCGTCCGCGGCCGAAGCGAACGGCGGGTGAACTCATCCCGACAGGCTATCCCGCAGCAGGCCCTGCTTCGATCGTGTCGAGGTCGCGCTGCGCGTAACGCAGATGATCCCATTCCTCGCCGAGGACGACGTGCAGGCACGACCGGACGGTGTCCTGGTGGTCCGGCGCCCAGGGATTCGCGCGCGTGTCGTCGAGCTCGTCGGGCGTCACTGCGGCGAGGAAATCGCGCATCACGGCGACCCGATCGGCCCGGGCGTCGAGCACCTCGGCGTAGGACGGCGCGGTCGTCGTGAACACCGACATGTCGACGCCCTCGGACTCGGCGGACGAATGGACCAAACCGAGCGGGTGGTACGGCTGGTCGACCTGCAGAACCGTACGGCACAGCCACACGTCGGTCGCGAAGATCAGATGCCGCAAGGTCTGCGCGAGCGACCATTCGCCCGCGACCGAGGCGTCGACCGTGCCCGCCGGCATGGCCGCGACACGGTCGAGGACTCCCGCCCACGCGCGCTGCAGCGACTCCCACGCGGCTTGCAACCCCTCGGGGTCGGTGGCCAGCCGCTCGGAGCGGCCCGGGAAGCGCCGGTTCAGCTCGGCCTCGACGTAGGGGACGACATCGATGCCGTCGACGATGAACGTGCCACCGGCTTCGAGCAGCCACGGGGAGTCGATGTCGGCGCCTGCCACGTCGACACCGCGCATGACGATGCCGGACAGGTCGCAAGCCACGAAACGCGCTCCGCGCAGGTTCACTCCTTCGAACCGGGCACCCTCGAGATCGTCCGATCTGCCGAACGTCGTCACGAACTGCTCCTAACGGTCGACCAGCGGCAGCGAGCGCAGCCCGCGCTCGAGATGCCATTGCAGGTGCGCGGCCATCAACCCGTTCGACTCGCGTCGCGCGCCGGCCGAACTCGCGTCGGCGGTCGCCCAGTCGCCCGCCAGCAGAGCGCTCAGCAACAGGAACGTCTCGGGCTGCGGACGCGCGGAGCCGGGTGGCCGGCAGACCGGGCACACCGCACCGCCGACGGCGACGTTGAACGCCGTGTGCGGGCCGGGCGCGGAACACTTCGCGCACTCGTGCAGAGCGGGTTCCCAGCCCGACAGCGACGCCGCGCGGATGAAGAACGCGTCGAGGACGAGGCCGGGGTCGTGTTCGCGGGCGACGAGGGCCTTGAGCGCGCCGACCACGAGCAGGAACAGCCGCAGCGCGGGCTCACCCTCCTCGGTGAGCCGCTCCGCGGTCTCGCAGATCGCCGACACCGCCGTCCAGCGGGAGTAGTCGCCGGCGAGCTGCGCGCCGTACGCACCGAGCGAGTCGGTCTGCTGCACGATGTCGAGACCGCGGTGCGAGCCGATGATGCGCTGCTCGGGAGCCAGCCGGGAGTAGAACTGCACGTCGATGTGGCTGCCGGGCTCGAGCCGGGCACCGAACTTGGACGACGTGCGCCGCACGCCCTTGCCCACGGCGCGCACCCGGCCGTGGCGCCGGGTGAACAGCGTGATGATGCGGTCGGCCTCGCCGAGCTTGTGCACCCGGAGGACGACCGCCTCGTCACGGTAGAGCGGCATGCTCTGATCGTCCCACCGGGGTGTGACCGTCGTGGTCGGACGCGCGCGAGAGCAGGCGATGGACGACCAGCGCGGTGGCTGTGGCGAGCAGCCCGGCACCGGCCGCGACGAGGAACGAGGTGCGCGCGCCGTGGGCGTCGGCGATGTTGCCGACCACCGCGGCTCCCGCGCCGAAGCCGGCGCTGAGCCCGACCGTCACCCACGTCAGGCCCTCGGTGATCGCGGCCGCCGGCACCAGCCGCTCGACGAGACCGAACGCCGCGATCAGCGCCGGCGCGGTGCCCGAACCGGCGGTGACCGCGATGATCGCGAGCACCGGGATGTTCGGCGCGAGCAGGAAGAGCAACGGCAGCACGCCGAACAGCACCGTCTGGTTGCGGAACCGGGTGAGCCAACTCGACCGCCGCATCCGGGCCCCGTAGAAGAACCCGGAGACACCGCTGCTCAGCGCCCAGCACGCGACCACGAGACCGCCGATGTTGCGATGACCGTGCTGGCCGCAGAACGCGACCTCGGATACCTCGGCGCTGGAGAAGACCGCACCCATGAACACGGTGGCGATCAGCACCCCGGTCATCCCGCGGGCTCGCAGCGCGGACCGGTGCGGCGTGTCGGTCTCGTGCAGCACCCTGGGCTCCGTGTGCCGCTGCCGCGCGAGGCTGACAGCGCCCGCCGCCACCAGGGCGCCCGCGACGTAGAGCGCGACCACAGGCGATGCGATCGTCGCCACGAGCGTGGCGATCAACGGACCCAGCACGAAGATCGCTTCGTCGAGGGTCGACGCGAACGAGTAGGCCGTCGTGAGGTCGTCCGGACGCCCGACGAGCAGCCCCGACCACCGTGCGCGGGTGAGCGAGCCGACCGAGATGTAGCTGAATCCGGCGAGCGTGATCGGCGGCAGCACCGTCCACTCCGGCAGATCGGTCGACAGCAGCACCGCCGAGGCGATGACAGCCAGCAGGTGCACGACGGTCGCCGGCACCATCACCCGCCGTTGGCCCAGGCGGTCCACCAGGCGCGAGAGCAGCGGCGCGCCGGGCACTCCGCCGATCACGAACAACCCGCCGGCAAGACCCGCGAAGCCGTAGTGCCCGGTGCGCGCCGACAGGGTCAGCACGAGCGCGATCGGATAGATCCCGATCGGCAGCTCCATGACGAAGCCGGCCACCGTGAAGGCGACCGACCCCGGGGCGCGGCGGAACACCGCGCGATACGTGCCCAGCATGCGTCAGAATCCGAGCCGGTCGAGCTTCTTGGGATCGCGCTGCCAGTCGGCCTCGACCGCCACATGCAGATCCAGGTGCACGCGGGTGCCGAGCAGTTCCTCGATCGCCTTGCGCGCGGTCGTCCCGATCTCTTTGAGCCGGGCGCCCCGCGAGCCGATGACGATGCCCTTCTGGCTCGTCCGCTCGAGGTGGATGGTGGCGTAGATGAGCGTGCGTTGCGGGTTCACATCGGTCTCTTCGACCGTGACGGCGATCGAGTGCGGCAGTTCGTCGCGCACCCCGTAGAGCGAGGCCTCGCGGATGAGTTCGGCGATCCGGGTCTCGGTGTCGTTGTCGGTCTGGACGCCGCCGGGGTACAGCTGCGGACCCTCCGGCAGGTGGCCGATGAGCAGATCGGCGAGCAGGCCGACCTGGTCGCCGGAGGCGGCCGAGACCGGGACGATGTCGGTGAAGTCACCGAGCTGCGAGATCGCCAACAGCTGTTCGGCGACCTGCCGCTTCGACGCGAGGTCGGTCTTGGTGACGATCGCTACCCGCGGCGCCCGCAAGGCGGCGAGCTCACCGGCGATGTAGCGGTCGCCCGGCCCGATGCGCTGGTCGGCGGGGACGCAGAACCCGACGACGTCGACGTCGGCGAGGGTGGCTCGCACGACGTCGTTGAGGCGCTCGCCGAGCAGCGTGCGCGGACGGTGCAGACCCGGGGTGTCGACGAGCACGAGCTGCGCATCCGGACGGGTGACGATGCCGCGCACTGCGTGACGGGTGGTCTGCGGCTTGTCGCTGGTGATGACGATCTTGGTGCCGACCAGCGCGTTCGTCAGGGTCGACTTGCCGGCATTCGGGCGGCCGACGAAGCACGCGAAGCCGGATCGGTACTGCACACCCCGATCCTCCCAGACGCCGGCACGCCCAATCCGCTGCGCGGGCCGTGCCGCAGCAGGTCGAGGGCGGCTCCCCCGCTGACAAGGGCCAGCGCGAGCAGCACCGCGGCGCTCCACAGCGGCGCCCAGTGCGCCTGCCGCATGCCGAGATCGGCGGCGAGTTCGAGCAGCACACCACGCCCGAGCACGGCCAGCGCGGCGATCACCCGCTCGTCGCGCCGCGGGCCGGCGTCTCGCGAGAGCACCGCGAGCAGGACGAGGGTCGCCGCGGTCAACGCGACCGTGGTCGCGTCGAAGGTCGTCCCGGTGCTCGAGGCGGCCAGCAGCACCGTGCCCACGATCCACGCGAGGGCACTGGTCGCACACGTCGCCCGCCGGCCGTGCCGGACGAGGAAGGTGCGCTTGCCGAACATCGCGTCGCCGCGCACGTCCCGGAAGTCCTTGAGCAGCAGGCGGCCGACGAATCCGCAGTACAGGCCGACGAGAGTGAACACGGTGGCGGGACGGACGGGCGCACCCGTGGCCGTGTACCCGGTGAGGTAGGGCACGGCGACGTAGCAGGCAGGCAGTACGAGGGCAGCGACGGCACCGCGCGCGGCGAGCCGCACGGGCGGCATCGAGTAGCCGATGCCGACGAGCAGTCCGGCAGCGGTCACCGTGAGCGGCGCGACGCCGAGCCATCCGCTGCCGGCGAGCGCGACGGCGGCCGCGACCACGGCGATCGTCGCGAGGTCGCGGCGCGTGGCTGCTCCGGTGACGAGCGGACGGCGCGGATCGCCGCTGAGGTTGAGGCGGTCGACGCGCTCGTCGGCGAGGTCGTTGACCGCCACGCAGCACAGCACGAACGCGAACACCGCCGCGAGCACCTTGCCGAGCAGCAGGGTGTCACGGATGTGGCCGGCCTCGGCGACGCCGATCGAGGCGCAGAGCGCGAACAGCAGAAGGGCGGCCGGACGTGCGAGCAGCACGAGCAGTCTCAGCCGAGTGATCATTTGTTGTTCCCGTAGCTGTTGGCAGCGGACACAACGAGCACACCGACGGCAATGACAGCGAGCCCGCCGATGACGAGCACGACGGCGGCCGACCAAGCGACGACGCGCCACCACGAGTGGCGGCGCGGCTGCCGAGTGGGCTCCGGCGGAAGGCTCATCGCGCTGCCACAGCGCAGCAGTCTTCGGCAAGCGCGGCGACGATGTCGTCCACGACGCCCGGCAACGGCCGGTCGGTGCGGAACGTGCGCCGCGCGAGGATCACGCCGAAATCGAGTTCGGCCTCGTGAGCGGCCATTCTGAGGTCGATGTCGGCGATGCGGTCGCCGCGCCTGCGCAGCCGGGCTTCGGCGAGGCGGGCCGGGGCGCAGAGTTGGTAGACGAGGGTGTTCGGGCCGGCGACGCAGCGAACGTGACTCGCCCGCAGCACGACGGCGTTGAGCGGACGCGTGCGCGGGTCGATCTCGGGCAGCCCGTACTGGTAGCGCTCACCGGGGTGCGACCCGATCGCTCGGAAGAAGCCGTCGGCAGCGAGTCGCCCGAACTCGATGTCGTCGACGAAGCGGTGATCGATGCTGCGAAGGTGCTCGCCGCGTCGCGGCGGGCGCGTCGTCCAGGTCGGGACGACCGTCACGACGCCGTGGCGGTGCAGCGCGCGAACCACGCTCGTCTTGCCCACCCCGGACGGACCGATCAGTACGAGAAGCTCTGGTTGCGGCATGCATCGAACCTGGCGCAGCCGCCGGCCCGGCGCCTGAGCACACATACTCAGGCCGCGCCCGTTAGCGTCGGGTCCATGCGTGTCGAGCCGAACCGGACTCTGGTCGCGGCGACGGTCGGCGCGCTCGTCCTGCTGTCGGCCGCCTGCACGTCCAGCGGCGGCGACCCGGCGCGGACGGTGACGAGCACGCGCACGGTGGTGGGGACGACCACGAGCACTCCGGCGATCGGGCCGACCGCGCCGGTGTCGACCGGCCCGACCACGGCCGCGCGCGTCGCGGCGTGCCCGCTGCTGCCCGAGCAGAAGGCGGCCGATCGGGTCGGCATGCGGCTGGAGCGGATCACGGTGCTGCGCAGCCGCGGCAAGGTGGTGGGCTGTCGCTTCTACGCTCTGCAGGGCTCGCCGTTGCACAACTCCGAGCACCTGCCCGGGCCCGACCAGCCCGCGATCGAGATCGAGACCACCCGCTACTACTCGGCGATCGCCGCGCACAACGCGTTCGTCCTCGACGCCAGGCGCGGGACGAATCCGCAGCAGACGCGCATCGGCCGCACCGTGGGTGTGTGCTTCCAGATCTCGCTCTACAAGCCGGACCACGGCCGCGACTGGGCCTGCTCGTTCAGCCTCGGCACCACGAAGGTCTCGGTGCGCACCGTCGTCGTCTCTCCCGCGCTCAACGTCGTCCAGGTCGCTCGCGCCGTGGCCCGCACCCTCTGATGTTCAACATCGTGTTCGTGGAGCCGAAGATCCCCGCCAACACCGGCAACGCGATCCGCCTGGTGGCGGCGACCGGCGCGCATCTGCACCTCGTCGAGCCGCTCGGTTTCACGATGACCGACGCCCAGCTGCGCCGGGCGGGCCTCGACTACCACGACCTCGCGACGGTTACCGTGCACCCGTCGGTGCAGTCGTTGTGGGACGCCGTACTGCCCACGCACGTGTACGCATTCACCACCGACGGCGAGCGGAATTACGCCGACGTGCACTACGAGCGCGGGGACGTGTTGATGTTCGGTGCCGAGCCGTCGGGGGTCGAGCCGGAAGTGTTCACCGGCCCGCACGTCGATGCGCGGGTGCGCATCCCGATGCTGCCGGGACGCCGTTCTCTGAATCTCGCCAACTGCGCGGCGCTCGCAACGTACGAGGCATGGCGCCAACACGGTTTCGCCGGGGCGTGATGGTCACCAGTCATCGCTACGGGTCCGATCCGTCGCAGTTCGGCGAGCTCTATCGTCCGGAGGGCGCGTCACTCGGCACGGTCGTCGTCGTGCACGGCGGGTTCTGGCGGGCGGCCTACGACCTCTCTCTGGGACGACCGCTGGCGATGGATCTCGTCGCGCGCGGCTACACGGTCTGGAATCTGGAGTACCGGCGCGTCGGCATCGGCGGTGGCTGGCCGACAACCTTCGCCGACATTGCCACGGGCATCGACCACCTCGGCGCGCTCGACGTCGACACGTCGGCCGTCGTGGCGATCGGGCACAGCGCAGGCGGGCACCTGGCGACCTGGGCGGCCGGACGGGCGAAGCTGCGCGACGGTGCGCCGGGCGCCCGCCCGCGCGTGCCGGTCACCGGGGTGGTGTCGCAGGCCGGCGTGCTCGACCTGGTGGCCTGCGCCGAGAACCGGCTGGGCGCCACGGCGGCGCCGGACCTCATGGGCGGCATGCCCGCCGAGCTGCCCGAGCAGTACCGCCTCGCGAACCCGCGGGCCGCAGTGCCGTTGGCGGCGCCGGTGATGTGCGTGCATCCCCGCGCCGACGAGAACGTGCCGTACTCGCAGAGCGTCGAGTACGTCGCTGCAGCCCGCCGGGCCGGGGCCACGGCGTGGCTGGAGACGGTGGCCGGAGACCACTTCACCGTCATCGATCCGGCGTCGCCCGCGTGGCAGGTCGTCGTCGAGGCACTACCGGGGCTGCTCACCGGCTGAACCGCTCCCTGCCGATGATCGTGTAGGGGGTACTAGCCCCATGGTCCTATGGCGGCTGCGACCAGCGCTCCGGGAGAAATGACTGCGATGCAACCACCCCCTGCGAAGGAGCAGTCATGACCATGTCCCACCGTCAGCGCATTCTCGCGGCGATCGGCGCCGCCACCGGCGCGTGCGCGATCGCCGTACCGGCCGCGCTCGCCCTGTCCCACAACCCGTCCTTCGGCGAGCGCATCCCGGTGAACGTGCCGTCGTCGGCGCACGTCGTCAGCTTCGACAACCACGGCGGCGTGATCGAGGTCGCACACCGCCATCGCCACGGCGTCGGGCACCCCAAGGGTCGCCACCACGACGATCCGACGTCCTCGATGCTGCCGTCGGGCACGGCGTCCGAGCCCGGCGATGATCGCTCGAGCACGGAGCCGGAGCCGGGTGACGACCACGGCGGGCAGACCCGACCGGGCGACGACCGTGATCGCCAGACGGAACCGGGCGACGACCGCTCCAGCACGGAAGCCGAGCCGGGCGACGACCACGGCGGGCAGACCCGCCCGGGCGACGACAGCAGCTCGCCGGTGACGCACACCCGCGAGCCCGAGCCGGGCGACGACCACGGCGGGCAGACCGAGCCCGGCGACGACCACAGCGGCAGCGGTAAGAGCAGCAGCAGCTCCGGCAGCGGAAGCGACGACAACAGCGGGCACGACGGTGGCGACGACCACCGCGGCCGCGGTGGCCATCACTAGAGGGGCATGACCCTGGACGAGCTCTTTGCAGCGGTCCGTCCCGATGAGTCGGGACGGACCGCAGCGTCGCGTCCTGGGTGGACGGTGCTGGTCGCGCCGAGCACCGCCGCCGACACCGTGCGCGGCCCCAGCCTGCGCCGCGCCCTGCTCCAGCTCGTTGCGGGCGGCCTCGTGGTCATCGCGCTCGTGGTGCTGGTGGGCGGTCTGATCAGCCGGCGGATTGCGCAGAGTCAGTCAGTGCACGAGGTCGCTCGCATCACCGACGTCCTCGCCACCAGCGTCATAGAACCGGCACTCACCAACCGGATGACGAGGAGCACGGCGGCAGCGGCACACCTCGACGCCCTGGTCCGCCACAGCGTGCTCACGACTTCGCTCGTGCGGGTGAAGATCTGGTCTCCGTCGGGCCGGATCATGTACTCCGACGAGCGAAGGCTGGTCGGTGCCGACTTCGGACTCGACGCTGACGCGCGGGCCGCGCTCACCCAGCCGCAGGTGCGTGCCGAGATCAGCGACCTGTCCGATCCGGAGAACCGGTTCGAGCGCGGGCGCGGCACGCTGCTCGAGGTCTACCGGCCGGTGTGGACGCCGAACGGACGGCAGTTGCTGTTCGAGACCTACTTCCGCTACGACCAGGTCTCGGACCGGGCGTCGCAGCTGTGGCGAGGTTTCGCAGCCATCACCTTGAGCAGCATCGCTGCGGTCGTCGTACTGCTCGTCCCGCTGGTGTGGGCGCTGGTCGTGCGAGCCCGCCGCGCGCACCGGCAGCGAGAGGCGATGCTGCAACGCGCGATGGACGCCTCGCTCGACGAGCGGCGCCGGATCGCCGCCACGCTGCACGATGGCGTGGTTCAGGAACTCGCAGCGGCGTCGTTCACCGTCGCCGGCGGCGCCCAGGACGCCGAGGCGCAGGGTGACGACGAGCTCGCCGCCCGGTTGCGCGCGGCCGGCGACGCCGTCCGGACGAGCATCGGCGGGATGCGTTCGCTGCTGGTCGACATCTATCCGCCGAGCCTGCGCAACGCCGGCCTCCTACCGGCGTTGCGCGATCTGGCGGCGACGGTGCGGATGCACGTCGACATCGACGTCGACGACCATGTCGCGCAGGAGTTGCCGCAGGAACAGCAGGAGGCCGTGTTCCGCGTGACGCAGGAGTGTATTCGCAATGCAGCCGCGCACTCGTCGGCCGAACTCGTCACCGTGCGTCTCACTCGTGACGACGGCGCTGTCGAGTTGCAGATCATCGACGACGGCGTCGGATTCGATCCGGCTGCAACGCGTCCGGAAGGTCACTTCGGCCTGTCGCTCATCGCGGACATCGCGCGTGAGTGCGGGGCTGAACTTGCAGTATCGACAGAACCTGGACAGGGGACGGCATGGCGATTGCGGATGTCACGGTGATCCGGGTGGTGCTGGTCGACGACCATCCGCTGGTTCGGGCGGGATTGTCGACTTTGATCGGTGCGGTCCAGGACATGACCATCGTCGGCGAAGCAGGCGACGGCGCCGATGCCCTGCGCGTGTGCGAAGCGACCGGCGCCGACGTGGTTCTGATGGATCTGTCGATGCCGGTGCTCGACGGCGTCGCCGCGACCCGGCAGTTGCTGGCCGCGAATCCCGAGACACGCGTGGTCGTGCTCTCGTCGTTCTCGGACCGTGCTCGCGTGCGTGACGCAATCGCGGCCGGCGCGGTCGGGTACGTGCTCAAGGACAGCAGTCCTGACGAGGTCATCGCGGCGATCCGCGCAGCGGCCGCAGGACACGCACCGCTCGACCCGAGGGTGGCCGGCGCGTTGCTCCCGACAGCCCCATCCGATCCTGCCGCCGGTCTGAGCGACCGCGAGATCGAGGTGCTGCGGCTCGCCAGCAAGGGAATGGCGAACAAGCAGATCGCCCGTGCACTCGGCATCGCCGAGCGCACCGTCAAGGTGCATCTCGGGAATGTGTTCCGGCGGATCGGGGTCGCCGATCGCACGTCGGCTGCGCTGTGGGCGCGCGAGCACCTGCCGTAGAATCGTTATATATTTTCGCGGATTCCTTGTGCAAGGTTCTTCACCGAGTAACAACGCCTCGCCATGTTCGCCAGAGTCAAAGGCTGCTCCTACCGGGGCTGCGACGCTCCGATCGCGTGGACACAGGCTCATCACGTCACGGATTAGGTGGTCACCCGACGAATCCGAGTCGACGACGGCGCCCTGGCGTGCACCGCGAACCATGCGACCTTCCAACGGATGGGCTGGAAATCGATCATGCACAACGGCAACGGCTGGGACGTCTAAGGATTCGGGCCACGACGAAGAAGTAGCCCGCTGGACTACCGGATCGTCCCGTCAGCAGCGGCGTGCAGGATCGTCGCCGACGGTGCGATCTCACGCACTGCGCTCTCACCCGCGTCGTCGGACGGGTCGTCGCCGAGCACGACCGCCGCTTCGAGACCCAGCGCACCTGACGAGACTGCCATCGCCACGGCCACCTGCAGAGCGCTCAACGAGAGTGCGTCGAGCGCAACCGACGCCGCGACGTAGGTGCGGCCGTCGCCGTCGCGCACCGCAGCCCCTTGCGCCGCCCTGGCGCGTGCCCGCGCCGAACGAGCCAGCGTGACGAGTTTCGCGTCCTCGGCCGACAACTCAGGCATGCTGCGCGGGCTCCTCGCGAGATGCGGGCTGCTCGTCGGCGGCGGGCTGGGGAATCCGGGTGACGAGCACGGTGTCGATGCGGTTGCGCCGTCCGCCCGCGTTCTCCGCGACGAGCTTCAAGCCGTACACCTCGACGTGGGCGCCGGGAATCGGCACTCGTCCGAGCGCTTCGGCCAAGAGTCCGCCGACGGTCTCGACGTCGTCACGATCGGGCAGATCGACGTTGAACAGCTCGGCGAGGTCCTCCACCGACAGTCGTGATGACACGCGTGCGGTGTCGACGTCGATGCGCTCGATGGGGGCGCGCTCGGTGTCGTACTCGTCGGTGATCTCGCCGACGATCTCTTCGAGGATGTCCTCGATCGTCACGATGCCGGCGGTGCCGCCGTACTCGTCGATCACGATCGCCATGTGCGTGCGCTTGGCCTGCATCTCGCGCAGCAACTCATCGACCGGCTTCGACTCAGGCACGTAGCCCACCTGCCGCATGACGTCCTCGACGGTGGTCGAACGGGCCCGGTCGGCGTCCTGCGCGCGGCGCGCGAGATCCTTCAGATACACGACACCGATGATGTCGTCGGGGTTCTCGCCGGTGACCGGAATCCGTGAGAACCCGCTGCGCAGGGCGAGCGCGAGCCCCTGCGGCACGGTCTTGGTGCGTTCGATCCAGACGACCTCGGTACGCGGCACCATCACCTCGCGGGCGATGGTGTCGCCGAGCTCGAACACCGACTGGATCATCTGCCGTTCGCCGTGCTCGACGACGCCGCGTTCCTCGGCCATGTCGACGAGTTCGCGCAGCTCTACCTCGCTCGAGAACGGGCCGTCGCGGAAACCACGCCCGGGCGTGATGGCGTTGCCGAACAGCGTGAGCAGCGAGGCCAGCGGGTTGAAGATTCGTCCCAGCACGCGCACTGCGCTGGCCCCTGCGAGCGCGACCGCGTTGGGGTGCTGGCGGCCGAGCGTGCGCGGCCCGACGCCGACGACCGCGTACGACACGACGACCATGACGAGCACGGTCAGCAGCGTCACGTACCACGCGCGGCCGAACTCGGCGCGGGCCACGATCGTGACGAGGACGGTCGCGGTGAGCTCGCACGTGACCCGCAGCAGCAACAGCAGGTTGGTGTAGCGGGCACGGTCGTTGACGATCGAGCGCAGCGCGCGGGCGCCCTTGCGCTCCTCGCGCAGGAACTCCTCGACCCGGGCCACCGATACCCGACCGAGTGCCGAGTCGACACACGCGAGGAGGCCACCCAGCGGGATGAGGCAGATCGCCACGATCAGCGCGATGACGTCGAGGGTGGTCATCCGCGGGTCTCTCCTGCGGTGCCGGCGACCGGAGCTCGCACCGGCTCGCGGCCGGTCCGCGACGTCCAGTCCGAAAGGATGTGCGCCTGCAGTTCGAACATCGCCCGTTCCTCGTCGGCGTCGCCGTGGTCGTACCCGAGCAGGTGCAGGATTCCGTGCGTGCACAGCAGGTAGAGCTCGGAGACCGACGAGTGTCCCGCGGCGGCAGCTTGCTCGGCCGCGACGGCCGGACACAGCACCACGTCGCCGAGCATCGCCTCGCCGGTGCCCTCGTCGGTCGGCGGTGGCGCCGACGGGTCGAGCCGTTCGAGCGGGCCGTCCGCAGCGTCCATCGGGAAGGCCATGACGTCGGTCGGTCCCGGAAGATTCATCCACTGCACGTGCAGCGCAGTCATCGCCTCGACGTCGAGCAACAGGATCGACAGCTCCGCCAGCCGGTCGATGTGCATCGCGTCGAGGACGAACCGTCCCAGCTCCGCCAGCGCAGCCTCGTCGACCTCGACGCCCGACTCGTTGTTGATCTCGATCGACATTGCCGGCTCAGCGGCGCGGGTTGGCCGAGCGCGGAGCACTCGAGGCCTCGGAGGCGTCGAATCGCTCGTAGGCGTCGACGATCTCGCCGACGAGGCGATGCCGCACGACGTCGGTGGAGGTGAGGTTGGCGAAATGCACGTCCTCGAGGTCGCCGAGGATGTTGCGCACGACCTTGAGCCCGCTGCGCCGGTCGCCCGGCAGGTCGATCTGAGTCACGTCACCGGTGACGACGATCTTCGAATCGAATCCGAGCCGCGTGAGGAACATCTTCATCTGTTCCGGCGTGGTGTTCTGCGCCTCGTCGAGAATGATGAACGCGTCGGACAGCGTGCGTCCGCGCATGTAGGCGAGCGGCGCGATCTCGATCGTGCCCGCCTGCATCAACCGCGGCAGCGAATCGGGATCCATCATGTCGTGCAGCGCGTCGAACAGCGGCCGAAGGTACGGGTCGATCTTCTCGAACAACGTGCCCGGCAGGAAGCCGAGCCGTTCGCCGGCCTCGACCGCGGGCCGGGTGAGGATGATGCGGTTGACCTGCTTCGACTGCAGCGCCTGCACGGCCTTGGCCACCGCGAGGTAGGTCTTTCCGGTGCCGGCCGGCCCGATGCCGAACACCACCGTGTGCTTGTCGATCGCGTCGACGTAACGCTTCTGGTTCAGCGTCTTCGGACGGATGTTCTTGCCGCGGCGCGACAGGATGTTCAGCGACAGCACCTCGGCCGGGCGCTCGCTGCTGTCGGCGTTGAGGATGCCGAGGGCACGGGTGACCGAGTCCGGCGTCAGGTTCTGACCGGACTTGATCAGTTCGAGCAGTTCCTCGAACAGGCGGACGGCGATCGCGTTGTCGGCCGGGGCACCGGAGATGGTGATCTCGTTGCCACGCACGTGGATGTCGCTGTCGAGGCTCTGCTCGACCACCCGGAGCAACTCGTCACGTGAGCCGAGCAAGGAGACCATGGCCTGCTCGCCGGGGACGACGATGACAGTGGAGACGCGATCCGTACTCGATGTGGGATCGGACAAGTTCGGCTCTCTGGTCGGTGGCGAGGTACTCACCCCACTGTACCGGCGCGACGCGCCGATTTCGCCGTCCCGGGATACCGGCTCAGCCGGGCGGCCATCCCATGGGCCGTCCGGCCAGCACGTGGGCATGGACGTGGAACACGCTCTGGCCCACCTCGGCGCCGGTGTTGAACACCGTGCGGAAGTGCTCGAGACCGAGTTCCTGCACCATTGCGCGGATCCCGGCGAGCAGGCCGCCGCCGGCCGCAGAATCGCGGCCGAGGTCGGCGATATCGGTGAAGTGCTCGCGGGGAACGACGAGAACGTGGGTCGGCGCCTGCGGATTGAGGTCCTCGAAGGCATAGGTGTGCTCGTCGGCGTAGACCTTCGTCGAGGGGATCTCGCCCGCGACGATCTTGCAGAACAGGCAGTCAGGGTCGGCCATCAGCACACCTCGCCTGGACAGCGTGGCCCCGCGAAGCGTTGGCCAGCGTTTACTCCGGTTGCCATGCCGCGAAGATTACCGACCGGACGGGTCGGGCAGCGGCTCACGCTCGCGTCGGGCCACCCGCTCGGCGCGTTCGAGGAGCGGACGCGACCGCAGCCGCTCGGCGATCGCGCGGGCCTCCTCGATCCGCGGCCGTGCCTCGTCCGCACGCTCCGTCCCGGCCAGGAATTCGGCCTCGTCGAGCAGGCCGTGCGCGAGATGGAACGGGCTCGCGACCTTGCGCAGGCCCATGATCGCGTCGGCGAGGGCCGCACCGCCGTCGTCCGCCAGACGGGCCCTGGCGAGGCTGCGCTCGGCGATCAGTAGCGGCGCGAGATGGCCTTTCGGACGGGCATCGAGGAAGGCGACGAGTTCGTCCAGCACGGCGCGGTCGCCGACCTCGTGCGCGGCCCGCGCAGCCGCCGCCCAGCACCAGATGATCGACTCGAACCGGATGCTGATCGTCGTGAACTCGAGAGCCGCCCGGCCCAGCCGGATGGTCTCGGCGGCGTCTCCGTTCGCGGCGGCCACCAGCGTCTTGATCATCGCGACGTAGGCACGGTCCTGAGCGTCCTCCGACGCCAGCGCCGCCCAGTCGATCGCGGGGTCGGCGGCCTCGGGCGTGCCCCGCAGCGCGGCCAGCTGCAGCCGCAGCTGCTCGATCTCGCGCGACCCCCCGCCGACGTTGTCCTTCGCGGACGTGATCACCGCGTCGGCCTCGTCCCAGTCGCCGCTCCACAACAGTGCCTGCGTCAGGTTGCTCACGGCGATGGCGAGCAGCGCCGGGTACCCGATGCGGTGGAACAGGTCGGCGGCCTGACGCGCGTGCTCGGCCGCCGCGCGCGGATCGGTCGTCAGCACGAGGTTCGACAGGTTGCTCAGCGCCCGGCCGCGCTGCACGCTGTCGGACTCGCGGGCCATCAGCTCGAGGGCATAGGCATTGTGGGCGATGGCCTCGTCGTAGCGGTCGTGCATCGTGAACGACAGCCCGCGGACCGTGAACATGGTCGCGAGCAGGGCGCGATCGACCCCGAGTTGCTGACCCAACACCAGCGCCTCGGCCGACAACCGATCGCTCTCGGCGTCGCTGGCCAGGGCGGCGATCGTCGCCAGATCGGTCATCGCCGTCACGGTGTCGGTGTCCGGATCGGCGCGCAGCTCGGCGACGACGGCCTCGAGGATCTCGCGGGCCTCGGCATGACGCCGCGCGAAGTACAGCACGCGGCCGGCGATGATGCGGCTGCGCGCCGCTGCCCGGTGTTCGCCGAGCTGCTCGTAGAGCTCGGCGGCATTGTGCGCGGCTCCGAGTGCCCGGTCGACGTCGCCGCTGAGCGTGTCGGCGGCCGAGGCACGCTCCCACAGCCGTGCGCGGTTGAGGTCGGCCTCACGACCGCCGGACTGCTCGAGCAGCTCGGCCGCGGTGCCGAAGTTCATCGCGGCGTTGCGCGGCGCGCCGGCGCGCAGCGCCCGCTCGCCGGCGCGGGTGAGCGCCGAAACCGCCTCGCCACGTACCTCGGCGTTGTCGGGATCGTCAGGTGCGGCGAAAAGCGCGTCGAGGTAGTGCCGCGCCAGGACGTCGGTGACCTCGTCGCCGTCGTTCGGGAACACGCTGCGCAGGTAGGCGGCGACGGCGAGGTGGCGCGCCTTGCGATCGCGGCGGGTGAGCGTCTCGTAGGCGACCTGCCGCAACAGGATCTGGGTGAACGCGTACGAGCCGCGCTGCGGCGACAGCCGATCGGCCGACACGTCGAGCACCTCGCGGCGCAGCAGTTCGTGAAGCGCCGCGTGCACCTCCTCCTCCGCCCGTCCGGACACCGCAACCAGCGCCTCGGGCGCGAACATCGCACCGAGCACCGCGGCATCGGCGACCAACGACCGCAGGTCAGGATCGAGGGCGTCGAGCCGGGCGGCGAGCAGTCCGCGCAGGCTGTCAGGGACGGTGAGCGTGCCGATGTCGCCGGCGAGCTCGTACACGCCGTTGTGCGGCACGACGATGTCGCGGTCGATCAGCGAGCGGATGGTCTCGACCGCGAAAAGGGGAATGCCCTGCGCCTGCTTGGTGATAGCCTCGCGGGCCTGGTCGGGCATGCGAGGGACCAGCGCGTCGACGAGCGCGTCCATCGATGCTGCGTCGAGCGGCTCGAGCCCGAGCACGGAGCGGTTGCGTCCCACCCCCCAGCCGGATCGGTTCTGCAGCATCTCGGGACGGGTGAACACGAGGATGAAGATCGCCGAGTCGCGTGCCCAGTCGGCGAGATGGTCGAGAAAGTCGAGCATCCCGGGATCGGCGTGCTGGGCGTCCTCGACGAGCAGCACGACCGGTTCCGTCTCGGCCATCCGCTCGAAGAACAGCCGCCAGCCGGCGAACAGCTCGTCGCGGCTCAGCGGCGCGGCACTGTCGCCCGTCGCACCGATCAACGCACCCAGGCGCGCGCCGACGTAGGCCTGCTCGTCGGTGTCGACCACGAACTCGGCAACCGCATCGGCGAGCTTCGCTGCAGCGATGTCGCCCGTCTCGTTCTCGCTGATGCCCAGCCGTTGCCGCACGATCTCGGCGAGCGCCCAGAACGCGACGCCCTCGCCGTAGGCAAGGCACCGGCCGCGGTGCCACAGCACCGACCCGGCCAGGCCGTCGGCGTACTTCTCGAACTCCCACCCCAGCCGCGACTTGCCGACGCCGGCGGGGCCGGACACGACGACCAGGCGCGGAGCGCCACGCTCGGCAGTGGCGTGGAACAGCTCCTTGAGCAGTCGCAGTTCGGCGTCCCGTCCCAGCATCGGCGCCTCGAGACCGTCGACACGCTGCGAGCCGCCGATGCCGGACAGCACGCGGTCGGCAGACCACAGCCGGATCGGTCCCGACTTGCCCTTGAGCTGGTGCTCGCCGCGATCGGTGAACCCGATCGCCGCCGCCGCCAACCGCTGGGTGGCGTCGTCGACCCAGACCTCACCGGCAGCTGCCGCCGTCTGCACCCGGGCTGCGGTGTTCACGGTGTCGCCCGCCACGCCCTCGCCGATCACGCCGACGGTGACCGCGACGTCGCCGGTCACGACGCCCGCACGGGCGCGCAGGTCGGGCGTCCCTACCTGCTCGCCAAGTTGGGCCACCGCCGCGACCACGTCCAGCGCGGCTCGCACCGCGCGTTCGGCATCGCCCTCGACCGCCACCGGCGTGCCCCAGATCGCCATCACCGCATCGCCGATGAACTTCTCGACGACCCCGCCGTAGCGGGCGATCACGGTGCGGGCCTGGTCGAAGTACTTAGACAGCAGTTCGCGGATCTCCTCGGCATCGCGCGCCTCGGTGAGCGGGGTGAAGCCGACGAGATCGACGAAGAGCACCGAGCAGAGCCGCCGCTCGGCCACGTGCCCTTCGCCGTTGCGCTTCGCAGCCGCCGCGGCGCCGGCGTCCAGGGTCGTGCCGCACTCGCCGCAGAACTTCTGCCCGGCCTGGTAGGGCGTCCCGCACGACGGGCAGGTGCGCGCCAGCGGTTGTCCGCACTCCGAGCAGAACTTGTTGCCCGCTGGATTCTCGGTCTGGCAGGACGCGCAGGTGACGCTCATCGCAGGCTTCCGCGAGTGCGGTGCGCGAACCCGGTCACCGCGTCAGTCTGCCGGACGGGATTGCCGACGGCCAGGGTGGCACTTATGCGAACTGCCAAGATCGGCAACAATGTCGCGGACGACGAGCGCGGCACCGCCGCAGCGCGCGTTCCGGCGGAGGGACATCGGTGAGCGCTGACTCCAGGCCCAGGTACGGCGCCGCCTTGCGGGTCCGCGACCTGCGGCTCCTCGTGCTCGCGTTCGTCGTCGACGGCGGAGCCAGCTGGTCGTACAACGTCGTGCTCATCGCCTACGTCTTCGAGCGCACGCACTCGCCCACGTGGATCACGGCCTTGGTGACGGTGCGCTGGGTGGTCGGCCTGTTGTTCGGCGGGTACGCAGGCGTGCTCGCCGACCGCTACGACCGGCGCACGGTGCTGTTGGGCAGTGCCGCAGCCGCGATGGTCGTTTGCCTCGTGCTCGCCGTGCTGGTCGGGAGCGATGCGCCGCTCGTCGCGATCATCGCGGCCAGCGGCGCACTCGGCGCGGTGGTGACGCCGGTGCGTCCTGCGTCGGGCGCATTGATCCCCGAAGTGGTCGACGAGCAGAACCTGATCGCGGCCAACAGCATCTTCGCGTTCCTCGAGAGCGTGATCGTCGTGATCGGCCCGGGGATCGGCGGACTCCTGCTGCTCACCGGCGAGCCCGTGTACGGAATCCTGCTCAACGCGGCGAGCTATCTCGTGTCCGGTTTGTTCTACCTCGCACTCTCGGTACGTTCGAAAGGCGACGCCGAACCGGGCGGGAACATGATCAAGCAATGGGGCGCCGGCATCTCCGCGCTGGCTCACCATCGCAAGGCGCTCGTATTGACGATCTTCCTGGTGCTCGACTCCGCAGCAATCAATGCAGCCAACGTGATCATGCCCGCGTTGTCGGCGCATCTGGGCGGTGGACGGTCCGGATACAGCGTGCTGCTGGCAGCGAACGCGCTGGGCGGAGTGCTCGCGGCGGTGTTGGCGAACAAGCTGGCCGCGTCGTCGCGGGTCACCGGCATCATCACGGTCTCGATCGTGCTGGAGTGCGTCCCGCTGTGGGTGTGCGTGTTCGCAGGAGGAGTGCCTGCGGCCGGCGTGCTGCAACTCATCTCCGGTGCCGGGATGGTGATCGTGGACGTGCTCGCTTTCACGTCTCTGCAACGTGATCTGCCGCGGGCTGTGCTCGGGCGGGTGTTGGGCTCGGTCGACATGCTTCTGCTCGGCAGCAGCATCGTCGCTTCGTTCGTCACGAGCGCTGTGCTGACGGCGGTCGACCTGAACTGGTCGCTTGCGATCATCGGGCTCGGCTTCCCGTTGATCTCGCTGCTCGGCGTGCCCTCACTGCGCCGACTCGACGACGACACCGCCGATCGGGTCGAGGCCCTGCGTGCACGCACCGGCGTGCTGCAACGCCTCGACCTGTTCGCCAGCGCAAACCAGGCCGTCCTCGAGCGCCTCGCGGAAGCGGTCGAGCAGGAGTCTGTTGCGGCCGGAACGGTACTCATCACGCAAGGCGATCCGGCAGACGCGTTCTGGGTGCTCACCGAGGGCGAACTCGCTGTGCGGGCAACGCTCGACAACGGCGAGGAGGTCACGCCCCCGCCGGTGTTCGCACCCGGCTATGTCGGCGAACTCGGCCTCATGCATCGCCGGGCGCGGTCGGCAACGGTTACCGCGGCAACGGACTGCCGCCTGTTCAAGATCGGCGGCGCGGCCTTCTTGGAGGCGCTGGCAGAGGCCGCGCCGTCGCCGACGATGCTCAGTCGCGCAGGCGTGCGGCTGGCACGAACCACGGTCGTGCCGCCGGCTGCAATCAGCGGGTGAGATCGAGGGCGGGCAGATCGACGACCAGCCCGTCCGAGGCAGCGAACACCGGGACAGGAGCGTCGGCGAAGCGTGCGGTCATCGCATCGATCTCGACGTCGGTGCGCGCAGGTGCGTGGTGGTACAGCATCACTGCGCGTGCTCCGGCTGCCTTGGCGAGGGTGACCGGGTAGTCGGTCGCAGAGTGGCCGAGGAAGGCGAGCTCTGGTAATTCCTCCGGGGTGTGCTGCGCGTCGTGGATGAGCAGGTCGACATCAGCCGCAAGCGCGAGCGCCGTCTCGTGCAGCGCGCCGAGGCCGTCGTCGCCCGGCCCGCTGCCGAGCGGGCTGTGGTCGGATAAGTACGCGAGTGACGACCGCCCGTCACTCACGCGGTAACCGAAGGTGCGCCCGCCCTTGTGCGGAATCTCCAGGGCAAGCACGGTGAATCCCTCGATCTCGTGCTCGCCCGGCTCGATCCCGCGGAACGTCCAGCCCGTCCCGAGCTCGCTGGGACGCACGGGGAAGTGCGGCGGCGAGAACGCACGCTCGAGCACGGTCTCGGCGTCGGCGCCCTGCTCGGGGATCACGACCTCGACCCGATGCCCGGGACGCAGCCCGGCCGCGAAGAACGGCATGCCATGGGTGTGGTCCCAGTGCAGGTGCCCCAGCAGCAACGTCCCCTGGTAGGCACCGTCGCCGAAGAGCGAGGTCAACTGCTGCAGTCCGGTGCCGGCGTCGAGCACCAGCGACGGAAGCGCGTCGTCTTGCGCCAGCGCGACGGCCGAAGTGTGGCCGCCGTAGCGGCCCTGGGTCAGCCCCGAAACCGGGGTCGACCCGCGGGTACCGCAGAAATGCACGCGCATCAGCCCGCCTCCGCCACCGCGAGCGCCTCGCCGAGTTCGCGCTCCCAGCGGCGGGCGCCGAGGTCGGCGAACGTGGCGCGCGCCGCGGTCAGCGGCTCGCTCGCCTCGGCCACGCGTCCCTGCCGCGTGAGCCACACGCCGAGCGCGGCAGCGGTACGGGCCGCCTCCGGCGTCAGCCCGCGCTCGAGCAGTTCTGCCACTGCCGACCGCAACGCGCCCTCGACCTCGGCCGGCGTTCGCACGTCGTCGGGATCGGTCGCAGCGACGACCGCGGCCAGCCCGCGGCAACGGGCGGCGGTCAGCGCCGGCACCTGGTGCGACTCGGCCTGCTCGACCCATCCCAGCACACGGCGCGCACCGGCGAAGTCACCGACATCGAGATAGAGCTCCACGGCGAACGGGATGTGGTGCGAGGCGTCGTCGTAGAACCCGCCGTAGCTCACCGCCAGCTCGGCCGCCGACTCGGCCGCAGCTGCTGCCTCGGCGACCCGGCCCGCACCGAGCGACTCGACGGTCGGCGCGAGCCGCGTCCACACCGCCGCGTAGGAGGTCTGGTCGGCCTGGTGGGTCGCGGCGAGCGCCGCGAGCGCCGGGTCGGGTGACAGGTCGCGATAGCGGGCCAGCCGGCTCAGTGTGACCGCCTGCGTCAGGTTCGACGCCGGGTCCTCGGTCGTCCCGAGCGGCGCGTCGCTCCACAGCGGTTCGATCTCGTCCCAGCGGCCTGCCGCGAGCAGCGCGATCGACAGCAGGGCCAGGGCGTAGGCAAGCGTGTCGAGGTCGCCCGCCTGCCGGGCGTGCTGGGTCGCCTCCTCGGCCGAGGCGATCGCGGCGGCCAGGTCGCGGCCCGACGCGAACGCGGCCCGGTTCACCAGACCCAGGGCGAGCGTCCCGGTGCGGCGGTGTTCGCGGCAGTGCTCGACCATCGCGGCGAACAGGGCGTCGGCGATGCGCGGCTGGCTGCGCTGGAAGTGCATGATCGCGTGCTGGTTGAGGGCCTGGGCGATCAGGTCCGGGTCGCCGGTGCGTTCGGAATGCGTCAGTGCCCGCTCGGCCCACCGCAGGCTCTCGTCCGAGGTGCCGGAACCCGTGAAGTTCGACAGCTCGCGCGCGAGCCGCGCCGCGGTGCGGTCGGAGAGCGCGGCGAATGCCTCGTCACCGTAGTAGGGCATCAGGAGTTCGCGTTGGCCTTCGGTGTTGCCGGCGAAGCGCCGCTCGCGCGCGAGGATCGCCACTGCAAGACCGCGCTCGTCGGCGTTGGCGGGAGTCTCGCCGCGGGCGATCGCGCCGACCAGACCGTCGGTGAGCGTGAACTTGCCCAGCACGGTCGCGGCATCCGCCGCCGCGACGCGCAACGTCACCGACTCGGCGGGATCGGCGACGAGGTCGATCGCCTCCAGGTACGCGCGCACCGCTTGATCGGGTGCGCCGACGGCCGCGGCACGCCAGGCGGCCCGCTTGAGCCAGTCGACGCGGCGGCTGCGCAGCGAGTCGCGCCGCGGATCGGTCTCGGGGGTGAGTTCGTAGGCCTCCCGTAGGTGCTGCGCCACCACCGTCCCGATCTCGCCGTCGGTCTCTGCAAGCGGCTCGAGATAGTCGACGGCGGACAGGTGGGCGTCGAGCCGGTCGTGCCGCGACTGCGTCTGATAGGCGACCGTGCGCACGACGGCCTGCACGAAGGCGTACTGACCCGCCTCGGACGCAAGCCGGTCGGTGATGGTCGTGACCAGGTCGCGGTCGATCAACTCGCGCAGCGTCGCCTGCAACGCGACGCGCTCCCGAGCCGTCACGGCGGCCAGCGCCTGCAGGGTGAACGTCTGGCCGAGCACGGATGCCGCCGCCAAGGTCGCGCGCTGTTCGGTGCTGAGCAGGTCGAGCCGGCTGGCGACGAGCACCTGCAGGCTCGGAGGCGCGGCGAGCGCACGCAGTTGGTCGGCGGTGATGCCGTCCGCCAGCCGTTGCGCGCCCGGTGTGCGCACCGGCCCGCTCACCGTGAGCCCCTGGTCGTGCATCGAGCGCACCGTCTCGATGGCGAAGAGAGGATTGCCTTCGGCGCGCCGCACGAGTTCGTCGCGCACCGGTGTCGGCAGACCTTCGACGAGCAGGTCGAGCAGGGCGGCGGTGTCGTTGTCGGACAGAGTCTCGAGCCCGATCAGGTTCGCGCCGCGCACCCGGGCCAGCCGCGGGCGGCGCTCCAGCAGGTCGGGACGGGCGAGCACGACGATCAGGATGGGTTCGCGAGCCGCTGTCGCGAGGTGCTCGACGAAGTCGAGCAGCCCCTCGTCGGCGTGCTGGGCGTCGTCGATGACCCAGACCACCTGCTCGCCATTGACCTGCGCGAGGCGTTCGAACCAGGTCAGCCATGCGGCGAACAGGTCGTCACGCGCGTGCTGGCCGGTGTCGCTGGTGAGCAGGGCCGACATGCGCGGTGTCAGCCACTCGCGCTCGGCGGGATCGGGGACGTATTCGGCGAGCATCTCGGCGAGCCCGGCGCGCACCGCGGCGTCCGCGGCGTCCTCACCGACGTGGGTGCGGCTGCGCACGGCAGCGCTGAGCGCCGAGAACGCGACGCCTTCGCCGTAAGACAGGCACCGTCCCCAGTGCCACAGGACGCTTGACGACAGCCCGTCGATGTACTTGCGCAACTCCCACCCGAGGCGGGTCTTGCCGACACCGGCCTCGCCCGAGATGACCACGAGGCGTGCGCGCTGTTCTTCGCCGCTGGCGTGGAACAGCTCGCGCAGAGTCGCCAGCTCGCGGCGCCGGCCGACGAGCGGCGCGAGCACGCGATCTCCGCTCAGCTCGCCTGCGGTCGCGCGCATGACGCCGCGCACCGAGAACAGTTCGACGGGTTCGGCCTTGCCCTTCAGCTGGTGGCTGCCGACGTCGACGAAGTCGATCGCCGCGCCGGCCAGCGAGCGGGTCTGCGCGTCGACCCAGACCGTGCCGGGGTCGGCCAGCGCCTGCACCCGCGCGGCGGTGTTGACCGCGTCGCCGGCGACCATGCCCTGGTTGACGGCGCCGAGCGTCACCGCGACCTCGCCGGTGACCACGCCGACCCGCATCGTGAGCCCCGGTGCGCCGACGGATTCGCCGAAGGCGGCCACCGAGTCGACGAGGTCGAGGCCGGCTCGCACCGCGCGCTCGGCGTCGTCCTCGTGCGCGGTAGGGACGCCCCACACCGCCATCACCGCGTCGCCGATGAATTTCTCGATCGTGCCGCCGTAGCGCGCGACGATCTCGCGCGCCGACTCGAAGTAGCGCGAGAGCAGCTCGCGCACCTCCTCCGGGTCGCGGGACTCGGACAGCGTGGTGAAACCGACCAGGTCGCCGAAGAGCACGGACGTCACTCGGCGCTCGGCGCTCGGCGCCGCAGTGGCAGCCGGCACGCCCGCGGGACGCGCCGCCGCACCGGTCGGCGTCCCGCATTCGAGACAGAACTTCGCTCCGGCGGGCAGCTCCGTCCCACAGGTGGAGCACCCGCTGGCGACCGGCGTACCGCATTCGAGACAGAACTTGGCGCCGGCGGGGAGGTCGGTGCCGCACGACGCACAGGTCATCGGCGCTCCCCCACGATCACGTACGGACTCTAGCCCGGCGAGGCACGGAGTACCCATGCCACGATCTCGGTCCGCGAACTGAAACCGAGCTTGATCAGGAT
This sequence comes from uncultured Actinomycetota bacterium, assembly GCA_963785425.1. Taxonomy (GTDB): domain Bacteria; phylum Actinomycetota; class Actinomycetes; order Mycobacteriales; family Jatrophihabitantaceae; genus RYN-133. The sequence continues at coordinate 443,001 of CAWAVG010000001.1, forward strand.
GTTCCGGACATGGGTCTCGACAGTGCGCTCCGACAGCACGAGGCGTTGTGCGATGTCGCGGTTGGACAGCGCGCGGCTGATCAGCTCGGCGACTTCGCGCTCGCGGGCCGAGAGGGGTGAGCAGGACGCGGTGTCGAGCGCGGCGATGACCGAACCCGCCAGCCGCATCGGTCCCGGCATGTCGAGCCGGCGGAATTCGGCGTGCGCCGCGGTCGCCAGCTCGCGTGCCTTCCCGGCGTCGCCACCGGATGCGATCAGCGAGCGCGCACACCCGAGCCGCGCGAGCGCGAGGAAGGGACGGGCGCCGATCCGGCTGTCGAGCACCATCGCCTTGCCGTAGTGCTCGATCGCCGGCGCGTGCTCGCCAGCCACCTGCGCGAGGTCACCGAGCAGCAGCGCCCACGCACCGTAGGTGTAGACCGCACCCGATCCGTCGCCCTGGTAGTCATCGGCGAAATCGACGAGCCGGGCAAGCACGACCGCGGCCGATTCGGCGTCGTCGAGCAACACCGCTGCGACGCCGACCTGCTGCATGGTCGCGGCCCAGCGCACGCCGCGGGGGAACGTAGCCGGGAGATCGCGGAACTCGTCGAACTCCGCTCGCGCGAGCTCGATATCGCCGCCGACCGCGTGGAGGATCGGAAAGCTGATACGCACCAGAGGCATCGGCGGGGCCGCTGCGATCTGCCGCTCCCAGTAGTCGCCAACCTCGGTGATATCGCCGCGCACGACGGCCAGCTGCACGGCGAACGCCGTCGACAGCCCGATCAACGACATGTCACCGAGCCGCTCGCCGACGGTGCGAGCGGCGACATTCGCTTCGCGGGCACGGGCGAACTCACCGCGCAGTGCGGCGAGCATCGCCGTCCACCGCAGGTGATGCCAGCGCGCGGTGACCGAGCCGCCCACCGTGGCGATCCGGTCGAGTGCAGCCAGGCCGGCGTCGACGTCACCGAGCGACCCGAGCTGCAGCGCAGCGTCGAGGCGCCACAGATGTCCCCACATCGCGGCTGTCGGACGGGTGGCCCGCTCGGCGATCAGCAGTGCTCTTCGTGCCGAGCGCGAACCGCTCCTGGACCGTCTCGGGCGCCATGATCGTGTGGTGGCGAGCCGCGATCGTCTCGAACTGGGCGTCGGCGTCGTCGCAGCGCTCGGCCTCGTCCATCGCCTCGAGCGCGAGTCCGCGCGCCCGTTCGGGATCGCTGTCGAGTTCGGCCGCGGTCGGTCGCGAGTTGCGCCAACAGTCGCGCGCGTCGCGCGTGGTCGGTCGGCGTCGATGTCGCGGAGGGCGTCCTCGCACAGCGAGGCGATCACGCGGTAGACGTCCGGGAGCCCGCTGCCGTGCACGACGAGGGCTGCGTCAGCAGCAAGGTCGGGACGCCCGGCCGCTCGGGCGGCCGCTGCGGCCGCGACGCAGGTCTGCGCGCTGCGGGCGGCGAAACCCTGCAGCAACTGCACCTGCGCCAGCCGCAACAAGGTCTGCGCGACGTCTTCGTCGAGCTCGCGTGCGCACGCGACCGCAAGCTCTGCGTAGCGGGCGGCGTCGTCGAAGGCGAACTGGCCCGGGCCGCGTCGTCGGCACGCATCGCCCACATCAGGCCGCGGCGGTGGTCGCCGGCCCGCTGCCAGTGCCCGGCGATCATGCCGGGCAGTCCGGCTGCATTCGTCTCGAGTGCCTCGGCAGCGGCGCGATGCAGTTCGAGGCGGCGCGCGTCGGACAGGCCGGCGTAGACGGCGTCGCGCACGAGCGCGTGCTCGAACGCCTGGCCGCGCAGCACGCCCGCCCGACGCGCAACGTCGAGATCGGCGGTCACGTCGGCCCGTCCGGTCATCTGCGCCAGCGTCGGTGCGACGATGCGTTCGCCGAGCACGCTCGCCGCTTCGACGACCGCGCGGGCTCGGGCGGCAGGGCAAGCACGCGCGCAGCGACCAGCCGGCGTAGCTCGGGGCGCTCGATGAGCGCGGCGTTCAGCGGCAGGTCGAGTTCGGCCTCGATCAGGTTCACCAGCAACGGATTGCCGCCCGTCGCGGCGTGGACGGCCGCGACCCGCTCAGGCTTGGCGGCGAGCGCGGGCTGCCACTCGGCGAGTTCGGCCGGCGTCAAGCCACCGAGCTCGAGCACGTCTGCTCCCGCGCGCACCAGGTCGGGCAGCGCGGCCTGCCACGGCGCGTAGGCCTCGTGGCGGGCCGTCACGACCAGCGCGAGCGCAATCGAATCGAGTTCGTTCGCGACATGTCGCAACAACTGCAGCGACGAGGTATCGGCCCAGTGCAGATCGTCGAGTACGAGCAGCAGCCCGTCCGGTCCCGACCTCCTCGCGTACCAGTCCGGTCAGACCGACGAAGTGCAGGAACCGCGCCGAGGCATCGACTTCGTCGGCCGCGGCGATCGCCACTGCGCGTCCTCGCAAGACGCGTTGCCACGGCCACAGCGGCGGCATGCCGTCGTCGGCCACCGCGTAGCCGCGCGAGACGGGCACCGCCATCTCGTGCGCCACGTCGATCGAGGCCTCGGCCAGGCGCGTCTTGCCGATGCCCGCGGCGCCGGTCACGACGACGAGACGGCCCGTAGCCGGCGCGGGCCGACGCGATGGCGCTGCGCACGGCGGCGAGCTCAGTGAGCCGTCCGACCAGCGACTGCCGGGCCATCGCGCCAGTATGTCCGCCCCTGGCCGCATATCAGTACCGGTTACGTGGTGGCACTGATGTGCGGGGCGGTCCCGGCGGGCCACAGTCGAGGCACACAACCGCACGACGATCGGGGGACCCATGTACGCACAGCTCACCTACTTCGACGGACCACGCAGCGCCGAGGTCGTGGCCGCCAGCGATCACGGTGGCCGCGACCGCATTCAGCCCGCCATCGAGGCCGACCCGCAGATGCAGCAGGAACTCGTGTCACTGCTGGTGGCGCGCCAGGCCGACGGCGCCGAGGTGGTCATCGCGGTCACGCGCACCGAAGCCGGGCTCGCCCGCGCCCGCGAGGTGATCATGGGCACCGAACTGCTGCCGGACGAGGACCCCGCACTGCTCTCCGAACCCGACCGGGTCGAGGTCTACGAGGTCATCGACTCCCGCACGTATCAGACGGCATCCGTCTGAGTTCACGCCCAGCGGCCGAGCCGTACGGACAGCGCGGCGAGGGCAGCGGCGCCGGCGGTGGACGTGCGCAGTACGGGTTCGCCCAGGCGGACGGCGGCGGCTCCACGGGCGCTCAAGGCGTCGAGCTCGGCGTCGGTGATGCCGCCTTCGGGGCCGACGACGACCACGATCTCGCCGTGGTCGGGAAGCGCGACATCCGCCAGCGGCGCCGATCGCCGCCTCGTGCAGCACGAGCGTCGGCACAAGCTCGTCGGTCGTGGCGAGCTGACGCACCTCGGGCACCCACGCCCGCCGGCTCTGCTTGGCCGCCTCCCGCGCGGTGCGGCGCCACTTCTCGAGCGCCTTGGCCCCGCGTGGGCCGTGCCATTGGGCGACCGATCGTGCTGCCGCCCACGGGACGATCGCGTCGACGCCGAGTTCGGTCATCGTCTCGACCGCGAGTTCGGCGCGCTCGCCCTTGGGCAGTGCCTGAACCACGACAAGTCGCGGGTCGGGTCGCGCGACGGTGCGGCGCGACGTGACATGCAGGTCGAGACCGTCCGCAACGACGGCGGTCACGGTGCACTCGGCGAGGTTGCCGCGGCCGTCGCCGACGAGCACCTGCTCGCCGACGGTGAGCCGTCGCACCCGCGCTGCATGCCGTCCCTCGTCGCCGGTCAGGGTGAGGGAATCGCCGCTGCCGAGGTCATCGACGAAGAACAGCGCCGCCGTCACTGCTTTGACCGGCCGCGAGTCGATCTGGTCTCCCCCGCTCGCTCCGCTCGGAGGGATCCTGCGATCCACAGCGCAAGCTCGCTTCGCTCGCGCGCCGGCCGGCTCATCGCGCTCAGATCACCACGATCCGAAGTGCCGGCCCGCATCACTGCCTGAACGAATCACGTAACTTGCCGAACAGGCCGCTGCCCTTGGTGACGGACGAGACGTCCTCGTGCCGGAGGGCGGCCAGTTCGCGCATCAGGCGTTCCTGCTCCTCGTCGAGCCGCGTCGGCACGCGGACGTCGACGTGCACGAGCAGATCGCCGCGCTGCGTGCTGCGCAGCCGGGGAACGCCCTTGCCGCGCAGAGTGAGCACGGTTCCGCTCTGCGTGCCGGCGCGGATGTCGAGCTTCTCCTCGCCGTCGAGCGTGGTCAGGATCAGGTCGGTGCCGAGCGCGGCCGCGGTCATCGGCACCTGGATGTGGCAGTGCAGATCGCTGCCGTCGCGGGTGAAGGTGTCGTGCTGTTGCTCGGCGATCTCGACGTAGAGATCGCCCGCGGGTCCGCCCCCGGGGCCGACCTCGCCCTGACCCGACAGCCTGATGCGCATGCCGTCCTCGATGCCCGCGGGGACGTCGACGGTGATCGTGCGCCGCGCGCGCACCCGTCCCTCGGTGCCGCAGGCGGGGCACGGCGACGGGATCTGCTCGCCGGTGCCGGCGCACGCGGTGCACGCACGGGTCGTCATGACCTGGCCGAGGAACGAGCGCTGCACCGACTGCAGCTCGCCCGACCCGCCGCAGGTCGCGCAGGTGCGCGGCGAGGTGCCGGGCGCACAGCCCGACCCGCGGCACTGCTCGCACAGGACGGCCGTCTCGACGGTGATCTCGCGGCGCACCCCGAACGCTGCCTCGTCCAAGGTCAGGGACATCTGCAGCAGCGCGTCGGCGCCGGGACGCACCCGGCTGCGGCGCGACCCGCCGCGGGGGCCGCCCGCTCCGCCGAAGAACGCCTCGAACACGTCGCCGAAGCCGCCGAAGCCCGAGAACGGGTTGCCCGCGCTGCCCGCGCCCTGCGCCAGCGGGTCGCCGCCGAGGTCGACGATGCGGCGCTTCTCAGGGTCGGAGAGCACCTCGTACGCACGTCCGATGTCCTTGAACCGCTCGGCCGCGCCGGGCTCGTGGTTCACGTCCGGGTGGTACTCGCGGGCCAACCGGCGATACGCACGCTTGATCTCCTCAGGCGTCGCGTCCTGGCGGACGCCGAGCGCGCCGTAGTAGTCATGCGGTGAGTCAGCCACAGTCCGTCCTCTGCACATCACTGGCACTCACGAATCGTGAGTGCCAGAGACCCAATGTACCTATCGCTCAGCCAACAACTCACCGACATAACGAGCGACCGCGGCCACGCGTGCCATGGTGTGGCCGTAGTCCATGCGGCGCGGTCCGAGCACCCCGACGGCACCCAGTTGCGACCCGCGCGCGCCGTACCCGCTGCGTGACCACGGCGGCACCGACCAGGCCCTCGTGCTGGGTCTCGTTGCCGATCCGCACGACCACCTGGCTCGTGGCCACCGACTGGTCGAGCAGGCGCAGCAGCACCACCTGCTCCTCGAGCGCCTCGAGCACCGGACGGATCGCTGGGAAATCGAGGGCGTTCTCGGTGAGGTTGGCCGTGCCGCCCAGCACGATGCGGTCGCTGTGCGACTCGACCAGCGTCTCGAGCAGCACCGTCGTGAGCGTGGCCAGCAGCCCGCGCAGCTCGGGCGCCACCTGCGGCGGGAGCTCGCTGATGATGTCCGGCGCCTCGGACAGCAGCCGCTCGCGCAGGCGGACGTTCAGGGTGGCCCGCAGCTCGAAGACGGCCTCGTCGGCCACCGGCACGGGAAGGTCGACGACGCGCTGCTCGACCCGTCCCGTATCGGTGATCAGCACCAGCATGAGACGGGACGAGGTGAGCGAGACCAGTTCGAGGTGCCGCACGCGCGAGCGCGACAGCGACGGGTACTGCACGACCGCCACGTGCCGGGTCACCTGGGCGAGCAGGCGCACCGCCCGGTGCAGCACGTCGTCGAGATCGGCGGCGCCGTCGAGGAACGTCTGGATGGCCCGCCGCTCGGCGCCGCTCAACGGCTTGAGCTCGGTGAGCCGGTCGACGAACACGCGATAGCCCGCGTCGGTGGGGATGCGGCCGGCGCTGGTGTGCGGCTGGGCGATGAGGCCCTCTTCCTCGAGCACCGCCATGTCGTTGCGGATCGTGGCCGGCGAGACGCCGAGGTTGTAGCGATCGGCGAGGGTCTTGCTGCCGACGGGCTCGTTGGTGGCGATGAAGTCCTCGACGATCGCGCGCAGCACCTCGAGCCTGCGGTCCGCGGTGGGCATCGTCGATGCAACTCCTTGCCGGTCGTCGTGCGTCTTCAGCTTAGAGCGGGCTGCCGTCGATTGGACGCACCCGCAGCTCCGGACAATAGGGTGCGGGAATGGGAGGACAGTAGTGATCTTCAAGCGGGTGCAGGACGGCCGTCCCTACCCAGACCACGGGCTGTCCGCGCGGGACTGGGCCAACGTCGCCCCCCGCACGATCCGGCTCGACGAGCTGACGACGACCAAGAAGGAACTCGCGCTCGACCGGCTGCTGGACGAGGACTCGACCTTCTACGGGGACCTGTTCCCCACGCCGTCCAGTGGCACGGCGAGGTGTTCCTGGAGGACGGGTTGCACCGGGCCCTGCGCGCCGCGCTGGAGAACCGCAACACGATCCACGTGCGCATCTTGGATCTCGACGCCCTGCGCCGCTCGCAGCGCCCTTCCTGAGTGACGTCCCCGCGGGTTGAGTGACGTCCGCCCGGGTCGAGTGACGTCCGCCCGGGTCGAGTGACGTCCGCCCGGGTCGAGTGACGTCCGCCCGGGTCGAGTGACGTCCGCCCGGGTCGAGTGACGTCGAATTCGACGTCACTCAACTCCCGCATCCGTCACGCAACCGTCCATCCGTCACGCAACCGTCCATCCGTCACGCAACAGCACGCACACCTTCCGACCGGAAGCGTTGACCGCTAATCTCGCCCGCTACGCGGGTGTTTCGCCCGTATGTCGGTTCCGGTCTGATTCAGGAGGCTGCCGTGCCCCGTCCCCGAAGGACCCGAAAGTTCCGCGCCGTCGCGACGGCAGGCGCCGTCGCACTGGCCGCGGCCATCACGGCCGTCGCGCTCGGCAACGCCGCCGCAGCGGGGCCGCGACACATCCATCGCGGTCACGGCGGTCATCGCAACGGGATCGTCGGCAATGTGTCGGCCAACCTGTGGGAGTGGAACTGGCCCTCGGTGGCCAAGGAGTGCACCACCGTGCTCGGTCCGGCCGGCTACGCCAGCGTGCAGGTGGCACCGCCCGCCGACTCGCTGTCGCGCGACTACACCAGCTCGGACGCTCCGATCGAGCACCCCTGGTGGGACGTCTACCAGCCCGTCGACTACAACCTGACCAGCCGGTTCGGCAACGAGCACCAGTTCCAGGACATGGTCTCGACCTGCCGCGCTGCCGGGGTGAAGGTCATCGTCGACGCGGTCATCAACCACATGACCGGGCAGGGCCACAAGTCGTACGGCGGGGTCGAGTACTCGCACTTCAACTATCCCGACTACGGCTACGCCAACTTCCACCACACCGGCACCGGGCCGAACGACTGCGATTCGTCCGACGGCGGCATCGCCGACTACAACGACTACCGCCAGCTGACCCGGTGCGAGCTGCTCGGCCTCGCCGATCTGCGCACCGAGGACCCCGCGACCGAGGCGAAGATCGCCGGCTACCTGAACAAGCTGATCAGCTACGGCGTCTCGGGATTCCGGGTCGACGCGGCGAAGCACGTCGGTGTCGAGGACATGGCGTCGATCGAACGTCTGCTGCACCGCACCGTCGACGGCACGCGTCCGTACATCGCGTCCGAGGTCTTCCCGGGGTCGCCCGGCGAGGGATCGCAGTTCGCGTACACCCGGGTCGGGTCGGTGCTCGGCTTCGACGCGTCCTATCAGCTCAAGAACGCGTTCAAGAGCTACACGACGCCCGGCATCGGCAACATCACCGGCCTGCGCGTGTGGGGTGAGGACGCCGGCCTGATGCCGAGTGACAAGACGCTCGTGTTCGTCGAGAACCACGACACGGAGCGCGGCAGCGACACCCTGTCGTACAAGGACGGCGCGACCAACACCATCGCCAACGAGTTCCTGCTCGCCTACGGCTACGGCACCCCGCAGGTCTACTCGGCATTCGCCTGGACCAACACCTACGACTCGCCGCCGGCCGACGCCAACGGGTACGTCACCGACACGGACTGCAACAACGGGTGGGTGTGCGTCGATCGGTACCAGGGTGTGGTCGGCATGGTCGGCTGGCACAACTACGTCGGACGCGCGCCGATCCGTAACTGGTACGACGACGGCGACAACCTGATCGCGTTCACTCGCGGCGGTGGCTTCTTCTCGACGAACAACCACACGGACGCCCGGACCGTGACCGTGCAGACCGGGCTGCCCGCAGGCCGGTACTGCGACGTGATCCACGGTTCGGTGTCGCACGGCACCTGCAGCGGCCCGACGGTGACCGTGGGTCGCCACGGCGCCGCGACCATCACGGTCAGCGGGAAGGACTCGGTCGCGTTCACCCGCGCCGATCGGGTTGGGTGACGTCCGCACGCATTCCGTGACGTCCGTGGGCCTTGAGTGACGTCCTCGCGGGTTGAGTGACGGCGATTTCGCCGTCACTCAACCGCGCGTCGTCACTCAACGGGCGGGACGTCACTCAACGGGCGGGACGTCACTCAACAGTTCGCGGACGACGGCGTCGGCCATCAGGCGGCCGCGCTGGGTGAGGACCACGCGGCCGTCCTCGGCCTCGACCCGGTCGATCAATCCCCACCCGGCCAGCTGGGGCACTGCCGCCCGGCCCGCTTCCGTGAGCTCGGCGCTCTCGAGCCCGTGCCGCATGCGCACGCCGAGCATCACCCGCTCGGTGTGGCGCGCGCCGACGTCGAGCGTTTCGCGCCCCGCGGCGGGGCTCTGGCCGGCCTCGAGCATCGCGGCGTAACGCGCCGGATGCTTCACGTTCCACCAGCGCACCCCGCTGACGTGGCTGTGCGCTCCGGGCCCGAAACCCCACCAGTTCGAGTCGGACCAGTACAACTCGTTGTGGCGGCAGCGCGCAGCATCCGAGCGCGCCCAGTTCGAAACCTCGTACCAGTCGAAGCCGGCCGCGCGCAGCGTCTCGTCGGCCATCACGTAGCGGTCGGCCAGCACGTCGTCGTCCGGCGCGGGGACGATGCCGGCGTCGACCTGCCGGGCGAGCGCGGTGCCCCGCTCCACGACGAGGGCGTAGGCGCTGATGTGGTCCGGTCCGGCGCCGATCGCGGCATCGAGGGACGCCTGCCAGTCGGCGTCGGTCTCGTAGGGCGCGCCGTAGATCAGGTCGAGGTTGACGTGCTCGAACCCGGCCGCGTGCGCCTCGGCCACCGCCTCCTCCGGACGCCCCGGCCGGTGCCGCCGATCGAGCACCTCCAGCACCTGCGGCACAGCCGACTGCATACCGAGCGAGATCCGGTTGAACCCCGCCTCGCGCAGCTTCGTCAGGTACCCCGGTGTGACCGTCTCCGGATTGGCTTCCGTCGTGATCTCGACATCGGCAGCCAGGCCGAACCGCTCGGCAAGCTCGTCGATCACGAGCTTGAGGTGTTCGGCCGGCAGCAGGGTGGGCGTCCCGCCGCCGAAGAACAGCGTCGTCAGTGGCGGGATGCGCTCGGCCAGCGAGTCGCCGTCGCCGAGCACGTCGGCGGCCAGCCGGATCTCGTGCAACAGCGTGTCCGCGTACGTGCCGCGGCTGACGCCGTTGCCCAGTTCGGCGGCGGTGTAGGTGTTGAAGTCGCAGTAGCCGCAGCGCGTCTCGCAGAACGGCACGTGCACGTACGCACCGAACGGCACGCCCCAGGCCGCGTCCAGGGTGGCACGCCGAAGACGCCCGTCGCGGGGCGCCGGGTCACCGAGGGGAAGCGCCGAGGGCACCCGTCCAGTGTTACTGACGCGACCCGGAATGCGTGGGACGCGGTGTCGGAGGGGCCGAATCGTGGGAGTTCACGGCCTTGACCGTGTACCCGATCACGAGCGCGAGAACCAGCGCGACCAGGGCCAGCAGAGGACGGCGGACGCGGGCGCGGGACACGTCGAACAACTCTAAGCACTCACGTGGTCTTATCGAGACATGAGCGACTCGCTGGCGGCAACGACGATCGAGATCAACGGAGCCGGAGGCGCCACGATCCCCGCCTATCTCGCCCGGCCCGAGGGCGACGGGCCGCGCGGTGGAGTCGTCGTGATCCATCACATGCCCGGCTACGACCGCGGTACGAAAGAGATCGTGCGCCGCTTCGCCGAACTCGGCTACGACGCGATCTGCCCGAACCTGCACCACCGCGACGCACCCGGCGCCGCACCCGACGACGCCGCGGCCGCGAGCCGCGCCAAGGGCGGGGTGCCCGACGAGCAGCTGCTCGGCGACGTCGACGGCGCCGCGGCGCACCTGCGCAGCCTCGACACGTCCAACGGGAAGGTGGGCGTGATCGGCTACTGCAGCGGTGGCCGGCAGTCGGTGCTCGCGGCCTGCAATCTCGAGCTGGACGCCGCGGTCGACTGCTACGGCGCGTACGTGACCGGGACGCCGCCTGAGGGCTTCCCGCTGCAGGTCACCAACCTCGTCGACCAGCTGCCGAACCTGCGGTGCCCGCTGCTCGGACTGTTCGGCAACGACGACCAGCACCCGTCCCCCGAACACGTCGACGAACTCGAGGTGCTGCTGAAGGAGAACGGCAAGACCTTCGAGCTGCACCGTTACGACGACGCGGGGCACGCGTTCTTCAGCACCGACAGGCCGTCGTACCGCGTGGGCGCCGCCAATGACGGCTGGGAGCGCATCGAGACGTTCTTCGCCGCGCACCTGGGCGACGGGGCGGCCTGACGTGTGCACCTACATGACCGTGCAGACGCCGATGAACGGAAGCGCCAAGGGACCCAACGGCAAGTGGTTCGCCGTCACCGACGCGACCGTGTACTTCGACCATCCGGTGCACGCGCTCGCCGATCACACCCTCAACATCGATCTGGCCGATCCCTCGCGGGGCCCGTCGGCGCGGGTCGCGGTCGAGCTCACAGCGGAGTCGGCGCGGCAGCTGGTCGACGCGATCACCGCCGCACTTGCGTCGGCTCCGGCCGAGCTCACCAGCTAGCATCGCGGTGCCTTGAACAAACTTGGTGACGGAGGAAAACAGTTGCAAGCCCTCGGCAAGAACGGCAAGAACGGCGGGGCGGGGAACTTCCTCCGCAGTCGGGTGCGGCCCGCGGTGCGGCGCGCCGCGTCGAAGGTCGCGCCGCTCGATCGCGCTGCTGAGCGCTACAGCGACCGCAACCGTCAGGTCGCACGGCTGACCGAGTTCTTCCGCGCGGTGCAGCGCGCGTACGCAGCCAAGGACGCTGCCGCCGCCTCCGGCGACCTTCCTGACTACGGCGAAATCGACCGGCTGCAGCGCGCCGTGATGGCCTCGCAGCGCACCTACCACGACTTCTTCGACATGCTCGCCCTCGACGGCGAGGTCGACCGGGCGATGATCGCGATGACCCGCCGCCTCATCGCCGCCGGCGACCGCGGACGCGCGCGCGTCATCGCGCAGGCGCTGCAGCGCTACGAAGACCTGCGTCCGGTGGCCGACATCTGCATCGCGATGTGCGCGATCGGCGAGCCGATGCCCGACACCGCCTGGACGCTGTTCAGCCGCAACGACCTCGCGCTGGTCACGCGGTTCCTTCCCGGGGAGTACTTCCGGTTCGCCTTCGGGCACGACCCGGCTGCGGCGAGCGAGGGCCTGAGGCGCGCGCTGCAGGGCGACGTGCCGATCGATGCGAACGCCGAGGTCTGGTACGACATCGCCTTCAACGCCTTCGCCGCCGGTTGTGAGGACGTGTCGGCGCAGGCGCTTGAACGGGCCGAGGACCTCGCCGCGTCGCGTCCGCAGAACCGCGAGACCACGCAACTGCGCGAACGCATCGCCTGGCTGACGGGCTGGCACGGGCGTGCCGCACGGGCGGAGCAGTCAGGTGAAGCGCCGGCGGGCGAGGTCTCGTTCGCCCTCGTCGATTTCGAGCACCCGAACCTGACGGCGGTCTCCGACGACCTGGGCGACCACCTGCTGACCCTGTCTGCGTTCGGGCACCTGCTGCGGCACGAGCGGGTGACCTTCGCCGGGGACGAGGCCCTGGTGGGTGTGGCCGGCGAACTCGTCGCCGACATCGCGCCCGATCGCCGCGTGGCACGGTCCGATGCGAGCACCGTGCACCTGACGAAGATCGACCGCGACGCCACCAAGTACGCCGACGTACCCGACGGCACGTGGACGGTCGTGTTCGACTGGTTCGTCAAGCCGCTGGCCGGCCGGCACTTCGACATCCCGCTCAACGCCCACCTGCGGCCGATCTTCGTGTCCTTCCACACGACGGTCGCAGCGCTGAAGACGCCCGGCGCCATCGACTACCTGCGCCGGTACGCCCCGATCGGATGCCTCGACTGGGACACGGTCTTCCTGCTGCACGCCGCCGGGATCCCCGCCTTCTTCACCGGTGGGCTCACCGCAACCGCCGACCTGGTCGCGCGCACCGGAAGCGGTGGTGGTGCCACCGTGTTCGTCGATGCGCCGAAGCCTTCGGGTGAGCGGCGCAGCCAGCGTTCCGCAGGGTGTCGCCGAGCGCAACCTCGCCGGCAACCTGCGCGCCGCACGCGACTTCGTGCACGACCTGGCCGGCCACAGCAAGGTCGTCGCGGGCGACCTGCGCACCTACCTGGCCGTGCGGGGTGTCGGCGGCTCTGCTGAGCTGCGCTCGCCGGAGCCGGGCGTCGCCTGGGTGCAGGACCATCTCGACATCTCGCCCGCAGACCTGTCGGCGCTGCAGCGCGGGATCTCCGACAAGCTCGAGGCGGTCTTCACCGCGATTCTCGACGGCCGCAGCGACGACGAGGTGTACGAGGTGTGGCGCGACGCGTGCGCCGCCGACGTCGCCGTCGCGGAGCAGATGCTCGCCGACGTCGGTGAGCCGCCGAAGCTGTCCTTCGACCTCGGCACGGTGTGCTCGGCGATCCTCGACCGAGCGGTGACGATCGAACGCAGCGACCCGTCGCCCCAGGGCAGCGAGATCAACGTCGAGTTCTCCCTCGACGGCAACTACAAGCACCAGCTCGACATCGTCCTCGATTCGGTCGTCGCGAACACCACGCGTCCGGTGCGGGCATTCGTGCTGTGCCGCCAGCACGGGCCGGACGACTTCACGCGCATGGCCAAGCTCTTCCCGACCGTGTCGTTCGTGTGGCTGCCCACCGACAACGTCGACTACGGACGCATCAGCGGCATGAACAAGTGGGTCACGCCGGCGACGATGGACCGCACGATCCTGCCGGTGCTGCTGCCCGAGGTCGACCGCATGCTGCACTTCGACCTGGACGCGCTGTGCCTGACCGATCTCGGTGAGCTCTACGACGTCGACATGCAGGGCGCAGGCATCGCGTCCACGCCCGAACCGCAGCCGCACTACGGCAGCGGGTTCGAGACGTACAAGCGCTCGGCGAACCGGCTGCGCCGCGAGGGCACGCCCGACCTGGCCCGTGAGCTGATCATCCGCACGCACGGCAAGGACCGATTCGACTTCCCGATCTTCAACGCGGGGATCATGGTGATGGACCTCGCCAAGATGCGCGAGGACGACTTCTGCGGCCGGTACCTGGCTTACGTGCAGAAGTACGGGCTGAACGGTCAGGTCGTGCTCAACGCCTACGTCGGCAACACGCTCAAGATCACCGAGCCGGACTGGAACCGGCTGATGCGTCTCGAACTCGCCGAGTCGCCGAAGATCGCCCACTGGGCCGGGCCGATCAAGCCGTGGGGGCGCAACAACTTCGTCACCGGACGCGAACTGTGGCAGAACGGCGAGCGCCGTTTCGCCGAGCGGGCGGCGGCGGCCGGCATAGCTGTGAGCAGCCCTGCGCGCTGACACGGGTGCCCCGTGCAAACTTGGTAGTCTCGCTCGAACAACCTGAGGAATTACGGACATTCGTCCGAAAGAGGAGTGACCGTCGTGCGAATTCTGATTCTCGGCGGCGACGGCTTCTGCGGGTGGCCCACGGCCCTGCACCTGTCGAACATCGGCCATGAGGTGGCCATCGTCGACAACCTGTCGCGGCGCAACATCGACAACGAACTCGAAGTGAGCTCGCTGACGCCGATCGCACCCATGAGCGTGCGACTCAAGGCGTGGAAGGAGGTCAGCGGCAAGGACATCGACTACCAGCGCTATGACGTCGCGGAGAACTACCACCGGCTGCTGACCCACCTGCGTGAGTGGCGTCCCGACGCGGTGGTGCACTTCGCCGAGCAGCGGGCAGCGCCGTACTCGATGAAGAGCTCCGCTCACAAGCGGTACACGGTCAACAACAATCTGAACGCGACCAACAACCTGCTGGCCGCGATCGTGGAGGCCGAACTCGACGTCCACGTCGTGCACTTGGGCACGATGGGCGTCTACGGCTACGGGACGGCCGGCGCGAAGATCCCCGAGGGGTATCTGCGCGTGCACGTCGACACTGATGAGGGCCGCGTCGAACAGGAGATCCTGTACCCGCCGAACCCGGGCAGCATCTATCACCTCACCAAGACGCAGGACCAGCTCTTCTTCGCCTACTACGCGAAGAACGACCAGCTGCGCATCACCGACCTGCACCAGGGCATCGTGTGGGGCACGCAGACCAAGGAGACCAAGCTGGACGAGCGGCTGATCAACCGCTTCGACTACGACGGCGACTACGGCACCGTGCTCAACCGCTTCCTCATGCAGGCCGCGGTGCACTACCCGCTAACGGTGCACGGCACCGGCGGTCAGACGCGCGCGTTCATCCACATCCAGGACACCGTGCGCTGTATCGAGTTGGCCATCGCCAACCCGCCCAAGCGCGGTGAACGGGTGCAGATCCTGAACCAGATGACCGAGACCCACCGGGTGAACGACCTGGCCAAGCTGGTGTCCGTCCTCACCGGCGCCGAGATCGACTACGTGCCGAACCCGCGTAACGAGGACGCCGAGAACGAGCTGCGTGTCGAGAACCGTCAGTTCCTCGATCTCGGCCTCGAGCCGATCACGCTGGCCGAAGGCGTGCTCGCGGAGGTCACCGACATCGCGACGAAGTACGCCGACCGTTGCGACACCGCACGCATCCCGTGCCGGTCGTTGTGGCGTCACGAGCAGTCGATCGAAGAGGGGCCGCGCGTGTGACGAGCCGGACCCTCGTCACCGGAGGCGCCGGCTTCGTCGGTGCCAATCTGGTCCGATTGCTCCTGTCGCGTGAGCATGCGGTCACGGTGCTCGACGACTTCCGCACCGGCCGTGCCGAATACCTCGACGGTCTCGACGTCGAGGTGGTGCGCGGCGAGATCGGCGACACCCCGTTGGTGACCGGACTCGCCGAAGGCAAGGACGCGATCGTCCACCTGGCCGCTGCGGGTTCGGTCGTCGACTCGGTCGCCGACCCGGTCGCGAATTTCGAGGCGAACGCGCAAGGCACGTTCAGCGTGCTCAACGCGGCGCGTGCCGCGAACATCGGCCGGTTGGTGTTCTCCTCGACCGGCGGAGCGCTGATCGGCAACGCGGTGCCGCCGGTGAACGAGCAGTCGTTGCCGAAGCCGATCTCCCCCTACGGCGCGAGCAAGTTGGCAGCAGAGGCGTACTGCCATGCGTTCGCGAAGTCGTACGGGATCCGCACGGTGGCGCTGCGGTTCGCGAACGTCTACGGCCCGTACAGCGGGCACAAGAAGGGCGCCATCACGGTGTTCCTGCGTGCGCTGCACGAAGGGCGTCCGATCCAGATCTTCGGCGACGGCAAGGCTTCACGCGACTTCATGTACGTCGACGACATCTGCCATGGTCTCGAGCTCGGCCTGACGTCCGATCTCGAGCCGGGCACGGTCGCCCACTTGGCCACCGGTGTCGAGACGTCGGTGAGCGAACTGGCCGACGCCTGCCGTCAGGCGGTCGGTCTGCCCGATCATCCGATCGAGTACCTGCCGCCGCGTCCGGGTGAGGTGGAGCGCAACTTCGCCACCTACGACTACGCCCAGCAGGTCATGGGTTTCGCGCCGTCCGTCGCGCTGACCGAAGGCCTCGCCCGCACCTACGACTGGTACCAGCAGCACGTCTTCTGACGCACCTCAATCGAGGTGAATGCCGCACTCGTTCTTGGTGCCGGTCCACCGACCGCTGCGCGCGTCCTCGCCCTGCAGCACACGTCGCGTGCAGGGGGCGCAGCCGATCGACGGGAAGCCGTCGTACACCAGCGGATTCACCTCCACGTCGTTGGCCATGACGTACTCGTCGACCTGCTCCTGGGTCCACGCCGCAAGCGGGTTGACCTTGACCATCGCACGCTTGCGGTCCCACTCGATCACGCGTGCCGAGCGGCGACTAGGAGTCTCTTCGCGGCGGATGCCCGACGCCCATGCGTCGTAGCCGTCCAGCGTGCGGCGCAACGGCTCGACCTTACGCAGTGAGCAGCACGCGTCGGGGTCGCGATCGTGCAGCTTCGGGCCGAACATGGCGTCCTGCTGGGCGACGGTCTGGCGTGGCTCGACCGAGTGCAGCGTGATCGGGTAGCGCTGCGCGATGCGGTCGCGCGTGGCCAGCGTCTCGGCGAAGTGGTAGCCGGTGTCGAGGAACACCACGTTGACTCCGGGGTATACCGCGCTCGCCATGTCGATGAGCAGGGCGTCGGCCATCGACGCGGCCACGCACCAGCGGTCACCGAAGGTGTCGGCGACCCAGCTGAGGATGACCTTGGGCGACTCGCCCTCGAGCCGCTCGCCCGCTTCAGTGGCGAGCGCTTCGACGCGCGCAGCCTCGTGGGGGGAAACGGCCATCTCCCCAGGATACGGGCGCAAAGCTGAGCAGGCCGGTAGCTAGGGTCGGACCATGCGCGCCGTCTACGCCGAAAGCATCAATCCTGAGGATCCGCTGACCGGGCTCGTCGTCGGCGAACGTCCCGAACCCGAGGTCGGGGACGGGTGGACCCGGGTCGCCGTCAGAGCGGCCAGCCTCAATCACCACGACCTATGGACGTTGCGCGGAGTGGGCATCAAGCAGGAGCAGCTGCCCATGATCCTGGGCTGCGACGCGGCCGGCATCGACGAGTCGACCGGTGACGAGGTCGTGGTGCACTCGGTCATCAACGTCGACGGATGGCGCGGTGACGACACGCTCGATCCCGGCCGCACCCTGCTGTCGGAGAAGCATCAGGGGTCGTTCGCCGAGTACGTCGTCGTCCCCCGTCGCAATGTCGTCCCGAAGCCCGCCGAGTTGTCGTGGAGCGAGGCCGCGTGCCTGTCGACGGCGTGGCTGACCGCGTACCGCATGTTGTTCACGCAGGCCCGCGTGAAACCCGGCCAGTCGGTGCTGGTGCAGGGCGCGTCGGGCGGCGTGGCGACAGCCTGCATCTCGATGGCACGCGCCGCCGGCCTGCGGGTGTATGCGACGGCCCGCACCGAGGACAAGCAGGCAAGAGCGCGCGAACTCGGCGCGCACGAGGCGTTCGAGTCGGGTGCCCGGCTGCCGGAGCGCGTCGACGCCGTCATGGAGACCGTCGGCGACGCGACGTGGTCGCACTCACTGAAGTCGCTCAAGCCCGGCGGAGCGGTCGTGGTGTCGGGCGCGACCTCCGGCGCGGCCCCGTCGGCCGAACTCAACCGGGTGTTCTTCCTGCAGTTGCGCGTGCTCGGCTCGACCATGGGCACCAAGGCCGAACTCGGCGACCTGATCTCGTTCCTGCGGGTCACCGGGCTACGTCCGCTCATCGATCGCGAGCTGCCGCTCGAGAAGGCCGCGGACGGGCTGTCGGCGATGGCCTCGGGCGATCTCGTCGGCAAGATCGTCCTCACGGTCTGACCTCCTCCCGCGCCCACGCCCTCGTGCCTCCCCCCCGTTGAGTGGCCAGGCGGGAGTCAGCGGGCGTAGCCGGTGCCGGCCAGCACGATCTCGTTCGACCGCGGGCCGTGCCGCACTCCGGCGACCAGGCCGCGCCGCAGGCCACGCCAGAGGGTGGCGCGGTCGTGCGAGCCGCGGATCGTGCGCACCCAGCGGCGCACCGTCGCGCCGGCGTAGAGCAGTCGTTCCAGCGGGGCGAGCGAGCGGCTGCGGGTCAGCAGCCACACCTTGTTGCGCACCTCGTAGTAGAACCGCTCGCCCGGGTCGGCATCGGTCGAGCCGAATGTGCGCGTCTTGTGCACGACAACGCTCTGCGGGCACAGCAGGCCGATGTTTCCGCGCAGGATGCGCGTGCTGAACTCGAAGTCGTCGTTCCAGAGGAAGTAGTCGGCCACCGGAGCACCCCGGCTGCGGCACACCGCCGCGTCGATCAGCACCGACACGAACGACGCCGACCGCACCGGCACGCATCCGACCGCTTCGGCGGCCTCGCGTTCAGCTGCGTTCATCAGCGGCTTCGGCCGCGGGGTGTTCATCGGGTGGTCTTGCCCGTCGGTCCACATGACGCGGCTCGCGACCAGAGCGGGACGTGGACCGCGGTAGTTCGCGCGGGCGTCGAGCAGCGCGGCGAGCGCGTCCGGCTCCGGGACGGTGTCGTCATCCATCAGCCAGATCAGATCGGCGCCGGCACGCAGTGCGGCCGCAAGGCCGTAGGCGAATCCCCCGGCGCCGCCGGTGTTGCGGTCGAGCACATGCAGGGCCAGCTCCGCGCCGAACCCGGTGTCGAGCGCCCGGACCGCGTCCGCCGTGCCGTCGGTCGACGCGTTGTCAACCACGATGACCGCGTCGGGACGGCGGGCCTGGGCCCCGAGAGCGGCGAGCGATTCGAGCAGCAGCTCGCGCCGGTTGTAGGTGACGACGACCGCGGCCACGCGCGGCCCGGTCATCCCTTCCCGCGCCAGCGGCGGGTGCGCTCCAGCAGGCGCCACACCAGCACGCGCAGCCCGGCGACACTCGCATGTTTCGACGCGAGGTCACGCGCGACGCGGCGGATGCGGTACGCCCCGGGGAATTGCGTCGCCGAGCCCGAGAAGAGACTGCGTAGGGACGGGCGCGCCGTCACCGTCTCGTAGCGCTCGTGCAGCAGTCCGACGAGCGCATCGAGCGACACGTCGTAGAGCTGTTTGTACGTCACGTCCTTGGGACGCGGCCGCGGCGCGTCACCCAACGGGCGGGGCCGGAGCTCGGCGAGGTCGCCGGCCACGTCGTAGCCGGCGTCGCGCAGCCCGACGATCTGCTTCTCGGCGAATTCGTTCGCCCAGCCCTCGTACTCCTCCGGCAGCACCAGTCGGGCCGTCTTCGGACGTGCCGCCAGGATCTGGTGGGCGAGGGTCTCTTTCACGTGCCCGGCGTAGAACCACTGCGGCAGCGCGTGGTCTCCGCGCAGGCGCCGGTTGAGATTGCGCAGCATCTCGACCTCGGCCAGCCCGAGCGACGAGTTCGGCCGCGCCTGCGACGTGTCGACCGAGTCCGGCGACACCCCGATCACTGACGCGAAACGCTCCCACAGCAGGTCCGGCGGCGATCCCGGCGGCGGGACGGTGATGACGTGCACCTGCGACGGCGGCAGGAGCGCGCCCCACCGGCGCAACAGGTCGACCGTGTCGTGCACCGCCCAGAACCACTCGACGCGACGGCCCGGCCGTCCGCGCTCGGTCACCAGGCGCAACCACTTGTTCCACGTCTGGCCGTTCTGGTGCTTGACCGTCTCCTGCCATTCGGCGGGAAGCAGCGAAGCCATGTCGCGGACCGTGACGATGACGTGCACCTCGGCGTCCTGCAGGTCACGCACCGCGCGATCGGCCTGCTCCTGCGACGCGCCGGCCAGCATCTCGTGCGAAATGATGGCGACCTTGTCGGCGCCGAGCGCCTGCCGGGTCAGCACGTCCCACTCGCCCGCCCACGATCCCGCCGGATCGTCCTTCGGTTGCGGCGCGCCGCGCAGGTCCTGGGTCGCGCGGAACTGGTCGTGCTCGGACAGGCCCGGGAGCAGCACGCCCTGCCGGGCAAGCTCACTGCGGCCCTCCCACATCACGTATTGCAGGAAGGTCGTGCCGCACTTCGGCTCGCCGATGTGCAGGTAGACGCGTTCGGTCACTCAGCGGCCTCCGCGGGAGAGGCGGCCACGCGCCCGCCGGGCGGCATCCGCAGCGCGCCACCAGGCCTGGCGCAGTGCCCGCACCGACCCGTACCGATCGCTCAGGTGGAGCACGCGTCCCTTGAGACGACCCCGCGCACCGTGCGCTTGCGCAGCCGAACCCGACCGTCGCGACTCGGCCTTGATCCGGACCGTTTCGAAGTCGGCGAGGATCTGCCTGATGGCGACGATGCTCCCGCGCAGCATGTCGCTCACATCGGCGTCGGCCGGACGTAGCCGCGGGCCGCTCGGCGGGCGAGGCAACAACTCGTCGAGATTGCCCACCACGTCGTAGCCGGACGTACCCAGCTCGACAATGATCGCCTCGGCCTGCTTGCGCGCCCACTCGTCGCGATCGGCGGGGAGTTCGAGGCGGCCGTGCCCGCTGGGGTCGGCGGGGAACGCGTTGTGCGCGAGCGCGCCCTTCACGTAATGCATGTAGAACCACTCGGGCATCTGCGGCGGCAGCGCCTGGTTGATGCGGCGCAACAACTCGACCTCGGCGACGGTGAGAGACGCGTTCGACTTGGCCAGCGTCATGTCGACCGATTGCGGGTCGACACCGATCAACGCCGCGAAACGTTCCCACAGCAGGTTCGGTGCCGACCCCCGTGGCGGGACGGTGATGACGTGCACCCGGTCGGCAGGAACCTTGCGCGACCAGACCCGCAGGATCTCGAGCGTGTCGTGGACGTTCCAGAATCCCCACTTGCGGCGGTCGCTGTCGATCGACTCGCGATCGATGACGTCACTGAGCCAGTCCTCGTACTCGCGCGTGTTGCGGTTCTTGACCGATTCCTGCCATTCGGCGGGCAGCAGTGAACCGAAGTCACGCAGCGTCAGCACGATGTGCACCTCGGCGTCGCCGAAGGACGCGACCGCGCGGTCGGCCTGCTCGGGCGTCACCCCGGCGAGGAGCTCGTGCGAGACCATCCCGACCCGCTCGGCGCGCAGGGCTTCGGCGGCGAGCCGGTCCCACGCGCCGTCGAAGGGGGCCAACGGATCGTGCGGCGCGGGCACGACGCCGCGCAGGTCCTGGACCGCCCGGAAGTGGTAGCGGGGCCGCGCACCCGGCAACGACACGCCCTGCGCGACGAGCGCGCGCCGATTGGCGAACATCAGCTGCTGCAGGAACGTCGTTCCCGTCTTGGGCTCGCCGATGTGGATGAAGACCTTGGGGTGCGTGCGGTGCCGTGCGGCGGACGTCGATCCGCCGGATTCGTACGCTGTCACCCCAACCTCGCCTCTGCGGACCCGTGCCGCCGGTAGCGGCGATGATAGCAATGCAGGACGTGCCCCCAGGTCGTGCGACCATGGGGTGCGGGACCGGACACCCGCCATCCGACGCCGGCGTCCGTCTCGACAACGCCGTCATTGAGGAGCAGTTCAGCGTGACCAGCCCGGAGCCGTTCGCGCTCCTGCTCCCGGTGTACATCCGCGACAACCCCGAGTATCTGCGAGCCGCGTTCCACAGCGCCGTCCACGATCAGACGCTGCCTCCCGACCACGTCCTGCTGGTGCGTGACGGGCCCGTCACCGCCGAACTGGCCACGTGCATCGAGCAACTGCGCGCTGACAGCCCTGTCCCCGTGCAACTCGTCCCGATCGAGCGCAGCACCGGCCTGGGGCCGGCCCTCGACGCCGGCCTGCTCGCCAGTCCGCACGACATCGTGGCCCGCATGGACGCCGACGACATCGCCATGCCCAACCGGTTCGAGGTGCAGGTGCCGCTCATCCGCGGCGGTGCCGACATCGTCGGTGCCGGGCTGGTCGAGTTCGAGACCGACCCGAGCGCCCCGGGCCGCAGGCGGGTTCCGCCCACTGATCCGGACGACATCCGCCGCTACGCGCGTATCCACGACCCGTTCAACCACCCGACGGTCATCTACCGCCGCCGTGCCGTGCTCGCCGCGGGTGGGTACGGCGACCTGCCGTTGATGGAGGACTACTGGCTGTTCTCGCGCATGCTGGCCGCCGGCGCCCGTCCGATGAACGTCGCCGAACCGCTGGTCTATTACCGCGTGGGTGCGGGCGCCTACCAGCGCCGTGGCGGCCGTGAGCAGCTGCGCTCCGAGCTGGCCCTGCAGCGGCGGCTGCGTGACTCAGGTCTGGTCAGTCGCACCCAATACGTGCGCAACGTCATCGTCCGTGGGGGGTATCGGCTCCTGCCGTGGCGGCTGCGCCGTACCATCTACCGTTTGATTGTCGCCGGCTACGGGGAGCGCCGCGGCCGGGCTACGCGCGGCGTCTCAGCCACGGGAGTACCGGACACCCACATCGTGAGGAACCCTTGAACATCGATCTCGTCGTCGTCGGCTCAGGCTTCTTCGGCCTGACGGTCGCGGAGCGATGCGCGTCCGACCTCGGACTGCGCGTCCTCGTGCTCGACCGCCGGCCGCACATCGGAGGCAACGCCTACAGCGAGGCGGAGCCGGAGACCGGAATCGAGATCCACAAGTACGGCGCGCACCTGTTCCACACCTCGAATGAGCGTGTCTGGGAGTACGTGAACCGCTTCACCGCGTTCACCGGCTACCAGCACCGCGTCTACAGCAACCACAACGGCCAGGTGTACCCGCTGCCGATCAACCTCGGCACCATCAACCAGTTCTTCGACGCCGCGTACACCCCGGACGAGGCACGCGCGCTCATCAAGAAGCAGGCCGCCGAACTCGGCGACAGGGTGCCCGAGAACTTCGTCGAGAAGGGCATCTCGCTGATCGGCCGCCCCCTGTATGAGGCGTTCATCGCGCACTACACGGCCAAGCAGTGGCAGACGGACCCGGAGCAGCTGTCGGCAGACATCATCTCGCGGCTGCCCGTGCGCTACACGTACAACAACCGTTACTTCAACGACACGTTCGAGGGCCTGCCCGTGAACGGCTACACCGCGTGGATCGAGAAGATGGCCGACCATCCGAACATCGAGGTGCGGCTCGACACCGACTTCTTCGACAGCCGCAGCGACTACGTCGGCAGCGTCCCGGTCGTGTATACCGGCCCGATCGACGCGTACTTCGACAACTCCGAGGGCGAACTGTCCTGGCGCACGCTCGACTTCGAGTGCGAAGTGCTCGCCACCGGCGACTTCCAAGGCACCTCGGTCATGAACTACCCGGACGCGGACGTGCCGTACACGCGCATCCACGAGTTCCGGCACTTCCACCCTGAGCGCGCGCACTACCCGAGCGACAAGACCGTGATCATGCGCGAGTTCTCGCGCTTCGCCGGGACGGGCGACGAACCCTATTACCCGGTCAACACCGCCGACGACCGCGAGAAGCTGCTGAAGTACCGCGAGATGGCACGGCGCGAGAACGGCGTGTTGTTCGGCGGCCGCCTGGGCACGTACAAGTATCTCGACATGCACATGGCGATCGCGTCGGCGCTCAACATGTATGACAACCGGCTCCGTCCGCACTTCCACGAGGGCGCGCCGCTGATCAGCGGAGGCACCGATGACTGAGATCGCCACCCCGCGCGGCCTGCGCGTCCTGCAGCGCGTCGTGCTCCCGATGCAGGGCAACCTGGACGTCGTGCCGCTCTACGTCGAGACAAACATGGACCGCGGCGCGAACCTCGCTCCGGTGGACACCGAGCGCCGCTCCGACGACGACACCGAGCAGCAGCAGACCACGACCGTTGCGAGCGCCACGCCGGGTGAGATCGAGTCGGCAGTGCGGTTCGGCACGCAGGCCACCAGCCCCGGCGACCTCGCGGCCAGGCGCAGCGCGCGCATCTCGGCCGGCCGGCGCGTGTCGTTCGGCTCGTACTTCAACGCGTTCCCGGCGAGTTACTGGCGCCGGTGGACGGTTGTCGAGGACGTGGTGCTGCGCGTGCGCGTCGAGGGCGAGTGCACGATCATCGTGTACCGCTCGACAGCGAAGGGCGCGAGCCACCCGGTGCAGTCGATCGTCGTCGACAGTGACGAGCCGGAGACCGTCGAGGTGAAGCTGCCGCTGGCGCAGTTCATCGACGGCGGCTGGTACTGGTTCGACATCGCCGCAGCCTCGCGCGGCGTGACGTTGATCGAGGCCGACTGGGCGACCCGCACCGATCGGCTCAACCACGGCCGGTTCAGCATCGCGATGACGACCTTCAACCGTCCCGACTACTGCCTCGACAACCTGCGGGTGCTCGGCGAGGCGCCGGACGTACTCGAGGTGCTCGACCACATCTACGTCGCCGACCAGGGCACCGACCACGTCGAGGACCAGGACGACTTCACCGACGCCACCAAGGCACTCGGCACCAAGCTGCGCGTCATCAGGCAGGGCAATATCGGCGGTTCGGGCGGCTTCTCACGCGGCATGGACGAAACCGTCCGCGAGGGGTCGAGTGACTACGTCCTGGTGCTCGACGACGACGTCGTGACCGAGCCCGAAAGCATGCTGCGCGCGGTCACGTTCGCCGATCTCGCGCGCCGTCCGACGATCGTCGGCGGCCACATGTTCAGCATGTACGACCGCTCGGTGCTGCATTCGTTCGGTGAGACCATCGCCCGCTACAACTTCTGGTGGGGCGCCGCGCCGCGCACGGTGCACGAGCACGACTTCGGCCGCCGCAACCTGCGCAACACGCAGTGGCTGCACCGGCGCGTCGACGTCGACTACAACGGCTGGTGGATGTGCCTCATCCCCACGTCCGTCATCCGCGACCTCGGGCTGTCGCTGCCGGTCTTCATCAAGTGGGACGACGCGGAGTACGGGCTGCGCGCCAAGGCGGCCGGCGTGCCCGTCGTGTCGATGCCGGGCGTCGCCGTGTGGCACGTGCCGTGGCAGGACAAGAACGACGCGCTCGACTGGCAGGCTTACTTCCACCTGCGCAACCGCCTCGTCACCGCGTTGCTGCACTCGCCCTACCCGCGCGGCGGCAGCGTCATCAGCGAGAACATGGAATACCAGATCCGGCACCTGCTCTCGATGCAGTACTCGACGGCGCGGTTGCGGCTACTGGCGATCGAGGATGTGCTCGCCGGCCCCGAGCACATGCACGCGGACATCCTGACGAAGATGGGTCAGCTACGCGAGCTGCGCAAGGGCTTCGCCGACTCGCAGACGCGTCCTGACATCGAGGCGTTCCCGGACGTGAAGCGGCTCAAGCCGCCGCGCCGCGGCAAAGAGCCGACCTCGCCCACGAACAAGGTCGGGCTGTTCATCAAGGCCGCGCTCGGTGCCGTGCGCCAGGTGCTGCCGGTGTCAGAGCTGTCGAAGGAACACCCGGCGATGGTCGTGCCGAGCCAGGACGCGCAGTGGTGGTTGCTGTCGAACGCCGACGGTGCACTCGTGTCCAGCGCCGACGGCACGTCGACGTCGTGGTACCAGCGCGATCCGGAGCTGTTCCGCACGCTGATGTCGCAGAGCGTCGCCGCACACGCGCGGTTGTCGCGCGAGTGGCCGAAGCTGCGCAAGCGCTATGTCGACGCCGCCGCCGACTTCACCTCGCCGGGGCGCTGGCGCGCGACGTTCGAGGCGTCCGCCCCCAAGGACTGACCACCCTCCGCGAGTGGTCACTTATGGGCCCAGTGGTCAGTTATTTCTGACCACTCGCGCCGTTACCGACCACTCGCGGGAGTTGGCTACTCGACGCCGGCAGCCTTCGCGCGCGCGGCGAAGCTCGCTTCGGCCTCTCGCCACAGCGGCTGGCCGTGGATGTACAGCGCGTGCCACGGCTTGGGCGGCCCGAGCCAGTGCAGGATGCGCGCGTCGTCGACCAGTTCGTAGCGCGGGTAGGCGTTCCAGTACCGAGGCATCGGGTAGGCCTGGCTGCCCGCGTAGACGTTGAGCACACCCTGGTCGTTGAACCCGAAACGCTCGACGAGCGGCAGGTAGTTGCGGGTGAATCCATCGGCGCGCATCTGCGCCAGGTTGAGCACCATGACGCCGGCGTTGAAGTTGCGGAAGTCGAACGGATGGCGGTTGCTGATGCGCTGCATCAGCTCGCGCGACAGGTCGACGGTCGCCCCCTTCGAGGCGCCGCCCGACAGCGCGATGTAGCCGCTTCCGGCGAACGGGTGCCGCTGGTCACGCGCAGCCAGCGGGTGGTCGCCGATGTCGAGGTCGAACAACTCGGCGAGGTCGGCCTGGCACAGCGCGTCGAGGTCGTGATGGATGATCTTGTCGACCTCGGGAAGAAGGTCCGGAAGTAGCAGCCGGTCCATCGTCGCCACCGTGATGTGGCTGAGCATGCTGGTGACCTTGCCGTAGTCGGCGTGGTCGGTCGGCAACCACACGAACGACACGGTCGGGAACAGCTTGCCCATCCGGGCGAAGTCGTCCGGGCCGTGGTCACGGCACAGGACGAAGGCGCGGACCGGGCGGCTCGCGCGCGTCACGATCGAGTCGAGCACGACATCGAGCGGGTGCTTGTAGTTGCCGTCGAGTGAGAACTCGACGTTGATCTCCGGGCCGTCGGGACCGGGTTCCGAACGCTCGACGACAGCGGACGCGTCGAGCGTCGCCTTCACCGCGGCTGCGACGTCGAAGCTGGGCGGCGGCATCGCAGGGACGTCGCGCCGGCGCTCGTCGGCGGACTCGACGGCCGCCGCGCAGCGCGCGCGCCACGCCTCGTACACCTCGTCCTCGGCGCGGCCGTCGAGGATCGCTCCGATCACCGTGTCGGCCAGTTCCAGCGTGCTCGTGCGCAGGGCGTCGAACTCGGCGTCGGAGATGCCGGCCAGCCCGTCGAGCGCGATGTCGCCGGGACGCTCGGGACGCAGCTTGACGTGGACACCGACCGAACGCGCGGCGAGGTACGTACGCAACTCGGTCGTCCTGCGCGGACGCTGCGTGCGGTAACCGATGATGCGGTTCAACTCCTGCACCACCGAGCGCGCCAACCCGGCCGTTGTCGCCGGCGAGCCCTCGGGCACGGGCTCGGTCGCGACCGTGTCGACCGTCGTCGTGAGCCACCCCGAGAAGAACGCGGGGATCCCTGCCGCCTGCAGCAGGAACACCGTGCGCCAGTCGCGGCAGCCGATCGGCGCGTACCGCTTCAGGTAGTCGATGACGCCGTCACCGTGCAGCACCGGGGGCGCGATCTCGACGCCGAGGAAGATCGGCCGAAGATGCGGGTTGAACGGGAGGTCGTGACGCAGGTCGTTGACGCGCCGCAACAGCACGCCCGACACGATGAGCCACGTGCCCTCGGGCACTGCCGAGTAGTTGGACGCATCGCGATCGACGGTGCTGAGGTGCACCGTCGCGGGCGGTGCGTCGATCGCGCGCGCCGGAGCGACGCGGTTCTGCAACGTCTCGGCGAGTCCGACCAGCTCGTCGTCGCCGGTGAAGCGTAGCCCGCGCCTGCGGACGAGATTGCCCAGCAACGCCAGCGTGTTCAGGGCCTCACCCTCGCTGATCACCGACTTCGCCCGTCCGGCCTGCTGGTAGTCGAGGACGGCGAACGGAATCTCACCCGCCGGCACGTCGACCGGTTTGCGCGCCGCGTCGCGGCGACCGAACCACGACCGGAGCGCGGCGATGTCGCCGCGCAACTGCTTGACCCGTGCCGGGTCCTGCACCTTGCGCAGTGCCTTCTCGGCACGGCGCAGCGCCTCTGCGGCGAGATCCTCCGAACCGCGCGCGAAGCTGCCTCGCGCGATCTCGAGCCACTGCGGGGACCGCAGCGAGACGGTGAACTCGCCGTCGAGCACGCGCCGCAGCGTGGCGAGCGCCGTGTCCGGATCGAGTTCGAGCCCGACGCGGAAGTACTCGGCAGGCGCGAGCCGAAGCACGAACGCGACATCATTGCGGCTGAACAGCTCCCAAGCCGTCTCGTTCATCGGCTCGCGCAGAACGACGAGAGCGAAACAGATGTCGCCCACCTCGTGCAGTCCGTCGCGGTTGCGGATTACGTGCGCGACGCTGCGCGCGCGCCGCACGTTGTTGGTCTCGATGAGCTTGCGGACGACGGAGACGAGCGACTTGTCGAAGTCGCCGTCGATCGTCATCACCCGCAGGTATTCGTTCGACGCGACGCTGTCGAGCACGGCGCGTTGCACCAGTGCGATGGAGTCGGCATCGGGGAGCTCGCCCTCAGGGCGCGCGGGGAGCGTCGTGAACCGGGGGCGCAGTTGGTCGTACAGCTCGACCAGGTTCTCGTCGCGCTCCCGCTCGTCGGAGCGGTTGCCCAATCTGCGCCGGACCGGGCCGATCTTCTCGACCCCGCGGCGGACGGCTGACCGCAACCCGTCGCGATTCACCTTCCAAACACCCCACATCCGCGTCATCGGCGCCGCAGACGCCGGGCTCATCGTAGACAGCGCGGTCAGCGCCTTGTCGTCACGTACTACTTCTTCGCCTCTGCCACGTCACCGGTCGAGAGCGCCGCGATGAACGCCTCCTGGGGCACTTCCACGCGTCCCACCATTTTCATGCGCTTCTTGCCCTCCTTCTGCTTCTCCAGCAGCTTGCGCTTACGGGTGATGTCGCCGCCGTAGCACTTGGCGAGGACGTCCTTGCGCATCGCCCGGATGCTCTCGCGCGCGATGACCCGCGAGCCGATCGCGGCCTGGATCGGCACCTCGAACTGCTGGCGCGGGATGAGCTTGCGCAGCTTGGCAGTCATCGACGTGCCGTAGGTGTAGGCCTTGCTCTTGTGCACGATCGCCGAGAAGGCGTCGACGGGCTCGCCCTGCAGCAGGATGTCGACCTTGACCAGCTCGGAGTCCTGCTCGCCGGACAACTCGTAGTCGAGGCTGGCGTAACCGCGGGTGCGCGACTTCAACTGGTCGAAGAAGTCGAAGATGATCTCGGCGAGCGGCACTGTGTAGCGCAGTTCGACGCGCGTCTCGGACAGGTAGTCCATCCCGGCCAGGGTGCCGCGCCGCTCCTGGCACAGCTCCATGATCGCGCCGATGTACTCGCTCGGGGCGATGATCGTCGTCTTCACGATCGGTTCCTGGATCTCGGCGATCTTCTTGCCGGTGGGCCAGTCGGACGGGTTGGTGACGACGTGTTCCTCGCCGTCCTCGAGCCGCACGCGGTACACGACGTTCGGCGCGGTCGAGATCAGGTCGAGCCCGAACTCGCGCTCGAGCCGGTCGCGGGTGATCTCGAGGTGCAGCAGGCCGAGGAAGCCGCAGCGGAAACCGAACCCGAGGGCCGCACTCGACTCCGGTTCGTAGACCAGCGCGGCGTCGTTGAGCCGCAGCCGGTCGAGCGCGTCCCGCAGCAGCGGGTATTCGGAGCCGTCGATCGGATACAGCCCGGAGTAGACCATCGGCTTCGGGTCGCGGTAGCCGCCGAGCGACTCCTTGGCCGGCTTGCCCGCGTCGGTCACGGTGTCGCCGACACGCGACTGGCGCACGTCCTTCACGCCGGTGATGAGGTAGCCGACCTCGCCGACACCGAGTCCCTCGGTCGGGATCGGCTCGGGCGAGATGACGCCGATCTCGAGCAGCTCGTGCGTAGCACCTGTCGACATCATCTTGATGCGCTCGCGCGGCGTGAAGTGGCCGTCCACGACGCGGATGTAGGTGATCACGCCGCGGTAGATGTCATAGACCGAGTCGAAGATCATTGCGCGCGGCGCGACGTCGGCGTCGCCGACCGGGGGCGGCACCTGGCTGCAGACGACGTCGAGCAGATCGGCGACGCCCTCGCCGGTCTTCGCGCTGACGCGCAGCACGTCGTCCGCGTCGCAACCGATGATGTGGGCGAGTTCGGCGGCATACAGATCGGGCTGCGCCGCGGGAAGATCGATCTTGTTCAGGACGGGAATGACCTGCAGGTCGTTCTCGAGCGCCAGGTACAGGTTCGCGAGAGTCTGCGCCTCGATGCCCTGTGCCGCGTCGACGAGCAGGATCGCGCCTTCGCAGGCGGCCAGGCTGCGCGAGACCTCGTAGGTGAAGTCGACGTGGCCAGGGGTGTCGATCATGTCGAGCACGTAGTCGACGCCGTCGGTACGCCCGCGCCACGGCATCCGCACGTTCTGGGCCTTGATCGTGATCCCGCGCTCGCGCTCGATGTCCATGCGGTCGAGGTACTGCGCCCGCATCTGCCGCCCCTCGACCACCCCGGTCAACTGCAGCATCCGATCGGCAAGCGTCGACTTGCCGTGGTCGATGTGGGCGATGATGCAGAAGTTGCGGATGCGGGCCGGATCGGTGCGACCGACGATCGTCGGCGAAGCGGTCACTGGGGAGACTTCCTGTCGGTATTTCGGCGTCCCTCTATGGTCGCACGCCGCATCGCATGCCCCTGCCGCTCCGCCTGGCCAACCCCGCGGCATGGCCTAATCTGGCACCCATGGCCGAGATCGTGGTGCTGTCGGGGAATGCGCACCGCGACTTCGCCGAGCAGGTGTGTGCGCACCTCGGTGTGCCGCTGTCGCCCACCGACATCCGGCGCTTCAGCAACGACTGCCTGTGGGTGCAGATCGCCGAGAACTGCCGCCAGCGCGACGTCTACGTCGTGCAGCCGCTCGTGCCGCCGACCCAGGAGCATCTCGTCGAACTGCTGCTCATGCTCGACGCCGCCCGCGGGGCCTCCGCGTCGCAGGTGACCGCGGTGATCCCCCACTACGCGTACGCCCGCTCGGACAAGAAGGACGCCTCACGCATCTCGATCGCCGGCCGCCTGGTGGCCGACATGCTCGTCACCGCCGGTGCCGACCGTGTGCTGACGATGGCGTTGCACGCGCCGCAGGTGCACGGTTTCTTCTCGGTGCCGGTCGACCATCTGACGGCGATCGGCGAGCTGGCCGACCATTTCCGCGGGCGTGATCTCGACAACACCGTTGTCGTGTCCCCCGACCTGGGCAACGCGAAGACCGCCACCCAGTTCGCCCGGCTGCTCGGGCTGCCCGTCGCGGCCGGCTCGAAGCAACGCCTCTCTGACGACCGGGTCGTGATCGACGCGATCGTCGGCGACGTGTACGGCAAGCGCGCCATCGTGCTCGACGACGAGATCGCGACCGGCGGCTCGATCATCGAGTTGCTCGACCGGCTCGCCGACCAGAACTGCACGAGCGCCGCGATCGCTTGCACGCACGGCCTGTTCGCAGGTAAGGCGACGCAGCGGCTGCGCGAGCACCCGTCGATCACCGAGGTGGTCACGACCGACACCGTCCCGCAGGACGGCCGTGGCGACTGGGACCGGTTCACCGTGCGGTCGGTCGCGCCGCTGTTCGCCGAGGCGATCAAGCGCATTCACGGTGGTGAGTCGATCAGCAGCCTGTTCGACGGCGTCGACCCGACCCACGGGCCGCCGCAGCCGCAATTGCCGTTCGCGCATGCCTGACGGGTCGTCCGGCTCGCGAGTTTCGACGCTCGAGCTGTTCTTCGACCTCGTCTTCGTCTTCACGATCACCCAGGTCGCCCGGATCATCGAGGAGCATCCGCACTCGATCAGCGCCCTCGCGCGGGCCCTCGTCGAGCTACTCGTGATCTTCTGGATGTACGGCGGGTTCGCCTGGCTGACCAACACCCTCGGCAGCAGTTCGGCGCGCCAGCGAGCAGTGCTGCTGGCCGGGATGGCCGCCTTCTTCGTCGTCTCGCTCGCCGTCCCCCGGGCGTTCGAACAGGACGGTGTGGCCTTCGGCGTGGCCTACCTCGTGCTGACCCTCGTGCACGTCGCCGGATTCCTGCTGCGCGGCTCGGCCACCTTCGCGGCCATGCTGCGGATCGGCGCGACGAACGTCCTGGCGGCGCTGCTCATCCTGGGCGCCGGGTTCACCCACGGCGGCTGGCACTGGCCGTTGTGGATCGCTGCGGTGCTCGTGCAGTTCGTCCCGCCGCTGGTCACCAGCACCACCGCGAGCTTCGACATCGATCCCGACCACTTCGCCGAACGGCATGGTCTGATGATCATCATCGTGCTCGGTGAGTCGTTGATCAGTGTCGCGCTGGCAGCCGACGCGCTCCCGGTGGGCGGCCGCCTCGTCACGGGAGCGCTCTGCGGTCTCGCTGCGCTGGCCGCGATGTGGTGGTGCTACTTCACCGGCGAGGACGAGGCGGCGGCGAAGCGGTTCGCAGCCGCCCCGCCGCAGCGGCGCGGCCGGCTGGCCCTGGTCGGGTACGACCTGCCGCACGTCGTGATGATGGCCGGCATCGTCGCGGTGGCCGCGGGAGCGCGCGAGTCGCTGCCGGACCTCGCCGCCGCGACGAGCACGCCGGCTGCGGCGTTGATCGCAGGTGGGGCGGCCGTCTACCTGCTCGCACTCGCAGCCTTCCGCGCCCTGCTCGGATACGGGCCTGCCGGGCCACGCACGGTCGTCGCCGTCGTCCTCATTGCCCTCGTGCCGGTCGGCACCGGGCTCTCGGCGGCCGCGGAGTTGCTCGCCACGGCGGTCGTGCTCGCTGCCCTGCTGGTGGCCGAAAGACGGGGGCCGGCGCGCCGGCGGCTCGGCATCGGGCAGGATGTCACAGCATGAGAACACCCCACGAGA
Organism: uncultured Actinomycetota bacterium; assembly: GCA_963785425.1. Classification (GTDB taxonomy): domain Bacteria; phylum Actinomycetota; class Actinomycetes; order Mycobacteriales; family Jatrophihabitantaceae; genus RYN-133. The sequence continues at coordinate 475,424 of CAWAVG010000001.1, forward strand.
GCGCTCCGCAGAGAACACTCCGCGTTTCCGCGGGGACCCCGAAGGCAAAATCATGAGCGCTCCCAGCGATCCCCGGGCAGTTGCCGAGTTCCGCGTGCCGGCGGCCGAGCTCAAGGTCGGTGACCTGGTGAACACGTCGCCGGGCGAGGGCGACTGGCAGCAGGTCACCGGGGTGTACCGGTCGGCCGCCGACGCCGGCTCGGCCGCGGCCGACCTGAAGACGCTGGTCGAGTCGCTCGGCGGCCGCTACGTCGTCGTGCAGCTCACCGACCTGCTCCCCGTCGACGGCGGCATCTACTTCTCGGCCGGCAACGCCATGGTCGCCGGCGACGACGAGGACGAGGACGTGCCGGTCAGCGATGCCGCGAGCGGCGAGGACGGCGAGCGCGTGTACCTCTACACCAAGTTCGAACTGGTGACCGTTCGGGCTAGCTGACCCCCGTCACGGGCTGAGCAAGGATTTGGGCGGAAAACTCGTCCCTTGGTAGGCTGACGAGGTTGTCCGCAGGCAGGCGGACGGGCATCTTCATTCATCCCTGACATCGACGAAGGCTGTACGAGGCGTTACGTGGCGAACATCAAGTCCCAGATCAAGCGGATCCGTACGAATGAGGCGGCCCGCCAGCGCAACAAGGCTGTGCGCTCGGCGCTGAAGACCGCCGTGCGGCACTTCCGCGAGACCGCCGACGCGGGCGACCGTGCGGCCGCGCTGGCCGCGATGAACACCGCCTCCCGCGAGCTCGACAAGGCCGCCAGCCGGGGTGTCATCCACGCCAACCAGGCCGCGAACCGCAAGTCGGCGATGGCCAAGCGCGCCAACGCGCTCTGACCCTGCCGACGCTCGGCTACCTCGCTTCGGCCGTGCTACCGCGGCACTGACCTGGCCTCGGCCAGCCGCTGCACCGCTCGATCCAGCGCCCACGCGGCGCTGACCGCCTCGCCCTTGACGTCCGCATTGAGGTCGGCGACGACCTTGAGCGCCTGCCGCACGCCCGGCTCGGACCACCCCCGCATCTGCGTCTGAGCCCGCTTGACCTTCCACGGCGGCATGCCCAGCCGGTTCGCCAGGTGAAACTCGTTGTTGGCCCGGCCCGCCGACGCGACCCGCGCGATCGTGCGCACGCCGTCGGCCAGCGCGTCGGCGATGACGACATGGGGCACCCCGACTTCGAGGGCGTACCGCAGCGCTTCGAGCGCCCCGGGGACGTTGCCCACGACCGCTAGATCGGCGACAGCGAATCCCGACACCTCCGCGCGGCCCTGGTGGTAGGAGCGCACGAGCTCGAGGTCGACGACTCCCCCGGAGTCGCTGACCAGCTGCGCCGAGGTCGCTGCCAGTTCGCGCAGGTCACTGCCGACCGCCTCGAGCAGCAGGGCGACCGCCGCGGGCTCGATGCGCCCGCCCGCGCGCCTGACCTCGGCGCGCACGAAGTCGGCCCGTTCGGAGGCGCGCGTGAGCTTGGCGCACGCGATCTCGAAGGCGCCCGCCTTGCGGACCGCGTCGAGCACCGCCTTGCCCTTCGCCCCGCCGACGTGCTGCACCACGACCGTCGTGCCGTCGGCGGGGGTGTCGAGATAACCGGTCAGCGTGGTCAGGGCGGCGGTGCGCAGCTCCTGCGCCGAGCGCAGCACGACCAGCCGGCGGTCACCGAACAGCGACGGGCCGAGCAGCTCGTGCAGTTCGGGGCCCTCGATCTCGCCGCCGGCCTTCTCGGTCTCGGTGACGGCGGGATCGTCGGCTCGCACGAGGCTGGCGACGCGGGCGATGGCACGGGTGATGAGCAGTTCCTCGTCGCCGGTCAACAGCACGAACGGCGGTACCTGCCCGGGCAGGTCGTCTATCGAGGACGCCCGCGTCGAGGTCGTCGTGCGGCTGCTGCTTGCCCGTCGCTCGGTCACCTGCCCCATCCTTCCAGCTGAGCGAACGCTAAGGTCAGGCGTCATGACTGCGGATCTCCCCCGACGGGTGTACCGGGCGGCCCGGACCCGTGCCGGACGCGGGAAACGGGCGGTCCTGCTCGCACGTACCCGCGCCCTAAGCCGCCTCCACGCGCCCAAGAAGTACATCTTCGTCGTGTCGAGCGGGCGCTCCGGATCGACGCTCGTGCAGGGCCTGTTGAACGCGCTTCCGGGCGTGCTGGTGCGTGGCGAGAACGGCTTCTACCTGATGGCGCTGTTCCGCTCGCAGCGCCGCATGCGCAACTACCAGCGCAGCTTCGGCGGCAACAGCTGGACTCCCACCTCGGCGTTCTACGGCATCGCCGAGGCCGACCCGGACGATTTCGTGCGTACCACCCGGCGGCTCATGCACACCCAGCTGCTGGCGCGGCGCAATCCGCTGTCGGTGCGCACCCTCGGGTTCAAGGAGATCCGCTGGGAGGAACTGCGCACCGACGAGTGGCCGGCGTTCTTCGACTTCTTCGAGCGCATCTTCCCGAACGCCAGGTACGTGCTCAACGACCGCGATCCCGAGCGGGTCGTCGACTCCGGCCACTGGCAGAAGGTCGACCGCGACAAGGCGTTCCGCACGCTGCAGCACGCTCGGGCGCTGCGCGACTTCCTGCGCCGCACCCGTCCCGACCGCACCTATGACCTCACATTCGAGGTCGTCACCGGCAAGGATCGCGCCGCGAGCGATGCGCAACTGGCCGGGTTGGCCAAGTTCGTCATCGGCCGCGACGACGCGAAGACCCTCGACGACCTGCGCGCCGTGCTGAGCGTCGGGCACGGCCCGTTCCCGTTCGGCAAGGCGCGCGTCCGGCGGCGACGCAAGGCGAGCGCCTAGCACCTGCGGCTGGGACTCGCGCGCAGCCCTGCGATCTGGCTGCGACGCCTGACGGTGGCGCCCGCGCCGCTGCCGGCACCTCGACCGCATGCACGACAGTGGTGAGCCGATCAGGCGGTCCGACGACGGCGACGTCGCCGTCGAGGTCTGTGCGCCGCACCGGCACGCCGATCCGGGCGAGGTCGGCGAGCAACAGCGGGCTGGGATGGCCGTAGTCGTTGTGCAGGCCGACCGAGATCACGGCCACCCGCGCGTGCACCGCGGCGAGGAACGCGGGATCGGAGTACGCGGAGCCGTGGTGCGGCACCTTGAGCACGTCGGCGTGCACGTCCATGCCTTCGGCGAGCATCGCCTGCTGCGCTTCGATTTCTGCGTCGCCGGTGAGCAGGATCGACACGCCCCCGACGATTGCCCGCATGACCAGCGAGGAGTTGTTCGGGTCGGAGCGGGTGTCATGGAAGGCGGCGGCCGGCCCTAACACTTGCAGCTGCACCCGGCCGACGACGTACCGCGTCCCCACGGCCGGCGTCGACACCGCGAGGTGGTGCGGCGCCAGCAGCGCGGCGACCTGTTGCACACCGCTCGCCGGTTCGGCAAGCGGACCGGTGATGACCCGGTCGACCCGCCGGTCGTGCAGCACGCCGGCGAGGCCGCCGACATGGTCGAGGTGGTAGTGCGTGAACGCGAGCAACGCGACCTCGGTGATGTCGAGGTCGCGCAGGCACCGGTCGACCAGCACCGGATCGGGTCCGGCGTCGATCTCGACGCCGACGTGCGGAGCGGCCGGCAGCACCAGCGCGTCGCCCTGGCCGACGTCGCACGCGACCATGTCCCAGCCCGGCGGCGGCCAGCCCGACACCGCTGACCGCACGGGGATCTGCACCAGCACCGCCACCAGCAGCGCGACCGCGATCATCCGTCCGACGCCGCCGCGTGTCACCAGTGCGACGAGCACCAGCGTGGCGACCAACAGGGTGACTGCCCCGAGCAGCCCGCCGAACCATGGCACGCGCGCACCCGGAACGCTGCCCAGCCGGTCGGCGACCCCGACCAGCCACCGGCACGGCCACCCGGCGACCCAGGCGAGCCCGCGCGCGCCGCCCGACCACGCCGGCGCGATGACCGCCGCACCGAAGCCGAACACGGTCGCGATCGGCACGGCCGGTTCGGCCAGCACGTTCGCGGGGATCGCCACCAGGCTGATCCGTCCCGACAGCGCGGCGATGACCGGCGCGGTGACGAGGTGCGCGGCTGTGGCGACAGCGAGTGCTTCGGCCAGCCCGGGCGGCACCCGCCGCCGGCGCAGTGCGGCGGCCCAGCCGGGCGCGAGCAGCAACAGCGCGGCGGACGCGAGCACCGACATCGTGAAGCCGGCGTCGCCGCCGAGCGCGGGATTCCAGATCAGCAGCCCGAGCACCGTCGCCGCCAGCATCGGCACGCCGGCGCGCGGCCGGCCGGTGGCCAGGCACACCAGCGCGATGGAGGCCATCACCGCCGCGCGGAGCACGCTGGGTGACGGGCGCGCCACGACGACGAACGCCACCAGCACCAGGGCACCGACGCCCGCACACAGCCACGGCCGCACCCTCGCCCGCTGCAGCACCAGCAACACCGCGCCGATCACTATCGAGCAGTTGGTACCGCTGACGGCCACCAGGTGCGTCAGGCCGGCCACCCGGAACCGATCCAGCAGCACCGGGTCGAGCCCGCTCGTGTCGCCGTCGACAAGACCTGGCAACAGCCCGCGCTCGGACACGGGCAGCACCGCGGCGGCGTCACGCAGCCCCGCCCGCACCGCGCCGGCCGCGCGCTGCCACCACGGAGGCGTCCCGAGCATGGTCGGCGGCTTGTCGGCGAACAGCGTGACGCCCTGCCACACACCGTCGAGCGAGGGCAGCAGCGTGCCGGAGACCCGAACCGGCTGGCCCGGCAGCACGTCGCGCCACCCGTACGCCGGCGCGAGCACCACCACCTGCCCGGACACTGCGGCGCCGGTAGCAGCTCCCTGCAACCGCCGGGCGTCGGTGGGCACGGCGACCCGTGGCGCGCCGGCGACACCGCGGGCGGCGAGCGCACGCGGATCGCCCGTGGTCACCAGATCGAGCGTGACCGCGGCGTGGTCGTCGGCGAGGCGGGTCAACGGCGATGCGCGAGCTGCCCAGACCCGTCCGGCGAACGGGATCAGCACGAGCGCCACGCAGAAACCGGCCGCTGCGACCGGCCGCAGCCACCCGGCGCGAACCGTCAGCCCGGCGCAGCCGACGAGCACCCCACCGCTCGCCGCGACGAGGATCGCCGCCGGGCTCCACGTGGCACATATCGCCAGGCTCAACCACGCGAGCGCTGCGCCGAGCGCAAGGCGCAGGTCGGTGCGCGCCACCCGATCGCGCGTTGCCAGGCCGAGCGACGCCGGCGGCCCGCTCATACCGACACCAGCGGGCGCAGCTGCGCGAGACGCACATCGCCGATTCCGGTCACGTCGCTCAGCTGGTCGACGCTGGTGAATCGCTGATGCGCTGCGCGCCAGTCGAGGATGTTCTGGCCCAGTACCGGCCCGACGCCCGGCAACGACTCGAGTTGCTCCAGCGTTGCGGTGTTGAGATCGATCAACGCCGCCGGTCCGGCGCTTTCCGACCCGCCGGCCACGGGGCTGATACCCGGCACCGGTGCCACCACCGCGGCCGCAGGCGCCCCGACGACGATCTGCTGGCCGTCCTGCACCACCGCGGCGAGATTGAGCGACAGGGTGTTCGCACCACGCCGCGCTCCCCCGGCGGCGCGCAGCGCCTCATACACCCGCGCGCCCTGTGGCAGCGAGTAGACGCCGGGCCGGCGCACCTTTCCGGCAACGTCGACCACCACGGTCGCCGCGGAACCCGACGACGACGCTGCGGAGGGAGGTGCCACCGGTGACGCCGACACTGCCGGCGCCGAGACGCTCGGCGACGCGTTCGATGAGGCCGCCCCACTCGACCCGTCGGTCCCGCTCGCGCCCGCCGGTTCGGCCGACCCGGTTTGCGCGCCGGTCGCCTCGATCGGCATCGCCTTGGGACGTCCGGCCGCCAGCCACCAACCGGTGGCGGCGACCACGACCACCACCGCAAGTGCGAGGGCCACCATGCCGCGCCGTCCCGGATCCCAGCGCAACCGATCACGCCACCGACGCCCGTCCGCGCCGCCGTGCCGTGGTGGCGGACGCATGCCCGGCACCCAGGCCGGCGCGTCGCCGGCAGGCGTGCGTACGGCGGGATCGTCGTGCGGTGGCGCACCGACCAGGTCACGCACCCGCGCCGCGACTCTTGCCCGCTCACCCCGCCCCGGGCGCCCCGCCGTACGCACCGCACAGACGCTACGAACCGACCCGCCCCCCGACGGGTCGGCCGGACAGCGATTGTGGACAGCGACCGGCGCTGTGGACGCAGCCGGCGCAATCGTCGGCACCGCGTGTTAGCGCGAGCCGCCTTCGTCGCGCCTGACCACGACCGCGCCGATCACTCCGGGCCCGAGGTGGGCACCGAGTACCGGCCCGAGCTCGGCCACGTGCAGCTCGTGGATCGTCGGAAGTGCGATGCGCAGCTGCGCGGCCACCGACTCGGCGCGTGAGGCGGCCGCGAGATGGTGCACGGCCACGTCGACCGGCCCGGACCCGGCCGCGTCGGCGACCAGCGACACCAGCCGGGCGAGTGCGCGCGTCGGCGTGCGGACCTTCTCCAACGCCACGATATGGCCTTCGACCATGTGCAACAGCGGCTTGACCGACAGCGAGGTGGCCAGCAACGCGGTGGCGGCACCGATGCGCCCGCCCCTGCGCAGGTACTCCAGCGAGTCGACGTAGAACAGCGTGCGTGTGCGGTCGATGACCTCCGTCGCGGCCTGCTGCACGTCGGCGGCCGGGGCGCCACCGGCAGCCGCCGCAGCGGCGGCGGCGACCGCGAACCCCAACCCGCCCGCTGTGCCCCGCGAATCGACCACGCGCACCACGCCGTACCCGAAGTCCTGCGACGCGAGCACGGCTGATTCCCACGTGCCCGACAACGCGGCAGCCAGGTGCACCGAGATGACGTTGTCAGCACCCGCCTCGAGGCACGAGCGATAGACCGCGGCGAACTCGGCGGGCGACGGCCGCGACGTCGACACCGACTGCTTCGCCTTCAACGTGCGCACGACGTCGGACGGGGTGACGTCGACCCCGTCGACGAAGGTGCGCGCGCCGAGATGGACGCGCAGCGGCACGACCCGGACGCCGTCGCTCACCGACGCGGGCAGGTACGCCGTCGAGTCGGTGACGATCGCGACGTCGCCCACGGGCAGATCAGACCACGAAGTTGACCAGGCGGCCGGGAACCGCGACGACGCGACGCGTCTCGCGCCCGTCGAGCACCGCGACGATCCGGGCATCGGCACGCGCCGCGGCTTCCAACGCCTCGGCGTCCGAGTCGGCAGGAACGACGATCTTCGAACGCAGCTTCCCGTTCACCTGCACAGGAACCTCGATGGTCTCGTCGACCAGCAACGCCTCGTCGGCGACGGGAAAATCGACCCATGCCAAAGACTCGTCGTGCCCCAGCCGCGACCACAGTTCCTCGCCGATGTGCGGCGCCAGCGGAGCCAACATCAACACCAGCGCCTCGGCCACCGCCCGGGGCGTGCCGCCCTGCGGGTACGCCTGGGTGACCGCGTTGTTCAGCTCGGTGATGCGCGCGATCGACGTGTTGAACCGCAGCGTCTCATACCCCTCACGCACAGCATGAATCGTCTTGTGCAGCAGCCGATTCAGCTCGTCCGGCACTTCGTCGTCGGATACATGGACGTCGCCGGTGTTCTCGTCGACCACCACGCGCCACACGCGCTGCAGCAGCCGGTACGGCCCGACGATCGCCTTCACGTCCCAGGGACGCGACTGCTCCAACGGGCCGCTGAACATCTCGAACATCCGGAACGTGTCCGCGCCGTAGTTCTCGATGAACCCGTCGGGGTTGACGACGTTCTTCAGGCTCTTGCCGATCTTGCCGAACTCCACGTTGACCTCTTCGTCGCCGAAGAAGTAGTGCCCGTCGTGCTCCTCGACCTCCGCGGCGTCGACGTAGAAGCCGTCCTTGTTGGTGTAGGCCGGAAGCTGCAGCATGCCCTGGTTGACCAACCGGTGGAACGGCTCGGACGAGCTGACGTAGCCCAGGTCGTACAGCACCTTGTGCCAGAAGCGCGCGTACAGCAGGTGCAGCACGGCGTGCTCGACACCGCCGACGTACAGCTCGACTCCGCCCAGCGGACGGTCGGCGGACGGGCCCATCCAGTAGTGCTCGACCTCGGGATCGACCAGCCGTTCGCTGTTGGTCGGATCCAGGTAGCGCAGCTCGTACCAGCACGAGCCGGCCCAGTTCGGCATCGTGTTCGTCTCGCGCCGGTAGCGCTTGGGTCCGTCACCCAGATCCAGTTCGACGTCGACCCAGTCGGTCAGGCGGCCCAGCGGCGGCTCCGGGGTCGAGTCGGCGTCCTCGGGCGGGAACGACTTCGGCGAGAAGTCGTCGGTCTCGGGCAGTTCGACCGGCAACATCGAATCGGGGACCGCTATCGGCAAGCCTGTCTCGTCGTACACGATCGGGAACGGCTCGCCCCAGTACCGCTGTCGCGAGAACAGCCAGTCGCGCAGGCGGTAGGTGACCGCGCCGCGGCCGGAGCCGTTCTCCTCCAGCCAGGCGATCATCGCCTCTTTCGCGTCGGCGATGTTCTTGCCGTCCAGGAACCCGGAATTGATCGCCGGTCCGTCCCCGACGTACGCCTTGCCGTCGGCGACGTCGAAGTCGTCGGACGGCTGCACCGTGCGCACGATCGGCAGGTCGAAGACCTCGGCGAACTCCCAGTCCCGCTCGTCCTGTCCGGGGACGGCCATGATCGCGCCGGTGCCGTAGCCCATCAACACGTAGTCGGCGACGAACACCGGGACCTGCTGGTCGTTGACAGGATTGGTCGCGAACGCACCGACGAAGACGCCGGTCTTCTGGCGGCCCTCGGCCTGGCGGTCCAGTTCGGACTTCGTCGCCGCCGTCGTTCGGTATGCCTCGATCGCCTCGCGGGGTGTCGCGTATCCCCCCGTCCACGCGTCCTTCGTGCCCTCGGGCCACGACTCGGGCAGCAGCGACTCGACCAGCGGGTGTTCCGGTGCCAGCACCATGTAGGTCGCGCCGAACAGCGTGTCGGGTCGGGTGGTGAACACCTCGATGTCGTGAGCACCGGCCGGGAACCGGACGTGCGCGCCGATCGAGCGACCGATCCAGTTGCGCTGCATCGTGCGCACCTTGTCCGGCCAGTCGATCTTGTCCAGGTCGTCGATCAGCCGATCGGCGTAAGCGGTGATGCGCATCATCCACTGCGGCAACGGCTTCTTGAACACCGGGAAGTTCCCGCGCTCGCTGCGTCCGTCGGCGGTGACCTCTTCGTTGGCCAGCACCGTGCCGAGACCGGGCGCCCAGTTGACCGTCGACTCGCTGCGGTAGGCCAACCGGTGGTTGTCGACAACCTGGCGGCGTTCGACGGCGTCCAGTTCCGACCACGGCTTGCCGAACGGGTTCGTGCCGTCGCCCGGTTCACGTCCGGCGTCCAATTCGTCGATCAGCTCGGCGATCGGACGAGCCTTGCCGACCATCGGATCGAACCACGAGTTGAAGATCTGCAGGAAGATCCACTGCGTCCATCGGTAGTAGGACGGGTCGGTGGTCGCCAGCCGGCGACGCTCGTCGTGACCCAGCCCCAGGCGACGCAACTGCGACAGGAAGATCTCGATGTTGCCGTAGGTGGTGGTGCGCGGGTGCTGACCGGTCTGCACCGCGTACTGCTCGGCCGGCAACCCGAACGCGTCGAAGCCCATCGTGTGCAGCACGTTCGAGCCGCGCATGCGCAGGTAGCGCGCGTAGACGTCGGTGCCGATGTAGCCCAGCGGGTGCCCGACGTGCAGGCCGGCTCCGGACGGGTAGGGGAACATGTCCATCACGTAGGCATGCGGACGGATGGCGACGCGGTCGAAGCCATCGGCCAGCGGGCCGGACGGGTTGGGCGCGTCGAAGGTTCCGCGCTCGGCCCAGCGGGCCTGCCATGTGGTTTCGATCCGGTCCGCCAGCGCGCCGGTGTAGCGGTGCGCGGGAACGTCGGCGACCGGGCTCGCTCCGTTGTCGACGGCTTCGGTGCTGCTCATCGGTGCGTACTCCTGAGTCAATGGGGGTTTGCTCGGACAGACGAAGAGCCCCTGCTCAAGGCGCAGAGGCTCAGCCGCGATGATTCGGAGACTGAATCAGCGCGGCGGTCCAAGAAGGAGTCGGCCCCGGAAGTAGCTGTCCATACCGCTGATGCTACTCGCCGGAGCGGTGCACGCCCCACGCCCGCCGCGCGTCGCCGCCGAGCGTGGGGGCACCACCAGTGACTCTAGAGGCAGCACGCAGCGCTCGCTCGGCCCCGGTTTATGGCGTCGATCACCGGCCTTTGCGCCCGAGAGATGATCATTCGGACATTCCGCCCGCCGCAACGGCGATCTGAGCCGTCAGGCGTCGGCGTCGGATGCGTCGTCGTCCGACTCTGCGTACACAGGCACCGGAACCACCACACCGGGAGCACCGAGGTTGTGCCCGCGCAGCCGCCACGGAGTCGACGTGTCGGTGACGAGTTCGGTCCAGTGGCAGTTCGCCAACGGCCCCAGGACGTGACGTTGCTGGTCGAGCCCCAGCAGCGCCGTGCACAGCGCCATCGCAGTCGCGCTGTGCGTGACGAGCACGATCGTCTCGACGGCGGGCAACGCGTGGAATGCGGCCAGTGCACGTTCGGCGACCTGTTCCCGCGTCTCCCCGCCGCGCCGGCTCACGTCGCGACCGGCAACCCAGTCCGCGTACTCGTCGGGGTACGTGATCGCCACCTCGTCGCGCGTGAGGCCTTCCCAGTGGCCGAGACCGCGTTCGCGCAGGCGCGGCTCGGCGTGCAGCTCGAGGCCGGTTGCCGTGGCGACGCGGACCGCGGTCTGCATCGCCCGAGCCGCATCGGAACTGACCAGCAGATCCGGGGCCACGGCGGCGATGAGCCCCGCGACCTCGTAGGCCTGCACCCGTCCGACATCGTCGAGCGGCGGATCCGACTGTCCTTGGAAGCGTCGTTCGGCGTTCCAGGCGGTACGGCCGTGCCGGAGCAGCAGCAGCCTGGTCATCCGCCGGCCGTGGCGTCGACGAACGGGATCGCTGGGCAGTCCTTCCAAAGCCGTTCGAGTGCGTAGAACACCCGCTCCTCGGCGTGCTGGACGTGGACGACGACATCGCCGAAGTCGAGCAGTACCCACCGTCCGTCACGCCGTCCCTCGCGACGGATCGGTTTGACGCCGCGCAGACGCAGCTTCTCCTCGACCTCGTCGACGATCGCTTCGACCTGGCGCTCGTTGTTGCCCGTGACCACGACGAAGACGTCGGTGATCGCGAGCCGTTCGCTGACGTCGATGAGCACGATGTCGGTGGCGAGCTTGTCCGCAGCCGCTTGTGCGGCGACCAATGCGGTCTCGCGGGCCTCGTCCGTTGCAGTCACAACGCGCCAGTCTACGGATCAGGTGCGATAGAGCCGGTGCTTGCTTATGTATTGGACGACTCCGTCGGGCACGAGGTACCAGACGGGACGCTCGGCGGCGACCCTCGCGCGGCAGTCGCTGGACGAGATCGCCATGGCCGGAACGTCGAGCAGGGTGACCGAATCGCGGGGCAGGTGCTCGTCGGTCAGGTCGTATCCCGGACGGGTGACGCCGACGAACTTCGCCAGCTTCAGCGCGTCAGACGCGTCCTTCCACGACAGGATCTGCGCAAGCGCGTCAGCGCCGGTGATGAAGTACAGCTCGGCGTCCGGGCGTTGCAGCGCGATGTCGCGAATGGTGTCGATGGTGTAGGTCGGACCGGCGCGGTCGATGTCGACGCGGCTCACCCAGAACCGTGGATTCGACGCGGTGGCGATGACCGACATCAGGTAACGGTGCTCGGCCGTGCTCACCTGCCGGTCGGACTTCTGCCACGGTTCGCCAGTCGGGACGAAGATGACCTCGTCGAGGCCGTACAGGTTCGACACCTCGCTGGCAGCGACGAGGTGGCCGTGGTGGATCGGGTCGAAGGTGCCGCCCATGATGCCGACCCGTCGCGTCATGGACGAGATCGTAGTTGCAGCTCGTAGTTCTGGCCGAGGAGGTCGACTCCGTAACTGTGGTGTGGCTCCTCACCGACCAACCGGAATCCTTCGGCGAGGTAGATCGTTCGCGCGGCGGCGAGCGGCTCGTTGGTCCACAGGACCATGCGGTCGTAACCGGCAGCGCGAGCGAACTCGATACAGGTGCGCGTGAGGTCGCGACCGAGGTGGTGGCCGCGCGCCGCGGGGTCGACCAGCAGGATGCGCAGACGAGCAGTGGATGCGTTCTCGGCGACGCAGAAGACGCAGCCGACGCGTCGGCCGTCCACCATCGCGATCCATGCCGCTTCACGGGTGTCGTCGTGGTTCTCGGCGTAGGTGACAACGATGCGCGCCACGAGCAACTCGAAGTCGGCGTCCCAACCGAACTCGCGCGCGTAGAGCTCTCCATGTGCCTGGATGACCCAGCCGAGATCGCCCGGCTCGCCGAGGGGTCTTATCTCCATCGTGGCACGTCCTTACTGATACAGTCGTGTTAGTGACACGACTGTATCAGTGGCCGGTGATGTGTACATGAGTTCACCCCGACGCGACGAGATCGTGGAAGCCGCGTACGAGTACGTCCTCGCCAACGGGATCTCGGGGGCCTCGCTACGTCCGATCGCGGAAGCGGTGGGGTCGAGTACCGGTGTGCTGCGCTTCCTGTTCGGATCCAAGGACGGATTGGTGTCGGCGATCCTCGTGCGTGCGCGCGCTGACGAGTTGGAGATGTTGTCGTCTGTCCCGACGGACTCGCTCGCATCCGTCGGCTCGGCGGTTTGGCGATGGCTCAGTGAGCCCGCGCGCCGCGGCCTGCTCGTCCTGTGGACGGAGTGCTACGCCGCCTCCCTGCTCGACGACAGCAGCGCGTGGGCCGGCTTTGCGACGGCCACGGTGAACGACTGGCTCGACTTGCTCGCGCGCGCACAGCCGCGGTCTCGGCGCAGCACCGCCGCCGCCCGCGCTCAGCGGACTGCGGTGCTCGCGATGCTGCGCGGGGCGATGCTGGATCTGCTGGCCACCGCGGATCGGGCGCGGACGACCCGCGCAGTGCGGGACTATCTCGACGCCCTCGAGTGAAGTCCCTCCCGTTGAGTGACGTACCCGCGGTTGAGTGACGTCCGGGGACGTTGAGTGACGGCGATTTCGCCGTCACTCAACGTCCCGAGACGTCACACAACGTCCCGAGACGTCACTCAACGTCCCGAGACGTCACTCAACCCTCACGAAGCGGGACGGGCTACCAGTGGACGCCACGCAGGATGTGCGCGAACGCCACGCTCTCGCTCGTCGGTTCCTCGCCACGCCCGGACCCGCGCGCAGCCTTGGAGTCGGGGAAGATCTTGTAGCCGTAGTTCATCACGACGTCGACACCGCGCGGCGCGAGCTGGTAGGCGAGCGCACCGGCGTTGCCCAGGGGCGTACCGACCTTCTTCGGCTTGCGGATCATCGCCTTGCAGATCAGATCGGCGGCCTCCGTCGGCGTCATCGTCGGGAACCGGTCGTACATCGTCGTCGGCGCGATCATCGGCGTACGGACGAGCGGCATGTGGATCGTCGTCAGATGCACGCCGTCCTGCAGCACCTCCGACGCGATGCAGCGCGAGAATGCGTCGAGTGCTGCCTTCGAGGCGACGTAGGCCGAGAACCGCGGCGTGTTCGTCTGCACGCCGATCGAGCTGATGTTGATGATGTGGCCGCCCTTGCGGCCGTCCGGCGCGGTCTGGCGCATCACCGGCAGCAGCGTCAGCACGAGCCGCACCGCTCCGAAGTAGTTCAGCTGCATCGTGCGCTCGAAGTCGTGGAACCGGTCGTACGACAACGCGATCGAGCGTCGGATCGAACGGCCCGCGTTGTTCACGAGCACATCCACGCGGCCGTGTTCCTGCAGCACTTCCTTGGCCATGCGCTCGATGTCGCTCATGTCCGACAGGTCGCAGCGGTGCACGAACGCGATACCGCCGAGGTCTTCGATCTCCATGCGGGTGCGCTCGAGCTTGTCGGCGCCACGGGCAACGAGAATCACCTTGCCGCCGGCCGCGCCGACCCGCAGCGCCGTCGCACGTCCGATGCCCGAGGACGCACCCGTGATCATCACGGTCCTACCCTTGATCGCGCGGGCCAGGGCGCGGTCCTTGCGCCGATCAGGGCTGTACGTGCGCTCCCAGTACTCCCACAACGTCTGCGCGTAGGTCGACAGCGGCGGCACCTCGATGTCCGACCCCGCGAGCGCTTCCTGCGTCTTCGTCGAGTCGAACTTGGTCGGGTAGTTGACGTAGTGCAGCACCTCGCGCGGGATGCCGAGTTCGGCCAGCAGCAGGTCGGCGGCCTGCTTGGCACCGGGCAGGCGCGCAGCGACGCTGCGCAACGGCTTCGGCACCGCGGCGAGCGCAGACTCGATCGGCTTGGTGTCGATGTTGTACGCGAACTGCGGCGCCTTGGCCGCCTTGGCGAAGGCGTTGGCCATCTGGCCGACGGTCATCGGTTCGGGATCGGTCAGGTGGAACGCGCGCCCGTCCAACCCGGGTTGATGCGCGAGATAGTCCATCGCCCTGGCGACGTAATCGACGGGCACGATGTTGATCGGGCCCCCTTCGATGCCGACCCCACGCAACCAGGACGGAGTGAGATTGCGCAACCGCTGGATGGCACGGAAGAAGTAGTACGGCCCGTCGATCTTGTCGATCTCGCCGGTCTCGGACGAGCCGACCACGATGCCCGGGCGGTACACCCGCCACGGCACCGACGACTCCTCGCGCACCACGCGCTCGGACTCGTGCTTGGTCGCGTAGTAGGGGTTGTTGTCGACGTCGGTCGCCTCGTCGAACATGTCCTCGGTGAACACACCCTGGTAGAGCCCGGCGGCGGCGATCGAGCTGACCTGGTGGAAGTGCTCGGCATGGACGGATTCAGCCAGCTGCAGGGCGTGCCGGGTGCCCTCGACGTTCGCCACGCGTTGGGTGTCGGCGTCGGCGGTGAGGTCGTAGATCGCGGCGAGATGGAAGAAGTGCTCGATCTTGCCGTTGAGCCGCTCGACCTCGTCGGCCTCGACGCCGAGGCGTTCCTTCGACAGGTCACCGATGACCGGGACGATGCGTTCCTCGTCGGCACCGAGGCGGTCGCGCAGGTCGTCCAGCTTGTCCAACGAGGACGCTCGGCACAGGGCGTAGATCGTCCCGTCGCGCTTGAGCAGCTCGGCGATGAGGAACCGTCCGATGAAGCCCGTAGCACCGGTCACGAAGTACGTCATAGGTCCCCCACTTCCCGAGCCGAATGTCGCACTCAGTGTGGTGGAGGCCCTGCGAATCCGCCAATTCGGGTGGGGTTAACCCGACCACAGGACGGGCGGTGACTCCATCGCGGCCCGACCCGGGTCCCGCGACGCTGTAATCATGGACACCACGACGCCTCCGCCGGCCCCCTCGACCGAGACGTCCGCGCCGACACCGGTGCCGGCACCGGCGCAGCCTGCGAAGCTGTCCGGGATGACCGCGCATCTGCCCACCGCACTCGCCGTGTTCGGGCGTCGCCGCACCTGGGGCGAGCTGCTCTACGCATTGCTCGGGCTTCCGCTCGGCGTGGCCGGCTTCGTCTTCACCGTGACGACGATCTCCGTCAGCGCCGGCCTGGTCGTCACCTTCGTCGGTTTACCGCTGCTGGCCGTGACGGGCCTCGTCTCGCGCTACCTCGGCTCATGGATCCGGTCGCTGGCCAACGGGCTGACCGGCACCAACATCCCGGCGCCGGCGCCGTTCCGGCGCGAGCCGGGCCTGTTCGGCTTCATCAACGCCTCCCTGCGCGACGGCACCGCGTGGCGCGCCCGGTTCTACCTGCTGCTGAAACTGCCGCTCGGCATCGCGTCCTTCACGGTCGCGGTCACCCTGGTCGTCTATGGGCTGGGCGGCGTCACCTACGCGGTGTGGCGGCCGTTCCTCCCCTGCAGCAGGGACCACCAAGGCCGCTGCCACCGTGCCGCCGAGATGTGGAACCACCACTACCTGGAAACCTTCTGGCCCATCGTGGCGACGGCCCTGGTCGGACTGCTGTTCCTGTTGGCCGCGCCCTGGGTGATCCGCGGTGTGCTTGCGGTCGACCGCGCGGCGGCGACAGCTCTGCTCGGCCCCACCGGACGGGACGCACGTGTCGCCGAGCTCGAGCACTCGCGAGCCGTCGCCGTCGACGACGCGGCCGCGACCCTGCGCCGCATCGAGCGTGACCTCCACGACGGCACTCAGGCGCGGCTGGTCGCGCTCGCCATGAACGTCGGGCTCGCGAAGGAGAAGCTCGCCGAGGGCGGCGACCCCGAGCAGGCGCAGGCACTGCTCGACACCGCCCACACCACCGCCAAGCAGGCCATCGCCGAAGTCCGCGACCTGGCACGCGGCATTCATCCGCCCGTCCTCGACTCGGGCCTCGATGCTGCCCTCGCCACGCTTGCCGCGCACAGCGCCATCCCGGTCGACGTGCGCACGTCGCTGCGGCACCGTCCCGAGCCCGCCATCGAAACCATCGCATACTTCTGCGCGGCCGAGCTGCTCACCAACGCGGCCAAGCACAGCGGTGCCCGGACGATCTCGGTCTCGGTGCACCAGGTCGACGAGCAGCTCGTCCTCATGGTGCACGACGACGGCCAGGGCGGCGCGCGCATCGGCGCCGGATCGGGGCTGGCCGGGCTGTCCGAACGGATCAGCGCCGTGGACGGGACGCTGCGCGTCGACAGCCCACCGGGCGGTCCGACGTCCGCCCGCGTGGAGTTGCCCATGAGCCTTCCGGGCGGGACGCTGCGGTGAGGGTCGTCATCGCCGAGGACAGCGCGATCCTGCGCGACGGGCTGGCGACGCTGCTGGCCGACCGGGGTCATACCGTGCTTGCGACCGCCCGCGACGGCGACGAACTGCGCGCCGCGGTAGCCGCCGACCCGCCCGACGTGTGCGTGGTCGACATCCGGATGCCCCCGTCGTTCACCGACGAGGGCATCCGCGCGGCGCTGGCCCTGCGGCACTCACATCCCGACGTCGGCGTGTTGGTGTTCTCGCAGTACGTCGAAACGCGGTACGCGGGTGAGCTGCTCGCCGGCTCGACGCGCGGCACCGGCTACCTGCTCAAGGATCGCGTCGCCGACGTGCGCGAGTTCATCGAAGCGCTCGAACGCGTCGCGGCCGGGGGCACGGCGCTCGATCCCGAGGTGGTGAGCCAACTCCTCGGCGCTTCGCGCCGGCGCGAAGCCGTCGACCGGCTCACCCCGCGCGAGCGCGAGGTGCTCGAGCGCATGGCCGAGGGCCTGTCCAACGCGGGCATCGGCAAGTCGCTGGTGATCTCCGAGGGCGCGGTCGAGAAGCACATCGCGAACATCTTCCTCAAACTCGGGCTGCCGCACTCGGACACGGACAACCGCCGCGTGCTCGCAGTGCTGCGCTACCTCGAGGGCTGAGCCGCCGTCGCGGGCGTGAACACGACGCAGGCGAACTGCTGCTGCACGGCCGCATCGTGGCATCGGTCGACGCCGATGCTCGCCGCCCGCCGACAGCCGTGTCGATTACCCGGCGGGTAATCGTGGTGCCGTCCGAGGGGCAACTAGCGTTCCTCACGTGACGACGACTGCTCCTCCACCGGTCGGCCGGCTTCTGCGCGCGTGGCGCGAACGCCGCAGCCTCAGCCAGCTCGAACTGTCGATACAGGCCGAGATCTCGGCCCGCCATCTGAGCTTCGTCGAGACCGGGCGCTCGCGGCCCACTCCGCAGATGATCATGCGCCTCTCCGATCAGCTCGACGTCCCGCTGCGGGAGCGCAACGAGTTGCTGCTCGCCGGCGGGTACGCGCCCGCCTACCCGCAACACGGGATCGACGAGCCCGAACTCGCATCCGTGCGGGCGGCGCTGCGCCAGGTGCTCGACGGCCATGAGCCGTACCCCGCCGTCGTGATCGACCGATGGTGGCACCTCGTCGACGCGAACTCCGCGCTGGCGCCCTTGATCGAGGGTTGCGCCCAACACCTGCTGAAGCAGCCGAACGTCCTTCGCTTGAGCCTGCACCCGGACGGTCTGGCGCCGCGCATCGCCAACCTCGGGCAGTGGCGTGCGCACCTGCTCGAGCAGGTGCACCGCCGCCGGCTGCGCACCGGCGACCGCCGGCTCGCCGAACTCGAGCAGGAGTTGCGCGGCTACCCGGCCCGTGTCGAGGACGAGCCCGAGCCCGCCGGAGTCGTGCTGCCCCTGCGCCTCCGGCTGGACGGCCGCGAACTCGCGCTCTTCAGCATCGAAGCGCGGGTGGCCACTCCCACCGACGTGACCGTCGACGAACTGTCTATCGAGACGTTCTATCCCGCCGACGCGGCGACGGCCGACTACCTCCGCCGGCCCACCTAGCGAACGTCAGATCGACCCGTAGGCGCGAGTGGGACGCAGCCGTGCCATCACCCGGCGTTCCGTCACCATCGCCGCCCGGTAGTCGTCCCAGTCGTCGTGCTCGCCGTTCGCGCTGCGGTAGTACTCGACCAGTTCATCGACGGTCGCGTCGTCGGGCGCGCCGGCGGGCTCGGACAGCGTGACCTCGCATTCGAGAACCGCGTACTGCCAGAAGTCACTGCTCGTGACGTGCAGCGACGACCACGGCGTGCGGGCGAGGTTGTGGTACTTGGCGCGATCAGCCGTGATCGACACGCGGATCAATCCGTCGTCGCCGACGACATGCAGGATGTTCGACGACTGCGGGTGCCCGTCACGCTTGATCGTGATCATCACCGACCGCCGGTTGTTGCGCGCGAATTCGAGCGCAGCGTCGAGTTCCATCAGTGCCCTCGGACCTTGGTGATGCGGATTCGCAGCGGCACGGAGTACCGCTTCGCGAAACCCGCCGGATCGCCGCTGACGCGTTGGACATCGGCGGAGTACTTGGCGAGGTAACCGTCGTGCTGGTCGGCGGACGGCACGTCGAGCGCCTGCTCGGCGACGCCGGCGAGCACGACGATGTCACCGCCGTGCCCGTCGCCGTCGAAGTTCAGGGACACGCGCGGGCGCACTGCTACGTGATCGAGCCGGTTCGCATCGTTGGCGTTGTAGACCAGGACGCTCTCACTGTCGTCGTCCCAGAGGAACCAGACCGGGTTCGGTTGTGGTGTGCCGTCTGCGGCGGTCGTCGTCAACCAGACGACCTTTTCTGCGGCCAGCCGGGAGCAGGCACGCTGTCCGAAGGCGGAGTCCGGGATGACGCTCATGCGCCCGATCCTAGAACGGCACCTCGGTGCTCAACAGGTCCTCGAGCGTCACCTCACCGGGCCGCCTGCTCAGCGCGCGGCAGAACTCGATCGCGTCGAGTTCGATATGCGGGTCGCCGGCACCCACCGTCCACGTGCCGCCGGCCGGGCCGGTCAGCCGCAACGTGTAGTCCTTGCCGTGCCGGCGCGACCATTCGGCGACGACATCGGCCACGAGCGCCGCGTCGTGGTCGGCGGTGAGCACCGGAGTGCGCCCGAGCACGCGAGAAATGTCCATCCGGTGCATCCACGGGTCACGCGTGAGGATCACGTCGAACAGGTAGCCCAAAGTCCAGACCTCGGGCGATCCGTTGATCACCATCGGCGGGATTGCGCGGCGCCGCACGAACCACGGCGTGCGGCGGCGGCCCTTGACCGCGGTCGGCGAGCGGCGTGCGTACTCCTCGGCGATGCGGGCACCGTGCCAGTCCGCCCGCTCGCGCACCTGCAGTTCGGTGAGCCGGTCGATGTCGAAGTCGCCGTCGACCGTCGCCGCCTTCGTCTGGCGCATGCCCTCACGGATCGAGGCCGCCATCTCGACCATGCCGAGCATGTGGGCGGCCATCTGCCGCACGTCCCAGCCCGGGCATTCGGTCGGCGTCATCCAGTCGTGGTCTTCGAGCGACTCGAGCAGGTCGGCACAGCGTCGGTACTCCGCTGCGGCGAGCCGCATCGCGGTGGCGCGGTCGAGCGCGGGTTTCACTGCGGTCATCACTGTGGTCATCGTTTCCTCCGCGGAGTGGCCGGACGGGCGGCGATCCCGACCGAGTCGGCGTAGCTGTGCATGACCCGGGGAACGAGGCGGCGCCAACGGGTGCCGCCCGGGTCGTTGGCCTCCTGCTGCGACACCAGGCCCGCGATCAACGCCGTGTAGACGTCGACGTCGGCCGCTTTGGCGATGCCCATGGCGCGCAGGTTCGCGCGCAGCAGGTCGAGGCATTCGACAGCGGCCGCATACGACTCCTCGCTCGGGGCGAAGTCGGGAAGCACGCGCACGTTCATGAGTTGGTTGCGTGCCGGATCGGCGGCGGCGAAGTCGAAGTAGGTCTGGGCCATGAACACGAGCCGCTCACGCGCGTCCGCAGGTGCGCGCAGCTCCGCCGCACGGAAGTGCGTCATGGCTTCGCGCCACGCCTGCCCGAACATCGCGTCGTAGATCGCGTTCTTCGAATCGAAGTGCGAGTACAGCGAGGGTGGTTGCATTCCGACGCGGACGGCGACCTCACGCAGGGTGAGCCCGGCGATGCCGTTCTTCCGCGCGACATCCCAGGCAGCGGCCAGGATCTCCAGCCGCGTCGCCTCACGCCGTTCGGCTCGCCTATCGCGATTAGGTAGTCCGACCACAGTTAGGAACTGTGATCGCCTCCATCTGCTTTGTCAAGCGGCGGAACCAGCTCAGCGGACGTGGCCGTCGCCCGTGACGATCCACTTGGTCGACGTCAGCTCGGTCAGTCCCATCGGTCCGCGGGCATGCATCTTCTGCGTCGAGATGCCGATCTCGGCGCCGAAACCGAACTCGCCACCGTCGGTGAACCGCGTCGACGCGTTGACCATCACCGCGGCGGAGTCGACGCGGGCCACGAAACGCCGCGCCGTGTCGAGATCACGGGTCACGATGGCCTCGGTGTGCCCGCTCGACCAACGCCGGATGTGCGCGATCGCCGCGTCGACATCGGCCACGACACGAGCGGCCATGTCGAGCGACAGGTATTCACGGGCCCAGTCCTCGTCCGTCGCCGGCTGCACTCCGTCCAGCGCACCGAAGGCGCCGTCGCCGTGCAGCACCACACCGCACGTCTGCAGCGCCGAGGTGATGCGCGGCAGGAACTCGTCGGCGACATCGCGGTGCACGAGCAGGGTCTCGGCCGAGTTGCACACACTGACCCGCGAGGTCTTGGAATTGACGACGATGCGCTCGGCCATCTCGAGGTCGGCCGCCGCGTCGACGTAGACGTGGACGTTGCCCACCCCGGTCTCGATCACCGGCACAGTCGCGTTCTCGACGACGAAGTTGATCAGGCCGGCACCGCCGCGGGGAATGATCAGGTCGACGAGTCCGCGCGCCCGCAGCAGGTGACCGACACTCGCGCGGTCGGTCCCGGGCACCAGTTGCACGGCGTCGGCGGGGAGCCCGGCCTTCTCGGCTGCCGCCGACAGCACCTGCACGAGTGCGACGTTGGACCGGTACGCCGAACCCGACCCGCGCAAAAGGGCGACGTTGCCGCTCTTGAGCGCGAGCCCGGCGGCGTCGACGGTGACGTTCGGGCGTGCCTCGTAGATCATGGCCACGACGCCGAAAGGCACCCTGATCTGACGGATCTCGAGCCCGTTCGGCTGCACGTACCCGCGAACGACCTCGCCGACCGGATCCGGCAGCGCGGCAAGGTCGCGCAGGCCCTGCGCCATCGCGGCGACCCGCTCGTCGTCGAGCATCAACCGGTCGACCAGTCCGTCGTCCAGACCGGCTTCGCGACCGGCCGACACGTCCTCACGGTTGGCACCGACGACCGCGCCGGTCGCGTCGTCGAGCGCGTCGGCCATCGCCGTCAATGCAGCGTCCTTGTCGCTGCGGTGCAGGGTGGCCAACTCGACCGCGGCATCGCGTGCCCGGCTGGCGACGGCGTGCACGTCCTGCTCGGTCGCGGCCCGCTCGCTCATCCGTTCAGCGTACGGAGTGGTCGCCCCGGCCCTTCTTGGAAGCGCGGCTCGGGTGATTGCGCTGGCGCCGGTACCGCAGCAGCCAGGCGATCAGCGCACCCAGTACCGCCGCGATGACGATCGGCAGGGCTACCGGCATCTTGTACTCGGGAACGATCAGCCGCACCTTCACCGAGTGCGTGTTCTCGAAAATGAAGATGATCACCAGCACGAACAGGATGCCGCCGAGGATCTGCCCGACGCTCACCGAGCGCTTGGGTTCGTTCTCCTCCGGCGTGCCGGGACGCTGACCCGGGTGTTGGCCCGGGTGTTGGCCCGGCCCGCCGGGCGGTCCCGGCTGACCCTGGGGCCCCGGGCCGGGCCCCGCCGGACCGGACTGGCCGGGAGGCGGGCCCTGCGGGGGCGGCGGTGCTGGCGGGTACGGACCACTCATACGGGTGACTTACCCGCCAGACCGGTCGCCGACACGTTCGGCGCAAGCGGGTGTTGTCACATGACGACGAGGTCGTCGCGGTGCACGACCTCGCGGCGGAACTCGGCCGGCAGGTCGACCGTCTTGTGTCCGAGCAGACCGGGAAGGTCGGCTGCGTCGTAACCGACCAGGCCGCGCGCCACGACCGCGCCGTCCGGGTCGGCGAGCTCGACCGGCTCGCCGGAGTAGAACTCGCCCGAAACGGACGTGATGCCGGCGGGGAGCAGGGACATCCGCCGCTGGACGACCGCGGCGACGGCGCCGGCATCGAGCACGAGCCGGCCGCGCGGGCTGGTCGCGTAGCGCAGCCAGAACAGCCGCGAGGCCGACCTGTCGCCTGCAGGATGGAACAACGTCCCGACCGTGCCTCGCAGCGCGTCGTACACCTGGTGGCCGGCGGCGAGAAGCACCGGAATGCCCTCGGTCGTGGCGATCGCCGCGGCGTCGATCTTGGTCACCATGCCGCCGGATCCGACGTGGCTGCCCGACCGCGACACGTCCACCCCGTCGAGTTCGGCCATCGACCGCACCTCCGGGATGAACCGCGCGTCGGGACGGCCGGGCTTGCCCGTGTACAGCCCGTCGACGTCCGAGAGCAGCACCAGCGCCTGCGCGGCGACCAGGTGGGCGACGAGCGCGGCGAGCCGATCGTTGTCGCCGAAGCGGATCTCGTGGGTGGCCACGGTGTCGTTCTCGTTGACGACGGGCACGATGCCGAGGGCGAGCAACCGTTCCAGGGTTCGGTTCGCGTTGCGGTAGTGGCCGCGGCGGTGCAGATCGTCGGCGGTGAGCAGCACCTGGCCGACACCGAGCCCGTACCGGGCGAACGAGGCCGCGTAGCGTTCGGCCAGCAGGAGCTGGCCGACGCTGGCGGCGGCCTGCTGGGTGGCCAGGTCACGCGGGCGGGCCTTGAGCCCGAGCGGACCGATCCCGGCAGCGATCGCCCCTGACGAGACCAGGACGACCTGCTGCCCTGCGGCGACCCGGGCCGCGATCGCATCGACGATCGCGTCCAGCCGTGCGGGATCCAGACGCCCCTTCGATGTGAGCGACGAGGAGCCGACCTTCACGACCGTCCGCGCAGCTGAGGCGATCTGATCCCGGGTCACGCTCAGTCCCGTTCCGCGAGTGGCCAGTAATCGCGCGAGTGGTCAGCTATACGTGACCACTCGGGCCACAAATGACCACTCGCGGAGGAGTCGGTCACTCATCGCTCCCGGAGGGGTCGTAGTGGGACGGGCGGCGGGCGCGCCTGGCGGCCAGGCGGTCCTCGGCAGAGACGCGCGCGGACCTGCTCAGGCGTTCGTCCGATCCGCGGCGCGAGGGGACGTAGCCCTCGGCCATGCCGCTACTCGGCTCGAAGTCGAAGGTCATCGCACCGATCGTCACGGCATCGCCGGGCTCCGCGCCGAGGCGGGCGAGTTCGTCCTCCACACCGAGGCGCTTGAGCCGATCGGCGAGGTATCCGACGGCCTCGTCGTTGTCGAAGTCGGTCTGGCCCACCCAGCGCAGCGGCTTCGCGCCGTGCACGACGAACCCGTCCGCATGCGCGGTGATGGTGAAGCCCGCGTCGTCGACGGCCCTGGGTGCGAGCACGATCCGCGTCGACTCGGACGCGGGGCGCGCCGCACGGTCGGCCTGCACCGCGGCGGCAAGGGCGTAGGTCAGGGCGCGCAGGCCGTCGTGAGCGACCGCCGAGATCTCGAAGACCTGCAGCCCCCGCGCCTCCAATTCGGGACGGACGAGCTCGGCGAGGTCGCGGGCCTCCGGCACGTCGATCTTGTTCAGGGCGACCAGCCGGGGCTTGGCGAGCAGCTCGCCGAAGGTTGCCGCAGAGTTGGACAAGTACTGCGCCAGTTCGGCCTCGATCGCGTCGAGATCACTGATCGGATCGCGGCCCGGTTCGAGTGTCGCGCAGTCGAGCACGTGCAGCAGCACCGCGCAGCGTTCGACGTGGCGCAGGAAGTGCAGCCCGAGGCCCTTGCCCTTCGCCGCCCCGGGGATGAGGCCCGGGACGTCGGCGATCGTGAAAGTCGTCTCGCCGGCGTCGACCACCCCGAGGTTGGGCACCAGCGTCGTGAAGGGGTAGTCGGCGATCTTCGGCCGCGCCGCCGACAGGGCTGCGATCAGCGACGACTTCCCGGCGCTGGGGAACCCGACCAGCCCGACGTCGGCGACCGACTTGAGCTCGAGCACGACATCGCGCTCCTCGCCGGGCTCGCCGAGTAGCGCGAAGCCGGGCGCCTTGCGCCGGGTCGAGGCGAGTGCGGCGTTGCCGAGACCGCCACGGCCGCCCTGGGCAGCGACGAACGTGGTACCCGCGCCGATCAGATCGGCGAGCACCTCGCCGTCACGGTCGACCACGACCGTGCCGTCCGGCACGCGCAATTCGAGGTCGCCGCCATCAGCGCCGTTGCGGTGGCTGCCGGCGCCGCCCTTGCCGTTGCCGGCGCGCTGGTGCGGATGGTGGTGGAAGTCGAGCAGGGTGTGCACGTTCGGGTCGACGACCAGACGCACGTCCCCGCCGCGCCCGCCGTTGCCGCCGTCCGGGCCGCCGAGCGGCTTGAACTTCTCACGGTGGATCGAGGCCACTCCGTGGCCGCCGTTGCCGGCGGCGACGTGCAGCACGACCCGGTCGACGAAGCCTGCCATGAGACCTTCAGCTGTAAGCGATCAGGAACAGCGCTGAGTGTGACTTCCCGCTGGATCGCGACGACAGCAGTTAACGCCGGAGAGGCGGGTCAGACGATGTTGACGGTCTTGCGGCCGCGCGACGTGCCGAACTGCACGTTGCCGGGGACGAGCGCGAACAGCGTGTCGTCCTTGCCGCGACCGACGCCCGCGCCGGGGTGGAACTTGGTACCGCGCTGGCGGATCAGGATCTCGCCGGCCTTGACCTCCTGGCCCCCGAACCGCTTGACGCCGAGGAACTGCGGGTTCGAGTCGCGGCCGTTGCGGGAGCTGGATGCACCCTTCTTGTGTGCCATGTCAGTGCCTACTTCCCGCTCTGCGAAATGCCGGTCACCTTGATCTGGGTCAGCCGCTGACGGTGGCCCATCCGCTTGTGGTAGCCGGTCTTGTTCTTGAACTTGTGGATCTTGATCTTGGGGCCCTTGGTGTGCGCCACCACCTCGACGGTGACGTTGGCCTTGGCCAGCTTGTCGGCGTCGTGGGTGACGGTCTCGCCGTCGACGAGCAGGATCGGCGTCAGCGCGACCTCGGCGCCGGTGTCACCGTCGAGCTTCTCGACCTCGATCACATCGCCTTCGGCGACCTTGTACTGCTTGCCGCCGGTCGTGACGATGGCGTACATCGGGGATCACTCCTGCCAACATTGCTACAACGTTAAGACGGCCCACCCTGCGGTAGGCCGTCGTCCAGATTACGGGACGAGCGGCGCGGAAGGCAAAACGCCTGCGCGTGGGCACAGGCACGCAGTGGCGCCTGTACGGGTCATGCGGTGGTCCCAGGGGTCGGCGGTCCGGCCGGGCGCGAGGCCGCGCGGCGCCGCCGCGGGCGGCGCGGGGGTGCGACGGCCTTGGTGGCCACGGCGTGGGTCTCAGCCGTGGGTCTCAGCGTGGGTCTCAGCGTGGGTCTCAGCGTGGGTCTCAGCGTGGGTCTCAGCGCGGAGTGCTCGCCGGAGAGCTCGGCAGCCTCGGGACCGCCGGCGGCGTCGGGCGCCGCCGGCACGTCAGCCGCCTCCGCTACCTCGGGCACCTCGGCGCCGTCTGCGTCCCCCGTCGACGCGGCGGAGCTCGCCGCGGCCCGGTCGGTGAGGTCGACGAGGTCGAACTCGGTGTCGGACAGCACCGCGGCGACCGCCTCGAGCTCGAGTTCCGCGGCAGCCGCTGCAGCGTCCTCGTCGGAGAGGTCGTCGTCCGGGTGGGCGGCGCGGTGGATGGCAGCCATTGCGGCGAGCGCCTTCGACTTCTGCTCGGCGCTGACGGCGGCGTCCTCGGCGTCGGTCTCGGCGTCGGTCTCGGCCGTGGCGGCGGGCTCGCTGCGCTTGCCGCGCCGGCGGCGCGAGGTCGACTTGGTCGGCTCGTCGTCGTCGTTCGCCTGCTTGCCGGATTTCTCGACCGGCTCCGGGTGCACGATGATGCCGCGCCCGTGACAGACCTCGCAGGTCTGGCTGAACGCCTCGATCAGGCCCTCACCCACGCGCTTGCGGGTCATCTGCACCAGGCCGAGCGAGGTCACCTCTGCGACCTGGTGCTTCGTGCGGTCGCGACCGAGGCACTCGGTCAGGCGCCGCAGCACGAGTTCGCGGTTCGACTCGAGCACCATGTCGATGAAGTCGATGACGACGATCCCGCCGACATCGCGCAGCCGCAGCTGTCGCACGATCTCTTCGGCGGCTTCGAGGTTGTTGCGGGTGACGGTCTGTTCGAGGTTGCCGCCCGACCCGACGAACTTGCCGGTGTTCACGTCGATCACGGTCATGGCCTCGGTGCGGTCGATCACCAGCGAGCCGCCCGAGGGCAGCCACACCTTGCGGTCGAGCGCCTTCATGATCTGCTCGTCGACGCGCAGGTCGTGGAACAGGTCGCTGTCACCGGTGTGGCGCGAGACGCGCTCGGCCAGATCCGGCGCGACGCCCTCGATGTACTCCGACACCGTCTGCCACGCGCCGTCGCCCTGCACAACGAGCTTCTTGAAATCCTCGTTGAACACATCGCGCACGACCCGGATCGCGAGATCGGGTTCGCCGTGCACGAGGGTCGGCGCCGCGGACGTCTTGGCGGCTTTCTTCTGGATGGCTTCCCACTCAGCCTGCAGGCGGTGCACGTCGCGGGTGAGGTCTTCCTCGCTCGCGCCTTCGGCGGCGGTGCGGACGATGACGCCGGCGTCCTCGGGGACGATCTTCTTGAGGATGGCCTTGAGCCGGTGCCGCTCGGTGTCCGGGAGGCGGCGGCTGATGCCGGTCATCGCCCCGCCGGGGACGTAGACGAGGAACCGGCCGGGCAGCGAGACCTGGCTGGTGAGCCGGGCGCCCTTGTGGCCGATCGGGTCCTTGGTGACCTGGACGAGCACCGGGTCGCCACTCTTGAGGGCCTGCTCGATCGCTCGGGACTTGCCCTCGAGACCCGCTGCGTCCCAGTTGACCTCGCCGGCGTACAGGACGCCGTTGCGCCCCTTGCCGATGTCGACGAACGCGGCCTCCATCGAGGGCAGCACGTTCTGCACGCGTCCGAGATAGACGTTGCCGACGTAGGACGTGGCGCTGGCCCGGGTCACATAGTGCTCGACGAGGACGTCGTCCTCGAGCACCGCGATCTGGGTGCGGTCGCCGCTCTGGCGTAGCGCCATCACGCGGTCGACGGCCTCGCGGCGGGCGAGGAACTCGGCCTCGGACAGGATCGGCGGCCGGCGGCGGCTGGTCTCGCGGCCGTCGCGCCTGCGCTGGCGGCGCGCCTCGAGCCGGGTCGAACCCTTGACGCCCTTGACGCCGTCGTCGTTCGCGTCGCGGGCGGCGGCTTCCCGTGTCTCGCGGACGTGGACGACCGTGTTCGGCGGGTCGTCGGTCGACCCGTCGCCGTCGTTGGTGCCCGAGCGGCGGCGCCGGCGCCGGCGGCGGGTGTTCTTGCCGGTGCCGTCACCGGTCGCATCGCCGTCGGTGTCGCCGCTGACGTCCGTGTCGTCGGCCGCATCGGCTGCGCCCTCGGCTGCGGCGTCGGCGGTGGCGCCGTCTGCCTGCTTGTTCTGCTGCTTGCCGCCCTGCTTCTTGGCCTTGGCCGGCTGCGCCTTCTTCGCCGCCGCCTTCTTCGCCTGCTCCTTCTTGGCGCCCTTCGCCGGCTGTGCTCCCGCTGCCGCGGCGTCCCCCGTCGACTGGCGTCGGCGTCGGACCCGCTGGTGTCGGACCCGTCGGACGCCACGGTGTCGGAGGCGGTGTCGGCGTGCGGGCTGTCGGAGCCGCTCTCAGAGCCGGTGTCGTCCTGCTTGGCCCCGCCCCCGCGGCCGCGACGGCCCCGCCGGCGCCGACGCCGGGCAGCACCGGCGGCCTCTTCGCTGGCGACCTCGCGGACGTCCTCGGGCTCGGCGGTGCGGTCCTCGGCGTCCTCGGCGACGGTGACGTCAGGCCCGTCGGGTGTTTCGACCGGGGTCGGTGCCTGGAACAGCACGACCGGCGCTCCCGGAGCCTGCTGCGACGAATCGCCACGACCCGTCGCTGTCGGTGCGCCGGCAGCCGTCTCGACGCCTGAGACGGCGGCGACGGCGTCCTGGGTCGGGTCCTGACCGCGTTCCGCGTAGGCCACACGCACCTGGTCGGCGAGCTCGGCGTCGAGGGCCGAGGAGGCGGTCTTGGCGCCGGCGCCGAGATCGGTCAGCAGCGCGATCAGGGCCTTGCTGGTGGTGCCGAGGTCCTTGGCCAGTGCCGACACGCGGACCCGCTTGGGCGGGGCCCCGGTGGTGGCGCTGGTGTCGATGTTGTCGGTGGTGTCAGTGGTGTTGTCGTTGTCGAGCATGTGCTCGGGTTCTCCATTCGGCCCCCGGGCGCGCTTCGTCGGTGACGAGACGCGACCGCACGAAGGCGGTTGTGGCGGTCGGAGCTGACCCGGACGGTAGGTCCGCAGGGCTCAGCGTCGTTCCGCGAAGTCTTCATCGAGCGGAGGGCTGATGGCTTCAACCCGCCGACCCGGGTTCGAGTCGTCGTACACGAGCGACCTTCACACCGTCGGGCGGTCGGGGGCCAGCGGGTCGCTGACCGTCCCGCGCTCGTCGAGCGATCCCTGCGCCACGCGCACCGAGACAGCCGGTGCGTCGGGGGCGAGACCGGCGACGATCCGCAACGCGGCGAGAATGTCGTCGGGCCGTACGGCGGGGGTTACCTGCCGCACAACCACGTCCAGTATCGCACGTCCGCCGATCGCGAGCGTGGGACGCACCTTGGCGCTGACGAGCGCGTGGCGCACGTCGACGCTGCGGCGACCGTCCTTGGTGACCCGCTCGACGCTCAGTTCGGTGCGCCCGAGCATCGCGAGCACCGCGTCGTGCAGGGCATCGGGGTCGACTCCGGGCAGCTCGACTCGCCAGTGCGCGGCCACGACGCGCTCGGCGAGCGAACCGGGCCCTGCGGGCACGACCTCGAGCACGTCCAGCCCCTCGGGCAGGGCGGCGTCCAGGGCGGTGCGGACCTGTTCAGGGTCGCTCTCGCGGGCCAGCCCGATCTCGAGGTACTCGGCCTCGCTGGCCACGCCCGTCGGGGACGCGCCGACGTAGCTGATCTTCGGGTGCGGGCTGAACCCCGCCGAGTAGGCCATCGGGATCTCCGCGCGACGCAGTGCCCGCTCGAAGGCGCGGGCGAAATCGCGGTGCGAGGTGAACCGCAGCCGGCCCCGCTTGGCGTAGCGCACCCGCAGGCGCTGCACCACCGGCGGTGGCGGCGGACCGGTCGGGGTGCGGCGTGCCATGGCACCCATTGTTCTCCGACCGCGCCCCAACCCGGCTTCTGGTATCGACCGACCAGAAATCGGGCCGAAATCTGGCGGGTCGGTACCGGAAGCGGTCGTGGTGGGGGCGTGGCGGGTAGGTGGGATCAGCGGGGGGCGAGGGGCAGCAGCGCTCGTCCGGTCGGGCCGACCTGGATGTCGGTACCGAGGTTGGAGCACACGCCGCAGTCGAAGCACGGCGTCCACCGGCAGTCGTCCTGCTCGAACTCTGCCGTCGCGTCCTGCCAGTCGTCCCAGAGCCACTGCTTGTCGAGGCCGGAGTCGAGGTGGTCCCACGGCAGCACCTCGTCGGAGTCCCGCTCGCGCGTGGTGAACCACTGCACGTCGATGCCGACTCTCGCAGCGGCCGACATCCACCGCTCGAACGAGAAATGTTCCGACCAGCCGTCGAAACGGCCACCGTCGCGCCACACCGCCTCGATGACGGCGCCGACCCGGCGGTCGCCTCGCGACAGCAGTCCTTCGACCAGCGACGGCTCACCGTCGTGGTAGCGCATGCCGACGTTGCGGCCCAGTGACCGGTTCGCGTTGATCGCCGCGCGCAGCTTGGCCAGGCGAGCATCAACGGTGGCCGGATCGCACTGGGCGGCCCACTGGAACGGGGTGTGCGGCTTGGGAACGAACCCACCGATGGACACGGTGCAGCGGATGTCCTTGTGGCCCGTAGCCTCGCGGCCGGCGCGGATGACGTCGTGGGCCATCTCCGCGATCTCGAGGACGTCCTCGTCGGTCTCTGTCGGCAACCCGCACATGAAATAGAGCTTCACCTGGCGCCAGCCCTGCGCGTAGGCGGCTGAGACGGTGCGGATCAGGTCGTCCTTGCTGACCATCTTGTTGATGACCCGCCGCAGCCGCTCCGAACCGCCCTCGGGTGCGAACGTGAGGCCCGAGCGGCGGCCGTTACGCGAGAACTCGTTGGCGAGGTCGATGTTGAAGGCGTCGACGCGGGTCGAGGGCAGCGACAGGCTCACCCGGTCGTCCTCGTAGCGGTCGGCCAGCTGCTTGGCCATCGGGCCGATCTCGGAGTGATCGGCGGACGACAGCGACAGCAGCCCGACCTCTTCGAAGCCGGTCGCCCGCAACCCCTGGTCGACCATCGCCCCGACGGTCTCGATCGAACGCTCACGCACGGGGCGCGTGATCATGCCCGCCTGGCAGAACCGGCACCCGCGCGTGCAGCCGCGGAAGATCTCGACGGACATCCGCTCGTGCACCGTCTCGGCGAGCGGGACGAGCGGCGTCTTCGGGTACGGCCACTCGTCGAGGTTCATCACCGTGTGCTTGGTGACGCGCTCGGGCACGCCGTCGCGGTTGGGTTTCACCGACTCGATGCGGGCATCGGCGAGGTAGCTGACGTCGTAGAAGCGCGGCACGTAGACGCCGCCTGTCGCGGCCAGGCGCAGCAGCACGCCATCACGCCCGCCCGGACGTCCATGGGTGATCCAATCGCGCACGATGTCGGTGATCGCCCCTACGGCCTGTTCGCCGTCGCCGAGCACGGCGGCGTCGATGAAGTCGGCGACCGGTTCCGGGTTGAACGCGGCGTGGCCGCCGGCGATGACGAGCGGCTCGTCGGTGCGGTCGGCGGCGTGCAGGGGGATGCCGGCGAGATCCAGCGCAGTGAGCAGGTTGGTGTAGCCGAGTTCGGTCGCGAACGAGACCCCGAGCAGGTCGAAGGCTGCCACGGGACGGTGCGCGTCGACGGTGAACTGGCCGATGCCGTGCTCGCGCATCAACGCCTCGAGATCGGGCCACACCGAGTAGGTGCGCTCGGCCAGCGTGTCCGCGCGCTCGTTGAGCACCTCGTAGAGGATCTGCACGCCCTGGTTGGGCAGCCCGACCTCGTAGGCGTCGGGGTACATCAGGGCCCAGTGGACGACGACGTCGTCCCACTCCTTGACGTGCGCGTTCAGTTCGCCGCCGACGTACTGGATCGGCTTGCTGACCGAGGGCAGCAGGGGTTCCAGGGCGGGAAAGAGCGAGGCGGGCGGCACGGAGCACCAGCTTACGTGGTCAGGACCGCTCCGGGCGCCGGTCACCGAAACAGTGCGCTGTACGCATTGAGCGCAGGTTGGCCGCCGAGGTGCGCGTAGAGCACGTTGGAACCAGCCTCGATCTCGCCGGAGCTGACGAGGTCGATGAGCCCGGCCATCGACTTTCCCTCGTAGACGGTGTCGATGATCATCCCCTCGAGCCTGCCGGTGAGCCGGATCGCCTCGAGCGTCGAGTCGACCGGGATGCCGTAGTAGTCGCCGGCCCAGCCCGCGAGCACGCTGATCTCGTCATCGCGCAGCTCACGTCCGAGCCCGATGAGCGCCGCGGTGTTGCGCGCGATCTTCCCGACCTGGGCACGGGTCTCGTCGATCTTGGCCGACGCGTCGATGCCGATGACACGTCGCGGTCGCTCCTGCCCGGCGAATCCGGCGATCATCCCGGCGTGCGTCGAGCCCGTGACGCTGCAGACGACGATCGTGTCGAAGAAGACGCCGAGTTCGCGTTCTTGCCGCTGCACTTCATCGGCCCAGTTGGCGAATCCCAGGCCGCCGAGGCGATGGTCCGACGCGCCGGCGGGAATGGGGTACGGCGTGCCGCCCTGTTCGCGGACCTTGTCGAGAGCCTGCTCCCAGCTGGACTTGAACCCGATCCCGAAGCCGGCGTCGACGAGCTGGACCTGCGCACCCATGATGCGCGACAACAAGATGTTGCCGACGCGGTCGTTCACGGCGTCCGGCCAGTCGACCCAGCTCTCCTGGACGAGGACGGCCGCCAGACCGAGCTTCGCTGCGACTGCTGCCACTTGACGGGTGTGATTCGACTGCACGCCGCCGATCGACACCAGGTGGGTTGCGCCCTGGGCCAGAGCTTCCGGCACGAGGTATTCGAGCTTGCGAGTCTTGTTCCCGCCGAAGGCCAGACCCGAGTTGCAGTCCTCGCGCTTGGCCCAGATCGTCGCGCCGCCGAGGTGCCGCGTGAGTCGTTCCAAGCCGTGGATCGGGCTGGGCCCGAACAGGAGCGGGTACCGCGGGAAGTCGGCTAGTGACATCGGTCCTCCTGGTGGAGGCCCGATTGTGTCAAGGGACGCGCCGGCTCGCGCCGTCAGCCCGCTCTGACAGGATTTGGCGCGTGCGTCCCGTCCCCCCGCAGGTGCTCGTGCTCGGCGGCATCGCCTCCGTGCAGTTCGGCGCTGCGCTGGCCAGCAGGATGTTCGCGCAGGCGGGACCGGGCGGCGTGGTGTTCCTGCGGCTCGCCCTTGCCGCGGTGATGCTGATGCTCGTTGCACGGCCCGCGATCCGCGGCCGCACCAGAGCGGATTACCTCGCCGTGCTCGCGTACGGCGCGATCCTCGGCGTCATGAACTGGAGCTTCTACGAGGCGCTGGATCGGCTGCCCCTCGGCGTCGCGGTCACCATCGAGTTCACCGGTCCGCTCGCCGTCGCGATCGGCGGCTCGCGACGAGCACTCGACGGCCTGTGGGTGGTGCTGGCGGGCGGCGGGGTCGTCCTGCTCGCGCTGCGTGGTGACAGTCGCGACGTCACTGTGGTCGGAGTCGTGTTGGCCTTGATCGCCGGCGCCTGTTGGGCCGCCTACATCCTGGTGTCGCAACGCGTCGGCACGAGGTGGGCGCAGGTCGACGGATCTGGCGCTGGCGCTGTGCATCGGGACGCTCGTCGTAATTCCCGTCGGCATCGTCGAGGGCGGCTCGGCGCTGGTCCGTCCGTCGTTGCTCGCCGCGGGCGCGGCCATCGCGATCCTGTCCTCGATCCTGCCGTACTCCTTCGAGCTGATCGCGCTGCGCCGACTGCGTGCGGCCTCCTTCGGCCTGCTGATGAGCCTCGAACCGGCGGTCGCCGCCCTCGCCGGAATGCTGCTGCTGGGTCAACCGGTGCGCGTCGTCACCGCGGTCGCCATCGTGATGGTGGTGCTGGCGAGCGTCGGGACAACCGTCACGTCGCGAGCGCCAGCGGTGGCCGAAGTGCCTGTGGCTTCTGGCTAGTTGTCGGTCAGGCTGCGCCGTCGCACGGCTTGCAGCACACCGATCGCGAGCCCTTGGGCGAACATCGACGATCCGCCGTAGGAGACGAACGGCAACGGCAGACCGGTGACGGGCATCAGCCCGAGATTCATCCCGATGTTCTGGAAGGCCTGGAAGGCGAACCAGCACACGATGCCGACAGCCACCAGCTGGCCCGTGCGGTCGGCCGAGCGCGCGATCACGAGCCCCCGCCAGCAGAGCAGGGCGAAGAGCAGGATGAGCACGGCACCACCGACCAGGCCGAACTCCTCGCCCATCACCGAGAACACGAAGTCGGTGCGCTGCTCGGGCACGTAGCCGCCGTTGGTCTGCGGCCCGTTGAACAGGCCGAGGCCGAACAGGCCGCCGTTGGCAATGGCGATGTGCGCCTGATTGATGTTGTACGCCGCGCCCTGGGGATCGTGCTGGGGGTCGAGGAACGCGCCGAAGCGCGCGAGCTGGTAGTCGGCGAGCAGGCCCATCTTCACCACGAGGACCGCGCCGAGAATGCCCACCACGAGCAGGCCGAGCGTCCAGCGCGCCCGCACACCCGCGGCGACCAGCACACCGAACGCGGCCGCACCGAGCACCATGGCCGAACCGAGGTCGGGCTGCAGCATGATCAGCGCGAGCGGCACGGCGACCATCGTCAGGGCAAGCAGCACATCGCCGGTCGTGGGTGGCAGGTCGCCGCGCGCACGGCCTCGCTGCGCGAAGAGCACTGCCATGCCGATGACCAACCCGAGCTTCATGAATTCCGACGGCTGGATCTCGAAACCGCCGCCCAGCCGGATCCAGGCGTGCGCGCCGTTGATCGTCACGCCCGCGCCGAGCACGAGCACCAGGCCGAGCACGCCCGCCACGTACACGAACGGGCCGGTGCGGCGCAGCATGCGCGCGTTGATGTGCGCTGCGCCCACCATCATCCCCGCCGCGAGAGCGAGGTTGATCAGATGTCGGTACAGGTAACCGTTCGGGTTGTTGCCGGCGGCGCGTTCGACGTCGCGAGTGGCGGCCCACACGAGCACCGCGCCGATCAGCCCGAGCGTGAGCGCGACCCCGTTGAGCACCCAGTCGTAGCGGGCGCGCCCCGCCTGGTCCGGCTCGCCGAGCGGTGCGGGCAGGGCGAAGGGCGCGCGCGGATCACGCGCGAGCAGTTGGGTCATCGATCCGCTCCCGGACCGCTCGCTGCGCTCGGGCCCGCTCCCAGATCGATCCGCTCCTTCGTCGCGGGCTGTGCTTCCTGGCTCTTCGCGCGAGCGCTCATCGACTGACCTTCACCTGCGGCGCGATCTTGGGCAAGGTGGTGGCCGGGCGCAGCCCCTTGATGATCGGCTTCGACCCGTCCACGCCGAAGATGCCGTCCCAGACGCGCTTGAGCATCGGTCCCGCGGCGGTGGCGCCCGTGCCGCCCTGCTCGACCATCCCGACGAGGACGAAGCGGGCACGCACATGCCCGCGCTGGTGATAGATCGGCCCCCAGGTCGCGAGCCAGGACGTGTCGCCGTGGCCGTACACCTCGGCGGTGCCCGTCTTGCCGCCGATGCGTGCCGCGTACGGCGACCCGATGTAGGCGAAGGCACCCGACACCGCCCATCCGCGGCCGAAGTTCAGCGACCGCGCGATGTAGTCGAGCGTGCTCTGCTTGACCGGCACGTTGTTGCGCACCTTCGGCACGACCTTGCGCACGACCTTGCCCTTGCCGTCGACCACGCCCCACCCGAGCTTGGGCGCCCAGATGCGCCCGCCGTTGACCAGCGCGGAGTACGCGACGGCCAGCTGCAGCGGCGACATCGTCGTCTCACCCTGGCCGATGGCCATGTCGGCGTTGTCGCCGGCGCGGTAGCGCCAGCCGTCCGTGCAGTTCTCGGACGCGAGCTCGGTTAGGTAGGAGCGCTGTGACGGGTTGGCCACGTTCTTGTAACCGCCGCGCGCGGCAGCGCAGTACTGATCCTTGTTGGCCTTCCACCGCGCCAGACGGGTCTCGCGGTCGGCGTAGGAGCCGCTGGCCTGCTCGTTGCCCGGCAGGTCGATGCGCGGCGCACGGCCCACGCCGAAGGACGCCGCCATGCGCTGGAGCCACTCGTGCGGCTTCTTGTGCTGCGCGATGCGGTTCTGGTCGGCGTAGTACTCGTTGGCGGCCGGCACGTAGAAGTAGGTGTCGCACGAGTACCCGAGTGCATTCTCGAGGTTGATGTCGCCGAGCACCTCGGAGTCGTAGTTCGTCTTCACCCGGCCGTCGATCGTCACGGATCCGGGGCAACCGTAGAGCGTGTGGGGGTTGATCTCGTCGTGGGTGACGAGCGAACTCGACGTGATGAGCTTGAACGTCGAGCCCGGTGCGTACTGGCCGGCGACGGCACGGCTGAGCAACGGGTCGTTCGCACTC
The DNA here is from genome assembly GCA_963785425.1 of uncultured Actinomycetota bacterium. Classification (GTDB taxonomy): domain Bacteria; phylum Actinomycetota; class Actinomycetes; order Mycobacteriales; family Jatrophihabitantaceae; genus RYN-133. The sequence continues at coordinate 511,617 of CAWAVG010000001.1, forward strand.
GGTGCGGTGAGCTTGCGGTAGTTCTTGGTCGAGATGCCGCCGACGAACAGCTGCGGGTCGTAGTCGGGATAGCTCGCGACGGCGAGCACCCGACCCGTCTGCGGATCGAGCGCCACGATCGCACCTGCCGACGCCGGCTTGCCGAGCCTGCGGCTGTCGACGATCTGTTGCGCCAGCGACTGCTCGGCCAGCCGTTGCAGCTTCAGGTTCAAACTCGTCACGAGCGTGTCGCCCTGCACAGGTGCGACGTACTTGCCGTCGGAGACCGAGTACCCCTGCGGGCTCAGGTTCTTCGTCAGCGAACCGTCGATGCCGCGCAGCACCGAGTCGTACTGCTCCTCGAGGCCAGACACCCCGATTGTGTCGGCGTCGGACAACGCCGGGTCGTTGCGCTTGTCGGAAGCGGTGATCTGCGACGTGTATCCGAGCACCTGCCCGGCGAGCGCGCCGTGCGGGTAGTGCGGGTACGTCACGGTCTCGATGGCGACGCCCGGGAAGTCCTCCCGGCGCTCGGTGACGGCGAGAATCACCTTGCGCGACAAGTGCGTCGCCACCGGCACCGGCTGGTACGGCTCGCCCGTCCAGCACGGCGCGGGAACTGTCGACGAGCACGGCCTGATCTCTTCGGCCAAGGTGGCCTGGTTCTTGTGGAGCAGCGCGGCGATACGGCCGAGCACCCGTGCGCCGTGATCGGGCAGCACGTCGAGACGGTCCTGGTCGATGGTCATCACGTCGACCGAGGTGTTGTCGACCAGCACACGGCCGGTCGAGTCGACGATCAGACCGCGGGGAGCAGGAACGACGACCTCGCCGGGGTGCAACATGCCGGCGGTCTGCTGCGGCTTGTTCGGGTCGAGGAGCTGCACGTAGTAGAGCCGCGCGAGCAGCGTGACGACCATCGACGCGACGAGTACGACGATGATCGTGAATCGACGCGCGCTGAGCGGGCGTGCTCTCATCGCGAGTCACCGAGCACGAGGACGGGGCGCGGCGCGCGCAACCGATCGGTGCGCAGGAGCACCCGCGCCAGCGGCACCACGGCGAGTGCGAGCAATCCGTCGAACAGCGTGGCGGGGATCGCGTAGCGCACCGCATCGGCGGCTGCGGCGCCGTCGGCCCCGATCGCGGCGAGCAACGACGTCGACGCGACCGACGCGAGCCCGCAGACGAGCGCGACGACGACGACGTCATGGCGGACGCGGGCGTTGGGTGCGTTCAGCCGTCCGCACACCAGCCCGACCGCGAGCCAGGACAGCGCCAGCACACCGGCGGGATGTTCGGAGCCGAGATCGGTGATCAGGCCGGCGGCGAACCCGAACGCGAGACCGGCGCCGGGGCCGTCGACGACTGCGATCGCGGCGACGAGCACGGCGGGCAGGCAGACGGGAATCGTGTCGGCGAGTGGGCCGACCAGCGCGGCCTGCAGGACCAGGGCGGTGAGCAGCGCAGCGATCGCCGCGACAACCCGGGCGCGTGTCATCTCACCTGCCACCGGCGGCGATCGACGATGCGCCGTGGCCGGACACGATCACCCCGACCACGTCGAGCGAGGTCGGCGACACCGTCGGGTCGACCGCGGCGATCGTCGTCCCGTCGGCCGACGCGCGGACCGCACCCACCGTCCCGATCGACAGGCCGGGCGCATAGCTGCTGGCCCGGGCCGGACCGGTCGCGAGGGTGTCGCCCGTGTGCACCTGCGCGGCGGGGTCGAGCGGCCGGAACGCGAAGCCGTCGAGACCATTGCCGGTGACGACACCGAGCTGTCCGGTGCGCAGGTCGCGCGCGCCTACGCCCGAACCGGGATCGATCGCCAGCAGGACGACGGCGGTGGACGAATCGGCGTGCAGCACGCGGCCGACCAGTCCGTCGCCGTCGGTGACGGTCTGGCCCGGGCGCACGCCGTCGGCCGTGCCGACTGCGACGGTCACGGTGTAGTCGAACCCGCCCGAGGCGCTCGTGGCGACGACACGCGCGGGCACCACGCGGAAGCCGTTGTGTGCGGCGGACAGCCGCAGCCGGGTCAGCTGCGCCTCGGCGTGCCGGTCGAGGCGGGCTTCGTCGAGCTGCTTGCGCAGTGCGGTGTTCTGCTGTTCGAGGGCGTGCAGCCGCGACTCGTCCGATCCGGCGCGCGGGATGCCCTGCAGGAAGCGCCGCACCGGGCCGAGCACAGTGTCGGTGCCGCGGTACAGCGAGCCCAGTGCGCCGCGCACACCGCCGTGCGCCGACTGCAGGCTGCCGCCGCTCAGGTCGAGAGCGAGGAAGCCGGCGGCCAGGGCGGCCAGCACGAGGGCGGCGATTCGCTGGCGGTGGGTGAGGTTACGCACGTGGTTACCGCTTGAAACCGTCGACGACGACCTTCTGCAGTTGGTCGAAGTGCTCGACGACGGTCGCCGTCCCCAGCACGACCGAGTCGAGCGGCCGGTCGGCGACGAGCACCGGGATGCCGATCTCGTGCTGCAGCCGGGCGTCGAGGCCGCGGAGCAGCGCGCCGCCACCGGTGAGCACGATGCCGCGCTGCACCAGATCGCCGGCGAGCTCCGGCGGACAGCGGTCGAGCGTGGTGCGCACCGCGGCAACGATCCGGGTCAGCGGCAGCTCCATAGCCTTGCGCAGCTCGTCGCTGGACACGGTGATGTTGCGGGGCAGACCGGTGCCGATGTCGCGCCCGCGGATCTCGGCCTTGCGCGCGCCGGCGACCGGAAAGGCCGAGCCGACGGAGATCTTCAGTTCCTCGGCGGTGCGCTCACCGATCAGCAGCGAGAACTCACCCCGGATGTGATCGACGATGGCGAGGTCGAGGGCGTTGCCGGCGACCCGCAGTGACGTCGACGCGACGATGCCGCCGAGTGCGAGCACCGCGACCTCGGTGGTGCCGCCGCCGATGTCGACGACCATCGAGCCGGCGGGCTGGTTGACGGGCAATCCCGCACCGATCGCCGCGGCCATCGGCTCGAGGATGATGTGCACGCGCCGGGCTCCGGCCGCGTAGGCCGATTCGGACACCGCGCGCTGCTCGACGCTGGTGATCGCCGACGGCACGCAGATGACGATGCGCGGGCCGGTGAACGCGCCGCGGCGGTTGAGCACCTTGCGTACGAAGTACCGCAGCATCTCCGCGGTGACCTCGTAGTCGGCGATGACCCCGTCGCGCAGCGGGCGGATGGCGCGGATGTGATCCGGCGTGCGTCCGATCATCCGTTTGGCCTCGGCGCCGACCGCGACCACGGCATTGGTCTGCAGGTCGAGCGCGACCACCGACGGTTCGTCGAGCAGGATGCCGCGCCCGCGCGCGTACACCAGCGTGTTCGCGGTGCCGAGATCGATCGCGAGGTCGCCGCCGAGCAGGTCGACCCCGCGCTGAGCACCCAGCGAGCGGGCGATCGACGTCAGACTCACGGCGGTTCCTCACGCAAACAGACGATGCACAAGACGGTGGCAGCGCAGACCGGCACGATGCGGCCCATCGGGATCGTAAGGTCGCTGTTGCGTGATTGGCTGGTGCGACTCGCGGTGTTGGCGTGACTGTTGTGATCAGAGGGACGGGAACCAGAGCGCGATCTCCCGCGCGGCGGACTCGGGCGAGTCCGAACCGTGGACGAGGTTCTGCTGCACCTTCAGGCCCCAGTCGCGGCCGAGGTCGCCGCGGATCGTGCCCGGCAGTGCGACGGTCGGGTCGGTGGCACCCGCGAGCGCGCGGAAGCCCTCGATCACGCGCTCGCCCTCGGCGACGATCGCGGCGACGGGCCCGGACAGCATGAACTGGACGAGCGGCTCGTAGAACGGCTTGCCGACATGCTCGGCGTAGTGCTCGGCGAGCAGTTCGGCGGTCGCGGTGCGCAGTTCGAGGGCCACGAGCCGGTAGCCCTTGGCCTCGACGCGGCGGACCACCTCGCCGACCGCCCCACGGGTGACGCCGTCGGGCTTGACGAGGATGAGGGTGCGCTCGGCCATGACGGCGAGCTTAGCCAGCGGGTCAGTGGCAGTTGCTCGGTGCGGTGACGGCTGGCGAAGCGTGCGCTCGTCCAGTTGCGGTAGGTCAGTCGACGCGGGCCTGACAGAAACGAAGTCCAACACGTTGAGTGTCGAACTGTTGAGTAGGAATTTAGTTCCCGTTCAGGAGAATCGCCCGACGCTCCCGGAATACCCGTGTCCGGCTGTACCGCAAGACCCAAGGATGGCTAACCTCAAGTTCGTGAACGCCGAGGACGTCGCCGATCGGGGTGCAGTGTGAGCGAACACGACCGTGATGCGGTCGTCATCGAGGACGATCCCGATGTGCGTGCGCTGCTCGTCGAACTGCTCCAGCAGAGCGGGTTCGCGGTGACCGACTGCTCGGCCGGCGCCGACGGCCTGCGTGCGGTGCGCGATCGCGACCCGGACCTGGTCACGCTCGACCTGAACCTGCCCGACCTCGACGGCATCGAGGTCTGTCGCCGGCTGCGCGAGACCAGCGAGGCGTACGTCATCATGCTCACCGCGCGTCCCGACGAGATCGACCGGCTCGTCGGCCTCGAGACCGGGGCCGACGACTACCTCACCAAACCGTTCAGTCCGCGCGAGCTCCGCGCCCGGGTCGCGGCCATGATGCGCCGACCCCGCCGGCGTGGCGCCGCGCCCGCGCCGGCGGCACAGCTCGAAGCGGACCAGAGCGAGATCATGCGCCTGGGTGAGCTCGAGGTCGACCTCGAAGGGCGCCTGGCACACCTGTCCGGCTCGGAACTGCCGCTGACCCGCATCGAATTCGACCTGCTGGCCACGCTGCTCAGCGGCCCGCGGCGCGTGTGGCCCCGTGAGACGCTGCTGCGCACGGTGTGGGGCACCGAGTGGGCCGGCGACGGGCACCTCGTCGAGGTCCACATGGGCAACCTGCGCCGCAAGCTCGGCGACGACCCACGCAACGGGCGCTACATCCGCACGGTGCGCGGGGTCGGCTACCGGCTCGGCACCGGCGCCGCGTCGGACGCTGAGTGACCCGACCGGACGACTCGCCCGGCGGTGATGAGGCTCGGGCGTCCGGGCCAGTGCCCGTCTCGGAGCAGGAGCGTCTGAACGAGCTGGCCGCCTACGACGTGATCGGTGCCGACGCCGACGACCCGGTCGTCGCCGACCTCACCGCGCTGTGTGAGACGGCCGCAACCCTCGTCGGCGTGTCCAAGGCAGTGGTCATCCTGTTCGACGACCGCCTCCAGCACCAGGTCGCGGCGTTCGGCGTCGATCCCAAGGACTGCGCGCGCGACGAGTCGATGTGTCAGACGACGCTGGCCGGCGGCCGCGATGTCTACGTTCCCGACGCGAGCTTCGATCCCGCATATGCCGATTCGCCCTGGGTCGACGGCACGCTCGCCCGGATCCGCTTCTACTGCTCGGCGATCCTGCGGTCGCCGTCCGGACATGCCATCGGCACGCTGTGCGTGTTCGACGACGAACCCCGCGAGATCAGCGACCAGCAGCGACGCACGGTCGGGCTGCTCGCCCGGCAGGTCATCGACGTGCTCGAGCTGCGACTGCGCACCCGCGAGGCGGAGCGGGCCCATGCCGAGCTAGCCCGCTCGACCGACCGCCTCGCCGAATTCGCCGGCCAGGTCAGTCACGACCTGAAGGCGCCGATCACCGCGATCATCGGCTTCACCGAGCTGCTGTCCGACATGGACGACATCGCCGACGATCCGACGATCCGCGCCTACGTCGGGCGCTGCAGTTCGGCGGCCAAACGGATGCTCGCCATGATCGACGATCTGCTTGCCTTCGCCCGAGTCGGCGGAACGCTGCGGCAGGTGGCGAACCCCATCGCGCCCCTGGTCGCCGAGGTCGTGGCCGATCTCGGGCCGGCAGCGCTGGACGCGACGATCACCGCCTCCGGAGCCGACGTCGTCGCCGACACCTCGCAGTTGCGTGCGCTGCTGCAGAACCTCATCGGCAACGCCGTCCTGTACCGCGGCGACGACCCACCGGTCGTCGAGGTCGTCAGCGACGAGGTGCGCGACAACACCATCCTGCGGGTGATCGACAACGGCAGCGGGATCGCGCCCGAGCACCGCGAGGAGGTGCTGCGTCCGCTCGTGCGACTGCGCAAGGAGCTGCCGGGCGCCGGGTTGGGGCTGGCCGTGTGCGTGCGCATCGCGGCGGCCCACGGCGGCACTATCCGGATGGACAGCGCTCCCGGCGGCGGGACGTCGGCGATCGTGACGCTGCCGCTGGGCCCGGACGTGTCGACGCCCGCCTGAGCGGAGGCCGGACAGCAGACGGCCCCGCCCGTCGGTGTCCTGGTCCGACGGGCGGGGCGCCCCTGCTGATCGCGCTGTTTGCGATCGAGTTTTCGCGCCGATCCCCCGGCTCGGCACGGCACCACCCCGGTCGCGTCCCACCCACGTGACCCGATGGCCGTTCACCCCGGAACCGGGATGAGGCTTCTTGCTCGCTATGTGAAGTTGTGGAGGTGACGTTGTCGTGCCGTGTCTTGCTCGTTCAGGCGCTACGGGCCAGCAACTGATCGACCCGGTGCACGAGTTCGCGCGGACTGAACGGCTTGGGCAGGTAGTCGTCGCATCCCGCGGCGAACCCGGCGGCGACGTCCTCGGTCGAGGACTCGGCGCTGATCAACAGGATGGGACTGCCCGCGGTCTCACGGCGCGCCTTGAGCTGCCGGCACACTTCGAGGCCGCTCATGTCGGGCATCCGGACGTCGAGGACCACGATGTGCGGCGTCTCGCGCTCGGCCGCGGCGAGCGCGCGGACGCCACCGTCGACGGCCTCGGCGTGGAACCCCGCCTTGGTCAGGATCGTGGAGACGAGAGCGCGAATGTCCGCATCGTCGTCAGCGATCAGCACGCTGCTGGCGATGGCCATGACGTCCTGCCTTCTCGAGTCGTTGCAGTCCGGTCGATTGCAACTTTTCGGTGTGCTGCGCGTGCGAGCCGGTGGGCTCAGTAGCTAGGTGGGCGGCGGCCGACTCCCCCCGCAGGACCGGCCGAACCGCCCGCAGACCAGCGTGGTCGGTGAAGCTCAGGCCGGACGTGGGGGGCAAGCAAGGTTGGCGAGGTTCTACCTCAAGCACGACTCAAGTGTGCATACCGAGCAATTCGGGCGCAGCGATGAGGCCGCTCAGGACCCGAGCAGGCGCCAGCCGGCCGGGGTTGCGAGCAGTTGGTGGCGCAGCCAGAGCAGCCGCGCCCACACGACGGCGAACAGCGCCGCGATCACGAGCAGGGCGGTCAGCCACAGTCCGCTGAGCAGGAACAACACCTGCAGCGCCGAGCCCAGCGCGATCCCCCAGGGGCGGCGGACCAAACCCGCCGCGGCGATCATGGCCACGGCGAGCGCGACGAGCAGGACCGTCTTGGTCACGCCGAGGCCGCCGTCGGAGAAGGCGAGCGCGCGCGGCACGAGCAGGGTCACGATCGCTTCGAGCCCGAGCGCGGCGGCGAGCCCGCCACGAGTGCCGCGATCGGCACGGGCGAGCCGCTCGCTTCGATCGGGGTCTCCGGGGTCCGCGGGGTCCTCGCCGGTCGTACTGTCGCTCGTGGCAGCGCCGTCGTCGGTGCTCACGTCGCCCCGAGCAGCAGGCGTGCTTCGCCCGCGGTGACGACCGAGCCGATGACGAGCACGCCGGTACCCGACAGCAACTCGTCGCCGGTGTCCTCGGCCAGGCGCACGGCCGTCTCGAGGGCGTCGTCGAGGCGTGGTTCGACCGTGACGCGGTCGGGACCGAAGATCTCGACCGCCACCGCGGCGAGGTCGTCGGCGGGCACGGCGCGCTCGGAGCTGTTCCGGGTGACGACCAGTTCGTCGACGGCGGGTTCGAGCCGCTCCAGCATGCCGCTGACGTCCTTGTCGGACAGCACGGCGACGACTGCGACCAGGCGGCGGAAGTCGAACGCGTCCGCGATGGCCGCGACGCTTGCGCTCACTCCGTGCGGGTTGTGCGCAGCATCGACCAGGATCGTCGGAGCGGAGCGCACGGCCTCCAGCCGGCCCGGTGAGCGCACAGCGGCGAACCCCGCGCGGACGATGTCGACGTCGAGGTTGCCGCTGTCGGCGTCCGCACCCAGGAACGCCTCGACGGCCGCGAGGGCGAGCGCCGCGTTCTCGGCCTGGTGCGCACCGTGCAGCGGAAGGAAGATCTCGTCGTAGAGGCCACCGAGGCCTTGCACGCTCAGCACCTGACCGCCGACGGCGACGCGGCGCTCGACGACCCCGAACTCGAGGCCCTCGCGTGCGACCGCGGCACCCACGGTCGCGGCCCGCCGCAGCAACTGTTCGGCGGCCTCGGGCGGCTGTGCGGCGAGGATGGCCGTTGCGCCGGGCTTGATGATGCCCGCCTTCTCGCCCGCGATCGCGTCGACGGTCGTGCCCAGGTACTGGGTGTGATCGAGGTCGATCGGGGTGACGACGGCGACCTCGGCGTCGAGCACGTTCGTGTTGTCCCACGCGCCGCCCATGCCCACCTCGACGACCGCCACGTCGACCGGGGTGTCGGCAAAGATCATGTAGGCCATCGCCGTCACGATCTCGAAGAACGACAGCGGCACGTCGAACTGCCCGTCGACCAGTTCGATGTAGGGCGCCAGTTCGCGATAGGTCTCCACGAACGTCCGGTCGCTGACCGGCAGCCCGTCGACCACGATGCGCTCGGTGACCGAGTTCAGGTGCGGGCTCGTGTAACGCCCGGAGCGGATCCCGAAGCCGCGGACCAGCTCGTCGATCATTCGTGCCGTGGTCGTCTTGCCGTTGGTGCCCGTCAGGTGGATGCCGCGGAACGCGCGTTGCGGATCACCGAGCAGCCCGACCAGGGCTTCCATGCGTTCGTTGGTCGGGTGGACGTGCCCTTCGCCGCGCCGTCCGAAGATCGCGGCCTCGACCTGACGGAGCTGCGCTGCGTACCTCTCGCGTTCGGTCATGTCCTGGGAAGTGCGTCGAGGGCGGCGCTGATGCGCACGATCTCCGCCTCGGCGGCGGCGAGCCGGTCGCGCACCTTCGCGATGACCGGCTCTGGTGCCTTGCTGACGAAGCTGTCGTTGAGCAGCTTGGTGTTGTTGACGTCGCGTTCCTTCTGCGCGGCCGAGAGCTCTTTCGACAGCCGCGCGCGTTCGGCCGCGACGTCGATCGCTCCGGACAGGTCGAGTTCGACCACGACCCCCGCACCGGTCTGCAGCGTCGCTGTCGGCGTGAACTCCGGCCCGGCATCCTCGAGCCTGGCCATGGCCATGATGGTCGGGCTGATTGTGCCGACCGCACCGCTGAGCCTGGCCGGAATGCGTTGTGACGGCTTGAGCTGTTGCTCGGCCCGGAACTTGCGCACGTCGAACACGACGTCCTGGATCGTGACGACGTCTGCTCGTGCCGCCTGGGTGTCACCCGTGTCACGTGGGGCGGGCCAGTCGGCCACCACCACCGACTCGCGTCCGGTCAGCTCCGTCCACAGCGCCTCGGTCACGAACGGGACGAACGGATGCAGCAACCGCAGCAGGGTGTCGAGCACCTCGCCCAGCACGCGCCTCGTCGCGTCGCCGGACGAGCCCGCCAGGCTGACCTTTGCCATCTCGAGGTACCAGTCGCACACCTCGTCCCAGGCGAAGTGATAGAGCGCATCGGCGATCCGCGCGAACTCGTACGTCTCGTACTGCTCGTCGACGTCACGGATGACGTCGTTGAGCCGCGCGAGAATCCACGTGTCCGCGCTGCCGAGTTCGGTGGGTAGCGGACCGTCGACCGTCGCCCCGTTCTGCAGGGCGAATCGCGTGGCATTCCAGAGCTTCGTACAGAAATTGCGGGCGCCCTTGACCCATTCCTCGTTGACCGCCTGGTCGGCGCCGGGGTTCGCGCCCTGCATCAGCGACAGGCGCACGGCGTCGGCGCCGTAGGTGTCCATCCAGAGCAGCGGATCGACGACGTTGCCCTTGGACTTCGACATCTTCTTGCCGGAGCTGTCGCGCACCAGCCCGGTGAGCAGCACCGTCTTGAACGGCACCTCATCCATCGCGTAGACGCCGAACAGCATCATGCGCACGACCCAGAAGAACAAGATGTCGTAGCCGGTGACGAGCACGGTCGTCGGGTAGTAACGCTCGAGTTCGCGCGTCTGCTCGGGCCACCCCATCGTCGAGAACGGCCACAGCGCGCTCGAGAACCAGGTGTCGAGCACGTCCTCGTCCTGCGTCCAGCCGGCCGGCGGAGTCTCGTCCGGGCCGACGCAGATGTCGTCGCCGTCCGGCGAGTACCAGACCGGTATGCGGTGACCCCACCACAGCTGGCGGCTGATGCACCAGTCGCGCAGGTTGTCGACCCACTGGAAGTAGCGCGGTGCCAGCTCCGGTGGTGCGAAGGTCATCCGACCCTCGCGCACGGCGTCGCCCGCCGCTTTCGCCAGCGTCTCGACCCGCACCCACCACTGCAGCGAGAGCCGCGGCTCGATCGTCGTGTCACAGCGAGAGCAGTGCCCGACCGCGTGCACGTACGGACGCTTCTCTGCCACGATGCGGCCGTCCTCGCGCAGCGCGGCGACGATCGCGAAGCGGGCCTCGAGCCGGTCGAGTCCCTGGAACGGTCCCGGCGCGGTGATCACCGCGCGCTCGTCCATGATGATCGGCATCGGCAGGTCGTGGCGGCGGCCGATCTCGAAGTCGTTGGGGTCGTGGGCCGGCGTCACCTTCACGGCGCCGGTGCCGAAGGACGGATCGACGTGCGCGTCGGCGATGATCGGGATCTTGCGATTGGTCAGCGGCAGCGCGACCTCGGTGCCGATCATGTGCCGGTAGCGCTCGTCGTCGGGATGCACGGCCACGGCGGTGTCCCCGAGCATCGTCTCGGCGCGCGTCGTCGCTACGACGATGGACGCGGCCGCCGTCGCCGTACCGGATCGACACGAGTTCGCCGGGCTCGTCCATGTGGTCGACCTCGGCGTCGCTGAGCGCGGTGAGATCGCGCGGACACCAGTTGATGATGCGCTCGGCGCGGTAGATCAGGTCGTTGTCGTAGAGCGCTTTGAAGATCGTCTGGACGGCCCGCGACAGGCCGTCGTCCATCGTGAAGCGTTCGCGCGTCCAGTCGACGCCGTCGCCGAGACGGCGCATCTGGCCGAGGATCTGCCCGCCGTAGCGCTCCTTCCACTCCCACGCCTTCGCGACGAAGTCCTCGCGGGTGTAGTCGAAGCGTCCCTTGCCCTCTGTCTCGGACAGGTGTCGCTCGACCAACGCGTGAACGGCAATGCTCGCGTGGTCCATGCCGGGTAGCCAGAGCACGTCGAAGCCGCGCATCCGGGCACGACGGCTCAGCGCGTCCATCATCGTGTGCTGCAGGGCGTGACCCAGGTGCAGGCTGCCGGTGACGTTCGGCGGCGGGATGACGATCGAGTAGGGCGGCTTGTCGCTGTCCGGGTCGGCGGTGAAGTACCCGCGCTGCTCCCACCGCTCATACAGCGGGCCCTCTACCTCTGCCGGCGCGTACTGCGTCGGCAGATCAGGGCTGGGGGGAGCGGTGCCGGTCATGCGGCAAGTCTATGAATGCCGTCGTTATCGATTGGCCCGGGCTGTGACGATTGATGCATGGCGCTCGAGATCACGACCGATGCCGACGCAGTTGCCCACCTTTGCGACGCGCAAGTCGCGCTCGACCCGGTTGCGTACACGGTGTTCGGGACGATCGCGCACGCGGTACGGCTGCCGGATGCAGCCCCGTGGGCCGCTCGTCCAGTCGGGTCGTCGTCGATCCTCGCGGCGCGGTCATCGGTCAGCACGGGGGTCGGGTTCAGCGCCGGCTGGACGGATGTCACGCAGGTGGTCGACGCGATCGCAGCGATGGAGCCGCCGGCCGTCGGCCTGGGTGGCCCGCCGGCGACGGTCGCCGCCGTCGCCGAGGCCCTCGGTCGGCAGGCCACGTCGCGGATGTCCGAGCGGTTGTTCCGGCTCGGCGAGCTCGTTGCGCCGGTCGGCGTGGCCGGCAGCGCGAACTTGGCGCGTGAGCAGGACGCCGAATGGTTGGGCCAGTGGTACACGGCCTTTGCGCGCGAGGCGTTCGGTCGGCTCCCGCCCGGCTTCGATCCGATGCATATGGTGCAGCGTGGCCTGCGGCAGTCGCGGTGCTGGGTGTGGAGCGGCCCCGACGGCGGCCCGCTCTCGATGGCGGTGGCACACCCGCCGGTCGCCGGCGTCTCGCGCATCGGGCCCGTCTACACGCCACCCGAGCAGCGTGGCCGCGGGTACGGATCGGCCGTCACGGCAGCCGCATCCCGCGACATCCTCGACGCAGGCAACCTCGCGTGCCTGTACACCGACGTGGCCAACCCGACGTCGAACAACATCTACCGGGCGCTGGGCTACCGTCCGGTGTTCGACCGCATGACCGTGCGCTTCGACTGATCCGGAACTCGCCGGGATGCGCTTGATCACCTCATCGATGTGGTCGCGGATCGACCGAATTCATTAGGTGATCAAGCAACATGCGTGAGGACGAAAAGCACGGGCACGCCGCCCGGCGCGGTGCGGATGCCGTGCCCGCGAGGTACGGGGACACCCAGTTCGCGCGCGCATCCCCAGCCACTGGTCGGTCTCGGTGACGAATTCGCTGCCGATGCGGGTGACGTCGCGCGGCGCGTAGTGGGTCACCGACAGCCCCCACCGGGCCAGCTGGTTGTGGCGGCGCAACGTTGCCTGCCAGTCGGCCCCGCTGAGATGGAACTCGCGACTGTCGATCTAGAGAGCGGCACGGAGATCTCGCCAGAACACGTCGACGATCCGCAGCAGCGTGCCGTTCTGGTCGCAGATCGGGACGTTGGGTTCGAGTTGCCAACGACCACGGTGAAGCTCGGCACGCATCCGGCTGCGAGAGGTCGCGAAACGCTCCATGACTCGCGGAGTCAGCACACGGGGCAGGTCGCTCGGTGAGATGGACAGTCCCCCAGCGCGACCGTCACTCGCCGTCCAGCCACTGCTCGAACGCGTCGAACGAGTAGGGCCGGCCGAGGAACGACTCGACCAGGTCGGCGGCGTCCCGCGAGCCGCCCGGCGCGAGGATCGCGTCGCGGTACCGGTGCGCCGGCTCGGCGCGCAGCAGGTCGGTGCGGTCGAACTGCGAGAGCAGGTCCTTCGAGATGACCAGGCTCCACAAGTACGTGTAGTAGCCGGACGTGTACTGCGCCAGGTGTCCGAAGCCGGCGTGGAAGTGCGTGCCGTCCAGCCGCGCGACGAGATCGTAGGCCGGCTGGATCTCGTGCACGGCGTTGCTCAGCTCGCGCGGTCGGTCGCGGTGCAGCAGGTACGACACCGCCGCGTAGAACGCCTGCGTCCGCACGAACAGGCCCTTGCCGAGCCGGTCGGCCGCGCGCATGCGCTCGACGAGATCTCGTGGGATCGCAACACCGTCCTCGTCGGTGGCGAAGGCGCTGAGGACGCCCGGGTCCCAGGCCCATTCCTCGAGCAACTGCGACGGCGCCTCGACGAAGTCCCATTCGGTCGCCACTCCGGAGAAGCGCGCCCACCGCTGGTGCCCGGCGAGGATGTGGTGCACGAGATGGCCGAACTCGTGGAACATCGTGACGACCTCGCCGTGCTCCATGAGCCCGCGCGACATGTTGGCGACGAGTGCACCCTCGGGCAGTTGCCGGCCGGCGACACCGCTGACGAGCGGGAACTCGGCGGCGTGCTTGAACTTGCTTTCGCGGGGGTGCAGGTCGAGGTAGATGCGACCGATCACCGCGCCGTCGCGGAGCACGTCGTAGGCGACGACGTCCTCGTGCCAGACGGCGACGTCGCGACGCGGCACGTAGTCGATCCCGAACAAGCGGGCGGTGGTGGTGAGCAGTCCGTCGCGGACCCGGCCGAATTCGAAGTAGCGCCGCACCTGTTGGGCGTCGACGTCATGGTTCTCCCGCCGCACGAGTTCCTCGTAGTAGCGGGTGTCGGCGCGCGTCATGGGCGGCGCGTCCGGGTCGTCACGCACCTGCCGCGCGCGCAGCAGGGCGAGCTCGCGCCGTCCGCGCGCGTCGGCGGCGGAGGTGACGCGATCGATGAACTCGAGGATCGCCTTGCCCGAGCCGATCATCTTGTCCTCGGCGTCGTAGTCGGGCCAGTTCTCGAACCCGAGCAGGGCCGCCCGTTCCGCACGGAGGTCGAGCATCTCGCGCACCACGTCGTCGTTGTCGGGCCAGCCGCGGTCGAACAGTGCGGTCGAGAGTTCGCGTCGGGCAGCGCCGTCGCTCGCGAACGTCAGGAACGGCAGCGCGTCCGGGTAGTCGGTCGTGATGGTGACGTAGCCGTCGGCGTCGACGCGGTGCGCGTCGCGGTAGTCGTCAGGTAGTCCGGCCAGCTGCTCGGGACGCAGCCGGACCGAGCGCACGTCGTCGCGGATCACTCCGGCCGAAATCCTGCGTCACTTCGATCGAGCGCGCCGCGATCGCGCGCAGCCTGTCGCGGGCCTCGTCGGTGAGGTCGACCCCGCTGCGCCGGAAGTCGCGCAGGATGTGCGCGCGCAGCCGATCGGCCTGCTCGTCGCCGGTGGGCTCGCAGGAGGCCACGACCTCGTAGAGGCGGCGGTCGAGCTGCCGGTCGGTCCCGATGCGGCTGACCTGCCGACCGAGATCGTCGGCGAGCGCCCGTACGTCCTCGTCGGGGTGCACCTCGGCGAGGACGGCGGCGATCGAGCCCGCATTGCCCAGTTCGATGTCGGCGTCGTTCCAGCGGTCGAGCACGGCGGTGGTGTCGCGCGCCGAACCGTCGCCCAGGGTGTCGATCAGCGCAGTGGCGCGCTCGAGGGCGCCCTGCACCCTTGCGGCCAGCCAGCCCGTCCAGTCGTGCGACGGCAGTTCGAGCGGAGGGGTCACGCAGCGACCGTACCCAGGAAAGTCCGAAAGACTTGTTTGACAGTTGAGTTGCGAAGCGTTACCTTCGCAATATGTCTTTCAGATCTACTCCGCGCGACGTGTTCCTGGTGGCCGGCGCCCGGGCCGTGTCCTGGCTGGGGGATGAGGTCGCGATCGTCGCCCTGATGCTCAGCGCGCAGTCGCACGGTCACGGCGCGGGGACTGTCGCGGCCCTTCTCATCGCGAACGCGCTTCCCACCGTGGCGCTCGCCGGGCTGGTCGGACGGCTGGTCGACCGGTACGACAACCGGGTGCTCCTGGTGAGCTCCGGCGCCGCTCAGGCCGTGGTCTGCGCCCTGCTTGCGTTCACGTCGTCCCAGCTGCTCGTGCTCGTGCTGCTGGCCTTGCTCGGCGCCGGGCAGGCGATCAACTCCGCGACGTGGTCGGCGCTGGTTCCGGCCATCGTCATGCCCGACGAGCTCGCCGAGGCGGTCGGCACGGTGCAGGCCGCCACCACCCTGGTCGGCATCGCCGCACCCGCTCTCGGCGGTCTGCTCTACGGCGCATTCGGCACCCGCGTACCCCTGCTCGTGGACGCCGCCTCGTTCCTCGCTGTCGTCGTCGCCGCGATGTGCATCCGGACCCGACGGCAGGTGAGCGGCGCACGCGCCCAGCACGGTGGCTTGACCATCGTCCGGGCCGACGCACTGCTGGCGCCGCTGTTCGTCATGCTGGCGCTGTTCGTGCTGCTCGGCGCCATGGTCAACGTTGTCGACGTGTTCCTGATCCGCGGCACCCTCGGTGCGAGCGCGACGTGGTACGGGCTCGCCGGCGCGTGCTACATGGTCGGCGCGCTGGGCGGAGCGATCGGCAGCCGCCGGCTCGTCGGTGCCGCTGCGCTCGGACGCGGCCTCGTCGGCAGCTGTGCGGTGCTCGCACTCGGCCTCGCCGCCATGGGACTCGTGCCCTCGGTGATCTGGCTGCTGCCCGTCGGTGTCGTCGCCGGTGCGGGCAACGGTGTCCTGAACGTCACCCTCGGCTCGCTGGTGATGGGACGGACCTCTCCCGACCAGCGCGGACGCGTGGGCGCCCTGCTCAGCGGGGTGTCGTCCGGCACCCAACTCGTCGCGTTCCTCGCCGGCGGCTTGCTCACGTCGGCGCTCGACCCGCGCGCAGCGTTCGTGCTGGCGGGGAGCTGCGGACTGCTCGTCCCGGTGCTGCTGGGCCGCAGGGTGCTGCGTGCGGCCCGCCAACCGCACAGGGCAGACTCGACAGTCATGGAGACCGTTTCATGACCCGGTGGGGCCTGATGGCCACGGGTGGCATCGCCCGCACCTTCGCCCAGGACCTCGCGCACGCGCCGGGCGCCAGCCTGGTGGCGGTGGGCTCGCGCTCGCAGGAATCGGCCGACGCGTTCGCCGACGAGTTCGATGTGCCCAACCGGCACGCGTCGTACGCGGCCCTGGCCGCCGACCCCGACGTCGACGCCGTCTACGTGTCGCCGCCGCATCCGTTCCACCGCGACGCCACGCTGCTCGCGCTGGACGGCGGCAAGGCCGTGCTCTGCGAGAAGCCGTTCGCGATGTCGCTTGCCGAGTCGCAAGAGATGGTCGACGCAGCGCGCGCGTCGGGCAGATTGCTCGTCGAGGCGATGTGGACGCGATTCCTGCCCACGATGGTTCGCGTGCGCGAGATCCTTGCCGCCGGCACGCTCGGCGAGATCGTCTATGTCACGGCGGAGCACGGCCAGTGGTTCGAAAAGGACCCCGCACATCGGCTGTTCGCCCCGTCGCTCGGCGGCGGTGCACTGCTCGACCTCGGCATCTATCCGGTGTCGTTCGTGCACATGGTGCTCGGCGCGCCCGCGCGAATCAGCGCCGTCAGCGAGCCGGCGTTCACCGGCGTCGACAAGACGACGTCGGCGATCCTGCGGTACGGCAGTGGCGCCCACGCCGTGGTGACGACGTCACTCGCCGCCGCGTCGAACAACCCCGCCGCCATCTACGGCACCGAGGCCCGCCTCGAGCTCGACGGCTGGTTCTACACGCCGACCTCGTTCCGCGTCACCGCGCACGACGGCACGGTGCTGGAGAGCTACGAGCCTCCGTCCGGCGGGCGCGGCATGGAGCACGAGGCCATCGAGGTCGGCCGCTGCCTGGACGAAGGCCTGACCGAGAGCCCGGTCATGCCGCTGGACGAGACGCTCGCGGTGATGGCGACGATGGACGAGATTCGCAATCAGATCGGTCTCGACTACAGCGAGCTCTGAAGGCGGATCAAGCGTCCAGGTCGTTGAGTGACGGACCGCGAGTTGCGTGACGCACCGCGAGGTTGAGTGACGGCGAAATCGCCGTCACTCGATGCCTCGGGACGTCACTCAACGCGCGAGGACGTCACTCAACGCGCGAAGCGTCCTTGAGCGACGATCGATCAGGCCGACTTCTCGCGCGGGGTGCGCTTGGTGACCTCGCGCGGCACCAGGGTCGGGTAGACGTGGTCGAGCACGGTCTCGCGGGTGATCAGCACCCGCGCGACGTCCTCACGTGACGGGACGTCGTACATCACCGAGAGCAGCACTTCTTCCATGATCGCGCGGAGCCCGCGAGCACCCGTCCCCCGCAGCACCGCCTGGTCGGCGATCGCCTCGAGGGCGTCCTCGCCGAATTCGAGCTCGACGTTGTCGAGTTCGAACATCTTGGCGTACTGGCGCACGAGCGCATTGCGCGGCTCGGTGAGGATCTTGACCAGCGCCTCGCGGTCGAGTGGGCGCACGGATGTGATGACCGGCAGGCGGCCGATGAACTCGGGGATGAGTCCGAACTTGATGAGGTCTTCCGGCATGACCTCGCCGAACACGTCGCGCTGGTCGCGCTCGAACTTGGTGTGCAGCTCGGCGCCGAAGCCGAGGCCCTTCTTGCCGATGCGCGCCTCGATGATCGAGTCGAGGCCGGCGAAGGCGCCGCCGACGATGAAC
Source organism: uncultured Actinomycetota bacterium (assembly GCA_963785425.1). GTDB lineage: Bacteria > Actinomycetota > Actinomycetes > Mycobacteriales > Jatrophihabitantaceae > RYN-133. The sequence continues at coordinate 529,382 of CAWAVG010000001.1, forward strand.
AGCACGTTCGTGGTGTCGATCTGGATGAATTCCTGGTGCGGGTGCTTGCGGCCACCCTGCGGCGGGACCGATGCCGTGGTGCCCTCGAGGATCTTCAGCAGCGCCTGCTGCACGCCTTCGCCGGAGACGTCCCGTGTGATCGACGGGTTCTCGGCCTTGCGGGCGATCTTGTCGACCTCGTCGATGTAGATGATCCCGGTCTCGGCGCGCTTGACGTCGTAGTCGGCGGCCTGGATGAGCTTGAGCAGGATGTTCTCGACGTCCTCACCGACGTAACCGGCCTCGGTGAGCGCGGTCGCGTCGGCGATCGCGAACGGGACGTTGAGCATGCGGGCGAGCGTCTGCGCGAGCAACGTCTTGCCCGACCCGGTCGGGCCGAGCAGGAGGATGTTCGACTTCGCGAGCTCGACCGCGGACTCGGCGTTGCGCGGCTTGGTGTCGCCGCCGGCCTGGACGCGCTTGTAGTGGTTGTAGACGGCCACTGCGAGCGTGCGCTTGGTGTGGTCCTGACCGACGACGTAGCTGTTCAGGAACTCATTGATCTCAGTGGGCTTGGGCAGCTCGTCGAAGGTGAACTCGCTGGTCTCGGCGAGCTCCTCCTCGATGATCTCGTTGCAGAGATCGATGCACTCGTCGCAGATGTAGACGCCGGGCCCGGCGATGAGCTTTTTGACCTGCTTCTGGCTCTTCCCGCAGAAAGAGCACTTCAGCAGGTCCCCGGTCTCGCCGACACGTGGCACGGGCGACTCGTCTCCTCAGACTTACGGCACGGTGATGGGCCGTGGGTCAACGGCCAGGGCTAAGACGCTACCCGCAAATGGCGCGGAAGTCCGCCGGAAACGCGCGGGACGCTCAGTCGTCCACCATCTTGCGGGAAGTGATGACCTCGTCCACGATTCCGTACTCCTTGGCCTGCGCGGCCGTGAGGATGGTGTCGCGTTCGATGTCGGCCTTGATCTTTTCCTCGGTTTGTCCGGTGTGTCGGGCCAGGATCGATTCCAGCAGAGCACGCATGCGCACGATCTCGTTGGCCTGGATCTCGAGGTCGGTCACCTGGCCCTGGCCCTCACCGGACGGCTGGTGGATGAGCACCCGCGAGTTCTGCAGGGCGTACCGCTTGCCCTTCGTCCCGGCTGCGAGCAGGACGGCGGCCGCCGAGGCGGCCTGGCCCATGCAGTAGGTCTGCACCTCGGGGCGGACGAACTGCAGCGTGTCGTAGATCGCGGTCAGCGCGGTGAACGACCCGCCCGGCGAGTTGATGTACATGAGGATGTCGCGGTCGGGGTCGGTCGATTCGAGCACGATCAGCTGCGCGATGACGTCATTGGCGACGACGTCATCGATGGGGGCGCCGAGGAAGATGATGCGTTCCTCGAACAGCTTGTTGTACGGATTCGACTCTTTGATCCCGTAGTTCGTGCGCTCGACGAAGGACGGCAGCACGTAGCGGGAGTTCGGGGTGTAGAGCTGGCTCATGTCTGTCTCCTAGGCCGGCGCCGGGCCGGGTCCGTTGGGCACCTGCGCGGTGCGCGTGACGACCTGGTCCACGAAGCCGTACTCGAGCGCCTGCTCGGCGGTGAACCACCGGTCGCGCTCGGAGTCGGCCTGCACCTGCTCGAGCGGCTGACCGGTGTGCTCGCTGATGAGCTGGGCCATCTCGATCTTGGTGAGCTTGATCTGCTCGGCCTGGATGGCGATGTCGGCCGCGGTGCCGCCGATGCCACCGGACGGCTGGTGCATCATGATCCGCGCGTGCGGCAGGGCGTAGCGCTTGCCGCGGGTGCCGGCCGACAGCAGGAACTGGCCCATCGACGCGGCCAGGCCCATCGCGTACGTCGCGACGTCACAGTCGACGAAGGTCATCGTGTCGAAGATGGCCATGCCCGCCGTGACCGAACCACCGGGCGAGTTGATGTACAGCGCGATGTCGCGGGTCGGGTCCTCGGCCGCGAGCAGGAGCAGCTGCGCGCAGATCTGGTTGGCGATCGAGTCGTCGACCACCTGGCCGAGGAAGATGATGCGCTCACGCAGCAGCCGGTCGTACACGGAGTCGCCGAGCGACATGCCGCCGTTCGGGCTGCGCATCTCGGATGCGTGCAGCGGGATGGGGTCGAAGCGACTCACGTCACGGACCTTCCTTGACGATGCGGTGGTTGGACTCTTTCGACACTAACGAAGCGGGTGACAGGCCGAGCGCGGATCGGCCCCCCGTTCGCTCAGAGCGTGACGGTTACTCGATCGGATCGTCCGACTCGTCCGCACCTGCGGCCTGCAGATCGGACGTGAGCGCGGACAGGTCGACCCGATTGCCGGACGCGTCGGTGATCGCGGCCAGCTCCAGGATCTCGGCGAGCGCCTTGTTGCGGCGGACGTCGGCGTACACGGCCGGCAGGTTCCCCGCCTGCATGATCTGCGACGCGAACTCCTGCGGCGCCATGTTGTAGCGGCCGGCCTGCCGAACGAGGTATTCGGTCAGCTCGCCGTCGCCGACCTGCACCTCGCTCGAGTCGGCGATGGCATCGAGCAGGAACTGTGCCCGGACGGCCTTCTCGGCGCCCTCGCGCAGCTCGTCGGTGAACTCCTCGCGCGTCTTGCCCTGCGCCTCGAGGTAACGACCGAACACCGCGTCGTCGTGGCCGAGCGCGTGCACGATCTCGTGCTCGCGGGCGTCGACCTCGGTCTGGATCGCCGACTCCGGCACGGGGAACTCGACGGTCTCGACCAGGTGCTCGATGAGCTTGTCGCGTGCCTGCGCACCCTGCTCCAGCTTCTTCACGCCACCCAGGCGCTCACGCAGGTCGGCACGCAGCTCGTCGATCGTGTCGAACTCGCTCGCCAACTGGGCGAACTCGTCGTCGAGTTCGGGCAGCTCCTTCTCCTTGACCGAGTTGACCGTGGCGGAGATCTCGGCCTCCTCGCCCGCCCGGTCGCCCTGCTGCAGGGTCGCGGTGAACGTGACGGTGTCGCCGGCCGACTTGCCTTCGATGGCCTCGTCCAGCCCGTCGACCAGATCGCCGGCGCCCACCTCGTAGGACATGCCCTTCGTCGAACCGGCCTCGATCTCTTCGCCGTCGATGGCGGCGACCAGGTCGATCGACACGTAGTCACCGCTATGCACCGCACGGTCGACACCCTTGAGCGAGCCGAAACGTTCGCGCAGCGACGACAGCTGTTCGTCGACGTCGGCGTCGGTGACCTCTGCGTCATCGACGCTGACCGCGATGCCGCTCAGCTCGGGCAGCGTGATCTCGGGGCGGACGTCGACCTCGGCGGTGAAGCTCAGCGCCTCGTCGTCCTGCCTGGTCACCTCGATGTCGGGCTGGCCGAGCGTCTTGAGCTCGTGCTCGCGTGCGGCCTCGACGTAGCTGCGCGGGACGACCTCGCTCACGGCCTCCTCGAGCACCGCGGCGCGGCCGACACGCTGGTCGATGATCCGGGCCGGCACCTTGCCCGGACGGAAGCCCGGCACCCGGATCTGCGCGCCGATCTTCTTGTAGGCGGCGTCCAGGCTCGGCTTCACCTCGTCGAACGGCACCTCGACGGAGAGCCGCACACGGGTCGGGCTCAGGTTCTCGGCGGTGCTCTTCACGCTGGTGGTGCTCCTTAAGTACTGGGCTGAGACGGTCTCGCAGGCGCCGCGACGGGCTGCCCGCGCGCTCGAGGGCGCGGGCGCGACGGACATTCGAGTCTATCGAGGGCGCCGGCGGCGCGCCGCACGTGCCTCAGGAGGCGGCCGGCACGGGTGATGACATTGGATGATGACGCTTGTGAGCCGCGCATGGTGGGTCGTCCTGGTTGCAAGTTTGGCGGCGTGCACGTCGTCGACGTCCGGATGCGGGATCGGCCCCGACGCAGAGCGCGCCGCCGCTCACCAGGCCCTACCTCGTCGTCACATGCGCGACGGCGGACGGATCGCCGGTCGCGCCTGACCGCGGCGTTCTGCTGTCCCGCGCCCGCAAACTGTCGGCCTCAGCCGTCGTCCGGACCTCGGGCGCGTTGGCCAGGATCTCGCTGCCCCTACGGCTCGCCTCGGCTGCGGCCCGGTTGTGCGCCGGGGGTGAGCTCGACTTCCGCGGCGTCGTGACCGCCCCCGTTCCCGTGCACTGCAACACTGCGGGAGCGCCGCAGTGCGGCGCGGGCTCGGTCGTCGACGCCGCCCGGGTCGCGGGCGTGGACGTGCCCGCCACCGATGACCGCCTACGACCGGCTTCCGGCAACGGTGCAGGCAAGGCTGTCGGCCGCGCTGGGCTCGTTCGACTGCAGGTCGGCGACACGGCCGGCGGCGGCGGCGGCTGCGGGCGTGGTCTGCGGTGCGGGCGACGATCTCGGTGTCGGGCCCGGGGACGGTTGCCCTGCTCGTCGGCCCGCCCGCACTCAGCGGATCCCAGATCGCGTCGGCGCAGGCGCTCGCACCCGACGCCGCAGCAGGGCCGGGTTGCCTGGGTGGTGCAGGTCGGGCTCACCGCGTCCGGGCAGCACGCGTGGTCGCGGTACACGACGGCGCACAACGCCGACAACAGCCAGACGTCGGGCTCGGTCGCGTCATGCTCGCCGAGGACGACGCCCTGCGGCGACTATGTGGCGGTCGTGCTCGACGGTGACGTGATCTCGGTGCCCGTCACGCTGAGCCCGATCACGGGTCGCTTCACGCAGATCAGCGCGAACTTCACGGCCACCTCTGCACGCGCCCTGGCCGCGTCGCTGAGCACGGACGCGCTCGCCACGCCGTTGCGCACCGAGTCGGTCGTCACCGTCCACTGACCGGCTGCTCCGCGACGCGTGCGGCCCTTTCCTGTGCTCGGCCACGCCGCACCTGCCACGATCGAGCCATGACTGTGTACGTGAGTGCTGATGGAATGCCGTTCGCCCTCGAGGTGTCCAATCGTGATCTGGCGCCGGCCGCCGAGATCATCCGCCGTTGGGTCGAGGACGGCGCCACGAAGGTATTCACCCTCGGCGACGGCTCCGATGACATCGCGAGCTACGTCATTCGCTTCGACCGTCTCGCGGCGGTTCAGGTCTCCACCCGCCACCCCGACGCCTCGCCGGCGGACGCCGGGATCGAGAAGCCGGGCGAGACGATTCTGTTCCCGGTCGAACTGCGCGAGTAGCCGCTGCTGCGGCACCGCCCGGGAGCGGAGACATAATCCGGGTCGGGGTGGCGGGATTCGAACCCACGGCCCCTCGCTCCCAAATCACGGGCCGACCGTCCACCGATTCCACGGGGTCCAGAAACCGGGCACTCAGTCCGCTCAGGGTCCGCCGGTATGGCTGCGATTCCAGGCTGTCCGGGACGGTCCGTGAGACGAACGTGAGACGTCAAGACCGAAACTGTCATACCCACAAGCACGATAAGAGCGGCCCCGGCTGGTGCTGACACCCCGAGCCGAGGCCTTGATCGCACACCTACCCAAGATAGGAGCACGACCCAGGCAACCCTTGACGTTGTTGCGTTCAGCAGGTGACGGTCAGGCTGAACTGCGTGTCGGGTGTACGGCGACCCGGAGACGGTGACATCACGGGTGTAGACGATGACGCTGGATCCGTTGGTGTAGCCACCGACGTTGTAGTAGGCAGATCCGGTAGGCCGTTGCGCGGCAGATCCGGATGGTTAGGCGTCCTTCGGGCCTTCGCCGATCAGGCCAACGCTTCGTTTAGTTCGGCGCTTCGCTTGTTGCCAACACCGGTGCAGCGGTTGAGCTCTAAAATGATCTTCTGGACCTCCTCGACCGACGGCATGTGCATTTCCTGCGACCGCGGGTGGTAGAGGGCGAGGCCGCCGTCATCCGCCCCGTCGATCACGATGATCGAGTGCACGATGCGGTTCCGGGTCTGCAAGGCACCCCTTGAATCGGTCAACCATCCACGAGTCAAATCCTTCAGCGAAGCCGTGACGCGCGCGTCCTTTTGCACGCACCTGTTCAGGGTCGTCATGTCCTTGCCCACTGGAGCATCCAGGGCGGTCTCCACATCCGCGGCAGCGCCCGCGACGACCAGGCAGCTCGCCACCATCCATTCCAGGCTCGCGGCGGCTAAGGTCATGCGGCCAATCGCTTCATACATCGGCTCGGACAGCTTGCCGAGGGTCACTTGGCCAAACCCCCGCCCCAGTGAGGGCTTGTGTGCTCGACCGGCATGGGTTTCGCGGCGTATGCCAGAGGTTGCATCACGGACGCGGGTCCTTCTCAGCCCGGAGTGCAAGCATCGCGTTCCCCGCGAGGAACCCCAGGCATATGCAATGCACGAGCAGCGCCCAAGCCCGGTGTGTGCGAAGCTGCCGCTGGTCGCGAACGTCGACGTAGTCGTCGCAGTCTGCGGCCCCTGAGGAAGGTGTGGCGCAAGGTCGCACACCTCGCGCACACCGGCACTGCGGTCCAGCTCTACTGCGCCACGGGAATGCCGTGCTGCGAAGCCCACTGGACCATCGCCTGCCCATCCTTGGATTTTCCAGGTCGCAGCTCGCCGGACGCCGTGAACTGGCCCAACTCCGGAATGCCGAACGGCTGCCCGAGCTCGTTCGCCAGCGCCGCCACCGCAACCGTCATGCCCTGACTTGGCAATACGAGGTCGTCCAGCGCCGCCACCGTCTCTGCCGGCGCCAACTCGCCCGACAGAGCCACCTTGCTCAGTGACTCACCGAACCCGTAGAAGCGGGAGTGGCCGACCTCGATCGACCGGGCTCCGTCCTGATGGATAAGCCGTGCTCGGACGAGCGCATTTCCGCCAGCTGCGCACCGATGTACTGCATGCCGTGCCAGCCAGCCGAACCCGGAGATGATGCCGCGCACCAGCCCCTCGTCGCTCACCAGGTTCGCTGGAGGGGCGCCCGGATCGGTCTGCTGCCGCTGCCGCCGCTCCATGTCGATCAGCCCGATCGCAAAGGCGCCGGATCCATCCGTGTGCAGCTCTAACGACGCGTACTCGGCCGACGGCGTCTGGCCGCCACCGTCTGCCAGCAACCGGCGCCGACCGACGCTCGTTCGCATGAAGTACAGGCCGGCGTTCTGTTCGAACCCGGCCGACTTGCCCTGCACCTGCGTTGAGAAGTCCTGGAACGCCTGGGAGGACAGCAGCATGTCGCCGGTCAGGTCCGGTAGGAGTGACACGACGAGCCACGGGTACGGCTTCATGTCGAGGCGCCCGATCGCGTCCGCCTCGACGACATCGATCCGTCGCTGCTGTGCGGCGGCGCCGGTCGCACGGTCCCGGTATGCGGCGGCGATCTCTGGCTCCGACAAGTATCGGGTCGTCGCGCCGTTCCGCTTCGGAAAGCGCACTGACGTCCCAAGCAGGACAGCGTGCGGTGCGTCTGGGCTGCGCGGGACGGCGATCACGAAGTAGCCGTGCGTCGGGTCAGCGTCGTCGTCGGGCACTTGGAGGATGTCGACATGCGGCATCGGAGACACGCCGGAGGCGACGATCTGCCGCATCCTGGCGACCTCGGTGTCGGTCAGCGCGACGCCAGGCGTGGCGGTAGCGCGAGCCTGGTCATCTTCCGCAACGCCGAGGAGGATGACACCGCCAGCTGTGTTAGCGAGAGCGGCGACGTCTCCGCACAGGTCCCGCTTGTCCTTATCGGCGTTTCCATAGGTCGTCTGCTTGAAGTCGAGATCGAACTCCTCCGTGACGCCATTGGGGACGAGCTGGCGGAAGTGTTCGCCCTTCAGATCATCGAGGGGACCACCAAAGAGGGCTTCGAGGCGCCGGGAGCGGAGAGCGGTCACAGTCGCTCATTCTGTCGGCGAAGTCGATCTACGTCGAGAGTTGAGTGCGCGGTCTCGGCCGCGGTTGAGTCGGTGCCGCACACATCGGACCGCACAGCCTGCTCGCACTCACGATTGAACGCAGAGCAGCTCGACGGCCGGCCGCGTCTGTGGCGGCAGAACCCGACAGGTCAGTCACGGTCGGTGCTCCTCCGGGTCCACGGGTACAGCGTTCACATCAGTCCGCATCTTGACCTCACCCACGCGTTGACCCCACTCCGCGAGATGTTCGGCCCGGGGGAGCCCTTCCATTCGCGGAGGTGCCGTGTGGATCAATGACGACAGACGACCTGCGAACCCTGTGCCCGACCGAACGCATCGATAAGCCAATTTGCGTTCACGCCATGGATCCTTCGATGCGGTGGTCAGCTTGCTCGATCTCGCTCGCCTGTCGACGCAGCTCGCGAGCGACTGCCGCGGCGAGGAAGTCCATCACTTGCCCGTGGCCGCGGGCACGCACGCGGGCCGCGGCGACGGTTAGGCCCTCAAACTGGCCAGTCACAGGTCCACGGATGCGAAGTCTGGCCGTGTATCTGCTTGCCGTCGCCGTTTGTTTGACAGGCTGCGCCACGTCCGGCGGTTCCGGGTCACAGATGGGAGTCACGTGGCCACATCCGGGCGATGCGCGCTGGCCGCGCCGAGCCCAAGGCAGGCCTTCAGGTCGTGCTCCGTGACGCAAGACGGCTCGCGTCTACCGACAGCGCGACGAAGCCACGTCTCATCAAGGTCATGCGAGACCGCGAACGTCCGCGCCGAACCCGACAGTCGATCGCGTAGCGGCGGCGATGTTGACACGTGGCCGACAGTCGCAGACCGGCGATTCTGCGGAGCCGTTGTTCCGCCCACGGAATCCGCCCTGCCCCACGAGAATCTATGGTCGATGTCATGCAGAGCCCGACAGAGCGGCCAACACATCAACTGGCCATCGTTCTGCTTCGACAGCAGCGGGCCGCACTGCATCAAGAGCTCGAGAGAGTCGCGCAGGCCTTCAAATCCCCGCGTGCTGGTGCGCCGCGAGCGGTCGACGCGGCGTGGATCGGCGAGCAGCCTGACAATCGTTCGGAAGCTCTCGAGGGTATTCAGGCGGTCGCTGCCGAGAACGTCGTCGAAATCCTGAAGAGTGGCCGACGAACATGCAGTTGGACTGCAGGTGTTGCTCGACGCCGACGCGATTCTGCCCAATCCGTCCATCGCCCTCGGCCGCTCGATTTACGAGGCGATATTGACCGTTTGTTGGTGTACCGACCCGAAGCTAACGAGCGAGCAGCGGATCACGCGATGGGCTGTCTTCACTCTTGGTTCGGTTCAGGACAATCATCGCGCGGTGCTTCAGCTGCCCCGACCGCCTGAGAGCGACGCCAGCAACGCGGCGGCTGGCATGGTCGGGATGCAGGACTACTTGCAGCAGCACGGGTTCACGCTCGAGCTTGACAACAACGCGCCACCGTACGTTCGGACGATCGGCTACGGCGGCACCCGCGCGTCAATGAAGATCAACATGACTGACTCCAGCCTGGCTTACACGCCAATCACGGCTCATATGTGGCCCGTGGGCTCAGGCGCCGCTCACGCGCGGAACTGGTTTACAGCTGGTCTCGAAGGCTCCAGGGGCCAGCTCGCGATCATGGCAACAGCACCAGTCTTCGACTTCTGCGACGCGCTCATCGACAACCTCGACGACTACGTCGGCCTCGACCCAGCGGAGTTCCATCGGCGCGCCCACGTTCGCCGCCACGCACTGCTCGCGCGTGCCGATGGTGCGGACCGGAACGCGCAGGTTGCCAGCTATGACGACTACGTACGAGGCCCATAGGATCACGCTCGGCGTACTTGAACGGGCTCTGGGAGCGGCGACACACACCCACCACTTCGCCATGATCAAGTAACCGGATCCGCCGATGACCGGTACTTGACTTCGGCGATGCTACCGATATGGCACCATGATCGCGATTCATGTTGGGCCGAGTCAGGCCCTCGCGGAGGGATCTTCCAGACGTGTCACGACTAACCCGCCGACTCTTGCTCGTCGCCATACTCGGCATCGCTGCCGTCATCGGCTGGCGCAGCTTCGCCGCCGGTTCAACACCAGCGCGGAACAAGGCGTGGGTTTCGTTCACCTGTTGCCGTTCAGCAGATGTCGATCGCGTCTACCACCCCGGCGACACAGTGCGGGTTCACTGGATCGCAGATATCAAGCCTCACGGCAGCAACGGCGAGGCGGTCCCGATCACGTTGACCGCGCGGGTTGTCGGCGCGTTCTCCTCGATAGGGCAGATGAAGCATCACTTCAACGCGTCAGCTCACGGGATCGGCAGCATACCGATCCGCGTCACAGAGCAATCGTTGGGCGCGCACCCGGTCTCACAGATCCAACTGCCCGACGATATTCGTCCCGGCATTTACAGCCTGGTCACGACGAACAACGACGACGGGAGCCTAGTGTCCGGCGCGAGCTCGATCAGGGTCGCTGACGGTCGATAGGTGCTACCGGATCTGCCGCGGACAGCGTGCGTCGCGCTCGAACCAGCCAGCAGGACTCGGGTGGCGCGCTCATGTCTCAGCGTTCGAACTAGCCGTCCTGTTGTTTGGCCGCATCAAACCCGCCTGGCACCCGCGGATGAAGCTGTACACCTCAACGATCACGCACGCCCAGATGACGTCCATGACCGCTGGCGCACCGTCGGTGACTATGAGCGCAACAACTGCGCCCAAGCCTACGAGGGCGGCGAGTACCCCATGGAGCATCGCAACGCAGAACACGACCCGCCCCATGCGGCCATGGTCGATATCGATCTGCGTGGCGGGACGCCCCCTCACATCGAGCCGCGCGAAGCGTCGCATAAGGCGCCGCGCGATCCATCGTTCGTGAGGCAGCAGCATCAACCGCCACGGCACGACCTCGCACGACGACTCGCTCATCAGTCGAACACCAGATGATCGCGGCACACAGACGAACCATCGGCACCTGTCCGGCCAAATCAAGCAAGCGCAGCTGGCGGAGCTCGTGCACCCGAACCGCCGCCCCAGCGGGCTTCACCGCACGCGCTGCGCAGGCCCTACCGGATCGGCCGAATTCCGGTAGTCGCGGAACCACCTGATGGTCTTGTAGCGTCCATCGGATGTGAGGTCTGTGCGATCGACTATTGGGTGCCTGGCAATGATGGTGGTAGCCGGGTGCACAAGCGCTGGTAGCGGGACGCCGCATCCGAGTTTCGCTGGCGACCCGGTGGAGGGCTGTACACATAGTCACGGACGAACGGGGCAGGGAACGGAGCTGGTTCCCTCCCGTCCGGTCTCGCTGACGATCTGCTCGGCTGGAACGACCGTGCCCGGCCATGCCGGCCCAGCCCACACGCGCGACTCGTTCACAGCTGGCCAGTTCGACCATCTGCTCGTCGTGCTCGGCCGGGGTCGCGATGAGTCGCCCAAGATCATGTCCTGCGACGGCGGTGGCGAGGCCCGGACGTACACCCTCATGTTCGGGTACCGCTCCGGACCCGACGTCACGATCGACGTTGGTCCTGACTGCCATCCGAGCATCACAAACGGCTCTGTCGTTACCGATAACACGCACGCCGTGATGGTCGCGATCGACCAGATGATCGGGGTGCGCTGCTCAGAACTGACCTGCTGAACTCATCCCTCTCAGTCCGCCGAGGTCCTGCGGCGAATTACCGGATGTCTGCCGCGCAGCGGCCCCTACGATCTGCCGCGCAGCGGCCCAAACCGGATCTGCCGCAGACATCGCGCGCCTCTTGTTCCAACACAAGGTGTCTCCTGCCAGCAGCCAAGGGCGTGTAAACGCTCTAGATCAAATAGCCGGATCGGCCGAATTGAGTGCGCTCCGATCGCCCGTCGGCACGGCAGGCACGGTTCGTCTGCCTTCGTGTCGGGGAAGATCATGGTGAGCGGAAGGAGATAGACGGCGTGGCATATGTGTGGGTGTCGCTGCTTGCGCTCCTAGGAACCTGCGCGGCGTGGGCACTGATCGTCATCGGTGCACGTGGCGCGTATCGAGCTGCGGAACCACCGACGAAGAGGTTGATGCGTTGGTATGCGCGTGTTGTCTTCCCGCTGATCTGCTTGGCGCTCGCCGTAGCCGTGTCCGTGGCCCTGACGTTGAAGCACTACCTCCACCCCTCCGAACGAGCCTTCTTCGTCATCTGGATGATCACGGGTGTGTGTTGCCTCGTGCCCGCCCTGATCTACGTCGGGGTCCATACATACCGACACCGCGACGACAGCGCCGCTTAGGCGCGGCCGGATTTGCCGCAGACAGCGCCCGGATCTGCCGATGACTGACCCGGCTGGGCGGCGACGAGTTCACAACTGAAGGCAACCTTTTGCCGTTGCACCGTGTCTAGTAGGGCAGGATCTGGCCGGAGGAGGGTTGTTGGCAGCCGAACCGGAGGGGTATCGCGCGTTCGTCGCGCAGTACTCGACTCGGCTATTGCGCACAGCCTGGCTCCTGACCGGCGACTGGCTCAGCGCCGAGGATCTTGTACAGGAAGCGTTAGCAAGGGCGTGGCCGAAGTGGGCTGCGATCGAGCGCGTCGACAACCCTGGCGCGTACGTCAGCAAGATCGTTGTGAACGTCTACCTGAATGGGAGGCGTCGTCGCCGGCTGGAGGTCTGGCCGCTTCCGGAGGATGTGCCGGACCTTAGAGACGCTCTGGAAGTTCGTGACCAGAGGCAGGCGTTGCTGGTCGCACTACGGGGGTTGGCGCCGAGGCAGCGGGCGGTCATCGCACTTCGCTATTTCGACGACCTCACGGAGCGTCAGGTCGCCGAGGCGCTGGGCTGCAGCATCGGAACCGTGAAGAGCACCGCGGCGAGAGCGCTTCGGGCGCTGCGCGAGATGCCTGGCTTGGCAGGACTGGGACCGGAGGAGGCGCACCGATGAGCGAGCAAGACACGTGGCTGCGCGAGATGCTGAACGAGGCGATCCCGCACCCCCCGCGGGACTTGGACTTCGACGAGGTCGCCGCGCGGGTAGCCGTGGACAGACCGACCCCACGCGCTCGTCGTGTTGCCCTCGCGCTCGCCGCGTCCGGCACCGTCGCACTGGCCGCGGTCGGGATCGCCGCCGTGGAGCACAGCCGTGCTCATACCTCGGCGTTGCCGACCGGCAGCCTCACGCCGCGGTCTTCGGCATCGGCGGTGAATCAGCGTCCACGCGTGACGATGAAAACGATCACGTACCGCGGCGTTGAGGTCACCATCCCGTCGACATGGCCGATCGTCGACGTGCGCAAATGCCTTCCATGGGTGCTCATCAGTGTTCGACGGCCAGTCCGAGCGAGCCTTCCTCGGGCCCACCTATCACGGATGGCCGGGCTGCCCACTTACCGGAAGGCCGATGCCACCGGCAGACGGCATCTGGATGCAGCCCGGCGGACCGCCACACGGCGAAAAACTGAGAACGTTGCCCAACGGACAACACGCCTACGTGAGCAGCATGGCGCGATCCGCGGTCACCGTCTGGTTCCACCAGGTGCAGATCACCATCGGCATTGGCTCTCACCGCAACATCGAACGCGCCATCATCGCCTCGATCGCGTACCTGCCTCACACCCCGAACACGTCCGTGCTCGGGCAGTGCCCCGCGCCGAACCCGATACCGCTGGCCATGCCACACCCGACGCGTCTTGGAGCCCCACGCTCGATCCCCGGCGATGAAGGCCACCTGTTCCCCGAACCGAGCAGCGTCGACCCGAAGGTGTCCGCAGCAGCTGTGTGGCGAAGCTACGTTGGCCAGTCCGGCGGCGGCCCGCGTGGCCCGATTACGTGGAGCATCACGTTCGGCCGGTACACCGCGCACACGACGACCGAAGTGACGCGCAACGGCTCAACCAGGCTGGTCTACCGCAACGTGCCCACGTGGCTGATCGAAGGCATTCCGGCACACACCACTCTCGGCGACTGCGCTGGAACATTCGTCGCCATGTACAACGCCAGCACCGGTCGCCCAACCGTCTTCACAGCCACGGGTTGAGCTCAGCGCAACCAGAAGCACGGCTCAGCATGACGCTCGACCTCGAACGTCTACCGGATCTGCCGCACAGCGGCTCTATCGGCTGCCGCGGTGAGCGCGCCACGCGCTTGACTCGCGCCGCGCGAGACTTGCTTCCCAGCTAGGCCACCGCGCCACAGTAGGAATTGAACGTTCACCACGCCGACGCCTCGGTCACCACGCCATCACGAGTAAAGGCAGTGATTCGGCCGTACCCATACTCTTCGGTCGCGCGCTCGCCCTCCTCGATAAACCTGATATGCAGCGCGGGCGTGCGCGCCACCACGGCCGCAGCCCTCTGCAGGGTGAGCCCGGGAAGCGTGGCGGCTACCTGACTTGCCTGTTCTCCAAGCTGTTCCAGCTCGGCCCTCTCGCGGCGTCTTCCGGCGAAATCCTCCTGGTGGGATCACCGGAGCCGTCGACACCCCGGTAGCCGGCACTGCTCCGGCCAACGTCGCCAGGCCCGCCGTCCGCCATGGACTCATCGTTCACGTCGTCCCTCCTCGGAGTGGCAACGATAGCCGCCTGCAGATCGCCAATCACCGCAAACGTCGCTGTGCGCGCACGGATCTGCCGCGCAGCGGCCCAACCGGATCTGCCGCTGACATCGCACGTGTCTTGTTCCAACACAAGGTGTCTCCTGCCGACAGCCAAGGGCGTGTAAACGCTCTAGATCAAGTAACCGGATCGGATCCGCCGATGAGCGCCCGGAACGTCTTCCGCCGGTTGTAGCGTCTACAGGCCATGAAGATCGCGGTCGTGACGCTCACGCTGTGTGCGTCGGTGCTGGTCGGTTGCACTAGCGATGCGCACAGCCCTGCGGATTTCGACCACGGCTCTGACGCCTGCGGAGGTACACGCCGCAATCCAGGTCGCGCATACCGAAGCTAATAGGCTCGTGCGGCGGCTGCCGATGCAGCCGCGCTGGCCCAAGGAGGTCCTCGTAGTAACCGCAGCGGCCACCTCGCACAAAGCTGCGGTTGCTGGCCACTGGCTCGAACGAGCGCACGTATGCGAGGTTCAGCGGCTTGTCCTTGTCAGGATCAAAGGAACGTTCCCCATCTCCTTCGGCGCGCCGCCGCCGCACGGCACTGGTAATACGCAGTGGGTCACCGTGGTCACGGCGCCAGGTTCGACCCGCGTTTGCGACGTTGCGGTGAGCGCCACCCAACCGAACGCGCTACCCGACACCCGGCTTTTGTACCGGCGATAACTCTCGTTACGCCCGGCCATAGGCCCGGGGACCGACGGCACAAGCAACCGGATCTACCGCGCATCGCCCCTACCGGATCTGTCGCAGACATGAGGACAGAGCGTTACGGCTCACTGCCGCTGTAGGTGCGTTACGGATGGTCCTGCCACCGGCGTAGCCGCTCACGGGACTTGTTGAGATACGTCGCACCCGCTACAGCCCCGAGTCCGCGATCCTCGACCAGGAATCGCTGTTCGGCAGCCAACGTAGCCAGAACCTCGGTCGGACCATCGGCATAGTTCGGCCACATGATTCGTTCCGTCTGCCCGCGCCAACTCAGCCACGATTCGGCCACCGTCACGGCGCAGTGCGATCGTCAACGGGGCCACAATCATCGCCACCTCGTCGAGCAGTTGGTCGGCGTCGTCATCTCGTGACATTCCTCAAGCCTGCCATCGTGCTCGGGAAACGACCGGATCTGCCGCTGACATCGCGCGGCCCTTGTTCTCACATAGAGCGTCTCGTTCCAGCAGGCAAGGCGTGTAAACGGTCCAGATCAAACGACCGGATCCCATGAGCGCGCGCGCTCGCGTACGCAGCCCGAAATCGCGTGGGCGCGTTCCGCCCAGCAGTACGGACGGCGTATCTGCAACCGGCCGGGCAGGCATTCGGCACATCAAGAACACAGCAGCTGCAAACGCCAGACGTTCAGAGCATTCGTCAGTTCGTCGGCGGGCAGTGGACGGGCAGGGACGTCACCTATGGAGTCTTCGTAGGCAGCCTGCGTCTCGTGATGGCGGCAGAACCCGACAGGTCAGGGGGACGCAGAATTCTGCCGGGGACGACGCGGAGGGTCTTTCTTGCGTTAGGTGCCCCTCCGGACGAGCTCGCGCTGGCAGTGCGAGCAGACAGTGGCATCCCGGTGCACCATGCGCCGGCAGTGCGGGCAGGTGCGCCGGCGCTCGAGCACGCCGACGATCAGCGCGGCGAGAGCGAGCAGCCCGGCGAGCACCAGCAGCGCTGCCCGGCCGCCCGACGACCGGACGGCGGCGGCTGCGCCGGCGGCGAGGAAGGCCAGCAACAGCCAGAACCCCAGCGATGCCCAGAACGGGCGGCGTGACGGTGCGCTCACCAGCGCAGTGTCACACGCCGTTTGCCGTCGCCGGACCTCACCTCATGCGCGCGGCACTGCTTGAGGCCGTGCAGTCGGGCTCGAGGTGGATCTCGCCGCAGTACCCACCGCATGCGCACCTCCTCAGCGCTCTGTCCTAGCCGCGCCGGATCCGCACGGCGTCCCATTCGGTCGCGTCGTCGACCCCCTCACTCACGTCGAGAACCTCCGCGATCCGGGCAACAGTGAAACCACCCACCGAAAGCTCCCGGGCCGTGAACGCATTCCCATCGCTCAGGCCGTCCACGCCGGCCCCCCTTCAATCGCCCGTACCTCGCGCGCCTCAATCGCCGGCCGTGCCTGGTTCTCACGACGCCGCAACTCAGCCTCGACACGGCGTTGCACCTCGGCCTCCATCCGCTCCGCCGCCTTGAGCGCGACACCCTCCCGGTAGGCACGCGCCTCGCTCGTGTCGATGTCGCCGAAGAGCACGCGTGCCGACTCACCCAACGCGCCTCTGCGAAGCACCTCAGCCATCAGATGGCCCGCAATGCGCGCTACGTCGCCGGGGCCAGTCCATCCCTCACCAGTCCGTCCCCCGTCGCGCCAGGCGCCACGCAACTCCGGGTTGATCTCACCCGCCACAAAGTCGATCAGTTGGGCGACCCAGCTCGCCATCTGCTGGTCCAGCAGTGCCGACAGACGCTCGGCCGAGGCGGCGAGCTGGAACTTGTCATTCGCCTGGACCTCGGCGATCGCCTGCAACGTCTGCCGGAGCTCACGCGTCGCGCCCACCGCCGCGGTGGCCTTGCGGGTGCGAGCGGCCTGCTCGACCACCTTCTCGAGCCGGTCAGCGAGCGCCGTCAGCGCCTTGTGAACGTCGATGATCTGAAGCGGGCGGACATCCTCGGTCTGCGGCGGGTCGGTGATCGCCTCCGCGGAGAGGTGGTTCACGCGATGACGCCCCACCGCGCTGCGGGACAGCCCATACGTCCCAGCCACGGTCCGGATAGGCGTCCCGCCGAGCAGTCCCGCGTCGATATCGGCCGCCTGAGGGTGCCGGCAGATCGTGCAATCGGTCGTAGGAAGCTCTGTCGGCGGCTGCTCTTCAGCGTGCTGCGTCACGCCGAGATCCCGTGAGATGTGGGTGACACGACCGGACACGCGCCAGCGATAACGGGCCGTGTAGCAACGTCACTCGCTACACGGACGAATGAAGGAACCGCAGCCGATGCGACGATTCCGCAATGAAACTTCTCGCGGCAATCGCCTACTCCATCGGTCTCGTCGCGGAACTCGTCGGCGCAGCCCTCGTCGTTCGCGACGCACGCCGGGCGCTCACTGCCGCCGCTGTGCAGGGACAGAAGCCGGCCACCTACGCCGACCTCATGAGCGTGAACGTCGCGCTCGGCGACATCCGCCGCCAGCAACTGCCTGGCCGCCGATCGATCGCCCTGCTGTTCGCCGGGATCGTCTCGGGCTACGTCGGCTGCTTTCTCAGCCTCGGCTGACCGTCCCGTCGTCCCGTCGATCAAGCGACGAGGCGTCTTTGTCGCGAATCGGTCGTGTGCGTCGATCGACGCACTGGAGCTGGCTTTGGATGCAGTGTGTGTGAGTGCGTCTCTTATAGACGCACTGACGCACTCACACCGAGTGCGTTGACGCACTAGCGACGCACTGTGACGCACTGGCTGCTCCTTCGGCGGTGAGGTGGTGGATTCGGCTTCGGTTGGGTCCGTCGATGACCTTGAGTAGGCCGGAGCGGTCGGCTTGACGGAGTGCCTCACGGATCGCTTTCTGGCTGTGGTCGGTGTTGCGGAGGTGCTCCTCCACCGCTCGTCCGCTGAGGCCTTCGGGGTGTTCGTTGAGGAGCGCGAGCACGGCCGCCCGGGCTTCGTTGGTGCGGGCGTCGCGACGGCTTCCGCCGGCGAGGCGTAGACCTCGGGTGCTGGAGTCGTACTCGAGCAGTCCCTCTGGCACGTTGACATCGCGTCCGTAGGCGGCGAAGTAGCGGCGAGCGTCGGGGTTGATGTCGTCCGTGTCGTCTCCGCGTTCGCGGACGATGCGCCACTCGGCGTCGGGCCAGTCGCGTAAGCGTGAGTCGCCGCGGGATCGTTCTGCGCCGTGGCCCATGTGATGGATGACGACGGCCTCGCCGATGCCTGCCTCGGCGAGGAGCGCGTCGAATGCGACGACGAACTTGCCGGCGTCGCGGCTCTCGTCGAGACCGAGCGCGTCGAGAACGGGTCGCAGGCAGTCAAGGATGAGGACGTCGGCGGGCCCGATCAATTTGGCCCAGCGCGCGCGCGTGGCGTCGTTCAGGATGTCGAAGGTCCCGACGCGTCCGCGTAGGCTGATGATCTCGACGCGCTCGGTGTGTTCGATCCCCAGCTCGCGGAACCATCGTCGCTGCATAGAGTCGTGCAGTTCGTTCTCTACCAGCACAAGACGTTGAACTGGGCGCACGTCAAACTGACCGAGGAATGGGCGTCCGTCGACGAGGGACTCGATCAGACCGTTGCGGGCGGTCGACTTCCCGCCCTTCGCCGCAGCGGTGAACAGAATCCGACCGCCGATCGGGAGCAGTCCTTCGACGCGCATCAACACGGCCGGATCAGGCTGCGCGAGGAACTTGTCGAGGCGAACGGGCGACGGTAGTTCAGCCGAATCGGCCCGCTCGCTCGCGAGGATCTCGCCGGCAGCCGCTCGAACTCGCTGCCGAATCACCTCGGCCGCGACCTGAGCGTCGAGCGACATCCGCTCGTTGTCGGTCGGTCCGGCCGGCGGCGGAACGTCGGCGTACGGATCACTGAGAACGGTCATTGTGCGTGCCCCGCCGCTCGCATGCGCCGATACGCCGGGCAGTCGTCGTCGTGCCGCACCTTGAGGTGATAGATGCGCGGCTCAACGGGGTCGCGTTCGACGACCTGTTCGGCGTCGCAGTTGTCGCACCCACCGGGGACGACCTGGTCGACGAGCTCGCCGAGGATCTCGTGGACGTCGCGCGTCACAGGGTCGCCTCGATCCGTACGCCGCGCTCCTCGAGGAACGCGCACACGTCGTCTGTGTGACGACCGGGGAACCACCAGGCACCGCCCCCTACAGCGCGCATGTAGCGCACGCCGAGGGTCTGCAGGGCGGTGAGCACCTGTGTTCCCTCGGCTTCGGTTGTGCGGTCGCTAAGCACGCGAACGACGGCGACGTTGCGCTCGCGGGTGCGCTTCACGCAGCACCCCGCCGAACCGTGAGCTCGGCTTGTGTCGGCTGCGCGAGCACCCGTCGTACCGGCCTCGCCGCGGCGGCCCAGGCACGCTCCATGTCGCGCTCTGCGGCTCGATAGCCATCGCGGAATGCGTCGTGATCCTCTTGTGCCAGCGCATAGCCGAGAGCCGCCCATTGCATCGACTCCGGAGGACAGCGCAAGAGCTCATCGAGAATCGCATCGCGCCGATTCATGACGCCATGTCCATCAGTTCGAGGAGGTCTTCGAGGCTGGCTCCTTGGAGTGCGAGCAATGCGGGATCGATGGCGACCATGGCGGTCGGCGGCGTCGCGTGAGCGAGGACGGATCGCGCGAGGCGGTTACGATGCTTCGAGTCGGCGTCGAGGTCGGCAATCTTGGAGAAAGCCGCCCGGTCACCACCCGGGCGGCTTTCTCGTTCCCTCGGCGGGCTCACGGCTCGCCGCCCTCGAGCAACCGGATGAGCGACGCGGTCACCACGCGCGTCCGCCCGCGAATCTTGATCGTTCGCGCGGGGAACTCGCCGGCAGCGACGAGGGCATAGCCCCAGCTTCGGCTCAGCCCGAGTGCCTGTTCGCTCGCCTGTGGAACGCCTACAGTCGCTGGCCACCTACGAATCTCGTCGAGGGTCGCCACCGGCGTCCGACCATCGAATTCGATCTCGCCCTGAGCAACGGTCATAGGTCGCGCCTCCAAAGTCGCCGCCCCAATCGTGGAACGTCCGTCACTGAAGATGGTGCGCGCTAGAGTCTTGCGTTGTCTATCCAATCCAGATACGGTCATATCCGAAGATGGAAACGGAGGCGCAATGCCGAAGGTAAACCCGTTGCGTTCGCTCGCCAACGAGCGGAACGTCGCGGCGCGCATCAGGTTCGAACGCGAGAAGCGCGGATGGACCTATGAGGGTCTCGCGACCCGCATGACGCGTGCGGGCAACCCTATGCAGGCATCAGCTATCTACAAGATCGAGAAGGCTGACCCGCCGCGACGAATCACCGTCGACGAGCTGGTGAGCTTCTGCCAGATCTTCGACGTCGATCCGGGCGACATGCTTCTGCCAATGGGCGACGTGCTCGACTCCGAAGCGCGCGAACTCGTCCGCCACTTGCACTCGGAACTTCGAAATCTGATGACCTCGATCGACTCACTGGTGCAGGCGCATATCGCGATGTTCCGTCTCGAGGCGTCCTCCCGCGACTCGGATCAAGAGGTGCTCGATCGAGTTATGCGTTGGATGCCGACCGGCAGCATCAACTATCCGATGGGTCCCGACAATCATCCGACACGCGCACACGTTAGCCCGGACCCGATCAGTGACGCGTTCCTAGCGCTCGGCCGCGGGTTTATGGATTACGCCCAGTGGTACGTCAAGGAAGAGGAGAGATGAGATGGCGCGTCCCACGATCAAGCCCGTCCATGTCGGCGACCGCACGCGGTACCGGTTCGTCGTCGACATCGGCACCGACCCGACGTCCGGAAAACGGCGCCAGATAACGAAGACGTACGACGGCAAGCGCGTCGCCGAGAAGGAACTGTCGCGCATCCTCAACGAGGTCGACCGCGGCACGTTCGCCGGCCCGAGCAAGGTCACGGTCGGTGAGTACCTGACCGAGTGGCTGCGCTCAGCTGTCCGCGGGAAGGCGGCCAACACCGAGAGCGCCTACCGCCACGGGATCCAGCCAGCGATCGACCGTCTCGGCGCGAAGTCACTGCAGAAGCTCACCACACGCGACGTCGAGGACCTCGTCGACTGGATGCTGACCAGCGGCCGGAAGCGGGGCGGGCAGATCGGCACTCCCCTGTCGCCACGCGCCGTGCAGATCACACTCGGCAAGCTCAAGACCGCACTCGACGACGCGGTGCACCGGCGCCTGGTCGCATACAACGTCGCCGGGCCGGTGAAGTGTCCACCTCAGGTCAAGACCAAGCGCACGCCCTGGTCACCGGCCGAGGTGCGGACGTTCCTCGGATCTCTCGGCGGTGACCGGCTGCACGCGCCGATGCTGCTCTCTGCGATCGGGATGCGGCCAGAGGAAGTGTGCGGCCTGCGGTGGGCCGAGGACGTCGACCTCGACGCCGAAGCGCTGACGATCGCGAACGTCCGCACGCTGGTCTGGACCGACCAGGGCGGCGTCGTGGTCGAGAAGGGCCCGAAGACTGATGCAGGCAATCGCGTGCTGCCGTTGCCCGGCGTCGTCGCCTCGGCGCTCCGCGCGCTCAAGGCAACGCAGGCCGCTGAGCGGCTCGCGGCGGGCGAGGCGTACACCGCGAGCGGGTACGTCCTCGTGGACGAGCTCGGCGTGCCCTTCAAGACCGACCAGCTCCGCCGCGCCGCGTACCGCCAGATGACGCGCGCTGGCGTGCGGAAGGTGCGGCTCTACGACGCTAGGCACGCCTGCCTGACGTACCTGTCTGTCTCGGGCGTCCCGGCGCCGATCGTGAGTGCCTGGGCCGGTCACGCCGACCTCAGCATGGCGCAGCGGGTGCTACGTGCACCCGTCGGCGAAGGACCTCGAGCAGGGCCGCGACGCTCTCGCGGCGCTTCTGGGGGGTGTCGTGATCATGAAGCGGGAACGACCGCGTGACCACGCGGCGACAACCTCGGACCTCCTGGACGTGACTGCTCACGGCGTGAGGATCTGCGGACAGGTTGCGCTGAGCACTCGAGTCGTCTCGCATCGCGCCGACTTCATCGACCGCAGAGCCTGGGCACGCTGTCGGTTGCGGACGACGTCGACTTGACCAGTCTCGGAAAAGTCGCCGGGAAGCGTGAGACTTCGTGAGATCTGAGCCGCGCCGGGCGCCCTCGTCGATCGATCGAGGGCGCCACAGGCCAGCAAATCCGGGTCGGGGTGGCGGGATTCGAACCCACGGCCCCTCGCTCCCAAAGCGAGTGCGCTACCAAACTGCGCCACACCCCGGGCGCTTTCGCGCCGCCAGTCTACGCAGACCGGCCTACCGCGGACGATGCCGATAGAACTGGATCACCTGCTGGAAGGTGGGCCGGTTCTGCCAGTCGACGGCCGGCTGACCGACGACACCCAACGCGCGGAACTCGATCGCGTCGAAGCGCGGCATCTTCTGCCCGGCCGCCTTCGAGTCGGAGGAGTTGGTCCACGTCCCGACCCGATGGCGGTTCCCGTTCGCGGCGACGAGCTGTCTGTACGTCGCCACGAGCGCCGCGTCGACGGCGGCCCGGCACGTGCCCAACCCGCCGCGGCAGAAGTGCGACCGCAGCCCGCTCTTGAAGCCGTCGCGCGGGTGCCCGCCGCGCAACTGCTCGAGCACGGACATCAGGTACCCCTCGAACCCTCCGTCGTACGAACTGCCCAGATGCGCACCGCCCGAGTTGGGGGTGTTCACGAACTGCATCGGCAACGCCTTGTAGCCGACGGCAGTCGCCCCGCCCGTCGATCCAGGCGTCCCGATCCCGCCCGCGGCGAGCAGACGGTCGAAGATCGCGCGGATCAGGTTCGGCATCAGCTGGTCGCCGATGGCCACCGCTGCGTGGTGCAGGTACTGCGTGTTGCTCGGACGCGCCTTGATGCGGTGCCCGCCTGCCGCGATCCACGTCCGCAGCTGCGCCAGCATCGCGCGGACACCTGCAGGTTCGTGGTGCCGGCCGATGAACTTCAGCAGCAGCGGCAGCACCGTCACTGCGTCGAGGTCCTGCGACGCCGCGGTCTCCATCGCGTCGACGACATTGGCGCGCGTGACAGCGTTGTGGTGCAGCGCGAACTGATGCTTCAGCTGGCGCTCGAGCATGATCGAGCGGTAGATCTGCCCGTAGCCGTACTGGTCGTCGGCGGCGGCGAAGCGCGGGGCCGGCTTGTTGTTCCAGCTGATCAGGTAGCCCTTGCGCGGGTTCACGTCGTGGACGTGTTGCCAGGTGCCGAGGAAGCCCTTCCACTCGGCGCTGCCGGTGCCCCATTGCGGGAGGCTCGGGTCGACGAACGAGCGCCGGATCGGGTCACGTCCGCTCACGTAGTACCCGATGTCGTGGTTGTCGACGTAGAACCAGTTGAACGTGTAGAGGATGCGCGACGCCTGCTGCATCCACGTGTGCACGTTGTGGGTGAGCGCGGGCTGCCCCCACCCGAGGAAGCCGACCACCGAGTCGACGTCGTGGTTGTACGTCGAGCGCTGCAGCACGACCGCGACGGGATGGCCGTGCGCGGTCGTCCAGCCCTGCACGACGCCGTGCACGGTGCGGTGGATGACGTGGTCGATCGTCGTCGGTGCACCCTGGCCGCCGGGCTTCGGGTACGCAGTCTCCTGATAGTCCTCGGTGACCATCGCGCGGCACTTGCCCTTGTACAGATAGTTCGTGCCCTGTGCCGCGGGCTTGCCCCCGCCCGGCGTGCAGATGCGCTCGAGGCGGGTGTCGATGACGTCGCTGCCTGCCGAGGTCGCCGACCATGCGTAGTCCTCGCCGCGGCCGAGCTCCACGATGCCGGTGCCCGGGAACGACGCACCCTCGGCGGCGTATCCCGGCGCGTGCAGATCTTCGAGCGCGAGGATCTGCGGCGCGAAGTACGACACCTGCGGCCCGAAGACGGCGACCGGGTGGTGCGCGGCGGTGTGGTTGGCCGTCACGAGCAGGGCGTTGCTCATGTGCTTCGGCATCGCGTCGAGTGCGTGCACGATGGACATCGCAGTCGCGTTCGGCGCCGAGAGGCTGCAGTTCTGGGTCGTGTCCGTCGGGCCGCCGGTGACCGGCTTGCCGTAGTCGGGCAGCGCGCGCGCACTCTCGCGGATCTTGCCCGGGATCTCGTACGGGAACGACTTGCTGGACGTGGTCGGAGCCAGCGGATCGTTGCTGGTGCGGAACTGCGCGAACGCGGAGGTGCCGGCCTTGAAGCCGAGCTTGTGCCGCAGGTACTGCAGCAGGTGGGCGTTGGCCATCTCGCTGCCGCCACCCTTGCCGAAGATGCCGCCGATGAGTCCGGCGATCGCGACGACGTCGTTCACGCCCCACGGGGTTGGCGGGCTCACCGCGGCCGCGTAGTCAGCGGGAAGTAGCAGCGGATTCGTCTGTGTCGCGGTGATGTAGGCGTTCACGCCGTCGACGTAGGAATTGATCATCGACTTGGCGAGTGCACCCTGCTTGCCGTACTCCTTTGGCAGGTTGTTCACCTGCGCGATCGCGCGGGCCTTCGTGTACGGGGCGAGGAGCAACTCGTCGTGATCCATCTGCTCGAACTCGCAGGTCGACCCGAGGAACTGCGCGAGCGTGCCCTCGCCGTAGTTGCGCAGCACATCCATGAGGAACAGGCGGTCCTCGGCCTGGGCGTAGCCCGCGCCGAACGCAGCCGACTGATCAGTGTTGCCGTAGATGTGCGGGACGTCGTGCTTGTCGCGGTAGATCGTGACGTCCGAGTTCGGGGTCTCGGTGCGGGTGATGTCGCCGGGACGCACGCCGAACGATTCGTCGTCGTAGTACTTGGACAGCCCCGAATCGGCCAGCCCGTGGTGGCCGTAGAGCAGGTTGTCGTACTTGCCGAGCTGGTCCTGGCTGTTCGCCGGACGCGTGCCGTTCGCCTCGAACTGGATCAGGTCGGCCGAATTGACGAGGCCGTTCTCGCCCGGCGGGAGGATGCTCATCGCCCGCCCGTCGGCGTAGTCGTTCGCGCGGTAGGCATGCGACGGCGGGGCGGCATGGCTGGTCACCGCGCGCGTCGGGGCGGCGCTCGCCGGTCCGGCAGCGCCTTCGACGACGGACGTCAGACCTGCGGTGGTCAACGCGGCAACGGTGAGCGCGATCCAGCGAGAGCGTGGCACGGGCAGCCTCCGGGCTAGAACAAGTTTCAGACGGGCGTCTAGACAGTTAAGCGTGAATCTGCCCAGACCGCGAGTCGGCGTATCGCGGCGCTCCTAGGATCAACTGCGTGGCCAGCCGAGCGGGGATCGTCGTCACCGGCACCGAGGTGCTCACCGGCCGGGTCAGCGACCGGAACGGACCATGGCTGGCCGAGCAACTCCGTGTCGCCGGGGTCGACGTCGCCAACGTCGTCGTGGTCGGCGACCGCCCTGACGACCTGCGCTCCGCGCTGCGTTTCTACGCGGACTCCGGCGTCGCTCTGATCATCACTTCCGGCGGTCTCGGGCCGACTGCGGACGATCTGACCGCCGAAGTCGTCGCCGATTTCCAGCGCCGCCCGGCCGCATTGGACGAAGCGCTGGAACAGCGGATCGCCGACATCGTCGCGCGCCTGTCGGCCGGACGGGGCTGGCGGACGAACCCCGAGGCGACGGCGGCAGCGACCCGCAAGCAGGCGCTCGTGCCGGCAGGAGCCACGGTCGTCGAGCCCGTCGGAACGGCACCGGGGTTGATCGTGCCGCCGCCGGAGGGCGAAGGCGGACCACCGGTCGTGGTGTTGCCGGGGCCTCCGTCGGAGTTGCAGGGCATGTGGGACCGCGTGGTCGCCGACCCGCTGGTCGACGCCGCACTCGGTGCGCGCGACGAGCTGCGGCAGCGCACGATGCGGCTGTGGGGTGTGCCGGAGTCCGAGCTCGCCGCGATCATGCGCGAACACGACGCCGACTTCGCCGGCCTCGAGATCACGACCTGCCTGCGCGGCGGCGAACTCGAGATCGTCACCCGCTTCGCACCCGCGGCGCAGGACGCGTACGACGGCTTGGCGAAACTCGTGGCGGCGAACTTCGCCGACGAGCTGTTCTCGACGGACGGACGCACGGTCGACGAGGTTGTCGCCGACGCCCTGCTCGAGCGTGGCCTCACGATCGCGACGGCGGAGTCGTGCACCGCCGGCGGCCTGGCGTCGCGCCTGACTGACCGTCCCGGATCGTCGGCGTACCTGCTCGGCGGCATGGTCGTCTACTCGAACGCGATGAAGACCGAACTCGCCGGAGTGCCTGCCGAGTTGATCGAGCGCGTCGGCGCGGTGAGCGCCGAGGTCGCGCTCGCCCTCGCGCAGGGAGCGCGCGATCGGGTCGGCGCAGACATCGGCGTGGGCATCACCGGAATCGCCGGTCCGGACGGCGGGACCGCCGACAAGCCGGTCGGGCTGGTGCACTTCTGCGTGGCGAGTGACCAGGAACCGTTCGCGCGCAAGGTGGTCGTGCCCGGCTCGCGAGCAGACGTGCGCGCCCGCTCGGTGACGATCGCGCTGCACCTCGTCCGTCGCGTGCTCGGTGTGTGAGGCAGCGCCGCTCAACGCCGCCCAGGCGCGCGCCGCTCAACGCCGCCCAGCGCCACTCAGCCTTCGACGGTGACGCGGCCCTGCGCAGACACGCGCAGGAGCGACCAACCATGGCCGTCCGGCAGGACGCTCGCACGCACCCCTCGCGGTGAGTCCGCCTCGAGGGCCGACGACCACCGCACCCGCAGCGGCACGGTCGACGGGTGGGGGACGTCGATCACGAGTTCGCTCTGGTCCGCGTCGACGAGCCGGTCGGGACGTCCCGCGATCGGCACCGCGTCTTGCACTGCGAACAACTCCCACTGCTGGTTCCCCCAGATCGGCGCCAGGTAGCTCGTCCCGGCGGACACCAACTGGTACTCGGCGTTCTCGTAGACCGCGCGCCGATGAAGCAGGACGAAACCCACAGCGTTCGAGTCCAGCCACGCGCGGTACTGCACCGCAGTCAGCGTGGCCGCGTTGACCGTCGCGTTCAGCGCACCGTCGACCTGCGTCTCGTAGCCGCGGGCGAGCAACGCGTGCGGCAACAACAGATCGCTCGCGTCGTGTGTGCCGTCCGGAATCGTCTCGAGCCGGTACTCGGCCAACCCGGGGACGGTGTCGAGGCGACGGAGCAACGATGCGTACTGCGCGGTGTCCGCCACGGGACCGAGGGCGGTGCTGAGGTCGCTCAACGTGACCGAGATGCCTCCGTACACCGCGAGCGCGACACAGGCCACCGCGGTCGTGACCGCCCGCCGCGCGGTGGCGACCACCGCGGGCGGCAGCCACATCCACACGATGCGATCGATGTTTCCGCCGAGGGCTGTCGGAACGATCGCGAGCACGATGCAGGCGGCCGCTGTTATCAGCACCGGGACCGCGACATACGGTCTCGGTCTGGCGACAGCCATCGCGCACAGCGCGAGCACGAGCGCGTTGGCAGTCGACCAGTCGAAAGGCTCCGCTCCGATGGAGCCGTAGCGCAGGCCGACGACACCGAGCGTCACAACAGTCGCGACCAGGGCAAGGCAGGCGAGCATCCGGTGCACACCGCGGAGCCAGAGGGTGCCGGTGAGACCGATAGCCAGGAACACGCCCGCCACGGGCGAGGCCAGGACGACGGCGGCCGACGCGAGCAGCGTTGCCGCCCACCACGCGCGCCGGATCGCGATGATCACTGCCAACGCGAACGCGCTGCCGACGGCGAACGCGATCCGTCCGCTCCACAGATCGAAACCTGCCGCGACGGTGGCGACCCACGTTGCAGCCAGTGGATGCGCAGTTCCGCGGGCGGCGACCGGGCACACGAGGGTGATCGTCACCGTCGCTGCCGCGCCCAGCACCGCCGCGCCGACCAGCGCGGACAGGAAGGGGACGATCACCGAGTACGCACCGGGAGGCGATGCGCCCCCGAACCAGCCGAACCAGTAGTCGAGCCCGACGCCCTGAGCTGCGGCGTACTCACGGGCTCTGGCCGCCCAGAGATCGCCCACCGGCACCTGCAGTGCGACGAACACCGCGCT
Source organism: uncultured Actinomycetota bacterium (assembly GCA_963785425.1). Classification (GTDB taxonomy): domain Bacteria; phylum Actinomycetota; class Actinomycetes; order Mycobacteriales; family Jatrophihabitantaceae; genus RYN-133. Next base: position 557,370 of record CAWAVG010000001.1, read on the forward strand.
GCTCGTGACGGCAGCGACGAGTGGCAACGCGGCAAACGCCACGCGAGTGCGTGGCGTTGCTGCGGTCGTGGCCATCAGGTGATCGTGCCGGGTGACCCCTGAGACGACGGCAAAGTGTGTCGAGCGAACTATGCGTCGCGCCGACCAAGCACGCTCGCGCCGATCACCAGCGCGAGGACCGCGTACCCGGCGAGGATGGCGATTCCCACCCACGGGCCGAACAAATTGGGGTCGAACTCAGTGGTAGCGGTGACTCGTGCGCCGATGTTCAGCGGCAGGAACTTGGCAACATCGGTCGAGTACGGATCCGGCAGCGCGTTCGTCAGCAGAGGCGCGACCAGCACAACACCGAACAGCGTTGCCAGTGCGCCGGCAGTGTTGCGCACGATGAACCCGATGCCGACGGCGAGCAGGCCGATCAAGGTCAAATAGACCGCGCCGCCGACGATCGCACGCACCGCGCCCGGTGTGCTCAGGTCGGCCTGCGCGTGGGTGCTTGCTTGCGCAAGCTGGCCGAACTCGAAACCGAGGAACGTCGTCGGCAGCGAGATCGCAAATGTCACCAGGGCGAACACCAGCGCCTTGGCGATCAGCACGGGCTGCCGTCGCGGCACTGCTCCGAGTGAAGATCGGATCATGCCCGTGCCGTACTCGCCGGTGATCACAAGTACGCCGAGGACTCCGATCGCCAGTTGCGCGAGGAACACGCCGCGCAAGCTCACCTCGGTCGCATCGAACTGGAATTGGGCCTTCGGGCCGGCGCCGGACTCGACGCGGTTCGCATGCAGCGCGCTGAAGAGCGTGCCGAGGCCGTCGACGATCAGCACCATGACGACGAGGCTGATCCAGCTCGAGCGCAGCGAGCGGAACTTGATCCACTCCGACCGGACGACGCCGAGTTGCGTGACGCGCCCGGTGGGCAGAATGGCGGCGGTCATCGCGTGGCTCCGGCGGTCTCGGTGGTGCCGTGGAACTCGACGGCATCGCGCGTGATCTCCATGAACGCCTCCTCCAGCGTGGCCTGTTGCGGGGTCAGCTCGACGAGGGGGATCGCCTCACGCGCAGCGACGAGACCGATCTGTGCGCTGTCGGTGCCGGTGACGATCAGCTCGTCGGGGTTCGAGCGCTCGATCTCGCAGCCGTCCCGGTACAGGAGTGCGCTCAGCCGGTCGGCCTGCGTGGTGCGGACGAGTACGGCGCCTGTGGTCGCCGTGCGCACGACGTCCGCGATGCTGCCTGAGGTGATGAACCGGCCGCGACCGACCACGATCACCTCGGTGGCGGTGACTGCCATCTCGCTCATGAGGTGCGACGACACGAAAACGGTGCGCCCCTCGGCGGCGAGCGACTTCAAGAGGTTGCGGATCCAACGGATGCCTTCGGGGTCGAGACCGTTCACCGGCTCGTCCAGCAGCAGTACCTGCGGATCACCGAGCAGTGCGGCGGCGATGCCGAGCCGCTGTCCCATTCCGAGCGAGAATTTGCCCACCCGTTTGCCGGCGACCTCGTGGAGGCCGACGAGGTCGATCATCTCGTCGACACGACGCCGCGCGATGTTGTGCGTCGCTGCCATTGCGAGCAGGTGGTTGCGCGCCGAGCGTCCGGTGTGGACCGCGCGCGCCTCCAGCAGCGCGCCGACCTCGTGCAGCGGTGCCGGCAGATCGACATAGCGCTTGCCGTTGATCAGTGCTGTGCCGGCTGTCGGCCGGTCGAGCCCGAGCAGCAGCCGCATCGTCGTCGACTTGCCCGAGCCGTTGGGCCCGAGGAAACCTGTCACCGTCCCTGCGCGGACCTCGAAACTCAGGTCATGCACCGCAGCCTTGTCGCCGTATCGCTTCGTCAGTCCCCGCGCTTCGATCATGGGCGGAATCATCCGGCAGCAACTGCCAAGAAGCATCGGTGCCTGCCCTGAGGGCGACCCTGATTTCAGCCGGCTTCCACGGGGTTCGTCACAGCGTTCGCTCACCTCGCGGTGTCTGGAGTACCGCGTGAAGCGCGGCTTCGGCTCCGCGCGCGACGGCAAGATCTGCGCCGAGAAGCGCCACCGTTCCCCGCAAACGGTCCGGCTCGGGGTGGGTTGCGTCGAACGTTGTCAGCTCGGCTTGCGGCAACGCGCGACTCGTCGGGTGCGGGGTCGTGCCCCAGTCGATGAGGAACGGGACGAGGCCGCCGAAGGCAGGCTCGTCGGCGACGGTCAGTCGCCACTCGAGTAGCTCGCCTGTCGTGGTGGTGCGTGACATCGCCACGACAGCGCCGGGATCGAAACCGCCGCGTCGCGCCTCGGCGACGGCCGCGTCGATGTCCGCGTTGCGCACGGCCCACGTCGCCAATGCGGGCGGACGGTCGGCGGCGACACCGAAGGGCCGCGGCCCGTCGTGCCCCGGTTGGCCGGGGTCGGGGCCGATGATCTCGAGGTATGCGGTGCCGAGTCCGACGAGGTAGTTGGCCGTGCCGCGACCGGCATGGCTTCCGCCGGCAACAGGACTCAGACCCGTACGCGCTTGGAATTCCGCCACCCCGGCGTCGAGGTCGGGCACCGCATAGACGAGATGGTCAAGCACCGCTGTCATGTCCCGACCGTATGCCGAAAGCGGTACGCGCCGAGCCGCCCGGTCGGCGTCGCGCATCAGGACCGCGGATGCCAACCCACTGACAGAACGCGTTGACAGGTGAGAGACAAAGACCGAAGAGCGCAGCGAAGGGAGTTGCGCGGGAGTCGGGTTGCGTTGTTCGGTCCGGTCCGAACTTAGTGAGAGGCCGGGTAGTCCTCGCTGGTGGGTGCGGTTGCGCTGGAAGGCATGCGTCAGCCGCGGGTCAGACGCGGGTAGTTCGGGTGTGTCGTGCATGGTGTTGCGGCGTGGTCGCTGGTCGGGGTCGACCCAGGCTGGTGGGATCCAGTGGGGGAGGTCGTCGATCATGACCGAGTGCCAGCCCATTTGTTCGAAGGTGGCGTGGTTGGCGGTGCAGATGAGGGTGCCGTCGTCGACGCGGGTGCGTCGGGTGATGGCGTAGTCGGTGACGTGATGAGCCTGGGTCCAGGACAGGGGGGCGTCGCAGCCGGGGTAACTACAGCCTTTGTCTCGGGCGAACATGGCGAGTCGTTGTTGTTCGGTGAACAGTCTGTGCTGTTCCGAATACGCCGCGATCGTCTTGGTCTTGGACAGCAGCACCAGGATGGCTTTGGCTTTCGGGTCGAGCCACCGGTCGGCGACCGCGGCCGGGATCGTGTAGCCGTGTGCGGTCTGGACGATGCCGCTACCTGTGCCGTGGGCGAACTCGTCCACGGTTGCGGTGAGCACAAGGGTGGTGGCGCAGCCGTTGGCAGTGGGCAGCGAACCTGAGGAGTACAGGATCTTGAACCCGCCGAGCAGCGCATCGTGGCGCCGCTGACCGGGCGTGCGCGGGTCACGCTCACCGTCGGGTCCTTGGTGCGGCTTGGCCAGGGTGTCGAACAGGGTCTCGAGGTATTCCGCTGACTCGCAGGTGAGCTCGCCGGCGATCGTGCCCGACCCGTCCGCGCGGCGGTGCAGCCTCACCTCCCGGCGGCGGTGGGCCGCGTTCGAGGTCACGAAACGCGCCGTCCTGGTCGACCGCGGGCATACAGGCCGTGGGCGAACCGGCCGAGCAGGTCCGGGTCGTGTTCGCGGGCGACGTCGAGCAGCTGGGTCTCGAACAACGGACCGGCGTCATCAACGACGAAGTCGCTCGATCTTGTCCGCCACGGTGATGATCGTGGCCGCCGCTCGCGTGGAGATCGTGCCCTCGGCCAACGCGGCCGCGGTCTGTGGATGGGCCGGCTCGACCGGCTCGCCGGTCAGGGTGCGCCGCGGCATGACCGCCGCCGCCAGCTTCACCCGCCCCGCAGCATCACGAGCGCCGATGTTCAGTACTTGCCGCAACAACACCGCGGTGTTCTTCGCGCCGAGGTCATAGGCCAGACACTCGGCCTCGACCTGCGCGATCAACGCCAGCTCTTCGACGTCCAGCGCCTGCTTCTGCCGCTGGATCTCCCGCAGCCGATCCAGCACTGCCGTGCCGGTCACCTGCGAACTGCTCACGTGTTCGATATTACACCTTCCGAGGAAGGAACGCTACCCCCTGTGGGCGAGAATCCGCGGAAATATATGACGATTCGCCCTCGGCGAACACCGCACGCCCATCTTTGCGCCCACGCTCCGCAATACTGACCGCATGCGTCCGTTCCACTTCCTCGCCGACATCCACGAAGTCGTAAGCGGTGACGAACTTGCTAAGCGCGCAAAGCGCGCCGAGGACATGGGCTATCACGCCCTGGTGATCCCCGACCATCTACTCGGCCAGTTCTCGCCCGTTGTCGCGCTGGCGACTGCGGCCGCGGCGACGTCGTCCGTCCGGCTCGCGGCGTTCGTGCTGAACAACGATCTGCGGCACCCGGCTGTGCTCGCGCAGGATCTCGCGAGCATCGACGTGCTTTCGGGCGGACGAGTCGATGTTGCGATCGGTGCCGGCTGGAACAAGCCCGAGTACGACGCGATCGGTCTGAGCTTCGATCCCACTCCGATGCGCCAAGCGCGCCTCGAGGAATCGATCACCGTCCTCAAAGGCATGTTCGCCGCCGAGCCATTCAGCTTCGCCGGCGAGCATTACACGATCACGGACTACACCGGCGTGCCGACGCCTGTTCAGCGTCCGCATCCGCCGTTCTTCATCGGTGGCGGCGGGCGTCGCACGTTGACCCTTGCCGGACGCGAGGCCGACATCGTCGGTCTCGCACCTCGCATCCGCAAAGGTGCGAAGCTCGATGCGCACTCGATCACGTGGGACGGCACCCGCGAGAAGATCGAGTGGGTCCGCGAAGCGGCCGGCGATCGATTTGACTCGCTCGAGTTCAACATCTATCCGTCGGGGTGGGCGCCGACGATCACCGATGACGTCCGTGGCGAAATCGGTCGTGTCATTGATTCGATCCGCCGGCGCACAGGAGTCGAGCTCACGTATGACGAGGCCGTCGACTCCCCGCATCTGTTCATCGGGAGCGTCGACGGCCTCGTCGACAAGTTCCTGCGGGCGCGCGAGGAACTCGGCATTACATCGATTCTGTTGGGCGAGCTCGGTGAGCTCACCCCGGTGTTGGAGCGGCTCGCGGGTCAGTGATCAGTGAGTCGCCGTGCCGTAGACGCGCTGCGCGTGTTTGGCGTACGCACGACGTCCCATCGACAGGACGACGCCGCGCATCGGTCCCGGAACCGCGCCGAGCATCTCGCGCATGACCCCAGGCTCGCCGTCGTAGGCGAGCATCCCCAGCATGCGGGGTGCGTCTTTGACCGGCGTGCTGCGCTGTGCAGCCTTCCCGATCTTTGCCCACTCCTTCTTGGTGATGCACGACTCGACGAGCGGCATCACGTGCTGTTCCTCGGCGTCGAGGTGTTCGATCAACGCTTCGTGCAGACGCGTGTAGATCGCGGCGAGCTGCTCGGCCCGGGCGGAGTCGGCGTCCTTGCGCCACGCGGCACGCTCTCCGACGGTCTGCAGCAGCAACTCGGCCACGACATGATGCTGCGATTCCATCAGCTCGACGATGGGCGCGATCTCAGTGGGCACACGCTCGAGCAGCTTCGGCCAGAGCATGTCGTCCTCGACCGTGTGGTGATGGTGCAGGAACCTGTCGACGAGGTCGAGGTGGGTCGCGACGATGTTGGCGCGCAACCGGTCGCCGTGCTCGACGGAGCGCAGCAGTGCCGGCGCAAGGCGCAACTCGCGGCGGAAGGCGGAGTGGATCGTCTTCATCTCGGCGCCCGCGCCAAGAGCGGTCTTCGCGGCGGGGCGAGTGACGGTGGTCGTGCTCATGACTGCTATCTCCTATTGATCGGTGTGGGGTGTTGACCAAACAGAGCCAGTCGTGCCGGCGCGTGATACATGCTTCGCGCGCCGAACCCGCTCCACACGCCTGCTAGCTGCAAGAACCGACAGGGTGGCTACTACACCGATCTACGGTTTGCTGTATTTCGTCCGAATCAGCTGTCGTACCAAGCCAGTACGCGCAGCGCGCGCAAGGTGTTCCACCGGCTCGGCGCGCCGTCACCGTCGTCCATCACCAGGTGCACCGCACCGGCGTGGGTGTTCTCGAGCAGCCACGTTCCGCCCGGTTGCTGCTTCGACCGGAGCAGCCCCACTGCTTCACGCAGACGCGGATCCGGCGCGGCTGAGGTCGCACGGAAGTACTCGAGTCCGCGCAGCACGTCGTAGTGCCACCAGGTCGGGAACGAGAACTGCAGATACTCGGGCTTGACCACGTCCCCGGTGCTCAAACGCCGCATCAGCACGCGGTCGAGCAGGTACTGCTCAGCGCGCCGCCGAGCCACCCCGATGTGTGCGCGCCCGTCGGCGGCGCGCTCGTACTCGAGCAGACCTTCGAGCACGCAGATCGTCGTGTCGAATGACGACCGCACCGACCCGTTCTCGACCTCGCAGTTCCAGCCGCCGTCGTCGAGTTGCTCGTCGAGCAACCGCGCGACGATGCCATCGACGCCGACGCCGAAGTACGCGCCGAGCGCAACCGTCCGGCCATTGATGCATGGCTCGACCTCGCCGTCGAAGAACGGCGAGCCGTCGTACTCCCAACGACAGTTGTCACGCACCAGCGCGACCTTCTCGCGCACGACGGGCGCATTCGGGTCGACGCCGAAGTCGCGCGAGAGCGTCAGAGTGGGCAGGGTCGACGTCCACGGCTGACCTTGCGAGAAGTCACCGCGAAAGTCGGCCGGGAAGCACGCCCCACCTGCCCATCCGTCATCGGCGCACAGGGCGAGCAGATGCGCTCCCCACCCCTCGGTCGTCACCCGAGAGCGTTCGGCGTCGATGGCGTCGGACGGTGCGTCGGTGAGATCGCGCATCACCTGCCAGCGCAGCGCCGGATCCGAGTCGAGCAGCCAATCGATCACGGTCATTGTCGCAACCTAGTACGGCCAACAAGCCTTCCTGGCCGCGATTGTTCAGCCGGCGGCGACCGTCGTGCAATGCGTGACGCGGGAGACGGTGCCGTCGGTCTTGAGCGGCCACAGTCCCTCGTCCTTGGCCAGCGCTATCGCGGCGGCGGCCATGCGGGCACGCGCCGCGCTCGTCACGTAGACGCGGAACGGTCCGATGTAGCCGGCCTGGTAGCCGTGCCGGCTGAGCCAGAACCGCATCCGGCCCCGGTACGGGCCCTTCCAGCTGTCGAGAACCACGACCGACGCACCGCTCGCCTTGATCTCGCCGGTCCAGCCGCGGAAGCCGCCCTTCGTGTGCTCCACCTTCCACACGTCGAGACCGCTGCCTTCGTAGGGATAGTTGTCAGGGTTGCGCAGGTGCAGCAGCACGAGCGGGATCGGGTCGCCGAGGCTCCACAGCGGCGTGCGCGGCACCAGCGTCTTGCGGATCGCGCATGCGCTCGCCTCCTCGCTGCGCAGCGGCGAGTCGTTCGACGACGGCATGTAGTAGGCGACGGCATAGACGATCGATGTCACCGCAACGGCAGTGACGAGCGTTGCGGTCGTAATCCGCTTGGCACGCGGCGCGGACACCCGTTCGAGCAGCAAGGACGTAGCCGCGCCGAATCCGATGGCCGAGTACGGCAACAGCGGGAACGCGTGCGTCCAGCCGATGTAGTCGTAGAGCACGTATGCCGCCTGAACGACGAATGTGCCGACGATCAGCAGGATCATCGGCGAGAGCAGCACGGCACGCCATTGCGGACGCGCGGCGACCACCGTCCACGCCGCCATGCCCAGCAGCAGCACCAGACCCGCCCACAGGAACACCGCACTGCTCTGGAACGAGTTGTCGATGTTGCGGACGATGAACGTCGCCCGCTCACCGAACGACGTCGCGTGGCGGTGCACCGAGAGCAGCGGAAAGACGAACAGCCCTTCGAACAACCACCGCAGGTATCCCCCGACGGCGTAGTAGACGACAAGCGCGAGCAGCGGGGTCACGATGCCCGCGAGTGCGCGGGTCGTCGACCGTAAGCGTTGCCCGTCCGACCACACGGCAGCGCAGATCACGACGAAGACCGGGTAGGCGAACAAGGGCTGCCACGAGCAGAACGCCAGAGAGGCGGCGGCGCCCGCGAGGTACCACTGCCGGCGCACCGACAGCCACATCGCGAAGATCAGGAAGACGATGCCCGGTTCATGACCCTCCGGGCCGATCAATGCTTGATGCGCGTAGCACCTGAACCACACGAAGACCGCGCCGGCGACGAAGCCGGCGGTCACCGACCGGAACAGTTCGAGGACGAGGAGATACAGACCCAGGACGCTGACAATCGCCAACGCGCAGAACTCGACACGGACCACAAGCACGTCGTCGCGTCCGAGCAGCCGCGCGACTGCGACGCCGAACCCGCACAGGATCGACGACACCGGACCCTTCGGATCCATCTCGCTCGCGTAGGGCGGAACGCCGTGGGTGAGCCGCTGCCCCCCGTAGACGTAGATCGCCGAGTCGCGCGAGAACTTGCCGTAGAGATCGAACTGGCTGTAAACGACCGACGCGATCGTCAGCACGCCCAGCGCACCGAGTACGGCCGGTCGGGACAGCAGCCGTGAGGCACGTTCGAGTGCTGCCGAGGCCCAACCTGTGCTCATCGCCGCGGAGTCTAGATCGACAAACGCCGCCAGGCGCGCAGCTCTCAGCGGCAGCGGAGCCAGGGCGCGCTCAGGTCCGCGAAGGCACGCGGCGCGTAGGGTTTGAGGTGTCGAAGGGTCCGTTCATGTGGATGTTGATCGTCGTTGCTGCTCTGATGTGTGGGCTGTACTGGTTCAAGGTCTATGCCGACGACGTCGAGAGCGATTGCTCGGACATGGTGGAACCCGGTTCGCGGCAGCCCTACGGGCAGTGGGTGTGGACGATCGTCCGCGGCAAGTCGGACTGATCGGCGACTGACGGGTCCTCAATCGAGGGGTCGGCGCGCGATCGCAGTGGGCGTACGGCTGAACAGCCATGCACCGGCCGCGGCGACCGCGGGAAGCCCCACCGTCAATGCCGCGAGATCGAGGTACGGCGGTCGGCTGAGGTAGCCGACCTCGTGCCAGTGCCACGCGATGAGGGCGAGGTAGGCACCGGCCGTACCGAGGATGCCCGCGAGCAGCCCCAGCGCACCGGCGCTCGCAGCGTGGAGGGCACGACGGGTGCGACTGCCGGCACCGGTCGCGGTCAGTGTGCGGAGATCCTGCATCGTCTCGCTTCGGATCAGTCCTATCGTCATGGTGAGGACGCCGAGGGCGACGAGGAGGCCGGCCAGCGTGGCGTAGTCGCGCAGCTGCTGCAGGTGTTGATCAGGGGTGGTGCGCGTCTCGATCGTGATGCCCGCGGCAGCAGCGCGCTCACGGGCGGTCGTGATCTGCGCCCCCGTCAATGCACTTCGTGCTTGCAGCAGCCACCCGACCGGCTCGGCGGTGTAGCGGCCGTCGCGCATTGCTCGGACGGTGATGAGCGTGCTCGGCGCCGAGCTGAAATCCGGGAGTTGCGGTGAGTGCTGCACTGTGACATCGCGGAACTCGCCCGCTGAGCCCGACCCGAGCTGTGTCCTTCCCAGGTCGTTCCGCACGGTGAGGATATCGGCGTGCACACTCGCCGGCGCGATGCCGTAGCGGTCCAGCAGGGCGGGGGTCGCCACGTACGGGACGGTCGCCTGACTCCAGCCGTGCCGCCCGTCGATGGTGATCGGACGGACGAGGCTGACCCGTCCCGCGCCCGGTGCAGAGCCCGCAGGCACCTGCGTGTTGAGGTCCATCGCCACGTCCAGCGCAAGCGTGGGGGCTGCGTCCAACGTGGCGGCGATCCCCGTCGCCACCGCGTGCGCGGACCGGACCTGTGCTCTGCTGGGCACGGCGGGCGCGCCGGCCCGACCGCCGGTTGGCGCGACCGAGACCGGCGGGCCGTTCTGATCGTTCGGGTCGGCGAGCCAGACGATCATCTGGTCGGACGCGAGATTGCCCGCGCTCAGTGCACGCTCGTTGGTCTGTTGCGCAGCAGCACTCACCGTGACCGTCGCGGCGATCCCGACGGCCAGACTCGCCGCGGCCAACGCGGCGCCCGACCTCGCCTGATAGCGCGCGAGGTCGCGCAGGGCCAGGCGACCGGCAACCGGCGCGCGGGTCGCGAGAGCGGCGACCGCTCGGATCCCCAGCGGCGCGAGCAGCAGCATTCCTGCTGTCGTGGCGAGTATCCCCACGATGATCAGAGCCGGCGCATGCCTGGCTGACAGGACGAGGCTGACGAATCCTGCTGCCCCGAGGAACGCGCCCACCAACGCGAAACGGTGTGCCGGCTGTGGCGGGGCCGGTCGGCCCGACAGCGCGGCCACGATCGGAATCCTCGCGACGGCGCGCGCCGGCCACCACGACGCCGCGATCGAGCTGAGCACAGCGAGGACGGCACCGGCGATCACGGCCCACCACGGCAACGCGAACGCGTCGTAACGATGCCCGACGACGCCCTCGAACGTCGGCGTCAGCCCCAGCCACACGGCCAAGCCGACGACGACCCCGGCGCTCGCGCCCACGATGCCGACTGCAGCGCCGTTCGCCATCATCACGCGACGCACCTGTCGGTCGGTGGCGCCGATCGCCCCGATCATGCCGAGCGCGCGTAACCGCCGTTGCGCCATGACGGTGAAGCCCGCGACCGAGAGCAGTCCGATGAACGTCATGCCGATCGTGGCGAGGAGCAGGACGGCCAATGCCTGGTCGCGTTGTGTCTGGGCCGACAGCGCACCGGACGAGCTGATCCCCTGCACCGACCCGGCCGGCGGGTGGTAGCGGATGATCGCGTTCGGGTCCGAGTCGAAGAGCAACGTCAGCCCGGACGGCGCCGTGATCGTGGCGGGCAGCACCAGCCCGAACCCCTCCTGGAGGTCGCCCGGGTTCTCGACGGTGCCCACGATGCGTAGCCCGCGTCCGTCGACGCTCCAAACCGATCCGATCTTCAGGTTGAAGGTGGTGGCGACTGCCGGGGTGACTACCGCTTCGTGAGTGGATTGCGGGTACTGGCCGGACACCAGGTGCACCGTCGGAGCGCTGAACGTTCCGTGCGGGTCCTGCCCACGGAGGTCGACGGGCGTGATCGACCCCGGTACGCGCACTGCCTCGTGCGCGATGGCCTCGACCGTTCCGAACCGGCTCCGCGCGTCGGCGAGATCGCGGGCGACGCCGCCGGGGCCCGGGTTCGCGATGTCGACCCGCGCGTTTGCCGTGCCGAACAGCACACGGTCGGTGCTCTGCAGGTTCACGACGAGCCCGAGCCCGATTGTCGTTGCCGCGACCGCGACGACCAGCAGGAGCAGGACGAGCAGCTGCTGGCGCCACTCCCGGCGCAGCATCCGCCACGCCCACCGCCGGATCGCCCGTCGCGCGGGCCCGCGCCGCCGCGTCGAACGGGGCGTCTCGGGCGGCGCCGGTGGCGCGAGCGTCGTCATCGGGCGCGGTCCGCATCCAGCAGTGACTCGGGGCCGTCGGCGTGTGCGGTCTGATCGGCCACCCGTCCGTCGCGCAGGAAGACGACCCGGTCGGCCCACGACGCGAGCTGGGCATCGTGAGTCACCACCACGCCTGCGACGCCGCCCTGACACGATTGCCGCACCAGTCGCATGACCGCTTCGCCGTTGACGGAGTCCAGCGCGCCGGAAGGCTCGTCGGCGAGCAGCAGGTGCCGCTGCCCGACCACCGCACGGGCGATCGCGACGCGCTGGCGTTCACCGCCGGACAGCTCATCGGGGAACGCCTCGGCGCGATCGATCAGATCGAGCCGGTCGAGTGCGGCGAGCGCAGCGGTCCTGGCGCCGCGCGCCGGCGTCCCGTCGAGTTCCAGCGGCAACGACACGTTCTCGGCCGCAGTCAGCCCGGCCAGCAGGTTGAAGTCCTGGAAGACGTAGCCGATGGCACGACGGCGTAATGCCGCTCGCTGGCTACGTGACAGGCTGCGCAGTGAGACGTCGCCGACGGTGACCTCACCACCGGTCGGTTCTTCGAGACTGCCGGCAATGGTGAGCAACGTGCTCTTGCCGGATCCACTGGGCCCCATTACTGCAACGAGTTCGCCCGGCTCGACGCTGAGGTCGATCCCACGAAGGGCGTGCACCTGGGTCGTGCCGCTGCCGTACACCTTGCTGATCTCGGTCAGCCGCAGCGCGGTCATCGCCGCACCTTCGCCGCTCGCTCGGCGGACGGGACGGTTGGCGTGCTCGCAACCTTCCTGGCCTCGACCCCCGCGCGTCGCAACCGGGCATCTGCGGCGTCGAGCCATCGGATCACCGAATCGAGCCGGAACAGTTCGGCGTCCAGCACCAGGGCCAGGCTGAGGTCGTCGTCGGCGTCGCGCTTGATCCGCGTCCACTCCTGCATCCGCTGGACGACGTGGCGCCGGTGCGCCTGGACGACTTCAGCGACATCCACACCGGGCACCTCGATAGCGACAAGCACCTTGATGACGAGCTCATCGCGCGGCGGTGCGCCGATCTCGGACGGCGTGCGCAGCCAGGTGTCGAGCTCGGCGGACCCAGCGCTCGTGAGCCGGAACGACTTCTGCGGACCGGGTTCCTCGGACTCGTCGTCCGATTCGATGAGCCCGTCGCGCTCGAGGCGCTGCAAGGTCGTATAGACCTGGCCGACGTTGAGCGGCCACACCTCGCCGGTCCGCTGCTCGAATTCGTGCCGAAGCTGCAGACCGTACTTCGGTCCCTCGCTCAGCAACGCCAACAATGCGTGGCGCACGCTCATCAGCCGACCCCCGCTCGATGGATATACCGAGTATATATACCAGGTATTGCCTGATCGGAACAGTCCGGTTCGACATCGGTGTTGTGCCGGGATCCGACGGAAGGACAACGCGTGCAACCGCAATTCGGGACGCTCGGGGTTTGGGCCCACGAGTCGAACCTGACTCCGCAACTCGTGCACGAACTGGAACAGCTCGGCTACAGCGGTATCTGGCTCGGCGGTTCGCCCGGCGGTGACCTCGCCGCGGTGTCTGCGCTGCTCGACGCGACCGAGCGCATCAGCGTGGCCACCGGCATCGTCAACATCTGGAAGGACGACGCACGCAGCATCGCTGCCGCGCACCGGCGCATCGTCGCCGACCATCCCGGACGGTTCCTGCTCGGCATCGGCACCGGGCACCCCGAAGCCACCTCGGACTACGAGCACCCCTACCAGGCGTTGGTCGACTACCTCGATGTGCTGGACGGCGAAGGCGTCCCGCATGACGAGCGCGCGCTCGCGGCGCTCGGTCCCAAGGTGCTACGCCTCGCGCGCGACCGCACGGCGGGGGCCCACCCGTACCTCGTGCCTCCTGAGCACACCAAGATCGCCCGTGAGGCGCTCGGCGCGGGTCTGCTGCTGGCGCCCGAGCAGAAGGTGGTGCTCGAGACCGATCCCGAGCGAGCCCGGGCCATCGGTCGTCCGGCCGTCGATAAGCCCTACCTCGGACTCGTCAACTACACGTCGAACCTGCGCCGGCTCGGCTGGGGCGATGCCGAGCTGGCCAGCCCGGGCAGCGACGCACTGATCGATGCGCTGGTCGCGCACGGCGACGCCGCGACTGTCGCCGGCCGAATCCGCGCGCACCTCGACGCCGGTGCCGACCACGTCCCTGTGCAGTTGCTCACCGAGTCCGGCGCCGACCCGCTGCCGGGATACCGCGCGCTTGCCGAACAACTCGTCTAACCGCGGTCGTCGGCGATCAGTCCCTCGATGATGTCTGTGGCCGAGAACCGCCAGCCATAGCGTCGTTCCGCAGCGTCGGTGTGCGCTCCCTCCGCCAACGTCAGCAACGCTTTCCAGAGCGCCCAGCCGCGGCCTCGGGCCCGTTCGGCGGTGTCGGTGGCCACCGACCCGAGGAACGTCGCGCGAGCCGCCCCGTCCAAGAACGTCCAGCCGAACACGAGATCGCACGCGGGGTCGCCGACCGCGCACGTGCCGAAGTCGAGGACGGCTGACAGCCGGCCGCCGGCGACCAGCAGATTGCTGCCGGTCATGTCGCCATGGAGCCAGGTCGGCTTTCCGGCATGGCCTGCGTCGAGCGCCGCGTCCCAGACGCCGAGCGCGGCGGTGACGTCGACACGTCCTGCCGACGAACGCGCAAGGGCTCGCGTCTGCTCGTCGTACTGAGCGAGCGGAGCGCCCCGTCCGAAACTGTGAGCGCCGGCGAGCGGCCCCTCGGTGGCATCGATCCGACGCAACGCCTGAAGGAAGTGCGCCACCTCGGCGGCGAAGCGCGTCATGTCGGCGACCAGGCCGGCGCGAGCCGGTTCGCCGGGCAGCCACCGGTACACCGACCACGGCCACGGATATCCGCACCCAGGACGGCCCTGCGCCGCAGGCGTCGGGATCGGCACCGGCAACTGCCTCCCGAGGACCGGTAGCCACCGGTGCTCCTTGGCCACCGCCGCGGCATAGGCTGCCGCGCTCGGCAGCCGCGCCGACAGGTCTGCCCCGATACGGAACGTACGGTTGTCCGCTCCCTGCAGCCCGACCGGCTCGACCGGTTCGTGCGCCCACCGCGGGAACTGCTCACGGATGAGGCACCGGACGAGATCGGCGTCCGGGTCGACCATCACCATCTGCCGAGGCTTTCATCCGCCGGCAAGCACATTGCCGCGTCACGACCGCATGACTGCGACGCGACGGAACGCCCCGCGACTACGTTGGCGCAGGCCGACGGCGAGACCCAGACCACCGCCGTCGGAAACCAGTTCGCCGGCCGCGTCGGGTTGTTTCTGCGCGTCGAGGACTTCGAGGCGAGCTACACGCGCATGCTCGACGTGGGCGTCGAGTTCGTCACCCAGCCCCGTCTGGAGCCGTACGGGCAGGTCGTCGTGTTCGTCGACGTCGCGGGGAACCGCTGGGACCTGCTCGGGCCACGACCGGGCCGGTGACGCTTCATGCAGCGCGCTTGCGATGCTTGGCGCATGCACAAGACCGACGGTGTGCGCGATCCTGCCACTGCGTTCCCCCTACCCGTCCTGGTCGACGATGCCGGTGAACGGCGTCTCGCCAACCGGGCGATTGCGGTCGGCGCCGCAGGCCTGGCCGCGAACGTGCCCGGCGTGCGCCACGCCCACGCTCGTGCCCGCTGGACAGGGCGCACCCTGCGCCTCGAGGTCGACGGTTGGATCGCCGCCGAGACCACTGTCGCCGACGCCGACGCGGTCGGCCGCGCCGTCGCACACACGATCGCGCGGGAGCTGCCGGATGTTCGTCGCTTCACCTGGACCGCGCGCGCCGTATGACGGTCCGTGCGCTGGCGGCCATCCTCGCAGTCACACTCGTCGCCTGTTCGACCTCGACGGGCGCCGTCCGTCCCAGTTCTCCGGCGTCGTCGGCGTCTGCGCCGTCCGTCGCTGCTCCAGCCCCGCCCGGATGCCCTACCGGCACCCACGCCATCGAGTCCCTGCTCGGCGAACCCATCGCCGACGCCGACGGGCCCGCCAACGGAAGCACCGAGCAGATCTGCGCATTCACCACGAGCGCGACGGACGTCGGTGCCCTCAGCGTCGTGTACCTGCGCTTCCCCCGGCCCGAGCTCGAGGTCAGGTCGCTCGCCGGCGCGCGGCGGCTCTACGGCTCGCCGATGACGGGTCACACGATCATCGCCATGCCCTCCTGGGGCGCCGATGCGTTCCTCGACGAATCGATACTGCCCAAGCAGAATCTCATCGCCGAATTCGCATGGGTGCCGGGCTTCGAGATCATCCTCGGCATGCACACCGGCGATCGACACGCAGCAGAGCGACGGCAGCTGATCGATCGGCTCGTCGCCTTCACCCACTGATCTCACCAGCCTGCGCCGCGTGCGGGTAGAACTACCGGTATGACAGGACAACCCACATACGTCGAACTCGGCGTGCGCGACGTACAGGCGGCAAAGACCTTCTACGGCGGGCTGTTCGGGTGGGAGCCAGCCGGTCCGGGCCAGGTCGAAACCGACACGCTGTCGATCGGCATCCACGGTGGCGACGACGCTGCCCACTTCGAGGTGTTCTTCGCAGTCGACGATCTGGAGGCCTCGATCGAACGTGTGCGCGCGCTGGGCGGCCAGGTGCTCGGCGGGATCAACGACTCACCGGGGTTCGGCCGATGGGTCGAGTGTGCTGACGACCAGGGCGTCCGCTTCGGCATGCGGTCGGAGCTGCACTGACTGCTACTGCCATCCCGCGGTGCGTCCGGCCTGCTCGATCCAATCATGCAGGTCCGGACGCGCTACGTCCTCGGAGTTCGTGACCTTGACGTAGCGGGTGCGGTCAGTGGTGCCGAGCGGCGGCGGTGGGTCGAAGTCAGCGCCGCCGAAGAAGACGACGTTCGCCGAGACGTCGTAGGGCGCGAGCTCGATGATCCATCCAAGTCCCGGCAGCCCGTAGTAGGCCCTCTTCCACTTCACGGCGAAGTGCAGGTCCGGGACCAGGCCGCGGATCACCTCGTCCAATTCTCTGAGAATCGGCTGCAGGTGCGGCATGAGACGCCCGAACCATTGATCGATGTCGGAGTGGCTTTCTGCGGGCTCGGGCGGTTTTCGCGCGGCGTTCCCCTTGATCGTTTTCGGCATCACGCCTCCTCCACCCATTGGCAGCTCGTCCTCGAGTATGCGACCACCTCGGCGTCGCGCGGCACCGAGTGCTGGTGCTCGGGCTCACGGTCGGCGACGATTCGAGGGTGGACGCAACGGTTGACGCCTATCTCGCCTCGCTCGAGGAACCCGAGCGGACGACGCTGGCAGAACTCCGACGAACGATCCGGGAGGTGGTGCCCGAAGCCGAGGAATGCATCTCGTACGGGATGCCCGCATACAAGCTCGATGGCGTCGCGATCGCCGGGTTCGCGGCGTTCAAGAATCATCTGAGCTACCTCCCGCACAGTGGATCCGTCCTCGACAAGCTCACCGACGAGCTCGCCGGTTTCGAGTCCACCAAGGGCTCTCTGCACTTCCCGGTCGACCGTCCCTTGTCACGTCGCCTGGTCGAAGCGCTGCTGGACACGCGCATGGCACAGGCGGGACTCCCGCCACGCAGCAAGCACGGCTGACAGCTCTCGCCGCCCGACGCTGATCACCCCGGAGACGACTGGCCAATCCGTTCTTGCGCCGCGGCCGACTGGGACACTCGTGCGGAGACATGACGATTCGTAGCTGGATCATCGCGGCCTAGCGAGCCTCGGGATCGGCCAGGTCGTGCCTCCCACCTCGGCGAGGCGGCGCAGCCGATACCGGAACGTGTTCGGATGGACGAAGACGCCGGCCACGGCAGCGCCCACGTCAGCTCGACCCCGAGCCGGCTCAATGCTTCGCGGGCACCCGTACCGCCTTCGAGCGCGGTACCCGCGACATCGGCCGAGCGATTCCGGCTCGGTGACCCCGACATCGCACTCGGCGAGCAACGACCACAGGACGGCAGCGAGCCCGCGGCCGCGTGCTGCGGTCGAGCGGAGTGAACAGGTACTCGGCCAGGCATTCGCCGTACGGCTCGCCGCGCCCGGCACCTCGTGTTCGGTGAGTTGGCGCGCGAAGTTGGCGTCGAGCCAGGTCGTGACGGCTTCGAGGTTGCCATGTCCCCGGACCCTAGGGTCCCGCCGTCGAGGTCTTGCTGTCGGCGCGAACGATCCCACCGGCCCCGACCTGTCCGTTCGGACAACTGCGAGGATCGACCGATGGCCGTGTCCGATCACGCGATGATCCGCGTGCGCGGCGCCCGGGTGCACAACCTGTGCGCCGTCGATGTCGACCTTCCGCGGGACGCGCTCGTCGTCGTCACCGGCGTGTCCGGATCGGGCAAGTCGTCGTTGGCGTTCGGGACGATCTACGCGGAGGCGCAGGCGCGTTACTTGGAGTCGGTGGCTCCGTACGCCCGGCGGCTCATCGACCAGGTGGCCGCGCCCGACGTCACCGAGATCACCGGCCTGCCACCGGCGGTCGCGCTGCAGCAGTCGCGCGGCACGCCGCAGGCCCGCTCGACGGTCGGCACCCTCACCGCGCTGTCGAACTCGCTGCGGATGCTGTTCTCACGCGCCGGTGACTACCCGGCCGGCGCACCGCGGCTCGACTCGGATGCGTTCTCGACGAACACCCCGGCCGGCGCATGCCCCCGCTGCCACGGCCTGGGGCGCGTGCACGAGGTGACCGAGAGCTCGCTCGTGCCCGACCCGGGCCTGTCGATCCGCGAGCGCGCGATCGCAGCCTGGCCCGGCGCGTGGCAGGGCAAGAACTACCGCGACATCCTGGCGACCCTCGGTTACGACATCGACCGTCCCTGGCGCGAACTGTCGCAGTCCGATCGCGAGTGGATCCTGTTCACGGACGACCAGCCGGTCGTCACGGTGCACGCCGAGCGCGAGGCACACCGCATCCAGCGTCCGTACCAGGGCACCTACCAGAGCGCACGACGCTACGTTCTGCACACGCTCGCCACGACGCAGAGCGCCACCCTGCGCAAGAAGGCGCTGCAGCACGTCGAGGTGCGCGCCTGCCCCGTGTGCGGCGGGGCGGGGCTGCGTCCCGAAGCCCTGGCGGTCACTGTTGCCGGCGCCGGGATCGCCGAGCTCACCGCGTTGCCCCTCGTCGCGCTCGCCGCGCGTTTGACGCAGGCACGCTCGGGCGAGGTGACGCGTGTGATCGTCGCCGACCTGCTCGCGCGGATCGACGCGCTGAGCGAACTCGGGCTGGGCTATCTCGCCATGAACCGTGCGACACCCACCTTGTCATCCGGTGAGTTGCAACGACTGCGGCTGGCGACCGCGCTGCGGTCGACGCTGTTCGGCGTCGTCTATGTGCTGGACGAGCCCTCGGCGGGGCTGCACCCGGCCGACACCCAGGCGCTGCTGGGCGTGCTCGATCGGCTGCGGAGCGCGGGCAATTCGTTGCTCGTCGTGGAGCACGAGGTCGACGTCCTGCGGCACGCCGACTGGCTTGTCGATGTCGGGCCGGGAGCGGGCACGCACGGCGGTCGGGTGCTCTACAGCGGGCCACCTTCCGGCCTTGCGCAGGCAACGGAATCGGTGACCGCCCGCTACCTCGACGGCCACGCCGAGCTAGCACACGGGCAGCGGCACCGCACCGGAACGATCGAACTGCGCGGCGTGACCCACCACAACCTGATCGGCGTCGATGTCGACGTCCCGCTCGGAGTCTTCACGGCTGTCACCGGGGTGTCCGGCTCCGGGAAGACGACGCTGGTCACCGGTGTACTCGCCGCCGCAGCCCGCGACCGGCTCGGCGCCGCGCGCACCGACGAGGGCGATGCGGACGCCGAACTCGACGACGACGCAATTGCCGACGGTGCACAGCACATCGCCGGGCTGGAGGCGATCGACCGGCTCGTCGAGGTCGATCAGCGCCCGATCGGCCGCACCCCACGGTCGAACCTGGCCACCTACACCGGGTTGTTCGACGGCGTGCGCAAGCTGTTCGCCGACACCGATGAGGCCCGCCGGCGGGGTTACCGCGCCGGCCGGTTCTCGTTCAACGTCGACGGCGGGCGGTGCGACAAGTGCCAGGGGGAAGGCTCCGTTGCCGTCGAGCTGTTGTTCCTGCCCGGCACCTACTCGCCGTGCCCGGTGTGCGGCGGTGCGCGCTACAACCCGGAAACACTCGAGGTGCGCTATCACGGCCTGTCGATCGCCGACGTCCTCGCATTGACGGTCGACGCTGCAGCCGACTTCTTCGCCGACGTCCCCGGAATCGCGCGGAGCATCGGCACGCTGCGGAAGGTGGGGCTCGGCTATCTGACCCTCGGGCAACCGGCGCCCGAGCTCTCCGGCGGCGAGGCGCAACGCATCAAGCTGGCCACCGAGCTGCAGCGGTCGAGCCGGGGCCACACGCTGTTCGTGCTGGACGAGCCGACCACCGGACTGCACCCGGCCGACGTCGACCGATTGATGGCGTTGCTGCACCCGCTGGTCGACGCCGGCAACACCGTTGTCGTGATCGAGCACGACATGGCCGTCGTCGCCGGAGCGGACCACGTCATCGATCTCGGCCCGGGCGGCGGTGACGAGGGCGGCAGGGTGGTCGCCGCCGGATCACCTGCCGAGGTCGCGCGGAGCACCGCAAGCCGCACTGCCCCGTATCTGCAGCCGGCATTGTGACGCCGCCGCGTGGCGATCGAGCGTAAGGTCGGTCTACTTCACGACCGCGGTAGGAGCGCCCACGGGGACAGGATTCACGACGTGGGAGACGCGATGTCCGGAAAGAACAAGGGCGGCCGAGAAGTCCGCAAGCCCAAGCAAGCCAAGAAACCGAAGCCGGCCGAGACGAGCGACGGGCTGTCCAAGCGGGGCGAGGCCAAGGCGGCCGACGTCAAGAAGTACGGCTGATTCCGCAAATCAGCGACCGCGCGGTGAGGAGTGATCATGAACCCGACACCATACGGGCCCGAGCCGTCGGCCGGGCAGAATCCCGTCCTCGCCCAGCAACCCGCGCGAGAGCTCCGCGGCGCGTGGGGACGTCCGAGCGGCCGCACCAACTCCAGTGCGCACTCAGGACTCATCGCCCGGCTACGCCGCGTCCTCACCCGACGCCGCTAGCAGCTCAACGGTGATCAAAGGCCCGATCTTCGGCACGATGAGGACGTGACTGAGTCGAGAGAAGGCCCATGGATCGAGTACGCGTCCGTGTCGCCTGAAGGGCTGTATTCGGCCGCGGATGGCAGGCTGGGCCGATGCCACTGGACCTCCATTGGGATCACAACGCGTGGTACCAAGGTCGGCTGTTGCGGGCGCTGCCTGCGCGCCTGGACAAGGTGCTCGATGTCGGGTGTGGTGCTGGATCGTTCGCAACTCGCCTCGCGCAGCGTGCGCGTCACGTCGACGCGATCGACCGGGCACCGCACATGGTCGCCCTCGCGCGCGACCGCGTCCCGCCCAACGTCACTGTGCGCGTCGAGGACGTGACCAAGGCGCACCTGCCGCACATGCACTACGACGCCGTCACCAGCATCAGCGTCTTGCACCACCTCGACCTCAGCCAGGTCCTGCCCCGCCTCGCCGAGACTCTGCGACCCGGCGGACTGCTCATCGCCGTGGCACTGCCGAAGATCGACCTCCCTCGCGATCTACCCATCGAGGCGTTGAGCCTCGTGGGGCACCGACTCTTGGGGGCGGCGTTTCGGCTCGAGCAGACGCTGACCGATCGACGACGCTACGTGTACGAATCGAGCGTCCATGTCATGCCGATGCAGGACGCGGTGCTCACCACGCGACAGGTCAGGGCGCAAGCCGCCCTTGTGCTTCCGGACGCGCACGTGCGACGCCTGTTGTTCTGGCGCTACGAGCTGCGATGGCAACGACCGCGGTGACTCCGCGCGATCGCAGGTAGATCGCGCGGCGCTCCCATCGACGCGACCGCGGGTGGGTCTACCGTCAACATCGAGAGGGTGGTGACACCTATGCAGCCTGGGATGCCCGGACGACTTGAAGTCACGTCTGGTTGGAAAGGAAATGCACCCGGCGAGGGCAATCCGCTGCCGGGCACGACCCACGGGCTGCGCTCCGGACCGGGGATCATCGGGCGGCTCATCGCCAAGGTCCGCGCTCGTCACCAGTGAATCTGAGCGCGACGGACGACCGGCGCGGACACGCCGCGTGCCACCCCTGTGCCGATCCGTGTAGTCCGACGATTTCCGGGCGATGGGCGGCGCATCGGCTGCGAAACGGACGCTCGCTACGTTCTGTGCGTTCCGTGGTGCGTGATGACGGCGGTGTCAGGCCGCGAGAGTTGAGTCAGCCGCGGAGAGCGGTGGTTTCACGAGTGAATTGGCGGCGGCCGATCAGCTTGTAGGCCCAACGAGCTGGGGCCGGCACGACCTGCAGGAATTTGTGGCGTTCGAGGTCGTCGGTTTCCTCGGTGATGTGGCCGAGGATGATCAGTCGCCGGGTGAGGGGGATCGCATTCATGCCGTGCTTGCCCAGGGCGTCCCATTCGCTTTGGGTAAGCGTGACCGAGACGATCGGAAGAAGTTTCTGCTCTTCCTCTGCTAGGTGATCGAGCAGTGTGGGCATGGTGGCGTCGATCAGGGCCGCCATCCGCTCGCCGGCGGCGGCGTCCGCGCTTGTCGTCCACGCCGGCAGCTCCGCGCTGATGGCCGCGACGGCGTTGTCGACCTGCGCGTGTTGGGCATCCATTCGGTCCATCAGCTCCGGATCGAGCGCGGCTCGTTTTCGCAGCAAGGGAAAGAGGAGCTCGTCCTCGCCGGTGTGGTGCGTGTGGAGGAACCGCAACATCTCCCGGGCGTGCGTGCCGACGACCTTGGATCGCGCCTGGTCATTGGCCGCGGAGCGGAACAGTCGGGGCAGCTGACCGAACTCGCGTCGGATGACGCGGTGGATCAGAAGCATCTCTTGGGTGTCAACCCCGGGGCCGGAACTGTTCATCGTGACTCCTTGATCGTTGAGGCGTTCTGGACCGCTTCGTGCGCCGTGGTTGCTGGCCGGCCGATGAGCTTGACGAGGTCGTCGCTTGCGGTGAACAACTCTGGTCAGTGGCAGCGGCGACGGACCAGCGCGTCTGGGCACCGCCGAAGAGATCCCCGTCGCCCGCCAGCGCATCGTCAGGAACGTTGACTACTCTAGTCAGTTATTCTGACTAATGTCAACGCGTGACGAACCTCGCTGGCCTAAGTGCCCGCACCGATCGGGAATCGATGAACAGCGGTTCCGCGCGGCCGGATCAGCGCACGTAGGGGTCGGTGATCTCCCGGAGCTGATCCAGGATCTGGCGCAATAGGGCGAAGTTGCGGGTGCCCAGGTAGGCCTTCCACTCCGAGTAGATCTCGTCGAGCGTGGCCGTTGCTACCTCGACCGCCCGCCGGCCACGTCGCTCGATCACGATCACCCGGGCGCGGCCATCCGCAGGATCCGGGACCCGGCGCACATAGCCCAAGCGTTCCAGTTGATCGACCAGCACGCCCGCGCTCTGCTTGCTCATCTGCGCCTGAGCCGCCAAGTCAGTCAGGCGCGAACCAGCCGGCGCGATGCGTTGAAACACTCGACACTGGGCGAGAGTCCAGTCGTCGAACCCGGCATCCTGCAGAGCCTGGAAAACTCGGTCCTCGGTGTATCGATAAGGGATGAACAACGAGACCCCGAGATCCACCCGTTGTTCCTCGCCAATGCCGCTGTCGCTCATCGCCCCCACCCGATCCCACGAATCCGCGCCGTAACCCAGCGTTTCGACTCGAACGCCGCGGCGGGTGCGAAGGCCCGTTGCACACTTTTCTGTCGCTCAGCGCCTTCGGCCCGGGTTATTGCCTACTGCCGCCGTTTCGGCACGACGGTAAGAGTAGCTGACTACTGCGAATGCAGAGCGCACCGTCGGGGGTTTTCCTACGCTCGACTCGCCCCTCCCATCTGGGGTTGCAAATCGGACATGCCGCGCAGCGCCGTTACCGAATCTGCCGCGCAGCGGCTCTACACATCACGGCAGTTGTCCCCCCCGCAGCCGTGATCGGTTCGGTCCGGGTTCGATGCGGAGATCTTGCGGACAGGGTCCTTGCTGGCACGAGAGTTCGTCGCGATCGTTTGCATCGTGGAGTTTGCCCTGCTCATCGCTGGCGTGTCGGCCGCGATCGTGGTCGGCGTCGCGTGGGCAGTCCATTCACACGACCTGGCTGAGGGGGCCGACAAGGTCGGCCAGTGGGCTGTGGGCGGAACGATGTTCCTCGCGTTCGGCGAAGCGGGCAGCGAGTTCAAGGACTACCAATCCAGCCTTGGTCTGTGGTCGCTGCGCTACAGACTCGGATACACATCAGACCCACCGCCGAAGGCACCCACTGGCTGGGGAATCCTCGGGCATCTCGGGTGGCAATACCTCCAGGAAATTCTCCGCGACCTCGCAATCTCCGGAGCAGTGTTCGCCGTCGGCTTTCTCATCCTCCGTGCGGTCAAGTCGTCGCAACCGACCAAGCACTAGCTGCCGCGCGCGCCGCTAAGGCCTAACCTGACATGCCGCCCCGCTCGTACGCGGCGCCGCGCCCGGGGCACCACGACCCGCAGCGGGCCCTACCGGATGTCCAGCGAAGCGCGCAGCTTCGCGCACGATCGCGTCGTGGTTCACGGTTGGCTCCACGGCAGCGGGAGTAGCATCCGCGCGTGGCAATCACCACAATTTGGGCGGGCATTGGTGCCGCGTGACGGCGCCGGATAGTTCGCCTATCGGCCTCGCTGGTCGGATCATCACGCCCACGCGTGGCGCGGATGGGCCGGGCGAGGTGGAAGTCCGGATTCGTGGTGGGACTGAGACGTTTATCGCCCGGTCCGCGGAGCCGCTGGAGAAGGGTCAGCCGGTCATCGTCGTGCAAACGCTGGGACCGCGGACGGTGGTCGTGCTTCCGTGGGCTGATCCGGTCGAATCCTTGCTCGAACTGTGAACCGCCGTCATCAATAAGGAGACAAGAGAGAAGTGTTCGGGTACCACGTTCCTGCACCTGACCAGGCGATGCTCGTCTCGGGCGGGAGGTCCAGGGGTGACGCCCCGTTTCGTGTCGTCACCGGCCACGGTGCTTTCGTGGCGCCGTTCGTCCGCAAGTACGCGTTCCTCACTCTGTCGATGTTCGAGGCCGAGGTGAACGAACCCTGCGTGACGAAGCAAGGCATCGCACTGTCGGTGACGGCGGTCATCGCGGCCAAGATCGGTAACGATCAGGAGTCGATCGTCAACGCAGCGCAGCGGTTCCTGTCCGACCAGAACCAGATGTCGACACTGACCGGACGCATCTTCGCGGGCCATCTGCGGTCGATCATCGGGTCCATGACGGTCGAAGAAATCATCACGGAGCGGCAGAAGCTGGCGACCGAGGTGCTCGACGGGTCCAAAGAGGAGATGGCCAAGATCGGCCTCATCGTCGACGCCCTCCAGATCCAGTCCATCGACGACGGCGGGCTCGGCTACATCAAGGCCATGGCTGCGCCACACAACGCTGCGATCCAGCAGAAGGCGCAGATCGCTCAGGCTGCCGCGGATCAGGCCGCCGCCGAGGCGCAGCAGCAGTCGCTTCGGATGCAGGCCGAGTACGAACGTGACACAGCCGTCACCCGCGCGGGCTACCTCGCCGAGACCCAGGCGGCCGAGCAGAAAGCGTCGCAGGCCGGCCCGCTCGCCCAGGCCCAGGCGCAGCAGGAGGTCATCGACGAACAGACTCGTCTCGCGCAACGCCAGGCCGAACTTCGGCAGCAACAGCTGGTGTCGGAGGTCGTCCGCCCCGCAGAGGCAGAGGCAGAGCGGGTGCGAATCCTCGCCAAGGCAGACGCCGAACGCACCCAGATCCAGGCAGCAGCCGCAGCGTCGAGCAACCGAGTCGCACTCGACCAGATGTTGATTGAGCAGCTGCCACTCATAGTCGAGAAAGCCGCCGGCGGCCTCGCGAACGCGAACGTCACTCTGCTCAACGGGTCGGACGGGTTGTCCGAAGTGGTTTCCGGCCTCGTCGGGCAGGGCCTCGCAATCTTCGACACGCTGCGCGCAAACGTGGGCACCGACAAGAAAGACCGTCCAGCAATCGGCAACAGCGCAGACGACGAACCAATCGACCCGTCCGCGTAGTCGTTCGCGCAGTTGTTCGCGTAGTCGTTCGCGTAGTACCTGGCTGGGTGGAGCGGGCGACGAGAATCGAACTCGCGTAATCAGTTTGGAAGACTGAGGCTCTACCATTGAGCTACGCCCGCAGCGGCTTGCGATGAGACACAATACCGGGCGTGATCAGGCGATTGGCGACAGCGGCGCTGCTCGGGGCCGTCCTGCTCGTTCCAGCGACCGTTTCGGTGGCTCCGGCCGCCACGGCCGCCACCACCCCGGCACACATTCAACGCGGTCTCGATGTCGCGCAGCGCTATGCCGCCGCCAACGCGATGCGCACCGGCATAGCGGTGCTCAATCTGACGACCGGCGAGATCTGGCAGGCAGGTGCTGCGCGGCAGCGGTTCGCGAGCGCGTCCGTGGTGAAGACCATGATCGCGACGCGGTTGCTGGCAACCGGCCAGATGCACGGGACGGTCGCGAAGAAGGCGTGGTCGATGATCACGCGTTCGGACAACCAGGCCGCCTGGGATCTCTACCCGCGCGTCGGACGCGACCACCTGCTGCCGTGGATCGAGACGCACTACCACCTGGCCGGCATCGGGGCGCCGCCGACGATGCACGGCATCTGGGGCAGTACCCAGATCACCGCGCGGGGCATGGTGCGCTTCTACGACGCCGTCCACAACGACCACGCCGTGTGGCCCTGGTTGCTCAAGGCCATGCACGCCTACAAGCAGGTCAGCGCGGCCGGCGAGCCGAACGCGTTCGGGCTCGCCACGGCCGCACCCAAATCAGCGGTCAAGAACGGGTGGGACACCGACCGCGACGTGCAGCACCCGTCCAACGCGATCATCAACACGACGGGCATCGCGTTCAACGACCACTGGGCAGTGGCGATCCTGTCCGAAGGTCCGCACCGGCTCTACTACCGGCCGGGCGAGCGGATCGTGACCGGGGAAGCGCTGCGCGTCGTCCGCGGCATCACGGGCGGCCCCATCCCGGCCGTCCCCGCGCCGGAGCGAACGGTGGTGCTCGACCCGGGCCACAACGGCGGCAACAGCACGCACCTCGCGCAGATCAACCGGCGCGTCTACGCCGGCTACGGCCGTTACAAGCCGTGCAATACGACGGGCACCGCCACCAACGCCGGGTATCCCGAGCACGCGTTCACGTGGCGCGTGGCCAACCGCGTCCGCAGCATGCTCATCGCACATCACATCCACGTGATCATGACGCGCAGCAGCGACTCCGGAGTCGGTCCGTGCGTCAACCGTCGCGCAGCGATCGAGAGCACTCGCGGCGTCAGCGCGTCGGTCGCGATCCACGCTGACGGAGCACCGTCGTCCGACCACGGCTTCCACCTGTGTGTCGACAGCCGCCGACCCGAAGGCGCAGGTCCGAAGACCCCTGGCAAGACTCGCAATCTCAACGCCGACCTCCACAATGCGCTTGCGTCGTCGTCCGGGCTGAGTGTGGCCAACTACGTCGGACGCAACGGCTACTACTACCGCGACGATCTCGCCGGGCTGAACCTGTCGAAGAGCCCGACCGCGTTCCTCGAACTCGGCAACATGCGCAACGGCTCCGATGCGGCCAGGCAGAGTTCGCCGTCCGGACGGGCGCGCATCGCGGCTGCGATCACGCGTGGGATCCTGGCCTACCTCAATTCGCTCTCGTAGGGACGGCGCATGAATCCGATGCGGTTGACCGGGCCGCCCATGCCCATCCGGCTCGGCGGCGCTGTCGTCCCAGCCGTCGGTCGGGTGCGCATGTACGTCTGCGGCATCACGCCGTACGACGTCACGCACCTCGGTCACGCAGCGACCTACATCTGGTCCGATGTCGTCGACCGCGTGCTGTCGTGGCACGGCCACACGGTGACGGTCGCGCGGAACGTCACCGACGTGGACGAGGTGCTCTTCGCCGAGGCCCGACGACGCGGCGAGCCGTATTCGATGATGGCGACGCTCCAACGCGCAACGTTCGAGGCGACGATGGCGACCTTGCGCGTGCGGGTGCCCGACCACTCGCCGACTGCCGCGCAGGCAGTCGGTCATGTCGTGCAGCTCGCGTCCGCGCTGCTGGCACGCGAACGCGCCTACGTGCGCGGCGGGACGGTATACGCGCGCACTGCAACGGCAGCAGCGGGGATCGACCGCGAGACCGCGCTGCGACTGTCGGCCGAGTACCACGACCATCCGGACGCGCCCGACAAGGACGATCCGCTCGACGTGGCCGTGTGGCAGGAGAGCTCCGACGACGAGGTGAGCTGGCCGTCGCCGTGGGGCGAGGGACGGCCCGGTTGGCATGCGGAGTGCGCTGCCATGGTGCTCGCGCTCTACGGGCCGAGCGTCGACATCCACTGCGGCGGCGCCGACCTGGCCTATCCGCACCATGCGTGCGAGGCCGCCCTCGCCGAAGGAGCTAGCGGCGTGGCCCCGTTCGCCCGTGCGTGGATGCGCGCCGGCATCGTCAACATCAATGGCGCGAAGATGGCCAAGTCGACGGGCAACCTGGTGCTGATCGAACAGCTGCTGAAGGACTACTCCCCAGCCGCCGTCCGTCTGCTGTGCCTCAACCGGCCGTGGGCCGAACCGTGGGACTACGACCCCGCCGATCTCGACGCGGCGTCCGCGCTCGTCGACGAGCTCTACACGGCATCGGCGCGGCCGGGCGCCGGCGAGGCCGGGCAAGCCGCAGTTCCGGCCGCCCTGTTGCAGGACCTCGACGTCCCGACCGCGCTCGCCATCGCTCTCGAGGACGGCGGCCAAGCGGCGCGCACGCTCGTGGAGCTGCTCGCGCTGTCCTGAGCGACCTCGGGTGTTCCCAGCGCCGCAGTGCGGCATTCGTGCGAATCGACGCCCGCTACTGGGTAGAGCCCGGTTATCGAGAACAGCCTCGACCGATGATCCGCGGGACGACGCCCGCGGCGCAGGAGGAGACGCACATGCCTGGTGTCGACGACGTGGATCCCGAGACGGTCTCGTTCCCCGAGGACGACGAGCCGAACGTGCCGGTGGCTGATCCGGAAGCCGAGGCGACGGCCGACGAGGACCGGGCCGCCGACGACGAGGGTCCGCTCTCGGAGTCCGACCCGAACAAGAACTGGTAACCAGGACCTGTCCGGCTCAGGAGGTGGTCAGCGCCGCGAGGTGCGGGGCCAACGCCCGCAGCGCGTGCCCGCGGTGACTGATCGCGTCCTTCTCATCGGACGGTAGTTCGGCGCTGGTGACGTCGTAACTGTCGGGCACGAAGATCGGGTCGTAGCCGAAGCCGTTGTCGCCGCGCGGGGCACGGATCAGGCGTCCCCGCATCTGGCCGTCGACGACCACCTCGCCGTGTGCCGAGACGAGGGCGGCGGCACACACGAACGCGGCACCCAGCCGCTCGTCGGGGGTGTCCGAGAGCTGTGCGAGCACGAGTTCGAGGTTCGCGCGGTCGTCGCCGTGACGTCCGCTCCACCTTGCCGAGAGCACGCCCGGCATGCCGTTCAGCGCCTCGACGGTGAGCCCCGAGTCATCGGCGACCGTCGGCAGACCGGTGTGTGCGAATCCCTCGCGGGCCTTGATCAGAGCGTTGTCGGCGAAGGTCGCGCCGGACTCGGGCACCTCGTCGTAGGGCGCGACGTCATCGAGTCCGAGCACCTGCACGCCCGGCGCCGTCGTCGCCACGATGCGGCGCATCTCGAGCAACTTCTTCGGATTGCGCGAGGCGAGCAGCAGGTCAGTCACCGCCGAGGGCCTCGCGTTGCAGCTGCGTCAGGGAGGCACATCCCGTCACCGCGAGGTCGAGCAGCGCGTCGAGTTCGTCACGGCGGAACGGAGCGCCCTCGGCTGTGCCCTGCACCTCGACGAACTCGCCGGCACCGGTGACCACGACGTTCATGTCGGTCTCGGCGCGCACGTCCTCCTCGTACATCAGGTCGAGCCGGGGCTCGCCGTCGATGACGCCGACCGAGATCGCCGAGATCGAGTTCACCAGCGGGTCGGGACGGGCGAGTGAGCCCTTCTGGCGCAGCCACTCCACCGCATCGGCCAAAGCGACGTAGGCACCGGTGATCGCCGCGGTGCGCGTACCGCCGTCGGCCTGCAGCACGTCGCAGTCGATCGAGATGGAGTTCTCACCGAGCGCGGAGAGGTCGATGGCCGCACGCAGCGACCGTCCGATCAGCCGGGAGATCTCGTGGGTGCGACCGCCGATCTTGCCGCGCACCGACTCGCGGTCGTTGCGGGTGAGGGTCGCGCGCGGCAGCATCGCGTACTCGGCGGTCACCCAGCCGAGGCCGCTGCCCTTGCGCCAGCGGGGCACTCCCTGCTGCACGGACGCGGCGCACAGCACTTTGGTCTCGCCGAACTCGACCAGGGCGGAGCCCTCGGCGTACTTCTGCCAGTCGCGGGTGATCGTGACCGGACGGAGTTGGTCGGCGGCCCGACCGTCGGGGCGTGGCATGTCGACGAGCCTACGGAGCCGGGCTGACGCGGCTGACATCAGCCGCTGTGGACGGTGTCAGCGCCGTGTGACCGCGGTGTCAGCGCGGTCAGTGACCGTGAGGGCATGACGCAACGCAATCTTGACCACGCGATCGAGGCGCACGGCCTCACGAAGCGTTTCGGTGACACCCAGGCGCTCGACGGCATCGACTTCGCCGTGCGGCCCGGCACGGTGCTCGGCGTACTCGGCCCGAACGGCGCCGGCAAGACCACCGCCGTGCGCATCCTCACCACCCTGCTGCGCCCCGACGCCGGTTCGGCACGGGTCGGCGGTTTCGACGTCGTCCGCGATGCCGAGCAGGTGCGCCGGCACATCGGGCTCACCGGTCAGTACGCGTCGGTCGACGAAGACCTCACCGGTACCCAGAACCTCGTGATGATCGGTCAGCTGCTCGACCTGGCGACGCGCGATGCGCGCACGCGTGCCGGCGAACTGCTCGAGTGGTTCGACCTCGCCGACGCGGCGAACCGCGTCGCCAAGACCTACTCCGGCGGCATGCGGCGCCGGCTCGATCTCGCCGCCTCGCTGGTCGGACGGCCGGACGTGATCTTCCTGGACGAGCCGACAACCGGGCTCGACCCCGCGAAGCGCGAGGACATGTGGGACGTGGTGCGGCAACTCGTCATCGACGGCTCCACGGTGCTGCTGACCACGCAGTACCTGGAAGAGGCCGACGCGCTGGCGGACGAGATCACTGTCATCGACCATGGCCGCGTCATCGCCCACGACACCCCGCACGGTCTCAAGCGCGTCGTCGGCGGCCAGCGCCTGTCGGTGCGACCGTCCGACCCGGCTCAGCTCGAGCCGCTGCGCGGGTTGCTCGCCGAACTCACCGGCGCGACACCGGAGGCCGACGGGCGCGACCGGCTCACCGTGAAGGTCGACGGCGACGACATCCTGCCGGTCGCGGTGAATCGTCTGCATGCGGCGAACATCCGCGTCGACGAACTCTCACTCCACCTGCCGAGCCTGGACGAGGTGTTCTTCACCCTGACCGGCGCCCGCACCCGCAACGACATCGAGGAGGTCGCATGACCACCGTCCTGGAAGCTCCGCCGGCGACGACGATCACGACGACGCCGTCGCCCCGCACCCGCTATCTGCGCCACGCACTCGTCGTGGCCAAGCGCAGCCTGATCAAGACGTGGCGCACGCCCGAACAGCTGATCGACGTCACCATCCAGCCGATCATCTTCCTGCTGCTGTTCGTGTACGTGTTCGGCGGCGCGATCTCGCACGGCTCGCAACACGACTACCTGCAGTACCTGCTGCCGGGCCTGCTCGGCCAGGGCATCGCGATGGGCAGCATCGCGCTCGGCCAGAACCTCAACGCCGACATCGAGAAGGGCGTGTTCGACCGGTTCCGGTCACTGCCGATCGGGCGGCTCGTGCCCCTGCTCGGCGCGGTGATGGCCGACTTCTTCCGGTACCTGATCATGTGCTCGGTGTTCCTCGGCTTCGGCTACGTGCTCGGTTTCCGGGTGCAGACCGATGTGGCCGCGGCGATCGCCGCGATCGCCGTCGCCATCGGCTTCGCGTTGTGCTTCGCGTGGGTGTCGGTGTGGGTCGGCATGAAGGCCCGCACGTCCGGCGCGGTGCAGGGCATCATGTTCCTGCTGATCTTCCCGCTCTCGTTCGGCAGCAGCACGTTCGTCCCGATCGACTCGATGCCCGGATGGCTGCAGGCGTTCACCAAGGTCAATCCGATTACGCACCTGGTCGGCGTCGTGCGCGGCC
Organism: uncultured Actinomycetota bacterium; assembly: GCA_963785425.1. Classification (GTDB taxonomy): domain Bacteria; phylum Actinomycetota; class Actinomycetes; order Mycobacteriales; family Jatrophihabitantaceae; genus RYN-133. The sequence goes on from CAWAVG010000001.1 coordinate 589,113, forward strand.
TGATGATCAACGGCCCGGTGGCCGCGCACCTGCTGTGGACCGGGATCTGGGCGCTCGGGCTGCTCGCGGTGTTCGTGCCGCTCGCACTGCGCGCCTACAAGCGGCGAATCTAGCGCTCGCACCGCATCTAACGCTCTGACAGGGCCTCGGCCGGGTCGAACCGCTTCAGGGCGGCGTCCCGGTCGAGGCTCTTTCCGCGCACATAAGCGGTATCGAATCCGTCCGCGCCCAGCGCCGTCGTCAGTTCGAGCACGAGCCGCCCGATCTCGATCGAGCTGCGATCGTCGGCGCCGCGCAGCGTCGCGGCGGCACCGAGCACTTCGGCGGCGTCGTCGTGCCGGCCCTGGGCAGCGAGCACGGCGGCGACGACCACGCCCACGAGCGATTCGATCGGGGCATCGCGGGTTGCCACGGCGGCGGTGTAGGCGCCGGTCAGCAGCGAGACCGCGTCCGCGCGTTCCGGCTCGTCGACGCGCAACCGCGCAGCCAGTGCCAGTGTGATCGCACGGCCGTGCGACATCGCCGGGTGCGCGGGCGGAAGCGCGGCGAGCCGTTCCAGCGCTGTGTCGCTCATGGCGCGGGCGACCTCGGTGTCGCCGAGCTGACGCTCGACCTCACCGAGCATGCTGAGCATGAACACCGACTCGAGTTGGGCGCCGGACTTCTCGGCGAGATCGACCGCGCGCTGCATGAGCTCTCGGGCGCGGACTCCGTCACCGCGCCGGAGCAAGACGTCGGACAGGCGCACCAGCAGAAACGTCTCGTCCTCGGTCGAGGTCAGCAGCCGCATCAGCTCGAGCGCCTCCTCGAACGCCGTCTCGGCCTCGTCCAGCCGGCCCTGCAGGGTGAACAGCGTGGCGAGCGCACTCAGCGAGTTCGCCAGCCCCCACCGTTCCCCGATCGCACGAAAGTCCTTCAGCGCGATCGTGATGTCGTCCTCCATCGCGGCGATGTCGCCGTCGTTCTCGGCGACGTTCGCGCGGAACATGCGCGCAGCCGCGCGAGTCCATTCGTGATCACTGGCGAGGCCTTCGACGAGCAGCCGCTCGGTGAGCTCGCGCAACCCCGCGAAGAACGCGATCGCCGGGCGCAGGATGCCGAGCAGCGGACGGTCGTCGAGCCGGGTGTCCGCCAGCCGCTCGGCGATCACGGCCAGGTGCCGCATCCCCTGCTCGGCGTCGTCCAGCCGCGCACCGGACGACGCCGCGCTCATCGCGGCCAGCGCCGCGGCGATCCACCGCAGCCGGCTGTCCTCGGCACCAGGCACATCGAGGGCGTCCTGCAACCACGGCCCGAGGTCGTGGCTGCCGGTCATCATCGAATACGCCCCGAGGTCGACCGCGATCTGCAGCGCACCGTCCGCGTCCTCGGTGTCGCACCGGAACCGAAGTGCGGCAAGGATGTTCTCGCGCTCGTCGTTGAGCCGCTCGAACCATGGCAACTGGTCGGCGCTGATCAGGTGCTCCTGCGCGAGACAGACGAGTTCCGCGAAGTGGTCGGCGTGCCGCGCCCGGACCGCCTCGAGTTCCCCGCGCTCGGCCAACCGTTCGGCGCCGTACTCACGGATGGTCTCGAGCATGCGATAGCGCTCGCCCTCGGCGACGCGTTGCAGCAGCGACTTGTCGAGCAGCGACGCGAGCAGGTCGGCGATCGCCTCGGTGGGCAGCCGGTCGTCACTGCACGCCGCGGTAGCGCTCGCAACGGTCACGCCGGCCGGGAAGACCGCGACCCGCTCGGCGAGCAGCCGCTCGTCGTCGGTGAGCAGCTCCCAGCTCCACTCGACGACCGCGCGCAGTGTGCGATGACGTGGCAGCGCGGTGCGGCTGCCGCCGGTGAGCAGACGGAACCGGTCGACGAGCCGCTCGGCAATGTCGTTGACCGACATGGCACGCAGCCGAGCCGCCGCCAGTTCGATGGCCAGCGGTAACCCGTCGAGACGGCGCACGATCTCGACGACGGCGGCGATGTTGTGTCCGTCGATGACGGCGTCGGGACGGGCCGCCGCGGCGCGGTCGACGAACAGCCGAACCGCGGAGAACCCGAGCGCGAAGTCGACGCCGCTGCCGTCCGGCGGTTGCCCGAGGGGCGGGACCGCGAGCACGACCTCGCCGATGATGCCCAGCGGTTCGCGGCTGGTGGCGAGCACGCGCAGCTGCGGGCAGCGTCCCAGCAGGTATTCGGCAAGACGCGCGCTCGCGTCGATCACGTGCTCGCAGTTGTCGAGAACGATCACCGCGGACTTGTCGGCGAGCACGTCGACGAGGCGGGTCTCGGCGTCGAGCGTCGCCGTGGCGGCGGAGCGCCGATCGAGCAGGTGCTTCTCGCGCAGGCCCAAAGCACCGAGCACGACCTGCGCGACGTCGGCGCCGTCGGTGACCGCCGCCAGTTCGACCAGCCAGACCCCGTCCGCGGCGACCAGGCGCGCGCCGGCCTCGCAGGCGAGGCGGGTCTTTCCCGCGCCGCCCGGCCCGACGATGGTGACCAGCCGGTTCTCATCCAGCACCTTCGCCACCCGGGCGAGTTCCTCGTCGCGGCCGACGAAGCTGGTGAGTTGCGCGCGCAGGTTGGTCCGCCGGTGCGGCACCTTGTCGTCCGTCTCCCCGCGCAGCACCGCGAGGTGTGCGGCCCGCAACTCGGCGCCGGGATCGACGCCGAGTTCGTCGGCGAGCCGGTGGCGGGTCAGCTCGTACACCCGCAGCGCATCGGCCTGGCGACCGGCCGCGGCGAGCGCGGCAACAAGAGTGGCCGCAACGCGTTCGTCGAGCGCGTGCTCCTCATGCAGCGCGGCGAGGTCGGGCAGTGCCTGCTCCGCGTCGCCGAGCGCGACGTGCACCGTGGCCCGATCGACCATCGCGGTCAGGCGCAGCCGTTCGAACCGCGTCACCGTGGACGGGTCGGCAGTCATCGGGCCCCGCCACAACTCCAACGCCTGCTGCAGCGCCGACGACGCCTCGACCAGGTCACCCGCGCGGAGCGACCGACCGCCCGCGGCCACCAGCTGCTCGAACCGGGAGGCGTCGACCGCGTCCGGCTCGACCGCGAGTCGGTAGCCGGCCGTCGACTGCGTGATCGTCGCCGCGTCCCCGAGCGCACGGCGCAACCGCGAAACCAGCGCCTGCAATGCGTTCGCCGCGTCGACCGGTGGGTCGTCGCCCCAGACGGCATCGACCAGGGCGGACACGGAGACGGCCCGGCCGGCGTCGAGCGCGAGCCGGGTCAGCAGCGAGCGCAACCGCGCACCGGCCACCTCCACCGGCGCGCCGCTCGCGTCCCGCACGGCCAGCGGCCCGAGCATCCCCACGTGCACGGGTCCACTGTCGCACGGGGGAAGATCCCGGTATGCACTCCGAGACGCTCTCCATCCGCACCGGCGGGCAGCCCACCGTGCACGACCTGACCGACCAATGTGCCGGTTTCGTGCGCGACGCGGACGACGGGCTGCTCAACGTGTTCGTCCCGCACGCAACGGCCGGGCTGGCCGTCATCGAGACCGGTGCCGGCAGCGACGACGACCTGCTGAGCGCGCTGGAAACGGTGCTGCCCCGCGACGCTCGCTGGTCGCACCGGCACGGCAGCCCGGGGCACGGCCGCGATCACGTTCTGCCCGCGTTCATCTCGCCCTCGCTCACGGTGCCGGTGCTGGGCGGCCGCATGCAGCTGGGCACGTGGCAGTCGGTCTGCCTGGTCGACACGAACATCGACAACGCGGTGCGCGAGGTGCGGTTGAGCTTCGTGTCGGGCTGACCGTCACCCGTCCGGCTGCATGAGCGACCCACGTCGACGCCTGACCTCGCCGGAGTCGGCGAAGGTCTCGAGTTCGTGGACCACGGTCGTCGGATCGCTGCGGTGCGGTGTGTGCCCGACCCCGTCGAGCAACCGGACGGTGCCCCACGGGAGCATCGTCGACACGTTCTTCGCCTGCCACGGCGGGAGCACCCGGTCTTCCCGGCCCCACAGCACCAGGATCGGGATCCGCTGATTGATCACGATCTGCGTGCGGTCGATGTCGGCGTTCAACGCAAGGCTCTCGCGCACGCTGGCCTGGAACTGCTCACGGGCCTCGGTGGTGCGGAGGCGGTCGTAGGTCTCCATCAGCTCCGAGACACGCACCCGGCCGCTCTCGGAGTTCGCCTCGACGCGTGCCGCGAGCCGCTCGATGGTGCGCGCCGCGCGCGGGCTGTACAGGGCGCGGAGCAGCCGGGCGCCCGCTCGCGTGCCCATCAAGGGGACGACGGGGTTCAGCTCGACCCCGAACCCGCCGGGTGCGATCAACGCCAGCCCGGCGCAGCGCGACGGGTGGTGATGTGCGGTCAGTAAGGACACCGCACCACCGAAGGAGTGCCCGACGATCACCGCCGGTGGCACGTCGAGACGTCCGAGCAGGGCGTCGAGACCGGCCGCGAGCTCTTCGGCGTGCGGGACGGCGTGCACCGAGGCGTTGAGGGCGTAGCCGGGCAGGTCGACCGCGATCACCCGGAAGCGTTCGGCGAGCAGCGGCGCGACGCGGTTCCACGCCGACGAATCGGTGCCGAGGCCGTGCACGAGCACGAGTGGATCACCCGCGCCGGATTCCTCGACGCGCCATTCGGACGCAGCACCGAGGCGAACCTCAGCCACTGCACTCCCTCACCACGCGCGCCACCCTAGCTGCTGGATCAGGGTCGCGGGTGTGCAGCAGGTTACGACTCCTGGCGACCTCGGTGCTCGCGATCCGCCGCCCGCAACACGTTCTTCAGACCCTCGTGCTTCTTCAGCAGCGAGTCGAGTTCGCTGTAGTCGAGCCGCACGGCGCGCACGCGGCCGTGGGTGGCGACCGTGGCGTGGCGCTGCCCGCCGTCGAGGTAGGCCATCTCACCGATGATGGCGCCGGATCCGAGCGTGGCGACGATGGTGCGGCCGACCAGCACGTTGGCCTCGCCGGACAAAAGGATGTAGGCCGCGTCGGCGGGAGTGCCCTCCTGCACGAAGGCCCAGCCGTCCGGCAGCGTCACCACGCGACCGGCCTCGGCGAGCGCACGCAGGTCGTCCTTGCTGCACTCGCGCAGGTTGGGCAGGTCGGCGAGTTCGGCGGCCAGCGCGCGCTGCTCGCGGTCGGACACCCTGATCTCCTGTCGGTCGGTGGACACGTGTGCCACAGCATAAGGCGATCACGTGGTTTCCGCCGGTCCGATCGCGGTTATCCTCTCTGTGCGCGGCCGCGGCCTTTGGGGCCGGTCCTGTCAGCGGCCGCGTGTGCGCCGACGCGCCCCGGCTCGTTAGGTGCTGTGTCCGAGCGCACGTAACGCCGGTGGCGAGCCAAGCGCCACCGGCGTTACCACGGGTTCGCCGACGACACCGATGACGGTTCGTCCGCGGGCGCGTGCTGTCTAGGCTGTGCGGGTGGGGCTGCTGACACCGCTCGCAGTCCGGATCGGCGCGATCCCGTGGCTGCCGAAGCTGCTTGCGCAGGTGGTATGGGTCGACACCCGGCTGCAGCGCGCGACGCGAGGCCGCTACACCCTGCTCGATATGGCGGGGCTGCCGAACCTCACGCTGACCGTGCCCGGACGCAGGAGCGGCGTCCCGCGCAGCACGCCGCTGCTGTGCGTGCCCTACCAGGACGCCTACTTGATCGCCGGCTCGTACTTCGGCGGGCCGAAGGAGCCGGCCTGGGTCGCGAATCTCGAGGCCGCCGCGACCGTGCAGATCCGGATGGGCGGGCGCACGACGGCAGTGACCGCACGCCGGGTCGAGGGCGCGGAGCGCGATCGGCTGTGGGACCACATGCAGCGGACGTGGCCGAACTTCGCCAAGTACGAGCAACGCACCGACCGGACGATTAAGGTGTTCCGATTGACGCCGGTCGATACCGGGCGGTAGCGCGCAGCTCACCGGGCGGATCGGATCGAGTTTCATGCCCCCGCACCAATCGACGATCCGCCCGGCGGTGCGCTACAAACGGACTATTCCCTCAATCACTCCGCAAATAACGAGCAACGCAATCTCAAGGAATGTGCAAGAACGGCTTCGAGAACGCCGTCCGAGCGGGCCGCTAATCTCGCCCGGTGCGCTCCCTCTCCGGCCTGTCCCCCCATGTCCGTCCTGAGAATGTCGTCGCGGGCACGAACTGGCGCATCAGCGTGCTCGACGCCGGGCTGCTGCGGCTCGAGTACAGCGAATCGGGCACTTTCGAGGACCGCCCGTCACAGATGGCGATCAACCGCGACTTCGCTCCGAGCGAGTTCACCGTGGTCGAGTCCGACGACCGCGTCGAGATCCACACCGACCGCTGCCACCTGATCTACGACAAGCAACCGTTCCGTCCCGAGGGCCTGTCGGTGCAGGCCAAACACAGCGTGCAGGGCTGGGGACGGGTATGGCGTTTCGCCGAACCCCTCTCGAATCTCGGCGGCACTGCGCGCACCCTCGACGAGGTCGACGGGGAATGCCCGCTCGAGCCCGGCGTGCTGTCCCTGGACGGCGTCGCAGTCGTGGACGATTCGCGCACCGTGCTGCTCGCCGACGACGGCTGGATCGCCTCCCGCGAACCCGGTCGCACTGACCTCTACGTGTTCGCCTACGGCACCGATCACCGCGCCGCCCTCGCCGCGCTCTACCGACTGACCGGCAGCCAACCGCTGCTGCCGCGCTTCGCCCTCGGCAACTGGTGGAGCCGCTACCACCCCTACAGCGCCGGCGAATACCTCGAGCTCATGGACCGCTTCGCCGTTGCGGACATCCCCCTCTCGGTCGCGGTGCTCGACATGGACTGGCACCTCGTCGACATCGACCCCGAGTTCGGCACCGGCTGGACGGGGTACACCTGGAACCGCGAGCTGTTTCCCGACCCGCGAGCCTTCCTTGCCGAGTTGCACCGGCGCGGCCTCGCGGTGTCGCTGAACGTCCACCCGGCCGAGGGGGTGCACGCGCACGAGGAGCAGTACGCCGCCATGGCGAAGCGGATGGGCATCGACCCCGACTCGCAGCTCCCCGTGGCGTTCGACCCGACCGATCGCGAGTTTCTGCAGGCCTACTTCGAGGAACTGCACCACCCGCTCGAGGACGAGGGCGTCGACTTCTGGTGGCTCGACTGGCAACAGGGCGCCGTCACCCGCATCGCAGGTCTCGACCCGCTGTGGCTGCTCAACCACTTCCACTATCTCGACTCGGGGCGTGACGGGCGGCGTCCGCTGACCTTCTCGCGCTACGCCGGGGTCGGCAGCCACCGCTACCCTGTCGGCTTCTCGGGCGACACCGTGATCACGTGGGCGTCGCTGAACTTCCAGCCGTATTTCACCGCGACCGCGTCCAACGTCGGCTACGGCTGGTGGAGCCACGACATCGGCGGCCACTTCTTCGGCCGCAAGGACGACGAACTGGCCACCCGTTGGGTGCAGCTCGGGGTGTTCTCGCCGATCCTGCGGCTGCACTCGTCGCTGAGCCCGTTCAACACCAAGGAACCCTGGCGATTCGGCATCGAGGCCGAGCGTGTCATGACGCACTCGCTGCGGCTGAGGCACCAGCTGCTGCCGTACCTCTACTCGATGAACCGCCGGGCCCACGAGGACGGCGCGCCCCTCGTCGAACCGGTGTACTACGAGCACCCGCACCGTCCTGAGGCCTACGCACATCGCAACGAGTACCTATTCGGGACGAATCTGCTCGTAGCACCGATCACGACCCCGAGCGACGGCGCCACCGGGATCGCGGCGGCGACCGCGTGGTTGCCGCCGGGGAGCTGGATCGACATCCACACCGGCGTGACCTACCAGGGCGATCGCACGATCACCCTGCATCGCGATCTCGAGTCGATGCCCGTTCTGGCGCGCGGTGGCTCGGTGCTGCCGATGGCGGCGGCAGACGCACTGACGTTCGGCGTCGAGAACCCCGCTCATCTCGAGGTGCGCGTTTATGCCGGTGGCGACGGCAGCTTCACCCTGTCCGAGGATGCCGACGACGAGCGCTGGGCGGAGACGACGTTCGCCTTCACCGACGGCGAGTTCGTGATCTCCGCGGTGCGCGGCGAGGTTGCCGTCGTCCCCGCGGGACGGTCGTTCGACCTCGTGCTGTGCGGGTTCACCCGCGTCGACGCCGTGACGGTCGGTGACCGGGAGCTCGAGCTGCGAGCGGGCCCGGTGCCCGGCAGCGTGCTGGTCGAACTCGGCGGGCTCGAGCCGACCGACGAGCTGCGTGCGGTCGTCACCGGTGACCTCCGGGTGCGGACGAACGACGACGTGCCCGAGCGCATCTTCACGCTGCTCGATCGCGCCCAGATCGAGTACGCCCTCAAGACCACGGTGTGGGCGCTGATCGACAACCCGCTCGATCGCGTCGTCGCCGAGCTGAGCACGCTCGAGCTGCCGGGCAATCTCTACCGCGCGTTGATCGAACTCCTCACGGCGAACCCGTGATGCTCACCAGTTCTCGATCGAGCGCCTGAAGATCTCGGCGAGGTCGTCCTCGGTCGGCGTGCGCGGCGCGATGCTCAGCAGGCGTTGTTGCTTCATCGTCCCGGGCACGAGGCCGGGGATGTCGTCCTCGGTGTATCCCACTGCACCGATGCCGTTCGGGATGCCGATGTCGCGCATCAGGTCGATGAGCACGGCCGGGAGCTGTTCGGCCGGATCGTCGCGCAGCGCCGCGTCGGGCGCGAGCAGTGCCGCTGCCTTCAGATGCCGTTCGGGTGCGCTGTCGAAGGTGAACCGGAAGGCCTGCGCGGCGGTCAGCGACACCGACATGCCGTGCGGCACGATCGGCTCGTCGGCGGGGTAACCGGCGGGACGGAACTCATCGACCATGCCGGCGATCGGGTAGCCGTTGGCGTGCGGGATGTGCACGCCCGAATTGCCGATGCCCATCCCCGCGAAGGTGGCCGCCAGCATCATGTCGCTGCGCGCGGCCACATCGGTGCCGCCGTCGTGCACCGCCTTGCGGAACGAGCGGGCGGCGAGGCGCATCGCCTGCTCGCTCCACATGTCCGAGATCGGGTTGGCGCCGCAGTAGGTGACGCGTTCCTCGGCCTGCTTGGGCGCATAGCTCTCGTACCACCGTGCCGTGTAGCTCTCCAGCGCGTGACACACGATGTCCATGCCGGAGCACGCGGTGACCTCCGGCGGCAGTGACATCGTCAGCAGCGGGTCGATGATCGCCAGCGTCGGACGAAGCCGCCAGTGGCTGATGCCGCTCTTCACCCGCATCGACAAGATGTCGAGGACGCAGACCGCGGTGCTCTCCGACCCGGTGCCTGCGGTGGTGGGGACGGCGACCAGCGGCTTGAGCTGCCCGAGCGGTGCGCTCGCGCGTCCGATCGGGGCGTTGATGTAGTCCATCAACTCGCCGCCTTCGGTGGCGATCAGGTTGACGGCCTTCGCGGTGTCGATGGACGACCCGCCGCCGACGGCGACGAAGCCGTCCCACGGCCCCTGTTCGCGCGCGTACCCGGTCGCCTTGTCGATGCTGTCGTCGGTCGGCTCGACGTGCACGCCGTCGAAGATCTCCGACGCGATGCGGTACTTGAGGAGCTGGTCCTGGACGCGCTGCGGGATCCCGATCGCGTTGACCGCGGCGTCGGTGACAATCAGCACCCGCTTGACACCGAACTGGCTCATCTCGAAGCCGATCTCGTCCAGGGCACCCGCGCCGAACTTCAGCGGCGGAGCGCCCCAGGTGAAGATCGTCTCGTCCGTGCGGCTCGTCTCGGTCACGTTCGCCACCCTAGAGAACGCGGCGGCCGTGACCTGCTCGGTCACGGCCGCGCGATCTTGCGAGCATCGGTCAGTGGCGGACGGTGTGGCGGTTGCCCGCGCGTGTGTAGATGAGCAGCACGATGACGGCGCCGATGATCGAGCCGATGAGGCCCGAGGGCTGGATGAACCCGTTCTCGGAGTCCTTGTGGAACAGCAGGTACCCCAGGAAGCCACCGACGAACGAGCCGACGATCCCCAACACGATCGTCATCAGGATGCCGATGTCCTGCTTGCCAGGGATCAGCAGGCGTGCGACCGCTCCCGCGATGAGGCCAACGATGATGAGGCCGATGATCAGTCCGAGCATGATTACGCCCTTTCGGTTGACTCGCACCTTTGGTGCGCTTGATACCACGAAAGCACCCCTAGGGATGTCGCAATACACCCCTAGGTGTGTTTACGCTCAGGGCGTGCCCTCCTCGTCGCCGATCCTCGTGGCCCTCGTCGACGACTACGACGTCGTCCTCACCGGCATTGCGAGCATGCTCGACCCGTATCGCGACCGCGTCCTGGTCGCCGAGATAGATGCCAACAAGGCGCTGCACGACCGCGTCGACATCGCGCTCTACGACTCCTTCGCCCAGCCTGAGAGCGACCACGACGAGATCGAGGTGCTGCTCAAGAGCGCGCGTGCGAACCGGGTCGTGGTCTACACCTGGAACTTCCATCCCGAACTGGTCGAGACCGCCCGACGGCGCGGCGCGCACGGCTACCTGTCGAAGACCTTGCCCGCACGAGATCTCGTCGCGGCGCTCGAGGCCGTCCACGCCGGCGAGATCGTGATCAGCGACCCGCCGTCACGCGCGCGCCCGTCGGCGGGCCATGACTGGCCGGGCCGGCGTGAGGGGTTGACCGACCGCGAAGCCGAGATCCTCGCGCTGATCACCCAGGGCAAGAGCAACGCCGAGGTCGCCGCGCTCACGTTCCTGAGCCCGAACACGATCAAGTCCTACATCCGCACGATCTACCGCAAGATCGACGCGGGCAGCCGGACGCAGGCGGTGCTGTGGGGCGTCAAGCACGGATTCGAGCCGGATCACCACCGCATCGACCACTGGCGCGGCGGCCCGTGAGCGCCGCCTACGATCGTCTTCCATGACTGCCGGGCCGCGCGCCGATCGTCCCTACGACGTCGTTGTGCTGGGGGCGACCGGCTTCGCCGGGAAGCTCACCGCCGACTACCTCGCCCGCAATGCACCGGCCGACACCCGCTGGGCGCTCGCGGGCCGCAACCCCGACAAGCTGGCTGCGGTGCGTGACTCGCTCGCGTCGACGCGGACGACGGTCGACGTGCTCACCGCCGACGTCACCGACGAGGCATCGCTGCGCCGGGTCGCCGAGCAGACTCGCGTGCTGGCGACGACCGTCGGCCCGTACGTGCACTACGGCGACGGCGTCGTCGCCGCGTGCGCGGCGAGCGGCACCGACTACCTCGACATCACCGGCGAGCCGGAGTTCATCAACACGAGCTACGTCCGCCATCACCACACCGCCCTCGAGTCCGGCGCGCGGCTGGTGCACGCCACGGGATTCGACTCGGTCCCGCACGACCTCGGAGTGCTGTTCACGGTCGAGCAGCTGCCTACAGACGTCCCGATCACCGTCTCGGGCTACGTCCGGGCCAGCGGGACGTTCTCCGGTGGCACGTTCCACTCGGCGGTAACGGCTTTCTCGCGGCCGCGGCAGAACGCCGCCGCGGCCAGGAAGCGCAAGTCGACAGAGCCGCGGCCGACCGGCCGGTCGGCCCGTGCCGTCGGGGGACGGCCGCATCGCGACCCGACGCAGCACGGTTGGGCGGTACCGCTGCCGACGGTCGACCCGCAGATCGTCGCCCGCTCCGCGCAGGCGCTCGCGCGCTACGGCCCCGACTTCCGGTACGCGCACTACGCGTCGCTACCGAGCCTGCCGATGGCGGTCGCCGGACCCGCCGGCGTCGCCCTGCTGTTCGGTCTCGCCCAGATCCCGCCGGCGCGGCGAGCGATCCTGTCGCGGCAGTCGCCCGGCGACGGACCGTCTGCGGACAAGCGCGCGCAGAGCTGGTTCACCGTGCACTTCGTCGGCACCGGCGGCGGCAAACGGGTCGTCACCCGGGTGTCGGGCGGCGACCCCGGCTACGACGAGACGGCGAAGATGCTCGCCGAGTCGGCGCTGTGCCTCGCCGTCGACGACGACCTCCCCGAGACGAGCGGCCAGGTCACCACCGCAACTGCGATGGGCGATGCCCTGATCGAACGGCTCACCAAAGCCGGCATGGGCTTCGAGGTGCTCGACCGGTGACGGCCTGCCGGCGCAAAGGGAGACATGCGTCTTACTTCAGGATCAATATTCTGTTAGCTTCGCCGAATCGGGGCCGCACCGCCAGTTCCACGGCAGGCGCCGGCCCACGTCCGAGCACGTGTCCTCGATCGAGGAGGCGGCCAATGTCCGTGAACCTGCGAGAGGCAGTCGCCGAGTTCGTCGGCACCGCGATCCTGGTCTTCTTCGCCGTCGGCTCGGCGGTCTTCGGCATCGACAAGATCGGCGCGGTCGGCGTCGCGCTCGCCTTCGGTCTGGTGCTGCTGGCGCTGGCCTACGCGATCGGCCCGGTCTCGGGCTGCCACGTCAACCCGGCCGTGACCCTCGGCGTGCTGCTGCGCGGCGGCATCACGCCTGCGCGAGGCGGTCGGCTACTGGGTCGCCCAGATCGCTCGGCGGCATCGCCGGCGCGGCGCTGCTGCAAGCTGCATGACCGGCTTCGGCAAGGTCAAGGACCAGACCGGCGCGCTGCGGCACGAACAACTGGGGGAAGACGCATCAGCGGCCCGGCGGCGCCTTCCTGCTCGAGGTCATCCTGACCTTCCTGCTCGTCTTCGTCGTCCTGCTGGTCACCGGCCGGGCGGCCGCCGCCGGGTTCGCCGGCCTGGCCATCGGCCTGTCGCTGACCGTGATCCACCTGGTCGGCATCCCGCTGGACGGCACGTCGGTCAACCCGGCCCGCTCGCTCGGCCCGGCGCTGTTCCAGGGCGGCGCCGCGCTGACCCACATCTGGCTGTTCATCCTCGCGCCGCTCGTCGGCGGCGCGCTCGCGGCGCGTGATCATGCCGTTCATGACGGCGCCCGACACCGATCGGGCGCGTTCGCGCCGGGCAGCGACCCGACCGGCGCGGACGTCCCCGGTCAGCACGCGGCCGAAGCCTGACGCTCGAGGCGCGCGACTGCTGGGTCACAGAGAGCTGGTCGGCGTCCGCTCGCGATGACGGACGTTGCACGGCATCGTCGCTCGAGAGACCCTGATGAGCTCCGCCGGCGACGTTGCCGGGTGCAACGTCGTCCGCGGCTCAGACGTTGAAGCGGAACTCGACGACGTCGCCGTCGTGCATGACGTAGTCCTTGCCCTCGATGCGCACCTTGCCGCGCGCCTTGGCCTCGGCCATCGAGCCGGCGTCGACGAGATCGTCGTAGGACACGACCTCGGCCTTGATGAAGCCGCGCTCGAAGTCGGTGTGGATGACGCCGGCGGCCTGCGGCGCGGTGGCGCCGACCTTGATCGTCCAGGCGCGCGACTCCTTCGGGCCGGCCGTGAGGAACGTCTGCAGGCCGAGCGTGGCGAAGCCGACGCGGGCGAGCTGGTCGATGCCGGACTCCTCCTGGCCCATCGACTGCAGCAGTTCGAGCGCCTCGTCGTCGGGCAGTTCGATCAGCTCCGACTCGGTCTTGGCGTCGAGGAAGATCGCCTCGGCCGGCGCGACGAGCGCGCGCAGCTCGTCGGTGAACGCGGCGTTCGCGATCTCGTCGGGGTCGACGTTGAACACGTAGAGGAACGGCTTGGCCGTCATCAGCTGCAGCTCGCGCAGCGGCCCGCGGTCGAGGCCCGACGCCGGAGATCGTCTTGCCGGTCTGCAGCACCTCGTGCGCCTGCTCGGCGGCCGCGACGAGGGCCTGCCGGTCCTTGTTCAGCCGGGCTTCCTTCTGCAGCCGCGGCAGCGCGTTCTCGATCGTCTGCAGGTCGGCGAGGATCAGCTCGGTGTTGATCGTCTCGATGTCGTCGGCCGGGCAGACCTTGCCGTCGACGTGCACGACGTTCGGGTCGTCGAACGCGCGGATCACCTGGCAGATCGCGTCGGCCTCGCGGATGTTGGCGAGGAACTTGTTGCCCAGCCCCTCCCCCGTGCTCGCCCCGCGCACGATGCCGGCGATGTCGACGAACGACACGGTGGCCGGGACGATCTTGGCCGACTTGAACAGCTCGGCCAGCACGGGCAGCCGCTGGTCGGGGACGCCGACGACACCGACGTTCGGGTCGATCGTCGCGAACGGGTAGTTGGCCGCGAGGACGTCGTTCTTGGTCAGCGCGTTGAACAGGGTGGACTTGCCGACGTTGGGCAGGCCGACGATGCCGATGGTGAGACTCACGTGCCGCGAGTCTACGGTCTGCCCGAAATTGTCGGACGGTGCTGTCACGCTCACGGCATGGAACTCATGATCATCCTGGTCGTGCTCGCAGCGGGCGTCGCGCATCGGCTGGCTGCTCGCGTCGCAGCGCGCGCACCAGCGGGCCCGCACGGGCGATGTGCTGCGCGACGCGATCGGCGCCGAGGCGGCCGACGCGCTCGAACGCGGTGCAGGCGCAGCTCGTCGTCCTCGAGCGCGGTCGCGTCGGGTCCGACGCGACCCTGCAGGAGCAGCTGCGCACCATGGCCGAGACGTCGAAGCAACTGCGCCTCGAGACCGCGCAGCTGGTGACGGCGCTGCGTGCGCCGCAGATCCGCGGCCGGTGGGGCGAGACTGCAACTCGAGCGCGTCGTCGAGGCGGCCGGGCATGTCCGAGCACGTCGACTACGTGACGCAGGCGTCGCACCGGCGGCGCCCGGTTCGGTGGCAGCGTCCGGACCTCGTCGTGCGGTTGGCCGGCGGCAAGCAGATCGTCGTCGACTCGAAGGTGGCGTTCAGCGCCTACCTCGAGGCGATGGAGGCGCGCGACGAGCGCACCCAGGCCGAGCGGTTGCGCGCGCACGCGCGCCAGCTGCGCCAGCACGTCGATCTGCTCGCCGGCGAAGGCAGTACTGGCAGCGTTTCACGCCGACTCCCGAGTTCGTCGTGTGCTTCGTACCGGCCGACGCGTTCCTCGACGCGGCGCTGCGCGAGGATCCCGACCTGCTCGAGCACGCCTTCGCCCGCGACGTCGTGCTCGCAACCCCGTCGACGCTGATCGCCGTGCTGCGCACGATCGCCTACACCTGGCGACAGGAGGCGTTGGCCGAGAACGCGGCGGCGATCCACGAACTCGGCCGCGAGCTGTACCGGCGCATCTCGACGATGGGCGCGCACGTCGACAAGCTGGGCCGCAGCCTGAGCGCGTCGGTGACCGCCTACAACGAAGCGGTCGGCTCGCTCGAGCGCCGGGTCGTGTCGACGGCGCGGCGGATGAGCGAACTCGGCGTGGTCGCGCCCGGCACACCGTTGTCGGCGCCCGAACCGCTGCTCGACAGCGTTGCCGCGTCCGCTCAGCTCGGCCGAACTCGTCGAGCCGCGCCTCGTCCCGCTGCACCGCGCCGAGCGCGACCATGCGTGAGCGCGGCCGGTCCATGCGCGCCGGCGCCGCCGCCCGCGCACCGTGAAACGCCTGAGCCGGGTCCGCCCAATGGCCCTGCCGACGGGGTAAACAAGTTACGGTTGGGCAACATCCCTTGTTTTCCGGCGGAAGGCGGCAGTGTGGCGGACGCGTCCTGGGCGCCGGGCTCCGGCCGCGACGACGGCTGGGGTCCTTCGACCTCCGTGCGCTCGGCATCCGCCGTGCCCGCGCCGGGCGATGCCGCACCGCCGCGCGCGCCCGTCGGCAGTCGAGACCACGCGCCCTCGCGCGGGTCGCGTGCGTCGCGGTCCGCCGGTCGTGCCCGCCCCGCCGACGGCGGATGGGAGTCCGGCCCGCCGCGCGGGCGGCCCACCCCGACGGTCGCCGAACGGATGCGCGCGGCGACGAACACCGCACCGCAGTCGGGCCTGCGGGCCTGGGCCGCGTTGCTCGTCCTGGTCGCGATCATGGTGCTGGGCATCGTCGTCGACAGCCTGCGGGGCGAGCAGCTGTCGACCGGCTTCGACCTCGGCATCATCCTCGGCTCGGCGGTGGCGATCCTGACCGTGCGCCGCTCGGCGATGTTCTGGGTGGTCGTCAGCCCGCCGATCGTCTACTCGCTCGGCGCGGGTGTCTCGCTCTACCTCCGCTCGGGCGGCCTGCACGATCGCGGCGTGCTCATCGACGCGGCCACCAACTGGCTCGTCTACGGCTTTCCGGCGATCGCCGCAGCCAGCGCCACGGTGCTCATCGTCGCCGGCGTGCGCCTCATCCTGCGCAAGTGGAGCCCCGCGTGGGGCTGGGGGGGGGGGGGGGGGGGGGGGTGGGGGAAGGGAGTGAGTGAGGTAGGGCGTGGCGACGGTGAGGAGGGGGGGAGGGGGAGGGAAGCAGGGGTGAGGGCAGGGGGGCGTGAGCGGGGAGGGCGGCGGGGGGCGGGGCGAGCGGGAGCGGGACGTGCGGGAGCGCCGGCGACCGGGAGCGGGGGGGCGCGGGAGGGAGCGGTGACCGCGAGGGCGCGACCGCAGTAGCCAGGTCGGCGGGCGATGTCGACGCCGCGCCGCGTAGCGCGGGGAGAGATGAGGCGCGCAGGGCGCCGAGACGAGGACGAGCGAGCGAGCCGCGGAGAGACGAGAGCGCGGGCGAGGACGACCGCGGCCGCGGGGCGCGGCCGCGCGAGGCGACGCGAGCCGCGCGCGAAGCGGCGCAGCGCCCCGGGAAGCGCGAGCGGGCGCGGCGGGAGCCGCCGCGGCGCGGCGCGCGCCGACGCGCGCAGCGCCAGCCGACCGCGGGCGCGGCGCGAGCACGGCGACGAGACGGCGCGCGCTGACGGCGGCGCCGGCAGGAGAGACGCGGCGCGACGCGAGAGACGACGGGGCGCGCAGCGCGCGCGGAGCGCCGAGAGCGAGCCCCGGCGCGCGGCGGCCGGCGAGCCCGACGGCCCGCCGGCGAGAGGGGCGGCACGAGACCCGACGAGAGCGACACAGCGCGGCCGGCACCGGCGGGCCGCGCCGGCGGCCGCCGCGCGGCGCCGACACGAAGCCGCCCACGCGCGGGAGGCGCGCGGGGAGGTGGCGGAACGAGGACCGACGCTGTAGACGGCACGGCAGCAGACAGCGCGCCGCGGCGCCGAGGCGCCGACACCGACGGCAGCGCGACGCCCCGCGAGGCGGCGAGGGCGCGGGCGGCGCAGACGCGCCCGCGGCCGCGACGCCGGTGATGGAGAAGACCCCCGAGGCGGCCGCGGCGGCGCAGCGAGACCCGGGGCGGCCGAGCGGCGAGCAGCGCGCGGGCGACCCGACACGGACACCTGCACCCCGCCGCGATGTGCCGGACACGACGCCGCCGACCGGCGAGCGGACGGCGCGAGCCGGAACCCGAGTCGAAACGGTGACCCTGTGCGCAGCGTCCGAGCGCGACACCGTGACAGCCGGCCGCTGCGCGGACCCACGCGGGGCGCGTCCCGACCCGCCGAGGATGTGCGACGACAGGACACGGCTGACCGCGGGCGCGGCCCGCGCTGATCTGCGGAACTCCGCCCTCCATCGCGGGTCCAGCCCGCCGTCGGCCGTCCAACAGCAGCACGTGGGACGCTCATGAGCGCCGCGACAGCGCGACCCGGCGGGCCCGGACAGGGGGCGCCGGGCGGCGAGGCCGCGCTGCAGCAACCGCCGGTCGCGGGTCGACGGCCGCGAGGTTGCCGAGCAGCGAGCACCGACGCCGGTGAGCTGGGCCACAGCGCACGTCGCCGGACACGTAACCGACTGGGGCGCGACGTCCGACCGGATCCCATCAGACCAGCCGCCGGCTCGCGCGGATGAGCGCAGCACAGCCGGACGTCGTCGTTCGCGCGCGGCCAGGAACGAAGATCTCGCTGCGAGTGAGATCGAACTGTCAGCGCAGACGTACGAAGCGTGGTAGCTCGCGGATGGGCGTGGGTGCAGCGTCATCGGATCTCCACCAACAGCCGACATTAAGCAGCTCGACGGCGGTGGTGGTACGGACCAGGTCCCGGCGCTGCATCCTCACCGGGCCTGGCAGTTCGGGCACCAGAACAGGTTGCGTGCCGCCATCACCTCGGCACGGATCTCGGTCCCGCAGACGCGGCACGGCAGGCCGGTGCGTCGGTAGACGTACACCGACTCCTCGCGGGTCAGCCGTCCACGCTTGCGCGGCCGGTCCTCCGTGCGGATGGTGACGATGCGCCCGGTGCGCACGCCGGCCGACATCAACGTCCTGAGATCTGCCCACATGAGCGCCCACGTCGCCTCGTCGAGCAGCCGGCCCGGCAGGAACGGGTCGACGCGGTGACGGAACAGCAACTCGGCGCGGTACACGTTCCCGATACCGGCCACGACCTTCTGATCCATGAGCAGCGCCGCGATCGGTGTCTTCGACCGCGACAGCCGGCCGAACGCACGACCCGGATCAGCGGTGCGCCGCAACGGGTCGGGACCGAGACGAGCGAGCAGTTCGCGGCGCTGGAAGGGCTCGAAGAGCTCACACGCCGTTGGGCCGCGCAGGTCGGTCCAGCGTTCGCCGTTGACCAGGCGCAGTCGCAGGGCACCGCGCGGCTCGGGCGGCACGCCGGTCCCGCCGGTGAACTTCCCGTACAGCCCCAGATGGACGTGCAGCAGCGGACCGCCGGCGTAGTGGTGCAGCAGGTGCTTGCCCCATGCCTCGGTGCGGCGCAGCACCGTCCCGTCGATCAGCGCCGCCCCGTCGACGAAGCGGCCCTGTGGGCTGCTCGCGTGCACCGTCTGCCCACCGAACAGCCGCTGCTGCTCGCGCGCGAGCCGGTGGACCGTGTGGCCCTCAGGCATTGCGGGCGCGCAGCTCGCGCCGTAACTCCTGCGGCAGCGCGAACGTCAGCCGCTCCTCGGTGTGGCTGACCTCGTCGAGGTCGCCGAACCCGCGGGCGGCCAGCCAGGCGACGACCTCCTGCACGAGCACCTCCGGCACGGACGCGCCGGACGACAGGCCGACCGACGAGACGTCGTCGAGCCAGGCCTCGTCGATCGAGGCGGCGTTCTCGACGAGATAGGCCGTGCGCGCCCCGGCCGCCTTGGCAACTTCGACCATGCGCACCGAGTTCGACGAGTTCGCCGAACCGACGACCAGGAACAACTCGACCTCGGGCGCGATCGTCTTGACCGCGGCCTGCCGGTTCTGCGTCGCGTAACAGATGTCGTCGGACGGCGGCGCCTGCAGCGTCGGGAATCGCGCGCGCAGCGCGTCGACCGTCTGCATCGTCTCGTCGACCGACAGCGTCGTCTGCGAGAGCCACACGACCTTGTCCGGGTCGCGCACCGTCACTGCCTCGACCGACTCCGGACCGTCGACGATCTGGATGTGCGAGGGGGCTTCGCCGCTCGTCCCGACGACCTCCTCGTGACCCTCGTGGCCGATCAGCAGGATGTCGAAGTCGTCGTTGGCGAAGCGGCGCACCTCGTGGTGCACCTTGGTCACGAGCGGGCAGGTGGCGTCGATCGCGCGCAGGTTGCGGGCGCGCGCCTGCTCGTGCACCTCGGGGGCGACACCGTGCGCCGAGAACACCACGATCGATCCCTCGGGCACCTCGTCGTTCTCCTCGACGAAGATCGCGCCGCGCTTCTCGAGGGCGTGCACGACGTGCAGGTTGTGGACGATCTGCTTGCGCACGTAGACGGGTGCGCCGTAGTGCTCGAGCGCGTGCTCGACCGTCTGCACGGCGCGGTCGACGCCGGCGCAATAGCCGCGCGGCTTGGCGAGCAGCACGCGGCCGACCCGCTCGGTGGTGTTCTGAGGCATCCCTCTCATGGTACGGACGCCACCCATGCGGCACTCTTGACGTATGCCGCCGCTGCCGTCGCCCGTCCGCGCCGCACTCGGTCTCGCCGCGACGATGCTCGACGAAGCACGTCACCTGCCGGACAAGGCGATCGAGTTGCCGATGCGTGCGGTGAGCACCGCCCTGAAGTACTCGCTGCGGGCGCAGCAGCGGTACGCCGAGCTGGCCGCCCGGGGCGACGAGATCATCTCTGCCCGGCAGACCGGCGACGCCGCGCCATCGTGGGCGAAGTTCGACGACGACGAGTCGGACG
Organism: uncultured Actinomycetota bacterium; assembly: GCA_963785425.1. Taxonomy (GTDB): domain Bacteria; phylum Actinomycetota; class Actinomycetes; order Mycobacteriales; family Jatrophihabitantaceae; genus RYN-133. The sequence continues at coordinate 608,969 of CAWAVG010000001.1, forward strand.
ACGACGCGCCGTCGCGGCCGCGTCCCTCGGCGTTCGATCAGGTGTCCGACCAGGTGTCCGAGGAGCCCGTCGACTAGTGGCCAGGCTCGAGACGTCCGCGGAGTCGCCCGTCCCCGTGCGGGTGATCGCGATGAAGATCGGCGAATGGATCGCCCGGCTCGGCGAGGTGTGGATCGAGGGTCAGGTCGCGCAACTGAACCGCCGCCCGGGGGTCTCGACGCAGTTCCTCACGCTGCGTGACACCGACGCGAACATCTCGCTGACGGTGACCTGCCCGCGCACGATCCTGCCGGACGCGGTGGCCGAGGGCAGCCGGGTGGTGCTGCGTGCGCGGCCCGACTTCTACCTCGAGCGCGGCCAGTTCAGCCTGCGCGCGAGCGACATCCGTGAGGTCGGGCTCGGCGAGCTGCTCGCCCGCCTCGAACAGCTGCGCCGCCTGCTCACCGCGGAGGGTGTGTTCGCGGCCGAGCACAAGCGCAGGTTGCCCTTCCTGCCCAGGCAGATCGGGCTCATCACCGGACGGGCCAGCGCCGCCGAGCGCGACGTCGTCGAGAACGTGCGGCGTCGCCTGCCGGGCGCGCGCTTCCGGATCGAGAACGTCGCCACCCAGGGAGCGTCCGCCGTCAACGAGCTCGTCGCCGCCCTGGAGCGCCTCGATGCCGATGCCGACGTCGACCTGATCGTGATGGCGCGCGGCGGCGGCAGCGTCGAGGACCTGCTGCCGTTCAGCAACGAGTCGCTCGTGCGCGCGGTGTTCGCGGCGCGCACCCCGGTCGTGAGCGCGATCGGGCACGAGACCGACGTGCCCCTGCTCGACCACGTCGCCGATCTCGCGGCGTCCACCCCGACCGACGCGGCCAAGCGCATCGTCCCCGACCTGGCCGAAGAACTGCGGCTCGTCGGCGAACTGCGGCAGCGCTCGCGCGACACGATCCATCGCCGCATCGAGCGCGAGGCCGAGCTGATGGCCGGGCTGCCCGAGCGCATGCGCGGCACGCTGCGCACCCGCCTGATGCGCGAACGTGAGGACGCAGCGCATCAGCGCGACCGGGTGCGCCGCCGCCTCGGTGCGCTGCTCGAGGCCGCCCACGCGGAGCTCGGCCACGTCCGGGCGCAGGTGCGCACGCTGTCGCCGCAGGCCACCCTCGAACGGGGGTACGCGATTGTGCGCCGCCCGGACGGCACCGTGGTGCGCGAGGCGGCCGAGGCGCTGGGCGCGTTGCGTATCCGGGTCGCCCGCGGCGAGTTCGACGCCACCGTCGCGTAGCTTTGGGCCCGTGAGCGAGCCGACCTACGAGCAGGCGCGCACCGAGCTGCGCGAGATCGTCGCGAAACTGGAGTCCGGCGGGCAGCCTCTCGAGGAGTCCCTCGCGCTGTGGGAGCGCGGCGAACAGCTCGCCGACATCTGCCAGAAGTGGTTGGACGGCGCCACCGCGCGCCTCGACACCGCGATCGCCGAGCACGACGCGTCCGAGTAACCCGGGCCACCCGAACCCCGCCCCCGCGCGAGTGGTCACCTACGCGCCGAGTGGTCACCTATAGCTGACCACTCGCGCCATAAGTGACCACTCGCGGGACGGGGACGGGGACGGGGTCTCGGGACGGGGACGGGGACGGGGTCAGCGCTCGGGAGGTGGCAGCGGGTCGGCCTCCGGATCGCGCACGTACAGCCCGGCGACCGCCGCCAGCAGCAGTACCGCGCCGATGAGCCCGAGCGCGCTCAACCGTTCGTGCAGCACGATCGCGGCGAGCACCGCGGCGGCCAGCGGTTCCAGCAAGGTCAGCACCCCCGCGGTCTCGGACGACGTGGTGTGCAGGCCGCGGTAGAACAGCGCGTAGGCGACGACGGTCGTTATGACGCCGATGTAGACGAGCCAGCCGGACGAGACCGCGTCACCGGGCCACCACAGGCCGAATCCGAGCGCGACAGGCAACAGCGCGATCGCGCCGATGGCGCCGGTCAGCCCGGTCAAGAGCACGGCGTCGCCATCGGCGGCGAGCCGATGGTTGACGACGGTCGTGGCCGCGTACGCGAGGCCGGCGGCCAGCGAGGCGATCAGGCCGAGCACCGGATGTGGCCCCGTCGCCGGGCCGCCCGGCCGTAGCGACACCAGGACGAGCCCGGTGATCGCGGCGACCAGCGTGAGCAGGGCGACGCCGCTCGGCAGCAGGCGCCGGGTGATCGACGCCCAGGCGGTGAGGGCGATCGGGGCGAGCCCGAGGCTGACGAGCGTCGAGATGGTCACCCCGACGTACTGCACGCCCACGAAGTACAGCGCCTGGTAACCGCCGAGGCCGACGCCGGCTGCGATCAGCCACCAGCGGTGACGGCGGTACACGGCACGCGCTCCCGTCCAGCCCGACCGGCCGAACACGGCCGCCACGACGATTGCGGCGATGACGAGCCGCAGGCACCCGATCGGGACGGCCGAGAGACCGGAGCGGTCGTGGATGATCGCGACGGGGACGCCGGTCGTCCCCCACAGCAGGGCTCCGCCGCTGACTGCGAGCAGTCCGGAACGGCGGCGTAGTGCAGAAGTGATCATGAATGCGCTTCCAGGAAGGACCGGCCGAAGAGGACGTCGAGGAGCGCAGTGCGACAGCGCCCCGGAGTTACCGGGGAGGCGGCAGGATGGCGCAACAACTGGTCACGACCGAGACCTTACCGCGACGTGTCGATCTGCAAGGATGAGAAATCCGACGATCGTGAGGAGCCTGATGACTCGCCGACTCCACAACCGACGCCGCCAACGGATCGGGGGTGCCCCCGGAGCTCGCGGTTCCGCGGCAGGCTCCCGACCGAAACCTGGCGCTGGAGCTGGTGCGCGTCACCGAGGCCGCAGCGATGGCGGCCGGTCGGTGGGTCGGTCGTGGCGACAAGAACGGCGGCGACGGCGCGGCCGTCGATGCCATGCGCGCTCTGATCGGCACGGTCTCGATGCGCGGCGTCGTCGTGATCGGCGAGGGCGAGAAGGACGAAGCGCCGATGCTGTTCAACGGCGAGGAGGTCGGCGACGGCACCGGCCCGCTGTGCGACGTCGCGGTCGACCCGATCGACGGCACGACGCTCATGGCCAAGGGCATGCCGAACGCCGTCGCGGTGATCGCGGTCGCCGAGCGGGGAGCGATGTTCGACCCCTCCGCCGTCTTCTACATGGACAAGATCGCGACGGGTCCCGAGGCCGCCGACGTCATCGACATCACCGTGCCGGTCGGCGAGAACATCCGGCGGGTCGCCAAGGCCAAGCACGGCAACGCCGAGGACGTCACGGTGTGCATCCTCGACCGGCCGCGGCACGAGCAACTCGTGCAGGAGGTCCGCGACGCCGGCGCACGCATCCGCTTCATCAGCGACGGCGACGTCGCCGGAGCGATCACCGCGGCGCGGCCCGACACCGGCGTCGACCTGCTGCTCGGCATCGGCGGCACCCCCGAGGGGATCATCGCCGCGGCCGCCCTGCGCTGCATGGGCGGCGCGATGCAGGCGCGGCTGTGGCCCCAGGACGACGACGAGCGGCAGAAGGCGCTCGACGCCGGACACGATCTCGATCGGGTGCTGATGACCAGCGATCTCGTCAGCGGCGACGACATCTTCTTCTGCGCCACGGGCATCACCGACGGTGAGCTGTTGCGCGGTGTGCGGTACTACGCGGATTCTGTGCACACCGAGTCGATCGTGATGCGCTCGAAGTCGGGGACGATCCGGTTGGTCGATTCACTACACCAACTCGGCAAGCTACGTGCATACTCCGCTGTGGACTTCGACAGGCATTCGTGACGGCGGTACGGGTAAGGGAGCGGACATGTTGGTTGTGACCACCGACCAGATCACCGGCTGGGAAGTGCAGCGGGTGTGCGGCGAGGTGTTCGGGGTGGCACTGCGGGCGCATCCCGCGCAGAGCAGCGAGGGTGGCGACACCGGCCTGACCGATGCCCGCAACGACGTGATCTCGAAGATGCTCGAGCAGACCCGCACCAAGGGCGGGAACGCCGTCGTCGGCCTGCGTTTCGACTCCAGCGATCTCGGTGGGGACGGCAGCGAGCTGTGCGCCTACGGCACCGCGGTCGTGGCCGTCCCCGTCGACGAGGGGGCCCGGCAGACGGCCACTGCGCTCGGGTACGGACAGCCCGCCGCCGCCGAGCAGGCGCAGCCGCAACAGCCGCAGTACGACCAGACCCAGCAGCAGTACGCCCAGCAGTACGGGCAGCAGCAGTACGACCCGAACCAGCAGCAGTACTACGGGCAGCAGCAGTATCCCGGCTACGCAGCAGGGCCAGCAGTACCCCGGTTACGGCCAGCAGCAGCCCGGCTACCAGCAGTACCCGCAGCAGGGCTATCCGCAGCAGGGCTACCCGCCGCAGCAGCAGTAATCCGCGTCCTAACGACCTGGACCGGCGACCTAATAGGCTCGCCGTATGAGCGAAACCGAGTACCGCACCGAGAAGGACTCGATGGGCGAGGTCCGGGTGCCGGCCTCGGCGAAGTGGCGCGCGCAGACCCAGCGCGCGGTCGAGAACTTCCCCATCTCCGGGCAGCCGATCGAGCGTGAACTCATCGCCGGGCTGGCGCTGATCAAGGGTGCCGGCGCGCGGGTACGTGCGCAGCGCGGTCTGCTCGACGAGGCGAAGGCGGCGGCGATCGCCGACGCCGCTGCCGAGGTCGCGCGCGGCGACTGGGACGCCGAGTTCCCGATCGACGTGTTCCAGACCGGCTCGGGAACGTCGTCGAACATGAACACCAACGAGGTGCTCGCCTCGCTGGCGGCCGAGCGGCTCGGCTCGTCCGTCCACCCCAACGACGACGTCAACGACCCGCTGTCGAGCAACGACCAGTTCCCGTCCGCGATTCACGTGGCCGCGACCAAGGCGGTCGTGACCGATCTCGAGCCGGCCCTCGACCATCTCGGCGCCGCGCTCGAGGCGAAGGCCAAGGAGTTCGAGACCGTCGTCAAGTCCGGCCGCACCCACCTGATGGACGCGACGCCGGTGACGCTGGGCCAGGAGTTCGGCGGCTACGCGGCGCAGGTGCGCTACGGGATCGAACGGCTGCACGCCGTGCTTCCGCGCGTGGCCGAACTGCCGCTGGGCGGGACGGCCGTCGGCACCGGCATCAACGCCCCGATCGGCTTTGCCGGCGAGGTGATCGCGCTGATCGCGTCCGAGACGGGGTTGCCGTTCACCGAGGCCCGCGACCACTTCGAGGCGCAGGGTGCCCGCGACGGCCTCGTCGAGCTGTCCGGCGCGCTGCGCACGATCGCGATCGGCCTGAACAAGATCAGCAACGACATCCGGTGGATGGGCTCCGGCCCGCGCACCGGCCTCACCGAGGTGTTCCTGCCCGATCTGCAGCCCGGCTCGTCGATCATGCCGGGCAAGGTGAATCCGGTGCTGTGCGAGGCAGTGTGCCAGGTCGTCGCGCAGGTGGTCGGCAACGACGCCGCCGTGGCGTGGGGCGGCGCGGCCGGCAACTTCGAACTGAACGTGATGCTGCCCGTCATCGCCCGCAACGTCCTCGAGTCGGTGCGGCTGCTCGCCAACGTCTCGCGGGTGTTCGCCGATCGGTGCATCACCGGCATCGAGGCCAACGTCGAGCGCTGCCGTGAGTACGCCGAGTCGTCGCCGTCGATCGTCACGCCGCTGAATCACTACGTCGGCTACGACGAGGCGGCGAAGATCGCCAAGCAGGCGCTGACCGAGCGCAAGACGATCCGCGAGGTCGTGATCGAGCGCGGGCACGTGCCCGACCAGCTGTCGGAGCAGAAGCTGGACGAGGTGCTCGACGTCCTGTCGATGACGACACCGAAGTAGGCGGGTGCCTCGCGCAACCTCGAGCCCGTCGGGATGAGTGGAGTGGCGGGCTAGACCCCCGCAGATACACCGTCGAGGTCGAGCGCGACGTCGGAAGCAGCATCGATACAAGCATCGTCAGCGCCGTCGTCGAAGTCGGCGTCGTCATCGCCAGCCTCGGTGGCCTCCGGGCGGTGGCGACCCTCGGTCTGGCGGTGCCGGCTCCAGACCGTGCACATCCCGACGATGATCAGGATCGCCGCGCCGAACTCGAGAAGCAGCCGGCGGCCGACCGGATTGTGCATCCAAACAGCGACATAGCCCACGAAAGGCAGCGAGTACTCAGCCCGGTAAGCAGTCGAACCACGCAACGTGACCTGCCACGGATCACGAACCGGGTTGTTGTCGCCCCGAGTCTCGATCACCACACCGGCGGCCGTCGTCCGCATCGAGATGATCCTGTGAACGACGAGTGCGGCCGGGTTGTCCGGCCGGTGGAAGACGATGACGTCCCAAACATGTAACGACGAGATCGGCACGCGCTGGGTCACCACGACTGCGCCGGTCGGCAGGCCGGGTTCCATGCTTCCGCTGAGCACCGGGCGAACCTGGTAGCGACCAGATGTCACGTCGAAGGCGACCAAGGCGAGCAGCGCCAGCACGAAACACAGGACCGCATACCGGATCACGCGCCGCGCCGTCCATGGGCCGCGCAAAGCGAGTTTAGTCATCGGAACCTCCGGAATGATGCCGTGGTCGGTGGACCGCCGGAGCGGCCCACCGACAACTTCGGGATCAGGCGTTGTAGTGGAGCGTGACGGTCGGAGTGATCGAGCCGCTCTCTGCGTCGTTCGTCAGGTCCGGGCTGGTCTCCGCGCCACACTTGGTGGTCACGTTGCCGGCGTAGAACTCCGCGGTGTAGTGGTCGTGCTGCCCCGGCGCGACCGGGCCGGTCACCTGCTGCCCGCCGTTCTCGAACCTCGAGAGCAGACCGTCGAAGACGACGCCGCCGGGGTTGGAACTGTCGATGTACGGGCTGTAGATGCAGACGTTCGTCTGGGCGAGCAGCGCTTGGTCGGCGGCCGAGCCACCATTGGTGTCCGACCCGTTGAGCCAGATCTCATTCGCGGTCAAGGTTCCCGCGTTGGTGATCTCGAACGTGACGGCATCGGTCTTGAAGGTGGAACCCACCGGCGACGCGTCGGCCAGCGTGACGCTCTTGCCGTCGGTCGAGGTCGTGGCACCCGGAGCGTTGGTGCTCAGGGTCATGTTGAGCGTGCCGGCCTGGATGGTCTGCGTGCTGTTGGTCGCGTCGGTGAACGTCGCGCCGGCACCCACGCCGACGAGCGCGAGACCGACCGCGCCGACGCCGAGCGCTGCCGCGGTCAAACGAGACATGGACATGAGGGGCTCCCCCTGGTAGTAGATCGTCTTCGGCCGCCGCCGAAGTTGGTTGCGCGGCCTGGACTTCAGCCCCCCGCGGGCTGCAGAACGATGTCTACAGATCGGGATTCGCTGTCTGCATCGTCAAAATTGATGAACTGAAGCGGTGCAGATCGGGATTGGCCGGAATGCCGGGCTATCGGGGGAAAAGCTCCGATGAAGACATTCGCAAAACTCGATCAATTGTTTCTACGCAGCTTGGTATCCGACCGTCACACGGGTGATCATTCCTTCGCGCGTCAGAACAAGGCGCAGCGCGAGGCGACGAACTTCGTCGAGATGGGAAGGGCTCGGTGCTGGCTGTCCTCGAGCGGCCACAACGACCCGGCGGTCGCCACCTGGTGAGCGTCGTGATCGTGATGGCCGTCCTCCTGGGTTGGTGCGTCATGGATGCGTTGGCCTCTGGATCGCCCGTGCTGCCAATCGACCTCTCTTCCTTCGCCCGCAACATGGCCGCCGGGCTGTTTCTCATCGTCGGTGTGTTCCGACTCGCGTCCTGGCGACTGACGAGCGACCGCACCGCTGCTTGGTCGGCGGCGTTGTTCCTCGTCGTCGGAACCGCACTTCCCGCGGGTGCACTCCTGGAACCGATCCTCGACAACGGTCAGACGGCCCTCATCGAGACACCTTCGGCGCGGGCGCTGCTCGTGATTCCGCTGGTGTTGTTCACGCTGCGGGTCGCCTGTGGCAATCGCCGCCGGCTCGTTTACGTCGCTGCCGTGATCATGGCGGGCTCAGCGGTCGTTTGGGCCGCAGTCTCGGTACTGGTCACCGACGCGAGTGTGGTCCGATACGCGGGACTGTGGATGTTGGTGGAATCCGTGACGGCAGGCGCGTGGTTCGCGCTGGCCCTGCGGATGTGGCAGCGGCGCCTGGTCGCAGCCGACCGCCGACTTGTCGAGTGGACGGGCGGCGCGTTCGTTCTCATGGCGGCCAGTGAGAGCTGCAAGGCCTGGAGCATCGCGGACCCGGACATCGTCCACGGCATCTCGTCCGGTATCCAATTCTGTGCTGCAGCAATCACAGTGGTCACCTCAGCGCTCACCTTGACGCGGCAGCTTCGAGACCAGACGAGGCACAGCGCCGGCCTTGGCCAGGCGCTGATCGAAGTCCGCGCACGTATGACCCGCCTCGAGGAGATCGAGCGCGAGCGTCTTCACGACGCCCGGTCCGTCGTCCTCGGCATGAAGGGCGCATCAACGCTCATGACCGCGCGCGAGCATTGCGCGATCGACGCCCCGACGCTGAAGGCCCTTATCGACTCTGAGCTCGAACGACTGCATGACCTGCTCGATCCTGCTCGCTCTACCTCAACCGTGCCGTTCGACGTTGCAGAGACCCTGGTCGCGATCGTCCTGATGCACAAGCTGCACGGCACGCGCATCGAAACCGACATCCACTGTGTCACTGCGCGCGGATGCCCGAAGGCGACGACGACGGTGGTCGACAACTTGCTCCGCAACGCGGAGCGTCACGCGCCCGGGTCGGCGGTCCTCATCACCGCCCGTCGAGTGGGTGGCACGGTGCGGATCATCGTCGAGGACGACGGCCCCGGCATCCCTGACGGCGATCATGCTGCTGTGATGCTCCCCGGCGTGCGCGGTACGACAGCACTCGGACGTGGCGAGGGCCTCGGACTGCATTCGGCAGCGTGCGCGATGTCTGAGCAGGGCGGCAAACTCGAGATCGCGAACGGCCGAGCGGGCGGCGTGCGCGCCATCTTGACCTTGCCACTCGGGGTGCCTGCCGAGGACCAACTGGCATTGGTGAGCTGACGATGAAGCGAATCGTGATCGTCGAGGATCACCTTCTGCTCGCACACACTCTGCGCGCAAACCTGGCCGCCGAACAAATGGACGCGGTTGTCGTTTCACCGGATTCTCTCGAGTCCATCCTGGCGCAAGTCCTCCTGCTGACGCCTGACGTCGTGCTGCTGGACCTCGATCTCCACGAGTGCGGTGACGCCACACCGCTGATCTCACCGATCTCGGCTGCCGGAATTCGGGTACTCGTCGTGAGCGGCACCACGAGCCGGCCCCGGGTCGCGCAGGCGTTGTCCGCCGGAGCTTTCGGCTACTGCGCCAAGTCTGTCGGTTTCGAGCAGCTGGTCAGCAAGATCAGCGCAACCGTTCAAGCCAGTTCACCGTTGGACACGGAGCTTCGACGAGAGCTAGCCGACGAGCTGCGACACCGCAATACGAACGTGCGCCGGTTCGAGGCACTCACGGAGCGTGAACGCGCAACCCTGCTTGCGCTCGCCTCAGGCTTGTCCGTGCGCGACATCGCCCGCGAGTGGGTTCTTACCGAGGCGACGGTCCGCTCACACGTCCGTGCCCTTCTGACGAAGCTCGAGGTCTCGTCGCAGCTGGCAGCAGTCGCCGCCGCACTATCCGCAGGCTGGCTTCCCCTCGCGTCGTGAGATTACTTCCAGGCGACATGACGGTCGCATGAGCGATCTCCGCGGGCTTTCACTCAGCGCCGCGCGAGCTTCCACGCGGCAGGGAACAGCAGCGCGGCGATGCCGAGCTTGATCCCATCGCCGAGCAGGAACGGCGTCACTCCGAAGTCGATCGCCTTGGCCGACGTCACGTGGAGGTCGTTAGCGAGCCAGATGGTCCCGATCGTGAGCAGGATCGTCTCGCCCACGAGCATCGCACCGATGGCCGACAGCACCGACCTGTCGTTGCCGCGTCGCGCAAGTTCGCCCACCACCGCGGCAGCCACCACGAAGCCGATGACGTAACCGAACGAGGGGCCGCCCCACCCGCTGGTGTGGTCGTGGAACCACGGCACGCCGGCGATTCCCGCGAGGGCGTAGAGGCCGATGGACAGCAGGCCGCGCACCGAGCCGAGTGCGGCGCCGGTCACCAGCACCGCGAGCGTCTGCAGCGTGAACGGGACGGGCGAGATGGCCGAGATCGTGATCGACACCTGGGCGGCCAGACCGGTGAGACCGGCGCCGGCGAGCACGAGCACGACGTCGCGTACCCAGGCCCCGGGGAGGAGATCAGCGAGGACGACGCGGGGGCGGGCGGCAACAGCCATGCTGGTCATGCGGGAAAGGCTAGCGGCACGCATCCGTCGCGGCAGCGTGGCGTCACTCACGCCGGTTCGTGGCTGGCGGTCAGGCGACCGTTCTCGCGTCGACCGGCTTCTCGACCTCGACGCTGACCGCAGGCAGCGTCACCGTGAACCGCGAGCCGACGCCGGGCTTCGACTCGACGCCGACCTGGCCACCGTGGCGTTCGACGATGCTCTTCACGATCGCGAGTCCCAGCCCGTTGCCGGTGATCGAGTTGGCGCGCGCGGTCGAGGCCCGGAAGAACCGGGTGAACAGGTTGGGCAACTCCTCTTGCGGGATACCGATGCCGGAGTCGGCGATGGTCATGCGCACCGTGTCGTTCACTACCGCGACGTCGACATCGACCTGTCCGGCCACCGGCGTGTACTTCGAGGCGTTGCTGAGCAGGTTCACGAGCACGCGATCGAGCTGATCGAAGTCGCCGCGTACGACCGCCCGCTCGATGGGCAGATTCACCCGCAGCTCCTGGTCGCGGTCGACGAACTCGGGACGCACGGTGTCGATGGCGGCCGAGATCGCCGAGGCGATGTCGACGTCGTCGGTGCCGGCGGCGACGTTCTCGTCGACCGAGTCGAGACGCACGAGCACGAGCAGGTTGTCGACGAGGTCGGCAAGGCGTTCGGTGTTGCGCAACGCGACGTCCAGCATCCCGTGCTGGCCGTCGGTGAGGTGCTCGTCGGCGAGCAGCTCGAGATAGCCGTGGATGCTCGTCAGCGGCGTGCGCAGCTCGTGCGAGATCGTGCCCACCAGGTCGGTGCGGATGCGGTCGAGCTCTCGCAGCCGAGCGGTCGCTGCACGCTGCTGCTCGAGCGCGTCGAGCAGCGCACGCTCGGACTCCTTGATCGTGTGCACGTCCTGGATCTGCTTGATGACGTGTGACGGCACACCGTCTGCATCGCGCACGACGGCGTAGCTCACGTCGACCCACACCGCGCGTCCGGACGGGCGCATGAACCGTTTGCGCAAGCGACGCGTCGGACCGCTCGCGGTCAGGTCGGGCTGCAGCGCGACGTCCTCGGGATGGGTGAAATCCGTGACCCGCTGCCCGACCAGCTCGTCCGGGCGCCGGCCCAGGATCGCCGCGAACGCGGTGTTGACCCGGAGGAACTTCTCGTCCGGCCCGTCCTGGACGCTCGTCAGCGCCATCCCGATCGGCGCGCCTTCGAACGCCTCCCGGAAGCTCGCCTCGCTCACGGCCAGCGCCGCATTCACCCGCTGGGTCTCGCGTTGTTGCCGCTGTACTTCGGTCACGTCGCGAGCGAGGCTCAACACGAGCGTCTGCCCGTCCGGACTGCGCACCGGCAGCGCGTTGAACTCGTAGATCCGCCCGTCGACTAGTTCCCACTGCGCCGTGACCGGTTCCGAGCGGGCTCGCTCGTAGAGCTCGAGCGCTCGCGGGCGATCCTCCGCGCCGAAGAACTCGTCGATGCGCGTGCCGCGCACCGCGGCCGCCTCGGCGCCGACCTTGCGCAGCCAGTGACCGCCGATCGTCACGCACCGCAGGTCGGCGTCGAACAGTCCGACGGTCGTCAGCGGCAGGTGTTCGACGAGCAGCTGGTAGATCTCGCGCTGCCCGGCGAGCGTGCGGATCGTGGCGCGCGAGGCCGTGACGTCGGTGCCGATGCAGACGTAGCCGGTGACGGTGCCGGAGGCATCGCGCATGCACGTCGTCGAGAGCGACACCGTCAGCCGGCGGCCGTCCTTGGTGACGTAGGTCCAGTCGCGGATCTCGGCCTCGTTGTGCGCAGCCGCGTGCAGCAGCACGGCCGGGCCCGGCGCCACCCCCAGCTCGTTCGCGCGGGCGGCTACCTCTGCCGGGTCGTGGAACATCAGCGGCGTGTACCTGCCGACGATCTCGTCCGCGCGGTAGCCGAGCAGGCGCTCCGCGCCCTGGTTGAAGTCGGTGACGATCCCGTCGGGATCGCACGTCACGATCATGTTGCCGGTCGCCGCCCGCAGAACGGCGTCCAGGCGCAGACTGACGGGCTCGAGGACGCTCACCCGCTCGGCCGACGCGGCGCTGCGGTGCACGAGGGACGCGATCGTCGGCCCGACCAGCAGCGCGACGGCGCCGGTGAGCAGCGCCCGGCGCAGGTCGTCGGTGCGAATCGCCTCGCCGACGAGCAACGGGCCGATCAGCACGGCCGGGAAGGCGGCGCAGGCCGCGACCCAGGTCTGGCCGGTGGTGCCGTAGAAGCCGAGCCAGATCACGGCGATGACGCACAGCCCGCCGAATCCGCTGACGTCGTGGGCATCAGCGGCACGCCAGAACGTAGCGACGACAATGAGCGCGAACGGTGCGAACGCCGCCAACGGGGCGCTGTCGCGCACCCGCGCGACGATCGCGACGACGCAGGCGAGGGCAAACACGGCCAGCGCTGCGAAGGCCCACCAGGGGTGCAGTACCTCACGTGTCGACGACGCGAGCGTCAGCTGGACGGCCGCGGCGGCTACGAGCAGCAACGTGTAGGGGTCGCGGGTCACGCGGCCCCACACATCCAGCTTGCCCAGAGCCACGGCGGCCCCTCCGATCGGCGACCGGAGGTGTCGCCAAACGAGAAATTTACATGGTCGGGCGCCTAAAGCGGAAGATCCTCCAACATTTCGGTGACCAGTGCGGCGATCGGCGAACGCTCGGAGCGGGTCAGGGTGACGTGCGCGAACAGCGGGTGGCCACGCAGGGCCTCGATGACCGCGGCGACGCCGTCATGGCGTCCGACGCGCAGGTTGTCGCGCTGCGCCACGTCGTGGGTGAGGATCACCCGCGAACCGGCCCCGATGCGTGAGAGCACCGTCAGCAACACGTTGCGCTCGAGCGACTGGGCCTCGTCGACGATGACGAACGAGTCGTGCAGCGAGCGTCCGCGGATGTGGGTCAGCGGCAACACCTCGAGCATCCCGCGGTCGATGACCTCGTCCATCACGTCCGAGGAGACCAGTGCGCCGAGCGTGTCGAACACCGCCTGCGCCCAGGGCGCCATCTTCTCGTTCTCGCTGCCCGGCAGGTAGCCCAGCTCCTGGCCACCCACTGCGTAGAGCGGACGGAACACCACGACCCGCTTGTGCAGGCGGCGTTCCAGCACCGCCTCGAGGCCCGCGCACAACGCCAGCGCCGACTTGCCGGTGCCGGCGCGCCCGCCGAGCGAGACGATGCCGATCTCCGGGTCGAGCAGCAGGTCGAGCGCGACGCGTTGCTCGGCCGAGCGCCCGCGCAGCCCGAACGCCTCGCGGTCGCCGCGCACCAGCCGCACCTTCTTGTCCGGCGTGACGCGTGCCAGCGCCGAACCGCGGGGCGAATGCAGCACCAAGCCGGTGTGGCACGCCTGGGCGGAGACGTCGGCGAAGTCCGGCTCGTCGGCAAGCTCGAGCGGCTCGCCGCCGTAGAGCAGGTCGACGGTCCCGGCCGACACGTCGAGCTCGCACATCCCGGTGTATCCGGTCGAGTCGGCGACGGGGTGCATGCGGTACTCATCGGCAGGCAGGCCGACCGAGGCCGCCTTCACCCGAAGCGGCATGTCCTTGGTGACCAGCGTGACGTCCCGTCCGTCGGCGGCCAGGTTCAGGGCCACCGCGAGGATGCGCGAGTCGTTGCTGTCGACCCGGAACCCGGCCGGCAGCGTGGACAGATCGGAGTGGTTCAGCTCGACGTGCAGGGTGCCGCCGTCCTCGCCGATCGCCACCGGGGCGTCGAGACGCCCGTAGGTGATACGCAGCTCGTCGAGCACGCGCAGCGTCTGCCGGGCGAACCAGCCGAGCTCGGGATGGTGGCGCTTGCCCTCCAACTCGCTGATCACGACCAGCGGCAGGATCACCTCGTGCTCCCCGAAGCGCCCCAGCGCTCCGGGATCCGACAAGAGGACCGAAGTGTCCAGGACGAAGCTACGGGTCACAAAGTCTCCAGCAGGGCATCGGGCGTGCCGTGACCGCTCGGGGAAACCGGTGAGCCGGTCCGGCCCGCAGGTGGATGTGCCGTCGTGAACGCTACGGCCGCGATCGGATCACCCCGCGACGGCGCGCCGACGTTTCATCTGGTGGTCATGTTTCGACGGGCCGGGACGCATCGGCGCCCCATTGCGACCAGGAGCCGGGGTAGAGGGCGATGTCGCGCTCGCCGGCGACGTGCAGCGCCAGCAGGTCGTGGCAGGCGGTGACGCCCGAGCCGCAGTAGGCGACGAAGGGGCCGCTCCCGTAGCTCGCCCGCAGCTCCGCCGGCGACCGGAACCGCCCGTCCGCGGCGAGGTTGTCCTGCCAGGGAGCGCTGCGTGCACCGGGAATGTGCCCGGGCCGTGGGTCGACCGCGGGGTCGCCGTGGGCGTAGCGCGCGGCGGTGCGGGCGTCGAGCACGGTGGCGCCGCCCGCGGCCACCTCATCGGCGGTGCGGAACCGGTCGCGCGGCCACGGCGCCGGCTCGCGGGCGACGGGAGCCGGGGCCGGCACCTGTGCCGTCAGCTCGCCCGGCCACGCGGCGAGACCGCCGTCGAGCACTGCGACGGGCTCGTCCAGCACGTGCAGCAGCCACCAGAGCCGAGCCGCGACGGACCCCCCGGCGTCGTCGTAGGCCACCACCGGGGTACCGCGGGCGATCCCGGCCCGTCCCAGCGCCGCCGCGAACCGCTCGGGAGCCGGCAACGGGTGCCGTCCTGCCGCGGGGTCGGCCGGGTCCGACAGTTCGGTGTCGACGTCGACGTGAACGGCACCGGGGATGTGCCCTGCCTCGTACTCGGCGCGGCCCGAGCGGGTCTTGTCGAGGTACCAGCGCACGTCCACGACCCGGACGTCGGCGAGATGGGCGGCAAGCCACTCGCCGCTGACCAGGTCGCGCACTACTTCCCGTACCGCCGTTGCCGCATGCCGTAGTCGCGCAGGGCGCGCAGGAAGTCGACCTTGCGGAAATCGGGCCACAGCGCGTCGCAGAAGTAGAACTCCGAATGCGCTGACTGCCAGAGCAGGAAGCCGGACAGCCGCTGCTCGCCGGAGGTGCGGATCACCAGGTCGGGGTCGGGCTGGCCTTTGGTGTACAGGTGCTCGGCGATGTGGTCGACGTCGATCACCTCGGCCAGTTCCTCGATGGATGTCCCGGCGGCGGCGTGCTCCTGCAGCAACGAGCGCACGGCATCGGCGATCTCGCGGCGCCCGCCGTAGCCGACCGCGATGTTGACCGTCATTCCGTCACGATGAGCGGTGCGTTCCTGCGCGGCCTTGAGGGCGTTGGCGGTCTCGTCCGGGAGCAGGTCGAGCGAGCCCATCGCGTGCAGTCGCCAGGGCGTGCCGTCGGCGGAGAGTTCCTCCGCGACGCCGGCGATGATGCGCAGCAGCGGCTCGAGCTCGGTCGCCGGGCGGTGCAGGTTGTCAGTCGAGAGCAACCAGATGGTGACGTGCTCGACGCCGGCCTCGCGACACCAGGTGAGCAGGTTGGCGATGTGGCGCGCGCCGGCGAGATGGCCCTCGCTGACGTCCTCGAATCCCGCGGCCCGCGCCCACCGGCGATTGCCGTCGATCATGATGGCGACGTGGCGCGGGCTCGGCAGGCTGCTGAGCGCGGCTCGCAGCCGGCGCTCGTAGACCGTGTAGACCGCCTGCCGAACACCCACGTCTCGACCATAGCGCCGAGACACCACGCTGCGGCCTACCTGGTGCTGCCCTAGCCTGAACCCATGGCGATTCACGAGCCGGGTTCGACCCACTCGTCGATCACCACCGTCGTCGCCGAACTCAAGCCCAGGCTGCGCGGCTTCCTGCACACCTATGCCGCGGCCACCTCCATTGTCAGCGGAGTCGTGCTGGTTTTCGTGACGGCCGCGCTGCGCGGTGGGTCGGCCGCCGCGACGACGGCGATCTACTCGGCCACCGTGACGCTGCTGTTCGGCACATCCGCGCTGTACCACCGGCGCACGTGGTCACCGCGGGCACACCGACTCATGAAGCGGCTCGACCACTCGATGATCTTCGTGTTCATCGCCGGCACCTACACGCCGATCGCGGCGTTGATCCTGCCGCGGTCGGCGGCGATCGCGGTGCTGGTGACGGTGTGGACGGGTGCCCTGGTCGGGGTCGCGCTCCAGACCGCGTGGCCGCACTCGCCGCGGTGGCTGTCGGTGCCGTGCTACATCGCGCTCGGCTGGGTCGCGGTGTTCGTCCTGCCCGACCTGCTGCACAACGCCGGCGTCGCCCCCCTCGTGCTGATCCTGCTGGGTGGGGCGATCTACACCGTGGGCGGCGTGGTCTACGGACTCAAACGGCCCAACCCGATTCCCGGGGTCTTCGGCTTCCACGAGGTGTTCCACGCCTGCACCCTGGTCGCCGCGGTGTGCCACTACGTCGCGATCTGGCTCGCGGTCTTCAGCTAGCGCGCTCGACCCTTGTTCTCAGCTCGGGGAATACCTCTGCTTGCCGTATCGTTAGTTGCAGTGTAATCATGTAATCACAGCCTGACTGTAAGGAGTTCAACATGAACAGGGCAACTGATACAAGTGGCGCCGAACGGCGCTTCCGCCGGGGTGGCCCGCACGGCCACCACCGCGGACACGGCGGTCCGGGTGGACCGCGCGGGCGCGGCTGGGGCCGCCCCGGGGGCTGGCAGCAGGCCGACCTGCCGCCGGCCGACGACGCCGCCGAGTGGTTCGGCGGCCGGCTTCCGAGCGAGTGGTACGTGGGCACGCCGAGCGTGACCGTCGATCGCGAGGAAATCATCGTCATCGGCGAACTGCCGCCGGTGAAGGACGGCGAGTCCGCGGGCGAATCCACTGGCGGCGCCGCTGGCGGCGCCGCGGCGGAGGGCCGCATTCAGCGCTTCCGCGAGGACAGTCGCGACGTACGGATGACGATCGCCGACGAGGCCGAGTCCCGCTACGGGCGCAAGGTCGCTTGGGGCGCGTCCATCGGCGAGACGCGGGTGCTGTTCACCCACCTCGCCGTGCCGGTCATGACCCGGCTGCGCCAGGACGAGCGCCGCGTGCTCGACACGCTCGTCGACGCCGGCGTGGCCCGGTCGCGCTCCGAGGCACTGTCGTGGTGCGTGACCCTCGTCGGTGAGCACACCGACGAGTGGCTCGCGGGCCTGCGCGACGCGATGTCCGAGGTGGACAAGCTGCGTGCCGAGGGCCCGAACCTCTGACCCGAGGGGTCAGCCCGACCGCAGCACGGCAGCGAGCCGATCGCCGGTCGTGACCGGAAGGTCACAGACCATGCCGCGGCAGACGTAGGCCGCCGGGCCGCCGTCGACGAGCGGGCGACCGGTCAGCAGGGCTTGGCCCCGCTGATCGGGATCGCCTGACACGACGACGGCGCCCGGCGGCCGCCGCATCCAGGCGACCGCTTCGAGGTTCCTGTCGTGACCGACGAGCGCGATCTGCACCGGGCCGTCGACCAGGGCCTGCGCTGCGGCGAGCGCCCAGCCGAAGAAGCGTGGTTGGGCCACGCCCGCGCCGGTGACCACCCGCAACGCCTGCTCGGCGGCGGCGCGGTGTGTCATCGAGCCGGTCAGCGCCGAGTACGTGAGCAGCGCAGCGGCCATGGCGCTCGATCCGGACGGCGCCGCGTTGTCGCTCGGATCGCGCGGTCGCCGCACCAGCACTTCGGCATCGTCGCCGGTGTCGAAGAATCCACCGCTTCCGTCGGCGAATCGTGCCAGCGCGACGTCGAGCAGTTCGCCTGCCGCGTCGAGGTAGCGCAACTCGCCGGTCGCCTGGTGAAGCGCGAGCAGTCCCTCGGCCAGGTCGCCGTAGTCCTCGGCCACACCGAGCGCATCGCCGACGGCGCCGCCGCGCGAGGTGCGGCGCAACCGGCCGTCGACGACGTGCGTGCTCAGCAGCTGGTCGGCGCACGCCACCGCAGCGTCGAGGTACGTGCGGTCGAGGGAGACGCCGGCCTCCGCGAGAGCGGCGATCGCGAGCCCGTTCCAGGCGGTCACGATCTTGTCGTCGCGCGCGGGCTGGGGACGCCCGTTGCGCACCTCCAACAGGACGGAACGGATACGCGCGTACTGCTCGCGATCGTCAGGATCCCTGAGCAATTGCAACGTGGACGCACCGTGCTCGAACGTGCCGGCCTCCGTGACCTCGAACAGACGCACTGCGTCGTCGGCCTCCGAGCCGAGCACCTCGGCCAGCTGTTGCGGCGTCCACACGTAGGTCAGGCCCTCGACCCCCTCGGTGTCGGCGTCCAGGGCCGACGCGAAGACGCCGCCGGCAGTACCGAGGTCACGCAGCAGGAAGTTGCCTGTCTCCCGGACGACTCGCTCGGCGAGTGGGTCCGCGGTCAGTCGCCACCAGTGCAGATACACGCGCAGCAACAGCGCGTTGTCGTAGAGCATCTTCTCGAAGTGGGGCACGACCCACTGGTCGTCGACCGCGTAGCGCGCGAACCCGCCGGCCAGCTGGTCGTAGATGCCGCCGCGTGCCATCGCCCGGAGCGTGCGGTCGGCCATGGCGAGCGCGGATCGGTCGCCGGTGCGTTCGTGATGACGCAGGAGGAACTCGAGCACCATCGACGGCGGGAACTTCGGCGCACGACCGAACCCTCCGTTATCTGCGTCGAACTGCTGTGCGAGGCGGGCGAGTGCCTCGTCGAGGTGTGCGGCGGTGGGGAGCGACTCGCCCGCGAGCGTGCCGGAGTTCGCTTGGGAAAGCGCGTCGCCGATGCGTTGCCCTGCGGCGAGCACCTCGTCGCGGTTGTCACGCCAGGCCTCACCCACTGCGGTGAGCAGCCGCACGAACTGCTCGCGCGGGAAGAAGGTGCCGGCGTAGAACGGCTTCCCGTCAGGAGTCAGCAGGCACGTCATCGGCCACCCGCCGTGCCCGGTGAGCGCCGTCGTCGCGTCCATGTAGACCGCGTCGATGTCAGGGCGTTCCTCGCGGTCGACCTTCACGTTCACGAAGCCGGCGTTCATGACAGCGGCGACGTCATCGCGCTCGAAGGAGTCGTGCGCCATGACATGGCACCAGTGGCACGCCGAGTAGCCGACGCTGAGCAGCACCGGTACGTCGCGGCGGTGGGCCTCGGCGAAGGCCTCGTCGCACCATGGCCACCAGTCGACCGGATTGGTCGCGTGCTGCTGCAGATACGGACTGATCGAACTGCTGAGACGGTTCACCACGACCATGGTTGCAGCCCGGCGCCGGCTACGCACCGCCGCGTGTTGCCGGCTCGCTTAAACAGAGAAGTGCTCGGCGCGCTTTCGCGCGCCGAGCACTCAGACTCTGCGAACTCGGTTCAGAGGGCGCGGACGTTCTCGGCCTGCGGGCCCTTCTGGCCGGCGACGATGTCGAACTCGACCCGCTGGTTGTCATCGAGGGTCTTGTAACCGTCGCTGAGCAGGTTCGAGTAGTGGACGAAGACGTCCTTCGTGCCGTCGTCGGGAGCGATGAAGCCGAAGCCCTTTTCGCTGTTGAACCATTTCACTGTTCCCTGTGCCATGTTGGCTGTCCTCTCGAGAGGGATCTGTCCGGGCTGCACCGTGTGTGCAGACCGGGGTCGTGACGTGTGACGCCGGACCGATCCGAGATACGGAGAAGGACACGTTTCGTCGCGCGCTTGCAAGAATCCTGCGCCTCGCGACGTGAAGGACCAATGCCTAACCGCTGACCACGCTAGCACCCCTGCCCCGTGGCAGCCGCATTCCCAACCCCTCGGCGCAGAAGAGCGGGAGCGGGATCACATGGTGTGCGCCGCGATACCGGGCAATCGCGCGTCAGGCGACGCGGGCCTTTCGGACGCGCAACGGGGCACCCAGATTGTGCAGGTGGCGCAGCACGATCGCGTAGGAACCGATCAGCGACGTCTCGGTGTATTCGATGGCTCGCTCGGCACAGTGCGCCCGCACCAGCCGCTGGGCCGCGCGCAGGTTGGCCCGCGGCAGGCTCGGGAACAGGTGATGCTCGATCTGGTAGTTCAGGCCGCCCAGGAGCTGATCGACGAGCCATCCGCCCCGCACGTTGCGCGAGGTCAGCACCTGTCGGCGTAGATAGTCGACCTTGGCCTGAGCCGGGATGACCGGCATGCCCTTGTGGTTCGGTGCGAACGAGCAACCCATGTAGAGGCCGAACACGGCTTGGTGCACGGCGAAGAACGCCACGGCCTCGACCGGACCGAGCACCAGCAGTAACGCGCCGACGTAGGCCGCGACATGGACAGCGAACAGCACGACCTCGAGCCGCCGGTAGCGCGCCGCGCGACCGACGGTGCCGCTCACCAGGAAGCGTGCACTGGCGACGTGCAGGTTCAACCCTTCGAGCAGCAGCAGCGGGAAGAACAGCACGGCCTGATGACGCGCGACGACGCGGCCGAGCCCCTCGTGACGCGCTGCAATCTGATCGGTCGTGAACGCAAGGACGCCGTCACCGATGTCGGGATCGTGTCCCTCTTGGTTGGGGTGTGCGTGGTGCCGATTGTGCTTGTCGACCCACCATCCGAAGCTCAGGCCGACCAGCAGGTTCCCGGCCAGGACGCTGACGAGGTCGTTGCCGAGGCGGCCGCGGACGATCTGCTGGTGACCGCCGTCGTGGCCGAGGAACGCGACCTGTGTGAAGAGCACCCCTAGTACCGCGGCCGTGATCAGCTGGAACCAGGACTGGCCCAGCCAGCCGAACACCGCCCACGCCGCGGCGTAGGCCGTCACGGTCACGCCGATGCGGACGGCGTAGCTGGTGTGGCGTCGTTCGAGCAGGCCGGCCGCCCGGACGCGTCGGCACAGCGCGGCGAAGTCACTGCCCCGGCCGGTCGAGACATCAGCGTCGGGAGTGGAAGCGCTGTCGAGGATCGACGCGACGGGGTCAACAGCAAGAGACAAGGCAGCCCGGCTTTCGGTCGGTTGCCGACAACGCTGGATGCCCGCCGGTTCTCTATTCGAGCATGCCCCCCGAACCGGACGCAATAACCCGGGCCCCCTGTTAGGGTCACAACAGCGACGACACTCGTCGCGCCTCCGCGGGCGAGCTTCCCGCTTCGGTCTCGCTGATCGTCCGCCCGCACCTCGGGCTGTTGCTCCAGCCGATCGCTGACCAGGAGTAAAACGTGAACCTGGACAACCACATCCTGCAGGCGATCACCGCCGCCCCTGCTTCACGTCCGGTCACCATCGGCGACCTGGCCCGCCAGTTCGGCGTCAGCGCCACCCAGGTGATGCCCGCGGCCCGTCGACTGGTCGACACCGGCCAGGCCAACGCCGTCATGACCGACGTCCATGGCGTTCCCACGCTGCGTGCGCTGCTGCCTGTCACCAAGAAGTAGCCGGCTCAGGTCCGCAGCTCGGCGAGCAGCGTCTCCACCCGCGCCTTGATGTCGTCACGGACTGCCCGCACGACCTCGATCGGCTGACCTGCGGGGTCCGTCAGCTCCCAGTCGAGGTAACGCTTGCCGGGGAAGAACGGGCAGGTGTCGCCGCAGCCCATCGTCACCACGACATCGGCATGCTGCACGGCCTCCGGGGTCAGCAGCTTCGGCTGCTCACCGGCGATGTCGATCCCGACCTCGCGCATCGCCTCGACGGCGATCGGGTTGATCCTGTCGCCGGGCTCGGAGCCCGCCGAACGAACTCCCACCGCGTCGCCGGCGAGCGCGCTGACCCAACCTGCCGCCATCTGCGAGCGGCCCGCGTTGTGCACACAGACGAACAGCACGACGGGATTGGGTGCGGTCACGTCGCCGCCCCTTCGGCAGAAACGGCGACCATCCTCGCGACGTCGGGATACAGCGCTCGCACGAGCAGGTAACCCAGCGCGCCACCGACGATCTGGGCGAGGACGAACCCGGCCACCGAGGCCGGCGCAATGCCGGCGAAGGTGTTCGAGAACATCCGGGCGACTGTGACAGCGGGGTTGGCGAACGACGTGGAGCTGGTGAACCAGTACGCGGCGAGGATGTAACCGCCGACCGCGAACGCCACCCGTTCCGAGCGGCCGGCCCGCACCGTCCCGAAGATCACCACGAGAAGTCCGAGCGTGGCGACGACCTCGCCGAACCACAGGCCCCAGCCGGTGCGGTCATGCGTGGACACGCTCACCGCTGCCCGGTCGAACATCAGGTTCGCCGAGACGGCACCCACCGCTGCGCCGGCGAACTGCGCGGCGACGCACGCAATCGCCTCCGCCGACGACACCGCGCCCATCGCACGCTCGACGGCGGTGACGACGGGGTTGAAGGCCGCGGAGACGGGCTGCAGCGCAAGGATCAACGCGACAAGTGCGGCCCCGGTGATGATCGCGTTCTCGAGAAGCTCCAACCCGACGTCGTGCGGCGAGAGCCGGACCGCGGCGATACCCGACCCGATGACCGCGGCGACCAGGAACGCGGTGCCGACGAACTCGGCGAGCGCGCGCCGGCCGAGCGGGGTCACGGCGCGGTGGATCCGATCAGATCGGCGAGCCCGCGCAGCGCGTCGGCGCTCGCGCGGTAGTAGACCCAGACACCGCGTTTGTCCCGCTCGAGCAGCCCGGTCTCGTGCAGCACCTTCAGGTGGTGCGAGATCGTCGGCTGCGACAGTTCGAACGCGTCGTTGAGGTCGCACACGCAGGCCTCGCCGCCTTCGTGGGAGGCGACCAGCGACATCAGCCGTAGCCGCACCGGGTCGGCCAGCGCCTTCAGCAACGGGGCGATCCGCTCTGCGGCGTCCGCGGCGAGCGGCTCACGCGAGAGCGGTGAGCAGCACGCGACCGTCTGCACGGGAGTGAGCATCACCAGAGACTTCGGCATGCGTCGATATTGACAGATGTCGATGCGTTGCGGCAACGGACCCCGTCCCACCCCGGCGAGTGGCGCCTTATGCGGTGAGTGGCGCGGTGTACCGCGCCACTCACCGCCGAAAAGCGCCACTCAGCGTGAGGTGGTGCGATGGCTCAGGTCAGCAGACCGATGATCCGGTTCAGCAGGCTCGAGAGCTGCAGCAGATCGGTCAGGCTCGGACTGGTGTTGTCGAGCAGATGCGCCACCGCGCACAGCAGATTCCCGAGCAGGTTGCCCGAGCCGGAGTTCGCCGTGATGTCGAGGACGACCCGGTTCAAGTGCACCGCCAGGCCCAGCAGGTTCAGGTTCAGCGGGCCGAGGACGAGGTGCAGGATGGTGCAGCTGGCAGCCTGGGCCGCCATCGCCGTGCGCCGGGTGTGCGCGCCGGGCGCGTTGACCGGCAGGACCACGTCATGGCGCACGGCATGACCGACCAGCCGGCCGTTGCTGCGCCGCAGCGTGGCCGTCACGTCGCCCTGCACGACCGTCGTGCCGTTACGCACGAACGAACGCAGCGGCTTGAAGTGTCCGGTGACGTCGCCGTACTTGCCGAACGAGCCGTCGATGTGCGATCCGTATCCGCCGAACGGCGATGCGGCATGAGCGACGGCCGCGTTCGAGCGCGTCGGCGATTGCGCGGCCGTCGAGGCGGGCACGGCGATCGCGACGGCGCACACCGCAGCTGCGGTGGGTGCCACCACGCGGGTGAACAGTTTTCGGGCAGGCTGGGACATGTGGGGGTTCCCTTCGTAGTTCGCTCGTCCCGGCCGGACGAGCGAGGCCGGCAGGCGACCACCGGCTCGGGCCCCCCACCTGTGCTGACCATCGCATATCGCCCCTAAAGGGGCAATGACCCCGTTATCCCCCTACGGGGACCTCACGCTCGGGTCGCGCGGCGCAGTGCCGTGACGCCGTACTGCGCCGACAGCTCCGGCGGGGCGGCCGCCAGCCATCCGTCGACGAGCAGGTCGCGCAACGTGGTTCGAGTGGCAACCCGCAGGTGGACGAGCACCGCGGCGTAGTTCGCGAAGTGCTCGATGGTGAACACGCCCTTCGCGCCTGCCTGCAGCACGGCCTCCTTCTCGCCGAGGTCCGCGAGCCCGATCGCGACGATCGGCCCGTCGGGCACGGGCTCGTCGCCGAAACGGCGGACGTCGGCCTTGCTGAACGGACGCTCCCAGGCGAAGGTCTTGCCGGCGACGTTCCACGTGCGGTGGCCGTGGCGTTCGCCCTCGCTCGTCGCAGGCAACGAGAGCGCGAGCGCGGTGGCGTCCTCGATCGTGATCAGGGCGCGGCCTCGAGGTCGACGGTGTGTGCGAGTGGTACGCCGGGACGGTACGCGAGGTGCACGTGACTCGGCGCGTCGAGCACGCACAGATCGGCACGCTTGCCCGGTGCCAGCACGCCGATGTCGTCGCGTTGCAGTGCCCGGGCACCGCCCGCGGTTGCCGCCCACAACGCCTGTTCGGGAGTCAGCCGCATCTCGCGCACCGCGAGGGCGATCATCAACGGCATGGAGGACGTGTACGACGTGCCGGGATTGCAGTCGGTCGCCAGCGCGACCGTCACGCCGGCATCGAGCAGACGCCGGGCGTCGGGATACGGCGAGCGGGTCGAGAACTCGACTCCGGGCAACAGCGTGGCGACGGTGGTACCGCCGGCGAGCGCGGCGACATCGGCGTCCGAGAGGTAGGTGCAGTGATCGACGCTGGCGGCGCCGAGTTCGACCGCCAGTCGCACGCCCGGGCCCTCCGACAACTGGTTGCCGTGCACGCGCAGCTCGAGCCCCGCGCGGCGTCCGGCCTCGAGCACGATACGCGCTTCGTCGCCGTCGAAGGCGTGCGCGCTCGCCGGTTCGCAGAACACGTCGATCCAACGCGCCAGCGGAGCGCACTGCTCGAGCATCGGCCCGGTGACGAGGTCGACATAGTCGGCACGAGCGGTACCCGAGGGCACGACGTGGGCGCCGAGGAACGTGGTTTCGTCGGTGACGAGGGACGCCAGCCGAAGGCTGCGCACTTCGTCGGCGACCGTGAGGCCGTATCCGCTCTTGACCTCGACCGTCGTCGTACCCTGATTGCGCATCTCGAGAATCCGCTTATGCAGCAGGGTTTCCAAATCGTCGTCGGAGGCTTCGCGCGTCGCGGCCACCGTGACACCGATGCCGCCCCCGTCGTAGCGCTCGCCCGCGGCTCGCGCCGCGAACTCCGCCGATCGATCACCGGCGAACACCAGGTGCGAGTGCGAGTCGACGAAGCCGGGGACGACGGCGCGCCCGCCCAGATCGATGCCCCGATCTGCCGCTGGGACGCCGCGCGCGGCCCCGACCCAACGCACGACCCCGTGCTCGGCGATGATCGCTGCGTCGGCGATGACGCCGAGTGCAGGATCATTGGTGACGAGCTCGGCGATACCGGTGACGGCCACGGCTGTCACGAAGCGCTCCACAGCGGCTCGGTCGCATCGGCGAGCAATCTGCCGACGTCTCCGAGGCGGTGCCGGCCAGCCGTCACGACGGGCCGGCCGTCGGCAACCACGCTGTCGACGTCCGCGGCGCTCGCGGCGAACACGATCTGGTCGGGATCGACGCCTGCGGTGCGCACCGAATCGAGTCGCACCGCGACGAGATCGGCGCGGGCACCGACGGCGAGACGGCCGGCGTCCGACCAGCCGATGCCGGCATGCGCCGTCATCGCGTGATGCAGCTCATCGGTCGAGAACCGCCCACGCTGCAACGTGATCAGGCGTTCGTCGAGCTCGAGCGCGCGAGCTTCCTCGAACAGATCGATGACCGCATGTTGGTCGCTGCCGAGACTGAGCGACCTGAGCGCGCGGGCGCGGCCGACACCGTCGGCGAGGTCGCGTTCGGTGGTCGGGCACATGCACACCGTGGTGGACGAGGTTGTCAGCAGGTGGATGTCTGCGTCGGTCAGGTGAGTCGCATGCACGGCGGTCGTGTGCGGGCCGAGCGCGCCGCTCTCGTCGAGCAACGCGGTCGGCGTGCAGTGGTACGTCGCCAGACATCCTTCGTTTTCGGCGGGCTGCTCGGACACGTGCACGTGCAAAGGACGGTCGTCAGCAGCCTTCACGACGGTCGGGATCGCCTCGCGAGGCACGGCGCGCACCGAGTGGATCGCAGCCCCGACCGTGAACCCCTCGCTTGATGACAGATCGGCCACTCGCTGCGCCCACGCGTCGACGCTGCCGTCGCTGAAGCGACGCTGCGTCGGCGCGAGTTCCTCACCGTCGAACCCCGCACTCAGATAACAGGCGTCGAGCAGCGTGAGCCGGACGCCGGCGTCGGCGGCCGCCTCGCGCAACGCTGCTGCCATGATGTTCGGCTCGCTGTAGGGCACGCCATCCCGGTCGTGGTGCAGGTAGTGGAACTCGCCGACCGACGTCACACCGGCGAGAGCCATTTCGGCGTATGTCGCCCTCGCGAGCGCAAGGTACGTGTCGGGATCGAGCCGGTCGGCGACGGTGTACATGCGCTCGCGCCACGTCCAGAAGGTGCCACCGCCGTCGTGGGTGCGTCCGCGCAGGGCGCGATGGAAGGCGTGGCTGTGCGCGTTGGCGAGCCCGGGCAGCACGAGTCCCGGCAACCGGTGCGCGTCGCCCGGTTCGGTACCCGTGGTGATCGCCGTGAACCGGCCATCGACGACGTCGAACGCGACGTCGCGAGCAACACCAGTCGGCAATCGTGCGTACCGCGCGAAGTACCTCACGCTGCAAGCTCCTCGAGCACGGCGGTCAGTGCCTCGACGCCGGCGAGGCAGTCAGCGGTCTCGGCGAACTCGGCCGGCGAGTGCGAGACGCCGGTGGGATTGCGAACGAAAAGCATTGCGGCGGGGATACCTGCCGCGGCAAGGATCCCGGCGTCGTGCCCGGCACCGGTCGACAGCGCAGGTGCGTCGCCGAGCACGGTCGCCAGCCGCGCCGAAAGGCCCGTGTCGAACTCGGTCGCTGCAGTGAACGATTCCTGCTCGGCGGCCACTTGCGCTGCGGCTGCGACCTCGGCAGCGACCGCGTGCGCGGCGCGTTCGTCGAGCGCACGCGCGTCGAGCCAGGCGATCACTCGGGAGGGGATGGCG
The DNA here is from genome assembly GCA_963785425.1 of uncultured Actinomycetota bacterium. Classification (GTDB taxonomy): domain Bacteria; phylum Actinomycetota; class Actinomycetes; order Mycobacteriales; family Jatrophihabitantaceae; genus RYN-133. Next base: position 636,089 of record CAWAVG010000001.1, read on the forward strand.
TTCACGCCGTTCGGCTCGACCCGCACCTTGCCGACCGTCGCCACACAGTTGTGCCGCACGGCGGCCGCGCGGGCGGTGCCGATCACCGTTGCCAGCACGAGCATCGGGTCGGCGCGATCGGCGAGGCGCGTGGTGCCCGCGTGGTTCGCCTCGCCGTCGATCGTGAGCCGCCAGCGCCCGTGAGGCCAGATGGAGGAGCCGACCGCGACCGGGCGAGCGAGGTCGACGAGACCGCGACCCTGCTCGACGTGCAGTTCGACGAAGGCACCGATCCGCCTCAGCGTCTCTGTGTCGCGCCCGACGTGCGCGACGTCCAGGCCGGCGCGCTGCATGGCGTCGGCCATCGGCACTCCGTCGCCGTCGCTCAGTGCGCGTGCACGATCGGCGGGCAGAGCTCCGGTGGCCAGCCGCGAGCCGGCGCAGGCCACCCCGAATCGCGCACCCTCCTCGTCGCCGAAGTTGACGATCCCGATCGGACGCGACGGCCGGAAACCCTTGTCGCGCAGGGCATCCACCGCCAGCAGGGCCGAGACGACACCCAGCGGTCCGTCGAACGCGCCGCCGTCGGGCACCGAGTCGAGATGCGATCCGGTGACGACGCCTGCTTCGGCGTCGGGATCACCCCACCACGCCCACTGATTGCCCGCTCGGTCGTGCGTCACGCCCAGCCCCCGCGCGGCGCACTCGCCGCCGAACCACTCGCGCAGCGCGGCGTCCTCGGCCGTCCACGCGAAGCGGCGATAGCCGCCCGATCGTGCGCGGCCGACCGGTTCGAGCGCCGACCACAACGACTCGAAGGACATCAGTCCTCGTTCATCGGCACGCGCACCTGCCGTTCGTCGGCGATCTCGTCGGCGCGCGAGTAACCGGCGTCGACATGCCGGATCACGCCCATGCCGGGATCATTGGTCAGCACACGGCGGATCTTCTCACCGGCCAGCTCGGTGCCGTCGGCGACGGTGACCTGCCCGGCATGGAGCGAGCGGCCGATGCCGACACCGCCGCCGTTGTGGATCGACACCCACGAGGCGCCGGACGCGACGTTGACCATGGCGTTGAGCAGGGGCCAATCGGCGATCGCGTCGGAACCGTCGGCCATCGATTCGGTCTCGCGGTACGGCGATGCGACAGAACCGCAGTCGAGGTGGTCGCGGCCGATGACGACGGGCGCGCTCAGCTCGCCGCTGCGCACCATGTCGTTGAAGCGGTCGCCGGCCTTGTCGCGCTCGCCGTAGCCGAGCCAGCAGATGCGCGCGGGGAGGCCCTGGAAGTGCACCTTCTCCTGCGCCAGCGTGATCCAGCGCGCGAGCGACTCGTTCTCCGGGAAGAGGTCGAGCACCGCGCGGTCGGTCGCGTGGATGTCCTTCGGATCACCGGACAACGCGGCCCAGCGGAACGGGCCCCTGCCCTCGCAGAACAGCGGACGGATGTAGGCGGGGACGAAGCCCGGGAAGTCGAATGCGCGCGCCAACCCCGCCTCACGAGCCTCTGCGCGGATCGAGTTGCCGTAGTCGAAGACCTCGGCGCCCTTGTCCTGGAACTTCACCATCGCCTCGACGTGCCGTGCCATCGACGCCCGGGCGCGTCCGATGAACTCGTCCGGCTTGGCCTCGGCGTAGTCGTGCCATTCGTCGAACTCGACGCCGATCGGCAGGTAGGAAAGCGGATCGTGCGCCGAGGTCTGGTCGGTGACGATGTCCATCGGCGCGTCGTTGGCGACCATTTGAGGGACGAGCGAAGCGGCGTTGCCGAGTAGACCGATCGACAACGGCTCACCCGCATCACGCGCCTGCTCGGCCAGCTTGAGCGCGTGCGGCAGCGACTCCGCCTCGACGTCGAGGTAGCGGTGCTCGATGCGTCGTCTGATGCGCGCGGGGTCGCACTCGATGCAGATGGCGACGCCGCCGTTCATCGTCACGGCGAGCGGCTGCGCACCGCCCATGCCGCCGAGCCCCGCGGTGAGTGTGATCGTGCCCTGCAGCGACCCGTCGAATCGCTTCGCGGCGACGGCGGCGAAGGTCTCGTACGTGCCCTGCAGGATGCCCTGCGTGCCGATGTAGATCCACGATCCGGCCGTCATCTGCCCGTACATCGTCAGGCCGAGGTGCTCCAGCCGGCGGAACTCCTCCCAGTTCGACCACTCGCCGACCAGGTTCGAGTTCGCGATCAGCACGCGCGGCGCCCACTCGTGCGTCTGCAGCACGCCGACCGGCTTGCCCGACTGCACCAGCATCGTCTCGTCCCGCTTGAGCGTCGTGAGAGTGCGGACCATGGCGTCGAACGCGGCCCAGCTGCGCGCCGCGCGTCCGGTGCCGCCGTAGACGACCAGGTCGTCCGGACGTTCGGCGACCTCGGGGTCGAGGTTGTTCTGCAGCATCCGCAACGGCGCCTCGGTCTGCCACGACAGCGCGGTCAGCTCGCTGCCGCGCGGGGCGCGAACGGGTCGTGCACCTTCCATGATCAGTCCTCTCAGTGCAGCGGTCCGATGACCGCTTCAGCGGCGGCGACGGCCCGGCCGTCGCGCACGAATCGGTAGGCGGCCTCGATCTCCGGAGCGAGGTAGCGGTCGGGTCCGGGGCCCGGCACCTCGGCGCGCAGGGCGTCGCGCACCGCGGCGGTCGCCGGAGCGGGGGCCAGCGGGCCGCGCAGGTCGAGCGCTCGCGCCGCGGTCAGCAGCTCGACAGCCAGCACGCGGGCGTACCCGTCGACGGCGCGGCGCAACTTGCGCGCCGCAGACCAGCCCATCGAGACATGGTCTTCCTGCATCGCACTCGACGGGATGGAGTCGACGCTCGCGGGAACGGCGAGCCGCTTCAGTTCGGACACGATCGCCGCCTGGGTGTACTGCGCGATCATGTGGCCGGAATCCACGCCAGGGTCGTCGGCGAGGAATGCGGGCAGGCCGTGGTTCCGCGCGACGTCGAGGAAGCGATCGGTCCGCCGCTCGGCGATCGACGCGCAGTCGGCGGCGACGATGGCGAGGAAGTCGAGTACGTAGGCGACGGGTGCGCCGTGGAAGTTGCCGTTGCTCTCGACCCGGCCATCGAGCGTGACCACCGGGTTGTCGATCGCACTCGCCAGCTCGCGCGACGCGACCTGCGTCGCATGCGCCAGGGTGTCGCGTGCCGCCCCGTGCACCTGCGGCGAGCACCGCAGCGAGTAGGCGTCCTGCACCCGGGTGCAGTCGGGTCCGCGATGGCTGGCCATGATCGCCGAATTCCGCAGCAGCGCAACGAGATTCGCCGCGCTGTCGCGCTGGCCCGGATGCGGACGGAGTTCCTGCAGGTCGGCCGCGAACACCGCATCCGTGCCCAGTTGCGCCTCGACGCTCATCGCCGCGGTCACGTCCGCCGTCTGCAACAACCCGCGCAGGTCGTGCAGGGCGAGCACCAGCATGCCGAGCATGCCGTCGGTGCCGTTGATGAGGGCGAGGCCCTCCTTCTCGGCAAGCACGACCGGGGTGAGGCCGGCGGCTGCGAGCGCTTCGCCGGCGGCCACGAGTGTGCCCGACCCGTCGCGCACCTCGCCCTCGCCCATGACCGCGAGCGCGCAGTGTGCGAGCGGCGCCAGGTCTCCCGAGCAGCCGAGCGAGCCGTACTCGCGCACCACCGGGGTGATCGCCGCATTGAGCAGGTCCGCGTATGCCGACGCGGTCTGCCAGCGCACTCCGGTGCGGCCGGTCGCCAGCGTCGACAGCCGCAGCAGCATCAGCGCGCGCACCACTTCGGTCTCGACCTCGCTACCCGACCCTGCGGCGTGCGACCGGATGAGGCTCGCCTGCAACCGAGCGCGCAGCTCGGTCGGGATCTGCCGGTTGGCCAGCGCGCCGAAGCCCGTCGAGATGCCGTAGTGCGGGTCGGTGTCGCTCGCGAGGGCCTCGATCACGTCGCGGCTGTCCTGAACCGCCTTGCGCGCCTCGTCCTCGATCTGCACGTGCGCGCCGTGGCGCGCCACGGCGACCACCTCGTCCGGGGTCGGCGCACCTGTCCCGAGGCTGACCACCGGCCTGGTCGACGTCATGACTCCATGACACAGGCTGCACGGGCCCGGGCGCCAGGCCGGCAGCCCAGCCGGCGTCTCGGATCCGAGATTCTGCGTACGGTGGCGTGATGGCGATGGTCCCGGCCGCGGCGCGCACCCTCGCGATCCTGCGGTTGCTGGCCCAGCAGGCTGCGCCGATGTCCGCGGCGACGATCGCCCGGCAACTCGGGTTGGCGCGGTCGACGACCTACCACCTGCTCGACACGCTCGTCCACGAAGGCTTCGTGGTGCATGTGCCCGAGGAACACCGCTACGCCCTCGGTCTCGGCTCGTACGAGCTCGGGACGGGGTACAACCGGCAGGCGCCGCTGCAACGCGTCGCCCGCGTGCCGCTCGCGACTCTCGTCGACGCTACGGGCCACAACGCCCACCTCGCCGTGCTGCACGGTCGTGAGGTCGTCTACGTCATCGAGGAACGTGCCAAGGGGCGAGCGGCACTGATCACCGACGTCGGCGTCCGGCTGCCGGCACAGCTGACCGCAACCGGACGGGCGATGCTTGCCGCGCTTCCCAAAGAACACGTCCGGGCGCTGTTCCCTGACGCCGCGGCGTTCGTCATGCGCACCGAGCGCGGCCCGATGTCGTACTCGTCCCTGAGCCGCCTGTTGGTCGAGACCCGGCGCCACGGTTTCAGCGCGGAGATCGGCGAGGTGACCGCCGGCTTCTCCTCGGTCGGCGCCGCCGTCGTCGACCACTCGGCGCACCCCGTCGCCGCGGTCGCGCTGACCTTCCCGAGCGGGGTGGTCGACGCCCACCTCGCAGCGGCGGTCGTGCGCACGGCGCAGCTGCTCAGCAGGAGACTCGGCGCCCGCGTCTGACCGGGCTACCTCAGACGCCGTCGTGTGCCAGGCGCCGCTCGATGGCGTCGCGGTAGTCCCGCAGCGAGCGTTGTACGTGCTCGCCGGCACGCTCGGCCGCGAGGCCCACTTCCCCGCTGCGCACCGCGTCGAGAATCAGGCCGTGCTCTTTGACGGCGCGGTCGGCGTTGCCGATGTTGCGTCCGAGCTCGAGGAAGCTCACCTGCCCCTGCAGCGCACGGATGTGCGACACCGCGTCGATGAAGAAGATGTTGTGCGATGCCTCGGCGAGAGCGTGGTGGAACGCGTCGTCGGAGCGGACGAACAGGTCAAGATCGCCGTTGCCGACGGCATCCCGCCCGTCGGCCACCGCTGCCTCCAGCGTCTTGACGTCCGGCGGCGTCGCGCGTCGGGCGGCCAGCCGCGCGGTCTCACTCTCCTGGATGCTGCGGAACTCGAACAGCATCGAGATGTGGGTGAGATCGGTGGGCCGGAACGACACCGGCCGCTGCCCGGTGAGCAGGCTGCGGTCGTCGCCGACGAAGATGCCGCGGCCACGTTCGACCCGCACCCGTCCGATGGCCGACAGCATCTTCATGGCCTCGCGGACCGCGCGCTGGCTCGCGCCGACCTCGACCGCGAGTTCCACCTCGGTCGGCAACCGGTCGCCGGGGCGCAGCCCGTGCTCGGCGATGTACTCGATCAGCTGGTCGACGACACGGCGGTACGCCGGCTTGTACGCGTCGCCCCCGTCCGCCATGCCCCGCCCTCACCTGCCACGCATGTCATTCACTCGATGTGACGTGCCAGTCATCGATCTGTCCGGAGCACCATACCGGTTTGCGTCGTGGTGCCGGAACTGCAGGCGGACGCCGTTCGGAACAGCTCGGTAACTCACCCTTGACAAAGGGTAGACATCGGAGATGAATGTCACTCATCCGACGCGAAGTCTCTCGGTGAGTGTCATTCCAGTCACCGCGCGATCCATCGCATCGCTCGGGCCACCCTGGGCAACAGCCTGCTTCGGCATGCCCTCGTCACCTCTCAGGAGCCAGCATGAGCCTGTCGACGCTCGGTCTGGCGACAGTGTTCTCGGTGCTGTCCTGGTGGTCTTCCTGTTCTCGCAGCGGTTCCTGGTGACGGGCATGACGGCGGGCGGCACCAAGGAATGACGACATCGTGAAGATCACCGGATACCGCAGCCTCGTCACCCATCACCAGTGGGGCCGCGTCGTGGGCGATGTCAACGGGCTCAGCGCCGGAACCCGTACTCCGGTCGACATCCTCGTGCTGACCACCGACGAGGGGATCGACGGAATCGGGATCGGCGCGCATAGCGACATCGAACGTGTGATGCCGGCGATCGAGGGCGCCGACCCGCGCGCCGTGGTGCATCTGTACGACCGGATGCTGTCGTCGACGTTCAAGCTCGGACACGTCGGTGCCGTGTTCGGCACGCTGGGGACGATTGACTGCGCACTGTGGGATCTCAAGGCGAAGCTCGCGGGCGAACCGCTGTGGCGCCACCTCGGAGCCGGCGACCGCTTCGTGCCCGGCTACGCGTCGGCGCTCGACTTCGGGCTCACCGACAGCGAGCTGGTCGACGTGCACACGCGGTTCGCCGAACGCGGATTCACGTCGGCGAAGCTGAAGGGCGGGCGCAACGTCGAGGACGATCTGCGCCGTCTCGGCCTGATCCGTGACGTGTTCACCGCGAACGCAGCTGCGCCGGGTCTGATGCTCGACGCGAACGAAGCTTGGCACCGCTCGCAGGCGGTGCGTCACCTGTCGCGGATCGAGGACGCCTTCGACCTGACCTGGATCGAGGAACCGGTGCGCCGCTGGGACGTGCGCGGGCATGCGTCGATCCGTCGCCACATCCGGGCGGGCGTCGCGACGGGCGAGAACCTCACCGGCGTCGAGCAGTTGCGCGCGCTGATCGACGGCGACGCGATCGACATCGCGCAGGTCGGCAGCGGATGGGGAATCACCCACCTGCTGCGCGCCGCTCACCTCGCGCACGCGTACGACCTGCCAGTGAGCCCGGTCGGCTACACCGCGAGCGTTGCCGCAGCCGCCGGGGTACTGCCGAACTTCCTCGTCGCCGAGGTCCAGGACCTCGGCCACCCGATCGGTGTCGACGTCGATCAGGAGATCGCCGACGGCGGGATCGTCCTCGGCGACGAGCCGGGGGCCGGTTTCGCCGTCGACGAAGCGCGCTTGCAGCCGCCGCCGGTCGAGGAGGGTTGGTCGGTCGACTCGGGGCCGCATACCCGGCCGTTGCGCGCCGGGCTCAGGATGGTGCCGGAGGACGACGCCCGAGCGCCGAACGACTGAGCTACAGCGTCGCCGAGGACCGACGAGACGAGGACTGCATGAGATTCGCACGGAGCCGGACCGGGAGCGCGATCGTCCCGGTGGTGGAAGTCGACGGCCACTGGTACGACCTGACCCCGATGGCCGACGATGTCGGCGCTACGGTGCTCGCCCCCGAGGCACAGCAACGCATCCGGTCGGCGGCTTCGGACGGCACGTTGCCAGGTGTCGAGGCGCCGGTCGGCTTCGCGCCCCCGTTGTCGGGCATCGGGAAGATCGTGTGCATCGGGCTGAACTACCGCGACCACGCGGAGGAGACCGGCGCTCCCCCGCCGCCCGAGCCGGTCGTGTTCATGAAGGCGCCCGACACGGTCATCGGGCCGGACGACGAGGTGTTGGTGCCGCGGCGGTCGGTGAAGACCGACTACGAGGTCGAGCTCGCAGTCGTGATCGGCACCCTCGCGCGATACCTCGACAGTCCTGGCGAGGCGGCTGCCCACGTCGCCGGCTACGCCATCAGCAACGATGTGTCCGAGCGCGAGTTCCAGATCGAGCGCGGCGGCCAATGGGACAAGGGGAAGAACTGCGCGACCTTCAACCCGTTCGGTCCCTGGATCACGACGGCCGACGAGGTCGCCGACCCGCAGGCGCTGGCGTTGCGGTTGTGGGTCAACGGCGAGTTGCGCCAGGACGGCAACACCAAGAACATGATCTTCGGCGTGGAGCATGTCGTCTGGTACCTCAGTCAGTTCATGACCCTCTATCCGGGCGATGTGATCAACACCGGCACACCCGCGGGCGTCGCGATGGGCCGGCCCGACCAGCCGTACCTGCGCGCCGGCGATGTCATGGAACTCGAGATCGATGGGCTCGGCCGCCAGCGCCAGCTCGTGGGGCAGGGCTGACATGAACGAACTGAGCGGACTACGCGCGCTCGTCACCGGCGGCGCATCGGGCATCGGCCTGGCGATCGCCACGCTGTTCGCCGAGAACGGGGCCGCGGTGGTCGTGCTCGACCGCGACACCACGGCACCGGGCGCCCTTCCCGACGGCGTCGGGGCGGTGACGGCGGACATCACCGACGATGTCGGCGTCCGTGCTGCGGTCGGCGAGGCGGTCGAGCGGCTCGGTGGCCTGGACATCCTGGTCAACAACGCCGGCATCGGCGCGCAGGGCACGGTCGAGGACGCCACCGACGAGCAGTGGCGCTCGGTGCTCGACGTCAACGTCATCGGCACCGCGCGGGTGTCGCGCGCCGCCTGGCCGCACCTGCGGCAGTCGCGGGCGCCGGCCGTCGTCAACACCGCCTCGATCGCGGCGACGGCGGGCCTGCCGCAACGCGCGATCTACTCGGCGAGCAAGGGTGCAGTCGCCGCGCTGACGCGCGCCATGGCCGCGGACGGCATGTCCGACGGCATCCGCGTCAACGCAGTCGACCCCGGCACCGCCGACACGCCGTGGATCGGGCGCCTGCTCGAGAGCGCCGACGACCCCGCGGCCGAGCGCGCCGCGCTGGAGGCGCGTCAGCCGCACGGGCGGCTCGTCAGCGCCGACGAGGTGGCGCACGCCGTGCTCTACCTGGCCTCGCCGCAAGCGCGGTCGACGACCGGGACGTCGCTGGCGGTCGACGGCGGGATGGCCGGCCTGCGGCTGCGGCCCCGTTCGTGACGCGGGTGCTCGACGCCCACGTCCACCTGTGGGATCTCGAGGCGCATCCGCAGCCGTGGACAGAGCCGTTCCCGATGCTCCACCGCTCCTTCGGCGTGCAGGAACTCGGGACGGTCCTGCGCGCGCACGGTGTCGACGCAGCCGTCGTCGTCCAGGCCGGCGACACGACGGGTGAGACGCTCGACCTGCTGGCTCTCGCCGACGCCGAGCCTGTGCTCGCCGGTGTCGTCGGGTGGGCGGACTTCACCGCCGACGACCTGACGACACAACTCGAGCGGCTGCGGCGGGCACCGGGCGGGCATCGGCTCGTCGGGTTGCGTCATCAGTTGCAGGTGGAGCCGGACAAGCAGTGGTTGGACCGGGACGAGGTCCGGGCCGGGCTGCGCGTGCTCGGCGAGCGCGAACCGGTGTTCGACGTCGTGGTGTCGCCGGAGCAGTTGCCACTGGTCACCGAGACCGTGCGGGCCTGTTGCTCGCGGAGTGCTCGGCGCGCGCGGTGCAGGTCGTCGCCGCCGCGCCGTTCAACTCCGGGCTGCTCGCCCACGACCGGCCCGACTCCGGCGCGACGTACAACTACGCGTGCGCGCCGCGGGAGGTGCTGGGACGCGCAGGCGCGCTCGCCGACGTCACTGCGCGTTTCGGCGTAGCGTTGCCGGCCGCGGCGGTGCAGTTCCCGTTGCAGTCGCCGGTCGTGGCTGCAATGGCGGCCGGCCTGCAGACGGTCGAGGAGGTCGAGATCGCATTGGCCAACGTTGCTGCGCCGATCCCGGCCGAGGCGCGGGAGCCGTTCGACGAGGTCGCGCTGTCATGACCGAGCCGGTCACGTCGGTCCAGGTCGCCTACGGACGCACGGGCTTGAGCGTCGACCTGCCGGCCGGCCGCACGACCGTCATCCGTCCTCGTCACGCGGACGCCGCACCGGATCCTGACGCCGTCTTGCGCGCCGCACTGCAGAACCCGGTGGCCGGTCCCGCTTTGCGCGCCGTGGTCCCTGCCGGTGCACGGGTCGCTGTGTCGCTGTGCGACGGCACACGTCCCCAGCCACGCGAGCCGATGATCCGTGCGCTGCTGGCCGAACTCGAGGGCATCGTGACGCGCGCCGATGTGGTGCTGCTGGTGGCGACCGGCACGCACCGCGGGAACACCGACGACGAGCTGCGGGCGATGCTCGGCGACGAGCTGGTCGACTCGGTTCAGGTGATCAACCACGACTGCCGCGACCCCGGGATGCTCGTGTGGTGCGGAACCTTCGGCGCTGGCGTCCCGGTCTGGCTGAACCGGCACTGGGTCGAGGCCGACGTCCGGATCACGACCGGGTTCGTCGAACCGCACTTCTTCGCCGGCTTCAGCGGCGGGCCGAAGTTGGTGGCACCCGGCCTGGCCGGGCTCGACACCGTGCTCACCCTGCATGACGCGACGCGCATCGGCAGCGAGTCGGCGACGTGGGGCGTGTGCGAGGGCAACCCCGTGCACGACGACGTGCGCGCCATCGCCGCCGCGACCGGCGTCGATTTCGCCTTGGACGTCGTGCTGAACGCCGACCAGCAGATCGTGGCCGCGTTCGGCGGTGAGGTGCTGGCGATGCACGAAGCGGCGCGGACGATGGTGCGCGAGACGGCCATGCAGCCCGTTGACGGGACGTTCGACGTCGTCGTCACCAGCAACTCGGGTTTCCCTCTCGACCAGAACCTCTACCAAGCAGTGAAGGGGATGTCGGCCGCCGCCACCGTCGTGAAGCCCGGTGGGTTGATCATCTGCGCCGCCGAGTGCGCGGACGGATTTCCCGACCACGGGTCGTTCCGGTCCGAGCTGGCGGCGGCACCGTCGCCCCAGGGCCTGCTCGATCAGATCGTTGCCCGCGAACGCACCGAGCCCGACCAGTGGCAGGTGCAGGTGCTCGCCCGGACCTTGCTGCGCGCCCGCATCGGCCTGCACACCACCCACCTGTCGGCGTCCGACCTCGAATCGGCGCACCTGCACCTCGTGCCGGACGTCGCGGCGGCCGTCCGGGCCGAGTTGGCGTCCGTCGGCCCGCAGGCTCGGGTGTGCGTGCTGCCCGAGGGACCGCAGACCATTCCGTTCGTCGCACCGGCCTGAGGAGTTCGCCAGGACTTCCCCCAGCGTATACACTCAGTGTATTGTCGCCATCATGAAGAGTTCCTCATGAGCGTCCCGTACAGCCTGCTGGGCCTGCTCGAGCGCGAGCCGAGTCATGGTTACGACCTCAAACACGACTACGACACCTACTTCGGCCGCGGCAAGCCGCTGCCGTTCGGCCAGGTGTACTCGACCCTGAGCCGGCTGGCACGCGACGGCAAGGTCGTCGTCGGCGAGTCCGAGCCGGGCGCCGGTCCCGACCGCAAGCGGTACCTGATCACCGAACAGGGCGTCAGCGACATCGACGCCTGGCTGCGGCAGCCGGTGACCCCCGAACCGCACCTGCAGACGGTGCTGTTCGTCAAGGTCGTGCTGGCGCTGATGTCGGGACGGTCGGCGGCCCACTACCTCGACCTCCAGCGCGCCGCGCACCTGACCCGCATGCGCGAGCTCACCGACCTCAAGCGCACCGGTGACAGCGTCGACTCGTTGCTCGCCGACCACGGCCTGTTCCATCTCGAGGCCGACCTGCGCTGGATCGACCTCACCGCTGCGCGCCTGTCAGCCCTCGCCGCCGAGGTGACCCGGTGACCGCCCCGCTGCTCGAAGCACGCTCGCTCGTGCTGTCGTTCGGACGCACGCCGGCGCTGCGCGGCGCCGACGTCGCGGTGGCGTCCGGCGAGATCCTCGCGGTGATGGGTCCGAGCGGCTCGGGGAAGTCGACGCTGCTGCACTGCCTCGCCGGCATCCTGAAGCCCGATTCGGGCGAGGTGCGCTTCGCCGGTGAACGGGTCGACACGATGTCCGAGGAGCGCCGCAGTGCGTTGCGCCGCGACCGGTTCGGCTTCGTCTTCCAGTTCGGGCAGCTCGTTCCGGAGCTGACCGCATGCGAGAACATCGCCCTGCCGCTGCTCCTGGCCGGGACGGCGCGGCGTACGGCGCTCGCTTCCGCGCGGGATTGGCTTGCGCGGCTCGATCTCGCCGAGGTCGGCGACCGCCGATCAGGTGAGTTGTCGGGCGGCCAGGCGCAGCGGGTGGCGCTGGCGCGCGGGCTCGTCGCACGACCGGCCGTGCTGTTCGCCGACGAGCCCACCGGCTCGCTCGATTCGCTGACCGGCGAAAGGGTGATGGAGTTGCTCGTCGGCGCCGCGCGCGATCACGGGACGACTGTCGTGCTGGTCACGCACGAACCGCGGGTTGCCGCCTACGCCGATCGCGAGGTCGTGGTCAGGGACGGCAGGGTCACCGCGCTCGCTCCGGCCACGCCATGATCTGGCTGAGCCTGCGGCTCACCCTGCGTGGCGGCCGCGAGGCGCTCGTCCGGTCGATCGTCACCGCGCTCGGTGTCGCGCTCGGCGTGACGATGCTTCTGATCACCCTGGCGACGATCAACGCGGTCAACACGCAGAACGGCAGGTACGCGTGGCTCGAGACGGGCCGCGAAGGCGCGACGACGTCGTCGGCGCCGCTGTGGTGGGCGCTGACGGCCGACGAGTACCGCGGCCAGGTCGTCGGCCGGGTCGACCTGGCCGTCGCCGGTCCGGACGCCCCGGTTCCGCCGGGGATCCCGAGGCTCCCCGGCCCGGGCCAGTACTACGTCTCGCCCGCGTTGCGCACGCTGATGCGTACCGTCGCGCCCGCGCAGCTGGCCGACCGCTACCCGGGACGGTATGTGGGCACCATCGCGACGTCCGCGTTGCCGTCGGCCGACTCGCTGGTCATCGTGATCGGCCGCGCGCCCAACGAGCTGGCCGACGATCATCGCGCCTCCCGGGTCTCGACGATCAGTACCACCACCCCGAGCAGCTGCAACGGTGACTGCTACTCCATCGGGATCGACGCCAACGGCATCGATCTGGTGCTGGCGGTGGCCACTGCCGCCTTGCTGTTCCCGATCCTCGTCTTCGTCGGCGCCGCGGCACGGCTCTCTGCCGCCCGCCGCGAGCAGCGGTTCGCCGCGATGCGGCTCGTCGGCGCCACGCCGCGCCAGATCACGGTCATCTCCGCGGTCGAGTCCGCCGTCGCGGCCGTGCTCGGGACGGTCGTCGGATTCGTGGCGTTCTTCGCCCTCCGCCCGGCCGTCGCAACCGTGCCGTTCACCGGATCGCGGTTCTTCCTGAGCGACCTCTCGCTGAACCTCGTCGACATCGGGGTCGTCGCCGTCGGCGTGCCTCTCGCCGCGGTGCTCGCCGCCCGCATCGCATTGCGGCGGGTCACCGTCTCACCGCTCGGCGTCACCCGGCGGGTCACGCCGAAACCGCCGCGGGCGTGGCGGGCCGTGCTGCTGCTTGCCGGCTTCGGCGAACTGAGCGCGCTCGTCGTCACCGGACGGCCTCCGAGTACGCCGGGCCAGATCCTCGCGTACATGTCCGGGATCCTCGCGGTCATGACCGGCCTGGTCGTGGCCGGTCCGTGGCTCACGATGGCCGGTTCGCGACTGATGGTGCGCTGGGCTCGGCGACCGAGCACGCTGATCGCCGCGCGTCGCCTGGCCGACAACCCGAAGTCGGGATTCCGCGCGGTGAGCGGTGTCGTCCTCGCCCTCTTCGTCGCCAGCGTCGCCATCGCGTCCATCACCGCCCTCGAGGCATCGGACGGTACGAGCGCGACCGGGCCGGCGGCCGGGGCCACGCTCGTCGCAGGATCTGATCGATTTCCGACCCCCGGGCATCGCTGTGATGCCGCGGGCCATACCGGCGTCGGTGCTGCCCGACCTTCACCGCGTCGAGGGCGTGCACCGGGTGGTCGTCGTCCACGTCGCCAGAGCGGAGTCGAATCCCTACACGCCGGTTCCCGAGCTCGTCTCGTGTGCGGACCTGCGCCGCTCCCCCGGGATCGGTCGGTGTGCGCCGGGCGCCACGGTTGCCGCCGTGACCGGGCTCGCCTGGTCGAAGTCGATCAACGTCGACAATCCCGCAAAGGTGTGGCCCGCCGCGGACGTGTCAGCGCAGGCTCTGCCACGGTTGCCGGTCGAGTTGCTGCTCGTCAGCGGTTCGCCCGCGGGCATCGAGCAGGCGCGCACCGTGCTCGAACGGGCCTTTCCCCAGCGGTTCACCCCGCTGACGATCCGCGAGGACGACGAGCAGCGTCGCAGCGCTGCCCTGATCCGGCAGTACCGCCAGCTGGTCGACGCCATCATCCTGGCTAGCCTGCCGATCGCGGGATGCAGTCTCGCGGTCAGCGTCGTCGCGGGCATCGGCGAGCGGCGCCGGGCGTTCAGTGTGTTGCGGCTGTCCGGAACGCCGTTGAGCGTGTTGCGGCGCGTGATCGCGCTCGAGAGCGCGGTGCCGCTGTTGCTGCTCGCGTCGCTCTCGATCGCGACCGGCTTCCTCGCGGCCACCCTGTTCCTGCGATCACAACTCGACCAGGCGTTCGTGTCGCCACCGTTCAGCTTCTACTTGACGGTCGCGGGTGGCCTGCTCGCCTCGTTCGCCATCATCGCGACCACGTTGCCGCTGCTGCGCCGCACCACCGGGCCGGAGGTCGCACGCAACGACTGATCAGCTTTCCCGCTCGGTGCGCGGCAGCTCGCGCGTGTGGTCGTCACTGTCGTCACGCGAGGGCGTATCGACGGCCGGCAACTGCGTGGTGCGGTCGGCGTCGTGAGTGTCGGCGTCGTGAGTGTCGGCGTCGTGAGTGTCGGCGTCGTGAGTGTCGGCGTCGCGATTGTCGGCGCCGTCAGTGTCGCCCGTGTCTCGGCCGCTGTCGGGTGCCGGCGCTTCGTCCGACCACGGCGACGGGGTCGCCACCGGCCCGGGGACCGCCGCGGGCGGTGCCGACCACGGCTCCCGCTCGGACGGCTCCCGACCTGACGGGGCCGGCGAGTACGGCGCGGGGGAGTATCCCGGCGAGTAGGGCGCCGGCGTGGTCACGACCTCGTGGCGTCGCGTCGCCACCGCGACCACCGCCGCGACGAGCGCGGCCACCAGGCCGAAGAGGATGGCGGCGAAGAGCAGCGAGGCGCCCGGGCTGGAGACCGAGAAGAAGATCGCCGTGGCCTTGCCGTGGGTGTTGGGGTCGGCGAACTTCGGGTCGACCACCGCGCTGCGCACGTAACCGCCGACCACACAGGCTGCGAGCACGGCTGTCCAGGTGCCGAGGAACGTCCGTCCGAACGATCCCGAGCCTGCGCTGATCACTGCCACGAGCAAGAACACCAGCACGATGATCGCGACGTCCATCAGCACGTTGGCGAGGTACAGGCGGCCGAAGTCGTTGCTGAGCCGGCTGAAGTCCCAGCTGAAGGTCGAGATCGAGGCCCGTAGGCGCCCGCCGAACGACTCGATGTCGAAGTTGTCCAGCAACGACCGCGTCACCGACGGGTTGTCGAGCGCGCCGATCAGGACGAGCATCGTCGCTGCGGCCGCCAGCGCCACCCACCACGGACGCGCGCGGGTGATCGACCTCTGCTGCTCCGGTTGCGTGCTCGGTTGCATAGCTGTGGACCCTACTGAGGACGACGCCGGATCACGACCCCGAGAGGAGCACCGGCCGGCTCTAGACTCGGCGGCATGGGTGACCCCGAGACCGTGTCCCACGACATCCCGATGAGCGGTCCGCTCAAGCTGGCGATCGCGGCCGACTGGGATCCGGCTCCCGCGTTCGCGCACCCGGCCCGCGCGGACGGCGCGCCGTACACCGCAGCGCGCCGCGCCGCTCTGTCGGCCCGCTTCCCGGACCAGCTGCTCGTCGTCGCCGCCGGGGCACCGAAGGTGCGGGCCAACGACACCGACTATCCGTTCCGCGCGTCCAGCGCATTCACCTGGCTCACGGGCGAGACGGCCCCCGACGCCGTGTTGGTCATGGCGCCCCGTGGCGACGGCCACGAGGCGACCTTGTACATCGGCGTGTACGCCCAACCCGGCGAGCCGGCGTACTTCACCAGTCGCACCCACGGCGCCGTCTGGGTCGGCAACGCCGCGTCGGTCGGCGACACCGTCGCCCGCCTCGGCATCGAGACGCGACCGCTGCGCGATCTGGACGCGGAGTTGTCCCGCTTCGCCGGGGCAGCGCGGCCGTCGGATGTCGTCCTGGCACAGGTCATCGACGAGCTGCGCCTGGTCAAGGATCGGTGGGAGCTCGACCGGCTGCGGGCTGCCTGTGACGCCACTGCGCGCGGGTTCGCCGACGTCGTCCGCGAGCTGCCACATGTCGTCGGGCGCGCGGATGTGCGCGGCGAGCGCTGGCTCGAGGGCACGTTCTGGCGCCGCGCCCGCCTCGAGGGCAACACCGTCGGCTACAGCGCGATCGTCGGTTCCGGGGTGCATGCGACGACATTGCACTGGACGCACAACACCGGCTCCGTCGAGCCGGGCAGTCTGTTGCTCGCCGACATGGGCGTCGAGACCGACGAGCTGTACACCGCCGACGTCACCCGCACCATGCCGGTGTCGGGCGAGTGGAGCCCGGAGCAGCTGCGGGTCTACCGCGCGGTCGAGCAGGCGCAGGCGGCCGGGATCGCCGAGGTCAAGGCCGGCGCCGACTTCATCGCCGCACACCGCGCCGCGATGTGGGTCATCGCCGATCATCTGCACTCATGGGGGGTGTTGCCGGTCCCCGCCGAAGTCTCGTGCCACGAGGACGAGCAGCGACCCGGTGCCGGCCTGCACCGCCGCTACACCCTGCACAGCACGTCGCACATGCTCGGCATCGACGTGCACGACTGTGCGACCGCGCGTGACGAGCTCTATCGCGGCGGCGCGCTCCAGCCGGGGCACGTGTTGACGGTCGAGCCGGGGCTCTACTTCCAGCCGAACGATCGCACCGTGCCGGCCGAGCTGCGCGGCATCGGTGTGCGCATCGAGGACGACATCGTGGTCACCGACGGTGATCCGATCAACCTGTCGGCGTCCCTGCCACGGGACCCGGACGACATCCTCGAATGGATGCGCGCCGAGCAGACGGCAAAGACCACTCCCTAGCCGAGCGCGTCGCGGAAGAAGTCGATCTCGCGACGCAGTAAGGCCGTGTACAGAGCGGGATCGCTCTGCATGTGCGTAATCCCTGGCAGCAGCAGGCAGTTGTGCGGCCTGCCGTGCAGCACCAGTTGACGCGACAGTTCGAGCGAGTGCCGCACGAACACGTTGTCGTCGTTCAGACCATGCACGATCTGCAACGCACCGGTCAGTTTCGCCGCGTCGGACAGCACCGACGACGCGTCGTAGGCCGCGCTGTCGACCTCGGGGCGGCCGAGGTATCGCTCGGTGTAGTGGGTGTCGTAGTAGCGCCACTCAGTCACCGGCGCGCCGGCCACCGCCGCCTTGATCACGTCAGGACGCCGCAGCACGGCGAGCAGCGCGAGGTAGCCGCCGAAGGACCATCCGCGGATTCCGACTCGATCGAGGTCGAGATCGGGGTGTTGCGCGGCGAGTGCGATCAGCCCGTCGACCTGGTCGGCCAGCGGTGCGGTGGCCAGGTCGCCATGGATCTCGCGGTCCCACGCCGGCCCTCGCCCGGGGGTGCCGCGGCCGTCGATGACCACAACCGCGAAACCCTGGTCGGCGATCCACTGCGACATGAGATACGCCGCCCGGCGGCTGACTACCCGCTGGGCGTGCGGACCGCCGTAGGGATCGAGGATCACCGGCAGGGCCGTGCCGGCTCGGTGCTCGCGGGGGTACAGCACCGCGCAGGCCAGGGCACGCTCGCCGGCGCGCTGCATGGTGACGCGCGGCGTCAGGTCGGGCTCGTCGCCCTTCGAGCCGAGCTCGACCTCGGCCGCCGCAGTGACGATGCGCCATCCGCCGAGCGTGCGGTCGAGGCCCGGCCGCGTGGACTGCGACAGCGTCGCGCACCCACGACGGCGTCATGCATGCCCGGTGCGTTCGTGAGTTCGTCGAGCGTGCCGTCCCACCGCATGCGGTACAGCTGCGTCTGCATCGAATCGCGCGACGCAACGACGACAACGCCGCTGCGAGTCACCCCGCGCACGTTGCGCACCTGCAGTCCGTCCGGTGTCATCTGCGTGTCGTCGAACAGCAGGCTGTAGGTGTCGTTGCCGAGCTTGGCGCTGACGGTGACGACCCGCCCGTCGGGAGTGAGATCGGGCGTGCCGGGTACGAGTTCGACCCAGTGCGCGTCGTGGTCGGTGTGGCGCAGCGAGGTGACGCCGCTGGCACGGTCGACGCCCAGCACCTGAGTGGTGCGCTGGTCGCGGCTCTGCACGAGCAACAGCGGGTCGTCGGTGCGGAAGGACACCGCAGCGAGGTAGGGGAACGCTGTGTTGTCCCAAGTGACCGGCACGTGCTCACCGTCGCGTGCGATCAGCGCGAGGGTGACCGAGGCGTTGTCGGCGCCGGCTACCGGGTAGCGCACCGAGCTGGGCTCGGCCGCCGGGTCATCGGGATCGGCGACGTACCACCGCTCGACCATCGACTCGTCGACGCGCGCGGCGAGGAGCTGCGTCGAGTCGGGGGCCCACCAGTGCCCGCGCATCCGGTCCATCTCTTCGCCTGCGACGTGCTCGGCCAGCCCCCACGACACGTCCGCATCGGCGTCACCGGCGAGTCTCGTTTCGTGTCCTTCCAGATCGGTGAGCCAGAGCTGTCGATCGCGCACGAACGCGACAGCGTCACCGGACGGCGCCAGTCGCGGATCGATGACAGGACCGTCGATGGCCAGTTCGGTGACCGCGGCATCATCAACCGCCACGTCGACGACGAACACCTTGCCGTACAAGGCGAAACACACACGCGACAGATCAGGCGTCGCCGAATAGGCGACGATCCCGCCGCCGCTCTCACGGGCGCGCTCGCGGCGGGCACGCTCCTCCGGCGGCAGGTCGCCCGCGTCGCCGAGCGCCCGCGGGTCGCAGACGAGCGTTTCGGTACCGGTCGCGACGTCGACACACCACAATGCGTGCACCGAGTCGTCGGCGGCGCCGCTGCGCAGGAAGAGTGCGCGGCTGTCGTCGTTCGAGAGCTGCACCGCGCGTGGCACGCCGAAGGTGAATCGTCCGGTCTGCACGTACCGCGTTGGGATGTCGAGTGTCACGAGAGCACCGCGAGGTCGCGCGGTCGCTGGTTGAGCCGTTCGCCGCCATCGTCGGTGCAGACGACGATGTCCTCGATGCGGGCGCCGTAGCGGCCGGCGTGGTAGATGCCCGGTTCGATCGAGAACGCCATTCCCGGCTCGAGAGGCGTGTCGTTCCCGGCGACGATGTAGGGGTCCTCGTGCACATCGAGCCCGATGCCGTGCCCGGTGCGATGGATGAACAGCTCTCCGTAGCCGGCGTCGGTGATCAGCGCTCGTCCGATCGCGTCGAGCTCGCTCGCCGTCATGCCGGGCCGTACTGCGTCGCACTGCGCGCGCTGTGCGGCGAGCAAGACGGCGTAGGAATCCGCGAACTCGGTCGGAGGCTCGCCGACGACGTAGGTGCGGGTCGAGTCGGAGCAGTAGCCGTCGGGCATCGCGCCGCCGATGTCGACGACCACCGGCTCCCCCGTCCCGATGACCCGGTCGGAGACCTCGGCGTGCGGGCTGGCGCCGTTGGGGCCGGAGGCGACGATGACGAAGTCGGCGCCGCTGTGCCCGGCCTGGACGATCGCGTCGGCGATGTCGCGGCCGACCTCACGCTCGGTGCGTCCGGCGCGCAGCCATTGCCCCATCTCGGCGTGCACCGCGTCGATCGCTTCGGCGGCGCGGCGCAGAGCGGCTATCTCGTCGCCGGACTTGCGCATGCGCAACTCGCGCAGGAGCGCCGCCGCGCTGACCTGCTCCACCTGGGGGAGCCGAGCACGTAGCGCCAGCGACCGGGCCGCCCACATCCGCTCGTCGACGGCGATCTGTCGCGGCGCCGGGCGGCAACAGCTGCGCGAGGCGATCTATCGAATCGTCGGTTTCGCTCCAGGAGACGACAGGCAGGTCGAGACCGGGGGCAAGTTCGGCCCGGGCGAGCGGAACCTCGAGTTGCGGCGCGAGCAACTGGGCGGGTGCGTCGGCGGACACGACGAGGCAGGTGATGCGTTCGGTCGCGGGGTTGCCGGAGTAGCCGGTCAGGTAGCGCAAGTTCGCGCCTGGCGTGATCACCGCGGCGGAAATGTCGTTCGCTCGCAGCAGCTGTTGAACACCGTCGATGCGCAGGTACTGATCCATCCTGCCAAGCTAGCGTGGCGTCGTGACCGACCTCGTGCTGCGACCGGCTCGCGGGCTGCCCGACGGCCTGGTCGTGCCCGACGCCGAACTCGTCGAACGATTCAGCCGTTCGTCGGGCCCCGGAGGGCAGGGCGTGAACACGACCGACAGCCGCGTCGAACTGCGCTGGGACGTTGCACGTTCAGCGGCCCTGAGCGATGAGCTGCGCGCTCGCGTGCTGGAGCGCCTCGCGGCACGGATCGACGACGGCGTGCTGTCGATCGTCGCGTCCGAGCATCGGTCGCAGTGGCAGAACCGCACAGCGGCCCGCGCCCGGCTCCAGGCGATGCTGCGGGACGCGCTCGAACCGCCGTCGCCGGCGCGGCGAGCGACCCGTCCGTCGCGAGCGGCGCAGCAGCGCCGGCTCGACGCCAAGCGCCGCCGTGGCGAGATCAAGGCGAACCGGCGCCGGCCGTTGCTCTAGAGGCTCGGCCGTTGGTCTCGAGGCCTGGGAGTGCGACAGCGAGCCGCCACCCAGAGGCCGCACACGTCAACTCTGCGAACCAGAGCGCACGACGACCACAGCAGGATGACCGGGCTGGGACGCCACAATGGCAGCGCAGGACGAGTAGTAAGTCTTGGCCCACGAAGGTCGACCGAGTAACTCCGGCTCTTGGCCACGACGCAATCGCAGGCCCGGCTACGGATCGGCGGAAGGCAACTCATCCCGCGGCTTCGAGAACCGCCGACCTGTCGTTGGTGATGTCCACCAGGTGCTGCCGTCGTCGTCGCGGTGAACCTGCCAGCCGGCGTCGTGCTTGCGGTGATGATGTCGCGAACACAGTGGCTGCAGGTTCGCGATCAAAGTGTTCGCGCCGTCGAACGGGACGATGTGGTCGGCCTCGCTGCGGACCGCTCGGCGGTTGCAGCCGGGGAACCGGCACGTCGGATGCTGCGCAGTCACCCACCGCGACTGTCCTGCACTCGGGAGACGCCGCCACGTGCACCGCACTGACCTCACCGCGCTCGTGCAGCTCCAGCAGCCGCGGCAACCGCTCCACGACCTGGGTGGCCTGCATCAGCCGGGTCTTCGCATAATCCGGCGACCACCGCAGCTCACACACCACCTCATCGCGCGCCCAGTCATGCGCATCCTCTGGATCGTGAATCGCAGCGAGGAACCGTTCGCGGCGCGCCTGCACCCGCGCCTCAAGCGCCGTCAACTCAGCAAGCACATCGAACTGCTGATCACGCGCGCACGCTGCAGGATCCACTCGCAACAACCGCTCGATCTTCCTCGCCACAACCCGAACACTACGACCAGGGTCTGACAATTCTGGGACGAGAATCCGCTGCCACAGCAGGCGATTCTCGTCGAAGCCGTCTGCCGATCTAGGTGACGCCCTTGAGCTCTAGTCCGCGGACGGCAGCGACCCGCTCGGCCTCGTCATCGATCAGCTCACGGGTCGCTGCCGACACGCGGCCGAACAGGTCGAGCGTGATCGTGAGCTTCCTTCCCGCCGCCTTCGGCCGCCAGGTGCCCACCACCTCGCCGTCGACGAACACCGCTCCCGGACGGCCGAGCACCGGCCACAACGCCTTGTGACGTGCGGTGGCCGGCACTATCAGGTCGCGGTCGCGGGCTTGCAGATACGGGTCGAACCCGCTGAGCAGTCGGACGAGCCGGGGTGGCTGCGTCGTGTCGAAGGCCTGCCGGCACTCGGCCGGCAGCCACGAGGTGGTCTTGCCGACCTTCACCTCGACGAGGTCGTCGGGCCACACCTGCTCGAGGTCGGCACGCCGCGTGTCGAGATAGCTCGCGACATGCGCAGGCGTGGCCGGCCCGAGCAGCGCGAGATAGGCACGGACGAGTCGGGTCAGAGCCTTCTTGTTCGGCGCGGTGACGAGCTTGCTCGAGGCGAACCGCTGCAGCACCGGCGGCGACGTGCCCGGTTGCAGCTCGAGCCCGGCGGCGAGCGCGGCGGCGCGCATAGCAGGGTCGGAGATGTGGCTCGTGCGGCACGTCCGGCACGGCCGCCGCATGACGTCCGGGATCGTGGCGGTCGCCGCGGTGCTGGCCGCACCCTTGTCCGTCGGCCTGGCGACCACCTTGCGCAACGCGGCCGCCGCCGTTCCGAACTGCTCGAGCGCGTCGATGCCCGCCCGTTCGACACTGGGGCCGGTCTCGCCCAGGCGCTGCGTCGCGTCGGCCTCGGACAGCGGATACAGCGCGCCCGCCAGCCGGGACAGGTCGCCACGCCGGTGCACATAGGGCGCACCGCGCAGCGACCAGACGAGGGCGAGTGTCGCGTCCGGGCCGAACAGGTCGTCCCGCGGCGTCGACGGCAGCCGGGCGTCGAAGGCGAGCCGGGCGGCCTCACCGGCGCCGTCCTGTACACCGATGTCGAGCACCGTCAGCCCGCGCGCGGTCTTGCCGCTGCGATCGAGCTGCTGGGCGGCGACGCGGTAGGCGACGATCTGTTCGCGCGAGACCTGCATCGGCACCGTCCTAGAGGTCGTAGTCGAGGGTGAGCGTGTACTGCATGGCATCGGCGGCATAGCTGCCGGATCCGCTGATGCCCTGCAACTGCGCTGTTCCCGAACCGGGCACGATCGTCACGTCGGTACGGGCCACCGCGCCGGTGTGCTCGCCGGATGCCGCCAACACGAATGTGCCCTGCTTGCCGTCGATCGTCGCGGCGACCTGTTCGTACCCGACGTACGGACCTTCGAGGGTCTGCGGTTCGGCGGCGTCGCCGGCCACGTAACAGATGAGCAGCCAGCAGGTGGAAGTACCGGTAATGTCGCCGGCCCAGTCGGTGGTGAACTTCGCCTGCGCGATGGCGTGCTGCGGGTCGACCTCGCCGTCGCGCGCTTCGTCCCAGGTCTTGGCGGTGATGGTGATGGTTGCTGTCGTCATGTGCCCACCGTGACAGCAATACCTGACAGCCGACGTCAGGTATTCGGAGCAGAATGGACGCGTGCGCGCGACCCGACTGCTGTCGATCTTGCTGATGTTGCACACGCGCAGACAGGTCAGCGCGCAGGAGATTGCCGACGAACTCGAGGTCTCGGTGCGGACGGTGTACCGCGACATCGAGGCGCTCGGCGCGGCGGGCATACCCGTATACGCGACCCGCGGCCGCGCCGGCGGTTTCGCGCTGCTCGAGGGCTACCGCACGAAGCTCACCGGGTTGACTGCAGACGAGGCCGGCGCGGTCTTCCTGGCCGGGCTGCCGCGCGCCGCAGCCGATCTGGGCCTCGGCAGTGTCATCGCCGCGACCCAGCTGAAGCTGCTTGCTGCGCTTCCACCGCCGTTGCGTACGCGCGCCGAGCAGATCCGCGATCGGTTCCATCTGGATGCGCCCGGATGGGAACGCGGCGCCGACTCACCGCCGTGCCTGACGGCGGTCGCCGACGCGGTGTGGACGGAACGCCGCATCGAGGCGCGGTACGAGCGCTCCGGTCACGTGGTCGTCGAGCGGGTGCTCGAGCCGCTCGGGCTCGTGCTCAAGGCGGGAGTCTGGTATCTCGTCGCCGCGCCGCCCGGACGCGCGCCGCGCACATACCGGCTCTCGCGCATGCAGGCGGTAACCGTCTCGGACGAGACCTTCGACCGTCCGGCGCGCTGGAACCTGCAGGAGCACTGGAGCGACTACCAGGACGACTACGAACAGCGCCTGTTCCGGGGCAGCGCCACCATCCGGCTGTCACCGTCCGGGCGGCAGCTGCTGTTCCTGATCGGGCGGCTCGCGGCGCGCGCCGGCCATGCCGCGATGCAACCGGCCGACGAGGACGGGTGGACTCGCACCACCATCCCGATCGAGTCGGTCGACCACGCCCACCACGCGCTGCTGCAACTGGGAGCCGACGTCGAGGTGATGGCTCCGGACGAGCTGCGCCAGGCAATTGCCCGTAGCGCACGGGCGATTGTAGCCCGCTACGGAGCCGCGTCGGAGCGCGGTGGCGACTCACCGGGACGCACCGGGTCGTCGGCCACCACGTCGGGCTGATCGGTCGCCACCTCAGGCGTCGGCAACGCACCCTCGGGGGCCGGCCTGGTCGGCGGGTCGGCCGGGAACTCGTCACGCACCTTCTTCAGGTGCTTCGACATCGACTTGAACAAGAAGTACGCCGCGATGCACAGCACGAGGATCACGGCCAGCCCGATGGGGCCGGACTTGACCCCCTCGCCGCCCTTGGGGCGCGCCGCCGCCATGGCCAGCACGATCACAGCGTGCCCCGCACACCGGCGAACAGGTCGTCCTCGGGAATCGTCGAGTCGACCAGCGAGCGGGCGAGCTCGAAGTCCTCCGTCGGCCATGCCTCGCGTTGGATCGCGAGCGGGACCTTGAAGAACCAGCCTTCGGGATCGACCTGGGTGGCGTGCGCGAGCAACGCGGCGTCACGGCGCTCGAACCAGTCGGCGACCGGCACGCGCGTCGTGATCTTCGGCGGGCGGTACTTGCGTTCCTTGCGCCACTCGTCCCACTGCTTGCGGCGTTCCTCGTAGGGCGACTCGAGCCCCTTGGCGAGCATCGCGTCGTGGATGGCGTTCATGCGCTCGGCGCTGAAACCGACGTCGTAGTAGAGCTTCAGCGGCTGCCACGGCTCGCCCTCGTCGAGGAACCGGTCGGGATCCGGTGCGGCGTCGAACGCGCCGATCGAGATCTCGTGACACCGGATGTGGTCGGGGTGCGGGTAGCCACCGTTCTCGTCGTAGGTCGTCACGACGTGCGGCTTGAAGTCGCGGATCTCGCGGACGAGGCGCCGCACGCCCTCTTCGACCGGCTCGAGCGCGAAGCAGCCCTCGGGCAGCGGAGGCAGCGGGTCACCCTCGGGCAGGCCCGAGTCGACGAAGCCGAGCCAGTGCTGACGCACACCGAGGACGGCGCGGGCGCGGTCCATCTCATCGCGCCGGATCTCGGCGATGTTGGCTTCGATGTCGGCACGGTGCTGCAGAGCGGGATTGAGGATGCTGCCGCGCTCGCCGCCGGTGCACGTGACCACGAGCACATCGACGCCCTCGTCGACGTAGCGGGCCATGGTGGCCGCGCCCTTACTGGACTCGTCGTCGGGATGGGCATGCACGGCCATCAACCGCAGCCGCTCCGGCTGTTGCGTACTCACGGACTCCATTGTTCCTGATGCGGCGGACAGGCATATTTCGCCCGCTCGACAGATGCGATGTTAGGTTCGAGGCTTCGCATCGGCGCGCTGAGGTCCTTCCTCGGCACGTCGGTGGGCCCGTAACAGACGATTTTTGGAGCACCGACGTGTCTTCGACCGACGACGCCGTCACCTTCTTGACGCAGGAGGCGTACGACCGACTCTCGCGCGAACTCGACGAGCTGATCGCGAACCGTCCCGCGATGGCGAAGGAGATCAACGACCGCCGCGAAGAGGGCGATCTGCGCGAGAACGGGGGCTACCACGCCGCCCGCGAGGAGCAGGGCAAGCAGGAGGGCCGCATCCTCCAGCTGCAGGAACTGCTGCGCAGCGCCAAGGTGGGCGAGGCGCCGGTCAGCGAGGGCGTCGCTGGGCCCGGCATGGTCGTCGAGGTGCGCTTCGACGGTGACGACGACATCGAAACCTTTTTGATCGGCTCGCGCGAAGAGTCCGAGACGGCTGTCGTCGAGGTCTACTCGGCTGCGTCGCCGCTCGGGAAGGCGCTCACGGGTGCGCGCGAGGGCGACACCGTCGAGTACGAGACACCCAACGGCAAGACCATGAAGGTCACTCTCGTCAGCGCGAAACCGTACGTCGGATAACCGGCCTTGCGCGCCGTCCGGATCCTGCCCGCAGCCGCGCCCGCTGTGCGCACTGCGGTGTGGACTGCGGTGTGCACTGCAGTGTGCCTCACCCTCGTCGCCGCCTGCGCCTCGGAGATCTCGGGCAGCGGGACGGGCGCCGGGCCGCGCAGCGGAGTAGCGCTCTCGCCGGGCGCCCCGGGATCTGCGTCGCCGGCCTCGCCAGGCTCGTCGCCGAGCCGGTCGTCACCCGAGTCGTCGCCGCGCTCCACGCCCCGATCCTCGGCCACCTCGTCGCCGGCGAGCGGCAAGCACCCGGTGCCGTCGTCGCCGTTGCGGACCGTGACCGCCCACGCCCCCGACGGCACGTCCTACATCGTCGAGATCTGGGCCGACAAGCAGGTCAGTGAGTGCGCCGCGCACGCCTACGGCGCGCCGGTGATCAGCTTCCTGCGGCGGCACCCGTGCGACGGCATGCGCCAGGTGCTCGCGACCACGACCGTCGACGGCAAGGCGGTCGGCTTCGCGCAGCGCACCATCGGTTTCCGCGGCGGCATGAACCGGAGCTATCGCGCTGCAGGTCAGTTCCGCGAACTGGTCTCGCGTTCGGGCACCGGCAATCTCAACGATCTGATGCGCGAGGGCTACCGCCTGCCCAGCGGCCCGTCGACCGTCCCGTTCCCGAACGCGTTCAGCGCGCTCGGGCAGGACAACAGTGTGACGATCGTCGAGGCGTGGTATCTGCACGGTCGGACGCCGGACAACGACCCGCCGCTGGTGCGGATGGCGCAGGACATCTTCCTGCAGGTCTGATCACGCGGTGACGGCGTAGAGGAAGCACTGCGGCAACACCGTGCGCACGTGGACTGTCGCGACATCCGGTGCGTCGAGCAGCTGCCGGATCGCCGGTTCGAGATCGACGCCGTCGTCCACAAGAGTGTTGTGCTCGTAGTTCATCGTGCGGTCAGCCCGGTAGGTTCGCAGCAGCCGCGGCCCGGTCCGCAGTTCGCGAGGCAGTTCGGTTGCCGTCGGATATCCCTCGCAAGTGTGCGCGTGGATGTACACCGGGCCGACCTCGCGCCACACCGACGTTTCGGCGAAGGGTGCGTACGAGATGAGCGCGATCCGCTCGCCTGCGACGGCGAAGCGAAGGCAGCACCGCAATGGTTCGCCGTCGCCGGTCGCGGCGAACGGCGTCACGTCGTTGCCGTGCCGGTCCGTGCGGGAACTGCGAATCTCGGCGAGTGTCGCGGGGTCGATCGCGTGGATCGTGAGGCGGGTCGTCAATGCTGTCATGGTTCAACGATCCCGCGCCGCCGACAGTGCCGCTGGCGGAAATCGGACGTCGCGTCGGAGTCGCTCGTAGCGCGTTCACCACCCACGTCGTAGCGTCGTTGAAGTGAGTGCACCCACCATCGCGACGCTGGGCGATCTCCGTGCCTCCGGGCACGTCCACCGCAGTGTCAAGACCGAGATCCGGCAGAACCTGATCGAGCGGCTCATGACCGGCGAAACCACCCTTCCCGGCATCGTCGGCTTCGATGAGACGGTCGTCCCCGAGGTCGAGCGTGCATTGCTCGCGGGTCACGACATCGTCCTGCTCGGTGAGCGCGGACAGGGCAAGACGCGGCTGATCCGCACGCTGGTCGGGCTGTTGGACGAGTGGACCCCGGTGGTCGAGGGGTGCGAGATCAACGATCACCCCTACGCGCCCGTGTGCGGCCGCTGCCGGAATCTGCTCGACACCGAGGGCGATCTGTTGGCGGTCGCGTGGCGACACCGCAGCGAGCGTTACGGCGAGAAGCTGGCGACGCCCGACACGTCCGTCGGTGACCTGATCGGTGACGTCGACCCGATCAAGGTCGCGCAGGGACGCACGCTCGGCGATCCGGAGACGATCCACTTCGGCCTCGTGCCCCGCACGAATCGCGGCATCATCGCCGTGAACGAGTTGCCCGACCTGGCCGAGCGCATCCAGGTCGCACTGCTCAACGTTCTCGAGGAGCGCGACATCCAGGTGCGTGGCTACCAGTTGCGGATGAGCCTCGATCTGCTGCTCGTCGCGAGCGCGAACCCCGAGGACTACACGAACCGCGGTCGCATCATCACGCCGCTCAAGGACCGCTTCGGCGCGGAGGTGCGCACGCACTACCCCCTCGAGCTCAGCGACGAACTCGCGCTGATCGCGCAGGAAGCGGCCGTGTTGTGGTCCGACGCCGATTTCGCCGCTCCGGTGGTGCCGGGTCACCTCCTCGAGGTCATCGGACGGTTCGCGCGCAACGTCCGCGACGCACCGCAGGTCGACCAGCGGTCCGGTGTGTCAGCACGCTTCGCGATCGCTGCTGTCGAGACGGTCGCCGCATCGGCCGTGCGGCGCGCCGCCGTGGCGCGTGAGCCCATCGCCGTGGCCCGGGTTGCCGACCTGCCCTCGGTCATTCCGGCGTCGCGCGGCAAGGTCGAGTTCGACGACGCCGACGAGGGCCGCGAGTTCGAGGTGCTCGAGCACCTCATGCGGCGCTCGCTCGTCGAGACCTACCGCGCGCGACTCGCCGGACTGGATCTGCGGCCGTTGCAGGAGAAGTTCGACCAAGGGCTGACGGTAGAGACCGGCGACGCGGTCAGCGGTGAATCGCTGCTCGCTCAGCTCGGTCCGGTACCGGTGCTCGCGGCGCTGCTCGACCGCCTGGAAGCCGACGGCATCGGCGAGGGCCCGGCTGCGATCGGCATCGCCGCCGCGGCGTTGGAGTTCGCGCTGGAGGGCCTGCACCTGAACAAGCGGCTCGCGAAGGACACCGACGGCGCACGTACGATCTACGGCAACTGACCGACCTCCCGCAGCAGCGCCTGCTCGGCACCGTCCGGTGCGCCCAGATCGTCGAGCGCCAGCAACGCCGCCCCGAACACCGGCGCGCAGGCCGGCAGGCGCCGCGACACCTTCAACTCGTGTCGCGCGAGTTCGTCGGTGAGAAGTTCGTCGAGCAGGACGTGACCGGCACGCAGCACACCACCGCCGAGCACGAGCGGCACCTCGACGTCGTCGAGGCCGAGCCGGCGCACGAGCACCGCGGCCATCCCGGCGATCTCTTGCGCGAGCCGCTCGACGATGCCGCACGCGACCTCGTCACCGTCGGCGGCGACTTCGAAGGTGAGCCGGGTGATCGGACGCAGATCGGCCCACGCCAGCGCCCCGGTGTGCACCGCGAGACCGACCTCCAGAGCACTCGGTCTGCCGAACGCCGCTGCGATGCGGGCGCTGAGCGTGGTGGGACGGCCGCGGCCGTCCTCGCCACGCACCGCTGACCACAGACCGGTGCGCATGAGACCGTCACCACCGCCCCAGTCGCCGGTGAGTTCGCCGATCGCGGGGAAGCGCGCGATGCGCCCGTCCGGCGCGACACCGACCGCGTTGATGCCGGCGCCGCAGACGACAGCCACGCCCCAGCGTTCCGGTGCGCCCGAGCGCAGCAGCGCGATCGTGTCGTTGCCGACAGTGATGCGGCGTGCCCAACCCGCGGCGCTGAGCCGGTCGTGCAGAACGGCTTCTTCCTCGGGCAGGTCGGCGCCGGCGAGATAGGCGGACATCAGCTCGACCTGCCCCGGCACGTCGAGGTCGGCCACGACCGCGGCGAGCACCGCCATGGCTGCGTCGACGCCCTCGATCTGCGGCCGGAAGCCGGCACCGCGCGCGGCGCGCTGCGACGGTGCCGTCGGCGCGCAGCAGCAATGCCTCGGTCTTGCTGTTACCGCCGTCGACGGCGATCGCGGTCACGTCCATGACAGGTACCGGGCGTTCGCGTCGAGCAGCGCCGCGGCGAGGCGCCGCGCGAGGTCGTACTGCCCGATGAGCGGATGCGCGAGCAACGCCTCGACGACGCGCTCCTCGCCGCCGCGCAGCGCGGCATCGAGAGCGAGCGACTCGTAGGCGCTCACGTGGGCGACGAGACCCGGCCTGGTGCGCAGTGAGCGGATCGACCGGCACCGGTTTGATCCCTCCTGCTTCGACCCGGGCCGGCACTTCGACGACCGTTTCGTCGGCCAGGAACGGCAATCGCCCGTTGTTGCGGACGTTCACCACATGCCGGCCGGGTGCGCCGCCGAGCAGCGATGCGACCAGCGCGACCGCGGCCTCGCTGTAGTAGGCGCCGCCCCGTTGTGTGAGCAACTCCGGCTTCGTGTCGAGGGACGGATCGGCGTACAGCTCGAGCAGTTCGGTCTCGATGCGCTGCACGACCTCTGCGCGGCTCGGCGCCGCGCGTTGCTCGCGCACCACCTCGTCGTGCAGGTAGTAGTAGCGCAGGTAGTACGACGGCACCGAGTGCACGAGATCGATGAGTGCGGCCGG
Organism: uncultured Actinomycetota bacterium; assembly: GCA_963785425.1. Classification (GTDB taxonomy): domain Bacteria; phylum Actinomycetota; class Actinomycetes; order Mycobacteriales; family Jatrophihabitantaceae; genus RYN-133. The sequence goes on from CAWAVG010000001.1 coordinate 666,172, forward strand.
CACCTCGATGCGGTCGGCCAGTGCGTCGAGGTGCCGTTCCAGCAGATCGTGGCAGCTCGTCACGTCCGTTCACCCGTACCGACTGCTCCCACGTCAGGTGGTTGAGGCCGACGTGACCGAGTTCGACGTCGTCGGGAGACACGTCGAGCAGCTCGGCGAACCAGCGTTGGAAGCCGATGGCGACGTTGCACAGGCCCACCGCGCGATGGCCTTCGTCCAGCAGCGCACGCGTCACGATGCCCACCGGATTGGTGAAGTCGACGATCCAGGCGTCGGGCTCGAGCGCACGCACGCGTTCCGCGATGTCGAGCACGACGGGAACCGTCCGCAATGCCTTGGCCAGACCGCCGACACCCGTTGTCTCCTGGCCGAGACAGCCGAAGTCGAGCGGCAGCGTCTCGTCGCAGGCACGCGCGTCCTGACCGCCGACCCGCAACTGCACGAGCACCGCGGACGCGCCGTCGACACCGTCGTCGAGGCGATCGGTGCTGCGCACCCGGATCGGTGCGCCGAGCCGGTCGACGATGCGCTGCGACACGGCGGCCACCCGCTCGGTGCGCTCGCGCGCCGGGTCGACGAGGACGAGTTCGTCGACGGTCAGCACGTCGGTCATCCGAGCCAGCCCGTCCGCGAGCTCCGGCGTGTATGTCGATCCGCCGCCGACCACAGCGAGCTTCATCCCTTCACCCCCGAGAAGGTGACGCCCTCGATGAATGCCCGCTGCGCGAGCACGAACATCACCAGCACCGGCGCGGTGACGAGCAGGGTCGCCGCCATCGTCAGGTTCCACTGCACGTGGTGCAGGCTGCGGAACGAGGCCAGGCCGAGCGACAGCGTCCAGTTGCCCGGGTTCTCGCTGGCGAAGACCAGCGGGCCGTAGTAGTCGTTCCACGCGTAGAAGAAGGTGAACAGCCCGACAGCTGCGAGCGCGGGACGGATCAACGGGATGATCACCCGCAACAGGATGCGCAGCTCGCCGCAACCGTCGACGCGTGCGGCGTCGACGTACTCCTGCGGCAGCCCGACCAGGAACTGGCGTAGCAGGAAGACGCTGAACGCATCGGTGAACAGGTTGGGGATGACGAGCGGCCACAGCGTCCCCGTCAGATGGAACCGCGCCCACAGGATGTAGAGCGGCACGACGGTCACCTGCGGCGGCAGCATCATCGTCCCGATGACCGCGAGCAGCACGACGCGACGACCGCGGAAGCGCAGCCGGGCGAGCGCATACGCCACGGGCAGGCTCGACGCTAGCGTGAACACGGTGGCCAGTCCGGCGTAGACGATGCTGTTGCGCAACCAGGTGAGCACCGGCGCCTGATCGAAGACCGGACGCGAAGTTCGACCAGTGCCAGTGCCTGGGCCACAAGCTCGACGTCAGCGCCTGGTCGTCGCTCATGACCGCGGTGAGCAGCACGAACACGAGCGGCAGCACGAACGACGATCGAGACCGCGATGGCCACTGCGTGGGACGCGACCCACGACAGCATCGCCTTGCGGCTGCGGCGGCGTCGGCGCGCGACGTGCGCCGACCCGAGCCCGGCCGGGACGGCCGAGCGGCGGGCCACCTCGACCTGCGCCATCAGGCATCACCCGTCAGCGACTTGGTCCCGCGCAACAGACCCGCGGTGAAGATCAGCGCGACCAGGAACAGGACGACGGAGAGCGCACTCGCGTAGCCCATGTTGAACTGCGTGAAGCCCTGCTCGACGATCAGCTGCGGATAGGTGAGGGTCGAGCCGTTCGGATAGCCCGGCGGATTGGACGTGCCCGGCAGGTCGGTCACGCCGGATGCCACCCTGGCCGCGACCGTCGCCTGCGTGAAGTACTGCAGGGTGTCGATGACCCCGGTGATCGTCGCGAACAACAGCACCGGCGAGATGCCGGGAAGGGTGACGTAGCGGAACCGCGCGGCTCGCCCGGCGCCGTCGATCGCGGCCGCTTCGTGCAGCTCGCGCGGCACGTCGAGCAGCGCCGCCATCATGATCACCATCAGGTCACCGATGGCCCACAGCGACAGCAGCACGAGGGCCGGCTTCGACCAGGTCTCCGAGGTGAACCATCCCGGCCCGCTGATGCCGAGCTTGTCGAGGATCTGGTTGACCGGCCCCGTCCCGGGATTGAACAGGAAGACGAACGCGATCGTCGACGCGACCGGGGGGACGAGGTACGGCAGGTACACCAGCGCACGGAACAGCGACGCTCCCGACTTCAACGACACCGCGATGCCGGCCACGCCGAGGCCGAGCAGGATGCGCAGCGGCACCATCACGACGACGAGCCACAGGGTGTTGCGCACTGCGACCCAGAAGTCGGGATCTTCGGTGAACATGTACTGGTAGTTGGAGAACCCCACCCAGCGCGGATTGCTCAGCAGGTCGTAGTGCGTGAACGAGAAGTACACCGTCGCGGCGAGCGGATACAGGAAGAACAGGCCCACGCCGAGCAGCCACGGGCTGAGGAACGCGATGACCGTGAAGCGCCTGCGTCGGCGCCGACGGCTGCGGCCGACCGGCTGCGCCCGGTCGGCCGCGGCCGCCGATCGATCGGCGACGGCAGCGGTCACTTCGACAGTTTCAGATCGTTCGTGATCTGCTGGTCGACCTTGGCCAGGTCGGACTTGAGGTCAGGGCTGGTCGCCCCGGATTGGTACTTCTGCAGGAACTGCTGGAACGTCACCTGGTACGCACCGCCGTTGGGGCTGGCCGGTGTCGTGCTCGTGTACTTGTTCGACGCGATGTTCAGGAACGTCGCGAAGTGCGGGTCGTTCTTCAGCTGGGTGGCTGCCTGCAGCGACGCCGTGGTCGTCGGGACGTTGCGGATCTTGTCGGCCAGGCTCACCAGCGTCTGCGGGTCGGTCGTCATGAACTTCACGAACTCCCACGCCGCGGCCTTGTGCGCGCTGCCGCGCGGGATCCCGAGGATCGTCCCCGTCACGTAGCCGGCGCCGTAGGTGGACGCGCGGTTGTCGGCCACCGGGAACGGCGCGGTGCCGTAGTCGAGCTTCGGTGCCTCGTCGCGGATGAACGCGGTGCGCCATTCACCGTCGATCGCCATCGCGACCTTCGACTTCTCGAACGGGTTGTCGGCGCTGAACTCCTGACCCAGCGACTGGCGGAACTTCTGCAGCTTCGCGTAGCCGTACCAGTCGATCAGCGACTTCTGCCAGCTCACCATCTGCGCCCAGGCCGGGTCGGTGGCGAGTGAGGACTTGCCGTTCTCCTGCCACTGCGCACCCCAGGACGGTGCGAAGTGCGACGGGCGCCACCTCGTAGTAGTTCCAGTCGGGGATGAAGCCGGCGGTCTTGATGCTGCCGTCGGGGTTGAACGTGGTCAGCTTCTTCGTCATCGCCGTCAACTCGCTGATCGTCTTCGGCGGTGACGTGTAGCCGGCCTGGGCGAGCATCGTCTTGTTGTAGTAGAGCCCGTAAACGTCCTGCAGCAGCGGCAGCGCGCAGCGCTTGCCGTCGAACTGCGTGTACTGCATCGATGCCGGGTTGAACTCGCTCGTGCTGACCCCGCTGTCCTTCATGAGGCCGGTGAGGTCCTGCCACGCCCCGGTCGCGCAGAACTTGCCGACGTTGTCCGTGGTGAAGCTCAGGGCCACGTCCGGCGGGTCACCACCGCTGATCGCCTTGGTGATCTTGTCGTCGTCCTGGCCCTTCACGCTGTTGACCGTGATGTTCGGGAACTTGGCGTGGAACCGCGCGACCGCCGCGTTGAACGCATTGACCTCGTTGTCGCCGGTGAATCCGTGCCAGACGGTGATCGTCTGCTTCGCGCCGGCCGACGGTCCGTTCGACGACGAGCCTCCGCCGGCCGTACACGCGCTCAACGCGAGCGCTCCGACCGCTGCGGCGGTGAACGCGAGACGTAGCGATCTGGTCATGAGGTGCTCCTGTCGATCGGGCCGAGGAAGGTGGCAAAGGCGGCGTCGCGTGCCCGCGTCGACTGCTGCCCGGACGGCGCCGAGCAGCACCGGGCGAGCGGCGACCGCGGTGGTTTCCACGGGCGGGCGGGTCATCGAGATCTCGTCGAGTTCGCGCTGCACGCCGCAGGCGCAGCGCCTCGCCACCGGCCGTCCCTACGTCGCCGGCGAGGACGACGAGGGGCGGGTCGATGACCGAGCAGATCGCGGCGAGCCCGGTCGCCACGCGCCCGGCCAGCTGGTCGAGGGCCTGCCGGCGCGGCGGCGTTGCCCGTGTCCGCGGCTGCGGCCGCGCGGCGCAGTGCGACCTCGGCGGTGCGGGCGCCGAACCCGGCATCGGCGAGCAGCGCGCGCACGGCGGGTGCGCCGATCAAGGACTGGAAGCCGCCGGTGTTGCGGCGGCGCACACTGCGCGGGACGTCAGCGCCGGGTACGGGCATGTAGCCGACCTCGCCCGCGCCGCCGCGCGCGCCGGCGAGCACCTGCCCGCCGCTCACGTGCGCGAGCCCGAGACCGGCGCCCATCCACAACAGCGCGAAGTCGCGGGTGCCGCGCGCGCAGCCATCTCGGCGACTGCCGCGAGGCGCACGTCGTTGACGATCTCGACGGGGACGCCGAGCGCGTTGCGCAGGCGCACGGGAAGATCGACCTCGTGCCAGCCGCGCAGGTGGCTGGCGTACTCGAGCCGACCGGTGATCGGATCGATCGAACCGGGACTGCCGACCGTCACGTGGGCAAGACTCTTGCGGTGAGTCCGGCGTCCGCGAGTGCCTGGGTGAGCACGTCGTGCAGGGACACGGCCGGATCGACAGACGCCGTCGCCTGCACCGACACTTCGCGCATCGCGAGGATCGAGCCGGTGACATCGGCGATCGCGCCCACGACCCTGCCCGGGGTGACGTCGACCCCGGCGGCGTAGGTCAGCGCGGGGTCGATGCGGTAGAGCTCCGCGTTCGGTCCGCGGCGGCCGGTGCGGTGGCCGTCGCTGACGACGGCGCCCGACGCCTGCAGACGGGCGAGCAACTGGCCGGTGGTCGGTCGCGACAGTCCGGTGAGTTCGCTGAGCTCGGCCCGGGTCAGCGGCCCGCGGTCGAGCAGCAGGTCGAGCGCCGAACGGTCGTTCATCGTCCGGAGCAGGCTCGGGATCCCAGGAGTGCTCAGCGCGGCGTCTCTCTATTAGGAAAGTTACCTATTGATTGGGACAAGCTAGCCCCGGCGCCGCCGTTTGGGAAGTGCCTGCCCTTGTCTTTTCCAGTCGCGGGATGTGAGGATCGCTGCTAACTCGAAGGTTTGTTACAAGATGGGACGACCTGATGCGAGCAACCGCGCTGCTGTCCGCACTGCTTCTCGCCGCGCTCGGGCTGTCCCCGGCGCCGGCCGCCGCCGAGCCCGGCACGCGCGCGTCCGGCCCGGCGGCGCTGCTTCGCGTCGACCAGGGCGGTTATCTGGCCCGGCAGGCGAAGTTCGCCGTGCTGATGGCGCGCTCGGCGCGTCCCGGCGCGGTGGTCTACGTCGTCGACCGGCAGGGGCGTCGGGTGGCGCACCGCGACCGTGCACCGGCGCGCGTCCTGGAGCCGTGCCTACCCGACCGAGTACGGAGTGAGTTTCGGCCGGCTGACGCGCCCGGGTCGCTACCGGTTGGAGTTGGCGGGGACCTCGGTCCGGTCGCCCTGTCTTCAGCGTCGGCCACGCCTCGCGGTTGTGGACGCGGATGCTGCGGTTCGGCGTGCGCTTCGACCAGGTGCAACGCGACGGTACGCTCGATCGTGCGCGGCGCTCTGGACCGCAAGCCGTCGCACCTCAACGACGCGCACGCGGCGATGTACCGGTGGCCACAGTTCCAGCGCGGCTCGGACGTCATCGTCGGTGGCGACCTGACCAGGATCGGCGGGCCGGTCGACGTGGCGGGCGGTTGGTTCGACGCGGGCGACTATCTGAAGTTCACCCACTCCACAGCGTACGCGGACGTGCTGCTCTACACCGCGGCGCGCGAACTCGGCCGGCGCGCGCCACGGTCGCTGCTGGCCGAGGCACGCCACGGTTCGGACTGGCTGTCGCGGATGTGGTTGCCGAAGTCGAAGACGCTGCTGTTGCAGGTCGGCATCGGTTCGGGCAACGCGGCGGGGACGTTCTACGGCGATCACGACGGCTGGCGCCTGCCGCAGCGCGACGACGGCAACCGCGGCCGGCTGTGGCGCTACGTGGCGCACCGTCCGGTGTTCCGTGCGGCGCCGCCCGGGCACCTGATCAGCCCGAACCTCGTCGGGGCGCACGTCCGCGGCGTTCGCGCTCGCCGCGCAGACCGACGCCCGATCGGCCCCGCGACGGGCACGGCACGAACTGGCGCTCGCCAGATCGCTCTATGCGATGGCCGATACGACGTCGCCGCCGCGCCCGCTGGTGACCGCACTGCCCAACGCCTTCTATCCCGAGTCGACGTGGCACGACGACATGGAACTCGGCGCGATCGAGATCGTGCGTGCGTCCCGCGCGTTGCACCGCCGGGCGACGCACTATCTGGTCGACGCCGGTCGGTGGGCTCGTGACTACTTGCGGTCGGACACCGGCGACACGTTCAACCTGTACGACGTGAGCGCGCTGGCGCATGCCGACCTCGCGCACGCGATGGGTCCGGCACGACTGGCGACGACGCGGCGAGCTTTGATCGCCGACCTGCGCCGCCAACTGCGCGGTGCGCAGCGACACGCGAGCCACGACCCGTTCGGAGCGGGTGTCGACGACACCGAGTTCGACGTCGACTCGCACACCTTCGGACTGATCGCCACCGAGGGCTGGTACGAGGCGCTGACGCACTCGCGGGCTTCGATGCGTTCGCCGCGCGACTGCGCGGTTGGGTGCTGGGACGCAACGCGTGGGGCACCAGCTTCATGGTCGGGATCGGCTCGACGTTCCCGCACTGCATGCAGCACCAGGTGGCCAATCTGTCGGGCACGCACGAACGGAAAGCCGCCGCTCGACGTCGGCGCCGTCGTCAACGGCCCGAACGGAGCGTCGCTGTTCCAGGGCGGTCTCGGCGGCTTCCAGGACGGCATGGTGCATTGCGTGGTGCCGGGCGACGAAGCGGTTCGACGGTTCGGGCAGCGCCTACCTCGACGACGTCCGCTCGTGGCAGACCGACGAACCCGCGCTCGACATGACCGGGGCGGCCATCGCCGCAGCAGCTGCGCAACTGGCGAAGTAGTTCCAGGCGGCTCGCTCGTGCGGATTGTCGTTCGGATCGACAATCGGTTGGTGAGTGGTGTGGTCGATGGGATAGATGGCTGGGTCGACGGTGTGGGTGTGGCCGGTGGGGTCGGTCCAGGTGGTGGTGGCGGCGCGATCGGTGGCGGGGATGGGTCCGTGGCCGTCGAGTTCGTCGACGATCGCGATGACCAGCCGCGCCGACGATGATCGCGGGAACGCGACCGGCAGCGATGATCGCGCAGCCCACGCTTTCCGCGCTGCTCACGTGGCTGTCGTCATTGCCGGCTGTGGTTGACATCGGTCCAGATTGTCGTTGCGAAGACAACACAACCGTCGGCCTCCTACCTGCGATCCGTAGCGAGACGGTCGCCTCACCACCCCGTCGCTAGGCTCGAACGGAAGGCAGACGGACGAGGATTCGGGGGTGCGCGATGCCCAAGCCGGGGTTCCACTACGGCGCCTGGCACGGCGGTCCCGACCCGCTCGCGCCGCCCTACGACGTCCGTGAAGCGCTCGACGAGATCGGCGACGACGTGCTCGCCGGCGCGTCGCCGCGGAGCGCGCTGAACAGGTTGCTGCGCCGCGGCACCGACGGTCGCAACGGACTGGACGCGCTGCGCCGGCGCGCCCGCGAACGGGCCCGCGAACTGCGCCACAGCGGGCGCCTGGACGGCACGCTCGAGAAGGTCAAGGAACTGCTCGACCAGGCGGTCGAGGCCGAGCGCCGCGAACTGTTCCCCAATCCGTCCGACAGCGCACGCATGGCCGAGGCCGAGCTCGACAGCCTGCCGAACGACACCGCGCGCGCCGTCCGTCAGCTCAGCGACTATCAGTGGCAATCCGAGCAGGCTCAGCTTGCCTACCAGCAGATCCAGGACATGCTGCGCAACGAGGTGCTCGACTCGCAGTTCGCCGGCCTGCGCGAGGCGATGCAGAGCGCGACGCCGCAGGATCTCGAACGCGTGCGGGAAATGATGAGCGCGCTCAACGACATGCTCGACGCCGACGCCCGCGGTGAGCACACCCAGGAGCAGTTCGACGAGTTCATGCAGCAGTACGGCGACTTCTTCCCGGAGGCGCCGCAGAACCTCGAAGAGCTCATCGACTCCCTCGCCCGCCGCGCGGCCGCCGCGCAGCGGCTGCTCGACAGCCTCACCCCCGACCAGCGCAACGAGCTCGAATCGCTGATGAGTCAGGCGATGCAGCAGTCGGGACTCGCCGACGAGATGGCGCGGTTGCAGCAGGGTCTGCGCTCGGCCCGTCCCGACCTGCGCTGGGGCGGTCGCCAGCGCATGGACGGCGACAACCCGATGGACTTCTCCGACGCCACCGGCGCACTGGCCGAGCTCGCCGACCTCGACCAGCTCGACGACCTGCTCGGTCAGGACTATCCCGGCGCGAGCCTCGACGACATCGACGAGGAACTGATCGAACGAGCGCTCGGACGGGCCGCGGTCGACGACGTGTCCCAGCTGCGCCGCATCGAACGCGAACTGCGCGACCAGGGTTATCTGCAGCGTGGCAGCGAGGGACTGCGGCTCACACCGCGAGCGCTGCGGCGCCTCGGATCCACCGCGTTGAGAAGGGTCTTCGACGTTCTCGAGTCGCGCGGCCGCGGCGGACACGACGTGCGCGACGCCGGCGCGGCCGGCGAGGTCACCGGGGCAAGCCGCGAATGGCGGTTCGGCGACGAGCAGCCGCTCGACGTCGTCCGCACCGTCCGCAACGCCGTGCAACGCACGACCGCCGCCGGCATCGAGCTCGGCCTGGCCTCGGAGGACTTCGAAATCGTCGAGACCGAGCGGCGCTCGTCGGCCGCGGTCGCGCTGCTCGTCGACATGTCCTACTCGATGGAGCTGCGCGGCACCTGGGGCGAAGCGAAGACGACCGCGCTCGCGCTGCATGCGCTGATCAGCAGCAAGTTCCCGCAGGACGCGATCGAGATCATCGGCTTCAGCGACTACGCGCGCGTCATGAGCACGAACGCGCTGGTCGAACACGACTGGGACCGCGTGCAGGGCACGAACCTGCAGCACGGCCTGATGCTCGCGCGGCGCCACCTCGACAAGCACCGCAACTCGGAGCCCGTCATCCTCGTGATCACCGACGGTGAGCCGACCGCCCATCTCGCGCGCGACGGCTTCGCCGACTTCGCGTGGCCGCCCACCCGCGAGACCATCGCCGCGACGCTCGCCGAGGTCGAACGCTGCACCCGGCGCGGAGCGACCATCAACGTCTTCATGCTCGACGACGACCCGCGACTGGTCGAGTTCATGCGCGAGGTCGGCCGCCGCAACGGCGGGCGCCTGTTCCTGCCGAAGCAGGGCGCGCTCGGCGAATACGTGGTCGCCGACTACCTGCGTTCGCGCAACGGCCGTCGGCGTGCCGCCGGCTGAGAGCGCCCCGGTCGAACTGCGCCCTTCGCCGATCGCCGGACAGGGCGTGTTCGCGGCCGCCGAGCTCGACGCAGGTGTCGTCGTCGCCGGCCCGCTGAACCACAGTTGCGACCCGAACGTCTGGTTCGCAGGCGCCGAACTCGTCACCCGTCGCGCTGTCGCTGCCGGCGAGGAACTCACCTACGACTACGCGACGGGACGACCGAGCCTGACGCTCTACTGCCACTGCGAGACCTACCGGTGCCGCCAGGTGGTCGAAGGATCCGACTGGCAGATCCCGCAGCTGCAGCAGCGCTACGCGGGGCACTTCGCCCCGCAGGTGCAGAAGCCTCGTCGACGCCGCCCAATAGGGTGGGCGCCATGCGAGCGCGCTACGCCTACCTCGGACCCGCGGGGACGTTCACCGAGGCGGCTTTGCGCGTCGTCGCCTCCCCCGACGACGTCGACTACCTGCCGCAGCAGCACGTCGTCGCGGCACTCGAAGCGGTGCGCACGGGAACGGCCGACTTCGCAGTGGTCGCGATCGAGAACTCGGTCGAGGGCGCGGTCACGGTCGTGCTCGACACGCTGTCGACGGGCGACCTCGTCATCGTGCGCGAGGTGCTCGTGCCGATCTCGTTCAGCCTCGCCGCACGCGCCGGGGTCGCTCTGTCGGACGTGCGACGGGTGGCGGCGCATCCGCACGCGTGGGCCCAGTGCCGGCGCTGGCTCATGGCGAACCTGCCCGACGTCGAGCAGGTCTCGCAGACGTCGAACACCGTTGCAGCACAACAGCTTGCCGATACTGACCGCACCGTCGACTTCGACGCCGCGCTCGTGCCGCCGGCCGCGCTGGCGCACTACCCGCTGAACGTGCTCGCCGAGCAGGTCGCCGACAACGCCGCCGCGGTGACTCGCTTCGTCGTCGTGGGTCGGCCGGGGACGATCCCGCCGCCGACGGGCGCGGACAAGACGACGCTCGTCGTGCACCTGCCCGACAACGAGGCAGGCGCGTTGCTCACGATGCTCGAGCAGTTCGCGACCCGTGGCGTGAACCTGTCCCGCATCGAGTCACGCCCGATCGGCGACGCTCTGGGGCGATACCTGTTCTCGATCGACGCCGAGGGCCACATCGCCGAGGCGCGCATGGCGGAAGCGTTGATGGGGCTGCACCGGGTCTGTCCGGTGGTGCGGTTCCTCGGGTCGTACCCGCGCGCCGACGAGGTCGCGAACGCGGTGCGGCCGGGCACGACGAGCGCCGATTTCGCGGCGGCGCGGCAGTGGGTCGCCGAGCTGCGCGGCAACTAGCGCAGCAGGTTGCTCAACGGTTTGGGAGCGACCGCGAAGTAGCGCGTCGCCGTGCCGTTGGTCGCGACCGTCTCGGGGCAGGCGACGGTGACCAGTACCGGCTTGGCGCGCCTACCCCGGCCGTCGAGAGCCAGCAGTTCGACCGTCCCCACCAGCTCATCCTTCGTACAGGTGCGCACCGAGTGGGCAGGCGTGATCGTCGCGGCGTTGACGGTGCTCGCGAGTGAGGTCGCTGCCGCGCTCCGGAGCACCACGGTGCGGCTCCGCGTCCCGCTGGGATAGGCGCACACCCGGATGGCCGCGGCGTCACTCGGGAGCAACGGGCCGGACGCGTCGTCCCGCGTCACGCCCTCAGGGAGCGCGATCCGATCCGGCACCCGCGGGCACCCGGCCGCGGAATCGGCGTAGTTCCCCGGCGCGGGCGCGAGACTGCCGTCCGCACGCCGCGAAGCAGCGGCCGAACTGCCGGCGGCGGCGGGCGGAGCGCCGCGTCCCCCGGCGCCGCCGGCCGAGCCTGTGTTCCGCCCTGCCTGCAGCCCGCTGCTGCTGCCCCCCTCTTCACTGTTTCCGGAGCCGACGAGCAGCGTGAAACCCGCCCCCACCACGCCGACCACCAGGGTCGCGCCGACGAGTTGCGTCCGCCGGCGCCGCCGCTCGCGCTGCACCCGGCGGGCGTGGGAGATCACCAGCCCGGCGTCGACGCCGTCGCCCTTTCCCTCATCCTCGTGCAGCGCAGCACGCAGCTGCGACTCGCTCGGGCTCATCCGCCCACCCCGATCTCGACACGCAGTCGCGACAGCGCTCGCGAGCAGGTGCTCTTGACCGTTCCCACGGGAACGCCGAGCGTCTTGGCGGTCTCCTGTTCTGACTGATCGCAGTAGTACCGCAACACGATCACGGCGCGCTCGCGCGCATTGAGGCCTGCGAGCAACCGGCGCAGTTCGTCACGCTCGTCGGCCGCGCCGATGCTCGAGCTCTCTGCGGCGCTGGACTCCGGCAGTACCTCGGTCGGCTTCTCGCCCCACCAGCGTCGACGGGTCGAGTCGATGTGCGCGGTCACCATCGCCTTGCGTGCGTACGCGAGCGGCGCCTCGATGCGGTCCCACTTCAAGAAGACGCGCGTCAGAGCTGTCTGCACCAGATCCTCTCCTCGGTGGTGGTCGCCCGTCAGCAGGCGCGCGGCATGGAGCAGCGCCGCGCCGTTCGCCTCGACGAACACGCGGAACGCCGCTTCATCAGCCACGAACCGACCTCCACCTACCTGGACGAGGCGCGGGCCGCGATCGGTTCCCCGCCGGCCTCAGTGGCCCGGCTGGTACACCATCAAGAACACGATCCCGGCGAAGATGAGGCCGACAACGCCGCCTGCGGCGGCGACGCGACCCGTCAGCGTCACGACCGAGCCCTGCTGCTGGATCAGCGCAGTCGCCTTGTTCAGCGTGGGGACGACGACCGCGAGGACGATCGCGATCGCGACCACCCACAACACGACGGAGAGCCAGATCCAGGTCTGGCTGAACTCGCCGATCTTCTTCCCCTTCTCATCCGGGTCGTCCATGGACATGAGGGCCATGCCGGCGATGACCACCAGCACGGACGCATAGCTGTAGATCTTCAGCATCCGGGCCGAGGACGCGGTCGCGGCGCCGTCGCCGGTGCGCACACCCCGACCGGCGGTGGTCGCGGCGGCGACCAGCGGACCGATGGCGAAGATGGCGAACAGCAGATGCAGGGCGAAGACCAGTTTGACCACGCTGCCGAGGCTAGCGCCCTGACGATGCCCGACCGCGGAACCTGACTACAACCCGCGCAACCGACGCGGACCGGTGTCGGCGCGCGCACCGGCGGCGGCAACCCGCGCGGTCACCGAGGCGACGTGCACGCCGATCGGCGTCGCCAGGGCACGAATCGTGCAGGCGGTGAGTTCCGGCAGCGCGTCGGCGAGAGCCGACAGGCGCAGAGCGAGATGGCTCAGCGCGAGCAGATCCATCGCCGGCGAGCCGTCGTAGCCGGTGAGCAACGGAGCCGCGCGCGGGGCCAGCACGAGTTCCTCGGCGTCGGTGCCGCTCAACGGCACAGGCGCGTAGGCGCGATCGCCGAGCAATTCGGTCGCCACGCCGGCCAGACCGAAGGACACCAGCGCGCCGAACGACGGATCGTCACGCACGCCCAGCACGACCTCGACCGAGTCGGGTGCGATCTCGTGCGAGACCACGACACCGGCAGTCCCGAGCAGGCGGCCCGCCTCGTCAGCGGTGAGTTCGCGGCTGCCGCTCGTGGCGAGCAATTCGGCGACGACCTCGCGCGCCGCGTCGGGATCGACGTCCGCAAGCTCCGGCACGGTGCCTTCCGGCCGCTGCCGCCACGCCGAGTACCGCCAGGCGCGTGCCAGCGCACGCACCGCCCGTTCCGGCGATGCGTACGAAGGCACCGATCCCGGCCCGGGTGAACTGGGTCCTCCGACGGCGAGAACCTCGGGCACGCCTTCGAAGCCGAGGAACGTCGACACGATCGGCTTGCGTGCCGCGCACGAGATCTCACGCACCGCCGAGGCCACCTGGTCGCCGCTCTCGGGCTGCAGCGGCGGCACGAACACGGTGACGATCGCGTCGACGCCCTCGTCGTCCAACGCGCTGCTCAACGCACGCTGGTACTCGTCACGTGTCGCTGTCACGCCGACGTCGTCCATGCGTTCGAGCGACAATCCCTCGGCGGCACAAGCGTTTCTGACGAGCACCGCGAGCGCCGTGGAGTTGCCGACGACGGCCACGCGCGGGCCGGCCGGCAGCGGTTGCGAGGTCAGCAGTAGCGCAGTGTCGAACAGGTCGCCGACGGTGTCGACACGGATGACACCGGATCGCTCGAACAGCGCCCGCGCCGTCTCGTCCGGCAGCGCTGTCGAGGTCGACTCAAGTCCCGCGACCACAGTGCCCGCCGCACTGTTGACGGCGACGATCGGTTTCGTGCGTCCGAGCCGCCGGGCGAGCCGGGCGAACTTGCGGGGATTGCCGAACGACTCGAGGTACATGAGCACGACGTCGGTGCGTTCGTCGGTCTCCCAGAACTGCAGCAGGTCGTTGCCGGAGACGTCGGCGCGATTGCCCGCCGACACGAACGTCGACACGCCGATCCCCCGCCGGGCCGCCTCGCCCAGCACGGCGACGCCGAGCGCGCCGGATTGCGCGAAGAAGCCGGCACGTCCGGCGAGCGGCGGGAACGGCGCCAGCGAGGCGTTGAGCGACACGGTGACGTCGGTGTTGATGATGCCCAGGCAGTTCGGCCCGACGACGCGCATGCCGTTCGCGCGCGCCTCGGCCACCAGCCCACGCTGCAGCGCGCGGCCGCCGACGCGTTCGTCGTCGTCGCCGCGCTCACCGAATCCGCCGCTGAGCACGACGAGCCCACGGACGCCGCGCGTCGAGCATGCGTGCACGACCTCGACGACCGCGGGCGCAGGCACCGCGACGACGACGAGGTCGAGCTGGTCGGGCACGTCGAGCACCGACCGGTAGGCGGGGACGCCGCCGACGTGTCGGGCCTCGGGGTTGATCGGGTAGAGCGTGCCGTCGAATCCGCCGCGCAGCAGGTTCGCGAACACCGCGTGGCCGATCTTGCCCGCATCGTTGCTTGCGCCGACGACGGCCACCGATCGCGGGTACAGCAGCCGCTGGATCGAGCGCGCCTCGGCACGCTGTTCGCGTTCGCGCATCACGGCCTCGGTCACCGACGTCTCGTCGATCGAGAACTCGAGAGTCACCTCGCCGTGTTCGAGATGGCGCTTGGTCTCGTATCCCGCTTCGCGGAAGACCCGGACCATCGCCGAGTTCTCGGCGAGCACGACCGCGTTGAACCGCTTGATGCCACGTTCTCGTCCCGCGGCAGCGAGATGCTCGAGCAGCACCGACCCGATGCCGCGTCCCTGGTGTTCGTCGGCGACGACGAACGCGACCTCGGCCTCGTCGGTGCCCGGGGCGCGCTCGTACCGTCCTACCGCAATGATCTTCTCGCCGAGCAGGGCCACGAAGGCGACCCGGTCGTGATGATCGACCTGGGTGAACCGCACGAGATCACGTTCGGGGATCCGCGGATACGCCGAGAAGTAGCGCAGGTACCGCGTCCGTGCCGACAGCGCACCGTGGAACGCGACGAGCGCGTCGCCGTCGCTGGGACGGATCGGGCGCAGGTGGACCGTGCCGCCGTCGGCGACGACGACATCGGCCTCCCAGTGCGCGGGCGGATCAGTCACGGGGGTCGTCCGGGTCGAGGCCGAGCAGCGGGAACGCGCTGCGCCGGGTGGCGCCGATGGCGCGATCGAGCCACGTCTCGCCGCCGGGCTGCCACGGGGTCGGCTGCGGTTCGCGGCCCTCGCCCATGAGCTGCGGCAACTCGCCGCGCGCGCCGCGGCGGCGCAGCTCGTCGGCCCACTCGTCCGGGATCACCGTCGCGGGGTCGACGGGCGTACCCGACGCCTCGGCGAGCAGATGCGTCCAGGTGCGCGGCACGCACCGCACCAATCCGTAACCGCCACCGCCGTAGGCGACCCACTTCCCGGCGGTGACCTCGTGCGCGAGGCGGTGCAGGTCGCCGATGGCCCGGCGCTGACCGTCGACCGACAACTCGAGGTTGGCGAGCGGGTCCTCGTGGTGCGTGTCGCACCCGCACTGCGTGACCAGCACGTCCGGCCGGAACGCGCGTACCGCCCCGGGAACGACCGCCCGGAACGCCCGCAGCCAGCCGTCGTCGTCGGTGCCGGGAGGCAGCGCGACGTTGACGGCCGTGCCTTCGGCGGCACCGGCACCCACCTCGGTCGGCAGGCCGGTTCCGGGAAACAGCGTGCGCGGATCCTGGTGCAGGCTGATGGTCAGCACGCGCGGGTCGTCGTAGAACGCCGCCTGCACCCCGTCGCCGTGATGCACGTCGATGTCGACGTACGCGATCCTCGTCGCGCCGCGCGCGAGCATCTCCCGGATACCCAGCACGACGTCGTTGAAGACGCAGAATCCGCTGGCGTAGCCGCGCATCGCGTGGTGCAAACCGCCGGCGATGTTGACCGAGTGCTGCACCACTCCGTCCCACACCTGCAGCGCCGCCTGCGCCGAGCCGCCTGCGATCAGCGCCGACGCGTCGTACATCCCCTCGAACACCGGGTCGTCGTCGGTACCGAGCCCGAACCCGGTGAACGTCGGGTCGGAGCTCGCGGCGCGCACCGCTGCGAGGTAGTCGCCGTCGTGGACGGTGAGCAGCCGCTCCTCGTCGGCCGGTTCCGGCTTGATGATGTCGAGGCGATCGAGCACACCGAGCGAGCGCGCGAGGCGAATCGTGAGGTCGAGCCGTACCGGATTCAGCGGATGGTCGCCGAAATCGTAGGCCAGATAACCCTCGTCCCAGATCGCGCTCGCGGTGCACGCCATGGATCCGACGCTAGTCCCAGGCAGGACGCGTCATCGCCCCGTCATCGCCCGCGTCGACGCGTGTCAGGCCAGCGCCTGAGCGAGGTCGGCGAGCAGATCCTCGATGTCCTCGATGCCGACCGACAGTCGCACGAGGTCGTTCGGCACCTCGAGCGGCGAGCCGGCGACGCTCGCGTGCGTCATCCGTCCGGGGTGCTCGATCAGCGACTCGACGCCGCCGAGCGACTCGCCCAGCGTGAACACCTCGACGAGCCCGCACACCTTCAAGGCAGTCTCTTCGCCGCCGCGCAGGCGGAAGGACACCATCCCGCCGAAGTCACGCATCTGCCGTGCGGCGACGTCGTGCCCCGGATGTCCGGACAGGCCGGGGTACAGCACGTCGGACACCGCGGGATGATCGACGAGCATCTCGACGACCCGGGCAGCGTTGGCGCAGTGCCGGTCCATCCGCACGCCGAGCGTCTTGACACCGCGCAGCACGAGCCAGGCGTCGAACGGGCCCGCGACAGCGCCCATCGCGTTCTGGTGGAACGCGAGCTCCTCACCCAGCCCGGCGTCGGCCGCGATCAACGCACCACCGACGACATCGGAGTGCCCACCGAGGTACTTCGTGGTCGAGTGCACCACGGCATCCGCGCCGAGCGTGATCGGCTGTTGCAGATAGGGCGTTGCGAAGGTGTTGTCGACGATCAGGCGCGCGTCGTTGTCGTGCGCGATGTCGGCGAGCGCCGCGATGTCGGCGATGCCGAGCAGCGGGTTCGTCGGCGTCTCGCACCAGATCACCTTCGTCGCCGGCCGTACCGCCGCGCGGACAGCGTCGAGATCGCCGAGAGGCACCGGCGTGTACTCCACACCCCAGTTCGCGAACACTCGCGCGACGAGACGGAACGTGCCGCCGTACGCGTCGCCCGGAAGGATCACGTGGTCGCCCGGGCGGCACACCGTCCGCAAGAACGCGTCCTCGGCCGCCAGACCGCTCGCGAACGCCAGGCCGCGCGCGCCGCCCTCGAGTGCGGCGAGGGCTTCCTCGAGCGCCGTGCGGGTGGGATTGGCGCTGCGGCTGTACTCGTAGCCACTGCGCAGCCCGCCGACGCCGTCCTGCTTGTACGTCGAGGTCTGATAGATCGGGACGGTGACCGAACCGGTGAGCGGGTCGGGATCCTGGCCCGCGTGAATGGCCCGTGTGCTGAACCCCCGGTCAGGATGTTGCGACGACATGGATGAGACGCTACCCAGCGTGCCGATAGCCCGTGCCCTCGCCTGCGTCGTGCTCTCGGCGGGACTGAGCGCCGCGTGCTCGGCGAGCAGCGCGGCCCACGACCCGACGACATCGCGGACCCATACGGCCACCGCCCCGGCATCGTCGACGGCTGCACCGTCCAAGACACCGGCCAAGACCAGATCGGCCACCCCGCCGCCGCCGAGCCCGGCCCAGGTGCGGAAGAAGGCCCTCGCGGCGGTCCGGACGCTCGAAGCGAAGCAACCAAGGGGCGCGATCTCGGTCGCCGCCGTGAACCTGAAGACGGGCAAACGTTTCGTCGCGGGGCGCGCCGGCGGGATGTGGACGGCCAGCGCCTACAAGCTGTTCGTGGTCGAGGCACTGCTGCTGCAGAACGGGGGGCCGCTCTACGGCTCCGAGGGATCCGACGCGCAGCTGGCGATCGAGAACAGCGACAACCCCGCCGGCTACCGCCTGTTCCTGGACGCGGGCGGCAACGAGGGGCTCGAGTCCGCGGCGCAGCGCTTCGGCATGCGGCACACGGTGCCGGGTGAGACCGATCCGACGTTCACCCGCACGAGCGCGGCCGACTTCGTGATCCTGGCCCGCAACCTCGTCGACCCGCACAGCCCGCTCACGCCGGCCTCGCGCCACTACCTGCTCGGCCTGATGTCCGACGAGGAACAGGACCAGCGCTGGGGCGTCAGCGCGGCCGCCGACAAGGGCAGCGACTTCTACAGCAAGAACGGCTGGCTCTCGATCGACGACTCGAACCCGCCGGGCGAGACGGACGACGGACGCTGGGCGGTCACCAGCGTCGGCCTGATCCGGGTGCGGCACCAGCGCGTCGCGATGGCGGTGTTCACCCAGCACCAGCCGCTCATGGGCGACGGCGTGCACCTCGTCGAACAGCTCGCGCGCGCGATCGCGCCGGCCGTCACCGTCGGCTGATCAGGCGCCGACTCCCGCGAGGTGCCCGAGCAGGTCCTGCCGGGTGATGACGCCGGCGGGCTTGCCGTCGACGTGCACGAGCAACGCGTCGGCAGTGCCCAGTGCAGCGACGGCTGCGGTCACCGGCTCGCCCGAACCGATGATCGGCAGCGGCGCGTCCATGTGCGGCTCGAGTGCGTCGGCGAGCGAGGCCCGTCCGGCGAACAACGCGTCGAGCAACGCCCGTTCGGACACCGACCCGACGACCTCGCCCGCGGTTACCGGCGGCTCGGCGCGCACCACGGGCATCTGCGAGACGCCGTACTCGCGCAGGATGTCGATGGCTTCGCGCACTGTCTCGTTCGGGTGGCCGTGGACGAGTGACGGCGTGTCACCGCTCTTGCCGCGCAGCACGTCGAGGACGGTCGTCCCGCCCTGCTGCGCGAGGAAGCCGTAGTCGGCCATCCACGTGTCGGAGAAGATCTTGGAAAGGTAGCCACGTCCGCCGTCCGGCAGCAGCACGACGACGACGTCGTCGGGCCCGCAGCGCTCGGCCACGCGCAACGCGGCGACCGCGGCCATGCCACACGATCCGCCGACGAGCAGGCCTTCCTCGCGCGCGAGGCGGCGCGTCATGGCGAAGGATTCGCCGTCGGAGACCGCGATGATCTCGTCGCAGACCGTGCGGTCGTACGTGTCGGGCCAGAAGTCCTCGCCGACGCCCTCGACCAGGTAGGGACGGCCCGTCCCACCGGAGTACACCGAACCCTCGGGATCGGCGCCGATCACCTTCACGTCGCCGCGTTCCTTCAGGTAGCGGCCCGTTCCCGAGACGGTGCCGCCGGTGCCGACGCCGGCCACGAAGTGGGTGATGCGACCCTCGGTCTGCTCCCACAACTCGGGGCCGGTCGTCTCGTAGTGCGAGCGCGGATTGTTGACGTTGGCGTACTGGTTCGGCTTCCAGCCGCCCGGTGTCTCGCGGGCGAGCCGGTCGGAGACGGCGTAGTACGAGCGCGGGTCCTCGGGGGCGACGGCCGTGGGGCACACCACGACCTCGGCGCCGTAGGCGCGCAGCGTGTTCACCTTGTCGCCGCTGACCTTGTCGGGACACACGAAGATGCATTTGTAGCCGCGCTGCTGCGCGACTATCGCGAGGCCGATACCGGTGTTGCCGGACGTCGGTTCGACGATGGTGCCGCCCGGCCGCAGCTCGCCCGACTGCTCGGCGGCGTCGATCATGCGCACGGCGATGCGGTCCTTGACCGAGCCGCCCGGATTGAAGTACTCGACCTTCGCCAGCACGGTCGGTGCGAGGCCCTCACTGACCTGGTTGAGCCTGACCAGCGGGGTGTTGCCGATGAGGTCGACCAGCGATTCGTAGTAATGCATGGCGTCACCGTAGCGACCTTGCGAGTGGCTTAAGCTCAGTCGGCGTGAAGGTCTCTCCGCGCGCTCGCCGCATGGCCGCCTACGGCGGCGCCGGCGTCGGCGCTGCGGGCGTGATCGGCGCCGCCGGGCTGGCCGGACTGATGTGGGGCGAGGTCAAGCTCGCCGAGCGGCGCATCCCGGTGGCGACCGAGCCGCCGCCGATCTCGCACGACACAACGTGGGCGGCGCCTGGCGTGAGCGCGTCACGGCCGCCGATCAGGATCGCCCTGCTCGGCGACTCGACGGCGGCGGGATACGGCGTGCACCGCGACCGCGACACCCCGGCGGCGCAGCTGGCGATCGGCATCTCCGACGCGGCTCGCCGTCCCGTGCACGTGACCAATGTGGCGGTGGTCGGGGCCGAGTCGCCGAACCTGCCCGACCAGCTCGTCCGCCTCGGTAGCGCCCGGGTCGAGCTGGCAGTCATCATGATCGGCGCGAACGACGTCACCGAGCTGACCAAGCCCTCCGTCGCGGTGCCGTATCTCGAGGACGCCGTGCGTGCGCTGCGGGCACGAGGCGCGGAGGTCATCGTCGGCACCTGTCCCGATCTCGGGACGATCCGGCCGATCGCTCAGCCGTTGCGCGCCTATGCCCGGCGGTTGTCGCGCCGGATGGCGCGCGAGCAGACCGTCGCGGTCGTGCGGGCAGGTGGGCGCACCGTGTCGCTCGGTGACCTGCTCGGACCGATGTTCGCGTCACGCATCGAGCTGTTCTCGGCCGACCGCTTCCACCCGTCCGAGGAGGGGTATCGCGAGGCGTCGCTGGCGATGCTGCCGTCGGCGCTCGACGCCCTCGGGATCCGCACCCGCGCGCGGTCGGCGAGCACGTTCACCACCAGGCGGTCGAAGCCGATCGAGCGGGCCGCGGCCCAGGCCGCGGCTCGTCCGGGCAGCGAGGTCGCGCCGAGCGACGCGCGGCCCGTCACCGCGATGCGTGCCGGCGGCACGTGGGCCCGGCTGCGCCGCCGCCGCCCGCGCGACCCCGTGAGGGTGCGCACCGAAGCTGCCGTCCCGGTGCGTCCTGAGTAGTTTCGAGAGAAGTTGCCGTTGTCGAAGGAGCCTCGATGTCCGACGCCGTGATCGTGTCCACCGCCCGCTCGCCGATCGGCCGGGCCGCGAAGGGTTCGATGACCAGCATCCGTCCGGACGACCTGGCGGCACAGATGGTGCGTGCCGCGCTGGACAAGGTGCCCGCGCTCGATCCACACGACGTCGAGGACCTGATGATGGGCTGCGGCCAGCCGGGCGGCGAATCGGGCTTCAACATCGGCCGGCAGGTCGCCGTACTGCTCGGCTACGACTTCATGCCGGGGACGACGGTGAACCGCTACTGCTCGTCGTCGCTGCAGACCTCGCGGATGGCCTTCCACGCGATCAAGGCCGGCGAGGGGGACGTGTTCATCTCGGCCGGCGTCGAGACCGTGTCGCGCTACCCGAAGGGCAACTCCGACGGCTGGCCGGACACGCACAACCCGCTCTACGCCGAGGCCGAGCAGCGCACCGCGAAGGCGGCGGAGTCCGGGGCGGCCTCGTGGGTCGACCCTCGTTCGGAGGGCAACGTCCCGGACGTCTACATCGCGATGGGCCAGACGGCCGAGAACCTCGCCCTGTACAAGGACGTCTCCCGCGAGGACATGGATCACTTCGGCGTGCGCTCGCAGAACCTTGCCGAGCAGGCGCTCGCGAACGGCTTCTGGGCCAAGGACATCACCCCGATCGAGCTGCCTGACGGCACGGTCGTGTCGAAGGACGACGGGCCGCGCGCCGGCGTCACCTACGAGGCGGTCTCCGGCCTCAAGCCGGTGTTCCGTCCGGACGGACGGGTGACGGCGGGCAACTGCTGCCCGCTCAACGACGGCGCTGCCGCCGTCGTGATCATGTCGGCAGAGAAGGCGGCCGCCCTCGGGCTGACGCCGCTGGCACGCATCGTGGCGACCGGAGTCAGCGGGCTGTCGCCGGAGATCATGGGGCTCGGCCCGGTCGAGGCTTCGAAGAAGGCGCTGGCGAACGCGAACCTGACGATCGACGACATCGACCTCGTCGAGCTCAACGAGGCGTTCGCGGCGCAGGTGCTGCCCTCGGCGCGCGAGCTCGGCATCGACATGGACAAGCTCAACGTCAACGGCGGCGCCATCGCGGTGGGGCACCCGTTCGGCATGACCGGGGCCCGCATCACGTCCACGCTGATCAACTCGCTGCAGTTCCACGACAAACAGTTCGGGCTCGAGACAATGTGCGTGGGTGGTGGCCAGGGCATGGCAATGATCCTGGAGCGCCTCTCCTAGCCGGTCCGTGACGCTCCGGGGTGTTGCGTGACGTCCCCGGACCTTGAGTGACGTCCCCGGACCTTGAGTGACGTCCGGACCTTGGGTGACGTCATTTTCGACGTCACCCAACTGCGCAGGACGTCACGCACCTGCGCACGACGTCACCCAACTGCGCAGGACGCCACGGGGGCGCAACCTAGTCGCGCATGTACCCCAACAGTCGCAGGATCTCGATGTACAGCCACACCAGGGTGACGGTGATGCCGAACGAGGCGTACCAGGCGAACTTCTGGTCGGCGCCGTTGCGGATGCCGCGCTCGACCACGTCGAAGTCGATCACGAGGTTCATCGCGGCCAGTCCGATGCACACGAGGCTGAAGACGATCGCGAGCGGGCCGCCCGACCGCAGGCCGAGCCCGTCCGGGGTGAAGAGGTAGGCAAGCAGGTTGACCAGCATCAGGCCGAACGCGCCGAGCGTGGCAGCGACGACGATGCGGGTCAGGCGTGGCGTGACGCGGATGGCGCCGATCTTGTAGACGAACAGCATGCCGGCGGCGACCATCACGGTTCCGGTGATCGCCTGGATGGCGATGCCCGGGTAGCGCAGCTCGAACACCTTGCTGATCGCGCCGAGCAGCAGGCCCTCGAACACCGAGTAGGTCAGGCACAGCACCGCGTTCGCGCGCCCGGTGAAGGCCATGAACATTCCGAGGCCCAGCCCGCCCATCAGGCCGACGAGCAGCAGCGGCATCGCGGCCGAGAGCGACTCGGAGGTGAACGCCCACGACACGGCGCCCGCGGCGAGGATCGTCAGCAGCATCGCGCCGGTGCGCTGGACGACGTCGTCGAGGGTCATGAACCGCTGGCCCGGGCGCGGGCCGGTGTAGGCCGGCTCGTCGAAGTGCTTCTGCAGATCGGTGGGCGTCGGGGTCGCGACGTTGGTCGCGAACTTCCGGATGACGGGGTTCTCGGCCATGGTGCGGGCCTGCCTCCTTCTTGCGTGGCCGCCGCATGCGGGCGGTCCTGTAGGGACAACGATAGGCACTGGAGCCGGGTTCCCGCACCGCCAGCCGGATGTTGCGCGCCGATTCACGCGACGGCGGTCACGTCCCCGTTGGCGTTGGCAGTACCAGCGGGTAACTTAGTATCCGATACAGCCGGTACCACTAACCGCACCGACGTCCAGCACAGGAGCAATCGATGTCAGGGCGCAACAGACGCGGCCGCGACGCCATGGGCGTCGGGCTCGCAGCACTCAACCGGCTTGCCGGGACGGGCCTGCTCGACCGGGTCAGGGCCCGCAAGCCCGCCGAGCGAGCCGTGTTCGAGGCCAGCAAGGCGGGTTTCCGCGCGCTCGGCGCGGCGAACCGCACGTTCGCCAAGGCCAAGGGCGGTGGGAAGCCGGAACGCTTGGCAGGTTCCGGATCCAGCGGCCTGTTCGACCTGACGCCCACCGACGAGCAGCAGATGATCGTCGAGGCGACGGCGGAGTTCGCGGCCGAGCAGCTGCGCCCCGTCGCGGCCGAGGCCGACACGGCGTGCGCGGCCCCCGACACGCTGCTCAAGCGCTCGGTCACCGAGCTGGGCATCTCCCAGCTCGGCGTGCCCGAATCGCTCGGGGGCATGAGCACCGAGCGCGCGACGACCACCGGCGTGCTGGTGGCCGAGGCGCTGGCGCACGGGGACATGGGCCTCGCGGTCGCGTGCCTGGCCCCGGCCGGGGTCGCGAACGCGCTCGTGCTGTGGGGCGACGCCGATCAGCAGGCGACCTATCTGCCCTCGTTCGTCGGTGAGGACGTGCCGGCGGCAGCGCTGACAGTGCTCGAACCGCGCCCGCTGTTCGATCCGTTCGAGCTGCAGACCACGGCCCGTCGCGAGTCCGGCGGCTTCGTCCTGAACGGCGTGAAGTCGCTGGTACCACGTGTGGCGAGCGGCGAGCTGTTCGTCGTGGCGGCCGCGCTCGACGGCGCACCGGCGCTGTTCCTGCTCGAGTCGGGCACGAACGGCGTGAGCGTCGAGTCCGAGCCCGCGATGGGGCTGCGTGCCGCCGCGATGGGCCGGCTCCTGCTCGAGGACGTGCACGTGCCCGCGTCGGCCCTGCTCGGCGACGGCGCAGCCGAGGTCTACGCCGACTGCGTCCGCCTGGGACGCATCGGCTGGGCCGCGATGGCATGCGGCACCGGAAAGGCCGTGCTCGACTACGTGATCCCGTACGTGAACGAGCGGCAGGCGTTCGGCGAGCCGATCAGCAACCGCCAGGCGGTCGCGTTCATGGTCGCCAACATCGGCATCGAGCTCGAGGGCGCCCGGTTGGCGACACTGCGCGCCGCGGCCCGCGCCGAGCAGGGTCGCTCGTTCGCCCGCGAGACGGCTCTGGCACGGCGGCTGACCAGCGAGTACGGCATGCAGATCGGCAGCAACGGCGTGCAGCTGCTCGGCGGCCACGGCTATGTCAAGGAACATCCGGTCGAACGCTGGTACCGGGATCTTCGCGCCATCGGCGTCATGGAAGGTGTGCTCGTGCCATGAGTATCAGTCTGGAAACGCCGAAGAAGTTCGCGATGCTCGTCAACCAGGCACACCAGGTGGCGACCGAGGTCTTCCGCCCCATCTCGCGCAAGTACGACCAGGCCGAGCACGAGTACCCGAAGGAACTCGACATGCTCGCCGCGCTGATCGACGGCATGAACGAAGGCGGCGAAGGCGGCACCGGAGCTCGTGGCGTGCGCCGTGACACGTCCCAGGACACGGGTAACCGCAACGGCACGAACATGTCCTCGGTGCTCTCGATCATGGAGGCGTGCTGGGGCGACGTCGCACTCGTGCTGTCGATGCCCCGCCAGGGTCTGGGCGACGCCGCGATCGCGTCCGTCGCGAATGACGAGCAGCTCGAGCGGTTCGGCAAGCTGTGGGCGTCGATGGCGATCACCGAGCCGGGCTTCGGCTCCGACTCGTCGAAGGTGACGACCACGGCAGTGCGCGACGGCGACGACTACGTCATCAACGGCGAGAAGATCTACGTCACCGCGGGTGGACGTTCCGACGCGGTCGTCGTGTGGGCCACGCTCGACAAGTCGAAGGGACGGGCGGCCATCAAGTCGTTCGTCGTCCCGAAGGACACGCCGGGATGCACCGTCGAGCGCCTCGAGCACAAGCTCGGCATCCGGGCGTCGGACACCGCGACGATCCGCTTCACCGACTGCCGCGTACCGGCATCGAACATGCTCGGTTCGCCCGACATCGAGGACGAGAAGGGCTTCGCGGGCGTCATGCAGACGTTCGACAACACCCGTCCGCTCGTCGCCGGAATGGCGGTGGGCGTCGCGCGCGCCGCGCTCGACGAGATCGAGGACCTGCTCGCCGAGGCAGGCGTCGAGGTCGACTACGACCGTCCTGCCTATGCCCAGCACGCCGCGGCCGCCGCGTTGTTGCAGATGGAGGCCGACTGGGAGGCGGCCTACCTGCTGACGCTCGAATCGACGTGGATGGCCGACAACCACAAGCCGAACTCGCTGCAGGCCTCGATGGCCAAGGCCAAGGCCGGACGCACCGCCGTGGACATCACGCTGCGCTGCGTCGAGCTGGCCGGCGCGTTCGGTTACAGCGAGAACTCGCTGCTGGAGAAGTGGGCACGCGATTCGAAGATCTTGGACATCTTCGAGGGCACCCAGCAGATCCAGCAGCTGATCGTGGCGCGGCGACTGTTGAACAAGACCTCTGCCGAACTCAAATGAGGCAAAAGGGTCGCTGAAAAAATAGTGACCCGGCTCATGGTGAATTCACATCCCGGACGGGCATAACGGAGCTGCTCGGCAAGGTTGTTCGCTTGTCCCGAGCAGTCCGTCCCCCCGCGAAGGAAAGTGCGTGCCATGACCTCCACCGTTGTTCCGCAATCGCGCTCGGCCGTACTGGCAGCGCGGTTGGAAGATCTGTTGGCCGAGCGCGCCGAGGTGATGGGCGAGCTGTTCGTGAGCAACGGCGGCGACATCGCCGACCGAGCGACCAACGTCGACGCGAACGCGCGCCTGACCCTGCTCGAACAGCGCATCGCAGCGGTCGAGGCCGAGCTCGCGTCCGCCGACCGGGCGGGCCGCTCGGCGAAGCCGTCGACCGGCGGCGTGACGCCCGGCGACGTCGTCACCGTCGATCTCGGTGACGGCGCGGAGACATTCCTGTTCGGATCCGTCGAGCAGGCGGGCGCCGGTCTCGACGTGATCACCGAGGCCAGCCCGCTGGGCCAGGCGATCAACGGAGCCGCGGTCGGCGCGACGGTCACCTACCGGACCCGAGCCGGACGCGAGCTCTCGGCGACCGTCCTCGCTGTCAGCTGAGCAGGATCGTCATGTCGGGCGGTAACTTGACCGCCTGATGAACCGTCCGCTGGCCCCCGGCGCGCGGCTGGCGTCGACGGGTGTCTACACCCGGGCCGGCACGCGCGTGGTGGATCTGCGCGAGGTCGCGTGGGTTGATCCCGTGCACCTCGTGTCGGTGGCCGCCGTCGCCGAGGCGGCACGGCGCGACGGGCTGAAGTTCCAGCTGCGCGGTCCGTCGGCACCGCAGCGCGCGCGCTATGCCGCGCGGATGCGCCTCGGCGATGTCGTCGCAGCGCTGGGCGGTGATCACGACCTGCCGAGCGTCGATGACCACGACGGTGCCGAGAATCTCGTCGAGGTAGGCGTGCTCGGCACGCCTGCGGACGTGCGACATTTGGCCGAGCTGGTGCACGACCGGGTGCACGACCTCGACGGCGCACTCGCGCGAGCGCTGCACCAGGGCGTCGCCGAGATCGGCGAGAACGTGTGCGAACACGCGCGCAGCGTCGGGTACGTCGCGGCACAGACCATCCCGCGGCGCGGCGAGCTGCGCTTCGCCGTCGCAGACCCCGGCGTCGGATTGCGGGCCACCCTGGCCCCGCGCGGCGCCGACTCCGACCGCGCGGCGATCGAACTCGCCCTCGCCGGCGTGAGCCGTACCGACCACGCCGGAACGGGCGTCCGGCAGACCGTCCGGGCCGTCACCCGGCTCGACGGGTACTTCTACCTCGCCAGCGGCGCTGCCGCGACGATGGTCACCGGGCGGCGCGCCACCCACAGCTCCGGCGCGGCCTTCGCGGGCACGATCGTGGAAGGACGCGTGCCGACGCGACGCGCGGAAGGTGCCAGGAGAGGCACAATGGACTCATGACGAATCGGGCCGACCTCTACCTGCCGCTCTTCGTCGCAGGTCGTGACTTCGCCGATCATGTCGCGGACCAGCTCGGCGAGCGGGCCGGCGACACCATCGTCGTCGACGCGACCGGTGTGCAGAGCGGCACGTCATCGTTCGCCGCCCAGTTGGTGCAACGGGTGCTCGTCGACGGCAGGGCGAGCGACCTCACCGTTGTCGGCGCGCCTGAGGAATTCGCGCGGTACCTGCACGACGCCGCGCGTCGCGCCGGCGTGGCCGACAAGCTCACGACGAGCCAGGATTTCCCCCAGCCGACCGGTTGAGGGCAGCCCGCTCTGCCGCGGCGAACCCGCGATTCATCGCGTCCCACGCAGCCTGTTCCTCCGCGTCGGTGACCTCCTCGCCGCTGATCGAGTGGAACCTGGCCCGATCGCGCCACGCGCGTACAGCGGTCACGAGCCCGGCATCGTCGACGCGGCCGAGCCGGACGTCGAGTGCCGCCAGCGCATCGCGCAGGCCGCGCTGGGCCGCGGCGAAGGCCGGCTCGAACTCGGTCACGGTCGCCACCCGCGCCGCGGCGCTGAAGTCCTCGAACCGAGCGCGCACCGTCAGCGCGGCTTCCTGCGCCTCACGCACCGCCGCAACGCGGAGCTCGCCGTCACGTTCAGCACGCTCCCGCAGCCACCGGCTGCGCTCACGTCGCCACGTCACGAACTGAGTTCCGACGGCGACCACGACCGCGGTTGCCGCGGCGATCAGCGCCGTCTCGAGTGTGCTCGCCGTGGTCATTGATCGAGATTGTGCCAGTGACCCGCGTAGTTTGACGCCATGTTGACCGAACCGCACGGGACGTCGCTGGGGGCGCTGGCCGAGGCGGCGCAAGAGCGCTTCGGTGACACCAGCCGGGTCGTGTTCGAAGGGACGAGCCGCACGTCGGCCGAGATCGGCGCCCTGGCGCGCCGGTTCGGCACCGGACTGAGCTCCCTCGGCGTCGGGCGTGGCGACCGCGTGGCCGTCTGCATGGCCAACTGCATCGAGGTGCTGGCGAGCTATCACGCCACATGGCGCATCGGGGCGGCGGTGACGCCGCTGCTGTTCCTGCTCAGTGTCGACGAACTGGTCTTCGCGCTGCGCGACTCCGGAGCGAAGGTCGTCGTGACGACTCCGGAGTTCGCGCCGAAGGTGCAGGCCGCGGTCGCCGCGTCGCAGGTGCACGTCGTGGTCGCGGGCGGTGAGGTCGAGGGGGCCGAATCGTTCGAGCAGCTGGCGGCAGGTGCCGAGGCGCCGCTCGTTTCGGTGGACAGCGGCGAGCTGGCGGCCCTGCTCTACACCGGCGGCACGACCGGCCGGTCGAAGGGCGTGATGCTCAGCCACGACGCGCTCTCCTATGCCGCGTGGGCGGGTGTGCAGGCGAGCGAGGACGACGAGTTCGGTGTCGGACTACTGCCGCTGCCGCTCGCGCACGCCTTCGGACTCACCGTGTCTGCCCTGGCGATGCATGCCGTCCGCCCGTCCCGCACCGTGCTGATGCGGTGGTTCGATCCGGCCGGCTGGCTGCAGCTCGTCCAGGACGAACAGGTGCAGACGGGTGCACTCGTCCCGACGATGTTGCGGTTGCTGACGACCCAACCGCTCGAGGACTACGACCTCTCATCGCTGCGCAAGCTGACGAGCGGCAGCGCACCGCTGCCCGCGGAGATCGCCGAGCAGTGGTCGCTGCGCGTGCCGGCTGTCGAGGTCGTCGAGGGGTACGGCTGCTCGGAGACCGCCGCACTCGCGTCGCTCACGCGCACCGGCCGGTCACGGCGCGGCAGCGTCGGCCAGGCCGCGCCCGGCGTCGACCTGCGCATCGACGAGCCGGACGCGGCCGGCAACGGCGAGGTCTGTATCAAGACGCCGTCGCTGATGACCGGCTACTGGCGCGATCCGCAGGCAACCGCGGCCGCGGTGCGCGACGGTTGGTTCCACACCGGCGATGTCGGGCACCTCGACGAGGACGGTTACTTGTTCATCGTCGACCGGCTCAAGGACGTGATCATCCGCAACGGGTTCAACGTCTATCCGCGCGACGTCGAGGAAGCGCTGATGCGGCACCCGGACGTCGCGGTGTGCGCGGTGATCGGGCGTCCCGACCCGGAGACCGGCGAGGAGATCGTCGCGTTCGTGCAGCTTGTGCCGGGATCGAGCGTGACCCGGGCGCAGCTCGTCGACTACGCGCGGGAGCACCTGTCCGCGATCAAGTACCCCCGCGAGGTGCACCTCGTCGACGCCGTCCCGCTGACCAGCATCGGCAAGCTCGACCGCAAGGCCCTGCGCACCCAGCTCTGACCTGTCCCGTCCCCCACCCTCCTTGCGCGAGTGGTCATTTATGGCGCGAGTGGTCACTTATAGGTGACCACTCGGGCCACAAGTGACCACTCGCGGTGCTACCAGCGGGCGGCGAGGTCGGCGGCGGTCGGCGGGTCGGCGCCGGGACGCTCGCAAGTCATCGCCGACACGGCGACCGCCCGCTCGACGGCGGCGCCGAGGACGTCGCGCCCGGCCCGCTCGAGCGTGTCGGGCGAGGTCACGCCGGCGTCGGCGAGCGAGGCCAGCAGGCCACCGGCGAACGAGTCCCCGGCACCGACCGTGTCGGCCACGACGATGTCGCGCCCGGGGCAGCGCGCGAGCTCGCCGTCGCGCCCGAACGCGACCGCGCCGTCACGTCCCAGCGTCACGACCACGAGCGGGACGTGCCAGCGCGCCGCCACCTCGGCCGGCGCGAGGCTCGGGTACAGGTGGTCGAGATCCTCGTCGCTCGCCTTGACGACGTGCGCCGCGCCGACGCAGCGCTCGATGCTCGCGCGCGCCGCGCCGAGATCGGCGATGAGCGCCGGGCGCACGTTGGGGTCGTAGCTGACCAGCGTCGTTCCGGTGTCGAACGCGCGGCGCTGCATCGCCTGCACGTGCGCAGCGGACGGCGCGCGCCAACTCGCCAGCGAACCGACGTGCAGCACGCCGCTGGTCGGCGCGCGATCGACGAGCGAGGCGTCCCACGCCAGCGCTGCAGTGGCGTCGAGGTAGAAGTCGTAGGTCGCGCTGCCGCCGGGATCGAGGCTGGCGACGGCGAGGCTGGTCGGGTCGGCGACGAGCTGCCACCGGTCGAACCCGACGCCGCTCGCCCGCGCCTTGTCGGTCAGCATGCGGCCGAACGCGTCCTGGCCGCTCCGCGCGACGAGCGACACGGGATGACCGAGCCTGCCCAGCGTGATCGCGACGTTGTACGGGCTGCCGCCGGCATGCGCGCGGAACTCGGCGGGGTCGTCACGCGACTGCACGAGATCGACCAGCGCCTCGCCGACCACCGTGAACATGTTCGCTCCCGCCCGTACCGTCGAGGCGTGAGCAACCTCGACCGGACGCCCAGTTTGACGCACTGCGGCACGGTGGGCGTCGCCGCCCGTCCTGTGCTGGAACGCTTCGACGGGCGCGAGGTGACGCTCGGCGAGAGCACGAAGGTGCGCCGCCTGCTGCCGAATCTCGGGCGTCGTCTCGTCGGGCCGTGGTGCTTCGTCGACCACTACGGCCCGGACGACATCGCGGCCGGCCCGGGCATGCAGGTGCCGCCGCACCCGCACATCGGGCTGCAGACGGTGAGCTGGCTGCGCGCCGGCGAGGTGCGCCACCGCGACAGCCTCGGCAACGACGTCGTGATCCGGCCCGGCGAGCTGGGTCTCATGACGTCGGGTGCGGGGATCGTGCACGCGGAGTACTCCCCCGTGCCGCACGCGGCGCAGCTGCACGGCGCGCAGCTGTGGGTCGCGCTGCCGTCCGGCGCCACCTCGTCCGCACCGGCGTGGGAGCACCACACGACGCTGCCGCAGCTGCTCGGGCAGGACGTCGAGTTCACCGTGTTCCTCGGCGAGCTGTCCGACGTGCGCGCGCCCGGCACGACGTACTCGGATCTGGTCGGCGCGTCGGTGCGCATGGGCCGCGGCACCCGCGACGTGATAGCGACCGAGCCCGACTTCGAGTACGCGGCGCTGGTGATGTCCGGCTCGGTGACGATCGAGGATGCGCCGCTGAGCGTCGGGACGATGCTCTATCTCGGCACCGGCCGTGCGTCGCTCGAGTTCGCATCCGAGCGCGGTGCCGAGTTCCTGCTGCTCGGTGGCGTGCCGTTCGGCGAGCAGATCGTGATGTGGTGGAACTTCGTCGCGCGAACCGCCGACGAGATCGCTGCGGCGCGCAAGCGGTGGGTCGAGAACGGCTTCGGGGCGGTGCCGGGAGCGGGACAACCGCTCGAGGCACCGCCCCTGCCACCGGGCCGACTCAGGCCCGGCGGCGCCACCCGCTGACCATCGGCCGCGAGTGGTCACTTATGGCGCGAGTGGTCACCTATAGGTGACCACTCGGCGCGTAAATGACCACTCGCGGGAGGGGGACGTGGGTGGGGTCAGGCGGCGACGATCCCCGCGTCGGTCTCCGCGTCGGTCGCCTCCAGCGCGTACTCGAGAATCTCCTCGACCGCGGCAACCGGCCGCACGTCGAGCTCCTCGAGCACCTCGGCCGGGACGTCGTCCAGGTCGGGCTCGTTGCGCTTGGGCACGAACACGGTCTTGAGGCCGGCGCGCTGCGCAGCGAGCAGCTTCTGCTTGACCCCGCCGATCGGCAGCACCCGACCGTTGAGCGTGACCTCACCGGTCATGCCGACGTCGGCGCGCACCGGACGTCCGGACGCGAGCGAGGCGAGCGCAGTCACCATCGTTACGCCGGCCGACGGGCCGTCCTTCGGCACGGCACCGGCGGGGACGTGCAGGTGCACGACCTTGTCGAGTGCCGGCGCGAGGTCGGGACGGTGCGCACGCAAGTAACTCAGCGCGATCTGCGCGGATTCCTTCATCACGTCACCGAGCTGGCCGGTCAGCGTCAGGCGCGCATCGCCGTCGGTCGCGTTCGCCTCGATGAAGAGCACGTCGCCGCCCGTCCCGGTCACCGCCAAGCCGGTGGCCACGCCTGGAACGGCTGTGCGCTCCGCTGATTCAGGAGTGAACCGCGGCCGGCCGAGATAGTCCTTCAGGTCGTCGACGACGATCGGAGCGTCCTCGGTGGCCAGCTTGGTCGCGACCTTGCGCAGGATGCGCGCCAGCGAGCGCTCGAGCTGCCGCACGCCTGCCTCGCGGGTGTACTCCGCAGCGACCTGTCGCAGCGCACCGTCGGTGATCGTCACCTCGTCCGCGCCGAGCGCGGCACGCGACAACTGCCGCGGCAGCAGGTGCGTGCGTGCGATGGCCACCTTGTCGTCCTCGGTGTAGCCGTCGAGCGTCACGACCTCCATACGGTCCAGCAGCGCCGCCGGAATGGTGTCGGCAACGTTGGCGGTCGCGAGGAACACCACATCGGACAGGTCGAGTTCGACCTCGAGGTAGTGGTCGCGGAACGTGTGGTTCTGCGCCGGGTCGAGCACCTCGAGCAGCGCCGCCGCCGGGTCGCCGCGGTAGTCCGAGCCGACCTTGTCGACCTCGTCCAGCAGCACGACCGGGTTCATCGAACCGGCCTCGCTGATCGCGCGCACAATCCGTCCGGGCAGCGCACCGACGTAGGTGCGCCGATGACCGCGGATCTCCGCCTCGTCACGCACACCGCCGAGGGCGACGCGCACGAACTTGCGGCCGAGCGCGCGCGCTACTGACTCGCCGAGCGAGGTCTTGCCCACGCCGGGCGGCCCGACGAGCGCCAGCACGGCGCCGGAGCCGCGTCCGCCCACGACCTCGAGCCCGCGCGACGCCCGGCGGGCGCGCACGGCGAGGTACTCGGTGATCCGGTCCTTGACGTCGTCGAGGCCGTGGTGGTCGGCGTCGAGCACCTCACGGGCGGCGGCGACGTCGTCGTTGTCGTCGGTCTTCTCGTTCCACGGCAGCTCGAGGACGGTGTCGAGCCAAGTGCGGATCCAGCCGGCCTCGGGGCTCTGGTCGGACGCGCGCTCGAGCTTGCCGACCTCGCGCATCGCTGCCTCATGGACCTTCGTCGGCAGCGCGGCGTTCTCGACACGGGTGCGGTAGTCGTCCGCGCCTTCCGGCTCGTCCTCGCCGAGTTCCTTCCGGATCGCGGCGAGCTGCTGGCGCAGCAGGAACTCTCGCTGGGCCTTGTCCATGCCCTCGCGCACGTCGTCGCGGATCTTCTCGCTGACCTCCTGCTCGGCCAGGTGCTCGCGCGCCCACTCGGTTGCTCGGGTCAGTCGCTCGGCGACCTCGGGTGTCTCGAGCAGCTCGCGCTTCTGTTCCAGCGAGAGATAGGACGCATAGCCGGCGAGGTCGGCGACCTCGGACGGATCGTCGACGCGTTGCACGGAGTCGATGACCTGCCAGGCGTTGCGCCGCTGCAGGATCGCGATCACGACGCGCTTGAACTCGGCCGCCAGCTCGCGGTCGTGCTCGGTCGGCATCGGGTCGTCGACCGGAGCGGCCTCGACCCAGAGAGCCGCGCCCGGCCCGCTGATGCCCGAGCCGATCTTGGCGCGCGCGACGGCGCGCAGCACGGCCGCCGGCGCTCCGCCGGGCAGCCGCCCGAGCTGCTCGATCTCGGCGACGGCGCCGTAGACGGGGTAGCGGTCGGACAGACGGGGGGCGAGCAGCAGCTGCCCGTCTGCGCCGCCGGTCTGCGCGGCGTCGATGACGGCCTGCGCGGCGTCGTCCAGTTCGACCGGCACGACCATGCCGGGCAACACCACGACGTCGGCGAGCGACAGCATCGGGAGCTGCAGTGTGAAGCTATCTTGAGTCATACCGGCTCAAGTCGCGCGGCGGTGCCGATGTTCCCGCGCTTGATCGCCCAGAGCGAACACGGTGCGGGGCGCGCGAGCGGGGCCGAACTCGCTGTACGCCGTCCCTACGGTGAACGTGTGCTCACCGTCGAATCCCCGGTCGGTCTCGACTACCTGGACGCCGTGACGAGGCTGCTGCAGCGCCGCCGGCTCGCCGACCCGTACCGCGAGACCTGGGAGGCGGCAGACCTGCAGTGGTGGTGGCCGCGCTACCGCCACGACGACCCCGCCGACGCGCGGGTGTGGTTCGACGACGGCGAGCCGGTGGCGGCCGTCGTCTTCACCCGGTGGCGCGGTCGTCGCATCGGCGCAGACGTGCTCGCCGATGCGGACTTCGCTCCGGGGTGGGACTTCGCCGCGCAGCGGTGCGCGGAACTACGCGACGCGGACATCGAGATGGAAATCGACGACGACGACGACGCCGTCCAGGACGCGGCCCGGGCCGCCGGGTTCGTCCCCGGCGACGACCTGCACGGTGTGCTGTGGCTCGATCCCGCCGCTCGGCGCGACCCGGCCCGTCCCCTTGCGGAGGGCTACCGCATCGTGGCCCGCGCCGCCGACCGGTCGCGTCCGCACCCGATGGTCGGACGCAACGGCGAGCACGTCGAGGAGGGGCTGTGGCAGTGCTCGCTCTACGACCCGGGCCTCGACCTCGCCGTCCTCGCCCCCGACGGCGGCGTTGCCGGGTACGCGCTGTTCTGGCCCGATCTCGTGACCGGCGTCGGGCTCGTCGAGCCGATGCGCGTCGAGGACGGGCACGAGGGACGTGGCCTGGGGAGGCACCTGCTCGACGCCGGGCTACGGGGACTCACTGCGCGCGGGTGCACCCGGCTCAAGGTCAGTTTCGAGCCCACGAACACTCCCGCGATGCGGCTCTACACCGGTGCGGGATTCACGGGGTCACGCTTCGACCGCACCTGGCGATGGGCAGGATGGTGACATGACACTTTACGGAGACGAGCATGTCCAGCGTTACCGCGAGACCGACGGCGCCGAGGGGTACTTCTGGCGCAACGGCACGACGACCCTGTTGCTGACGACGAAGGGCCGCAAGTCCGGCGAGGACCGCACCAGCGCGCTGATCTACCGCGACTGGGAGGACAAGCAGTTGGTCGTGGCGTCCAAGGGCGGGTCCGACCAGCCGCCGGCCTGGTTCCTGAATCTGCGCGAGGACCCGGACGTCCAGGTGCAGATCAAGGGTGACAAGTTCGCCGCCAGGGCGCGGGTGGCGACGCCGGACGAGAAGCCGGCGATGTGGGAGCACATGGTGCAGGAGTGGCCCGACTACGCCAACTACCAGGCCAAGACCGACCGCGAGATCCCGGTCGTCGTCCTCGAGCGCAAGAGCTGACGCGTTTCCCCGCCGGTGCCCGCTTTCGGACGAGCGAACCGAGCACCAGCGGGGAAAGGGCTAGAACGTGGACGTGTCGATGACGAAGCGGTAGCGCACGTCGCTGTCGACCACGCGGTCCCACGCCTCGTCGATCTGGTCACCGCTGATCCTCTCGACGGTCGACCCGATGTTGTGCTTGGCGCAGAAGTCCAGCATCTCCTGGGTCTCGCGGATGCCGCCGATCATCGAGCCCGCCCAGCTGCGGCGGAACGGGATGAGCGCGAAGGCCGGCACCTCGAGGGGCTCGGCCGGCGCGCCGACGTTGACCAGCGTGCCGTCCAGCTTGAGCAGCGACAGGTACTTCTCCATCGGCAGGTGCGCCGACACGGTGTTCACGATCAGGTCGAACGAGGCGGCCAGCTTGTCGAAGGTCTCGTCGTCGCTGGTCGCGTAGTAGTGGTCGGCGCCGAAGGCCTTGCCGTCCTCCTGCTTGGACAGTGACTGCGACAGGACGGTGACCTCGGCGCCCATGGCGGCAGCGATCTTCACGCCGACGTGGCCGAGTCCGCCCATACCGACGATGGCGACCTTCTTGCCCGGGCCGGCGTTCCAGTGGTTGAGCGGCGAGTACAGCGTGATCCCCGCGCACAGCAGCGGTGCCGCCTGGTCGAGCGGGATGCTGTCGGGAATGCGCAGCACGAAGTCCTGGTCGACGACGATGTGCGTGCTGTAGCCGCCGTCGGTCCAGGCATTGTCGTGGTGGTAGTCCTGCCCGTTGTAGGTGCCGACGTTGCCCTTGAGGCAGTACTGCTCCTCACCGGCCTTGCAGTTCTCGCACTCGCGGCACGAGTCGACCATGCAGCCCACGCCGACGTGGTCACCGACCTGGAACTTGCTCACCTCGGAGCCGACCTCTTCCACGACACCGGCGATCTCGTGGCCCGGGACGAGCGGGAAATGCGACTCGCCCCACTCGTTACGGCCGGTGTGGATGTCGGAGTGGCAGATCCCGGCGAACTCAATCTTGATCAGGACGTCCTTGGGGCCCACGTCGCGGCGCTCGATCTGGACCTTCTCGAACGAAGCCTTGGCGGACGGGGCGGCGTAAGCGGTTACAGTTGCCATGTTGTCGTTCTACCCGGATCCGGCTTCCGTCCTCACTCGTCGGCGTGTCAGGCTGGCCACATGCCCGACAAGCCAGCCGACGATCCGGCGAAGGACAAGTTTCGCGAGGCCCTCGAGCGCAAGCGCAACAAGCAGCACGCGAACAACGACACCGCGCAGAGCGACTCGAAGGTGCACGGCGAGCACGCCCGCGCCGGCGGGAAGCGCACGTTCCGCCGCAAGAGTGGTGGCTGACCGGGTCGCCGCCCATTCGGGAACCCACCGGGACGACACGATGGTCGTGCGATCGGTCGAGGCCGGTGATGCGAGCGACGTCGTTCGCTTCGGCTGGACCGCGGGCGGCAGCGGGACGATGACGCTCGCATGGACGCCGGACGGCCTCGTCCAGCGGCTGTTGGTCGCCTTCGACTGAGCGGCGACGAACGTCAGGCGGCGACGAGCTCCTCGACCGACGGGTAGTTGGCCTCGGTGCGGGCGAACTCGTTGGCCCGCAGGTAGTCGCGGGCGATCACCGTGAGCTCGGCATCGCGGCCGGCGAGCATGTAGCGCACCATCTCGAAGTCGCCACGCAGCGACCAGAGCGGATGGCCGAACGAGGCCGGGTTGTTCTTCTCGACGAGCCAGTGCGCGGGCCACGCGGTGCCGTAGCCGCTCAGCGGGAACAGGGCCACCAGCTTCGGCCGCCGCGTCACCAGTCCGATCAGGGCGAGCAGCGCACCGACCAGCGTGCCGCCGAAGTGCAGTTGCCGCGTCAGCGGCTTCGAGTGCATCGCCACGTAGTACGGGAAGAAGTCGCGGTAGGACGCGAACTCGGGTCGGCTCATGAGCGTCATTATCCCCGGGTCAGCGCTGCTGGCCATCCAGCAGCGGGCGGAGCTCGCTGACCACCGTGGCCAGGGGGGTGGCATCGCGGCGGATCCGGGCGAGCACGATCGCGCCCTCCAGCGTGCTCAACATCAGGGTTGCCAGGCTTCTGGCACGCGCACGCGGGACGTCCATCGCCACCAGCGCATCGACGATCGCGCGCTCCCACCGCTCGGTCGCCGACACGAGGGGATCCGTGACCGGCGAGTCGGAACCGGCGATGTCGGCAGCAGTCGCCACCACCGGGCAGCCGCGCTCGTAGTTCTCGGTCAGGTCGCGTTTCCAATGGTCGACCATGCGCGCGAACAGGCCGCCCGGTGTGGGCCTGCGTGCCGTGGCGACGTACTGCTCGACCCGCTCGGCCGCGAAGTTCCCCGACCACTGCAGGGCCTCGCCGACGAGCTGGTCCTTACCGCCCGGGAAGTAGTGCTGGAACGACCCACGCGGGGTCGCCGAGTGCTCGATGACGTCGCGGACGCCCGTCGCGCTCATGCCCTGCGCGCGCAGCAACTGCACGGCGCTGTACACCATCCGCTCGCGCGGCGAGTGGCCGTCGCCGGTCATCATCGACTCCATCTGCCGGCGGCCTCCGCGAGCGCGACGCGCGCGTCGGCGGCCAGGCCCGCCACCACCTCGGCAGCGGGCGCCGCCGCCGCCCACGGGGTAGGCCTCGCCCGCCCAGAGGTTGACCAGATCCGGGTCGCCGGTCGAACGACCCACCTGGCGCATCGGCGCGGTGAGGTTGTGGATCTCGGGGTAGCCCTGCGGGGCAGCGGCAGAGTGCGCTGTCATGAACCGGTTGACGATGCCGCGGGCGGTGCGTCCGGTGAACGCGCGGGTGGTGGCGGTCGGCGCGGTCGCCGCGTCGAGCGCAGCACGTTGCACCTGCGAGGTCCCGGCCTCGGGACACCGGAGGAACGCGGTTCCGACCGCCGCGCATCGGGCCCCGGCGGCGAGCACCGCGGCGACCGCACGTCCGGTGGCGATGCCGCCGGCCGCGACGAGGGGAACCGGTGTCCGCGCCCGCACGAGTTGCAGCAGCGGCAGCAATCCGTAGCCCGTTCCGGCGTCGGACGGGCCACCCTGGTGACCGCCGGCCTCGGCCCCCTGCACGATCAACGCGTCCGGGCCGAGCCGCGCTGCCACCTCGGCTTCCTCGGGCGAGTTCACGGTGAGCCACACCTCGGCGCCCACCGACCGAATCCGGTCGATGACCGCCGCATCGGGATTTCCGAACGTGAAGGACACGACCCGCACCGGCTCGTCGCACAGCAGATCGAGCTTGGCCGACCAGTGATCGTCGTCGAAGCGGGCCTGACCCAAGGAGGCTCCGGCAGCCTCGACGTCCGTCGCGATCTCGCGTGCGTACCGCTCTATGTCTGCTGCGGACGCCGGAATGCCGGGCACGAACAGATTCACGCCGAACGGACGGTCGGTGAGCGCGCGGGTCGTACGCATCCGCTGCGGCCAGGTCGTCGGCGGTGAGATACCCGCCGGCCAGGAAGGCGAACGCGTCGGCGTTGGCCACGGCGGCCGTCAGCTCGGGGGTCGACGGACCGCCGGCAAGGGGCGCGAGGGCGACGGGGTTGATCAGGTCGTCAAGGATCACCATTCGATCGTGACGTGTGTCGGATCCCTTGAACAGGGTCACAAGGCAATGCTATGACACTTGTCATGATGATGACCGCCCCATCGGACGTCGTCGTCTCTGACGCGTAGGGCATGGTCGCGCTTCGAGCCCATCCATGACGTCGTGTACTTCTCGCGGCACGTCAGGCCGACCACCGAGGCACTCGGGCTCCGCGGTTTCTGGATGGGCTACTTCGCGATGCGTCTGGCGCCGCTCGGTACGTGCGGGCCGCACACCGCGACCGCCGTCTGCTACGGATTCCACCCGCGTCGCGTGGCACGCGCCCTTCCGGATGCGTGGTCCCACGTCGACGCCGAGACGGCGCTGCGCGCTCGGGAACAGATCGCGGATCACGCGCTGCAGGAGCTGATCGCCGCCGATCTGCCCATTGATCACGTCCGCGAAGCTGCCCTGCTCGCAGGCCGAGCCGCGCAGGCGATCGACCTGCCGGGCCGACCGCTCGGCGCGGCCAACGCCGGTATCGCACCGTCGTCCGCACCGCGTATCGCGCTGTGGCAGGCGACCACCGTGCTGCGGGAGCATCGCGGCGACACCCACAATGCGGTGCTCGTGGCCAACGGCGTCACTCCCGCCGCAGCGCATCTCATCAAAGCGGGCAGCGGCGAGGCCGATGGCGAGACCCTGCGTACCGGGCGCGGCTTCGAAACCGCCGAATGGGACGCGGCGAAAGCAGAGCTCCGGACGCGCGGCGTGCTCGACGGCCACGACCGGCTGACCTCGGCCGGTCGTGAGCTGCACGCACGCATCGAGCGGGCGACCGACGAACAGTCCTGCGCGCCGTGGCGGCGCCTCGGCGTCGCCGACTCCGAGCGACTGATCGCTCTGCTCGACCCGATTGCCGACGCCATCCGCGCCGGGGGCCTGCTCCCGGCTACGAATCCCGTCGGCCTCACCGGGGGTTGACCGCTGGGGACCCGGTGCGCGTGCGGCGCTCGATCGCGCGTACCACGGCAATCATGTCCAGCGCGCCGGCGCCGTCCGCGACGGTCTCGGCGAACAGCGCGCGGGCAACCTCGAGGCTCGGGGCGGCGATGCCGGCTCGTCGTGCTTCCTCGGCGACGAGGTCGCTGTTCATGAGCACGTCGCGGGCGGCGGCCTGGGCGGCGAAGTCACCGTCGCGCAGCTTCCGCAGCTTGCCTTTCGAGACATTGCTCGCCATCGGCCCGGAGTCGAGCACCGCGCGAAGCCGATCGAGATCGAGATCGTGCTCCTGTGCGAAATGGAAGGCCTCGCACAGGCCGGCGACCATCGTGATCAGGAACAGGTTCACCGAGAGCTTCATCAGCAGCGCACCCGGTACCGGTCCGCACGGTTCGGTGGCGGCGCACATGGGCGCGATGACCCTCCTGACGCGCTCAACCGATGCCGGCTCCCCGGCGACCATCGCGACGAGCTGCGCGTCGATCGCCGGGTGGCGCGAGCCCGACACCGGCGCCTCGACGAAGTCGCCACCCGCAGCCACGATGGCGGCGCCGAGGCGACACGAGTAGTCCGGTGACGTCGTCCCCATCGTGACCAACGTGCGACCGCGCACTCGCCGCTCGAAGTCGGCCGTGCCCCGGCCGAGCACGTCATCAACAGCACCTGCGTCGGCCAGCATGAGGATGACCAGCTCGCACGACCGGAAGAGCTCGTCGACGGACGACGCGACACGCGCACCCGCCGATCGCAGCGGTTCACTCTTGGCCGCAGTGCGGTTCCACACCATGACCGGCGTTCCCGACCGCGCCAGATTGAGCGCCATGGGTTCACCCATGAGGCCGAGCCCTGCGAATCCGACTGTCACCGCACGTCCTCCTGCAGCTACTCCGACGCCAGTATTATGACGCCTGTCATAACCAAAGAAAAGGACCGGCCGTCATGCCGGCGCGCTACGCCGCTCCCCTGCCGTCCGAACAGGACACGACGCACAACAGTCCCGGTCGCAGAGCCGGCACAACCGACGCTGGCTGTCCAGATCCACGGTGGCGTGCTCCAGGACGGGCGCCATCGTCTGCGCGAGCACGCGTAGCTGCGAATCGGAGAGGGTCGCATGCAGACGTCGCACCGCCGACTCGCGCGCCGTGACGAGACGTTGCTCGGCCCGGCGGCCGGCGCGGGTCGGTTGCAGTCGCACCTCTCGGCCGACGGCGGCCGCTCTGCGGACCCAGCCGTGCTCGACGAGACGGTCCACCAGCCGGACCGTTCCCGGGTGGGTGATGCCGAGCACGCGGCGTAGTTCGTCGATGCTCAGCCCGGGATCGGCGACGACTGCGACCAGCGCTGCGGGGCCGGCGCCGCCGACACCCGTCGACGCCTCGACGGCCTCGCGGACCGCGTCCGACACCGCCGTCGCCCATGCCGCGATGACATTCAGCTCGTTACGGCTTGCGTCAATATGCATGAGTCATATTAGGTTGACCCATGCGGCGACGCAAACCAACTCACCGGACGGCGATGCTCGCGCTCTTCGCCGTGAACGGCTTCTCGCTCGGATCGTGGCTGTCACGGGTGCCGGCGACGCGCGACATCCTGCACCTGAACCCGGCTCACATGGGGCTCGTCCTGCTTGCACCCGGCGTCGGCGCCACCGTCGGCCTGCCGATCGCCGGGCGGCTGACGAGCCGGCTCGGTCCGGCTCGGCAGATCCTGATCGGTACCAGCGGCGCCGCGGCGGCTCTGGCTGTCATCACAGCGGGTTTGTCGCTGGCCGCCGCGCCGGTCGTGGCCCTGGGCCTGTTCGGATACGGGCTGGCCATCAGCCAGTGGGACGTCGGCATCAATGTCTCCGGAACCTTCCTCGAACACGAGGAGAAGCGCCGCGGATGCCCATGCTCCACGCGGGTCTGAGCTTCGGCTCGGTCGTCGGCGCCGCGGTCGGTGCCGGCGCAGCAGCGATCGGTGTGCCGGCCGGGGCGCAATTCCTCGCCGTCGCCACGGCGGTGCTCGCCGTCGCCTTCCTCGCCCTTCCGGGCGTGCCGCGCCGGGCGGGGGATCGCGCACCTCGCCGGGAGGCGCGGTTGTCGACAGCCTGGCGGGAGCACCGCACGGTGCTCATCGGGATCACGGTCCTTGCGTTCGCATTGCTGGAGGGAACGGCGGGTGACTGGCTGGCGTTGGGACTGGTCGACGGCCACGGCGCCAGTCAGGTCGTGGGCGCGTTGGGCTACGACGTGTTCGTGGCCGCGTTGACCGCCGGCCGCGCCGCCGGCGCGGGGTTGATCACCCGCTTCGGGCGGGTGACGACCTTGCGCGTTCTCGCCGCTTCGGCTGGCGGCGGGGTGCTGTTGGTCATCACCGTCGGCGTGCTGCCGATCGCGTTCGTCGGCTGCGCGCTCTGGGGATTCGGAACCAGCCTCGGCTTTCCGATCGGCATGAGCGCGGCCGGTGACGAGCCCGACCGGGCACCGCCTCGCGTCTCGGTGGTCTCGTCCATCGGGTACGCCGCATTCTTCAGCGGTCCGCCGCTGGTCGGCTTCCTGGCGAACCGCACAGACATCCTGACCGCGCTCACGGTCGCCGTGGCCTTCGCAGGCGTCGCTCTCGTCACGTCACGCGCGACCCGCCCGCTGGAGGTCGAAGCGCATCGGTCGCCCGCCGTACCCCCGGTCGGATTCGAACCGACACTGGGACCCTTTTAAGGGGTCTGCCTCTGCCGTTGGGCTACGGGGGCGCGCTGGTGGCAGTCGTCATTGTCCCCTGCGGCAGGATCGGGTCATGCATTCGACGACCGCGACGCGTGCCGAGGTGTCGATGCGCCTGCCCGGTGACGATCTCGTCCCCGACGCGATCGGCCAGCTCGACCGTGCCACCACGCTGCCCGCACCGGTCGAGACCGTGTGGCCGTGGATAGTGCAGCTGGGTAAGGACCGCGCCGGCTGGTACCTGCCGCGGTCCGTGGAAACCCTCCTGCCGCGGGCGCGGCGGGCCCTGCGGCGGATCGACCCGCAGTGGCAGCGCGTTCGCGTCGGCGACGACGTCCCTGATTGGGGACCAGGTGACCCGGTGCTCCGCGCTGCCGTCGTCGATGCCCCGTCGGCGCTCGTGTGGCACTCGTTGCGCGACCGCACCGCCGGGCACCGCTGGCCGGCCGGCGACCCGGACCGCGCCGACGTGCTGGCCATCAGCTGGACGCTCGCGCTGCGCGCCGACGGCGCCGACACCCGACTGCATCACCGGCTGCGCATCCGCGCCAAGCACAAGCAGTTGGTGCAAGTCGGGGGCATCCTCGACCTGGCAACGATCGTCGGCATGTTCGCCGGCCTGCGTGAACGGCTGGCGCCATGAAGTCGGTCTGGTCGGCGTCGGTCCGGTACGCCGAGGTCGACGGCCAGAACGTCGTGTTCAACGCCCACTACCTGACCTATTGCGACGAGGCGATGTCGAAGTACTGCAAGGACGTCGGTCTGGGACCGTTTTCCGCCGACGTACAGCTCGTGACGTCAACCCTGACCTGGAAGTCCGCCGCCCGGTGGGGCGACACCGTGGAGGTCGACGTCACCTGTCCCCGGGTCGGGACGACGAGCTTCGTGCTCGACTTCGTTGTGCGGGTGGGCGAGCGGGTGTGCTGCGAGG
Source organism: uncultured Actinomycetota bacterium (assembly GCA_963785425.1). GTDB lineage: Bacteria > Actinomycetota > Actinomycetes > Mycobacteriales > Jatrophihabitantaceae > RYN-133. Next base: position 709,739 of record CAWAVG010000001.1, read on the forward strand.
TGTCGACCACCTACGTGCACATCGACGCCGACGGCCGGCCAGCGCCGGTGCAGCCGGACGCGCGCGATCAGCTGACGTCAGGCAACTCGCGGTCGCCCGCGGCCTGCTGAAACTCGGTGAGCGGGCGCTGCAGCTGCCCCAGCGAGACCACCTCGCGGCGAAACACCAGCGCTGCCGTCCAGTCGGTGATGATGCGCACCTTGCGGTTCAACGTCGGCATGCGCGACACGTGGTACGTGCGGTGCATGAACCAGGCGGGGAAGCCGCGCAGCTTGATGCCGTAGATCTCGGCGACACCGCGGTAGAGACCGAGCGACGCGACCGAACCGGCATAGGCGTGCTTGTAGTCGCGGAGCGCGCCGCCGCGCAGGTAGGACACCACGTTGCCGGCGAGCACCTTCGCCTGCCGCACCGCGTGCTGGGCGCTCGGGCCGGTCGTCGCGTTCGGGTCATCCTTCGACAGGTCGGGGACGGCCGCGCAGTCGCCCGCCGCGAACACGCCGGTCAGCCCCTTGACCGTGAGATTCGCCTTGCAGGGCAAGCGTCCCTTGTCATCGAGCGGAAGGTCGGTCTCGGCGAGGATCGGGTTCGCCTTCACCCCGGCCGTCCACACCAGCGTCTCGGCGTCGAACTTCTCGCCGTCGGACAGCTCGATGTGCCCGTCGACCGCCGACTCGAGCCGCGTGTCGAGCCGCACGTCGATCCCGCGCTCGACGAGCCGGTCGACGGTGTAGGCCGACAGGCGTACCGACACCTCGGGCATGATGCGGCTCGCCGCTTCGATCAGCACCCACCGCATCTGACTCGCGTCGAGCTGCGGCACGTACCGCAGCGCGTACCGCGCCATGTCCTCGAGCTCGGCCAGTGCCTCGACACCGGCGTAGCCGCCACCGATGAAGACGAAGGTCAGGGCCGCCTTGCGCTTGGTCAGATCGGCTGTCGACGCCGCGAAGTCGAGCTTCGACAACACGTGATTGCGCAGGTAGATCGCCTCGCCGATCGTCTTGAAACCGATGCCCCGATCGGCGAGTCCCGGGATCGGCAGGATGCGCGAGATCGAGCCGGGGCACACGATGAGCACGTCGTAGCCGAACTCGTACGCCTCGCCCTCCCTCGGCGCGATCGTCGCCGACTTCGTGGCGTGCGTGATCCGGGTGACCGCTCCGGTGATCACCGTGCACCGCTTGAGCACCCGGCGCAGGGGGACGACGACGTGCCGCGGCTCGACGCTGCCCGCAGCCGCCTCGGGCAGGAACGGCTGGTAGGTCATGTTCGACTGCGGCTCGACCACCGTTATGTCGGCAGCCCCGCGTGAGAGCTTCCGCTGCAGGCCGAGGGCCGTGTACATGCCGACGTACCCGCCGCCGACGATCAGGATCCGCGTAGGTGGCATACGGCTCACGCTAGTAGCGCACGCCGGATCACTGCATCGAGCATCGGTTCGGTCAGTCGTCCGGTGAACGTGTTCTGCTGGCTGACGTGGTAGCAGCCGATGACACGCCGCCCGTCGACCTCGACCTCGGTGCCGTGGCCGAACGGCGCGAGCCGGGCAGGCACCGGTAGGCCCGCCGCGCGCAGAGTCGGCCACAGCGCCGCCCACCCGAAACCGCCGAGCACGATCACCGAACGCAGCCCCGGCCACAGCACGTCCAGCTCGCGCACCATCCAGGGCCGGCACGTGTCGCGTTCCAGGGTCGTGGGTTTGTTCGCCGGCGGCGCGCACTTCACCGGTGCCGTGATGAAGACACCGTCGAGGCGCAGCCCGTCGCCGGCGGAGAGGGAGGTGGGCTGGTTCGCCACACCGGCCCGGTACAGCGCGGCATAGAGCCAGTCACCGCTACGGTCGCCGGTGAACATCCGCCCGGTGCGGTTCGCACCGTGCGCCGCCGGGGCCAGACCGACGATCAGCACCCGTGCGGCGGGATCGCCGAAGCCGGGTACGGGACGGCCCCAGTACTCCTGGTCGGCGAATGCCGCACGACGCTCGCGAGCGACCTGCTCGCGCCACGCGACGAGTCGGGGACACAACCGGCAGTTGCTCACCTCGTCGGCGAGGATCGCGAGCGTGGCCATGGGACTAGGGTCTACTCCATGGCCAATCTCGGCGCCAAGATCACGATGAAGATCATGACCATGGCAGTCGGCATCCCCGTAGGGATCGCCACGCGCACCCTGGTCGAGAAGATCTGGGTCGCGGCCGGGCCCGATCGCCCGCGCACCGCCGCCGACGACGGTGTGCAGTGGACCGACGCGATCGCGTGGGCCGCGTTGACCGGCATCGGCATGGCGGCCGCAGACCTGGTCACCCGCAAGGGCGCCGGTGAGGTGTGGCGCACGCTGATCGGCACCGAGCCGCCGCAGACGGTCAAGCCGAAGGCGTCGAAGCGGGTCGCCGGCGCTAAGCCGAAGTTCCCTGCCGCGGTCGAGCCGCCGGACTGAGCGAGCTCACGCGCCTAACCGAGGGAGAGCGCGACGCCGTCGAGGATGTCGTGCTCACTGACGACCAGTTCGCCGGCGCCCGACCGCTCGAGCACGGTCCGCAGCACCAGCGCCCCCGCCGCGATCACGTCGACCCGGCCGGGGTGGATGGCGGTGATCGCTGCACGGCCGTCGTGATCGAGTGCGAGCAAGCGGTCGGCGACCTCGGCCACCTTGGCGACCGTCAGGCGGGTGCCGTGGACGAGGTCGGGGCGGTACTCGACGAGACCGAGCGCCATCGCGGCAACCGTGGTGATCGTGCCGGCCACCCCGACCGCCTGCCGCGACTGCTGCCAGGGGACGTCGTGCTGCGCGCGGTCGAGCGCGGCCGACACGTCCGAGACGACTGCGGCGATCTGCGCCGAGGTGGGTGGATCGTCGTGCAGGTGCCGCTCGGTCATGCGTACCGAGCCGACGTCCATGCTGTGCGCGCGGAGCGGCTCTGGGCCCATGACCAGTTCGGTCGAACCGCCGCCGAGATCGATGAGCAGCACGGGCTGCTCCAGCCCGTCCATCGTCGCGACGGCGCCGGCGTAGGACAACGCGGCTTCTTCCGGACCGCTGATCACCTCCGGCGTGACGCCGAGGGTGTCGTGCACCATCGACACGAACTCGTCGCGGTTCGTGGCGTCGCGTGTCGCGCTCGTGGCGATCATGCGCACCCGCGACACCTCGAGCTCGGCGATGACCTCGGCATAGGCCGCGAGGGCGGCGCGGGTGCGCTCGACCGCTGCCGGGGCCAGCGTCCCGGTGCGGTCGACGCCCTGCCCGAGCCGCACGATGCGCATCTCGCGGTGCAGTTCCCGCTCGCCGTCGCGAACTAGCAGTCGGACGGAGTTGGTACCGCAGTCGATGGCAGCTACGCGCACGGTCCGCCGCTCCACCACTCGTCGAGCCGGTCGAGCGCCTCGTCGCCGAGCGGGTTGACGCCACGTCCGGCCGCGAGCGAGTGCGCGACGAGCACGTGCAGGCACTTGACCCGCTTCGGCATTCCGCCGGCGCTGACGCCGGCGATCTCAGGCACGTGGCCGAGCTGCTCGCGGCGCGCCAGATAGGCCTCGTGGGCGGCGCGGTACCGATCGGCGAGAGCGTCGTCGTCGGCCAGGCGCTCGGTCATCCGCCGCATGGTTCCGTCCGCCTCGAACCGACCGATCGCCGACGCGGCGCGCGGGCATGTCAGGTAGTACAGCGTCGGGAAGGGCGTGCCGTCGGACAGCCGCGGCGAGGTCTCGACGACGTCGGGATTGCCGCAGGGACAGCGGTGCGCGACCGCCCGCATCGCGCGCGGCTCACGCCCGAGCTGAGTGGCGACGATGCGACGGTCGGACTCGTTCACTTCTGGGCGTCGGCGCGGGTGACGCTGTTCCAGAGTCGCGTGTTCCAGCCGGCCTGGTCGTCGGAGTTCGTACCGGCACCGGCGGTCTTGGCGATGTCGTTCTTCTGTCCCCGGTCGACGACGACGTACACCGTGTCGCCGGGCATGGCGTACTGCAACCGCTGCCGCGCCTGCTGCTGGACGTAGCCCGGGTCGCCCCACCGGTTGATCTGCTGCTGCAACTGGCTCACCCGTGCCTTGTCGCTACGCAGTTTCTGCGCCGCGTCGCTCAGCGCGCTGCGGCTCTGGAAGAAGCGGTTCAGCGGGGACGCGAGCACCACGAGCAGCAGGATGACCAGCGTGCCGAGGACGAGGGCACGGCCGGTCACGGCGCGGCGCGGGCGGCGGGGGGTCGTCGACATCAGGCCGAGGCGCTCGCGTCGAAGCGGGGGAACGCACCGGCGCCGGCGTAACGCGCGGCGTCGTCGAGGTCGTCCTCGATGCGCAGCAACTGGTTGTACTTGGCAACGCGTTCGCTGCGCGCGGGGGCGCCGGTCTTGATCTGGCCGCAGTTCACCGCCACGGCGAGGTCGGCGATCGTCGTGTCCTCGGTCTCGCCGGAGCGGTGGCTCATCATGCACCGGTAGCCGTGGCGGTGCGCGAGGTCGACGGCGTCGAAGGTCTCGGTCAGCGTGCCGATCTGGTTCACCTTGACGAGCAGCGCGTTGGCCGCACCGAGCTCGATACCGCGGGCGAGACGCTCAGGGTTGGTGACGAAGATGTCGTCGCCGACCAGTTGCACCTTGTCGTCGAGCTGCTCGGTCATCGCGACCCAACCGTCCCAGTCCTCCTCGTCCAGCGGGTCCTCGACCGAGACGATCGGGTAGCTGTCGACGAGGTCGACGTAGTACTCGATCAGCTTCTCCGACGAGGTCGGCGAGCCCTCGAAGTTGTAGGAGCCGTCGGCGAAGAACTCCGACGCCGCAACATCGAGCGCCAGGGCGATGTCGGTGCCGGGCGTCAGACCCGCCTTGCCGATGGCCTCGAGGATCAGATCGAGCGCGGCGCGGTTCGAGTCGAGGTTCGGTGCGAAACCGCCCTCGTCCCCCAGTCCGGTCGACAGGCCCCGTGACTTCAGGACCGCCTTCAGCGCGTGGTACACCTCGGCGCCCGTGCGCAGCGCCTCGGCGAACGTCGGTGCGCCGATCGGCGCGATCATGAATTCCTGCACGTCGACGTTCGAGTCGGCGTGCGCCCCGCCGTTGAGGATGTTCATCATCGGCACCGGGAGCAGGAACGCGTTCGGCCCGCCGAGGTAGCGGAACAGCGGCAAGTCGGCGCTGGCGGCCGCTGCCTTGGCGACGGCCAGCGAGACTCCGAGGAGCGCGTTGGCGCCGAGGCGCGACTTGTCCGGCGTCGCGTCGAGGTCGCGCAGCACCTGATCGACCAGGCGCTGCTCGCTGGCTTCGAAGCCGACCAGTTCCGGTCCGATCGTGTCGAGCACGCCGGCGACCGCGTTGCGCACGCCCTTGCCGCCGTAGCGGTCGCCGCCGTCACGCAGTTCGACGGCTTCGAACCGTCCGGTCGACGCGCCGCTGGGAACGGCAGCACGCGCGAAGGTGCCGTCGTCGAGGGCGACCTCGACCTCGACGGTGGGATTGCCGCGCGAATCGAGGATCTCGCGGGCGCCGACGGCGTCGATGCTTGCCATAGCGCCCAACCCTAACGGCCCGCTCACCCCAGACCCGCCCCGACTCGCGAGTGGTCACCTATAACGCGAGTGGACAGCAATAACCGTCCACTCGGTCCATAAGTGACCACTCGCGCGATGGTCAGGGGGACGGGGCGGTGGTCTCGGCGGCGACGATCGCGTCGCGGTAGTCCTGGGTGAGGCGGCGCAGCGCCGTTTCCGGGTCTATGCCGGCAGCAACGGCGTCCTGGACGACGGCGAAGAGCCGCGCGCCGATGTCGTCGCCCTCGGGCGTCGGGACGTCCAGGCCGGCGCGGTTGACCCGGGCGACGAGCTTGGCGCTCAGCGCCAGCGCCGGCTGGGCCAGCGGCACGCCGTCGACGGCCGACGTGCGGCCCTTCTCGGCGATCTTGCGCCGCTCCCACGTCTCATTCAGGGTCGCGGCGTCGGTGCGCGCCTCGTCGGCGAACACGTGCGGGTGCCGGCGCACCAGCTTGTCGACGAGATCGGCCGCGACGTCCTCGATCGAGTACGGGTCGGGCTCCTCCTCGGCCAGTCGGGCGTGGAAGAGCACCTGCAGCAGGAGGTCGCCGAGTTCCTCGCGCAACAGCGTGCGGTCACCGTGCTCGATCGCCTCGAGCACCTCGTAGGTTTCTTCGAGCAGGTAGCGCGCGAGTGACTCGTGGGTCTGTTCCGCGTCCCACGGACAGCCGCCGGGCGACCGCAGCCGGTCCATCACCTCGACGGCGCGTTCCAGCTGCGACATCTCAGGACGAGCCGAAGTGCACGAACCCAGGAGCGCCGGCGGCCGGGTCCTTCACCGGAGACGCGACGCCGAGGGTCTTCTGGTCCCACGTCCCGTACCGAGGGCTGATGTCGACCTTCGTCCGGGTCGAAACGATCGCCGACACGAACGCGTTCGTGGCCTGCCCCGATTGCAGCAGGTTGAACGCCTTGGCGGCGTCGGTGGTGTGCGCGAGCCGCTCGATCAGCACCGTGAGCAGCTCGTACTGCTGGGTCAGCAGCTCGAAGAATCCAGCCGCGTAGCCGAAGCCGTGGTTGGCCTTCGCCGCCTGGGCCGGCACGCCGGCGTCGTTGATCACGCTCCGCGCCGCAGTGAGTTCGTCCGCCGTCGCCGAGCCGCCCTTGGCGGCGATGGCCGCCTTGATCAGCTCGTTGCGCACCCAGGTCGTGAGCGCGTTCAGCTTGGGCACGACCTGGGTGTTCGACTGGTCGGTGTAGGGCGTCGCGCCGGGCTTGACCAAACCCGACAGCGTGGAGTCGCTCAGGGTCGCGCCCGCCACCTCGGCAGCCTGTCCGACCTTGGTCTGGCAGGCCGTGAGCGTGGCGGCGGCCAGCGCGACGAGCGTCAGGACGGTCAGGATGCGGCGCAATCTCACGGTGCACACGATCTCACGTGCCCTGCTCGCCGTCCGCGTGCGGGTGACCGGTGACCGGCGTGCCCGTCCCCGGCCACGGGTGCACCCGCCGATGTCTCGGCTTCTAAGGTGGCGACGTGGACCGCTCGGACATCGTCGAATACTGCTTGACCAAACCGGGTGCCTGGCTCGACAGCCCCTGGGGCGAGGACGACCACGTCGCCAAGGTCGGCGACAAGATCTTCTGCTTCTACGGCGGTGAGCAGCTTGCGATAACGGTCAAGAACACTCGCGAGGCGATAGCCGAGTGGCGCGACCGGTATCCCGACCACGCCGGGACGGCTGCCTACTTGAACAAGCAGCTGTGGAACCGAGTCGTGCTCGAAGGCGCGGGTGCCCCCGACGAGGACGACATGCGCGAACTCATCGACGACTCGTACGCCCTGGTGGCGGCGAGCCTGCCCAAGTCCAGGCGCCCGACGAACTGAGCCGGCCCGGGATCGACCCGAGCCGGCTCGTCCGTCAGGAACCGACCTTGTACCGGTACGGGATACGCACCATCTGGTCGCTGCCGAACACGTCGATGTTGAAGTTCTGCACCTCGAGGTACCCCGAGACGACGCTGCCCGACTCACCCCCGTTCGGGCTGAACGCGACCTGAAGCGTCGTCGACGCTCCCGGCGCCACCACGACCGACTGCGACGGATCGAACTGGTTCGGGCTGTTCGGATCAGTCGCGCTGTCCCAGATGTTGCCGCCGGTGGCCTGCACGTCGTCGTTGATCGTGTTCGCCGTCGCGAACGCTGCGCAGGTGAACGTCGCCCCGTTGGTCGTTGTCGCGAACGGCCCGATCAGCGCCGGGTCACAGCTCCACTCGCCGGCTTCGATCTGCGGCGCCGTGATGCTCGCCACCGCCGTCTTGCCCTCCGTCGACAGCAGCTGCGGCCGCCCGAACAGCGGCGAGCTCGTCATGATCACCCGCTTGCTCGCGTTCGCGACCATTGTGAACGAGTGGCTGCCCGGCGGCACGATCGCCTGCGGCGTGCTGGCTGTGATCGGCAACGTGCCGTTCGGGTTCTGGTCGAACCCGAGCGAGTACGTCGACGTCCCGGCCTCGCGGGGGTCGAGGTAGTAGATCTCGGGCGAGTTGCCGGTGTTGGTCACGCGGACCGTGGCCACCCGCGTCTTGCCGGGCTTGATCACCGTGGATGCGCTGTTCGGCACGCCCGTCGGCACGGCACGCACCGTGTTGTAGGTGATGCGGCCGGTCAGGCGCGTTCCGGTCTTGCCGGACGAGCTCCCGAACGCCGAGACGATCGAGATCAGCCACCGCCCGCGTTTCGGATTGCGCCACGACAGGTGGAACGTGCGCAGGTCGCGGGTCGTCGGCTGGGCCTTCGTCAGGTCGATGAAGGCGGTGTCCTGCTCGTCGACCACCGTGTGGTTCGGGTCGATCAGCGAACCGATCATGAAGTAGCCCGCGTTCGCGACCTGCACGTCCACGTTCAGGTTCTTCATGCCCTTGGGCACGTTGACCGCGTAGACGAGTTCCTGGTTGAAGACCGCGTCACGCCCGTTGCCACCCGTGAGCACGCCGGAGAAGTGTCCCGGACGGCCCGGAGCAGCAGGGACCGAGGACCGGGTCAGGATCGGCACGGCCCCGATACCCGGGCCGAAGTTCACCGACTCGGCGCGGTCACCGGGATGGGCCGGGGTGCGGTACTGGACGTGGAACGTGCGGACCTGTCCCGGTGCCAGGGTCGCGTTGGCCGGCTGCACCCCACCCTTGAGAGTGAGCAGCTTCTGCACGGTGGCCGAGATCGTGATCGGGCCGGAGTACTTGTCCGAACCCGGGCGCGAGAAGTAGATCGCGCGCCACCGTCCCGGTTCCGGGTTGCGCACCTGCACCTGGCTGAAGCCCAGGGGCGCACCCTGCGGGTCGGAGTCGTTGGCGACCCGGCCGCTGGGGTCGAAGAGCACCTCGAACACGGTCTGGTTGCTGTCGTTCGGATCCGCGGGATATCCCAGTCGTGCCACGAGCTGCTGGTACCCGCTGGGCACCGTGAAGTCGTGTTCGACGTAGGGCTCGGGGTTGCCGTCGAGCCAGTAGGTGAACGTCGGCGTGCTCGGCGAATTCGGACGGTAGTTCACGCTCGTGCTCATGATCGTCTTGATCGCACCGAACCGGCGCACCCGCGGGTGCAGCGTGCGCTTGGAGGTGCCGAGGTTGCGGACGGTCACATCGGCGGTGTGGGCCGAGTTGACCGTCGAGATCGTCTGGATCTTGCGCGGGAACACGAATGCGTTGTGACCGACGTGATGACCCGGACGACCGAAGGAACGGGCCAGCTGGACCGCGCGCAGCGCGTTGACCAGGCCGGCACCCTGGTCCTGGGCCGGGACGCCGAGGTCGGTCGCGCTGCTGGTGATGATCGTCTTGATGACCGACGGTGACGGGCTGCGGTGCCCGTGCGAATTGCGGTAGGCCTCGATGACCAGCGCGACGACTCCCGCCGTCAGCGGGCAGGACTCGCTCGTGCCGCCGAAGTCCTCGATCGGCGGTCCGTGCGGGGCCGCGAAGATGTTCGCGCACTCGAAGTACTTGTTCGTGTCGGCCGAGCAGTTCGCCCAGCCCCCGAAGCTCGGAGCAATCACGTCAGGTGCGTTCGGGCCGACCTCGGTGAAGCCCGAGCTCGACAGCGTGGCCACGTTGTTGTTCTCGTAGCCCTTGAAGTGACCCAGCCGGTAGCCGTGCTCGGAGAGCTGGGCGTAATCCTGGAACGAGGTCGAGCCGGCGACGGCGATGATGCCCTTCGCATTGGCGGCGGGCGAACCGTTCGTGTTGGTGACGCCGGAGTCGCCGGTGCTCGCCACGACCGCGATGCCGTGCGCGACGGCCTCCGAGTCGAAGATCGACACCGGGTCGTCGATGTCGCCGCCGACGGGGTTGTTGCCGAACGACTGCGACAGCACATTGACGTGGTCGTGACTGACGGCCCAGTCCATGCCCTGCAGGATTTCGCTGTCCAGGGCGGCCGCGACGACGCCGAAGACCTTCATGACCGCCAGGCTCGCGCCGGGAGCGACACCGCGGATCTTGATGTCACAGTTCTTGGGCAGCGGCAGGTTCGGGTTGACCTCCTTGCTGAGGTCATAGGTCGTGCGTCCCTGCGCGATCAGCGAGCTCGCGTCGCCGAATGCCTCCCCACCCCCGGTCGGGAAGTTGAGTCCCTCGCCGGTGAAGTCGCGGTAGTCGAAGATCGCGTGCTGTCCGTTGGGACGGATGTAGTCACGGATGTTGTCCTGCAACCCGTCCGGGAACACCGCGATGCGCACGCCGTGGCCGGTCGTGCCGTAGTGCGGGCCCTCGGCGCGCAGGATGTGCAGCGCCTGCGGCTGGAGCAGCGGATGCTTCGGGGTGCCGCAGATACCGGGCGTCTTGTTCACCGTGGCCCGCGCCTGCGCGCTGGACGTGGTCTGCGCACGCTGCGCCGCGGGCAGCGTGACCTTGCGGTCGGGAACGACGGCACGCACGGCGGGGTCGGCCGCGAGCCGCGCGCGCTCCGCGCTCGACACCGACGCCGACAGCGCGTTGATGAAGCGGAAGCTGTGCAGGTTCGGCGCGTGCAGACGTACCAGCTCGCTGTGGATCGCTCGCTGCGAGTGCGCGAGCGTCGTAGCACGAGCCTGCAGCCCGCGGTCGCCGTGCCCGAGCTGGGACGGGAACTGGTTGCGCAGCAGCACGATCACCCGGTGGTCGGGACGCTTGGAGTAGGCGGCGATCTGGGCCGGCGTCAGGTTGGTGCGGACGATGTGCACCGGACGGGCCGCCGCCGGCGACGCCACGGGGGCCGCGGTCGAAGGCGCGGCCAGGCCGGTGGCCATGGCCGCCACCGCGGCGGTGCTGACCGCTGCGGCGAGCACGCGCTTCGCGAGGGGGGACGAGGTTGACCGAGGCGAGCGCGCGATCTTCACAAAGAGGTCCTTCCGACCGAACAGGGGCCAGGGAACCGTATATTCGTCGCGCCCGGCGGGGAACGGGAACGAGCCAAACGCCGTCTGAGCGTTACTCAGGCAATTATCAGCCGGTCACTGCGGGGTGCCCGTGACCGCCGCCAGCACCTCGCCGGCCCACGTGAGCAGGGCGATGTCGCGCAATGGCTCGCCGCCGAACGTCGCCGCGGCGAAGCTGCCGTCGGGCTTGCGCACCCCCTTGGGACGGGGCACGGACATGGTCGACACCGCCTGCTTGTAGATGGCGTGGTCGAACATCCGCTTGAGCCTGAGCTGTGCCGACTCGGCGAGCTCGACCGGCGTGAACCGCACGACGTTGCCCTGCATCGAGACCTCGGTGACCCCGTAGCGGCGGCAGAGCACCTTGAACCGCGCCACCGCGAGCAGGTTCTCGACCGACGGCGGGATCGGCCCGTAGCGGTCGATCAGCTCCGCGCGGACCGCGTCCACGGCCTCGTCGGTCGTCGCCGACGCGAGCGAGCGGTAGGCCTCGAGCCGCAGCCGCTCACCGGGCAGGTAGTCGACCGGCAGGTTCGCGTCGACCGGCAGGTCGACCTTGACCTCGGCCGTCTCGTCGGGGGTCTCGCCGCGGTAGTCGGCGACCGCTTCGCCGACGAGGCGCACGTACAGGTCGAAGCCCACGCCGGCAATGTGTCCCGACTGCTCGCCGCCGAGCAGGTTGCCCGCACCGCGGATCTCGAGATCCTTCAGCGCCACGGCCATGCCCGCGCCCATCTCGGTGTGTTGCGCGATCGTCGCCAGCCGGTCGTAGGCCGTCTCGGTCAGCGGCCGTTCGGGCGGGTAGGTGAAGTAGGCGTAGCCGCGTTCGCGGCCGCGTCCGACCCGGCCGCGCAGCTGGTGCAGTTGCGACAGGCCGAACATGTCGGCCCGGTCGACGACGAGCGTGTTCGCGTTCGGGATGTCCAGCCCGGACTCGACGATGGTGGTGGCGACCAGGACGTCGTACTGCTTCTCCCAGAACCCCAGCATGATCTGCTCGAGAGCCGCCTCGCCCATCTGGCCGTGCGCGACGGCGATGCGCGCCTCGGGAACGATCTCGGCCAGCCGCTGGGCGGCCCGGTTGATCGACTCGACGCGGTTGTGGATGTAGAAGACCTGGCCGTCGCGGAGCAGCTCGCGCCGGATGGCGGCACCGATCTGCTTCGGGTCGTACGCGCCGACGAAGGTCAGGATCGGGTGCCGCTCCTCCGGCGGGGTGAGGATCGTGGTCATCTCACGGATGCCGGTCAGCGACATCTCGAGCGTGCGCGGGATCGGCGTCGCCGACATGGTCAGGACGTCGACGTCGACGCGCAGTCCCTTCAGGTACTCCTTGTGCTCGACGCCGAAGCGCTGTTCCTCGTCGACGATCACCAGGCCCAGGTTCTTGAACCGCACGGTCTGCTGGAGCAACCGGTGCGTGCCGATGACGATGTCGATCGAGCCGTCGACGATGCCACGCCCGATCGCGTCCACGTCGGACGCGGGCGTGAACCGCGACAGCTCCTTGATGACGACGGGGAACTGCGCCATCCGCTCGCTGAAGGTCTGGATGTGCTGGTGCGCCAGCAGCGTCGTCGGGACGAGCACCGCAACCTGCTTGCCGTCCTGCACGGCCTTGAACGCCGCGCGCACGGCGACCTCGGTCTTGCCGTACCCGACGTCGCCGCAGATCACCCGGTCCATCGGGACGGTCTGCTCCATGTCGGCCTTGACCTCGTCGATCGCCGCGAGCTGGTCGGGAGTCTCGACGTAGGCAAAGGCGTCCTCGAGTTCGCGCTGCCACGGGGTGTCGGGCGCGAACGCGTGGCCCTTCGTGGCCATCCGCGCGCTGTAGAGCCGGATGAGTTCGGCGGCGATCTCCTTGACCGCCTTGCGGGCGCGTCCCTTGGTCTTCGCCCAGTCGGCCCCGCCGAGGCGCGAGAGTGACGGTGCCTCGCCGCCGACGTACTTGGTCACCTGGTCGAGCGAGTCGGTGGGGACGAAGAGCCGGTCTCCCGGCTGCCCGCGCTTGGACGGCGCGTACTCGATGATCAGGTATTCGCGCTCGCCGCCGTTGATCGTGCGCCGCACCATCTCGACGTACTTGCCGACCCCGTGCTGCTCGTGGACGACGTAGTCGCCGGGCTTGAGCGTGATCGGGTCGATCGCGTTGCGGCGCTTGGACGGCATGCGCCGGTTGTCCTTGGTGAGCGACCCCCGCTGGCCGGTCAGATCGGCCTCGGTGAGGAACGCCAGTTTCAGGCGCGGCGCGACCAGGCCGCCCTCGAGGCGTCCCGTGGTGACGTCGATGACGCCGGGCTCGAGCGTCGGCTCGGCGACCAGCCGCGCCGGGATCTCGGCGTTGGCCAGGCGTTCGGCCGCGCGCTGCGCCGACCCGTGCCCGTCGAACACGAGGGCGACGCGCCAGCCGTCGCGCGTCCACGACTTCAGGTCGGCGAGCGCGGCCTCGATGTCGCCCCGGTAGGTCGGCGCGACGGTGAACTCGCTCTGCACGCCGGACTCGTCGGTGAGCTCGGTGATCCCCCACCACGGCAGGCCCAGCCGGCCGGCTTCGGCGCGCACCTCGTCCAGATCGCGCAGGGACGCAGCCGCGAGATCGACCGGCGCCCGGCCGCCCCCTGCGGCGGCCGCCCACGACGCCTCGAGGAACTCCGCCGAGGTGTGGACGAGGTCTGCCGCGCGGGTGCGGATGCGCTCGGGGTCGCACAGCACGACGTGGGCACCGGTCGGGAGCTCGGCCAACATCAGCGTCAGTTCGTCGACCAGCACGGGAGCGAGGGCCTCCATGCCCTCGACGGCCTCGCCCCGGCTGATGGGATCGAGCAACTCGACGAGTTCGGGATGCTCGGCGGCGAGCGCCGCGGCACGCTGCTGCACGTCGTCGGTGAGCTGCAGCTCGCGGCAAGGCGCTGCCCACAGGCCCTGCGGCGCGACCTCGAGCGAGCGCTGGTCGACGACGCGGAAGTAGCGCACCTCTTCGACCTCGTCGCCCCAGAACTCGACCCGCAGCGGGTGCTGCTCGGTCGGCGGGAACACGTCGAGGATCCCGCCGCGCACGGCGAAGTCGCCACGGCTCTCGACCAGTTCGGTGCGTGCGTAGCCGGCCAGGACGAGGTCGGTGACGATGTCGGTCAGCTCGCGGCCGCTGTCGCCGGGGCGCAGCACCACCGGCGTGAGCTCCCCCAGCCCGGGCACCTGCGGCTGCAGCACCGACCGCACCGGCGCGACGACGACCGAGATCGGGCCGGTGGACGGATCGGCCGGATCGGGATGGGACAGCCGGCGCAGCACGGCGAGCCGCTGCCCGACCGTGTCGGCGCGCGGCGAGAGCCGCTCGTGCGGCAGCGTCTCCCACCCCGGATACAGCACCACCTGGTCCGGCGGCAGCAGGCAGCCGAGCGCCGCGACGAGATCCTCGGCCTCGCGGGCCGACGAGGTGACGGCGAGCACCACTCGCCCGGTCCGCGCGAGCGCGGCGATGGCGAACGGCTGCGCACCGGCGGGGGCGGTGAGCGACAGGTGCGCGGCATCCACGCTGTCGGCAGCGGCGGCGACGGCCGGATCGGAAGCGGCAGCGGTGAGCAGGCCGGACAGTGACACAGGGCCTTTCGAACAGTTCTCTTTTCGGCTGCGGGCAGCACTCATGTCCCCTGCAAAGCGCAGGGACACCTGCTCCACCCTAGACGGGCCGGACCACTCGCACCGGCCGGCTGCGGGCCCGCCGACGCATCGGCAGACCCGGCTCAGACCCCGGTCGGCGTGTCCGGCGCTGTGTCCGGCGACGTGCTCGCGTTGTCGGTCGAGCTCTGCCCGGCCCACGGGAACCGTCGGCCGGTCAGCGCGACCAGTGCCGCGTTGTGCGGAGCAAACCGCTCGCGCAGCCGACCGGCCGTCACGTCGTCGACGGGCTCGCCCGCGGCCGCGTTGCGCACGGTGTCTCCAGCGCCTCCCGCGACGAGTTGGGGATCGATGCCCACGAATTGCGCGGCCCGCGCGAGTTCGTGCGCGGGCCGTTCGTAGTACTCCTCGCTGCACAGCACGAGGATCTGGTCGGTCGGGAAGTGGTCGTACCAGCGCTGCAAACCGACGTCGTACTCGCTCTGCGCCGCGTACGACTGTTGCTCGTGGGCGTAGCTGCGAAACGCCGGATCGGTCCGCCAACCGCTCCTCGACCGAGCCGACGCGTTCGTCCTCCGCGGCGAGCGCGTCGACGAAGCCGAGCGGCTCCATGTGATTCCTGCGCCGCTCCTTCCAATGGCTGTAGGCGCGCATCACCGGGTCGCGCAGCACGACCAGTATCCGAACGTCCGGCAGGAGCCGAGCCGCGCGTTCCGCGGCGCCAGGGTGATGCAGGTAGTACGGCGAGGCTTCTCCGACCACGACGGGCTTGCCCACAGCGCGTTGCTGCCTGTCCCGCGCGAGGGTCGACGGCAGATGCGACCGGTACCAGCGTTCGCCGCGCGAGTAGTTCAGGTCGAAGTAGTGAATCCCTTTGGTGGCAGCCGCCTTCGGCAGATGGTCGGGGCGCGGGAAGAGCGGGCACACCTGCGGGTGCTCGAGCAGGTCGTAGTAGAAGGACGTGCTGCCGCCCCGCTTCGCACCGATGATCAAGAAGGTCGGATCGGGGCGCCACCGGGCCGTCGCGACGCCGTAACCGCGGATCGCGGTGCGGCCCGCGTCCACGACCAGGCGCCGGCCGCGATCCTTGACCGTTCGGCCGGGCTTCGCGGCCTCGGTCGTGCCGCCCGTGATCACGCCGGCGCCATGGACGTACCGATCACGTAGGGGATGATGTAGGGCCCGATCTCCTTCGCGTACGCACCGGTCAAGTGGTTGCCCTCGGTATGGGTCGGTGTCGTGCCGACGAATGCCGGGCAGTAGCCATCGGCCCGGCAGAAGAACAGCTCGGTGTCGAGCATCGTGACGTGCTCCGCGCGGTGACGCGCTCCTCGGCGTCGGTGATGAGTGCCAGGTGTGCCGATCGATCTTGACGCAGTCCGCCGGCGTCGCGCCGGGCTTGTTCGCACAGTCGGCGAGATTGGCCGACGGCGGCGGACTGGCCATCCACACGATGCGCTTGGCGCCGGCGGCCTTGACCCGCTCGATGATCTTCTTCGCGCCGGCCGCCCACTCGTTGACCGCGGTTTGGCCCTTCGGCTTGTCGGCGAGGTTGTTCACCATCGCGTCGTAGTTACCGATGACGACGATGTCCGGTTTCATGCGCGCGATCTGGGAGACGTACCAGTTCCTGGCCGCGTTGCACTCAGCCGTGAACTTGCTGCTGTTCCCCACCAGCTCGCCGAAGTTCTTGTCGATGGCCGGGCACTGGCTGTGGGTGAGCTCGACGACGGTGTACCCGTGCGCCTGGGCAGCTCGCATCGTCGGGGTCCAGGCGATGCCGAAGGAGTCGCCGAGCACAACCAGCTTCTTCGCGGGCTTCGGTCCGCCGGTGGCCGGGAAGGTGCACTGCGCCAACGTGGCGGGACTGACATTGCCGCAGGTCTTCCACTCGGGACCGTGTGCGTCGTTCACCTGGTCGACCGACGGTCGAAGCTTGGGGAACGTGAACGCTGCCAATGCCGTCTGAGACGACCTTGGCGATGAAGGTCGGCGGCTTGACCTCGCCCGGCAGAAGATTTTGCCTTCGCGACTCCGACGGTCGACGGCCCAGGCGGTGGTGGAACGATCTGCGCGTTCTCGGCCGGCTGGTAGGCGAGCGCCACAAGGCCGGCGGCGACCAACGTAGCGGCGGACAGTGCGATGTAGCCCTGGCGCGGAGCACCGGCGGATTCGGTGAATCTGGGCGGCCGCTCCCCGGCTGAAGAAGAGGAGCGAACCGTCGCCGAGCTGCCGCGAAGTTCATGCGCCGCAGCGGATCCTCGATGAAGTGGAAAGAAACGACGGTGATGGCCGGGCTGGCAGCAGGATCGCTGCGGCGTCGAAGTATGCGTCTTGCCCGGCCATGACGGTCGGCAGGAAAACGATCACCGGCCAGTGCCACAGGTAGAGCGAGTACGACACGCGCCCCACGTAGCGCATGCCGGGTTGGTCAGCGGCCAGCATGACGATCCGAGGACGGGCCCGGTCCCGGCGATGATCACCGGGCGGCACCCGTCACCGCGACCCGTGCGGCCGGAGCCGGGAAGCCTGCAGACTCGGTGACTGAACGCGCGACGAAAGCGATGAGAGCGAGCCCACGACGAACGCCGGAACACGCAATGCGTCCATGTCAGCGGGCCGGCGGGACAACACGACGGCCAGCAAGGCCCCGACGCCGAGCTCCCAGGCGCGGGCGGTCGTCGACGAAGTAGGCCGTGGCGGAGTTCGCGCCGAGTCTGCTGCAGGCCCAGCGCGACCACAGCGCACAGGCCGACGCGTACGACGACGAGAAGGGTCCGGTTGGCGAACCGTCGGCCCAGCCTCGCCGCCAAGAACGACAGTACGAACAGCAACAGCGGCCAGACGACGTAGAACTGCTCTTCGACCGACAACGACCAGAAGTGCTGCACGGGGACGCGGGCCGATCGCGTGGAAGTAGTCGGTGCCCATCGCGGCGAAGTGGACATTCGCGCAAGAAGCCCGCCGCCCACAGCGCGTCGACGAACGTCTCGTGTGCACGTGTCGCGTAGAACATCGAGACGAGCGCCGACGCCGGACCGGCGAGAACCAGCATCGCTCCGGGCAGGATCCGGCGGGCCCGTCGGGCATAGAAACCTCTGATCGAGATCCGCCGGGTGCGCTCGTACTCGCGGAGCGAGCAAGCTGGTGATCAGGAAGCCGGAGATCACGAAGAAGACGTCGACACCGGTGAAGCCGCCGACCGGCTTGCCGAACAGATGGTTCGCGAACACGAGCAGGACCGCGACCGCTCGAAGACCCTCGACCTCAGGGCGGAAAAGCAGTCGCCGCGCAAGACTCGGTTGCCGGGCGCCCGTCGCGGCTATTCTCGACATTTCGACTGACATGCCCTTTCCCGCCCCGCCAGCTGATCCGTCGTCACAGGTCGCTCGCCCTCAAAATGTAAAGACTGTACCTGCAAACAAAGAGCACGGCAGGTCAAGCGCGGAGCAGCTGAAGCTTCGCCCTTTCCAAGCTCACATCCCGCGCCGACACAGGGCGAGGTTCGAGTTGGCCGATCCAGAATTGCGCCGCTTCGGGATGAGCACGCACGACCGCCTCGGCTCGTCGTCGCGAACGCGGCAGGAACGCAGCCCGGCTCACTTCGAAGTACACCTCGTCAGCACCCTGCGGAGCGAAGCGCGCGTCCTCCCAGTCGATGAGCCACAGAGCGCCTCCGGCCCTTCGCAGGTTCCACGGTGTGAGGTCACCGTGCGCACCCCGCCAGGAGAGCGGAACGTCCCGGCCGCGCGTGAGGACCGCTTCCACCAACGCCGTCGCTTCGTCGGCCAGGCCCGGCGCGAGGGTCGCCGCCGGGGCATGTGGCCTCGTCGACATGGCCTCGTAGCCCACCCAGTGCCACCCGCCGACCTGACCGTCGCCGTAGACCCGCGGCACTCGGAAACAGCGCAGCTCGCGACGCGCGGCTTCCTCGCTGAATCGACGCTCCAATGCCAGTGCCTCAGGATTCTTGTGGAACCGCACCACCATGGGACGCCTGCCGCAGACCAGGACCAACCCGGATTCCCGGTGCGGCTGAGGACGGTGGTAGACGGCCAGCGCGTCAGTGGGAGCTCCGGCGGCACCGCGCCATTGCTGCTGAAGTGCCACGAACTCGTCGGTTTCGAATGGTGTGTCCCACGCGACTCGCGGGCCGGGAACGAGCCGGGCCGCGCCGATTCGACCGGCCGCCCAGAAGCAGCGCTGCACGAAGACCGGAAGTGCTTTGGATGCCGTGTACAGGGTCATGGCCTGGGCGCTCGCGCGCGGTGGGCCTACGGGCACCGAGCACATTGCCCTGACCCGGAGGGAAACGCATCCACACCGCACGACCGTAGCGAAACCGTACGGTCGTACCGTGAGCCGCATGTCGCAGCAACCGTTGCGATCAGCCCGATCAGCCCGATCAAGAGGGCGATGTGCTCGGCAGCGCGGCTATGCCTCGCGAGACGTTCGAGATCCTTTGCGTCTGTACCGGCAACCTCTGTCGGTCGCCGATGGCGGAGTTCCTGCTGCGCGCCGCTGCCGTCGATCGGGAGCTCGGGTGGCGCGTTCGATCTGCAGGCATCCTTGCCCGGGACGGCGAGCCGATGGACCCGAATTCGCAAGCGGTGCTCGCGGAGCGAGGGCACGAGACCGAGGGGTGGACGACGCGCCGCTTCGTCGCACCGATGGCGCACGCCGCCGACCTGATCCTGACGGCCGACACGGCCCACCGTGCGGCCGTGCTGAGGCAGGCTCCTGCTTCGGTACGAATCAGCTTCACACTGCTCGAGTTCGCGGCACTGCTCGAACTCGGCGCGGCGCTGCCGCCGCAGTCACCATCGGCGCCGGGCCCGCGACTCATCCGGCAGGCTGCGGCTGCGCGTTCGCTTCCGCAATCCCGGGACCGCGCCGCGATCGGGTTGGCTGATCCTCTGGGCCTGCCGCTCGAAGTCTTCCGCTCGACCGCCGACCAGATCCAGCACGCCGTCGACCAGATCATGCTCCGGGTGGACGACCCGCCCCCCGGCGACGTCGACGACTGAGGCTGCCGGAAGCCATCGGGCGCGCCACCCGACCGAGCGGCGCGCGAACGCCTCACCGCCTGCGGGTCACCTTGCCACCGGATCGCGCCGACAGGGCCTCCGACGTCGCTGAGCTGCCGCCGGCGCCGTTCGTCGAGCCGTTGCGCGGCCGGCCCCTTTCGAGCCCTGTACTCCACGGGGGCGATCGGGGCGGCTTCCTGCATCCTGTCGCCGCGCGTGACATGGTCCTGCTCGGACGTCATGTCCTCCGAGCCGTCACCCGGCGTGGTCTCGAAGGCGCGGTAGTAGTGCGAGCCGATGTTCGGCGCGTCGACGCCACGCGGCGGCCGCATGGTCAGCACCGTGCCGAGCACGCGTGCGTCGACCGTGTGCAGGTCGTCGATCGCCTGGCGCACTTGATGGCGCCGGACCTGCCGTAGCGCGCGACGAGCAGGACGCCGTCGGCATGACGAGCGACCACACGAGCATCTGCGACCGGGAGCACCGGTGGGGTGTCGATGATGATGAGTTCGAACCGTTTCCGGAGGTTCTCGAGCAGCGTCCCCATCTGCCGGCTACCCAGCAGCTCCGACGGGTTCGGGGGCAACGGTCCGCTCGCGAGCACCATGAGCCCGCGGTCGCCCCATGGCTGGAGCACGTCATCGACCTTCACCTGGCCGGCCAGCACGTTGGTCAGCCCGCTGGTGTTGTCCAGACCCAGGTAGGAGCTCACCTTCGGCCGCCGCAGGTCGGCCTCGATCACGAGCACGCGCGCTTCGGTCTCTGCCGTGACGACCGCCAGATCGGCCACCGTGCTCGACTTTCCTTCGATGTCGAGGCACGAGGTGACCACAAGCACGCCCACGGGGTCGCCACGCCGAGAAAACTGACGTTGGTACGGAGCTGCCGGAATTCCTCGGATCGCCGATAACCGTGCTGCTCGTCGACGAACAGCGGCGTCCTGCGGGCTCGTTGTCGAACACGATCTGTCCGAGCACCGGCCGGTCGGTGAGTTCGCCGAGCGTCTCGGCCGACCGGACTGCGGTGTCGAGGAAGTCGCGAAGCACCGCCGCCAGCAGCCCGAGCAGCAGTCCTCCGGCGATACCCGCGAAGATGTCCAGCGACTTCCGCGGCGAGACCGGCGAGCTGCTCATGTGCGGGCCGTCCGCCCTGCTGACGTTCAGCGAGGTGGCCGAACCCGACCCACCCGGCGAGCCGTCCAGCTGCGCGGCGAAGATCGGGAACTGCTTGCCGATTCCTCGGGCAATGGCGAATGCCCGGGCGGCGACGGTGTCGTTCACGGTCACCACGAACAGCGAGGTGTTCAGGTTCGCCGCGCCGGACACCCGCGACGCGATCTGGCCCGGTGTCAAGCCGATGTGTTCCGACTTCGCGACCATGGCGGCGAGGCGATCACTTGAGGCGAGGTCGGCATAGGACTGGGCACGATCCTGCGCAGCCTGGTCGGCCGCCTGGGCGGAGGAGGAGTCGGAGGTCGGGGAGACGTACATCCGCACCGTGGCCTGGTACACCGGCGTGGCCCGGACAACATAGATCGCTGCCAATGCCGCCCCCAGCACAACACCGAGAACGATGAGCCACCAGCCTTTGCGTATGGCACGCATATAGGCTCGTACATCCATCGAGTCATAACCCTTCGGAGATCGCTCGGGCGGTTCCCGGGCCGCCGTCCACGATCGTCCCACCCGGATCGCGGCCCGAGCCGACAGACGTCGCAGCGTAGTGTCTTGGCGTGGATGAGCATATTCCGCGCAAGCGGGACGAGCACATCGAACGCTGTTCCGTCTCAGCCGTGACCGTCGCCGTGCTCACCTACCGGCGCCCCGACCACCTCAAACGCGTCCTCCCCGCCCTGATCGACCAGGCAGCCGCGTTGACGCCCGCTGCCTCGGTCCTGGTGGTGGACAACGATCCCGACGGGGCGGCACGCGAGCTCGTTTGCGCCCTTTCCTACCCGCATCTGAGGTACGCGCACGAGCCCCGTCCCGGGATCGCCGCGGCGCGGAACCGAGCGCTCGACGAGGCCGCCGACGCTCACGCGCTCGTGTTCATCGACGACGACGAGATGCCAGGCCCTGGTTGGCTCGAGGCGCATGTGAATGCCTGGCGGGAGTGGCGCTGCGCCGGTGTCGCCGGTCCCGTCGAGTCGCAGTTCGACCGCAGCGCGCATCCGTGGGTTGCCGCATCGGGGTCTTCGATCGCCGTGTCCACGCCACCGGCGACCGCGTCAGCGGCGCGGCGACGCACAATCTGCTGCTCGACGTCGGCTGGCTGCGCCGCCTCGACATGCGCTTCGACGAGCGCCTGGGTCTCACCGGCGGGGAGGACACGATGTTCAGCCACCAACTGATCGACCGCGGCGCGACCATTCGCTGGTGCGACGAGGCTCTGGTGCTCGACCGGTGCCGGCAGATCGACTCACGCAGCGGTGGGTGCTCCGACGCGCCTATCGAGCGGGGTCGTCGTGGAGTCACATGGAACTCGCCCTGTCCGGCTCTGGAGCGGCACGGGTGAGAACCGGGCGAGCCTGCTCGCGCGCGGCGTCGTCAACCTGTGCCGCGGATCGCCCTCAGCTGCGCCGGGAGCCTCACGAACGATGTGCGGCGCCGCGCGAGGGGCGCGGTGCAGACGGCCAGTTATGCCGGTTTGCTCGCAGGATGCGCCGGATTGACGTTTCGCGAGTATCGCCGGCACTGAGCTCCGGCTACGGGCCTGCCGACCGAATGAACCGACTGACGGAAATGAGCTGAATGAGGATTCTCTTCGACGCGTACTGGTGGATCGAGGGGCCGTTCTCGAACCGCACCGTGCAACGCGAGTTCATCTGGGCCTGGGCGGCCGAGTTCCCGGAGGACGAACTCGTGCTGATGGTCCCGGACCAGCATCTCGACGCGAGCCGGCGTGACGCGCCGCGCGCGGCCCGCATCGTCGGAACCCGGCTCCGTCCGCACGCCGCGGCGGCCGGTCTGGCGGCCGCGCGGATAGCGCGCCGCGTCCGCGCGGACCTCACCGTGACCCACAACTTCGCGCCGGTGAGTGGCCCATCGGCAGTGTTCATCCACGACATGCTCTTCAAGACCAACCCGGAGTGGTTCACCGCGTCCGAGCGGGCGTACTTCGCGCTGATGCCGCTCCTTGCCCCTCGGGCCGGTGCCGTCATCACGTCCTCCGAAACCGAGGCGACGCGTATCCGCACGGTGCAGCCGCGACTTCCCGTTGTGCGTTCCGTCGGCCTGGCGATCCGGACGTCGCTGCGCACGGCCGAGCCGCTACGGCCGGCGCACGTACCCGATCGATTCCTGCTGACCGTCGGCCGGATGAACGTGCGGAAGAACCTGGTGACCACGATCCGCGCCGCCGTGCTCAGTGGCGCCGTCAGCCCTGAGTGCCCGCTCGTCGCGGTCGGCGGCAGCGACGGCCGCACCGAGCAGCTGCCGCCGCAAGTGCGTGCAGCAATCGAATCGCGAGCGGTCATCATGCTCGACGAGGTCACCGACGGCGAGCTGGCGTGGCTGTACAGCCATGCTCGGCTGTTCGTGTTCCTGTCCCTGGACGAAGGCTTCGGACTGACCCCGGTCGAAGCGCTGGCCTTCGGTGCACCGTGCGTGGTCAGCGACATCCCCGTGTTCCACGAAACACTCGCGGATCGTGTGCGCTATGCGCCACCACGCGACGTCGGCGCCGCAAGCACGGCGATCGCGCAAGCGCTGGCAGACGACCGCCCCGCCGTCAGCGCACCCGACCTGTCGTGGAGCCAGTGCGTCGCGCGGATTCGCGCGATCGTGGCGCCGCTGGCGCGCTGACGCCGACGTTGGCGGGGAGCACGAACGCCAGCGTCAGGATCAGGGTGGGGGTGGCCGCGAGCAGCGGACTGAACGCCACGTTCCACAGTGTCCAGATACAGACGAACAGCAGTACCGGTGATGCGGTGCGCGCCGCCAGCGCGCGAGCCATGCCACGGACGGTGAGGAATGCGACCCCCGCTGCGATCGCCAGGCCTACGATCCCGAACGTCGCCCACAGATCCCCGAACATCGAGTGCAGTTCGATGTTGCCACCGAACATGAAGCGGTCGACGTAACCGTTGTTCGGCGCGTAGCCCACGGCGAACATGCCCCGCTTCGCAGCGAGCACATCACCCGGGTTCGCAAGGACTCCGGTGCCGAAGCCCCACGGCTTGTGCTTCAACAACGCCCAGGTCGCCGCCAGTTCGGGGCGGCCACCGAGCAGCAGCGATCCCGACTGTTCGATCTGCTGGATGCTGCGCAGTTGCGCGTCACGTCCCAGGTAGCCGTTGAGCAACAGGGTCGTGCCGAGGTAGTACACGCCCCAGCCCAGGACGCCGAGACCGGCCACGTTGAGCACCCAGGAGGCGCGCGCGCTGAGCTCGGACGGACGCCACTGCCACAGCAACAACAGACCGGTGAGCAGGAACGTCGCCAGGTACGAACGTGAGTCGTGTACGACCGAAACCAGCATCAGGCCTGCGAGTGCCAAGACCTGCAGTCGGCGCCGGCCGGTGGCTGCTGTCAGCGAGAGCAGGATCAGGCCGACCGGCACCGCATACACGAATTTCCAAGCATTTCCGCCGGCCGAGGTGAACCCCGCGACGCCGCCGAGAGCCATGCCTGCCCCGAACAACAGCGCAACGGTCGTGTCACGCATGACCGAGCGGGCCCAGAGCACCGCCCCGATCGAGACGACCGTCCCCAGCATCAGCGCGAGCGAGTTGTCGCGGTTGACACTGCTGACCACGTGGGACGAGTCGCCGAGTTCGGACATCAACAGACCCCAGACAGCCGCCGCGAGTCCGGCCAGGAGCACCGGACGCGCACCGCGGTAGTGCCGGAGCCATCGAATCCACAACGGGGCGAAGAGCACGGCCAGCACGTAACCGGACGTCACCTGGGTGTGCAGGTTCTGCCGGACGCCAATGAGCACGACGGTGAGCGCGGCCAGGACGATCTCGACGCGTACGCCGGGATCGTCCTTGTCGCGCGGGGCGGCACCGAGCGCCTCTGGCCGCGGCGAGGTAGGTGCTCGTGCGACGACCGTTCCGGTCACGCCCGCTGCCGCGTCGCCGGTGCCCGGCGGACGGTATTGCGGTAGCACAGGGAAGAACGGTACGCGCCCGCCGTGGGGGCATCCACCGCAGTCGAGAGCAGCGTGACCGTGGTCGGCTGTCGGTTCGGTGGCGAACCGACTCGATCGCGTCGCCTCACGACGAGCGGGCCAATACCCCCTCGGGATACTTCACGATGATCTTGCGCTCGATCGCTGCACGTACGTCGCGGATCGCCCAGGCGGTCACGAACGTGCCCGCACCGGGATCGCCGGGATGACACTGCCCGTCCGACCCGCCCGGAGTGTGCAGCCAGAGCAGGGCGTCGACTCCCGCGATCCCGGGATTCGTCGTCGGCCGTGTTCCTGTCGCCTGGGCCGGCGGATTGCACGATCCGTGCCCCATGCGGCCGACACCGTTACGACTCGTGTCGATCACGAATGGCTGGCTCCTGCCCAACGCCGCATCGATCGCCCGCCCGTACGCGACTTCCGAGGGGGTGGTGTCGTAACCGGAGACGTTGAGGGCGAAGCCGCGGATCATGCCGATGCCCACCTGCGAGAGCGCGGACGCCATGTAGGTCGGGTTGGTCCCGGCGGACCCGGCGTGCAGGTAGGCGGCGATGTTCGGGCTCGTCGCCGAGGCGAACGTGTGGAGGTCGAAGCGAAGTTCGTCGATCCGTGTCGCCCGTTGCGCGGGCGGACAGGCGCCGAAGCCGATCGCGTCCGGCTCGATGATCACGATGGCCGGTTTGTCGGCGATCGCGTTGCGGATCGAGCGCACCCACGACTTGTACGCGGCGTCACCGGGCAGACCGCCCTTCGAGTACGGCCCGGAGCAATCGCGATGCGGAATCGCATACAGGACGATGTCGGCGTGCGGTGATCGGCGGCTGCGACGGTGACGAGCTGGTGCACGGTGGCGGCATCGCTGCCCGAGCCGCCCAGCCAGAGGGCGATCTGGGTGTTCGCCAACTGCCACAGCAGCAGTCTGTTGGTCGAGCCGGCCGGCGCGCGCCTGTACGCGGCGATGTCGTTCCGGTTGGTCGACTGGGAGTAGAGCGGTTGGGTCAGCGGCTTGCCGGCCGTCGGCTTCGGTGCGGGCAGCCCGCCACCACCCTGGGTGCCGGCGCGCGCCGCGTACCAACCGACGCCCTCCGACTGCCAGCCCGCCTGCTCGAGCCCGGGACGTCCCGCGCCGAGGACGTACCGGTGCATGCCGTTCCTGCGGTACCGATATACGGGCACCGAGCACGAGCCCGGATCTGCCGAGACGTAGAACGCCACGCCCCGCCGGAGATAGCCGGCGCCGGCGACCGCCTGAGCGGCTTCACCGGACGAGGTCGTGTACAGCACGTCGTGGGTCTGCGGCTTGGCAAGTCGGATCACCGCAAGCAGCCCTGCGGCGCCGTGTTTCGACGCTTTGAAGAGGGCCTTGGCACCCGACTGCTTGCCGTGTTCGCCGTGTTTGCCACCGGGGTGCGTTGCGATCGCGAGCACCTGCGCGCCGGCTGAATCGGTGCTGTCCAGCACGGGCGACGTCATCTGGGCGCAGCCCGCGGTTGCTGCGCGCGCCGCGTCCGGGTGGAGCGTCGTCAGGGGCGCCCCTACTGCCAGCACCACCGCGACGCCGAGCGAGGTGAGAATCCGTCCAGGACGAACGGCACCGCGTACGCGTCTGCGCCGATGCTTGGGACCGCTTGAGTGAGAAGCCATGATGGGGCCCTTTCGGACTGTGCCAGGCACGCCCGTGCGCTGACCGACCAACCCCGCGCTCCGGCCGACCCGCCGGATCGGGCGGCGTCCACGAAACGTCCTCGGGTTGGCGAACACGTTAGGCGATGCCCCACGGTGCCCTGCACTCGCCCCGAGCCGACCTGGCTGAACGCGCCCCGCACGCCCCGCACGGCCCCCGTGTGGCTACTATGCTTCGTCAATGACCGAGCGGCCTGACGCGGCGCTGACGCTCGTCACGGTCGTCTTCGAGGCCGAGGTGCCGCTACTGCTGCTGCAGGCGCGCTCGCTGGCACGATTCGTGCCGGAGGACCAGTTCGACCGAGTCATCGTGATCGACAATTCGCGCCGTGGCCTGCGCACCCGCGACCGGCGCCGGCTGCTCGGCGAGTACGCCCAGTGGCGGGACAAGGTCGAGATCGTGCGGCCGGATGACGTCACCGCATTGCCGCCGGCCCGAGGATGGATCGACCAACAGGTCCTGAAGCTCGCGGTCTTCGAGCGGATACCGACATCGCACTATCTCGTTCTCGACGCGAAGAACGTGTGGGTGCGACCCACCGCCGTCACCGAGTTCGTCAACCCGGACGGACGCGCCCGTGGGGGAATGCACGGGTATCGCGAACACCCGCTGCGCGCAACGCTGGAGCGGGTGCTGGCATATTTCGAGATCGATCCGGAGCTGTGGCTCGACAGCTTCCCGGTCACCCACACTCCGTTCGTGCTGTCGACCCAGGTCGTGTCCGAGCTCACCGGAAGCATTGCCGCCCGGTCGGGACGGACGTTCGCCGAGGAATTCGTCGCGGCGGGATTCACCGAGTTCTTCCTTTACGCAGCGTGGATCATCGCTGCGCACGGCGATCTGGAAAGCCACATCGACGGAGTCGTCATTCGGTCGTCGACCGTGTGGCCGCGTCGCCGCAGCGTCGACCACGTTCGGCGCGCGCTGGAAGAAATCGCAGAATTCGACGCGCCGTTCCTCGCCGTCCACCGCACCGCACTTGCGCGCATGGACCGAAAAGCCGTCGCCGCGCTCACCGAGTTCTGGGTCGCCCGCGGCTTGTTCCCCTCCGTGCGCAAGGCGACCGCATTCGTGTTGGCGTACCGCGGTCGGTATCTCGCCACGATGTCGGTCAGGAAGGCACGAACGCTGGCGAGGAGCCGGCAGCTGTGGGGCAGGCGCCGCATCGCGCACGGTGCGAAGACCGATGGCGGCATCGCGGACGATGTCGGCGGCGGTGCCGTTGCGCGCTCGCGCTGAGGTCGGCGTCGTCGACCCATAAACTGCTTGTGTGTACGGGCGGCAGGTCATGGCGTGGCAGGAGCAGCTCCGGCTGCATGCCCTGACCTTCCGCCGGGCTGAACGCTTCTACGGCCTGCACCCACGTGGGATGTTCGGACGGGTCGAGCGACGTGGCGTCTTCATCGTGGGCTGTCCGCGCAGCGGCACGACGTTCACCGCCGGCGTCCTGGGGTCGGTGGCCGGTTTCGCCGACCTCGGCGAGGTCAAGCCGTGGAAAGCCGCGGTGCCCGAGCTGTACACGCTCGCGCAGCAATCTCGATCGCCCGAGGTTGTCGATCGCGCTCGGCGCATCCTGGTGCGGAACCAGCGCCTGGCGATGGCGGCACGGAAGCGGGCCGTCGAGCAAACCCCCGAGTCGAGTTTCCTGATCCCGGACTGGCAGCCGCGTTTCCCGACGCGCACTTCGTCCATGTCCTGCGCGATGGCCGCGATGTCGCCGCGTCGCTGCTGGAACGCGGTTGGCTGGGTGAGCGCGTCGCACAACGTGACGACGCCGGGCACCCCTTCGGCAGCTATGCACGCTTCTGGGTCGAGCCGCACCGCGCGCGGGAGTTCGAGCAGGTGTCCGAGGCCCGGCGCTGCGGCTGGGCCTGGCGCCGGTACGTCACAGCGACCCGCGCGGCAGTCGCGGAACTCGACCCGGCACGGGTGACGGTGCTGCGTTACGAAGACATCGTGACGGACGCTGCGGGTACGGGTGCCGAGATCGCGATGAAGGTCGCGCGTGCCCCATCTCGCCGACCAGTTCGAGGCCGGGTTCACCCGCGCCCACGCGAAGTCGACGGCCAGCTTCAGCAGGCGCATGAGCTCTGCCGACCTGGACGATGTCATGACCGAAGTCGCACCACTGCTCGGCGAAACTGGGTATTCGGCGACCGTCTGACCGAGGGCGATCAGCGGCGCACCATCCGCCGCCCGAAGTCGAGGACACCGAGCAGGTCCTCGCGAACCGGCCGGACCAGCCACCCGCCGAGCGCGTACCACGCCGCACCGGCGAGAACCGTGCCGCCGCGCAGAGCGCGGGTGCCGAGGCCGGCGGCCAGCTGCTGACGGCGTGGGCGACGAGGCCCGCGCCGATGGCCAGAGGCAGATCCGTAACGCGCCGAGTAGAGATCCCGGACCGGCAACGGTGAGCCGCGCGCAGCCAGCACAGCGACAGCGGCCATTCCAGCGCCGCACGCGATCATGTAACCCCAGGCGACGCCGACGACTCCCCATTCGCTACCCGCCACGATGCAGACCAGCTGCAGGACGAAGCTGACGCGGTGTAGCGCATCAGGTCCGGGCCATGCCGCGCGACAGGTACACCCACCGGCCGACGTAGGCGAGCGTCGACAGGCATCCGGCGACGGCCAGCAGCGCGAAGATCGGGACGACCTCGACTCCAGTGCGGGCCCAGGAGCACGGCGACGAACTCTTCGAAGCACCCGCGGCGAGCGCCAGCGACGGCACGACCGTGTAGCCGATGGCCAGCTGCGCCCGCTTGATGTACCACCGGCACGGCGAGTCGTCCTGCAGCCGGGACAGCACCGGCAGCGCGACCGTCGTCGCCGGTGTCAGCATCTGGTTCAGCGGCTCATTCATGAGCTGGAACGCCCGGTTGTAGATCCCGAGCGCGACCGAGCTGAATCGCAACCGATCGTCAGGGTGTCCAGGTTGTTCATGAAGTAGTAGATGATGCGGGTGGCGGCCAGATGCGACCCCATCCGCACCAGCGGCGCCGACGTCCGCTGCGTTGCCGTCGCCACCGGGCAGCCACGCGCGCGAATGACCAGCACGAAGCGCGACGAAAACCTGGCAGTTGCTGGGCGACCAGCGACCAGTAGCCCGGCGCCGAGGATGGCGCACGTCGACGCCGGCGCGAGCCCGCAGCCTGGCCGACCACGTCGGACGCCGCGATGTCCCCGAAGCGCATGCGCCGGTTCAGGTCGGCCCGGAACTGCGCAGCAAAGCCGTTGATCGTGAAGGTCAACGACAAGCGACCTGGACCATGTGCTCGAGCGGCGGCTGGTGGAAAGGCGCGGCGTACGAACGGAGCAATGGCGACGGCGATCGATCCGAAGTGCGAGCCGAGTGCCCCGTTGAGCCAGAACAACATGTCGCGCTGATCGCGGCGTGAGCACTTGGCCTGGATCGCCGCCGTGGAGAGCCCGAAGTCGCGCAGGATCTCGCCGACACCGACGACGACGAGCACGAGCGCGAGGAACCCGTAGTCGCGCGGGCGAGAAGGCGGGCAAGAACCACCACCGACGCCATCTGCAGTGCGGCACACGGAGCACTTGGCCACCGAGTGTGACAGCTGCGCCTGCGCCGTTCGCTGTGCCAGCTCATCGGAAGGCCGGCCGGGGTCTCACGCCGTCACCGGCGGCGAGCGCGGTCGCCCGCGACCGGCTCCACCACGGCCACCTCGAGCTCGCCGGGTACCGCGCCGCGGTCATCCGGGCGCCCGACGACATGCGACGCCGGGCTACCGCGGGCCGGTGTCGTCCGGGCTGGCGCGGCGATCGGCTATGCTCGCCGATACGCGCTGTACTCGGTAACCGCAGGCCCCGACAGGAAGCCGGCACCCCGTACTGCGGCCCGGGCGCCTCGTGCGTTCCTCCTCGTGTTGCGGGTCGCCACGCCGACCGTCCACAGCGCCGCGCCGCCGAAGCAGCGCGCGAGGCCACCGAGGGCGACCCGCACACGGACCCGGCACGACCGCCGGCCGTCCTTGGTGGAGTCGGTTGTGTGCGGACGCGTTCGCGCTGGAAAAGGATCGTGCGAGCACCCAGCGTCGCGTCGCCCTATCGGGCGGCACCTCCTCGGCGACCCACGCGTCGGCACACCACACCATCCGGCCGCCGCGAGCTGTGAGCTCCCGCGTGAACAGGTTGTCCTCCCCAGCCGCGATCCCGACGTCCTGGGAACTCGAGCGCGTGCGCCCGGACCGACCGCAGGTCCAGCAACAGGTTGTTGGTCGCGGCGATCGGGATCTCGTCACCGGTGGCGAGCTTCCACCGATGGGTGCGGCCGAAGAATGCGCCGGCGTCGATCCACGGGTCGATCGGACCGTCGAAGACCGACCGCACCGGGCCGGCGACTGCGGCCGCTTCGGAAGCGGCGCTGCGTCTGCAGCATCCTGACGAGCCAGTCCGTCGGGCCGACTCGTCGTCGTCGATGAACACCAGCAGATCCCGCTCGGCGCATTCGCGCAAGGCGCGATGCGGGCGACCGCGATTCCGGGGTTCGCCTCCACCACGTACCGCACGCCTGCGTGCGCGAGGTCGCCACCACGCGCCGTGCTCCCCCGGTCGCATCGTTGTCCACGACCATCACATCGACGTCGTACTCGCCCGGATGAGCAGTCCGGACCTGCTCGATCTGCTCGACCAGCAATGGCAGCAGCCGCGCCAGCTGCCGGTTACGTCGAAAGGTGAGGACGGCGACGGTCACCGTGGTGCTCGCCTGTCGTGTTTGCTCCGGTGTTCACGCCGCTGCTCATGCGTCGCCTCCGGCGAACTCGGTACGAGCTGTCCGGCCGTCGACCGGCACACCAGGCACCGGCCTGCGATCACCAGCCCCGCGAGCGACCCGCGTACCGCGGCCACAGCGGTTTCGGCGAACGCACCAATTGGCGTCGCCCGCCACGAAGGAGGATCTGCCAACTCTGCCCCGGCGTCGACAGCATCCACTTCCACAACTGAGCGCCGGGGCAGGTGCTGAGCCGCGAAGACAAGACGGTTCCGGCAGTTCCAGTAGTAGTACCGCGGGGAGAGCGCCCGCGGTCGCGACGCTGCTGGGTGCCTCCCTCCTCGTGCACCACGCTCAGGTCGTGACGGATGACGAGTAACCCGCCGGCGTCCGACAGCGAACGCTGAAATCGATGTCCTCCCAGTAGAGGAAGTACGGCTCGTCGAAACCTCCGACGTCGACTCAGCAGATCGTGATGCAGCGCTAGGCAGGTCCCCGGCAGCCACGCTCGCGCCGCTTCGTCGAAGGGACGGGAACTGACGACCTCCACGTCGCGACGTCGGGGGGAACCAGGCGCTTGATGCGTCCGCTGTCGAGAAACAGCTGTGAACCGGCGAAGACGACGACCCGCCGGTCCGACCAGGCGCGGGGTCGCCAGAGCGTCTCGCTCCTGCCGGCAATACTGCGTCTAGTGCGGACAGGGTGCGCGCGTCGATGCGGCAGTCGGGATTGAGGAGCACGAAGCAGTCGCAACCCAGTGCTGCTGCGCGTGCGAGCCCGGCGTTGCTGCCGGCCCCGAAACCACGGTTGTCCGGCGGGCGACAGGTCGTACCCGTGTTCCTCGCACAGCGCCGTGATCGACGTGCGCTCGTCGCGCTACTGAAGTTGTCGACGACGACGACCTGCACGGCCTGACCGTCGATCCGGCGGCCGGCAGATTGTCGGCGATCAGCCGGGACGAGCCGAAGTTGACCACGATGACACTGATGGGGGTCTCGCCGATGACATGGTCATAGCCGCGTTACCGAGTTTCCCATCGTGTCGATACCGCGCATGCGAAACGGGCGGGGCTCACCAAGTTACCCGGCCGACCGACCGGCCACGATGACCTCGTCAGACTAGCAACGCCGCGACGCGCCACCGCAGAACCGATTCCGCGCGTCACGACGTCGGGGGCGATCCCTCCGGATCAGCTCGCGTTGATCGTGTACTGCTTGTACATCACGCTCACGGGCGTCGTCGTGGCATTGCTCGCCAGCGCGGACTGGATGCCGGCTGAGCCGGGACCCTGAATGCCTGCCGTCGAGTCGGTGACGCTCACTTGGGGAGAGGCGGGTTCGGGTCGTACCGGCCTTCCAGACGGTGCCGGTCAGTGTCGTCGGCGAGGTGCCGCTGACTGTGAACCGAACGCGAAGCAGATCGCCCGTGGTGTAGGTCAGGCCCGGCAGGGTCACTTCCCGGATCACGGTTTCCGCGCCGCTGGCTGCCGTCCTCGAGATCGCCAGGTTCACCACCCCGTTGGGCAGCAACCTGAGCTTGAGCCGGTAGCTGCCGTTCGCGGTGCTGCGTGCAATCAGGATGGCCGAAACGCCGCTTCCTGTTGCCGCCGCATTCGTCGTGACATCGGTGACCCAGTTCAGGTCGCCGGCCGAGACGTCGTTGAGGTAGGCGGTGGGCGCGTTACCCGCGCCGAGGGTCATCTGTCCGTATCCGCCGGACACCGACAGCAGGGTCTTCGCCCCGACGACGGTGTAGACGCCTCCGGTGTCGGCCGAGTCCCATCCCTTGCTGACCGTGCGCGCGAACGAGTCGGCAGCGATGGTCTTCACCGCCGAGACGGTCACCTGCTGCGTCGACGTGTTCGTCCCGCCCTGGTTGTCGGTGACCGTCAGCGTCACGGTGTACGTGCCCGCCGCGGCGTAGGTGTGTGCCGGCGTCGCGCCGGTGCCGGTCGTGCCGTCACCGAAGTCCCAGGCGTAGCTGCGATCGTGCCGTCGGAGTCGGCGACCCGACGCCGTCGACGGTGACGGGCGGACGTTGCCGTGAGGTGAACGGCGGCCGTCGGCGGCTGGTTCGGCGCGGCCACGTCACCTGGTGGCTGACCGTGCCGTCGCGCCGCCGTTGTCGGTGACCGTCAGGGTGACCGGGTAGGTGCCCGCCGCGCGTAGGTGTGCGCTGGGTTGGCCTGGTGCCGGTCGGTGCCGTCACCGAAGTCCCAGGCGTAGCTGGCGATCGTGCCGTCGCGGTCGGTCGAGCTGGAGGCGTCGAACGAGACGCGAGCAGGTGCCGTCGAGGTGAACGCGGCCGTCGGCGGCTGGTTGGTGCAGCGTGACGGTCACCGTGCTGGGTGCGGTCTGGTGGCACCCTCGTTGTCGGTGACGGTGAGCGTCACCGTGTAGGTGCCCGCCGCGGCGTAGGTGTGCGTCGGCGTGGCGCCGGTGCCGGTGCGTGCCGTCACCGAAGTCCCAGGCGTAGCCGGCGATCGTGCCGTCCGGGTCGTCGAGCCGGTCGCGTCGAAGGAGCGCGTGCGAGGCCGGTGCACCGGCGGTGAACGCCGCGGTCGGGCGGCTGGTTCGGCCGCTGGCCGGCGAGGCCGCTAGTAGTGCGCCGGACCTGCGCCGGCGGTCAGCTCCTTGGCGTAGACCGCGGCCTCGTCGAGCGTGCCGTCGAAGTACGTTGGCTGCTGCGCCGCCCCAGGTGTGTCGCCGCCGATCCGCCAGTAGCCGGTGTAGGCCTGCGCCTGGGTCTGCGGGTTGGTCCCGACGAGCGCTCCGTCGACGTAGAGCTTCATGCCGTCCGGCCCTGGGTGGCGACCATGTGGTGCCAGCTGCCGTCGTTGTACGGTCTGCGGCGACGTGATGGTGTTCGTCTGGCCGGTCCAGGTGCCGAAGACCAGCTGACCGTGTTCTCCATGTAGACGTGGCGGTCGTAGTTGCTGCTGAGCCCGCTCTGCTGGTCGCCGAACCCGATGAGCTTGCCGCCGTTGGTGGTGGTGGTGTTGAACCACAGCTCCTCGGAGTAGATCGGTCGGGTTGCTGACAGCTCTGGTTGGACGCGACGAGTGCCGTCGGTGCCGTTGAAGGCGACAGCCGGTGCCGCTCGCGCCGGTCACCGGGCTCGGCGCTGCCGTAGCGTCACGCCGCCGTGTAGATGCCGTTGTCGCCGGTATGCCCGAGGCGTCGGCCGCGGTCGTGCCCGGGCTCGTCCAGCCGCCAGTAGAGGTCCGGGTCGTCGTTGTAGACGGCCTTGCCGTAGGCGTCGGTCGGCGCCGGCGGAACGTCGAGCGTGCCGCCGCTGTCGGTGTAGTGCGTCTGCACCTGGCGCAGCGTCAGCGCGGTCGGGTAGATCGCGACCTCGTCGATGCTGCCGGCGAAGTAGTTGCTGCGCGGCTGGTTCGGCCAGCCGTTGAGGTTGTCGCCGCCGACCCGCCAGTAGCCGGTGTACGGCTGGGCCGACGGTGGTGCCGCCGTTGGCGCCGATCTGCTTGCCGTCGACGTAGAGCGCCATGCCCGCTGCCGACAGCGTGCCGACGACCTGGTGCCACTGGCCGTCGTTGTAGGTCTTCGGGCTGGTGAGCGTGTGGACGCCGTTGTTGTAGACGCCGAAGATGAGGTGCCCGGCGTTGTCCATGTAGATGTGCCGGTCGTAGTTGCTGCTCGTGCCCGGTCTGCGTGTCGCCGAAGCCGACGATCTTGCCGCCGGCGGTGGTGGTCGTGTTGAACCAGGCTCCTCGGTGAAGACGTTCGGGCCGGCCACCGCGGCCTGTGCGCCGGCGCACGCCGTGCTGGCCGTCGAAGGTGGCCGCGGTGTCGCTGTCACCGTCGATCGCGCCGCTGGCGCCCGTGGCGTCGACGGTGTGGCCGTCGACCAGGTTGTTGTAGCCGGCCCAGTCGCGTCGGTCGGCGCTGCCGGCGGCGCTCGTCGAGGCGCCAGAAGTGGGTCGGCGCCGCGCCGAGCACGTCCTGGCGTACTGGCTGCGTCGAGCCGTCGGCCGGGATGGTGACGGTGAGTCACTGTCGCTGGCGTTGCCCGGACGGGTCGGTCGTCGCGAGCCAGTAGGTATAGGTCTGCCCGCGCGTCAGTCCGGTGTCGATCGCAGCCCATCGATCGGCCGGTTCCAGAACTGCAGCGCGGTGACCGTCTGGTAGACCGGCGTGGCCGTGCTCTTGTCGTGCGGTAGCACCGAGTAGGTCAGGTCCGGTCGTCCTGGTCCCAGTTCGCCTGCCAGGAGACGCGCACGGCCGACTTCGACGTGACGAGCGGGTCGGGGTCCAGCGCTGCGTCCCGCGATCTGCGGGCCCTCGCTTGTTCGGCGCGAGCGACGGGACCGCGAAACGGACCAGGCCCTACTGGGCGGTGCCGTTGACCGTCGGGAACTCGCCGCCCTCGACGACGTACTGGCTGTTGCCCGATGACGGTCCACGCAGCCTGGGCCTGGCCGGTGTAGGTGCCGGCGGGCAGGTCCGGATACCAGTTGAGCATGCGACGGGCTGGGCTGGCCGCCGAAGTTGCCGTAGCCGGTGCCGCCCTCCTGGTTGTTGGTCAGCGTGCCGGTGGCGTTGGTCGGTGAACGCGGTCGTGCGGTGCCACGCGCGCGGGTTGGTGTCGGGGAAGCCGCCGACGTTGCTGCAGAAGTGCTCGTGGCTGACGGCGTAGACCGCGCCGTTCATGGCGAAGGTGCCGTAGGTGTCGCCGTGACAGTCCTCGAGCCAGTTGACGTTGCCGGTGTCCGGGTCGACGGAGAACATGCCCTCGAAGTTGCTCGGGTCGCCGTAGTTCCATGCGGTGCCGTAGATGGCCGTGCCGTCGGTGGACAGGCTCAGGATGCGCCACCCAGGTTGCTGTGTTGTAGCTGTAGACGGTGTGGTTGATCGCCCAGGGCAGCGACGCGCCGGTGGTCGCGTCGAGGGCGGCGGATCCGCGTGCCTGCGCGCCGTTGACGTTGGCGAACGCGCCGCCGACGATGACCCGGCTGCCGTCGGGCGTCAGCTGACAGCGCGTTCGACGTCGTTGTCGGCGGTCGGTGCCCAGTCGAGCAGGGCACCGTTCGACGGCGTTGAAGGCGGCCAGCCGCGTGCGCGTCTGCCCGCGCGACGGCTGAACATGCCGCCGACGTAGACGATGGTGTTGGTCGCGGTGATGGCGTTGACGCCGCCGTTCATCTTCGCGGCGAACGTGGTGATCAGCTGGCCGGTCGCGGTGTTGTACGCCGCGATGTGGCTGCGGGTCTGCGCCGTTCGCGGTCGTGAACGAACCGCCCACGTAGATGCGCGACCCGTCGGGCGAGACGGCGACAGCCTTGACCTGCGCGTTGAGCGACGGAGCGAAGGACGTCACCAGGGCGCCCGTGCTCAGGTTGATCGCGACGAGGTTTCCCCGGGGCGTCAGGTTCGTCCCCTGCGCGGCGCCGGCCGGCCGGACGTTGGAGAACTCGCCGCCCGCATAGGCGATGCCGTTGACGACCTTCGACCGACCAGACGACACCGTTGTCGATCTGCTCGGTCGGCAGCGCGTTCCGGCGGTCACCTGGTTCGCCGTGTGCTGGGCGATCGGTCCCGGCCCTGTAGGAGCAGCGGCCGAGGCCGCGGTTGCCGGTGTCAGCGCCACAGCACCGGCCGACGCCATCAGGGTGGCGGCGACAGCGGCGACGGTCCGTCGCGGGATGGCAATGCGCATGAGGGTTCCTTGACTGATGTGCGGTGTGACCGATGGACGCAGCGATTGAGAGAGCGGGTGACGCAGACGGTGACGCAGGCGGTGACGCAAGGGTCGGCGCAATGGGTGGCGCGACGGCTGGGCGTCGAGATCGTCACTCACGACGCATCTCCGGCGAAGACGACGGCGGGCGCATCCCCTGCATATGCGACGGAGACGTGGATCCCGGTCCGGTCGTTGGACGCGACGGTGAACACATAGGTCGCCGTCGCCGAATGACCGGCTTGGAGAACCCCGGCGAAAGGCATCGCGGGCGCTCCGCTGGTCGCGACTGCGGGCCGGCCCTTGGCATCGCTGAGGTTGACTACGACGTTGCCGAGGTTCACCGAGGATCGGCCGGCGTTGCTGATCCTGATCCGGACGGCAGACCGCTACCGGCCACTTCGCCGGGACCCTGTGCCACGGTCCGGATCGATCGGATGGAGGCGAGCCGGACCGACACCGAGCGCGTCGCGGCGGCAGCCTCGTGCAGGCCGACCGGCAGGCGGGTGATGATCTTGCGCGCCGGCGCCACCCGGTGGATGTTGCCGGGGTGGGGGCCGGGACAACTCGGCCCTTGCCGATGACGAGTTTGGTGGTCCCGGCAGCTGCCGGTCCCGGTGCCGGTGCGGATACACTGGCCGAGTTCGTGGCAGAGCCGTCGCCGCGCCTCCGGAACCGGAGGCGGACGCACAGCCTGCCAGGCCTACCGCAGCGCCCGGTGAGCGCGACGAGAGCGCGCGCAGCAACGGTGTAACGCACCGGATTCCCCCAAACGGAAGCTGCTTCCCCCGAAGAAAGCGACCTAACAGGTAGGTTATGTCGCTGCATGGGCAAGCGCCACCGCTGGGGAAGATCGACGCCCCGCCGTCGGCGGCCCGAGGCGTCCCGTCTGACGCTGCCTTGAGGATTCCGGATCCCGGGCCGTCAGTGGCAGCGGACCTCAAGCGGCCGCCCGTTGTACCGCAACCCAGGTGAATAGCGCCCAGGCCCTTAAAAGTACAAGCAAGTGGAGTTTGCAGGAGCTCGAGTCAATTTGGAGCGAAGCTGCGCTAACAGCCGCTGTGCTACCTCGTTGGCACATTGACCAAAGCATCAGACGCAATCTCGGAACCATCGACTAGGCTCTTTAAAAGCGGCCTAGAGCTCCTGTATCGACGACATTCCCAGTTCATTCAGTGATGGAAGGCCCATTCAGCGCGTGAGTGCGCCTTCATCTGTTCCATGGGAAGCTGACTGCAATCGGGTGGCACGAGCTCGAAGCACGTGGCTGCAATCTCGCGGCGAGCGGGGTTCGAATGACCCAGCCCCTCAACTGTCTCGCCACGAGGTTTTGCCTGGCGCAGCGTGTCCAAGCGGTTCGGTTCTCAGCATCGCCCTTAGTGACGTGGCGCAGAATGTGGTCAACAGCGCCTTGAACCGTAATTGGATCACCTGTCGAGAAACGAGCGATAGTAAACTCCTCCCCGGATCCGGCTCCAAGATTGCACCAAATCGCAGTTGATCCCGAATTCCTTGCCGGCTTGATCCCTAAAGCGCCTGAGCCCAGTGCAAACCTCCACGTTCCCTGATAAGCACGACCGCTATGGACCCGGCGCCGGAGCATCAGGGGGCGCCTCCGCCGGGCGATGCAGGCGGGGTCTAGGAGGACAGAGTGGACATTCTGGGTAAAGCCAATTGATGGCGGAAAGGCATGGAGCCTGCTGGACCTGCTGTGGACGCTCCTTGGGCCGGATCGTCGCAGACCCAGCCGAGCACTTCACTATCGATCCGGACGGTTTCGCGGCGAAACGCATGAACGGGATCAAAAAATGGACCCTTACACATCCCTCGAATGCCTGCGCTGAGCGAAATCGAGACCCACACCCGAGGTGTCTATAGGCTGGACGAGGATCGCGGTAACTAGCCGGCCATCAAGGTGCACGCGGCAGTGCGGCGCATAAAACGCAGCCCTGCTGCCTCCGCTTGCACTCACAAATCAGGACAGCAGTCCCTATATTGAACGCGAGAGGCACGCCTAGCCGCCCGGCTTGATCACCCGCGAGCAGCGAAGCCCGAATGGACGGGCGTGTCTTTCGTATTCATCTTTCAGGTGCCTGGTCGATCAACTGGTAGAGCTTGTGGTGCTCGTGATCATGCACAAGCCGCGACAGCGAAGGCTCGTCCAGTTTTTGCAAAACGTCGCTGAGCTTTTCGTCAGGCGAGCATCCCTCGGCAAAGTGCTGCCCGTAGACCTTGCGCAACGTGCGCACCAGCGCGTTGCCGTGCTTTTTGCTGAGTTCGCCGTTTCTGTCCCGATGGCGTCCATGCAGGCCGGGTTGATCCATAGCGCTTGCTCCTACGTCCGAGAAGAGCACAAGTAACCGCCCTGGGCGAGTTATCTCGTGGGACCAGCCTAGGTTATTCGCTGTCGTCTCCTGATACGCTAGGCACCTGGAATGACGCTCTACTTCTTCGACATTACGGATTCCGGCAAGGGCTGGCCGGACGATACCGGAACGGAATTGCCTGACATAGAAGCCGCCCGCGAGGAGGCCTTAGCCACTCTAGGCGAGATCGCCAGGGACAAGCTGCCGGACGGGGACTGCCGCGATTTTGTCATTGAAATTCGAGATCGGCAGGGCGGGCCCACTTTGCTGCGCGCTTCACTCTCTTTGCGCGTGGAGCGGCAGGTTTGAAGGAAAACCCCGCCGGTTTCCGACCGGGTAAGTTGTTTTCGGAGTGACGGTGAGCGGA
This sequence comes from uncultured Actinomycetota bacterium, assembly GCA_963785425.1. GTDB lineage: Bacteria > Actinomycetota > Actinomycetes > Mycobacteriales > Jatrophihabitantaceae > RYN-133. The sequence continues at coordinate 749,244 of CAWAVG010000001.1, forward strand.
AGAGCCACTCCCGTGGGTTGAGTTTAATCCCGCTTAGGGCGGGTATTTCAACGGCCCACCACCCAAAGCAAGCACGAAAAACTAGGCGACGCTCACCGATCCGCCGCGGCCTCGGCCCTTCTGGATCTTACCAAGCTCGAGCAGCGCCGAATGTGCCTTCCAATAGCGTGTCTCGGACCAGCCAAGTGCGGTGCGCAGAGCGCCATTACCGGATGAACCAGCGCGACGGAGTGTTGAAAGGAAAGCCTTTGTATCCTGCTTAAGATCGGGACGTGCCATAAGATTGATGCCTCGTTTTGTTGGATAAACCGATCGTCTCGGTTTGGTTGAGGCATCAATATCATTAGTCCATGGACAGACGACATGCGCAAGTGCGTTTGTTCATTAGCGCTCGTCCGACTTACTCTGGGCGGGTAAGATGCTTCAGCTGCGGCACTGACTTGCAATTAGATCAAAGCTTGAGCAGCTTTTGTATGTTCTCCGGAAAGCGCTTTACCCGAACTAAGATCGTTAAGCGAGACCAGGCGCTGCCCTTTGACGTCGCATACAAAACCTTCGCGGATGAATCCAACCTTCTCTCCAGTCTGTATCTGCGAACACTTCGCTATTTCTGACAGTCGCGACTGGTTTCTCTCCGTCGAGAATGCGTCCGCTGATCTCGTCGTTCTTGGTCATCTGAGCGTCTTGGCCGAAAGCCAGCTCCGGCGCAATAGGCGTGCTCACCGGACCCTGGCCTTTTGAAGATTGCAGAGTTGAAGCGCCCGCGGACTTCCAGTTTGCGCACTCGCCGGGGCGTGGCGGGGGGGTGGCCCGTATGGCCTCTACCTGTGCCGAGGCGCACGTTGCCGTTTACTGGTGTTTGGTTTGGGTCGCCGAACACCTGCATCCCAATCAACAATGCTCGGGATTGTTGTGGGAAAGGTCTCGTACGTTCTATCGATTACCGCGTTTCGATCTTCTCGCATTTGCCGGTGCTGACGCTAGTGCCTTTCTCGAACTGCCAGCCAGCACTGAAGCTTTGACCGCCAAACATAATCCATTCACTCGGCAAAATGCCGTAGAAGCTCACGCCGTGCTCGCCGAACCCGCGGTGATACGTCCATTCATCGCCATCTCGCTTGACGCCAATTTGCTCGCTCGCGAGGCAGGACAGGCCGATATTCGAGTTGGGTATAGTTGCAAGGCTCGGGGCCGGGTTCGGGAGAGACGTGAGGTGCCGCCCTGAGCATATCCTTACAATAGGCAACGTCGCTTCGATTCCGCTTCACGGGTCCGTACGTCAGGGCGAACTTCTGGTACTCCGGGGGAAGCGTATTTGTGACACTGGTCCTCTTGTCCTGGATATAGAGGCCGGTGGCATAGGTCGCGTAACAGAAGTAGTTGCCTGTACTCCGGTTCGGCATTCGCTGTGCCGGAGATCAAAAAACCGAGAACGGCCAAACGTCGGATCGTCCGACGAGATCCGGTCAAACTGCATCAAAGCCATCGTCAATCCTTCTGTTGACTGATGCACGGGGTCTGATCCACTCCCGACTCGTTTCCAGCGGGCCCACGAGCGGATGCAGAAGCTCCAAAATCAGCAGTTTTGGTGGGCGCCGGGTGAAGGTGCACCGAGCCGTTCGCCCGACATGAAAGTGCTGTATCAGTCATTAGGCTCGCGCGTGCACGCTTTCAGGAACCTCTTTCCCCGACTCCGACAGGCGATACTCGGACCTAACACGGACAGCCACCTGACGCTTTCGCTCGCCCGGCATCTGTTGAACCGCGTAGAGTGGTTCCTGCAGGCCTATTTGGAGAAGCCCAGCCAAGCCGAGCGCCTGCAAGTGGTCCATGTAGAAGTTCAAGTTGCCGGGGTAATCCAGGCAAGCGCTCGGAAACTGATCCGACTCTATGTCCGGTTCACCGAAGAACTCCCCTTCTTCGGTGAGCGTTCTTTTGAACGTCATCGTGTAAGGACCTTCCGGAATGAGTTTGAGGATTTTTGCTTCGTCTGGGGAAAGTTGCCGGATCAGCAGGGCGAAAGCGGGAATGCGCATCCGCTAGCTTTTCCCGAATCCATTGAATCGCGTAACAGGTTGCAAACAGCTCCTCGATGGGTGTTCCCTCCGGCTCGTAACGGAGCGCCTCGATAGTTGGTCCAAGGATTTGGGGGGCGGGCGAAACGCGGCGGAGCTCGGGAACGCGCCTCACGTTTTGATCGAGGAAATTGCGCAGCCGGTCCTGAAATGCTGCGGTGATTTGAATGGGAGCGAGCGCGAGATGAACTGTCTTTGCGAGAACCGACCTTACTCCCGAACTAGTGCTCTGAGAATGCCCCTTGCGGTTGCTAAGCGGCATGGCCGCGTCGACAGCCGAACCGGAGGTAATGCAATATGGAGGCGGTGGCCTGGGGACGCTGCAAAAGCCACGCGATGAGGGCTAGAGATGAAAAAATCTAGTGGGGTCATTCTGATCGTATTCTTCGGGGTCGCGGCTGGATCGCGTAAAACTCTGATCCAACAGATGAGCCTAAAGAAGAAAAGCCGTTTGATATTCGCTTGCTTCGAAAAGCAGACCCATTTTTACATCGATCTACGGATGCTGCCCTCCGCCTTTTCTGAAATTCTGACAAACACATGCGAGTTGGAAAAAGGGCAGTTCAGATCATCGTGGGTGTCAGCCCGCCAAACTCAGTTCCCAGACTTCTACCTCTCCTTCAAGCGTAACTGCAAAAGCTGCCAACGAAGCAGATGGACTGATCGAGTGGATGAGGCGGCAGGCAATCGTTGCGTATGGAAGCGTCTTCAATATGGCCTACCCGAATCCATCAAGAGCCCTGTCCGCATTCCGACCCGTATGACTGCGCAATTCGAAGATGAGGGCAAGCAGGGAAACTGACGTACGGTAGGCGTTTTGAAATACCATCGCGCGCGCTGAGGCCTAATCAAACGCAAAACCCCGCCTCAGCTAGCGATTTGTAATGCCGGCCGCGAGCCGCTATATCCGCGCCTAGGTCAAGGTTAGGCTTCGGTGCGCGCGTCCATGAGTTGGTCCAAGAAGATGCCCATGCCAATAAGGCTGCGCGACGGCCGCGAATTGCATACGCTTTCCGACGCGGGCGAATTGATCCTTCGCCTTCCGGACAGCATTCAGCAGCGCTCGACCTGGACCTACGCGACGGAGCTCCTCATGCAAGCTGCCAAGAGCGGCCGCAAGGACGACATGGTTGACGCCTGCCATCAGGTTGCTCGAGCAGCCAAAGCAGACGGGATGCTGGCCCGAGCATAATACTGGCCGCCGGTTAGCTCAGGTTATGGCAGGCCGACGTGATTTGGGGTTTCTCCCGGCCACCCCGATCAGGGGCGGTTCCTCCATGCCACGATACTTCTTCAATGTTCACGACGGCAACGACTTGCCCGATGCGGAAGGCGTGGAGCTCGCCGGACGCGAGGAGGCTCACTGTGAAGCAATCCTTGCTGCCGGTGAGATGCTGCGAGAGATCGATCGAGACTTCCTAGCCAGCGATGTCTGTGGGACGCACGCGACCGACGCCAGCGGCGCCACAGTGTGCCGGCTCAAGTTCTCCGCCGAGGACTGCAACTAGCTGATCTTATGCTGCGTCAGCCGCTGGCACGCGCCGCCTCGGAAAAGGTGAGCGTAAACAAAATCTGCTCGTGCTCGTCGGTCACGACAACCTTCCCCACGAGCGCATCGTCCAGCGAACTGCCCATCGTCAGCTTACGGCCAACGATGTCCTTTCCAGCCTTCACGGCTTCTCGCCGCGCTATTGCAACGTTGTCGAATTGCTGACCCCTCATGATCTTTGGTCCATCCCTGGTCGTCGCTCACGTGAAAAAAATATCGGGGCATCAGACCCTCGGGGCGTCAGAGAGAGAGGCGCGTTCTCGCACGGGCTATGGCGCAGAACCCGCAGAAAGGCTACGCCCAAAGGAAACTGAGGGCCGAACGGTCGCTATGTTTGGTGACCCGGAATTTCTGGAAGCAAAACTGGCGCGTCCGGCTGAGGAGCTGGCGCCCCGGCCGCCAATTTACCCCCCGGCACCCCTTTTCGGGCGCTTTTTATACACATCGGCGGGGGGAGTGGTCGACCGATCAGCGTGCGGCCGGGCTGGGGCGCGATCGATCGGATTGAAGGAGGGTGACCGGCCCAAGATTCCGCCGTTCTGCTTACCAGGTGCTTACCGCAAACCGGAGTGACTAATCAGAGGCGGGCAACGACGGGTATAAGCCGTTAATCTTGCTGGCAGGAGTGGGGGCAGGGAATGAACCCCCAACCCCCGGTTTTGGAGACCGGTGCTCTAACCAAATTGAGCTACACTCCTGCGGAGCCGTCGCCGGCGCACTTCCTTAGCCTGTACGCCCTGAGCCGAACAAGACGGAACGGCCTCGCTCAGGCAGGTTCGACCCAGACCGCAGTCCCATATGCCAGGACCTCGGCGATGCCGTCGGTGATCTCGTTGGCGTCGTAGCGCATCTCCAATGACCGCATGGCGCCGCCCTGGGGGCAGCGTGCTCGCACATATGGTCGAAGGCCTCCTGCCGCGCCGTTTCGGCGAGGCTGACGTAAATCGACTAGCTTGCCGCCGAAAATCGATTGTACCGCTCCGGGCGAAATTCCCGACGACGCTACGCGAACGTACGGTGATGCCGCGGACGAGGCCGAGATGCCGGACGACGCGATAGCCGACAACGTCGTTTGTGGTGGAGACGATCATTGCGGGCTCCGGCGTTTCCTCGCGCTTCAGCATATCAAGTGGCGAGGCAAGGAAGACGGGTCGGGTCGACTGTACCTCGCCGCTCGATTCCGGACCCACGCTTTGGATAGACAAAGGCAAGTCCTCAACTCCAATCTTGCGTTCGAGGGCAGCCAATTTGGCCAGCAGAGCGCCCATGTCCGCTGGAAGATTGCACGGCAAGGGAAAGGATCGCTCGAGTGCAATGCGCATGATCGCTGCCGGGCTGGGATGAGCGAAGCCGTCGATGCATTCAAACCTTCAAGGCTGCAAATGCCTAAACTGTCCTGGAGCAGGCTTGCTCCAGGCTGGCTCCGGCTCAGCTTTGCAGCAACTTCATCGCCCTGAATTGACTGCTCTCCATATGGCCTTGAACGCTCATCCGGCTTGAGTGTTCTGACCCCGATCGACTAGGGCTCTCCTGTGGACCATTTGCTCCTGCTGGCACTCGGCGGTTTCGTCGGAGGCGCCATGAACGCACTCGCCGGGGGCGGGACGTTTGGTTCGCCGCCCGCAATGATCGCTGCCGGAAGAATTCCCTCGGTTCAGGCAAATGCATCGAGCACCGTTGCTTTATTTCCCGGCCAGGTGACCAGCGCCTGGACCTATTGGGATGGCATGCGGCCGGTCTGCGGTGTGCCGCGGGGCTATCTCGCAGTCGCCACTCTGATCGGCGGCTTCATTGGCAGCCTGCTCCTGCTCTGGACTTCATCGGCCGCCTTCGATGCGCTGCTCCCCTGGCTACTGTTGTTCGCCACTTTGGCGCTGGCCTTCGGTCGGCAGGCCGGGATTGTTTTGCGGCGCTTTGTTCACATCGGCCCCGGGATCATGCTTTCCGCGCAGTTCGTGGTTGGCATCGATGGTGGGTATGATGGCGGCGCGATCGGTTTGGTCATGGTCGCGATTTGGGGATTGGTGGGCGAGGTTGACCTCAAGGCGTTAATTCGACCGCGTATCATGCTGGCCAGCGCGGCGAATGCAGCGGCGGTCGCAACCTTCGTGATTGCCGGTGCCGTGCGCTGGCCGCAGACGCTGGTCATGCTGGTTGCCGGTGTCGTAGGCGGCTATGGCGGCGCCCGGCTAGCCGGGCTACTGCCCTCGCCGATTATCCGCACTCTGACGTTGATCTACGCGTTTGCGATCACGCTCGTGTTCTTCATCCGCGCCTACGGTCCGCACGGCTGACATAAATCGCGATCGCGTCACTCACCCT
>CAWAVG010000002.1:0-767500 GCA_963785425.1 uncultured Actinomycetota bacterium
GCGGCAGGTCGAGGTCGTGCGCGAAGCGATCCTCGGACTGCTCGCCGCCGACCCGACCCTCGAACCGCGCGACATCGTGATCATGTGCCCCGACGTCGAGCAGTTCGCGCCGTTGGTGGCGGCGTCGTTCGGCATGGCGGAGGAGCCGGGAGCCCATCCCGCGGCGGGGCTCCGCGTGCGGCTGGCCGACCGCGCGCTGCACCAGACCAATCCGCTCCTCGGGCTGCTGGCGAACCTGCTCGACCTCGCGGCCAGCCGGGTCACCGCCACCCAGCTGCTCGACCTGGCCGGCACCGGCGCGGTGCGCCGCAGGTTCGGCTTCGACGACGACGACATCGAGCGGCTGCGCGTCTGGACGGTCGCCGCCGGCGCGCGGTGGGGGCTCGACGCGGCACACCGCGACCCGTACGGGCTGCGGACGATCGGTCAGGGCACGTGGCGCAGCGCCGTCGACCGGCTGTTGCTCGGCGTGGCGATGGAGGACGACGAGGCCTGGGTCGATCACGTCGTGCCGCTCGACGACGTCGACAGCGGCGACATCGAACTCGCCGGACGGTTCGCGGAGTTCGTCGACCGTGCCGACCAGGCGGTACGGACGCTCACCGAGTCCCATGACGTGCGCGAATGGACCCGGCTGCTCGACGGGCTGGTGCGCTCGCTCGGCGAGGGCGACCAGCCGTGGCAGGCGATCCAGGTACGCCGCGAACTCGACGAGGTCGCCGAGAGCGCAGCCGACCAGGACATCACCCTCACCCTCGCCGACATCACCACGTTGCTGCAGACCGTGCTGGCCGGACGGCCCAGCCGGGCGAGCTTTCGCACCGGCACGCTCACGGTGTGCACGCTGGTGCCGATGCGTTCGGTGCCGCACCGGGTCGTGTGCCTGGTCGGCATGGACGACGGCGCGTTCCCCCGGCAAGGAATCGCCGACGGCGACGACGTGCTCGCGCGCGAACCGCGCACCGGCGAGCGGGACGTGCGCAGCGAGGACCGGCAACTGTTCCTCGACGCGATCTGCGCCGCCGAGGAACACCTCGTGATCGCCTACACCGGTGCCGATCCACGCACCGGCGCACCTGTTCCGCCGTGCGTGCCTCTCGGTGAGCTGCTCGACGCGCTCGATGCATCGGCCGTCGCGCCGGACGGCTCGCCGGCGCGTGACCACCTCGTCGTCCACCATCCGTTGCAGCCCTTCGATGTACGTAACTTCCGCCCGGGTGCGCTCGGCACACCGACCCCGTTCTCGTTCGATCCGTCCGGGCTGGCCGGCGCGCGCGCCGCGGCCGGCGATCGCGTCCCGGGCGCCCCGCTCGTGCCCGAAGCACTTGCTCCCGCCACGACCGGCGACACGATCTCGCTCGACGACCTGACCCGCTTCCTGCAACATCCGGCGCGTGGGTTCCTGCGGCAACGCCTCGGCATTGCGATCAGCGGCAGCGACGAGGATCCCGACGACGCGTTGCCGGTCGAGCTCGACGGGCTGCAGAAGTGGTCCATCGGCGACCGGGTGCTGCGCGCGTGTCTCGCGGGGACGCCGACGCAGACGGCGGCACATCTGGAATACCTGCGCGGTTTCCTGCCGCCCGGCCGGCTGGGCCGCGAGACGATCCGCTCGATCGGCACGCAGGTCGACGACCTGCTCGCCGCCTGTGAGCCCGAACGGCGCATCGCGGCGCGCTCCGTCGACGTCACCGTCGCGCTCGGCGACGGCCGGGTGCTCATCGGCACCGTGCCCCATCTGCGCGGAGACGTCGTGCTCTCCGTGGTGTACTCGCGACTGGCGGCGAAACATCGGTTGACGTCGTGGGTGCGGCTGCTCGCACTCGTCGCATCGAGCGGCGACGGTGACCTGCGCGCCGTCACGGTCGGTCGCGCGCGCGACGGCGTCGCACGATCCGACCTGCACGGAGTGTCGCCCGCGGTGGCGCGAGGTGTGCTCGAGCTCCTCGTCCGCATCCGCGACGCGGGATTGCGCGAACCGCTGCCGCTCGCGCTCGAGACGTCGCACCAGTACGCCGCGAGCCGGCCGCGCATGAGCACGGCGAACGCGCTTGCCAAGGCGCAGCACACCTGGGAGGCCGACCGCTTCGACCCCGAGCGGGACGAGCCCGAACATGTGCTCGTGTTCGGTCGGCATGCGCCGTTCGAGTCGCTGACTGCGCAGGACAGCAGCGGACCGGACGCGATGCCCGACGAGCCGACGCAGTTCGGCTCCCTCGCTCGATCAGTCTGGGATCTGCTGGTGCTGGCCGAGGTGCGGCAGTGAACGACTTCGACCTGTTCGGCGCATTACCGACCGGCACGACGGTGCTCGAGGCGAGCGCAGGCACCGGGAAGACCTTCACCATCGCTGCGCTCGTCGCGCGCTACGTCGCCGAAGGCAGCGGGCGGCTCGACGAACTGCTGGTGGTGACGTTCGGACGGGCCGCGACCCAGGAGCTGCGCGATCGCGTGCGCGAGCGCCTGGTCAGCGCGCGCGACGGGCTTGTCGACATCGCCGCGGCGCGCGCTGGCGACGACGCGCTGCTGCGCCACCTCGCCGCGACTGAGGACATCGAAGTCGTCGCCCGCCGACAACGCCTGGTCGCCGCGCTCGCGTCGTTCGACGCGGCCACGGTCGTGACGATCCATCAGTTCTGCCAACTGATGCTCGTCGGCCTCGGCACAGCCGGCGACCTCGACACCGGCGCCGTGCTGGTCGAGAACCTCGATGACCTGGTGACGGAGGTGGTCGACGATCTCTACCTGCGCAAGTGGGGTCAGGACAACGCGGCAGCGCCGACGATGAGCCTCGACGAGGCACGGCGGCTCGCCCGCACCGCTGTTGCCGACAGTCAGGCCGTCCTCGTGCCCGAACTCGACGCAGCCGATCAGAGCGCGCCGGCAGTTCGGGTGCGGTTCGCCCACGCGGTGCGTGCCGAGGTCGACCGTCGCAAGCGCGCCCGGCGCGTCATCAGCTTCGAGGACCTGCTCACGCGGTTGCGCGACACGCTGGCCGATCCGGTCACCGGACCCGCTGCCGCCGCACGCTTGCGCAGCCGCTACCGCACCGTGCTGGTCGACGAGTTCCAGGACACCGACCCGGTGCAGTGGGAGGTGTTGCGGCTCGCGTTCCACGACGCGGCGACGCTGGTGCTGATCGGCGATCCCAAGCAGGCGATCTACGCCTTCCGTGGCGCCGACGTGCAGGCCTACCTGCAGGCCGCCGAACTCGCCGAGCAGCGCGCGACCCTGGCCCGGAACTGGCGCAGCGACCAGGCACTGCTCGACGGTCTCGACACGCTGTTCCGCGGCGCCGCACTCGGCGATCCGCGCATCGTCGTACGCCCCGTCTTCGCCGCTCATCCGGGTCGCTGCCTCGACACCGCCACCGCGCCGGTGAACATCCGGCTGCTGCCGCGCGACGCAGGCGGGCTGACCGTCGGCCCGTACGTGAGCGGGTCACGCGCGACGTGGTGCGGCAGGTCGTCACGGTGCTCGACGAGGCCCCGCAGCTGCAACCGCGCGACGGCGGCCCGGCGCGCGCAGTGCGTCCAGGCGACCTCGCCGTCATCGTGCGCACGAACGCGCAGGCCGCGCTCGTGCACCACGCCCTGCTGGCCGCCGGCGTGCCGTCGGTGCTGCGGACCGCGTCGAGTGTGTTCGCGACGCAGGCGGCGGCCGACTGGATCGTGTTGCTCGAAGCGCTCGAGCAGCCGCACCGCACGACGCGCGTGCGGCGCCTGGCGGTGTCGCCGTTCGTCGGCTGGGACGCCGTCGACCTCGAACGCAACGACATCGACGCCTTCGGGCTGCGCCTGCGCGGCTGGGCCCGGGTGCACGCCGACCGCGGCGTCGCCGCCCTGTTCGAGACGATCAGCCGCGACGAACGCCTGGCGTCGCGCCTGCTCACCCAGCTCGAGGGCGAGCGGCTGCTCACCGACCTGCGCCACGTCGGCGAGGCGGTGCACGCCGCAGCGATGAGCGGTCAGCTCGGCCTCACCGCGGCACTCGAATGGCTGCGCCATCGCGTGGCCGATGCCGCCACCGACCAGTCGGTCGAGCGCAGTCGCCGGCTCGATTCGGATGCCGCTGCCGTCCAGGTCGTCACGGTGCACGCGAGCAAGGGTCTCGAATTCCCGATCGTCTACGTGCCGTTCGGCTGGGACCGGCACGTCGACTCGGCGAAGGTGCCGCTGTTCCACGACGACGACGGGCGGCGCGTGCGCAACGTCGGCGGCCCGAGCGCGCCCGGCTTCGGCGCCGACCAGCGGCAGAACAACGTCGAGGAGTTCGGCGAGGACCTGCGGCTGCTCTACGTCGCGCTGACCCGTGCGCAGGCGCAGGTCACCGCGTGGTGGGCACCGAGCAACACCACCGAGCACGCCCCACTGCACCGGCTGCTGTTCACCGACGACCCCTCCGCGGGAATCGCCGACGGCGTGCGGGTGCCCAGTGATGCCGGCGCGCTGCGCACCGTCTCGGGGTTCGCGCGTGACGGCTGCCTCGCCGTCACCGCGGTCGCCGAGCTCGACGCGGCGACGTGGCACCGCACGAAGGTTCCCGCCGCCGCGTTGGCCGCAGCCGTGCTAGGCCGCACCGTCGACATCACCTGGCGGCGTACCTCGTACACGGCCCTGACCGCGTCGGCGCACGAGAGCGCGCCTGTCATCGGCAGCGAGCCGGAGGTCGGTGACAAGGACGACGAGCCCGACACGCCGGCGCCGACTTCCGACGCGGCCGAGTTGGCCGACGTCGTCTCGCCGATGGCGACACTGCCCGGGGGTGCCGGCTTCGGCACGATGGTCCACGCCGTGCTCGAGGGCTACGACCCGAGCACCGGCGACGACGGCCTGCGCGAGCAGGTACGTCTGCAGCTCGCGCGGTCGGGACCGGTCGACCTCGACGCCGACGAGGTCGCGGCGTCCCTCGCGCCCGCTCTGCGCACGCCACTCGCGCTGCTCGACGGCCGCTCGCTCGCCGAGGTGGCGACGCACGACCGGCTCGCCGAACTCGACTTCGAGCTGCCGTTGCGCGGGGGCGATCGTCCCAACGGCCGGTCGCGGCTGCGCGACCTCGCGCCGTTGCTGCGCAAGCATCTGGCTCCGGACGATCCGCTGGCGCCGTATGCCGATCTGCTCGCCGATCCCGTGCTCGGCGACGCGGCGTTGACCGGCTACCTCACGGGCAGCATCGACGTGGTGGTGCGCGCGGGCGGCCGGTACGTCGTCATCGACTACAAGACCAACCGGCTCGGCGTGCCCGACACCGTGCTCACCGCATGGGACTACCGGCAAGCTGCCATGACCGACGCCATGCTGCAGGCCCACTACCCGTTGCAGGCGCTGCTGTACGAGGTGGCGCTGCACCGGTTCCTGCGCTGGCGAGTGCCCGGCTACGACCCCGCGCAGCATCTCGGCGGCGCGCTCTATCTGTTCCTGCGCGGTATGTGCGGCCCGGAGGTGCGCTTCGGGGACGGGACGGTGCCGGGCGTGTTCGCCTGGCACCCGCCCGCCGCGCTCGTCGCCGATGCGTCCGACCTGCTGGCCAGGGGATCGGGAACACCCCACGAAGTCGGCCCGCAAAGAACACTTCGCGACTCTGCAGGGACCCCGGGGCAGTGATGACCGACCTGACCGCACAGCGTGCGACCGGCGCGCTGCAGTACTTCGGCGAGGCGGGCGTGCTCGACGTCGCCGACGTGCACGTGGCGACCCGGCTCGGGGCCCTCGCCGGCGAGCACGACGAGCGGGTGCTGCTGGCCGTCGCCCTCCTCGTCCGCGGCACCCGGCAGGGCTCGGTCGTGCTCGATCTCGCCGATGTCGCCGACACCGTGACGCCCGAGCTGGACACCGGGTCCGACCCGACGTCCACAGCTCCGGTCGAGGTCGAGCTCGACTGGCCGCCGGTCGCCGAGTGGGTCGAGGCGTGCGCGCGCAGCCCGCTCGTCGCCGCTCGGGCCGGCGGGCAGCCGGTGCATCTCGTGGGTTCGCGACTGTGGCTCGACCGCTACTGGAAGCAGGAGGCCGAGGTCGCCGAGGAACTGGCGCGGCGCAGCGCCGACACCCCGGACGATCTCGACACCGCGGCACTCGCCGCGGATCTCGACGAGCTCTTCGGCGTTGCGCCCGACGACCAGCGCAGCGCGATCGAGGTGGCCGTCTCGTCGCGTGTCGGGGTGATCGCCGGTGGTCCCGGCACGGGGAAGACGACGACGATCGCCCGGCTGATCACTGTGTTGCTTCGGCAACGATCCGACCTGCGCATCGCGCTGGCCGCCCCGACGGGCAAGGCCGCCGCCCGCTTGGAAGAGGCTGTCCACGCGGCGGGTGAGCCGCTGACCGCCGACGACCGTACCGCGCTCGCCGCGCTGTCGGCCTCGACTCTGCACCGCTTGCTCGGACGGGTGCCCGCCGTGTCGAGTCGCTTCCGCCACAACCGCGACAACCGGCTGCCCTACGACGTGGTGATCGTCGACGAGAGCTCGATGGTGTCGGTGACGCTGATGGCGCGGCTGCTCGAGGCGCTCGCTCCGGCCGCGCGATTGGTGCTCGTCGGCGATCCGGACCAACTCGCCTCGGTCGAGGCGGGCGCGGTGCTCGGCGACCTCGTCGAGACCGACGAGAGGACAACCGCGCTGCACGGCGCCGTCGCCACCCTGCGCACGATCTACCGCTACGACGCCGGCGGAGTGATCGCCGCCCTGGCGCAATGCGTGCGCGACGGCCGCGCCGACGACGCGCTCGACCTGCTGACGTCCGGCAACGAGGGGCTGATGTTCCACGACGCCCCTGACGACGAGCCGCTCACCGGTGCGGCTCTGGACGAGGTGCGCACCCTGGTGTCGCACGAGCGTGCCGTGATCGAGACCGCCCGCGCCGGCGACGTGAGCGCGTCGCTCGACACGCTCGACGCCCACCGCCTGCTGTGCGCACACCGTCTCGGCCCGCGCGGCGTCCGGCACTGGAGCGACGCCATCGAGCGTTGGCTGCTCGCCGACGATCCGGCGCTCGCGCCGCGCCTGGACGGGCGCTACGCCGGGCAGCCGCTGCTGGTGACGGCCAACGACTACGAGAACGGCCTGTTCAACGGTGACACGGGCGTGGTTGTCGCGCAGGGCGACGATCTCGTGGCCGCGTTCCGGCGCGGCGGGGTGCCCGTCACCCTGCCGCTCGTGCGCCTGAGTGATGTGTCGCCGCTGCATGCGATGACCGTGCACCGTGCGCAGGGCAGCCAGTTCGCCGAGGTCACCGTGCTGTTGCCGTTCGCGGCATCGCCGCTGGCGACACGGCAGACGTTCTACACGGCGATCACCCGCGCGTCGTCGGCGGTGCGGCTGATCGGCTCGGCCGACGCGGTGCGCGCGTGCATCACTCGCCGCGCCGCGCGCGCCACCGGGCTGCGTGACCGGCTCGCCGGCCGCCTGGTCAGCCCTTGACCGCGCCCGAGGCCAGTCCGCGGATGTAGTACCGCTGCAGCGCGACGAACAGGATCACGCACGGCACCATCGCCACCACCGAGCCCGCGATCAGGTAGCCGTAGTTCAGCGTCCCGTACGTGCCGGTCTGGATGTTGAGCAGCGCGACCGGCAGCGTGAACAGATCGGTGTTGGTGAGGAACGTCAACGCGCCCAGGAACTCCGTCCACGACGCGAGAAAGGCGTAGAGCACGGTCGTGGCGATCCCAGGCACCACGAGCGGACGGAGCACGTGGAACAGACACCGCAGGGGGCCGCACCCGTCGATGAACGCGGAGTCCTCGATGTCGGACGGCACGGCGGCGAAAGTGTTGCGCATGACGAACGTGCCGAAGGGGAGATTGAACGTCGTGTAGAAGAGGGTCAACCCGAACCGGCTGTCGGTGAGGTGCACGATGTTCAACTCGAGGAACAGCGGCGTCAGCACTGCCTGGAACGGCACCATCAGCGTCAGCAGGATCAGCGCGAACACCAGACCCCGTCCGGGGAACCGGAACTTCGCGAACCCGTAGCCCGCGAGGGTGGAGAGCACGGCGACGAGAACCGCCGTCCCGCCGGACACCATCAGGCTGTTGGCGACGTAGCGCCACAGGTGGATCTGGCCGGTGAACAGGTCGCTGTAGTTGCCGAAACTCAGATGCGTCCAGTCGCTCCAGGACGGCGACGCGGTGATGCGGGAGGACGGTTCGAAGGATCGGAACACCGCCCACAGCAGTGGCACGAGGAACACGAGGGAGGCGAGCACGCCGCCCGTCCAGTACATCGCGGTGCCGGCGGGCGAGCCCCGCTTCACCTTGCCCTGCGACGGCGCGGCGGATGTCTCGGTGTCGGGACGGGTGGTCACTGTGGTCATCGTCTCGTCCTTCTCACCGTCAGGCCTCATCGCCGCGCAGCAGCCGGAATTGCAGCGCGCTCACCAGTCCGACGACGACCACGAGCACCAGCGACAGCGTGGTCGCGGCGCCGAGGTGCAGTTCGACGAACGCGCGCTCGTAGATCCACATGACGACCGTCGTGGTGCTGGTGCCCGGGCCGCCCTGCGTCAGGATGTAGAACTGGTTGAACGCGAGGAACGAGCCGATCACCGAGAGAATCAGGCTCAGCGCGATCGTGCGGCGCAGCATGGGGATCGTGATGCGCAGTTCCTTGTCCCACCAGGACGCACCGTCGATGTCGGCCGACTCGTAGACCTCCGCCGGGATGCCCTGCATGCCGGCCATCAGCAGCATCATCGTCAGGCCGGCGGCGAACCAGATCACCAACGCACACACCACTGCTGTGGCGGGGACGGTGTTCACCAGCCAAGCCGTGGTGCCGTCGGTGACGTGCAGGGTCTTCAGCAGCACGTTGACCATGCCGTTGTTCGGCTGCACCTCGAGCAGCGTGATGAAGCTCAGGGTGCTCAGCCCGATCACGTACGGCAGGAACACGGCGGTGCGGAAGAACACCGAGCCGCGCCGGTTGCTGCGCACCAGCACTGCCAGCGCGTAGCCGAGCAGGAAGATCGGTCCGGTGACGATCGCGGTGTACACGAGGGTGTACACCGTGGCGTGCCAGAACGTGGTGTCGTTGCCGATCGTGGTGTAGTTCTTCAGCCCGATGTACTTCACGGATCCGATCAACGGCCAGTCGGTCAACGAGATGTAGATCGCGAACCCGAGTGGCACGAGCACGAGCATGACCACGAACAGGAACGCGGGGGCGACCAACAGCGCGCCGGTGCGCGCGGGGTGGGTGAGGCTGCGGGCTCGGTGGCCCTGGTTGCGGCGCTGGAGCATGATCATGATTCCGCCTGGCTCAGAGCCCGTTCGAAGCTGGTCTGGGCAGCGTCGAGCGCCGAGGTGATGTCGCCGTTGAACACGGCCGACGTGAACAGCTGGAAGAACGGCCCGCTCACCTGGTTGATCGCGGTGTTGTAGGCGAGCGTGGTCGGTGCGTAGCCGTGGGGCAGCGCGTGCAGTGCCACGGCCGTACGGGGATACTTCTTGTCGAACGCGGGCGTCGCCACGTCTGCGCGGATCGGGGTGTAGCCCGACGCCGGGAGCGTCGCCTGTTCCCGGCGTTGCAGCGCGAACTTGATGTACTCCCAGGCGCCGCTCGCGTTGCCGGAGCCGCGGGGGATCGCGATGTTGTCGCCGCCCGCGAACACGCAGGTGCCGTGCAGGGCTCCCGGCAGGGGTGTGGCCGCGATCTGACTGGCGAACGAGTCAGGGATCCCGGCGGCGATGAGCGCGCCCTCGTTGCCCGGCCACATCCCCACCGTTCCGGCCAGAAAGTCCTTGCCCCAGGTGGCGCCGGTCTCGGTGCGGCTCGACGGCGACGACAGCCCCTCGGCCCACAGCTTGTGGTAATCGGTGAGCATGGCGCGCAGTGCGGGATTGTCCTTGATGTGCGCGCTCTGATGGGCGAGGTCACCGGTGAACAGGTAGTTCTTGCTCGCCCACACCGACGGCTGCGCGGTGAACCCCATGATGCCGGGGGAGTCGCCACCGAAGCTGAAGCCCTTGATGCCGTGGCCGAGCTTGGTGATGGCCCGGGCGTCGGTCACGACCTGGTCGAGCGTGGTCGGCGGCTTGTCGGGGTCGAGCCCGGCCTTCCGGAAGAGAGTCTTGTTGTAGTAGAGGACGCTGATGTCGGCGGCGAAGGGGACGGCGTAGTGGCGTCCGTGATACGTGGCGAGGTTGAGGTGGGCCGGGCTCAACTCCTTCTTGTACGGCAGCGCGTTCACCAGCGGCGTGATATCCGTGAGCGCTTCGTGATAGGCGAGCAAGGTCGAGTTGATGTCGTCGATGTCGACGACGTCGGGCACCGACCGGCCCCGGATCGCGGTCGCCAGTTTCGTGACGTACTGCGTGTCGGGGATGGCGGTCATGTGCACCTGCACGTCGTGATGCGTCTTGTTGAACGCCGCAACGATGGGGGCCGACGCAGCCTGCGTCGCTGCCCGCACCCACAGCTCGACGGTGCCTTTCGCGTCGACGCCGAAGCCCGCACCGGTGATCGACGGAGCGGGAAGCGTGCCGGCACCCGTGCACGCGGTCAGCGCGAGCACGGCGGCGCCGGCGAGCGCGCCAAACGCTCTGCGCGTCACGTCGCACGACCCGGTGAGGATTCGGCGGCAGAGCCGAGCGGCACCCACACCCGCATGGGCCCGACCTCGCGATTGGCCCACAGGCAGTACGGGACGGCCGTGAAGCCGTTGCCGCGCACGGTGACGCAGCCGTCGAGCAGGTCCGCGTCCCAGCGGGCCTCCAGCGAGCCGGCGTCGGCGGGCGAGAGGGTGAGATCGTCGACCGCGACCCCGCCGGCCACGTCCACCTGCTCGACGGCGTAGACGAGCGGGCCACGCGCGATGGCCCGGCACCCGCGCACCGCGTCGACCCGGTGATGTGCCTCGATCAGCCGAACGGGCATGGGCAGGTCGAGCACGACGCGCTCACCGTGCTGCCACCGGCGATGCACTGTTGCGTAGCCCGGTTCGACCCGCCTCGTGTGGCCGTCCGGATCGGTGAGTGTCGCACCGGTGCACCACGCCGGAACGCGCAGCGCGAGGGTCCACTCGTCGCCGTCGGTGGCCTCGACGACCACCTCGATCCGGCCGTCCCACGGGTAGTCGGTCGTGACCTGCAGACAACGTCCGGCGGCGCCGATCTCGCTCGTCGCGTATTGATGCAGCTGCACGCCGGCTGCGTCGCCGGTGGCGAGATAGCCCGACAGCTGCGCGAGCGTGCGCATCACGTTCGGGGGGCAGCAGGCCGTCTGGAACCACTGCTGACGACCGTTCACCGGTTGCCTGTGGTCGTCGGGCACCGCGTCGCTGCGCACCTGTAGCGCGTTGACGTAGAAGAACGCCTCGCCCGACAACGACACTCCGCTCAGGAAACCGTTGAGCAGGAGCTGTTCGATGCTGTCGGCGAACCGCACGTCGCCGGTTGCCAGCAGTCGCCGCCACGCCCACTGCACCGCGCCGATCGATGCGCACGTCTCCGCGTAGGCGACATCGGGTGGCAGCTCGTAGGGATCGCCGAAGGCCTCGCCGTCCCAGCGGGAGCCGAGGCCGCCGGTGACGTACTGCTTCGTGGCGGTCATGGCGTCCCATTGCCGGTCGAGCGCCGCGGCGAGCGAGTCGTCCGCGCGCTCGGCGGCGAGGTCGCTCGCGCCGGCCGCGAGATACACCGCGCGCACGGCGTGGCCTTCGGGGACGACTGCGTCGCGCACCGGCACCCGGTCGGAGAAGTAGATCGGCTCGCGACCGCGTCCGCGGATGGTGCCGTGCCCCCGCGCCTCGATGAAGTGCTGCGCCAGGTCGAGATACGCCTCGTGACCGGTCTCGCGGTACAGCTCGATGAGAGCCATCTCGATCACCGGGTGGCCGTCGAGACCGGTGTTGGCGTGCGGGCCGAACGTCGCGACGAGATGGTCCGCCGCACGCAGCGCCACCCGCCACAGCACGCAGTCACCGAGCAGGCGATGCGCGGCGACCGCCGCCTGCACGAGATGGCCGAAGCAGTAGTGCTCGTGGCCCATCACCAGGTCGCGGTACCGGTCACGGCCCGCGCGGGTCACCTGCACGTAGCTGTTCACATAGCCGTCGTCGTGCTGGGCAGCCTCGATCGCCTTGCTGAACAGTTCGAGCTCATCCCGCAACTCGTCGGTGTCGGAGTCGCTGCGCAAGCACTCCCACGAAACCGCCTCGAGCCACTTGTAGACGTCGGAGTCCATGAACCACGGCCCACGATAGGCATCGCGGTCGGCAGGATGGCCGGCGTCGGCTACGTACTTCGCGGCCAGTTCGAGATCGGCGAGGTTCCCGGCCTCGCGCAGCCGCGTGCTGCCGATAGGGATGCTCACCTCACGGTTGACGCGTTGCCGATCAGCCCACAGGCCGCCGGTGATCCGCGCGTCCGCAATGCCGATCGGTCGCAGCGTGCTCTGTGCCGATCGGGTCGGCACGACAGGTCCGGTCATGCCGCGACCTCCGGCCAGCCGTCGCGCCATTCCAGGGGATTGATGCCGAGCCGTGGCGTCCCCGCGTCACGCCGGTTGTAGTAGTGGTAGACGAGCCAGTCGCGACCGCGGTCGTGCAGCACGGTCTGCCCGCCCGGCCCGACCACGTAGTCGTGCGTCGTCAACACCGCTGTGCCGCCGTCGTCGAGCAGCGACGTGCCGGTTCGGTCGACGTACGGGCCGTACGGTGCGCTCGACCGCCCGACCTTGATCTTGTAGGTCGAATCCAGGCCGCGGCAGCAGAAGTCGTAGGACGCGAACAGGTAGTAGTAACGACCGTGCTGCACGACGTAGGCACCCTCGATCGCGTCCGGCGCGGGCCGCTGCGCGAGGGAATGGACTGTCGCGCCCTCTGCCGGCGTGCCGGTCGCCGGATCGAGCCGCACCATCTTGATGCCGCTCCAGAACGATCCGTAGCTGAGCCACCAGCGGTGGTCGCGGTCGACGAACAACCCGGGATCGATCGCGTTGGCATCGCTGTTCGTGTCGGTCGCGAGTACGAGACCGTGATCGGTCCACGATCCGGGAGCGCGGTGCGGCTCGTCGCCAGCCCGATGGCCGAGTGGTTGGAGCCGAACGACGACACCGCGTAGTACAGGTAGTAGCGCCCACGGTGGTACGACACGTCCGGCGCCCACAGGTCGCTCGCGTCACCGTTCTGGTAGTCGTTCGCCCACGGTGCGCCGTGCGGCAGCGCCTGCCCGCGGTAGTGCCAGTGCACCCGGTCTGGCGAGGAGTAGATCTCGATGCCCAAGTGCGTCGCGAACGTCTCGTAGCTGCCGTCGCGCAGCCGCACCATCGACGGGTCGTGCGTCGAGGCAAATCCGCGCACCGACCGGGGGAGCGGCTGACCGCCGCCGGAAGAGGTGGTCGCCGATGTCGTCGTACCGGGGATCAGTGACGCGATCAGCCCGATGGCACCGAACAGAGCCTTGATCCACATGGTTGTCCTTCCAAGTGCAACCTCGGAGCAGGCTGTGGTTTCAGCGCTGGCCGTACACGTTCTGGTAGCGGTCCCACAGCCGGGTGACGTCGTCGTCCGGGATGGGGTGGGGCTCGCCGAGCTGGCGAGCGATGTGGACGGTGCGGGCGACGTCCTCGCACATGACCGCGGTCTTGACCGCGGCGGCCGCCGACGATCCGACGGTGAACACGCCGTGGTTGGCCATCAGCACGGCCCGCGAGCGGAACTTGCCCAAGCGTGTCGACGATGCCGCGCCCGATCGAGTCGTCGCCGATCAGCGCGAACGGGCCGACCGGGATCTCGCCGCCGAACTCATCGGCCATCGCGGTGAGCACGCACGGCACCGATTCGCCGCGCGCGGCCCAGGCCGTCGCGTAGGTGGAGTGCGTGTGCACGACACCGCCGACCTCGGGCATCTCGCGGTACACGAACGCGTGCGCGGCCGTGTCGCTCGAGGGCGAGAGCTCGCCCTCGACGCGCTCACCGTCGAGATCGCAGACGATCATCGCGTCGGCGCTCAGCTCGTCGTAGGAGACACCGCTGGGCTTGATCACCAGCAGGTCCTCGCCCGGCACGCGCGCGGAGATGTTACCGGCCGTCCAGGCCACCAGTTGGTAGCGCACCAATTCGGAGTGCAGCTGCGCGACCTCGGCCCGCACCTGCGCGATCACGTCGTTGGAACTCATGAGGAATGCCTCGCCTTGTTGCGGATCCGTCGTAGTTTGTGCAGCTCGTCGGTCGTCGTGCCGAACCAGTCGTGCAACGTCAGATACGTGTCGTAGAGCTCGTCGTAGACCGCACGGTGTTCGGGGTCGGGTGTGAACACCGCGGGACGGACCTTGCCCATCGCCTTGGCCGCCGCGTCGACGTCGGTGTACGCACCGGCAGCCACCGCGGCGTGGATGGCCGAACCCAGAGCCGGGCCCTGCTCGGAGTCGATGACCGAGATCTCGAGGCCGAGCACGTCAGCGTAGAGCTGCATCAGGAAGGCGTTCTTCACGAGGCCGCCGGCGGCGACGAAGCTGTCGACCGGCACGCCCGACGTGCGGAACGCGTCGATGATGCGGCGCGTGCCGAAGGCGGTCGCCTCGATCAATGCGCGGTACACGTCCTGCGGGCGCGTGTCGAGAGTGAGCCCGGCGATCACACCGGACAGCTCGTGATCGACGAGCACCGAACGGTTGCCGCTCATCCAGTCGAGCGCGACGAGCCCGTGTTCGCCGGGCGCCTGCTGGGCAGCGAGCTCGGTGAGCACCTCGTGCGGCGACCGCGACTCGTCCTCGGCGAGCGACGCGGGATACCCCACCTTCGCCCACCACGCGAAGATGTCGCCCACGCCGCTCTGCCCGGCCTCGTAGCCGTAGCGACCCGGGCTGATGCCGCCGTCGACGACGCCGCACATGCCCGGCACCTCGGCAAGCTTGTCGCCGTTCATCACGTGGCACGTGGACGTACCCATGACGGCGACCATCGTGCCGGGCTCGATCGCCTGCGCTGCCGGCACGGTCACGTGCGCGTCGACGTTGCCGACGGCGACCGCGATGCCGCTGGGCAAACCGGTCCATCCGGCTGCCTCGTCGGTGAGACCGCCGGCGCGCTCGCCGAGCTCGGACAGCGGGCTGGTCGAGCAGTCTGGTCGCGAAATCGCTGAAGCGCTCGTCGAGCGCGGCGAAGAACTCCTCGCTCGGGTAGTGGCCGTCCTGGTAGGCGCCCTTGTACCCGGCGGTGCAGCGGTTGCGCCGGTAGGTGCCGCACAACTGCCACACGATCCAGTCGGCGAACTCGACCCAGAGTTCGGTCGCTTCGTAGAGCTCCGGATCCTCTTCGAGCAACTGCAGGCCCTTTGCGAGCTCCCATTCCGACGAGAGCTTCCCGCCGTAGCGGGCCAGCCACGGCTCACCGCGTTCCTCGGCGAGGGCGTTGATGCGGTCGGCCTGCGGCTGCGCGGCGTGATGTCGCCACAGTTTCGGCCACGCGTGCGGGCGGTCGCGGTACTCGTCCAGCGTGCACAGCGGCGTGCCGTCGCGCAGGCACGGCAGCACTGTGCACGCCGTGGTGTCGGTGCCGATGCCGATCACCTCGGACGCGTCGATGCCGGCCTTCTCGATGACGGCAGGCACGGCGTTCTGCACGACGGCGATCCAGTCGGCGGGATCCTGCAGGGCCCAGTCAGGACGCAACCGCGTGCCGTTGAGCGATTCGTCGATCACGCCGGACGCATAGACGTGCTCGGCGTCAGCGATCTCGGCGCCGTCGTCGACGCGTACGAGCACCGCGCGGCCGGACAGGGTGCCGAAGTCGATACCGATCGTGTAGCGGTCAGTCACGTTAACGTTCACATCCCGGAGTAGAAAACGGCCGCTGCCAAGTCGACGTGCGGGCGAATGCGGATACGATCCAGCGCGTGGTGACAGCCCGGACGGCCGCAGACGGCTCGACGCGGCGGCCGGTGATGCACGACGTCGCCCGGCTCGCCGGCGTGTCGCACCAGACCGTATCCCGCGTACTGAACGACCACCCGAGCGTCAAGTCGACGACGCGCGATCGCGTGCTCGACGCGATGCGCGAACTCGACTACCGGCCGAACAACCTCGCACGCAGCCTCGTCACCAGCCGCACGCAGCGCATCGGTGTGCTCAGCTTCGACCTGCGCTACTACGGACCGGGCTCGACGCTCGTGGCGATCGAGCAGGCGGCCCACGATCGCGGTTACGGCGTCGCGCTCGCGTCCATGACCGAACTGGACGCCGACGAGGCCGCCAACGCGCTTGCGCTGCTCGATGCGCAGCGTGTCGACGGCCTGATCGTGATCGCGCCGCGACGCGGCGCCGTCGAGGCCATCGGCAAACTCCCGCGCGAACTTCCGGTCGTCGCGCTCGAGGCCGAGTTCCGCAAGGACGTGTGCGTGGTGTCGATCGATCAGCGTGCGGGTGCGCGGCTGGCGACCGAACATCTGCTCGACCTCGGCCACCGGACGGTGTGGCACGTCGCGGGACCGGAGGACTGGAACGAGGCGACGCTGCGGACGGCGGGATGGCGCCGCGCACTCGAGGATCGTGGCGTCGTCGCGCCCGAAGTGTTGCGCGGGGACTGGACGTCGCGCTCCGGCTACGAGGCCGGGATGAAACTCGCGAACGAGCCGGGCGTGACGGCGGTCTTCGCCGCGAACGACCAGATGGCGCTCGGAGTCTTGCGCGCGTTCCACGAGCGTGGCATCGGCGTCCCCGACGAGCGCAGTGTCGTCGGCTTCGACGATCTTCCGGAGGCCGAATTCCTGATCCCAGGACTCACGACGGTGCGCCAGGACTTCGACGCGGTCGGGCGGAAGGGCCTCGAGCGGCTCGTGACGCTGATCGAGGGCGGCACCGTGCGCCGCCGCGTGCTGCGCGTCGAACCCGAACTCGTCGTACGCGCGAGTTCGGCTCGTCCGAGGCGTCGCGGACGCGGCAGCCGCACGGCCGGTGGTGATGGTCATGGGCGACGGGGCAGACCTTCAGCGAGCCGGTAGTAGGCCTGGTTCCAGCGCAGCCGGTCGGCGAACTCGTACGGGTCGGTGTAGCCGTCGATCACGGCGAGTTCGGTGTGCACCATCGCGGCGAAGTCGCGCAGGGTGTCGAGCCCGACCTGGGTCGTGAGCACGGTGTGGTGCGGGCCGCCGGCGGTGAGCCACGCCTCGGCCGCGGTCGGCAACGACGGCGCCGGCTCCCACACGGCGCGGGCGACGGGCAGGCGCGGTAACGGCTCGTTCGGCGCGACGACGTCGATCACGTTGGCGACCAGTCGGAACCGGTCGCCGAGGTCGTTGATGCCGAGCACCGCGCCGTGCGCAGGCGCGGCGTCGAAGACGAGCCGCACCGGATCGTCCCGACCGCCTATCGACAGCGGATGGATTTCACACGAGGGCCGGCCGGCCGCGATGGACGGGCACACCTCGAGCATGTGCGCACCGAGGATGCGTCCCGGGCCGGGACCGAAGTGGTAGGTGTAGTCCTCCATGAACGACGTACCACCGGATCGGCCCTCGCCCATGCGCTTGGTCGCCGCGAGCATGACGGCCGTCTTCCAGTCACCCTCGGCGCCGAAACCGAACCCGCGCTGCATCAGCCGCTGCACGGCGATGCCGGGGAGTTGACGCAGCGCACCGAGGTCCTCGAAGTTTGTGGTGAACGCGCCGAAGCCCCCGTCGCCGAGGAAGGCGCTGAGGCCGGCCTCGAGCCGTGCGGCGTAGCGCAGGGACTCGTGCCGCTGGCCGTCGGGACGTAGCTCGGGCACGACGTCGTAGCTCACCAGGTAGTCATCCACGATGTCGCCGATGTCGCCGTCGCTCGCGGCACCGACCGCGTCGGCGAGGTCGTTGACGCCGTAGGTGTTGACCGAGACGCCGAAGCGCAGCTGGGCCTCGACCTTGTCGCCTTCGGTCACCGCGACGTTGCGCATGTTGTCGCCGAACCGGGCGAGCTTGAGTGAGCGCAGATGCGCGAGTCCGAGCGCACTGCGGGCCCAGTCGTCGATCCGGCGGATCACCGTCGCGTCCGACACATGGCCGGCGACGGTCTTGCGCGCGACGCCGAGCCGCGTCTGCACGTACCCGAACTCGCGGTCGCCGTGCGCCGCCTGGTTCAGATTCATGAAGTCCATGTCGATCGTGGCCCATGGCAGTTCGCGGTTGAGCTGAGTGTGCAGGTGTAGCAGCGGCTTCTGCAGTGCGTCGAGGCCCGCGATCCACATCTTGGCCGGCGAGAACGTGTGCATCCAGGCGATGACGCCGACGCACGATGCCGAGGCGTTGGCCGCGCGCATCTCCTCGAGGATCGTCGCGGGCTCGGTGAGCACGTCCTTCCACACGATCGGGACCGACAGCGCCTCCGCGTCGTCGAGCAGTTTCGCGATCGACTGCGACTGCGACGCGACCTGGTCGAGCACCTCGGGGCCGTACAGGGGCTGACTTCCGGTCAGGAACCAGAGCTCGGCCGCGGGCCCGGACTGTGTCATCGCTTCTCCTGTTCGGCTCTTGACCAGGATGTTAGCGTTCACACATACAGTGTCAAACAGGTCACACTGGCACAAGGCGGTCGCCCGCGACAGCACAGCGCGCGGTAATGGGCCCCGACCCTGGAGGAACCGGAATCCGCATGACGTCCAGCACACCCGACGCGTCCCCCTGCACGGTCTCGATCGATCCTCAGCGCCACCGCGGCTCGATCGACGACCGCTTGTTCGGATCGTTCGTCGAGCACATGGGCCGGTGCGTGTACACCGGCATCTACGAGCCCGACCACGAGACGGCCGACGAGTTCGGTTTCCGGGGTGACGTCGCCGACCTCGTCCGCGAGTTGGGCGTCACCGTCGTGCGGTACCCCGGCGGCAACTTCGTGTCCGGCTACCAGTGGCGCGACGGCATCGGGCCCAAGGAGGACCGCCCTCGTCGGCTCGATCTCGCCTGGCGCTCGATCGAGACCAACCAGGTCGGCACCGACGACTTCCTGCGGTGGGCCGATCGGCTGGACATCGAGCCGATGATGGCGGTCAACCTCGGCACCGGCAGCATTCTCGACGCCGCTCACCTCGTCGAGTACTGCAACGTCCCCGGCGGCACGCAGTTCAGCGATCTGCGCCGCACCAACGGGTCGGCCGACCCGTACGGCGTGAAGCTCTGGTGCCTGGGCAACGAGATGGACGGCCCCTGGCAGACCGGACACATGAGCGCCGACGAGTACGGTCGGCTCGCTTTGCAGGCCGCCAACGCGATGCGCCTCGTCGATCCCTCGATCGAACTGGTCGCCTGCGGCAGCTCAGGCCACTGGATGGACACGTTCGGGTACTGGGAGTCGACCGTGCTCGAGCACACCTTCGACGCGGTCGACTACGTGTCGATGCACGCGTACTACGAGGAACTCGACGGCGACCGGGCCAGTTTCCTCGCCTCGGGCGCGGCTATGGACCGCTTCATCGACGACGTCGTCGCCACCGTCGATGCCGTCGCCGCGCGCAAGCACAGTCGCAAGCGGCTGCGGATCTCCTTCGACGAGTGGAACGTCTGGTACCAGTCACGATTCGCCGGCACGGCGAACACCGACATCGACGTCTCCGGCCCTCGCATCGAAGACGTGTACAGCACGGTCGACGCTGTGGTCGTCGGTGATCTGCTCAGCAGCCTGATCAACCACGCCGACCGGGTGGGCGTCGGGTGCTTCGCACAGCTGGTCAACGTGATCGCGCCGATCATGACGCAGGCCGGCGGACCGGCGTGGCGCCAGGCCATCTACTACCCGATCGCCGAGACCATCCGGCGCGCCCGCGGCGGTCGCAGCCTCATCACGCAAGTCGACTGCGGCGAGCTCGCCACCTCGCGCTACGGCGACGTCCCTGTGCTCGCGGCCGCCGCGACGACCGACGAGCGCCGGCGCCACCAGTCTGTTCCTCACCAACCGCGCCGACGTCGCCGTGCAGGTGGACGTGAACCACCAACCCTTCGGCGAGTGGGACTCGGTACGCGTGCACACGATCGTCGGCGACGAGACCGGTCCGTTGCAGGGCGGCAGCGCCGCCGAGGCAGCGCGTCCCCGTGCGTTGGAGCAGCCCAAGACGAGCGACGGAATCACCCGGCTGACGCTGCCTGCGCAGTCGTGGACTGTGCTCGACGCGCGGTGAGCGCACCGGGTGAGAGGAAGGAAAGCGACATGGACGACTCGCCGGTGAGTCCCCGACGCGGCCAGGTGAGCAGACGAGGTTTCCTCGGCAGCGCCCTGGCAGCGGGGTTGGGTGTGGGTCTGGGCACGGGTGCGCTGAGTGCGTGCTCGACTCCCCTCGGTGCGGGCCTCGCCGGATCGACGCTCGACCCCGGAACGGTCCAGTACTGGAATCTCTTCGGCGGCGGCGACGGAGTTCGCATGCAGGCGATGGAGGCCGGCTTCGAAAAGGCCGAGCCCAAGATCGGCCTGTCGTCGGTGACGCTGGCCTGGGGCAACCCGTACTACACGAAGCTCTCGCTGGCCACGCTCGGCGGTGAGCCACCCGACGTCGCCGTCTCGCACCTCACGCGCATGAAGACGCTGCAGGCTGCCGACTTGCTCACCGAGCTGCATCCGTCCGATCTCGCCCGGCACGGGATGACCGCCGACAAGTTCAACCAGACGGCGTGGAAGACCGGGCTGGTGAACGGGAAGATCTTCGCGATCCCGCTCGACACGCACCCGTTCGTGTGTTTCTACAACACCGACGTGTGCAAGAAGGCCGGCCTGCTCGACAGTTCCGGGCAGCTCAAGCCGATCACCGGTGAACAGGCGTTCATGGACGCGCTGACCAAGGCCAAGAAGGTGACCGGGCAGTACGGCGCCGCGATCGCCGTCATCAACGAGACGCCCACGCCGTGGCGCGTGTTCCAGACCCTGTACAGCCAGCTGGGCGGTTCGCCCGTCGTCTCCGAGGCCGGCACGAACGTCTCGATCGACGACACCAAGGCGATGAAGGTGTTGAGCTTCCTCAGCAAGCTCAACACGACCAACCTGATGCCCGGCTCGCTGGACTACCAGGGCGCGATCGCGATCTTCGCCGCCGGGGGCGCCGGGTTCTTCTTCCAGGGCGAATGGGAGATCACGACGTTCCAGACGGCCAAGACGCCGTTCAGCATGACCAAGTTCCCGAACGTCTATGCCGGCTGCGAGCAACTACGCGGTGCAGGCCGACTCGCACACCCTGGTCATCCCGAAGGATCCGGGACGCAGTCACACCCAGCTCGACAACTCCTTGACCTTCATCCGGTCGATGCTCGACCAGAGCGCGACCTGGGCCGCCGGCGGGCACATCCCGGCGTGGCTGCCCTACCGGAACAGTTCGGCGTACGCGAAGCTCACCCCGCAGTCGAACTACGCGTCCGCAGCCGATGCAGCGGTCTACGACCCCGACGCCTGGTACTCCGGCTCCGGCTCCGATTTCGAGAACATCGTCGGCGGCACGATCGGCGCGGTCATGTCCGGTGTCGCCTCGCCGCAGTCCGGGCTGAACCAGATGAAACAGAAGCTCGGCGTCCTCGCCAAGACACAACCGCCGACCTGATGAGCGACTGTCGAACCGCCACCGGACGCAGGAGGATCCCGTGACTGCAACTGCGCAAGTTCCTCGGCCGACGGAGGCCGCGAGCGCCGACCTCGGCCGGAGCAAGGCGCCGGCGCCGCGACGACACGCGGCCGGCGTTGATGTTCCTTGCGCCGTTCCTGATCCTGTACGTGCTCTTCGTCATCGGTCCGGCTCTGTACGGCCTGGTGGTGAGCTTCTTCGACACCAGCCTGGTGAAGTCGGGGCTGGGGAAGTTCGCCGGCTTCTCCAACTACGTCGAGGCGTTCAAGAGCTCGGACTTCTGGAACTCGATGTGGCACACGGTGTGGTTCACCGTGTTGACCACACCGCCGCTGGTGATCCTCTCGTTCATCTTCGCCGTGCTCGCCGAGCGCGCGAGCCACGGCAAATGGTTCTTCCGGCTGGCGTTCTTCGCCCCGTACATCCTGCCGTCGGCGACGGTGGCCTTGATCTGGATCTGGCTCTACACCCCGGCCCTCGGGCTCGCCTCCGCCGGCGTCCAGAAGGTCGGGATCACGGCGCCGCAATGGCTCGGCGACCCGCACTGGGCGATGTGGTCGATCGCGGCAACGACGGTGTGGTGGACGCTCGGGTTCAACTTCGTGCTCTACCTGGCCGGTCTGCAGGACATCCCACGCGAGCTCTACGAGGCCTCGGCCCTCGAAGGCGCATCGCCCTGGCAGCAGATGCGGTCTATCACGATCCCTCTGCTGAGCCGCACCACCACGCTGGTGGTCGTGCTGCAGATCATCGCGTCGCTCAAGGTCTTCGACCAGATGTACATCATGACCTCGGGCGGGCCGAACTTCAGCACCCGTCCCGCGCTCGAATACATCTACGACATCGGATTCACCGACTACCGGGTCGGTTACGGCGCAGCCGCCTCGACGGTGTACTTCGTCCTCCTGCTGATCGTGTCGGCGGTGTGGTTCCTGCAGACCCGCCGCGCCGAGAGAAGGGTCTGACCGATGGCGACACTGACGAGCGAGCCGAAGCAATTCACCGTCGGCAAGGCCGGCAGCAAGACCGCCATCTCGGGATCGCGCCTGTTCAACCGCGTGTGCACGGGCGTCATGATCGCGTTCTCGATCATCTGGTTGATCCCGTTGCTGTGGGCGATCGACACGGCGTTCAAGCCGAACGGTGAGACGGCCGACCTGCCGGTCACCTGGTGGATCGACCACCCCACCTGGGCGTCGTTCGCGTCGATCCTGCGGCAGGGCGACATCTGGAACTGGTACGCGTCGAGTTTCATCACGTCGGCGCTGATCGTGATCCTGACCGTCTTCACGGCGAGCATGGCGGCGTTCGCCCTGTCGCGACTGAAGTTCCGCGGGCAGGGCGCCTTGCTGGGCTTCATCCTGCTGGGGCTGCTGATCCCGATCCAGGTGCTCATCGTCCCGCTGTTCCGCGAGGTCGGCGGGATGGGCCTGCTGAACACGTACTGGGCGGTGATCCTGCCCCAGGTACCCACGGCGATCGCGGTTTTCGTGTTCAAGCAGTTCTTCGACGGGCTGCCCAGGGAACTCGAGGAGGCGGCGCGCATGGACGGTGCCAGCACGTGGTGGATCTACCGCGGCCTGGCCATGCCGTTGATGAAGCCCGCCATCGCCGCGGTGTCGATCTTCACCTTCATCTGGTCCTGGAACAACCTGCTCTGGCCGCTGCTCGTGGTCAGCAATCCCAAGCTCATGACGATCCCCGTCGGACTCGCCACGGTGCAGGGCAACTTCGGGATCCGTTACGCCGACACGATGGCCGCCGCATTGCTGGGGGCGCTGCCGTTGATCGCGCTGTTCCTGTTCTTCCAACGTCAGATCGTGGAAGGCGTCGCGGGCACCGGGCTGAAGGGGTGAATGATCGCCTGATGCGAATCCTCGTAACCGGAGCGTCGGGCAAGGCAGGCAAATGGGTGGTGCGAGATCTGGTCGAAACCGGTCACGACGTACTGGCCACCGACATCGCCCCGAAGCTGGCGGACTGTCCCGCTGAGTTCACCCGCGCCGACCTGACCGACTACGGGCAGGCGATCGACATCATGAGCGGTGTCGACGCGGTGGCTCACTTGGCCAACATCCCGGCGCCGGAGCTGTTCACCGCGGCCCACACCATCAACGCGAACAACGCGATGAACACGAACGTGTTCCTCGCCGCAGCAGATCGGAGGGTCGACCGCGTCGTGTGGGCCTCCAGCGAGACGACGCTCGGCCTGCCGTTCGACATAGCGCCGAAGTACGCCCCAGTCGACGAGGCGCACTATCCGTTCCCTACCTCGACGTACTCGCTGTCGAAGGTGGTCGCCGAGGCGATGGCCGAGCAGGTGTCGGCCTGGTCGGGGATCCCGTTCGTCGCGCTTCGCCTGTCGAACGTCCTCGACCGCGAGGATTACGAAGCCTTCCCCAGCTACTGGCCCGACCCGATGTCACGCAAGTGGAATCTGTGGGGCTACATCGACGCCCGCGATGCCGCGTCGGCGTTCCGGCACGCGCTCGAGGCGACCACGACCGGCGTCACGGTCGCGATCATCGCCAACGACGACACCGTGATGGATCGACCGTCGGTCGATCTGATGAAAGAGGTCTTTCCGGACGTCGAGGTCCGCGGCGAGCTCGACACGTACCAGACGCTGCTGGCCAATGACCGGGCCAAGCAGCTGTTCGGTTGGCAGCCGCAGCATTCGTGGCGCGACGAGATCGGACGCTGATGCGCGTACTGGTCGTAGGAGCGACCGGCCATGTGGGTGGCTACCTCGTCCCGTCGCTGGTGCGCGCGGGTCATGAGGTGGCCGCGATGAGCCGGGGCAAGCAACACCTGTACCGCGACGACGACGCGTGGGACTCGGTCGAGACCATCCGTATCGATCGTGACGCGGCCGAGGCCGACGGCAGCTTCGTCACCGCGGTGCTCGACGCCCGTCCCGACATCGTGATCGACATGGTGTGCTTCGAGCCGAGCTCGGCCGAGACGCTCGTCGCCGGGCTTGACGGAAAGGTCGCACGTCTCGTGATGTGCGGGACGATCTGGGTGCACGGCCCGACGCTCGCCGCGCCCACCCGCGAATCGGACGAGCGGCACCCCTACGGCGAGTACGGCACGAAGAAGGACGCCATCGAGCGCATCGTGCTGCGTTCGGAAGTGCCGTCGGTCGTGTTGCACCCCGGGCACATCAGCGGTCCGGGCTGGCCTGTGATCAACCCGGTCGGCAATCTCGATCCGGCGGTGTGGCGCGCACTGGCCGAAGGCAGGCCCCTCGCCGTGCCGAACGACGGCGTGGCGACCATGCATCACGTGCATGCGGCCGATGTCGCGGCGGCGTTCGCGACCGCGGTGACCAGCGATGCGGCGGTGGGGGAGGCCTTCCATGTCGTCTCGGCGCAGGCGATGTCGACGCGCGGCCTGGCCGAAGCTGCCGCCGGCTGGTTCGGGCAGACGGCAGACCTGCGGCCGGTGACGTGGACAGAGTTCGAGGCGCAGACGACGGCCGAGCACGCTGCGGCCAGCCGCGAACATCTGCAGCGCAGCCATGTGATGAGCATCGAGAAGGCGAGGACGTTGCTCGGCTACGCACCGGCCTACACGAGCGAGCAGGCGGTGCACGAGGCCGTCGACTGGCTGGTCGCCAACGACGGGTTGCTCGCCGGCTGACCGTTCAGCTCGTGCGGTGTGGTCACGGCTCGACCACGACCTTCAACCCGTTCCGGGCGGCCGCGAACTCGAACGCGGCGTTGACCTCGGTCAGGGGATACCGGTCGGACACCAGCGGGCCCAGCTCGACCCGTCCGGTGCTCGCGAGCTGGATCGCTCGCGGATAGACGTCGTTCATGCGGCGCGCCATGACGATCGTGAGCCCCTTACGGCGGGTGGCGCCGGCGGGAAACGACGACCGGTCATCCTCGGGTATGCCGACGAGCACGAGCCGCGCGCCCGGACGCGACACCTGCACGGATGCCGCGATGGCCGCGTCATCACCGGCGACCTCGAACGTCACGTCCGTACCGAGGCCCGACGTCGCGTGGTGCAGCTGCTCGGCGTAGTCGTCATCGTCCGGGTCGAGGACGGTGTCGGCGCCTGCGCGCTGGGCGGCAGCACGCCGATGTGGCAGCGGATCCGCCGCCAGCACCGCGCGGGCGCCCGCGAGCCGCAGCAGCTGGATCAGGCACAGCCCGATCGGCCCGCACCCGATCACGGCCGGCTGCGCGCCGAGCCGCACATGGCCCAGGTCAAGGGCGTGGATGGCGACCCCCAGCGGTTCGAGCATGGCGCCGTCCGCGTCGGCGACGCTGTCGGGCAGCGGATGCAACAGGCGAGTGGGCCAGGTCATCAGCTCGCGCAGCCCACCGTCGCAGGTCGAGTGCCCGGCGAAGACGATGTTGCGGCAGAGGTTGCGGTAGCCCCGCAGGCACAGGTCGCAGTGCCCGCACGGGATCGCCGGGTCGATCGCCACCCGCTCGCCGTCACGTGTGCCTCCGCGGATCACGCCGGCCATCTCGTGTCCGCCGACCAGCGGCCGTGACAGCACGGCGTCGCCGATGCCGCCTTCGGTGTACCAGTGCAGGTCCGAGCCGCACAGCCCGACCGCGGTGACTGCGACAACGGATTCGCCGAGGCCGGCGACCGGTTCGGGTTCGTGGCCCAGACGAAGGTCACGGGCGGCATGCAGGCGGGCTACCAGGGTCACGGTCGCCTCCTCATCGTTACCGACCTACCGCTTCGCGTCCGCAACGAAACCGGTCGGGGCCACGTCAAGTGGATACAGCTCGCAGAGGCGTGGACCGGCAGAGGTATCAAACCTTGCAGGTCGTGCCTCTCATCCTCAGCCACGTCCACTTCGTCGAATGGAACAACGATGCGTCGCATCATGGAAATCGCGGTGTTCGCCCTTGCGGCCACCTTCGCAGCACTCGTCACGGGCGTCGGCCCGTCCGGTGCGGCGGTGTCGCACACGCATCAGATCGTGGTGCGCCCGGTGCACTCGGACGGGACGCCGGTCGCCGGCTACAGCGTCAGCCACGAGTCGATCTCCGGCTTCACGTGCTCCGGCGCGTCCGCAGGCGCCGTCGATCCGAACATCGAGTGGTGCGGGTACTCCGCGACGTACACCGTTGCGTGCTGGAAGTCGGCCAACCACACGGTGCTGTGCCTGCGCGACCCCATGCGCAAGCACCTGGTGCGCATTCGCTACCAGGGCACGTTCAGCCCGGTGTCGGCTCCGCGCCATCCTTCGCCGCAGTCGCTCGCGCTGTACAGCGGTAACTACTGCCTGGTGCGTGACGGTGGCGCCTGGTCCCAGATCACCGGTCACCCGAACTGGTACGGCACCTACGGCTGCCAGCACAACGCGATCTACGGCAGCCGGCGACGGCATCAACCGCTCGGTCGACCCGTGGCGCGTCCACGTCGTGAACAACCCGCGCAACAACACGCCGAACGCGATCGTGGTGCGTGGTGTGAAGCTCGCGTTCTACGTCGGAACGGCCTCCTGACCCCACCGTGGGCCCACTCACACCGCAGATGATCGGCGGTGTGAGTGGGTACGTCCCTTTCAGGCACAAATGGCACGAACAGCTGAGAGGAGACAGGGATGCAGCTTCAGATTCCGCGGATCGACCCGAAGAACGCGGCCGGCCTGCTCGACAAGGTGGTCGGTCTCGGCAAGGAGATCGCCGGCACGGTCACCAGCAACGATCGGCTGACCAAGGCGGGCCAGGTGCAGCAGGACAAGGGCACCGAGCGGCTCAAGGCCATCAAGGCCGAGGTCGAGGCCCGCTCGCACCAGACCAAGGCCGCCGGTGCCGAATCGGCGCAGAAGTCGGCGCAGAAGACCAAGGAAGCGGTGCACTGATGGGAATCGGCGAGCAGATCAAGGGTGCGGCCAAGGAGAAGGTCGGCGACCTGACCGACAACGACGAGCTCCAGTCGGAGGGTGACGCCCAGCAGACCAAGGGCGAGGCCGAGACCGACGAGACCGAGGCTCGCGCCGAGGCGAAGGCGCACGAGAAGAAGGCCGACGCGCTCGAGAAGGAGCAGGAGTCCCTCGACAACTGAGGTCGGCAAAGACGGATCGAGCGAGGCCCGGGCAGCATGCCCGGGCCTCGTCGTCCTACCGGCGCGTGCGTCCGATCCCGAGGTTCAGGCCGTGCGACCGAACGGCGCGACCAGCTGCAGCAGATCGCACTCCGGGACGGGCCGGCTGAAGAGGTAGCCCTGCGCGAGGCCGGGGCCGAGTTCGACGAGCAGATCGCGCTGGGCGACGGTCTCGACCCCTTCGGCGATCCAGGTGAGCCCGAGTTCGGATGCCAGGCTGGTCACCGCGCGCACGATCGCGTGATCGTCCGGCTCGAACTCCATGCCGGACACGAACGAACGATCGACCTTGAGGTGCGACACCGGGAACCGGCGCAGGTAGGTCAGCGACGAGTAGCCGGTGCCGAAGTCATCGAGGCCGATCACCACTCCGCTGTCGCGCAGGTTGATCAGCTGCCCGATCGTCGCCTCGTCCGATTCGAGCAACGCCGACTCGGTCAGCTCGAGCGTCAGGGCCGACTCCGGCAGCCCCGATGCATGCAGTGCGCCACGCACCGTCGCCGCGAGATCGGCCCGGGCCGCCTGCCGCGCAGCGATGTTGACCGAGACCGTGTACGGACGGCCGGTCTGCTCGCGCAGCCACGCAATGGTGCGGCAGCTCTCACGCAGCACCCACGCGCCCATCGGCACGATCAGTCCGCTCTGCTCGGCGACGGTGATGAACTTGTCCGGCCCGACGAGGCGGCCCTGTTCGTCGACGAGTCGTACCAGCGCCTCGAACCCGAGGATCGACGAATCGGCAAGATCGACGATCGGCTGGTAATGCACCACGAAGCGGTCGTCGGCGAGCGCGGTGCGCAGCGCCGCCTCGGTGCGCTGGTGCTCGAGCGCGCGGGCGTGCAGGTGGTCGTCGTAGATCTCGCGACGGTCCTTGCCGAGCCGCTTGGCCTGGTACATCGCGGCATCGGCCCGCTGCAGCAGCTCCTGAGGCACCTCGGGATCGATCACGCCGTCGGCTATTCCGATCGACGCCGTGACCGTCGCCGGTCCGTCCTGGGTCTTGATCGGGCAGCGCAACAGGTGCTCGATGCGCTCGCTGACGCGGCGGGCGATCCCGAACTCCTCGCCGGTCGTGTTGCTGCACACCACGACGAACTCGTCGCCGCCGAAGCGCGCCACGACATCGGACGGACGTACTGCCGAACGCAGCCGCGCCGCGACCTCGAGCAGCACCTCGTCGCCGACGTCGTGGCCGCGGGTGTCGTTGATCAGCTTGAAGCCGTCGAGGTCGATGAACAGGATCGCGCACGGCGTGCCGGAGGTGCCCATCTCGTAAAGGATGCGGCCCAGTTGCGCCCGGTTCGCGAGCCCGGTGAGCGCGTCCTGCTCGGCCTGGCGTCGCAGCACCTCCTCGACCGTCCGACGCGCTGTGACGTCCTCGATCTGGGCGAGCAACTGACCCGTCCCGTCCGGCGACTGCATGTAGGCGAACGACACCATGGTCGTGACGACCGCGCCGGACGCGTGCAGCAGCCGCATCTCGCAGCGGTGCCGACCGTCGGGTGCCGCCATCGCGGCAGCCCCGGCGGCGTCGGTCAGGTGAAGGTCGTCCGGATGGCAGACGTCGCGCGCGCTCATGCTGCTGAGCTCCTCGGCGCTACGTCCCAACAGCTCGCACAGCGCTGAGTTGACCGCGCCGAACGTGCCGGAATCGCCGAGCGTCACCGCCATCGCGAGCGGCGACGAGTCGAACACCGACCTGAAACGCTCTTCGCTCTCGCGCAGCCGGCGTGCGCCGGACTCGCGCTCCACGACGCGCGCCGTCTCGCTCGCGACCAGGCTCAGCACTTCGCGCTGGTTGTCGTCCGGCTCGCCGGCGCTCGCCAGGAACATCAGCGCCATGCGTACCGGATAGGGCAGTGGTACGAGCACGGTGCGCGCGTCGAGCATCCTGATGTCGCTCACCCTGCGGCGGCGCGACCTGGATGCGGTCGGGGGACAGCTCGCCGTGCACGGCATATCACACTCGGCGTCACGCTCGCCGCGCCGGTGTCCCAGCGCAGCACGGCGCCGCCCTGCCACTCGAAATGCGTGCACACCGTCGAGAGCACACGCGGGGCCAACTCGTCGAGCGTCATGGCCTCGTTCGCGGCGGTCGCGATCGAATGCAGCAGGCGCAACCGGTCGGCCGAGAGCAGCGCCGCGTCGTGCGCCTGCTCGAGTTCGGCGCGGGCGCGCTCCTCGTTCGTGATGTCGACGACCAGCGACACCCACCAGCGCGGCGTGCCGTCGCGACCGCGCAGCAGTGAGCTCGTGACACGAACCGGCACCTCGTGCCCGTCGCGATGCCAGAACCGGCGCACCGCGCTCGTGCTCAGCGTCTCGTTGGCGAGCAGTTGCTCGGTCGCGACACGGATCCGCTCGAATTCGGCCGGTGGCGTGAACTCGCGGATGGGGCGGCCCAGCATCTCCTCGGGCCGATAGCCAAGCATCGCCGCCATCGGCCCGTTCACGGACGTGACGGCTCCGCCGATGTCGGAGAAGATCTGGCCGATCGGCGCGTGGTCGAACACCGCCTGGAACCGGGTCTCGGTCTCGAACCGCGCCTCGTGGCTGATCTCGGCCTCGCGCCAGATCTCGGTGATGTCCATCGCCATGCTGCCGAGCGCGAAGCGGTTGCCGTCGGGGTCGAACAGCGGGAACTTGTGCGCAACGAAGCGCCGCAGCGCACCGGTGCTGTCGTGCAGCGTCAGGAACTGCGGGCCGACCTCGCCGGACAGGACCGACGTGTCGCGCGCAAGGATGGTGGCGGCGTCATCGGGCCCGTAGACCTCCGACACGGTCTTGCCGATGATCTGCTCTGCGCTCCGGCCGACGAACTTCTCGAACGACGAGTTGACCATCAGGAACCGGCCCGAATCGATGCTGCGCACCAACATGATGCCGCCGAAGTCGACCAGGCCCTCGAAGAACGCGGCGAGCGACAGACCCGCCGGCGGGTCTGCGCCCGGCACGTCGCCGCTGCCCGTTCCTGACAGGGCGGAGCGCAGCGAGCGCAGCATGGCGGGCGGTCCTCCGGACGGGACGACGAACGGTACGTCCTCCGCATCGGCGGCGCGGGGCGAAACCTGAGAGGTCGCGGGTGTCCGAATGATCACGAGTGCAGCGGTCCGTCTCGATCAGCTCGGCCGGCGTCATCGCCCAGCGCAGCGTGCGCACGACGGCGGCGCCGGCGGGACGGGCCACCGTGGCCTCGGTGAGCGGCAGGTACGGCAGACGCAGCGGCCACCGGGCCCATCCCGGCAGCGAGGCCACGGCAGCGCTCGCCAGCGCGGCGTAGGGCGCGCGCACGACGGCAGGCAGCGGCGGGCGCAGCAGCACGAAGCGGGCCGCGGCGCGCGCCTCGCGCGTGCCGCGCAGTTCGGGACGGAACCCGGCCAGCGCATCGGCCAGCTCGGCCTCGCTCTCCGGCGGATCGACCACGCCCAGGGCGCGGGCGACCCGTGCGGTGTCGGCGACATACGCGTCGCGTTCGGCAGCGTCCAGCGGACGCGACCCGTAGCGCTGGTGGGTGACGAGGAAGCTGTCGACCTCCGCGACATGCACCCAGCGCAGCAGGTGCGGGTCGTTGGCCGCGTACAGGCGGCCGTCCGGGGCCGTGCCGCGCACCCGCTGATGCACCTGCCGCACGCGCTCGACGGCGGCGAGCGCGTCGGCCTCGACCCCGAAGGTCGTGACGGCGAGGAAGTAGCTGGTGCGCTGCAGCCGTCCCCACGGGATCGCCGCGGTAGCCGGAGTGCGCAGCGACGCCGGCCATCGCGAGCGGGTGCAGCGACTGCAGCAGCAGCGCCCGCAGGCCGCCGACGAACATCGCCGAGTCGCCGTGCACCACGCGGATCGGACGGTCCTCGGCGAACCAGCGCTCGCCCTCGGCGTCGCGGATGCGGTCGCGGCGCGCCGGACCCTCGCTGCCTGCCACACGCTGGAAAACGAGCTCGCCGAGCCGGGTACGGATGTCGATCACCACACCTCCTGTGTACCCCACGAGGTACTCTCGGTATTGTCTACAGATGAAATAGACAAAGGAGGCACGTTGACGGTCACGATCGTGGTCGGGAACCCGAAGCCGCAGTCCCGCACCTTTCACGCCGCCGAACTGGTCGCCGAGCGGCTCACCGGCGAGGCCGCCGGACGAGCGCATCGATCTCGTCGAGCTCGGCGCGGGGCTGCTCGACCGTTCCGATCCGCGGGCTGCCGCCGCCAAGACGACGGTGGTGGGCTCGGACCTCGTCGTGGTCGCCACGCCGACCTACAAGGGCACCTATACCGGCCTGCTCAAACTGTTCCTCGACAGGTTCGGCGCCGGCGAGCTGGCCGGCGTCACCGCGGTGCCTGTGATGCTCGGGGGCGACCTGCGTCATTCGCTCGCCGTAGAGACGAGCCTCAAGCCGGTGCTCGTCGAGATCGGCGCGACCTGCCCGACCCAGGGGCTGTTCCTCGTCGACACGGCCTCCGACGACCCGGCTGCACTCGAGGCCTGGGCGCCGCTGGCCGAGCGGCAGGTCAGGGCCACGGTGGGACGGCTGCGGTGACGCGCTCCGTCGCGCTGGACGACACCGCTGCGCTACGACGGGTGTTCGGTGCTTTCCCCACGGGAGTCACCGCCCTGGCCGCCGAGGTGGACGGGACGCCGACGGGTATCGCGCGAGCTCGTTCACCTCGGTCTCGCTCGACCCGCCGATGGTGTCGGTGTGCGTCGCGCACTCGTCCACGACGTGGCCCGCGCTGCGCACCGCGTCGCGACTCGGTGTGAGCGTGCTGGGCTCGCACCAGGCGCACGCCGCGCGCCGGTTGTCGGGCCCGAACGAGCAGCGCTTCGACAGCCTCGACTGGCGCCGTACGGACGACGGCGCGGTGGTGCTGGCGGGTGTGAGCGCGTGGCTCGAGACGAGCGTGGCGAAGGAGGTGCCGGCCGGCGATCACGACATCGTCGTGCTGCAGGTGCACGATCTCGCGGTCGACCCGCAGGTCGCACCGCTGGTGTTCCACGCGAGCCGCTTCCGCGAGCTCGTCCCGTGACACGCTTTTGGCGGCACGGCCCGATATATCGGGTCCAGCCGCCAAAAGTGTTCAGTCGTCGTCGCTGGCGTCGTCCTCGATCTGCCAGGCGTCGCCGAGGCCGGTCATCTGCAGGATGCGCACGACACGAGCGGACGGTGCGCGCAGCGCGAACCCGCGTCTGCGCGTCCTCGGCGTCGTGGCTGAGCTCGACGAGCGCGCCGATACCGGTCGAGTCGAGGAAGCTGACGTCGGCCAGATCGAGGACGAGCGCGGGTGCATCGGTCTCGAGTGCCGCGCGGCCGGCCGTCAGCAGGGCCACCCGGCTCTGCACGTCGATCGCGCCGGACACCCGAATGACACAGCGGCCGGTGTCATCGGTGCCGGTCTCGATGCCGATGTTCATGTCGGCACCCTAGCGAGGCGGCTCCGAGGCACTCGGGTCGGCGTTCTCGGTCGTGGGCGGCGGTCCCTGCGTCTCGGTGGTGCTCGTCGTCGTCCCGCGCACACTCGGGTCGTGCCGGCCGTACGTGGGTGCACCGTACGTGGGCGCGCTGTACTCCGAAGCCTGCTCGCCCTCGCGGTAGCCGAGCGCCGAGTGGTACGCGGTGTCGTCGGTGCGTCCGGTCGCCTGCTCGTCGGACGGCTGCTGCCCGGACGCGTGCTGGTCGAAGACCTGGGTGTCCTGCCGGATTCGTTCCGAGCGGGCTCGGCACGTTCGCGCGGTCGTACGCGTCGTTCTCGACGGTCGCGCTCGTACCGCTCACGGTCGAAGCGCTCCTGCTCGAGGCGGTCGTTCTCGTCCTCCTCGAGCCGGCGCCGCTCGGCCTCGCGCCGCTCGGCGATGCGCAGGTCGCGCACGGTCACGACCGAGAGCCGGCCGAACGCGGTCGCGGCGAGGTACAGGATGACCGCGCCGAGGCCGTAGAAGAAGCTCAGCGTCTCCGCGACCCGCTGCCCGGAACTCGAGCCGATGGGCTGGCCGAGCGAGCCCAGCGTCACCTCGGACGAGATCGCCGGGCCGATGATGAACCACGTGCCGGCCAGGATGGCGAGCCACGCTCCGAGCACGGTGACCGCGCGGCTGCGGGCGAACAGCAGCAGCAGGCCGCCGACGAACGCCGTAGCTCCGGGCAGCACCTCGTACCAGCCGCGGGCCGCCGTCCAGTGCCAGGACTTGTCGGGCGTGAACGCGAAGGTCAGCGCCGGCCCGATGAACGGCGCCAGCGCGCCCCACGCGCCGAGCAGCACGAGAAGGACGCCGCTCGCCGCGCCGCGCGTTCGGGACAGGACGCGGGTACTGGGGGGGTTCTGTTCATCCATGCGTTTTCTATGCCCCTTTTGTTTCGTTCCCAACCGTCACCCAAGGCGGATCGCGGCCAGCTGAGTGCCCTGGGCGACCAGGCGCCCGCGCCCGTCCCACACGGAACACACCTCGTCGACCTTCTGGGCGTCGATCAGCTGCGCCTTGTGCAGCACGCGCACCGGACCGGGTGCCGGGAGCGCCCGGACGTAGACGCTCAGCTGCAGGGTCGGCACCCAGCCGCTCGCGGCCACCTCGAACGTGGCGGGCGGGAAGGCGTCGACGGCGTAGAGCAGCGAGATCGGGTCGAACGCCTCGTCGCCGGGCAGGACCAGCCAACCCTTCAGCTCGCCGCGCCCGCTGGGCTCGCCGCGGGCGAACCCGGTGTCGGCGGGGTCGATGCGCAGGTCGACCTGGTCCATGATCGGCACCGGCAGACCCGTCGGCGAGGTGCCCGGCACGCGCAGGCAGCGTCTCACGCTCGGCGACGTCGGCCAGTCGCAGTCCGCTCCAGTACGGCTCGGCCTCGGTTGTCAGTTCGCTGGTGGTGACGAGCGCGTCGATGCAGGCCGCGCCGCCCTGCAGCATGCGCACGCGCAGCTGGCTGGCCGACCTGCCGGCGCGCAGCACCTCGGCCTCGACCTGCACCCGGCCGGGCTCGGGTGGGCGCAGGTAGGTGGCGCTCGCCGCGATCACGTGCGGATGGGGGCCGGTGGCCACGGCCGCCCGTCCGAGGATCGCGAGCAGGTAGCCGCCGTTCGGCTTGGCAGCGATCGTCCAGTCCTCGTGGACGTCGGCGTCGAAGCGGCCGGCGCCGGACGGGGCGAGCGCGGTGACGGCGGAGAACGTCGAACCCATGGCCCCATCCTGTCGGACGGCTCAGGGCACGGCGACCGTGCCTGTGGCGCACCATGCTCGTGCGTCGAGGGTGAACGAACCGTCCGGCAACGACTCGCGGCACAACTCGCGGACCTGGGCACGTTCGCCGGCATCGAGCGTCTGCAGGAACTCACCCGCCGGCCCGACCGAGAACGTCAACGGGTCCCAAAAATCGTCGAAGTCGGTGTAGGTCGCCTCGACCAGCAGGGCGGTGTCGATGACGTCGACGAGCCCGGCACGTTCGAGCCGGGTCGCGATGTCACCGCGCGCGGTGCCCGGCCGCATTTCCTCGCCCTGCGCAGTCGGCCTGAGCCGGCGCACGGCGTCCCAGAAGATGCGGAGCATCGTCATGCCCCCGCCGACGAGGTCCCACATGCACACCACGATGCGTCCGCCCGGCTTGGTGACGCGCGCCATCTCCGCCACCCCTCGGTCGGCGTCGGCGAAGAACGCGATCGCCAGGGACGACAGCGTCGCGTCGAAGGACGCGTTTGCCCAGGGAAGGTCCTCGGCGCCGCCCTGGCGTACGTCCGCTCCCGGGCAACGTTCGCGGCACGCCGCCACGAAGCGTTCGACGGGATCGATGGCGGCGACGTTCTCGGCCCCGACACGTGCGCTCAGCTCGACCGTGAGTCCGCCCGGCCCGGCGCCGACGTCGAGCGCGCGGGTGTCACCGGACAGGCCCGCGGCATCGCACATCTTCGTCGCGAGGCTCGGGGTGTACCGACCCATGAAGCGGTCGTAACGCTCGGCAGGAACGTCGAAGGCCACGAGATCAGCGACCCATGATCGCGCAGCGGCGTCAAGGGCTCGGCACCGGATCGACGCCTCATTGCGTGGTCGACGCCCGTGGTCAGTGCTGTACGCGATAGCGCAGGAACACGACGCCGCCGTCGAACCTGCGCTCGTCCATCAGCTCGAGGCCGAACCGCACTCCTTCGGGCAGGAAGTGGGTGCCACCGCCGACCACGACCGGCGACAGGAACTGCTGCACCTCGTCGACCAGTCCGGCGCGCAGGGCATGCGCCGCAAGGTTGGGGCCACCGACGGTGATGTCGTGATCGGAGTCGTCCTTCAGCTTCTGCACGGCGCCGGCCTCGAAGGTGTGCTCGAGGGTCGTCTGTGGCGTCTGGACAGAGTCGAGCGTCGTCGAGTAGACGATCTTGCCGGCCGCCTGCCAGATACGTGCGTAGTCGTGCGCGGCGTCTGCCTCGGCAGGCTCGTCCTGCACGCCCTGCCAGTACTTCATCACCTCGTACATCCGGCGCCCGTACAGATAGGTGCCGATGGGTCGTTCGAGGTCGTTGACGAACGCGTGCACCTGCTCGTCGGGCGCGGCCCAGTCGAAGCTGCCGTCCGCGTCGACGGTGTAGCCGTCGAGGGACGTGATTGCCGAGTAGATGAGCCGGGCCATGCGTCAAGGCATATCAGAACCAACCGGGCTAACGCGGTACACACTTCTGGGTAGGGTCGGTGGGTGAGTGAGCCGGCCGCACCGCAGACCCCGCACGTCTGGAAACGACCGTTCGGCGAGGAACAGGATCCGTGGGCGTGGCTGCGTGATCGTGACGATCCAGCGACCATCGCCTATCTCGAGGAAGAAAACGCGCACTACGACGCGTGGGCTGCCGAACGGCAGCCACTGAGCGACGAGCTCTACGACGAGATCCGCTCACGCGTGCAGGAGACCGACGAGTCAGCCCCCGTGCACGACGCCGGCTGGTGGTACGTGCGCCGCACGGTTGCCGGCAGCGACTACGCGATCCACTGTCGCGGACGCAGCGCCGAGACCGCCACGGACCTGGTGCTGCTGGACGAGAACGTCGAGGCCGCCGACCGCGACTTCTTCGCGCTCGGCGCGCTCGAGATCAGCCCCGACGGGACCCTCGCCGCGTGGAGCTGCGATCTCGACGGCAGCGAGCGCTACACGCTGCGGGTGCGCGAGCTCGCGACCGGCACCGAACTCGACGACGTGCTCGTCGACACGACGTCCGCCGGTGTCGCGTGGTCGGCCGACAACACCCACCTCTTCTACGTCACACCCGATGAGCAGATGCGTCCGTATCGCGTCTGGCGGCATCGCCTGGGCACCGCGCAGAGCGACGACGTACTGATCTACGAGGATCTCGACGAGCGCTTCTACGTGTGGGTTGCGCTGACGCGCAGCCGCGAGTGGATCGTGATCGAGAGCGGCAGCAAGACCAGCGCCGAGGCCCGGATACTGCCTTCGGGGGATCCGACGGCCGAGCCGACGCTGGTGCGTCCGCGTGTGGACGACCTCGAGTACACGATCGATCACTGGGGCGACCGGTTCGTCGTCGTCACGAATCTCGACGCCGAGGACTTCCGGGTGATGAGCGCTCCGCTCGACGCCCCCGGAGACTGGACCGAGCTCGTCCCTCACGTGCCGGGACAGCGCATCACTGCGGCGGAACCGTTCGCAGGACACCTGGTGATCCACGAATGGGCCGACGCGCAGACGCGACTGCGGATCCTGTTCCGTGACGGCACGACACGCGTCGTCGACCTCGGCAGCGAACCGCACGTCGTGCGCGTCGGCGCGAACCCCGAATGGGACGTGCCGTTCGTCCGGCTGAGCTACGAGTCGTTCACGGTTCCGACCGGCGTGTACGACGAGAATGTGCGGACGGGCGAGCGCATCCGGCGCAAGCAATTGGCCGTTCCGAACGCGGACCTGAGCCGCTACACCGCGACCCGGGAGTGGGCGACGGCCGACGACGGGACGAAGGTGCCGGTCGACGTGGTGCGCCGGGCCGACCTGGTTGCTGACGGCACGCATCCGTGCCTGGTCTACGGGTACGGCAGCTACGAGCACGCGATCGAGCCGAGCTTCGTCGCGGCGCGGTTGTCACTCCTCGATCGCGGCGTGGTGTGGGCGCTCGTGCATCCGCGCGGTGGTGGTGAACTCGGGCGTCGCTGGTATCTCGAGGGCAAGTTGCTCAACAAGCGCAACACATTCACGGACACGATCGCGTGTGCCGAGCACCTGGTGTCGTCCGGGTGGGCGGCGGCCGGCAGGTTGGCACTGCGCGGCCGGTCGGCGGGCGGTTTGCTCGTCGGCGCATGCGTGACGATGCGTCCCGATCTGTTCGCCGCCGCGCTTGCCGAGGTGCCGTTCGTCGACGTCGTGAACACGATGAGCGACACGACGCTGCCGCTCACCGTGACCGAGTGGGAGGAGTGGGGCGACCCGCGCAAGGAGCCGTGGGCGAGCTACATGCGCAGCTACTCGCCGTACGACAACACGGTGCCGGCGGACTATCCGGCGCTCTATGTCACGGCGGGCCTCAACGACCCGAGGGTGAGCTATCACGAGCCGGCCAAGTGGGTTGCGAAGCTGCGTGCCACGCGCACGAACGACGCGTTGCTCGTGTTCCGCTGTGAGATGGGCAGCGGGCACGGCGGTGCGAGCGGGCGTTACGAGCGGTGGCGCGACGAGGCACGGGCGATGGCCTTCGTGTTGACGACGATCGGCTGAGCTCTCGGTGACCGAGCTTCACGACCTGTGGGCTCCGTTCGCGTTGCGATTGCGGTGCGGAGCGGTCGAGCTGCGGGCAGTCACTGATGCCGATATCCCCGGGCTCGTCGATCTCGCGCTCGACGGCATCCACGAAGCATCATTGATGCCGTTTGCGTTCCCGTGGACCGACGCGCCGCGCGACCGGCTGCCGGCCAACACTGCGGCCTACTACTGGAGTTCGCGCGCGTCGTTCTCGCCGAAGCAGTGGCTGCTCGACCTCGCGGTGCGCGTCGACGGCGAGATCGTCGGGGTGCAGGGTGTGAGTGCGACCGACTACCTCGTGGTGCGCTCAGCGGAGACGGGGTCGTGGCTCGCACGACACTTCCAGGGTCGGGGAATCGGTACGACGATGCGGCAGATGGTCTGCGCGTTGATGTTCGATCATCTCGACGCCGATGAGGTCACGTCGGGCGCATTCACCGACAACCCCGCGTCGCTCGGCGTGAGCCGCAAGGTCGGCTACGTCGACAACGGCACACAACGCCGTCAGCGCCGGCCGGGCGAGCTGGCTCTGAACCGCCGGCTCGTGCTGACGCCGGAGCGGTTCGTGCGGGCAGCTCGATCCCGTCGAGGCAGAAGGCGTAGCCGAGCTGCGTCGCGCCATCGGCCTGGGCGCGTAACGCGGTGGCGCCGTCGTCGCGCTACATCGTCGCGTTCAACGGCCGCAACACGGCGATCGCGAACCTCCAACCGCGCGCG
Organism: uncultured Actinomycetota bacterium; assembly: GCA_963785425.1. Lineage (GTDB taxonomy): Bacteria > Actinomycetota > Actinomycetes > Mycobacteriales > Jatrophihabitantaceae > RYN-133. Next base: position 39,008 of record CAWAVG010000002.1, read on the forward strand.
ATGAGTTGCCTTCCGCCGATCCGTAGCCGGACCTGCGGTCGCGTGCGTTGATCAAGGTCAGCGCAGCACGAAGCCCGTCCCGACGGGATCGTCGTCATCGAGCACGAACACATGCTCACCGGTGCGATAGGCCATTCCGGAGACCTCGGGGATGACTGCGGACCGGTCGTCAACCGAAACGACGTCGGCCACCGCTGCGACGAACGTCGTGTCGATGAGCGAGCGGTGGGTGAGCCTGCGCCCGACCGGCAGCGACCCGTCGTCGTGCAACAACGCGACCCGCGCTGCGGTTCCTGATCCGCACGGCGAGCGGTCGACTGCACCGTCGGCGTAGATCGTGACGTTGCGCTGCACCGGCCCGTCACCGGCGTCCGGCAGTGCATCGAACAGGATCGTGCCGTAGACACCGGACAACCGGTCGTCGTGCGGATGCCGTGCGAGGGGTGTGTCGTTCAACGCCCACTTGATCTCTCGTCCCAGATCGATCAATTCGCGGTAATGGTCATGAGACACCGTCAGGCCGACGCCGGCCGCAGGTAACGACGCGTACAGCGCACCACCCCACGACAGATCGACGTCCACCTCGCCACGCGACGTTGCGACACGGACATCCCGCGCGACGACGTACGAGGCGACATTGCGGAACGTGACACTGCGCGTGACTCCGCCGACGCGGTGCACCCGCGCGATCACGCGACCGGACGGAACGTCGATCGTCACGTCCGTCGCGCCGTCACCGGTGGCCGGCACCAGGCCGGCGTCGACGGCCCACGCGCCGAGCGCAATCGTGCCGTGTCCGCAGGCAGTCGAGTAGCCGTCCTTGTGCCAGAACAGCACGCCGAAGTCGGCACCGGCGTCGTCCGGCGGCACGACGAAACAGCCGTACATGTCGGCGTGCCCGCGCGGCTCCTGTACCAGCAGCTGCCGCACGCGGTCGATCTCCGGCGACTGCGCCGCGCTCACGCGGCGGGCTGCAACCGTGTCTCCCGCGATCTCGGCAACGCCGCCCGTCACGATACGGAACGGCTCGCCGGCGGTGTGGTAGTCGACGCTGCTCACCCTCATCGCGCCAGCCTACGAATCGAGCTCGGTCCGGATCTCGGCATCGGTCGGCAGCGCGCCACGTGCACCGACACCGGTGGTCGACAACGCACCCGCCACCACCGCGTACCGCACCGCACCGAGCAACTCGTCACCCCGCGCCAACGCGACGCACAATGCCCCGCAGAAGCAGTCGCCCGCCCCGGTCGTGTCGACCACGTCGACCGATGCCGGCTCCACCAGAGACACCGTCCCGGACGACGGGACGACGAGCGCGCCGCGACCACCGAGCGTCACGACCACGTCGCGCGCCGTCACCGATCTCGCCAGATCTGCGAGCGCCTCGATCGAGTCGTCCGCGGGCGCGCGGCCCGCCAGCCGAACCAGCTCCCACTCGTTCGGCACCAGGACGTCGACCCGCGCCAACAACGCGCCGGGCAACTCCGTGGGCGGAGCCGGGTTCAGTACGACCAAGCCGCTCGCATACGCCGCGGCCGCCTCCACCGCGTCGAGCGGAATCTCCAGCTGCATGAGCAGCACCTGCGCCGATGCCACCGCGTCGACGGCGACGTCCGCCGGCGAGACCTCGCCGTTGGCTCCCGGCGCCACGACGATGAGGTTCTCGCCGCCGTCGGCCTCGACGGCCACCGTCGCCGTGCCCGTCGGCTCCGTCGAGGTCCCCACCCCGGACACGTCCACCCCGCGCGAGCGCAGGTCGTCGACGAGCCGCCCTCCGGACGAGTCGTCGCCGACGCGTCCGATCATCACGACCGACGGCGACAGGCCTGCGGCGGCCGCAGCCTGGTTCGCGCCCTTGCCGCCGGGCAGCGTCTGCACCGACGTGCCGACGACCGTCTCGCCGCGTCCGGGTAGCGCCGCGACGCTCACGATCAGATCGAGGTTGAGACTGCCAACGACGACAACGGCCGGCTCGGTCGACACGTCACCAGTAAACTTGATCTCGCAACCTCCCCGAGCACCCGGACGGCACGAACTGACTACCAGCAACGTCGGGCTGCGGTCCGACCGCGGGCCGCTGCTGCTCGCCCTCATGCTCTCGACCGGCCTGGTCGCGATCGACTCCACGATCATCGCCACCGCGGTGCCGTCCATCGTCAAGGACATCGGCGGGTTCAGCGAGTTCCCGTGGCTGTTCTCGATCTACCTGCTGGCACAGGCGGTCACGACACCCATCTACGGCAAGCTCGCCGACCTCTTCGGACGCAAGCCGGTGATGCTCCTCGGCATCGGCTTCTTCCTGGCCGGGTCGATCATGTGCGGCATCGCGTGGAGCATGGTGCCGCTCATCGTGTTCCGCGCGGTGCAGGGTCTCGGCGCCGGCGCGGTCTTCCCCATGTCGATCACGATCGTCGGCGATGTCTATTCACTCGAGGAACGCGCTCGGGTGCAGGGCTATCTCGCCAGCGTCTGGGGCATCAGCTCGTTCGTCGGCCCGACCCTCGGCGGGGTGTTCAGCGAGTACGTCAGCTGGCGGTGGATCTTCTTCATCAACATCCCGCTCTGCCTGCTCGCGGCGGCCATGATCCAGCGGCAGTTCCGCGAGAGGGTTACGCGCTCACGCCCGCAGATCGACTACGTCGGTGCCTGCCTGCTCAGCACGGGTCTCACCCTGGTTATCCTCGGGATTCTCGAGGGCGGGCAGGCGTGGTCGTGGACGTCACCGCAGAGCCTGCTGATCCTTTCGATCGGTGCGGTGTTGCTCGTCGCCTTCACCTTCGCCGAGCGCCGCGCGGCCAACCCGGTGCTGCCGCTGTGGGTCGTGCAACGCCGACTGCTGCTGGCGAGCAGCCTTGCCTCCTGCGGCGTCGGCGCGGTCGTGCTCGGGCTCAGCTCGTACGTCCCGACGTTCGTGCAGAGCGTGCTCGGCTACGGCCCGCTCGTCGCCGGGTTCGCCCTCGCCACGTTGACGATGGGCTGGCCGATTGCCGGCTCGCAGTCGGGCAAGATCTATCTTCGCATCGGCTTCCGGCTGTGCGGGCTCATCGGGTCGAGCGTCGTCGTCGTCGGCACCGCCCTGCTGCTCTTGCTGGGCATCGACTCGAGCGTCGTCGAGGTCGGCGCGATGTGTTTCGTGGTCGGCATCGGCATGGGATTGGTCGCGACGCCAACTCTCGTCGCTGCCCAGTCGAGTGTCGAATGGCGTGAACGCGGCGTCGTCACCGGCTCGAACATGTTCTTCCGGTCGATGGGCAGCGCAGTCGGTGTCGCGGTATTCGGTGCCATCGCGAACGCGTCCCTCGCCGGGCACGCGCACACGGCGCCGTCACTGAGTCACGCGCTCCACATGGTGTTCGTGGCGGTGCTCGTCGTGGCCGTGCTGACCGTCGTCGCGGTGGTGTTCATGCCTGCCGATCGTCAGTCGCGGCAGGCCGCCACCAGTTCGGCGGACTCCGACCCGGCCGAGACGGACGAAGGACGCCGTTCGGAGAGCGCGAGCACCGCGAGCGCCAGCACGATCACGCCGGCGCCGTAGACGTAGGCGGTGTCGAGCAGGCCGTAGTGCACGGCCGCGAAACCGGCAAGGACGGCCGGCACCGAGAACGCGAGATAGCCGACTGTGTAGACGGCGGCGAAGAACTCGCCGCGCTCGGCAGGTGCGGGCAGCGCCGACAGCGTGCGGATCGAGCCGCTCATCGATCCGCCGAGCCCAAGGCCGCCGATCGCCGACCCGATCACGAAGAGCGCGAGCGTGTCGACGCGCAGGCCGTACAGCGTGACGACCACGCCGGCGATCAGGCCCATGGCGCCGAACTTGTTCGTGCGCGCCGGAGTCACGTTCCGCCATGCGAATCCGGACACCGATGCCGCAAGGCACACCACGACGACGATCAGGCCCGATTCGAACCGGTTCGTGATGCCGAACTGCACCGCGGCCACCGACACCAGCAGCGACAGCGTCAGCCCCATCTGGGCCCACGGCGCGAACAGTGACGGCGTTGCCCGCACGAATGCCGCGCGCACCGGCCGGGCGACGTGCAGGCGGGGGACGAGCGAGGCGAGGGCGCCCTCGCGCAACTCGTCCGACTCGTGGGCGAACGCGAACAGGATCACGAGCACGGCGAGCGCCGCAGCCACGACAACGAACACGAATACTGTCGGCGCAGGTGCGTATTCGGCGAAGGCTCCGGCGATCAGAGCGCCGAGGCCGAGCCCGACGCTGGGAATCAGCGCGTTCAGCAGTCCCGCGAGACGCTCGCGGCCGGGCGGTGCCAGCGTGACGATGGACGCGCTCAGCGTGCCGATCGCGGCTCCCGCGGCGAGGCCCTGCATGATGCGCGCGACGTAGAGCCAGGCGACGCCGTCAGCGTTGGCAAAGACGACCATCGAGGCGGTGAGCAGGCCCAGTGCGGCAATGAGCACGGGTCGCCGCCCGACGAAGTCGGACAGGCCGCCCACTGTCAGCAACGAGGTCAGGAGCGCGAGGGCGTAGACCCCGAACACGACGGTCAGTGTCGAGGTCGTGAAGTGCCACTCGGCCTGGTAGACGACGTAGAGCGGCGACGGCGTGCTCGCCGAGATCATCAGCGCGAGGTAGGCCGTGACAACGACCCAGAACGTGGTGGTGCTTGACAACTTCACGAAGTCACTCCGGATGCGGTTGCGAACAATGCGTCGAGCACGGCGAAGAATTCGTCCATCGGTTGCGGCGCCTTGCAGACCTTCGTCCGCGTCACCACGCCCTCCCACGCATTGGTGAGGAACGGGCCGAGCACGGCAGGGTCGAGATGCGCGGCGAGCTCGCCACGGTCCTGCGCGGCGCGCAGCAGCTCGGTGGTCGCGGCGCTGCGATAGTCGAGGCTCGCCTGCACCTCGGCGCGCACGGCCGGATTGAGATCGGCGAGCTCGGTGCCCATGTTCCCGATCAGACATCCGCGGGTGTAGCCGCGTTCGGTGAGGATGTCGCGCATCCCCTCGAAGCGATGCCGCAGGCGGGTCAGCGGAGGCAGGTCGGCGTCGTCGGACGTGCGCCACACCGAGCGCTGCTGGTACTGCTGCAGCGCCTCCACGGCCAGGGCGTCCTTGCTGGCGAAGTGGTTGTAGAACGATCCCTTGGGCACGCCGGCCGCGGTGGTGATGTCGTCGACCGAACAGTTGTGGAAGCCGCGGGAGTGGAACTGTTCCAGCGCGGCCTCGACCAGTTGGGGACGGACGCTCGGACGGGCCATGTAGCCAATATGACCGGTCGTCTTAGAATTTGCAACCGGGTATGACCGGCCTCACCGGGCCGCGCCGGACCTCCCCGGCCGCGCGGGCATTCCGTACGGTCTATGACGTGACAACGTCGGCCACCGAGCCCGCCGCGGCGCCCCGTCCTGCGGTCAGGCTCGGGCTGGTGACCACGGTGATGGCCGTGACCTCGGGCCTCGCGGTCGCGAACCTCTACTACGCGCAGCCGCTGCTGGACCTGATCGCGCGCAACTTCTCCGTCACCCAGGGCGCGGCCGCCGTCGTGATCACGCTGACCCAGATCGGCTACGCACTCGGCCTGCTTTTCGTGCTGCCCGCCGGTGACCTGTTCGAGAACCGGCGCCTGATCACCCGCGTGTTGGTCGCCACGTCAGTCGGCGATGCTGCTCGCAGGTTTTTCGCCCGTCTTCGGCCTGTTCCTCGCCGTGTCGGTGCTGGTCGGGGTGACCTCGGTCGTGGCCCAGATCGTCGTGCCGCTCGCCGCGCACCTGGCGCCCGACGCGACGCGCGGCAAGGTCGTCGGACAGGTGATGAGCGGACTCCTGCTCGGCATCCTGCTGGCGCGCTCGGTCGCGAGCTTCCTCGCCGAGTGGCTCGGCTGGCGCGCGATCTACCTGGTCTCGGCGGGGCTCATGCTCGTGCTGGTGTTCGCCTTGCGCCGGCTGCTGCCGGAGTACCGCCCGGCGCACGTCGCGGGGTACCGCCAACTGCTGGCCACGACAATGCGACTGCCGCGCGAACTGCCCGTGCTGCGCTGGCGCGCGCTCACGCAGGCCTGCATGTTCGGTGCGTTCACCTGTTACTGGACGGGCATTGCCTACGAGTTGATCGACGAGCACCACCTCAACCAGGCGCAGATCGGCGTGTTCGCCCTCGTCGGCGCGGCCGGCGCGGCTGCGGCCCCGGTCGCCGGACGGATCGCCGACCGCGGTCACGGCCGTGCGGCCAGTGGTGCCGCGCTCGGCCTTGCCTCCGCGGCGATGGTGCTGGCGACGCTCGGCTCGGCCAGGATCGTGCTGCTGGCGCTGGCGGGCGTGCTGCTCGATTTCGCGGTGCAGTCGCACCAGGTGATGGGCCAGCACGAGATCTACGGATTGCGCTCCGAGATGCGTGCCCGCATCAACACCGTCTACATGACCTCGGTCTTCGTCGGCGGTGCCCTCGCCTCGCTCGTCGCCGGTCTGCTGCACTCGGCATACGGCTGGGCGGGCGTGTGCTGGTTCGGGGCGTGCCTGCCGCTCGCGGGATTGGTCCTGTGGACAGCGCGGCTGCGTCCGAGCTTGCAGGCACGATAGGCCTCGTGTCGGATCTGCGCACTGCCGCCCAGGAACATCTCGCCCGTCTGGCCGGGCCGTCGGCGGTGCTGCGCGACGACCAGTGGACGGCCATCGAGGCCCTCGTCGAGCAGCGCCGCAAGGTCGTGGTCATCCAGCGCACCGGCTGGGGGAAGTCGGCGGTGTACTGGATCGCCGCGGGGCTGCGCCGGGCCGCCGGCGCCGGGCCGGCACTGGTCATCTCGCCGCTGCTCGCCCTCATGCGCGATCAAGTGGCGGCAGCAGCCCGCTCCGGGCTGAGGGCGGTGACGCTCAACAGCGCGAACATCGACGACTGGTCCGAGATCGAGGCCCGCATCGCCGCCGACGAGGTCGACGTGCTGCTCATCTCGCCCGAGCGGCTCAACTCGGCCGGCTTCCGCTCCCGGGTGTTGCCGGGACTGGCACCGCGCATCGGCCTGCTGGTCGTCGACGAGGCGCACTGCGTCTCCGACTGGGGCAGCGACTTCCGTCCCGACTACCGGCGCATTCGCGACGTGCTGGCCGGGCTGCCCGAGCACACCCCGGTGCTCGCGACCACGGCGACCGCCAACGACCGCGTGACGGCGGATGTCGCGGCGCAACTCGGCACGGACACCATCACCCTGCGCGGCTCGCTCGATCGCGAGAGCCTGGCGCTGTCGGTCGTGCCGACCCCGGATCTGCCGACGGCGTATGCGTGGATCGCCGACGCGCTCGACGCCGGCCTGCCGGGATCGGGTCTGATCTACACGCTCACCGTGGCCGAGACGACCCGACTCGCGGGCTTCCTCGCCGAGCGCGGACACGAGGTCGCCGCCTACTCCTCGGCCACGCCACCGGACGAGCGCGCCCTGATCGAGAAGCGGCTGCTCGCCCACGAACTGCGCGCGGTCGTCGCCACCTCGAGCCTCGGCATGGGCCTCGACCATCCGACGCTCGGCTTCGTCGTCAACCTCGGCGCCCCGCCGTCGCCGATCGCCTACTACCAGCAGGTGGGACGCGCCGGCCGCGCGCTCGACGTCGCCCAGGCCGTCCTGCTGCCGACGAGCGCGGACGAGAAGATCTGGGCGTTCTTCGACTCGACGGCGTTCCCGGACGAGGAGCGCGTACGGCGAGTGCTGGCCATCCTCGCCGACGGGCCGGTGTCGCTGCCGAGACTCGAGGCCGATTCCGGGCTGCGCCGCACCCGGCTCGAGACGCTGCTCAAGGTGCTCGACGTCGACGGCGCCGTCGAGCGTATCGACGGCGGCTGGACCGCGACCGGACGTGAGTGGAACTACGACGCCGCACGCCACGAAGCCATCGCTGCCGCGCGTCGCCGCGAACAACGCGCGATGCTGCGGTACGAGCGCGGCGAGTCGTGTCTCATGCGGCAGCTACGTGCCGAACTCGACGACCCGACAGATGTCGATTGCGGGCGATGCGCCGTGTGTACGGGCCGGGTGCCGCTGGGCGAGCCGTCGCCCGACACCGTGCGGGCGGCCATGCAGCATCTGCGCGCGCAGACGGTCGTCATCGAGCCGCGCAAGATGTGGCCCGCGGGTGCGCCCCGGCGCGGCCGGATCGCCGAAGCGGCACGGGCCGAACCCGGTCGCGCACTTGCCCTCGCCGAGGATCCTGCCTGGAGCGACGCGGTTTCGGCTGCGCTGCAAGCGGATCAGCCGGTATCGAGCGAAGTTTTCGACGGCGTGATCGGCGTGCTGTCGAAGTGGGGGTGGCCGGCCGGGCGTCCGACGTGGGTGACCTGGGTGCCTTCGCGCCGGCACGGCGCGCTGCTCGGCGACCTGGCCGAGCGCGTGGCCGCGCTCGGGCGCATGACCGTCGCGACACCGCTGCGCGCGGACGGTTCCGGGCTGCAGGCAGACGCCGCGACCAACGTCGATTCCGCACGGCTCGCGCTCGCCCGGCTGTCGATCGACGGCGCGGCGCCGGACGGGCCGGTGTTGCTGCTCGACGACACGTTGCGCAGCGGCTTCACGCTCACAGTCGCCGCCGTGCTCCTGCGCGAAGCCGGTGCCGGTCCGGTCTACCCGCTCGTCCTGCACAAGACCTTCTGAGCCTCACCTAGGATCGGGACAGCCCAGGCCGAGGAGGTCCCGGTGACCTTCGTCGAGCGGCTCGACCGGTACCAGCGCAAGCATCGTCGCGCCGGATTCCCCATTGCGGTGCTGTACAAATTCGTCGACGACCAGGGCACCTATCTCGCGGCGATCATCACCTACTACGGCATCGTGTCGCTATTCCCGTTGTTGCTGCTGCTCTCGACCGTGCTCAACTTCGCCCTCGAAGGCCACCCGTCCCTGCAGCAGGACGTGCTGAACTCGGCGCTCGGCCAGTTCCCCGTGGTCGGCGACCAACTCAGCGACCCGCACAGCATCAGCGGCAGCGGTGTCGGGCTCGCCGTCGGCATCCTCGGCACGATATACGGCGGCCTGGGCGTGGCGCAGGCCGCGCAGAATGCGATGAACACGATCTGGCGCGTGCCGCGCAACAGCCGTCCCAACCCGCTCAAGAGCAGGCTTCGGAGCCTGTTGCTGCTGCTCGTCGTCGGACTGTCGGTCATCGGCACCACGGTGCTCTCGGCCCTCGGCACCACGACCGAGGCGTTCGGCGCCGGCATCGGGGTGGGGCTGAAGATCCTGGTCGTGCTGGCGTCGCTGCTCGTCAACGTCGGCGTGTTCACGTTGGCGTTCCGCATCGCCACCGCTCGTCCACTGCCCTGGCGTTGCATCCTTCGTGGCGCGATCGCCGCCGCCGTTGCGTGGCAACTGCTGCAGTACGTCGGCACGGCCTACGTCGGCAGCGTGGTCAAGCACGCGACGGCGACGAACGCGGTCTTCGCGTTCGTGCTGGGCCTCGTCGCCTGGATCTACCTCGAAGCGCTGATCGTCGTGCTCGCCGTCGAGTACAACGCCGTCCGCGAACTGCGTCTCTACCCACGCTCGCTGCTGACACCCTTCACGGACGACGTCGACCTCACCCCCGCCGATCGGCGCGCCTACACGGGCCTGGCGACCTCGATGCGCGCCAAGGGCTTCGAGGACATCAGCGTCACCTTCGAGAAGCCGCCGGCCGAATCCGAGGGGTGACCCGCGCCGGTCGGCCAGGCCCCGCCGTCACGAATGATGAGGAACCTCACAATGAGGAGTATCATTGTGAGGGAGGTCGTTATCGACCTGTCAGGCAAGCAACGGAAGGTGTGGTGACATGCCCAAGGCGGTCTCGTCGGTCGACGCCGGTCAGAGCTACATGGAGCTCTACCACCGCCTGCACCGCATCGTCGACCAGGCAATGTGCTCGGCCGGTCTTTCGCTGGCACGGGCCAAGGTGCTGATGCGCCTGGATGCGCACGGCCCGATGAACCAGGCCACGCTGGCGGGGCTGCTCGGCTTCGCGCCGCGATCGGTCACCGAGACCGTCGACGGTCTCGAGCGCGACGGGCTCGTGACCCGCACCGAGGATCCCCACGACCGGCGCGCCCGCATCGTCGAGCTCACCGAGTCGGGGCACGCCGCCGTCGAGACCTCGACCGCCGTACGGCGCAGAACCATGGACGACATCTTCGGAGTCCTCACTCCGGCAGAGCGCGCACAGCTCGTGTCGCTGCTCTCCACCATTCGCACGAATCTCAAGCAGGGAGATAACGACTGTGGCAACTAAGGGAATGGCCGAGCAGAAGGCGGCCGAGGCGCGCGCGGGAGCGGGGTCGCACCGCTGGCTCGTGCTGGTCGTCGTCTCGATCGCCCAACTGATGGTCGTGCTCGACGCGACCGTCGTGAACATCGCACTGCCCTCGGCGCAGGCCGACCTCGGCTTCGGCGACAGCCAACGGCAGTGGATCGTCACCGCCTACGCGCTCGCGTTCGGCAGCCTGCTGCTGCTCGGCGGCCGGATCGGCGACCTCGTCGGGCGCAAGCGGATCTTCCTGATCGCGCTCGTCGCCTTCGCTGCCGCTTCGGCGCTCGGTGGTGCGGCACCGTCCTTCGGCGTCCTCGTCGCCGCCCGCGCGATCCAGGGTGTCGCCGGCGCACTGCTCGCCCCGGCCGCACTGAGCACGCTGGTGACCACATTCTCCGATCCCCGTGAGCGCGGCAAGGCCTTCGGTGTGTTCGGGACGGTCGCAGTCGGTGGCGGCGCCGTCGGACTGATCCTGGGCGGCATCCTGACCCAATACCTGTCTTGGCGCTGGTGCATGTACGTGAACGTGCTCTTCGCCGCAGCTGCGTTCGCCGGCGCGCTCATCTACATGAGCGGTGCCAAGCCGGCCGTGCGGCCGCGCATCGACCTCGTCGGCACCGTCGTTGCAGCGATCGGTCTGTTCGCTCTCGTGTTCGGGTTCAACCGGGCCGAGATCGACGGCTGGTCGTCGCCGGTCACGATCGTCTCGCTCGTCGTCGGAGCCGCGCTGTTGATCGCCTTCGTGCTCATCGAGCGCCTCGTCAAGCACCCGCTGCTGCCGCTGCGTGTCGTGGCCGACCGCTCCCGCGGGATGGCCTTCGCCGCCGTCGGCATCGCCGGTGTCGCGATGTTCGGCCTGTTCCTCTTCCTCACCTACTACCTGCAGGTCGTGAAGGGCATGAGCCCGGTCCTGTCCGGTCTCGCGTTCCTGCCGATGATCGGCGCGGTGATGATCAGCTCGAACACCTCGAACATCGTCACGCTGCCGCGCTTCGGCCCGCGCATCGTAATCACGGTCGGCATGGTGCTCGGCTTCCTCGGCCTCGGCTACCTTTCGCGGCTGGACGTGAACTCGTCCTACGTGGGCGGGGTGTTGCCCGCGCTCATCGTGATGGGTCTGGCCATGGGCATGGTGATGGCACCGTCGATGAACACCGCGACTGCCGGCGTCCAGCCGCAGGACTCCGGTGTCGCGGCCGCGCTCGTGAGCACGATGCAGCAGGTCGGCGGCTCGATCGGCACCGCGGTGCTGAGCACGATCGTCGCCTCCGCGACGACCTCGTACGCCCAGTCGCACGTCGGGTCGTCGGCGTTCGTGTCGGCGACGCACGGTTACACGGTCGCGTTCCTGACCTCGGCGTTGATCTTCGCCGCCGGTGCCGTGCTGGCCGCCGCGTTGTTCCCCTCGAAGGCGCGCCTCGCCGAGATGCGCAACTCCGCCGAGGTGGTCGAGGCCCGGCCGGCCATCCGCCTGGAGACCGAAGCTCTCGACGAGGTCGGTGCGATCGACTGAGCCGGCGGCATCGCCGGCATGGCCGCCACGACCACAGTTACGCCCAGCAACGTCGACGAACTGGATCAGGCACAAGTGGGACCAGGCCCAGCCGCTCCGGCCGCTTCGAGGCAGCAATCATCACAGGCCATCGGTGACGGGTTCGGACAACGAAGTGCCCGCGGGCGGTTGATCGGCAGGGCAGGCGGGCACACTCACACCAGCCGAGGAGGCGATGTCGTGCTCTACGTGGTGCTGATCGTCATGCTGGTTGCGCTGGGTCTGGCTCTGTGGTGGGGCGGACGCAAGTCCCGCGACATGGACGAGAACATCAAGTACATGAACGAGGGACGCGGCGTCGGGCGCGGCATCCTCGGCACGTTCGGCAAGGGCAGGAACAACCGCGAGTAACACAGCCGCAGCCGCTGTCACCTGACGATCGCGTTGGCCGCCAAGATCACCAGCACACGCGGGGTCGCGCGCTGCTCCTCCGAAAGACGGTGCTCATCCACAACGCTCACCCCTGCGGCGGACGCGCGTCGACATCCGCAGGCAGAAGGGGTTCCCCGGTGTCCGAACCGCTCGATGACGGTCCGTTCTTCCACGGCACGATCGCGGACCTCACGGTGGGCGACCACCTCACCGCCGGTCGCCGATCCAACTACCGGCCCGAGGTCGTCATGAACCACATCTACTTCACCGCGCGCGTTGACGGAGCCGGCCTCGCTGCAGAGATCGCCGCAGAACTCGCCGGGGGTGGAGCGGTTCCGAGGGTGTACGCCGTGGAGCCGACCGGTGAGTTCGAGAACGACCCGAACGTGACCGACAAGAAGTTCCCGGGCAACCCGACCCGGTCCTATCGCAGCAGCGCTCCCTTGCGGATCGTCAGCGAGATCACCGATTGGACACGTCTGACACCCGAGCAACTGCAGGAGTGGCGCGAGCGGCTGACCTCGCTGCTGTCGAGCGCGCGTCGCGAGATCATCAACTGAAGGCGAGGCTCGCGCGGGACAACGGGCCGGGTGAGCGCCAGGACTCGGTTCGGCCTCAATTGCAACGCAGAACGGTGTGCGTGGAACGCCGTCCGCCTAGCCTGTTGCCGAGGAGGCGCCATGCGATTGCGAGCGGGACGTTCGATCGCCGTTGCCGCTGCCCTCGTGCTGTCTGCGTGCACGTCCTCCGGTGCTGCCAAGAAGACCGACGGCGGTTGGTTCGAGGCGCGACCGCTCATCATGCCCGGACAGCACGCCACCTCGGTGCGTCCCGATCCGTTCGGCTCGCTGCGCGTGCCCTCAACCGAGACCGCCTACTACCGGCTGACTCGGCGGCAACAGTCGCAGCTCACGCGTGCACTGCGCCGCGTCGACTGTGCCCATCCGCCGCGGCTCGCGGGCAACCTCGATCGGGTCGTGTGCGATACGGACTCCGACGTCTTTCTGCTCGGCGCGCCTATCTTCACGGGCAACGACGTCACCGGCGCCCGGCCGCTACCGCCGTCCGAAAGTGTCGTCGGCTGGCAGATCTCGCTCTCGCTCACCGACACGGCCACGAACACTGTGTACCGATGGACGACGCGGCACCACACACTGCAGCAGACCGGGGTGTTCGACGACGTCCAGAGGTCGTCCAAGCCGCCGTGCAGCCTGGCCATGATCATCCAATGTTCGGACTTCACCGCCTTCGTCAGTGACAACCAGGCTGTGTCGGTCCCCGTGACCACCACGGCCGCGCGGACCGTCGTCATCGACGGCAGCTTCAACGAGAAGTTCGCCACGCGACTCGCTGACAGACTCGCGCGTTGACCATGCGCCGACCGATGTCGCGCGCCCCGGTGCGGCATCGGCAGCGACGGGGCTAGGGTCGACCAGGTGCACGAACGCCGGCGATTCGACGACGAGGCGGCGACATGGGACGACGATCCCGTCCACGAGAAGCGGCAGGTGGCCGTCGCCCGGGCGATCGAAGAGGCTGTGAGCCTCAGCCCGGGGATGAGCGCTGTTGACGTCGGTGGTGGCACCGGCCGGCTGAGCATCCTGCTCGCCGACCAGATCGGTTCTGTGGTGGTGACCGACCCATCGGCCGGGATGGTTCAGGTCGCGCAGAAGCGGATCGAGACGGCTGGGCTTGGTGACCGACTGCGCGCTGTCCAGGTGGATCTGACGACAGAGCGGCTCGATGGGGCGTACGACGTGGTGTGGAGCTCCATGGCCTTGCACCACGTCCACGACCTGGATGGACTGCTGCGGTCAGTGGCGGGCCTGCTGGTCACCGGTGGCCGGCTGTGCATCGCGGACCTTGACGAGGATCCCGACGGCGCCTTCCACGCCGACAAGGTGGACTTCGACGGACATCACGGGTTTGACAGACAACGCCTTGCCGAACAGTTGGCCGGCGCCGGGTTCGCCGACGTGGGCTTCGTCGACGCGACGACCATCCTCAAGGACGACCGGGAGTTCGGCGTGTTTCTGTGTACTGCGACCAAGGTCCGCGAACCCGGCAGTCCCTTGATCGGATAAGACGATCCCGTCCATAACAAGTCCGGCGTTCGGTGAAGCTCGCCCGTCTAGTCCGGCGTTCGGTCGAGGTTCACGTAGCGGAACGGCCCGCGCACGCCGTCCTGCTGGTACAGCGCCGAGCAGCCGCGCCGCAGGTTCGCGCAGACGACATGCTGGCCGCCGTACTTGTGGATGTCGAGGCGGGACGGGTAGTAGAAACTGAACGCGTTCGGGTCGTGGCGCGGGTCGACGCGTTGCGAGATGCGGTCGTGGCGCCAGCGTGACGACAGCAGCCGCCGATCGGCCGAGCGTTCGTGCTTGAGGTACTTGTCGAACCACGCCGCCGTGTACCAGTTGCTGATGTCCGGGCCGCGCAACGAGGCGCCGAAGGCCTGATTCGGTATGTAGCTGAAGTCGAGATGTGATCCGCCGCGGATGATGATCTCGCCGGTGTCGACGCCGGCCTTGCTGTAGCGCAGCGACCACGTCGACTTCGCGTTCGGGTCGGGTTGCGACGTGTTCGGTGCCGGCGGCAGCCCGTAGTCAGCGGAGATGCCGAGCGCGGGTGTGTGGATGCGGACGGTGCGGCGCGCAGCCGGGTTCGCGGGGCAGCCCTGCTCGCCCAGGCTCTTGCCGCCCTTCATCCCGGGCACCGAACCCTCGTCCGGCCCGGGGCCGCCGAGGTTGTCCCAGGCGACGATCGCCTTGACCCGGCGATCCCATTGACCGATGTAGGAGACTCCGGCCGCGCCGTAGGAGTGGCCCGCCAGACCGATCTCGGAGCGGTTGACCAGCTTCCACAGCGGGTTGTACGCGGTGTCGAGGCCGCGCTTCACGCGGCGGAACTGTTTCGGCGCATGGCTCGACCCCGACGTGCAGCTGCGCACCGGGTAGTAGTGGTGCGCCGGCGTCGACAGGAAGAAGTTCAGCGCGTCCTCCGCGCCGTCGTAGAACGGCCGGCCGTCGCTCTGCGCGGGCACGCCTTCCATGCGGTCGGCTCCGGTGCCGAACGTGTCGCTCTGCCCCTGGCCCTGCGGGTCGAAGGTGAGCACGACGTAGCCCTCCTTGGCGAGGGTCTGCGCTGCGTACCAGTACATGGCCTCGTCCGCCTGCACCGAGCCGTTCGTGATCACGATGCCCGGACGCTTCGCCGGGCCGCGCCGCGTGGCCCACACGTGCCCTGACAGCGTCGCGCCGTCGCGTGCCGTGAACAGCACCTTGCGCACGATGCCGTAGTGCTTCGGTCCCCAGTCGTAGAGCCGGATGTCGCCCGCGCAGCCGTTCTGCATCGACCAGCACAGGTTGTCCGCGAAGTTGCGCGAAGGGTCGGCGGCCTGCGCCTTGGTCGCGGCGGCGAGGTTCTCCGCACCGATCGTCGCGAGCCGCTGCTGGTAGGCAGGCGTGTCGTACTCGGCCTGCCGCTCCTGCGTGATCGCGAAGTTCTTCGCCTCGCGCGAGGGGTCGAAGCCGGCGGCTCCGGCAGGCCGCGCGACGGCGACGACGGACAGGGCGGCAGCGGACGCGGCGAGCAGCAGACGCATCAACTGATCGTCACCTGAAGTTGTCCGTGTGTCGCGTCGAAATATCGGCGGGACACGCGGACAAGTCGAACGTTACGGCTTCAGGTACCTGTCGAACCAACCGAGGATCGCTTCGAACCGCGCCACTCGATGACTGGGCAACCCCGACCGCGACAGCTCGTGACCCTCGCCGGGGAAAATCAACATCTCCACGTCCGCATCGCGATTGCGCAGCGCGACGTACAACCGCTGCGCCTGCTCGATCGGGCACCGCCAGTCCTGCTCGGAGTGGATGATCAGCAACGGTGTGTTGATGTCGTCGGCATAGGTCAGCGGGCTCTGCCGGCGCTGCTCGGCAGGGTCGGGGCCGTAGAGGTCGTCGCCGAATCCCCATCCGATGTCGCTGGACCCGGCGAAGCTGTCGATCGCGTTCACCGCACGCTCGCTCACCGCGGCCGCGAACCGGTCGGTGTGGCCGACGATCCACGACGTCATGAAACCGCCGTGCGAACCACCGAGCACGCCCAAGCGCGACGCATCCAGTTCGGGACGCGCGAGCGCGTCGTCGAGCATCGTCATCAGGTCGGACATCGACCGGTCACCGACATCGTGTTTGATGTGCCGCCCGTACGCGGCGCCGTACCCCGACGAGCCACGCGGGTTCGTGTACACGACTGCATAGCCCGCGCCTGCATAGACCTGCGCCTCGTCGAACACCGTCCAGCCGTACTGCGCGAACGGGCCGCCGTGGATCATCAGCAGGACGGGATGCGGCCCCTCACCCTCGGGCACGACCAGGAATCCGTGCAGTTGCTGACCGTCCGCCGCCGACGGGGTGAGCTCGACGATCGGCCGGGGCGGCGCGTTCTCGCGCAGCCGCTTCGCGAAGTCGGTCAGCGGGCGTAGTGCGCCGTCGCGCACGACGCCGAGTTCGCCGGCACTGTGCTCGTCCTTGTACGAAACGACGATGGTGTCGCCGGCGCGGTCGAACCCGGTGAGCATCCGCTGGCCCGTGGACACCGTCTGCGGCTGCGAACCGTCCAGCGGAACGGCGATGAGGTCGTTCGCGCCACGGTTCTCGAACAGCACAAGCACCCGGTCCCCGTCGACGACCACGCCTGCGCCTTCGACCAGGTTGTAGCGCTCGGCGTCGGTGAGTCGCGTCGCCCGTCCGCCGGGCACGACCGGAACGGAGTACAGGCCGGTCTGCGTGCCAACCCAGTCCCTGCCGTCCGGTCCGGCATCGCCGCCGGCGAACACGATCGTGTCGCCGGAGCCCGCGAAGTGCGGCTCGCCGGCCAGCAGCGTCGAATCGGTTACCTGACGCAGGTCGCTGCCGTCGCGTCGCACCACGAACACGTCCGAGTTGAGGTCGTGCTCGCGTCGTTCGTGCCGGCGCGAGACGAAGGTCAGCCACTGCCCGTCCGGGCTCCACTCGACGTCGACGTCGTCCCAGTCGCCTGACGTGAGCTGCTCGGCGTCCGGCTGCTCGTCATCGGCGCCGTCGATGCCGACGACGAACACGTGACTGCGCTGATCGATCAGGAACCCGACACCGTCGAGGCGGTACTGGAGGCCGGTGATGCGCCGGGGTGCCTCCTTGCCGGGGGTGATCTTCTCGTCCTGGCCGT
This sequence comes from uncultured Actinomycetota bacterium, assembly GCA_963785425.1. Classification (GTDB taxonomy): domain Bacteria; phylum Actinomycetota; class Actinomycetes; order Mycobacteriales; family Jatrophihabitantaceae; genus RYN-133. The sequence goes on from CAWAVG010000002.1 coordinate 56,369, forward strand.
AGCGGCCCTCCTCGGGCACGCGCGCGGTGAAGGCGATCGCCGTCGAGTCCGGTGACCAGCGCGGCGCGGCGGCGCCGCCGGGCAGGTCGGTCAGCTTGCGCGCGTCGCCGCCGCCTGTCGCCAACACGTACAGCTGCGGTTTGTCGTCGTCGGTGCCGCGCAGGAACGCCAGCCACTTGGCGTCGGGGGAGTAGCGGGGCGAGCCGTCGTGGTCGCCGTGCGTCAGGCGGCGCGGCTGCTCGGCGCCGGTCAGGTCGACCAGCCACAGTTGGCCCCGGTACGCGTTGTCGTCGAGGTCGGGGCGTGACGTTGCGACCACGGCGGTGCGACCGTCCGGCGAGATCGTCGGGTTGCCGAGCGAGATCAGGTGGGCGATGTCGGTGGGCTTCACGACTCCACCCTATGGTCGAGACGATGACCGTTGTCGACGACCTTGCGGCGCGCGCCGCAGCGCTGTCGGCGAACGGCGCTGCGCGCGTGCTCCTCGGAATCGCGGGGCAGCCGGGCAGCGGCAAGACCGCACTGGCCCAAGCGGTCACGGCCCGCCTCGGCGGGTTCCCTGTGGTCGCCCACGTGCCGATGGACGGATTCCACCTCGCCGACGTCGAGCTCGCCAGGTTGGGGCGCAGCGATCGCAAGGGCGCTCCGGACACGTTCGACAGGGCCGGCTACGCGGCACTGCTCGGGCGCATCGTCGCCGGCGAGGCAGTCTGGGCACCGGCGTTCGAGCGCGACCTCGAACAGCCGATCGCGCAGTCGATCCCGGTGCTCGACAGCACCCGCATCGTGATCAGCGAAGGCAACTACCTGCTGCTGCCGCAGTGGCATGAGGTCCGTCGCCACTTCGCCGAGGTCTGGTACTGCCACGTGGACGAACAGGTGCGGCTGGGCCGGCTGGTCGCCCGCCACGTGCAGTTCGGCAAGTCACCGGACGAGGCGGAGGCGTGGGTGCGGCGCACCGACCAGGCCAATGCCGCTCTCGTCGCGCCGACGCAGGCGGAGGCGGACCTGATCATCGACCTGACCGACGTCGAGCTCGACGGCTGATTTTCCCCGCTGGTGGTCGATCACCGACCCACCAACCGGCCACCAGCGGGGAAAACCGGCGTTCAGGCGGCGTCGGCGGCAGGCGGGCGGGCCGAGCGGATCGTCCGGGCCGCCCCACGGGGAGCGGATGCGGCGCTGTCGAGTTCGCGGCACAGCCGCAGCCGATCTGCACCGGCCAGGCGAGCGTCGCGGAAGACGTGCAGCCACGCCGCCGGATTGTCTCCGTCGACGACGTGGACGCCGGCGACGAGGCGGTGGCCGCCGGAGATGGCCGGGGCGTCCCGGCCGGACACCCACACGACCGGCACGACGATCGTGTCGCCGGCGCGGCGCATCTGCAGGAACTCCCGCACGCGCGCAGCCGCCCGTTCGGCGGCGTCGAGGTCACGGGGCGGAGTGCTGTCGCCGGAGTGTTCCTCGGTGACGATCGCGAGCACGGCGGCGGGTGCGACGACGACGTGCAGGTCCGCGATGTCGACTGCGGCATCGATCGCGACGTCGTCGACGACGTGCCAGCCGCGCAGCCGGCTCAGCGCCGAGACGGGCGAAATGCGGGCAGGGCGGCGTGGATGCCGGGCGGTGAGCGTGAAGCGGGCGGCGGGCGCGATGGTCATGGCGAGGGCGACGATGCCGAGCGCCAGCCCGGTACAGCCGGTGAGGAACCAGCTCATGGCGGAGACCTCCAGACACCTGCTCGGCCCCCGCCGCGGACACCGACAATCTAGCTGTCTAACAGAAAATTCACAACGGGTCCGCGGCGGGTGACGCCGGCCGGGTGCCGACCGGCCCGCTAGAAAGAGGTATGACCCAGATCGAGTCGGAGTCGGGTACGAGTTGGCTGTCCCGCGAGGACCTCGAGTCCGCCCGCGAACGGCTCCCGATCGTCTACGTCGACATCGTCCCGGTGCGCGCCGACGAGGCGGGCACCGTGATCGCGTTCGGGCTCCTGCTGCGCGTCACCCACGGCCGGATCAGCCGGGCGCTCGTGTCAGGACGCGTGCTGTACCAGGAACGGATCCGCCGGGCGATGCTGCGGCACATCGAGAAGGATCTGGGCCCGCTCGCGCTGCCCAAGCTGCCGGCCTCGCCGCAGCCGTTCACCGTGGCCGAGTACTTCCCGACGCCGGGAGTGACCCCGTTCCACGACCCGCGCCAGCATGCCGTGTCACTGGCCTATGTCGTCCCGGTGGAGGGTGACTGCGAACCGCAGCAGGACGCCCTTGAGCTGACCTGGTTCTCACCGGCCGAGGTGGCCGACGCAGGGCTGCAGGCCGAGATGGCCGGCGGCCAGGGCACGCTGCTGCGGCAGGCCCTCGCGCACGGTGGTTACTGATCCGGTTATTGATCAGGACCCGGTTTGCAGAGGTAGAACAGGTCCTCGCCGGTGTCGGCGAAATTGACCTGCGTCGTGCGGCTGTGCAACAGCGACTCCCAATGCACCTGGACCACCGGCGCGTAGCCGAGCGTGCGGGCACAGGTCGGTTTGCGGATGGTGATCAGCAGACGGATCTCGCTCTCGGCGGGGATGACCGCAGGGAAGTTGCGCGCCCGGCTGTTCTTGCCGTAGTCCGACCCGCCGGGCAACAGGATCCAGGGCGCCCACCGGGCCCGCACCGCCGGGGCGCCCAGGCCCACCGACGTGACCTTGACGGCGCGGGTGCCGTCGTTGGCCAATGAATACATCCGCGTGATCTCGGTGCCAGGCGGCCCGTCGATGTAAGTCGTGCCCGCCGGCCCGTCCCCGATGTGCATGTGCGAGTACTCACCGCCGAACGACCCGGCGCGGATCGGTCCGTACCTGCTGTCGGCGGAATCGAGCTGGACCCAGACGACGATCCCGGCGGCCACGGCGATCACCACGACGCCGGTCAGCAGCCACAGCCACCACGGACCGCGCCGTCGTCGCCGGGTCGGTGTGTCGCTCATGCCAGGTCGTCTTCCAGATGCGGTGTCACGACGTGCAGCGCATCGGCCGCGACGTCGAAGTCGGCCGGAAGCTTCGCGACGACCTCGCCGTCGAGGGCCATGTCGAGCGGACGGTCGACGTGCACGTGGAGCTCCTTCGTCCGCAGTGCGCGCACCCCGAATCCCTCGCGGCGCCGGCCCAGGATCGTGATCAGCGCACCGAGCACGAGCCGTGCGGGCGAACCCGGTTCGACGGCGATCACCACGAGACTGCGGTCGTCGAGCCGGGCGCCCGGCACGCGCAGATCGAGCCCTCCTCCGAACACCGGGGCGTTGACGATCGACAGCTGCACCAACTCGACCTTCTCGGTCTTGCCGTCGTAGTGCAATTCGCACTCGAAGGGCTTGCTGTGTCGCAGGGCGCGCGCCCCGGCCACGGCGTAGGTGAAGCGGCCGAAGCGGCGGCGCAGCGCAGACCTGGTGGCCAGTTGCGCGAAGTGCACATTGAACCCCACGGTCGCCGCATGCACGAAGTTGCGCGGCCTCTCGCCGGTGACGACGACCTGACCCGCGTCGATCGCGCGCACGACACCGTCCGGCAGCTGCCGGGCGGCCGTCGCCGGGTCGGGGGAGATGCCCAGCGACCGCGCGACGTCGTTGGACGTGCCCAGGGGCAGGATGGCGAGGATCGCGCCCGAACCGGCGAGTTCGTCCGCCGCGGCGCCGACCGTCCCGTCGCCTCCGGCCGCGATCACGAGCGGCCGCTGGTCGGGCGGCATCGCGACGACCTCGGCGAGGGCTGTCTTCTCGTGCACCTCGAGCTCGCGCACGATCTCGATGCCGACCTCGGCCAGCGCACGTTTGGCGTCCTCGTACAGGCCGGCCGACCCCGCACTCGGGCTGCCCAGCACCCAGGCCCGGGTCGGGATCGTCCTCGCCTCGGCCGGGGGCAACTTGATGCCCGGGTCGCTACGCAGCATCGTCCCGGCAAGCACCGCTGCGCCGACGCCGAGACCGGCGCCGACGACCACGTCGCTCGGGTAGTGCACGCCGGTGTGCACGCGCGAGTACGCGACGACCCCGGCGGTGGCCACGATCGGAATGCCCGCCGCGGGCCACTCGCGGGCAACGCCGGTCGCAAAGGCGAACGCGGACGCTGCGTGGCCGGACGGGAACGAGAACGACGAGGGCATGACCACGAGGTTCGCTCGTCCCAGCATGTGCAGCGCCGGTCGCTCGCGGCGCAACAGGAGTTTGAGCGGTCCGTTCACCGCCACGGACGTGATGGTGATGCCGAGCAGCCCGCGCAACGCCGCGCGTCGGCCGCGACTGCCGCCGGCGATGCTCAGGATTGCGGCTGAGGCCATCCAGACCTTCGAGTGGTTCGCCGCCCGGGAGAAAAGCTGCAATCCGGCGTCAGCAGCAGCGCTTTCCTGCGAGGTCGCACGGTGCAGGAGGCGGCGATCCAGCGCCCCGGCGTGGCGTCGCGCTCTTGCCAGCCGCGCCACCTTACGAATGCTCCTCGACGTACTCATCCGGGTCGACGTCGGCGGTCTCGATGCCGCGTCCGCCGGGGTGCTGGGCGTAGAAGTCGAGCCAGAGGCGGCCGAGCCGCGAGCGCAGTTCGCGGCTGACGTTCTTGCGGAAGTCGGGCAGGCCCTCGTCCTCTTCCTCACCGAGATGCTCGGTGTTCTCCGTGCGGGCCCGCCCAACGGCCTCGAACCACTCGTCGGTGCCGACCGCGTGCTGCCCGGCCGCTGTGATCGCGTCGCGGATCTTGTTGTGGTCACGGATCGCGTCGTCGGTCTCGTCGTCGGCGTCGTCGCCGCGCTTGAGCAGCGCAGGGTAGAAGATCGTCTCCTCGGCCTGCGCGTGCGTCTCCAGCCGCACCGCCAGGGGCTCCCAGACGGCCTCGAGTTCCTGCGGGCCGTCGGCGTCGTCGAGCAGCGCGAACTGCCGGCGGAACCACTCGTGGTCGTCCATGATCAGCGCTGTGATGTCGAGACTCTCGTCACTCATGGTGCTCACCCTAGATACTCACCTCATGAGCGAACCTCTGGAACCACTCGACGAGTCGTGGTCGAGCGCGCTCGCCGTCGTCGCGCATCCCGACGATCTCGAGTACGGCGCCGCGTCGGCCATCGCGCGCTGGGCGTCGCAGGGCAAGCGGGTGGCCTATTGCCTGGCCACCAGCGGCGAGGCCGGCATCGACGCGATCGAGCCCGAGCGCAGCGGGCCGTTGCGCGAACAGGAACAACGCGCCTCGGCGGCGGTCGTCGGCGTCGACGTGGTCGAGTTCCTCGGCTATCCCGACGGCACCGTCGAGTACGGGCTGCCGCTGCGCCGCGACATCGCCCGAGCGGTGCGCCGGCACCGTCCGGACGTCGTCATCACCGGGAACTACCACGCCAGCTGGGGCCCGGGAATGCCCAACCAGGCCGACCACATCGCGGTGGGACGAGCGGTGCTCGACGGTGTGCGGGATGCTTCCAACCGCTGGGTGTTCCGTGAGCTGGGTGACGAAGGACTCGAGCCGTGGTCGGCGAAGCAGGTGCTGGTATCCGGCAGCCCGCTCGCCTCGCACGCGGTCGACGTGAGCGACCACCTCGATCGAGGGGTGGCCTCACTCGAGGCGCACGCGCAGTACCTGCGCGGGCTCGGTTCGAACGCGATGGCAGACCCGCGGGAGTTCCTCGAGTCGATCGCGCGTCAGACCGGCACGCGGCTCGGGGCCAAGTTCGCGGTCGCGTTCGAGGCGATCAACCTGTAGTCGTGCGGGGGAGGTGGCACACGAGCATCGCGGTGTCGTCCTCGACGCTCGCGTGGTTACGGGCGAGCAATTCGTCGGCGATCGATTCGGGATCGTCGAGGGGTGCGGTCAGCGAGATCGCGCTACGCCGCAGCCGGACGAGGCCCGTGTCGATCGTCTCGTCGCGGGTCTCCACGAGTCCGTCGGTGTAGAGCACCAGGGTCGAGCCGGCAGGGACCACGAGTTCCGACTCGGTGCGGGTGAGCCGGTAGCCGGTGCCGAGCAGGGGACCGTGGATGTCGCTGAGCAGCTCGACCCCGCCGGACGGGGTGAGCAACAGCATCGGCATGTGGCCGGCGTTGCTCCACCGCAGCGTCCATGACTTCTCGTCGCGTGGCGTGACCGAGGCCATCAGGACGGTTGCGGTCCCGGAGATCGTGAGCGGTTCGAGGCTCTCGTCGATCGAGCGCAGCACCGAGGCCGGTGGAGCACCCGTGACGACGCTGACTCCGCGCAGCAGGTTGCGCAGCGCCGACATCGCGGTCCCGGCAGCGAGATCGTGCCCGGCCACGTCACCGACGACGAGCGCGGTCGTGTCGCCGGCGAGCCGGAAGATGTCGTACCAGTCGCCGCCGACATCGAAGCGGTCACGCGCGGGTAGATAGCGCACCGCCACCTGCACGTTGATGTTGTTCGGCACCTCGGGCAACAGAGCTCGCTGCAGGCGCGACGCAATGTCGGCCTGCGCCCGGTACAAGCGCGCGTTGTCGACCGCGAGGGCGGCGCGCAGGCAGACGTCGGACGCCGCGAGCCGGTCGACCTCGGTGAACGGCGGACTGCCGGCGAGGCGGATGAGTCCGAGCGCGCCGACGACGTGTGCTCGTGCGATGAGAGGTACGGCGAGCAGCGCGGTGGCGCCGACCCCTTCGAGCATGGCTCGCGTCTGCGGGCTCAGCAGCGCCGGGTCGGCGAGCGCGTCACCGGTGAGCTCGACGATGTCGGTCGAGGTGACCGCGCGGTAGGAGACCGACTTGGGCTCGAACGGCGTGGCAACGTCCTCACGTGCGAGCACCGCAGCGAAGTCGACATCTACGCCCTCGGCGACCGCGTGCCCGGCGCGCTGCAGGACGGTGTTGTCGAGGATGAGGTCGCCCAGCGCGAGATCGGCAAGGCGTCCGACCGCGAGCCGCGCCAGCCGCTGCATGACCTCGACCTCGTCGAGGGTCGACGCGAGCGCCTGCGACACCGCCTCGGCCCATTCGAGGTCGGCGATGCTCTGGTGGGCCACGGCGAGCTGGGCCTGTCCCGCGGCGCGTTCCTCCGCGACTGCCACCGCCTGGGCGCGTTGCCGCGTGGTGTCGCCGAAGACGAGCACCGCGCCGGCGATCGCGCCGTCGTCGTCGCGCAGCGGGTTGACGGCCCACCACACCGGCACCGTACGGCCGTCGCGGGTGCGGAAGGTGTCCTGTTCTACGTGATTCGAGCGTCCCGCGCGGACGGCAGCCTCGAGCTCGCACTCGCCGCCCGCGCGGTCATGGTTCAGTGCCTCGTGCGCACCACGTCCGAGCAGCTCCGTCTCGGTGCAGCGCAGCAGCTGCGCCGCGGCGGTGTTGGCGCTCGAGATCCGGGCGTCGGCGTCCATCGCGACGATGCCGATCGCGGCGGCGGCGACGACGTCGCGCGGCGATGTGGCCGACGTGGCGGGCGGGCGGTCTTGGAGCACCGGACGGAACCCTCGCTCCCAGGCTCGAGCATGACTTGGGGACACCCTATGAACCGCAGGTGCCATGTTTCAACGCACACCCCGTGATCGATACTGACAACTCGGGCATACCGAGACAATGGACTCCGAGTCTACGGCGCGCTCTCAACCTGCAGACGCCGCGCCGCACGAGGTCGAACTGCCGCTGCCCGCCGACGTGCAATCGCCGGGCAGGGCGCGCGCGTTCGTGCGCGACCGCCTACCGACTGCGGACGACGAGGTCCTCGACGACATCACGCTGATCGTGTCCGAGCTCGTGTCGAACGCCGTCAAGCACGGCAAGCCCGAGATCGCCCTGCGGATGCGGATGGATCCGCTTCTGATCGACATCTCCGTCCTGGACCACGGGGCGGAGGTGCCGCCGGATGAGATCACGCCCCCGGACGCGTGGGCGACATCCGGACGCGGCCTGGCGATAGTCGACCGACTTGCCAGCGACTGGGGGGTCGAACCGCTGGAGGGCGGCGTCGGCAAGACGGTCTGGGCACGCCTGAACGTGCCTGCCTGAACCAGCGCGAGCGAGCGGGACGGGCGATGCCCGTCCCGCTCGCCGTCGTGCTGTGGGTCAGCGTGATGCGAAGTACAGGAACATGTTGGTCGGGATCGGGCCCACGACGTTCTTGTTCTTGTGCTTGATCAGGTACTGGATGTAGCCGGTCGACTCGTGCGCCCGGATCTTGTCGTACACGGCGCTGCTCGTCACACCGATCACCCGTACGTCCCACCACTCGCCGCGGCGGTTGTTGAGATCGTTGATGAAGTGGTCGTGCTCCGGCACGGGGAAGTTCTTCAGCGCCGCGGTCAGCTGCGCGTCGGTCAGCTTGGGGTAGAGCGGCTTGAGGGCCGGCTCGAGCCGCGTCATGTCGATGGTGCCGGGGTGGTCGACACAGACCAGCCCGCTCGGGCAGTCGATCATGTTCATCGGACGCGAGAAGCCGAGCGGAACGGTGATGTACAGCGGGTCGAACTGCTTCGACGGCGCGTGCTTGTACGCACTGCCCGCTTCGCACTTCGACGACGCGTACGAGTGCACCGTCGTGTCGCAGAAGAAGCCCTTCGTGTACGTGAAGTCGACGCGGGTGCCCTTGTAGAACGCACTGGTCATCCCGTACTCGGGGATTCCGCGCCCGGCGGCGCGGGCGTTGCTGGACGGACCCTGCGTGCCCGTCGCGATCGCAGCCGTGAGCCCGACGCCGAGCGTCAGGACAGTGAGCGCAGCGGTGGTGATGAGCCTCCGCCGCGACCTGATGAGAGCTTTCATTGCCGTTCCTCTCCCCGCCGCGCGGTGCGGCGTTCACCCGGGAGTTCGCGGGTGAGCGCCGGACGGTTCCGTGAGAGTCGCGGTTGGTGTCAGGTCGTCACTTGATGACGGCGTCGACGACCTTCTTCAGCGCGCTCGGCTGGGCCGGGGAGGTGGGAGCCTTGCTCTTCGCCTCGAGCAACCGGGCGCCGAGGTCCTGGAGTTGCTTGCGACCGAGGGCTTCGCGCACCTTCGGGAACCACTCCTGCTCCTCTTCCTCGATGTGGTGCGAGACGTTCTCGATCAGCACGGTGGTCTTGGCGTCGAAGCGCTCGGCATCGGGGCTCAGGGCCACGAGTTCCATCACGAGCAGGTCGGCCACGTGGTGCTCCTCGTAGGACTCCAGGACGTCGTCCTCGAGGTCCGGCACGAGCCGGCGCACCTCGGGGTACATGACCTCGTTCTCGATGTAGGTGTGCATCGTCAGAAGTTCGATGATCTTGGAGACGATCTCACCCTTGCGTACGGTCGCGTTCTCGCCCGCCGCCTGGAAATCGCGGAACAGGCGCTTGATCTGCTTGTGATCGTCCTTGAGCAGGACGATGGCATCGGTCGACATGACCGACACCTACCCGCCTCGTGCGGTGCGCTACCACGGCGCCGACGGGATCACGTCCGGGAATTCGCTCAGGGCTTCTTGTACTCCTCGTGACCCTGCTCGTCCTGGTCGCGCGATACCGAGTCGGCTTCGGTCTCGCCGGCATCGGAGTCGGGGATCAGACCCGACCCGCTCGACGAATCGCCGGACGAGTGGCCGGTCTTGGCGTCGGAACGGTCGTCGTGCTCGCGCTCGGTCATGCTGGTGTCTTATCCAGCCGGCGGTCGCAGTTCACCGCATTGACGATCAGGTCTTCCGCCCCGTCGACCGGTTCGCCTGCACGGCGGCGCGCCACGGAGGAAGACGTGATCAGCGCGACGCTATGGAGGGTTTGCCAGCTCATTCGCCGTCTTCGGGTGTCGTGGGCAGATAGTTCTGGATATGAGGCGAGAGGCAGAAGATATGGCCACCCGGTGCCCGCATTACCCGCCAACTGTCCGGGAACGGCTGCTCGGCCTCTTCCTCTGCGCCAAGTTCGACGGCACGTTCGACCGCTCGTTGCAGATCTTCCACCGCCACGTCGAGATGAATCTGAACGGGACGATCGCCGTTCGGCCAGGTCGCCCGCGCAATATGGCGAGTCCTTTGCATCCCGAGCCAGGCAGACCCGTGGCGCACAACGAAGAAGTTGTCGGTGATGCGAACGACCTCGCTGTCCAACAGGGCCGCCCAGAATGAGGCAACGTCCTCCGGCTGTTCGCACGCCAACACCGTCGTGGTCCACCGCGCATCCGTCACGCCCCATTTCTTCGCCGCCCGGCCAGCCGTGTCAAGCCGAGCTGCAGGAGGGAACGGATGGTGATCGGCGCGAACGCGTGGAAGTGCATCGAATTCTTGACACACCTCACTTCTGCAGTAGTCAGGTTGTGTCGCCGCTCATAATGGCAAGAGTGAGGGGCGCGCCATCGTAGTAGTGGCGAATGCTGGTCGCGTGGTCCTGGTCGTCGAGTCGGACGAAGTAGGCGACGACTTCGTCTACGACAAGCCCGGTGGGGGCGAAGACGCCCAGCGGCGTAGTCAATGGTCCAGCGTTTGTTTCCACAAGGTGGATTTCGGCCGCGGCAGTCCGTCCGCCGTCGACGACACACGCCAATGTTGCACGCTGGTCAGGAAACGCGGTGAGCAGCGACCGGAACCTCGCCAAGACCGCGTCGCTTCCGGTCGCGTTCCACTGCGCCGCGCCGTTTGCCTGGTAGGTACATTCGTCGGCCAGCATGCTGCTTATCGACTCAAGATCGCGCCGGTTCATCGCGTCACACACTGTGGCTATCCACTCACCCGCGGTACTCAAATTATTCCCCGCCTGATCAATCGGAACGTCTTGTAGCCGCATCACGGACCTGTCGGCGCGCCACGCGGACGACGCCGGGGTCGTCCGCCTGCATCTTGGAATGCAGTCTGATCCCTTCCGCGGCTCGAGCGCCAGCCCGACGCATAATCCGGCGGCCACGCGCTATTGCGGTGATTCCGTCAGCCTCGCAGGCTCCCCCTTTTCGTCATCGCTCGCTCGCCGACCGCCTGGAAGCGACAGCACGCCATCCATCAGGGGTCGCCCAAATCGGTGTTCCGGGACCCGATCTCGGCATGAACGGGCCCCTGCTGCGGACGCCGGGGAACGAGTTGGCGTGCCAGCAGCTGTGACGACCAGCTTTCCGCCGATGCGCGCACCGGCGGCGATAGATCCGGTCGGGCTGCGACCCGAGCTGAGGTAGACCTGTGCGCGTTCAGGCGTCGGCCGCGACGCTCATGAACCGCTCGAGTTCGGCCGGGATGTCTGGCCCTGCGGGTTGATACGCGATCTCGGTTATACCGGCAGCTTCCCATTCTGCCAGCTGGTCACGTATTTGAGCGGCGCCCCCGATGAGAGCTGCTCGTGGCGAGACTTCATCCGCGGCCGGGAACAGTAACTCGTCCGCCGCGTTGAGCGTCACCTGGTGACCCGCGTGCACTGCGAGATGCCGCTGCCCTTCTGCGCTTCGTTCGACCACCTCACGCCACGCCCGCCCTGCAGGTAGTGCGTCGACCGCGTCGCCGCCACGTTCGTACGTCACGTGGTACAGCACAGCGGTGGCCGGGCGTACGGCAGCTCGTACCCGGGGCGACCGAATGTCCTCGCCGGGGCCGAGGACGGTGCCCCACATCAGCAGGGTGCGGCGAGGCAGCGACGCAGACCCAAGGAACGCTGGACTGGCGGAGAACACGCCGGCATCGAGATCTTCGGCGACTGAAAGGCCGCGCGGTCCATCGGCGCCGATGACGATCGGTACGTCGAGTGGACGCGGGGGTGCGCCTCGCGGCGGCTGAAGCAGCGCGACGGCCGCTCCTTCCCATTGTGCGGTCTGGCCGCCGAGCAGCGCGCGGACAACCCGGAGGTACTCGTGCACGTCCGACCAACGCATCGGACGCTGACCCATCGCGACTCGGCCGGTGAATCCGCTTCCCACGCCGAGCCGAACGCGCCCGGGTGCCAGGGCGCAGAGTGTGCTGATCGCTGCCGCGGTGACCACCGGTGAACGCAAACTAGGAATGACCACCCCCGGTCCGATCTCGATGCGGTGAGTGCGTGCTGCCGCGAGCGCCAGCACCATCCATACGTCCGGCGACACCGCCGGTGAGTCGTAGCACCACGCTGTTCGGTAACCGAGCTGGTCGGCAACTGCGATGTGATCGGGCGTCGCCAGCTCCGTGGCGAATGCGCAAGAGATTCGCAATGTCATCAGGGGAGCTCCTGTCTCGGTTCGCCGTCAATCTTCTCGCTACGGCGCCGCGCCGGCGAGAAGCAGGACTGCGCCTGTATCCAGCCACATGACCTCAGCAAGAGAGTGGCATCTGCACCCGTCATGTCCCGCTCTGCCGTCTGAGGGGCGCGCGCCTCCGAAGCGTCGCCTGTCGGAGTAGGGAATCGCCGCGATCTGTTCAGGGAGCGCGTGAGCTTCTGACTGCACACTTCCGGGGGGTGGCGTGGCGCGCTGAACCGATGTGGTCGCTCGTCCGTAGGTCGTCTCGAGGCGCGATGCGCGCCGAGGTTCGATCAGGACCAAGAAGGACGCCCAGCGATGAACCGCACCGAGGAGAATTGGGCACTCGCCCACAGCGTCAAGCTCACCCGGACCCGAGAGGGGCTGAAGCCTGGCTGTCACGGCGTCGTCATCGCCGAACGCCACCCGACCGGTTGGTTCATCTCCGCGGAGTTCGATCCGGCGTCGCCGACCGAGCAGGTCGATGACTTCATGCACTTCGTCGTCGTGCGGACCTACTTGCTCCTTGAACATGGGCCGCAGACCTGCGCTTGGGAGGCAGACGGCGCGAATGCTTGGCGCGCACATTGTCAATCCGTCGTCGGGGACGTCGGCGACCTGCCCTTCTTGCACGGCGGCGTCGCGGAGTAGGGCCGCGTCCTCGGCAGCGACGGTTGCGCAATCTGGCTGCCGTGCGCGCGCGGTGATGTCCGCAAAGCGAGCAGGTCCGTTCGGTGACAGCCGAGCGGCTCGGCGCAGTCCTCGGCCGGGCACCCGCGGACGTCATGACGGAGCCCGACGACGCACTTCGTCTCCATCTCAGCTCTAACAAAATCGGCCATTGGACAACGGGTCGGATGTCGCCGCAGCGCGGCAGACATCCGGTTGATCCGGTGCGTGGCAGCTTCCGCCTAGTCCATCCTCAGGGGGATGTCGCAGTGTGTCCTGGAAGTAGTTGCCCGTGAGGTCGAGGTGCACCGAGTCGGCGGGACCACGGCGGGAGCGGCGGGCGACCCGATTTTGGGCTGGTGCGCCGCCAGGGACTCGAACCCCGAACCCGCTGATTAAGAGTCAGCTGCTCTGCCAGTTGAGCTAGCGGCGCCGGTCAAACGTCCGGCCCACCACAGGTGGGCCGGACAGCAACATTAGCACGGTGGGACGGGCCCGATTCAGCCTCCCGGGTCGGTACTCAGGGCGCTTGAGGGGGAAGGGTCAGGCGTATGAGCGACCAGCCGGACGCCGCCCCTTCGAGCGGTGAAGAGGGCACTTTCACGGTGCTCCTCGCCCTCGGCGCGAACCTCGCGGTGGGGATTCTGAAGCTCGTCGCCGGACTCATCAGCGGGTCGGGGGCGTTGCTGTCGGAGGCCGCCCACTCGGTCGGAGACTCGACGACCGAGGTGCTGCTGCTGGTCGCGTTGCGGCGCTCGGATCGTCCGGCCGACAGCCGCCATCCGTTCGGGTACGGCAAGGAGCGGTACTTCTGGTCGCTGCTCGCGGCCGGCGCGATCTTCGTGTCCGGCGCGGCGTTCTCGATCTACGAGGGCCTGCACACCATCATCGGGGGCGGCCACGAACCGACCGACAAGCTGTGGATCAACTACCCCGTGCTCGCGCTCGTCGCGGTGTTCGAGGGCACGTCGTTCCTGCAGGCGCTGCGCCGGGCCCGCACGCAGGCGCAACGTTCGCGCAAATCGCTGCGCACCCTTCTGCGCGACCCCGAGGACCCGACCGTCAACAGCGTGGCGATGGAGGATTCGGCCGCGTTGGTCGGCATCGTGATTGCAGCGACTGGTGTCGGTCTGCACCAGCTCACCGGGTCCGGTGTGTACGACGGCATCGCCTCGCTGTGCATCGGCGCGCTGCTGCTCTTCGTCGCGTTCATCCTGGCCCGGTCGACAGGCGACCTGCTGATCGGCAAGCAGGCCAGCGTGCGCCTGCTGCGTGACATCGAGCAGTTCCTCGAGAACGAGGACGAGATCGTCGACGTCGTCGACGTGCTGTCGATGGTGGTCGGAGCGGGCAGTGTGCTGCTCTGTGTACGCGCCGACTTCGCCGACGAGGTCAGCTCGGGCGACATCGAACAGGCCTGCATGCGCATCGACACCGATCTGCGCAACCGCTTCACCGAACTGGGCGAGGTGTTCATCCAACCCGTGTCGCGAGGTGATCCGAGGGTCGAGGAACGGGTCCAGGCGCGCTACGGTCGCATCCTCTCCGATCGAGACATCTGAGCAGGTCGGGACAGCTGAGCAGAGCAGTGAGAAGGAAGGACAGTGGCCGAAGACGACTACAGCCGTAGCGGCGAATCGGAGGCCGAGCGCCTCGACCGCAACTACGGCGAACTGCTCCAGGAACTGCGGGTCGCCCAGACCGGCGTGCAGATCCTGTTCGCGTTCCTGCTCGGCATCGCCTTCCAGACACGGTTCACCGAGATCTCGTCCTACCAGCGCGGGATCTACCTCGAGACGCTCGTGTCGGCGGCGCTCGCCGCGATCATGCTGATCGCGCCGACGGCGGTCCACCGGATGCTGTTCCGCCGCCATCAGAAGCGTGAACTCGTCGACGTCACCTCGCGACTGGCGGCGACCGGGCTCGTGTTCCTCGCCCTCGCGATTCTCAGCGCGGTCCTGTTCGTCGTGAGCGTGGTGATCAATCTGACGCTGGCGATCGCGTTCACCGCCGTGCTCGGACTGGTACTGCTCGGCACCTGGTACGCGTTGCCGTCCGAGATCCGTCGCCGCCGCCCGTCCCGCGATCTTCATCCGGAGTGAGGGACGCTCGCCGTACGGGTACGTGACAACCATGTCCGAGCCCGCGGTTGTGACACCGCCGCGTCGTCGCAAGCGGGTCAGCATCGAACAGATCGTCGAGTTGTACGACGACGCCGAACGCTGCGCGACTGCCGCGGGCCTGCGCTACGTCAGCCCGACCGAGCCCGGCATCCGTCGCACGCGCCGCGGCAAGGGCTTCAGCTACGTCGACGCTGAGGGCAAGACGGTCGCGGCGGCGGTACGGCTCCGCATCCAGGCGCTCGCGATCCCGCCCGCATGGTCTGACGTGTGGATCTGCGCCTTCGACGACGGCCATCTGCTGGCGATCGGGAACGATGAGCGCGGCCGCCGGCAGTATCGCTATCACGACGACTGGCGCTCGTTCCGCGACCTGCTGAACTTCTATCGACTGGTGGACGTCGGACCGCGTCTGCCGAAGATCCGCGCCGAGGTCGCGACCCAACTGCGGCGCCGCACCTTCGACCGCGACCAGGTGCTGGCCGCGATGTTGCGCATCGTGGACGTGTGCGGCCTACGGGTTGGCAGCGAGGAGTACGCGGAGGAGAACGCGAGCTACGGCCTCTCGACGTTGACGAAGAAGCACGTCCGTGTGGTCAGCGGCTCGGTGTTCTTCGACTTCCCGGCCAAGTCGGGGAAGCAGGCGCAGGTCACCCTCCACGACCGGGCGGTGGCGCGGATCGTCTCGATCCTGCTCGAGCAGCCTGGCCGGCGGCTGTTCACCGTCGACGGTTCGCCGATCGGTGCCGACGAACTCAACCAGCGCCTCGGCACGCTCGCGGGGGCACGGGTGACCGCGAAGGACTTCCGCACCTGGCACGGCACCCGGGTCGCGTTCTCGTCCTTGCGCAAGCATCTCCCACCGCCGGAGGACCAGGGCACCCGCGAACAGCGGGTGCTCAATGCCGTCGACGCCGCCTCGGAGTTCCTCAACAACACGCGGACCGTTGCTCGCGCGCACTACGTGCACCCGCATGTCGTCGGGGCGTACCTCGACGGGACGTTCTCCGAGACGCTCGCTGCGCGGCGGCCGCCACGCGCGCCCGGGCTGGACACGGATGAGCGGGCGCTCATCGGCTTCCTCGGCACGCTGCTCGCCGAGCACCTGCACGCTCTCTGACGGGCCGCTCACGAGGTCGGCCTTCGCCTCGGATGTGGCCGCGGCAGATCTGCCCGACTGATTCCGAATGTCCGGAGTAGCAATTTGTTCGATGCGGCGGTTAGACTGCCGAGACGGGCGGGTAACACCCCCCGGACAAAGGCGAGAGCCAGCACGCTGGCAACTGAACTCCAGGGGTTCGGCGCGCAGGAAACCGCCACGAGCGGAGCGACTGTGACGCTATCTGTCGAGACAGGCCCGAGCATTCCCACCGGCGGGTTCGACGTCCGCACGTCCAGCTGCGACACGATCCGCGCCAACCTCACTGTCAGCGGCGATCTCGACGACGACGGTGCTGCCGTGCTCAGCCAGGTGATCGAGGGCCACGTCCGCACCGGCCGCCGCTTCCTGCGCCTGCACCTCGGCGGCGTCCGCACCCTGGGCGACGCAGCGATGGTCGTCATCGCCCGGGCACACGAGCAGCTGCTCGCCGCCCGGGGCACGTTGATTCTCACCGGAGTCGACGGACGCCTCGAAACGGCGCTGCGCATCGCTGCCCCGGCGAGTCCGCTTTTGCTGCTGCCGGCCCTGCCCGCCGACGTCGGCTGACCTACTTAGCCCGCGGGCAGCGTGCCCGTCCGGACGAGTTCCTCGGCGATCAGGCGCAGCTTCACGTTGCTGCGTTGCGACGCGTGCACCATCACGTCGAACGCCTGGCTCGCCGTAATGCGGTGCCGCTCCATGAGGATGCCCATCGCCTGCCCGATCATCTCGCGGCTCTCGAGCGCACGACGCAGATTCGCCTCACGGTCCAGCGCGGAAAGGGCAAGGCTCACGTGCGCCGCATAGCCCGTAGCCATGGCCTCCGACTCGGGAGTGAAGGCGTTGGTGCGTGTCGAGTACATGTTCAGCGCGCCGAGCTTGTCGCGCTGGGTCGACAGGCGGCATGCCAGCATGCTCCGCACGCCGAGGTCTACGGCACGCGCGGCGAATTGAGGCCAGCGCGCGTCGCCGGCGACGTCGTCGATGCGGATGATGTCCGACTCCAGCAGTGCCGTGATGCAAGGGCCCTCGCCCAACTGCTCCTGCAGCTTGTCGCACCGCGCCGCCAGCTGGCCGAAGCTCGCCGGCGTCTCGACCGTCCGGTTCTGCAACAGCGAGATTCCTGCCTCCTCGCACCCGGGCACGATCTCGACGGCCAACTCCAGCGCCCGTTCGAGCAGGCTCTCCAGGGAGGGCGTATCGACCAGGTCGGAGGCGAGTTCCGCGACGAGCTGCACCGCGGCCGCCGCTGACATCCTGGAAAGCTCGACCATCGGCGTTCCCCCGTTCAGAACCGGCGAATCCGGGTGAGTGACGGGGCTCGAACCCGCGACATCCTGGACCACAACCAGGTGCTCTACCTGCTGAGCTACACCCACCATTGCCGCGTGTCGGGCGAGGTCGTCCCTGCCGTGGCGCAGCCGCGTCAGTCTACCCGCCGCTGCCCAACCTCGAGAACAGCCCGGGCGGCCGCCTGCGCTTGCTCCTGGGAGGGACCAGGCGGCGCCACGAACAGGGTTTGCCGGTAGTACATGAGCTCCTGGATGCTCTCGCGGATGTCGGCGAGGGCGCGGTGTGCCAGGCCCTTCGCCGGCTGCGACTGGTAGACGCGGGGATACCACCGCTTGGCGAGCTCCTTGATCGACGACACGTCGATCATGCGGTAGTGCAGGTGCCCGTCGAGCTTCGGCATGTCCCGGGCCAGGAAGCCGCGGTCGGTGGCGATCGAATTACCGCACAGCGGAGCGGTGCGGGCCTCCGGGACATGGCTGCGCACGTAGTCGAGCACGCGCGTCTCGGCAGTGCCGAGAGTCGTCGTCGAGGCGCGCACGGCTTCGGTGAGGCCTGAGGACGCATGCATGTCCCGCACGAGCGGGATCATCGTCTCGAGCACGTCGTCAGCGACGTTGATGACGATGTCGAGGCCGTCGTCCAGCGGCACCAGCTCGGCGTCGGTGACGACCACCGCGACCTCGATCAGCGCATCGCGCGCCAGATCGAGGCCGGTCATCTCGCAATCGACCCACACCATCCGCTCGGCCATGCGCAGAAGGCTATATCCACCGGGGGGCTGCGCTCGTTACGTTGAGCTGATGAGCGCGCAGGTTTTGGATCAAGCCGCCGTCGAGGCAGGCCTCGAACCGCTCCATGCCGGCTGGACGGGCGACACGGCACAACTGTCGCGATCGATCGAGTTCGCCGATTTCTCGACCGCCGTCGAGTTCGTCAATCGCATCGCGCCACGGTGCGAGGAACTCGATCACCACCCCGATCTCTCGATCCGCTGGCGGTGGGTGGACGTGACCTTGTCGACCCACAGCGCCGGGGGAGTCACCGACAAGGACCTGGCGCTCGCCGAGATCGTCGACGAGACGGCGGCGGCACTGCCGCAGGCCTGACTCAACTACTTGCTGCGCCACTCGCTCATCCCGAGCGCGATCAGGCGCAGCTGCCGGGCGCCGCGGTCGAGCACGGCTGCTTCCTTCACCCGGCGGCTCGCGGGACGGGGGTCGAGCTCGAGCAGATCCATGATCGCCTTGAGCATCGCGGCCACCATGAGGTCCGCGGTCATCTCCAGGTCGTCCGACGACCAGTCGAAGCCCGCGGTCAGGCGGGCGAGGTCGACGGCCAGTTCGCTGGTGAACAGCGTGAGTTCGGTATCGATCGCGCGACGTACCTGGCGCACGCCGCCGTAGCGTTCGCGCACCAGGAAGCGGAACTGGTCGGGATGCTCGCGTACCTGCCGACCGAGCACCTCGAGGGTCCCCTCGATGATGTCGCCGTGGCTCGCGACGCCACGGCGCGCGTCGCGGATCATCTGTCGCAGCGGTCGCATGCACTCGTCGACAAGTTCCACACCGAGCTGGTCCATCGACTCGAAGTGTCGGTAGAACGCGGTGGGCACGATGCCCGCCTCGCGCGCCACCTCGCGCAGGCTGATGCTGTCGAGGCTCCGGGTCGCGATGAGGGCGACGGTCGCGTCGAGCAGGCGCTGGCGGGTGGCCTCCTTGCGCGCTGCCCGGGTCTGGCCGTCCGCCATGCCCGAAACGGTACGCCTGTGCACCCTGCGCCGGCGGGTAGCGACCCACGTCACTACGTACTCGGGGTCACAGGCACTGCAGGTTGACACCCTCTGGCGACGTCCGAAGACTGGTGGGAGTACAACTGTTCACCGAAACTGAGGAAGCCATGACCACTTTCGCGAGGTCACCGCTCCGGCTGCTCGAGGCGCTAGCGACGCCGCACGGCGTCGACCGTTACCTCGAACTGATCAACCCGATGCTTACCGTGCGCGAGCTGCGCGCCGAGATAACCCGGGTCGACCGGACGACCCCGGACACCATCGTCCTCACGCTGCGACCCACCCGGCAATGGCGCGGATTCCGGGCCGGACAGTTCGTCCAGGTCACTGCCGTCATCGACGGCGTGCGTCGCACACGGTGCTACTCGCCGAGCAGTTCGCAGCTGCGCGCGGACGGCCACATCGAGCTGACGGTGAAGGCGCATCCCGGCGGCCTGTTCTCGCAGTGGCTGCACGCGAACGCGCGTCCTGGCCTGGTGCTCGATCTCGGCCAGGCCGACGGCACGTTCATGCTTCCCGACGCACGCCCCGAGCAGATGCTCTTCGTCAGCGGCGGAAGTGGCGTCACGCCGGTGCTGTCGATGTTGCGCACGCTGTGCGACGAGGGCCACCGCGGCGAGGTGATCTTCCTGCACTACGCCGACGACGCCGCGCACGTACCGCACCTCGAGGAGCTGCGACGCCTGGCGGCCCGGCACGACAACGTGCGCGTCGTCATCGCGCACACCGGCAACGACGACGGCGAGCTCACCGGGTTCTTCGGGCCCGAGCACCTGAGCGCCGTCGCTCCGTGGCATGCCGACGCCGAGACGTTCGTGTGCGGGCCGCCGGGACTCATGCGCGCCGCCCGCGAGCTCTACAAGGGCTTGGGCCTGCTCGATCGCCTGCACGTCGAGGAGTTCGCGCCCGAGATCACCGCCGTACCCGGCGACGCGACGGGCACGGTGCGCTTCGGCGTGAGCGACGTGGAGATCGACAACTCCGGGGTGACCCTGCTCGAGCAGGCCGAGGCCGCCGGGCTCAGCCCCGAGTACGGCTGCCGCATGGGCATCTGTTTCTCGTGCACCAAGGTCAAGACCTCGGGCCGCACCCGCAACGTCCGCACCGGCGAGACCAACAGCGATCCCGACACCGAGATCCAGCTGTGCATCAACGTCGGCGTCGGCGACGTCGAACTCGAACTCTGAGAGGAATCATGACCATCACCCTGACCGAGTCACAGGTCGACGAACTCGGCCGCGAACTCGATGCCATCCGTGCGCGGGTCGTTGCCGACCTCGGCAGCGAGGATCGCGACTACATCTACAAGGTGCTCAAGACCCAGCGCGGCCTGGAGGTCGCCGGGCGCGCCGCTCTGTTCCTCGGCATGCTGCCGCCGTTCTGGCTGGCCGGCACCGCGGCGCTGAGTCTGTCGAAGATCCTCGACAACATGGAGATCGGCCACAACGTCATGCACGGCCAGTACGACTGGATGCGTGATCCCGCACTGAACTCCAAGATGTTCGAGTGGGACACCGCCTGCCCGTCGGACCAGTGGCGGCACTCGCACAACTACATGCACCACACGTTCACGAACATCCTCGACAAGGACCGCGACATCGGTTACGGCATCCTGCGCATGGACGAGAGCCAGAAATGGAATCCGTACTACCTCGGTAACCCGCTGTGGGCGTTCCTGCTGATGTCGTTCTTCCAGTACGGCGTCGCGCTGCACGACCTAGAGACCGAGAACGTCATCAGCGGCAAGCGCAAGATGTCGGAGAACAAGGATTTGTGGGACGGGATCTGGCGCAAGGTCGGCAGGCAGTCCCTGAAGGACTACGTGCTGTTCCCCGCCCTGACCGGCCCGCTGTTCGCGTCGACGCTCGCGGCCAATGCGTCGGCGAACCTGGTGCGCAACATCTGGGCGTTCTCGATCATCTTCTGCGGTCACTTCCCGTCAGGCGTCGCCACCTTCACCGAGGAAGAGACCGAGAACGAGTCACGCGGACGCTGGTACGTGCGGCAGATGCTCGGGTCGGCGAACATCACCGGCGGCAAGCTGTTCCACATCCTCTCGGGCAACCTGTCGCACCAGATCGAGCACCATCTGTTCCCCGACCTGCCCGCCCGCCGCTACCCGCAGATCGCGGGCGAGGTCAAGGCGTTGTGCGAGAGGTACGGCCTGCCGTACAACACCGGTGGTCTGACCAGGCAGCTCGGCTCGGTGTACGGGAAGATCGCGAGGCTGGCGCTTCCGTTCGGACGCGGTTCCTCTCACGAGCCGGCGGTGCGTATCGTCCCGGATGCGGACGCTGCCGCCGCCTGACCAGGCTCAGGAGGACATCGTGATGGCCCAGGGGAGACGCGGACTCGGCCGGGCCGAGATCGCCAAGGACACCCTTCAGGTGTTGACCGAGGCGGCCGCGACGCACGTCGGTCGCATCGCCTCGATCGTGACGGGTGCCGTACGCGAGGTCGCCCATGAACTGGGCGACCTCGCGAGTGACGTGTTCGAGATGCGGGAGGCCGCCGGGCGCGCCGACCGCGCGACCCGTGACGACGTCAGCGCACCGTGATGGTGCCCTTCATGTACTGGTGGATCGAGCAGTAGTAGCTGTACTTGCCCGCGCTGCCGAAGGTGTACGAGTACGACCCGCTCTGGATGTCCTTGGACTTGAACTTGCTGTCGTCCGCGGTCACGTTGTGGGCGGTGTCGTCCTCGAACTTCCAGGTGACCTTGGTGCCCGTCTTCACAGTGAGATCGCCGGGCACGAAGCTGAAGTTCTTCACCACGACGGTGGGTGCACCCGTGGTGGTCGCCGCGCTCGAGTGCGTGGTGCCCCCGGTCGACCCGGACGACCCGGACGACCCGGTCGACCCGGTCGACCCGGACGAGCTGCCGCCGCAGCCCGCGAGCAGAGCCGCGGCTGCGACGGCAGCTAGAAGAGTCTTCACGTCAGCCGGTGAACATCGAAGCCGAGATCGCACCGGACGTACCGATGTCGGACATCGGCACCGGGTACTGGCCGAGCACGAAGTTCAAGATCGCCGCGTGCATGGCCTCGACCGGTTGGATGGTCGCGGCCTGCATGATCCCTGCGGGGTCCTGCACGGCGCCGACAGCGAACTGGTACGTCGCGGCCGCTGCGTCCTCGAGCGTCAACGCAAGCTTGGCGACATCGACGACGTTCTTCGCCTTGCCGAGCTTGGCGACCTCCGCCTTCGTGATCGTCAACGCCGGCGTGGTCACCGTCGGCACATTGGCCTTGCTGAGCACCGAGTTCCAGCCCGCAGCGTGATCCTTGTGCTGCGCCATTGCGGTGGCGGCGAAGGTGGCGACTGCAGGTGGCACCTTGCCGAGTTTGCCGGCACCCGCCATCTGGATCGCACCCTGATACGCCGCGACGGCGAGGTTCTCCAGTGCGGCCGCGAGCGCGACGATCTGCAGGTCGCCCGTGTACTTGGTGCCGCCACCGCCGCTTGACGACGACGGTCCCGGGGCCGGCGTGCTCTGCTGCGCGGGCGCCGAGGACGACGTGTTGCCACCCGAGCTGCTGCATGCCGCGACACCACCGACGACGGCGGCTCCGCCGATGCCGAGCAGGAACATGCGCCGGCCGGTGTCACGTCCCGCAGCGGTGCGCAGGTGCGACAGGTTCGCGCGCACGTCGGCGAAGGTCTTCTGCACGCCGGGGAAGGTTTCCTTGTGGAGCATGTCGAGCTCTGCGGTCATCGCATCGAGTTCGTGCTCGCTGATCGCGATCTCGTCGCGCTTGTCGCGGGTCACTTCGCTGCTCCTTCAGAAACGGGGGAAGCCATCTTGGTCGGGTAGTCGGAATCCGGGAACCCGACGCTGCCCGCAGCGGCAGGGAGTTTGTCCGCGTCCGGCGGAAGCTTGATCTGGCTCGCGAGATTGCCCTTGAGCAGCGCTTGGACGGCCAGCAGGATCGCCTTGTGCTGCGCCTCGACACCGGCGACGCCGGTGAAGAGCTGACGCAGCTCGGGGGTGCTGACCAGGCCCGCGTCGGCAACGTAGGTCTGTGCGGCGACGTCCTCGAGAGTGATCGCAAGGGCGACCACCTTGTCAGGGCTCGTGAGCGTCGGCACGGCCTTGGTGACGATCGGTGCGTACTTGGGATCGGGCTTGTTCTGCTCCTTGCCGCCGAGCTTGCGTACCGCGGCGTTGAAGCCCTTGAGGTGATCTTCGTGCTGGGCCATCGTCTTCTGCGCGAAGGCTTTCACGACACCGTTCGCGCTGCTGCCGCCGATGAACGGCAGCGTCAGCGCCTTCTTGTAGGTCGCGATCGCGAGGACCTCGATGCTCGCTGCGGTCTGCAGCGCCATGATGTCCTTCGAGCTCGCGGCGAACGCGGGTCCGGCCATCGCCAGCGCCGCGGCGCTCAATGCACCGGCTCCGATGATCGCTCCGCCGATGCCGAGCTGGCGCCGGCGTTCGTAGCGTGCTTCGAGAGCGGCCTCGACGTAGGAGTTCAGGCCCTCACGGCCGGTCCTCATCGCGTCCGACTGCAAGTCGTCCGATTCCACTGTCAGTTCGTGCAATCGGCGTTCGTCGATCCGTTCTTCCACCCTGCCACCTCGCTGGCTATGGCCGGTCGCCGACAGAGCGGGCGTACCGACTTCGGACTGCTGCAACAGGGGTGACTTCGTGCCGAAAACGAAGGAGGTTCCCGATCAACACAAATTAGTGGCGGAGATCGGGTCAGCGCGCGTTCAGTCGATCTTGTAGGCGAGCGTCTTCGGCTGCGACTGCGGATCGCGCGCGAGGGTGAGGGTTGCCTTGCCCTCACGAGCGATTCGCGTCGGCGCGTCGCCGACGTGCAGCTCGACGGACGTGTCGCTGTACCTGCCCAGGAAGGAGATCGGCCAGTTCTGCTGGCCGACCGTCAACGCGGCCTTCAGTCCGCCGACATCCGCGGCGCCGGTGGACGAACCCGCCGCCGTACCCGGAGTGAGCAGGAATCTCCCGTGCACCGTGACCGTCGACTGCGCGCCGAAAGGCTGACCGACAACGTCGAGGATTTCCAGCTCGTCGGCGACGATGTCGACGCCCTCGCGCGACACGATCGGCGCGCCCGTCGCCGGCGTCACCGTGACGTCGGACGGCCCACGCAGCGGTTCACCGTCGGTGGCACCGACGACGGTCGCTACAAGCGCGCTGCTCGAATTGGGCGACACGGCGACGCCGGTCGCGTCCACTCCGCCGATCGTCACCTTCGGCAGGGGCGTTCCGCTGACGCCTGACAACAGTTGGACGCCGGTGATTGTGATCTTGTCGCCGATGCGCGCCTTCGGTGGGTGGACGGAAGTGATCTGCGGACCGTCCGCGGCGATCGACTTGTTCACCGTGTACGTCAACGCCGAGCCGCCGGTGAGCACCGCGAGGAACTGCGGGATGTCGGGCAGGCCGTGGCCGGGATGGGCGACGAAGGTGAACACGACGATGAGCAGGGCGAGCGCATTGAACAGCGTGTACTGGAAATCGTAGAGATCGACGTTGCCGTTGTCGTCGGCGATGACGTCGAGCGCCTTGGGGCCGGAACGGCCCACCGGCTTGGACAGCGTTCCCGCCGAGACCTTCGACTGCGTTGCGGCTTTGGCGAATGCGGCCGCGGCGTAGGGACCGCCGAGCAGCACGAAGTAGAGATCCGACGCCCCCTGGAGAAGGTCGTGGAACGTGGCGGCGCCGCCGATGGCGACGTAGGCCTCGGTGAGCACCATCCACGCGGTCACGACCGTCCACGCCACGGCGATTGTCTTGCTCGTCGAGCGGCGGTTGTCGGCGCCGGTGACGAGGCCTCCGTGCGGCGCATTCTTGTGCCTGCTGATCAGCACCCACAGGCCGGCGATCAACACCAGGACGGTCAGTGCCGCCAGGAACGACTCGCCCGCGAACGTGCCCGGTACCGACGTGCTCTTGGCCAGCGTGGTCATGACGCCCTCCCGAGGCCGAGACGCTAGTTCTCGCAGCCGGACGCGCGCAAGGTCCGTCCGGGCAGATCCGGCGCACCCTTGCGCCCCCGGCAGGGATCGAACCTGCGACCGGCCGCTTAGAAGGCGGCTGCTCTATCCACTGAGCTACGGGGGCAATCGGGATCCGTAGCGCGTTCACATGGTCTCATCCGACCGTCACCTAACGGTTGCACAACCGTGTGCCGAGCCGCCTTGACATGCTCCGGCGATCCGGCAGAGGCTTCGAGCAACGCGAGAGTCGGGAGGGCCATGGCGACCGCATCGGGTGCCGAGTCCACCCAGATGATGTCGCGCGTGTCGTTCGCGGAACCCGCGACCGCGCAGACCCGCACGGCGCGGCGTCCGATCGCGATCGTCGGCGCCGTTGTCGTCGTCGTCGGGTTCGTCACGCAGCTCGTCGCGATCGTGGGGTCCACGTGGTGGGAGGCGACGGTCTCCGCGCAGCGGCTCGGCATGACCTTCAGCGACTTCGGACCGCGATCGGTGCGCGGGTTCGCGTTCATGTATTTCACGTGGGGCGCCTGGTTGATCGCCGGTCTCACACTCGCCCTCGGGGCCGCGGCCTGCGTGCGATGGCGCGCCGCGCACGCGTTCCGCATCGTGGCCGCGCTGTTCGGCGTGTTCGCCTCGGTCGCTCCCGTCGGGGCGCTCATAGTGTTCGCGTACCAGTCGGACTCGGACCTGTTCCAGGTGGTGCGTGACTACACGATCGGCCCGTACCTCGCGGTGCTGGGGACGCTGGCGACCGCGTTCGGGGCGGTGGCGGCCTCGGCCCGGTAGCAGGTCGCTACGACTGTTGCCGCTCGTGCGTCCACAGGCGCGTCGGCCGTCCACAGCTCGTGGTTGCCGGCCCCGCGACGCGCTCCGACGGCGTTCGCTGGTGCGCACCGGACGGACCGGAACGCATCGAGGAGCACAGATGAACGACACAATGCTGACCATCGCGGGCAACGTGGTGGACAACCCGAAACTGCGCCGCACGAAGGGGGGTCACTTCGTCGCGAGCTTCCGCGTGGCGTCGACGCCACGCCGCTTCGACCGCGAGACGAACAGCTGGGTCGACGGGGCGACGCTGTTCGTCACCGTGACCTGTTGGCGGGCGATAGGCGAGAACGTGGCACAGTCGCTGCGCAAGGGGCAGCCGATCGTCGTGCACGGCCGCTACTGCCAGCGTGAGTACGAGCGCGACGAGAAGCTGCACACGACCTACGAACTGGAGGCCGTCGCGCTCGGGCACGATCTCGCCCGGGGTGTCTCCCAGTTCGACAAGGTGACCCGCTCGGCGGCCATCGAGGTGCCGGTCGACGACGACGGCATGCCGGCCGACGAGACGGATCACTACCTGGGAGTCGACGAGATCGACGCCGGGATGCACGCCGGGCTGGATGCAGACGTGGAGGCCGAGATCGACCTGAGGACCGGGGAGGTGCGCCCCCTGGCCCCGACGGGCTGAACGGGGCGCGGCTCAGCGGCTACCGGGCGGCTGGGACACTGGGTGGTAGCTCGCGCGCGGGCGGATTCGTCGTGCGCGCACACGGTTTCCACCCAGAACCAGACCGAGGACGGACAGTGGCTCAGTTCATCTACACGATGTACAAGGTGCGCAAGGCGCACGGCGACAAGGTGATTCTCGACGACGTCACCCTCTCGTTCCTGCCCGGGGCGAAAATCGGTGTCGTCGGCCCCAACGGCGCCGGCAAGTCGAGCGTGCTGAAGATCATGGCCGGGCTGGACCAGGCGTCCAACGGCGATGCCACTCTCGCGCCTGGAGCGAGTGTCGGCCTGCTGCAGCAGGAACCGCCGCTGGACGAGTCCAAGACCGTCCGCGAGAACGTGGAACTGGCCGTTGCCGACCTGCGCGCCACGATGGCGCGCTACGAGGAGATAGGCCTCGCCATGGGCGAGCCGGACGCCGACTACGAGAAGCTCGGCGAAGAGATGGGCGAGCTGCAGGAGAAGATCGACCACGCCGAGGGTTGGGAACTCGACAGCCGCATCGAGCAGGCCATGGACGCGCTGCGCTGCCCGCCCGGGGACGAGCCGGTGACGCACCTGTCCGGCGGCGAGCGGCGCCGGGTGGCACTGTGCAAGTTGCTGCTCGAGCAGCCCGACCTGTTGCTGCTCGACGAGCCGACGAACCACTTGGACGCCGAAAGCGTGCAGTGGCTCGAGCAGCACCTGGCGCGCTATCCGGGCACGATCCTGGCCGTCACCCACGACCGGTACTTCCTCGACAACGTCGCGGAGTGGATCCTCGAGCTCGACCGCGGCCGCGCCTACCCCTACGAGGGCAACTACTCGACCTACCTCGAGAAGAAGGCGGAACGGCTCACCGTCCAGGGCAAGAAGGACCAGAAACTCGAACGGCGTCTGCGCGAGGAACTCGACTGGGTGCGCCAGAACGCTCGCGGGCGGCAGGCGAAGAGCAAGGCGCGCCTGCAGCGCTACGAAGAGATGGCCGCCGAGGCCGAGAAGACGCGCAAGCTCGACTTCGAAGAGATCCAGATCCCGCCGGGTCCGCGCCTTGGCAGCGTGGTGGTCGAGGCAAGCCACCTCGACAAGGGCTTCGAGGGCGAGCCGTTGATGAAGGACGTGTCGTTCTCGCTCCCGCGGGGCGGCATCGTCGGCGTCATCGGCCCGAACGGCGTCGGCAAGACCACCCTGTTCCGCATGGTCGTGGGCGAGGAGAAGCCGGACGCCGGCGAGCTGCGCCTGGGCGAGACGGTGAAGCTGAGCTACGTCGACCAGAGCCGCGGCGGTCTCGACCCGAAGAAGACGGTGTTCGAGGTCGTGTCCGACGGGCTCGACTACATCAACGTCGGCCAGGTCGAGATGCCCTCGCGGGCCTACGTGTCGGCGTTCGGGTTCAAGGGGGCCGACCAGCAGAAACCGGCGGGGGTATTGAGCGGCGGCGAGCGCAACCGGCTGAACCTCGCATTGACCCTGAAGGAGGGCGGCAACGTCCTGCTGCTCGACGAGCCGACGAACGACCTCGACGTCGAGACCCTCGGCTCGCTCGAGAACGCGTTGTTGAACTTCCCGGGTTGTGCCGTGATCACCAGCCACGACCGGTGGTTCCTCGACCGCATCGCCACGCACATCCTGGCGTGGGAGGGCGACGACGCCAACCCGGCCAACTGGTTCTGGTTCGAGGGCAACTTCGAGTCCTACGAGAAGAACAAGATCGAGCGGCTCGGGGTCGAGGCGGCGCGTCCGCACGCCGTCACGCACCGCAAGCTGACGCGCGACTGATTGCCCGGGAGGATGCCGCCCTACCCGCCGATCGAGCCGTATGACAGCGGCCTGCTCGAGGTCGGCGACGGCAACCGCATCTACTGGGAGACGTGCGGGCGCCGCGACGGGAAACCGGCGGTGTTCCTGCACGGTGGTCCCGGTGGCGGCTGCAGCGCCAATCACCGCCGGATGTTCGACCCCGACCGGTACCGGGTGACGCTGTTCGACCAGCGCAACTGCGGACGGAGCCAGCCGCACGCCGCCGACTTCGACACCGACCTCGCCGCCAACACCACGGAGCACCTGATCGGTGACATCGAGAAACTGCGCGAGCACCTCGGCATCGAGCGCTGGCTGGTGTGGGGCGGTTCATGGGGCAGCACGCTCGCGTTCGCCTACGCCGAGCGCTTCCCGGAGCGCGTCACCGACCTCGTCCACGTGGCGGTGACGAACACGACGCGCGCCGAGATCGACTGGCTCTACGGCGGGCTCGGCGCGCTCTTTCCGGCGGACTGGGACCGGTACCGAGGCTTCGTCGGGTTAGGACCGGACGCGACCGGAACCGAACTCGCGACCGCGTACAACGCCTTGCTGCAAGGCGGCGACGCCACGGCCCGCGACGCGGCCGCCGTGGAGTGGTGTGCCTGGGAGGACGCCGTCGTCGGGCTCGATGCGGGACGCAAACCCGGCAGCAGCTTCGACGACGAGCGCAAGCGCATGGCGTTCGCGCGGCTGTGTGCGCACTACTTCTCGAACCACGGCTTCCTGCCCGACGGCGGCCTGCTGCGCAACGCCGACCGGCTGCACGGCATACGCGGTGCGCTCATCCACGGCCGGCTCGACCTCACTGCGCCGCTCCTGACGGCGTATCGGATGTCGCAGGCATGGCCCGAGGCCGAGTTCCTGCCGATCAGTGGTGCCGGGCACTCGAGCGGGCCGGGAATGGGTGAGACGATCGGCGACGTGCTCGATCGGTTCGCCGCAGACTGGGAGCTCGTCTCATGACCAGATTCGTGCACGAGGTGCACATGCGCTGGTCGGACATGGACGCCTACCGGCACGTCAACAACACGGCCTATCTGGCGTACCTCGAGCAGGCGCGCGTGGCGATGTTCTTCCACCGCAACGAGGGCTTCAACGCCGGCACGGTGATCTCGCGGCACGAGATCGAGTACCTGCGGCCGATCGTCTATCACCCGCAACCACTACGCGTGGAGGTCTGGATCGAGAAGATCGGCGGTGCCCGGTTCACCGTCCGCTACGAGATCTTCGACCAGCGCGAGTCGGGGCCCGTGCTCACGGCCCGCGCGTCGACCGTGTGCGTCACGTTCGACTTCACCAGCGACCGCCCGCGCCGGCTGACGGGCGAGGAACGCGAGATCCTCGCCGCGTTCAGCGACCCGTGACGCTGCCGTTGATGGTCGGGCGCGACGACGTTGCCGAGCTCGCCCCGCTCGTGCGCCGGGCCGTCGACCTCGACCCGGCCGCCCTGGCTCGTATGCGGCGGACAGGAGCGCAGGTTTCGCTGCTCGTCCGCCTGCCGTTCGGCGTCCTGGCCTCGCGCACGATCGAGGCGGCCGGACCGGCCGCAGATGCCGACACGACTGTGCGCGGGAGCGAACTGCTGGCCTGGCTCGACGGTGAGCAGGACGAGCCACCCGAGGCGCGCGACGCGCTGTGGCGGGGCGGATCGCCACCGACGTCCGGGTGGCGCCGGGTCGACCGCATCCCCGACACCGACATCCGTCCGCTCGTGCGCAGCGGCGCCCTCACCCTGAAGCAGGCCGCCGAGCGCGAGGGCGTGCCGGGCGCGCAGCCGCGCGAGGCCGTCGCGGACGCCCTGCTCGATTCCGTCGTGGTGACTGTGACAGGTGAGGGACTCGTCGTCGATGTCACCCTGCGCACCCTCAGCGCGCTGACCCGACTCGGCTTCCTACCGCGCGGCTCGCACGCCATGATCGACGTCGCGGGCCGCTGGGTGCGGGTGGCCGCCGCCTACGGCTCGGTCTACGCCGAACGCCCCGGAGCCACCCTCACCGTCACCTGACCACGCTGAGTGGCGCCGACGGCGCCACTCAGCGTGTGGGACAGGGACGGCAGCGCGACAGGGACGGCAGCGCGACAGGGACGCGCCTGGACGGGGACGGATCAGCGGATCCAGGCGGCGGTGTCGACCGGCAGGGTGCCGTCGTCGCCCAGGGGGCCGGAGGCGACCAGCACGTCGCCCTTGGGCAGCTGCGCCGGCTCCTCGCCGGAGTTGAGCACGACCGTGACGTCGCCGCGCCGGTAGCAAAGCACGCCCACGGGGGCGTCGACCCACTCGATCCCGCCGGCGTCGGCGAACAGTTCACGGCGCAGCGCCAGCGACGCGCGGAACTGCGCCAGCGTCGAGTCGGGATCGTCGTGCTCGGCCGCCACGGTCACCGCCGCCCAGTCGTCGGGCATCGGTAGCCACGTCTTAGTTGCGGTCGTGAAGCCGTACGGCGCCGCGTCGCCCGACCACGGGA
This sequence comes from uncultured Actinomycetota bacterium, assembly GCA_963785425.1. Taxonomy (GTDB): domain Bacteria; phylum Actinomycetota; class Actinomycetes; order Mycobacteriales; family Jatrophihabitantaceae; genus RYN-133. Next base: position 87,194 of record CAWAVG010000002.1, read on the forward strand.
GGGGGACGCGTTCGCCGTCGCGGCCGCGGTCGGTGTGCCCGCTGCGTTCCCACGTCGGGTCGAGCAGGGCGTGGTCGGGCAGGTCGACGTTCTCGAGGCCGAGTTCCTCGCCGTTGTAGACGTAGACGGCTCCGGGCAACGAGAGCTGCACGAGGGCCGCGGCCCGTGCCCGGGCGACGCCGGTCGCGCCGCCGCCGTAGCGAGTCGCGGGACGGTCGACGTCGTGGTTGCCCAGCACCCACGTGCACGGCGCCCCGACCGCGGACATCGCCTGCTGCGAGGAGTCGATGGCTTTCCGGAACGCGTCCGCGCCCCACTTCGACACGACGAGCTCGAAGTTGAACGCGAGGTTGAGCTCGTCCGGGCGCACATAGCGCGCCAGCTGCTCGTCGTCGGCCACCCACACCTCGCCCACTGCCATCCGATCGCCGGGGTAGGAGTCGAGCACGCGGCGCAGCAGGCGGTGCACGTCATGAACCTCGTCGCGGTCCCACCGGATGTCGTTGCGGACCGGCACGTGCGTCTCGCGCTTCTCGTGCGCGGCGAGCGTCGCGAGATCCATGTCGGGCAGGCCGTCGGGCTTGGCCATGCCGTGCGCGACGTCGATGCGGAAGCCATCGACGCCACGGTCGAGCCAGAACCTCCAGATGCGCTCGAACTCCTCCGACACCTCGGAGTTGGTCCAGTCGAGATCGGGCTGCTCGGGCGCGAACAGGTGCAGGTACCACTCGCCGTCCGGGACCCGCGTCCATGCCGGCCCGCCGAACGCCGACGGCCAGTTGTTGGGCGGCAGCTCGCCGCGCTCGCCCTGGCCGGGACGGAAGATGAACCGCGCCCGCTCGGGTGAGCCCGGCGCCGCCTGCAACGCCTGCTGGAACCACGCGTGCTGGTCGGAGAAATGGTTCGGGACGGAGTCGATCGTGACCTTGATGTCTCGCGCGTGCGCGGCTTCGAGCAGCGCGTCGAAGTCGGCCAGGGTGCCGAACATCGGATCGACGTCGCACGGATCGGCGACGTCGTAGCCGTTGTCGGCCATCGGCGAGGTGAAGAACGGCGAGATCCAGATGGCGTCGACGCCGAGCTCGACCAAGTGGTCGAGCCGCTCACGAAGGCCGATCAGGTCGCCGTCCCCGTCGCCGTTCCCGTCGGCAAAGCTGCGCGGGTAGACCTGGTAGAACACGGCGGACGCCCACCACGGCGCGGTACCGTAAGCGCTTCGAGACATGGGATCGAGTGTGCCGTATCGGCAATCCGAATTCTCGTCCGGGGAGTCGTCGCGGGGCTCAGCCGGGCACGTTGCGCAGCGAGTCCGCAGCCCGGATCAGGTAGTCCCAGAGGGCGTGCTCGTACTGCGGATCGAGGCCGAGGGAGTCGAGCGCGGCGCGCATGTGCGCCAGCCACGCGTCGCGGGCCGCCTCGTTGATCGCGAACGGTGCGTGTCGCATGCGCAGCCGGGGATGCCCGCGTTGCTCGCTGTACGTCGTCGGCCCGCCCCAGTACTGGATCAGGAACATTCGCAGCCGCTCGGCGGCGGGGCCGAGGTCGTCCTCGGGATACAAGGCCCGCAGCACCGGATCGGCCGCAACACCCGCGTAGAACGTGTCGACGAGACGGCGGAAGGTCTCCTCGCCGCCGATCGCCTCGTACACGCTGTCCGGTCGCACGTGCCCATTGTGCCGATACCGTCGGAGGGGTGACCGCTCCCCGTACCTTCGATGTGATCGTCCTCGGACTCGGCCCGGGTGGTGAGGATGTCGCGGAAGCGATGGCCAAGGCGGGCAGGTCGGTGCTGGGCATCGACCCGCATCTGGTCGGGGGTGAGTGCCCGTACTACGGGTGCATCCCGTCCAAGATGATGCTGCGCGGCGCCGAAGTGCTGGCCGAGGCCCACCGCGTCGACGCGATGGCGGGCCACGCCGAGGTCAGGCCTGACTTCGCCCCGGTGGCGCACCGCATCCGCGCCGAGGCCACCGACGACTGGGACGACCGGGTGGCGGTCGAACGCCTCGAAGCCGCCGGCGCCACTTTCGTGCGTGGCGCCGCCCGGCTGGCCGGACGCGACGCGCAGTCGCGCGTGCAGGTCGAGGTCGACGGCACGACCTACGCCGGTGAGCACGTCGTGGTCGCCACCGGCACCGCCCCGGCGATCCCGCCGATCGACGGCCTCGCCGATCTGCCTCGTGGCGAACTGCTCTGGACCAATCGCGAGGCGGTCAAGGCCGAACGCGCCCCGCAGTCGCTCATCGTGCTCGGCGGCGGGGCCGTCGGCTGCGAACTCGCGCAGGCGTTCGAGCGCTTCGGCTCGCAGGTGACCATCGTCGAGAGCGCGCCGCGGCTGCTCATGCCGGAGGAGCCGGACGCAGCGCGGGTCGTCCGGGAGGTCTTCGAGCGCGAGGGCATCACCGTGCACACGGGCGCCACGGTGACCGGCGCACGCGCCGCCGGTGCCGGAGTCGAGGTGAGCCTCGACGACGGCACGGTGCTGAGCGGGTCGGTGGTGCTCGTGGCCGCGGGCCGGCGGCCCAATCTCGACATCGGTCTCGACACCCTCGGACTCGACGGGTCGGCACGGTCGCTGCCGGTCGACGACCACATGCAGGTGGTCGGTGGCGAGGAGACCGCGTCAAGTGCCGTCGCCGGCCTGTACGCGCTGGGCGACGTGACCGGACGCGGCGCGTTCACGCACGTGGCCGTGTGGCAGTCGCGCGTGCTGACCGCGCACCTGCGTGGTGACACCGAGCCGTTCGGCGGTTACGACGCGCTGGCGTGGGCGACGTTCACCGATCCCGAGGTCGGCCGGGTCGGCAAAACGGAACAGCAGGCGCGCGACGCGGGTCTGGACGTGCGTACCGGCGTCGCGCAGATCGCCAGCAACTCGCGCGGCTGGATCCACGGCCCGGGCAACGACGGCTTCGTCAAGCTGGTCGTCGACGCGGGTTCGGACACCGTGGTGGGCGCGACGGTCGTCGCGCCGTCCGGCGGCGAGATCATCGCGGTGCTCACGCTCGCCGTCCACGCAAAGGTGCCGCTCGCGACGCTGCGCTCGATGCACTACGTGTTCCCGACGCTGCACCGCGCGGTGCTCGAGGCCGTGCAAGCCATCGAGTAACAGGCGGCGTCACTCGGGCGCGGAGACGTCCTCGGGCGGCGTATCGGCCGGGGGAGTGCTCGCGGTCGGTTCGTGGGTGCCGATGTCGAGGTGGTCGAGCCGCTCCCGGATGCGGCGCCGCAACTCACGCGCCACGCGGAACTGCTCGCCCGGGCGGGTCCGGGCGACCAGGCGGATCACAGTCTCCTCGCGCGTCATCGACTCGACGCCCTGCATGTCCGGGTCGCCGAGGAACACGGCACCCCAGGTCTCCTCGGAGCGCATCTGCTCGGCCTCGTCGAGGATCGCCTTCGACGCCGCGGCGACGTCGGCCCAGGCGTCGATCGGGACGTCGAGCACGACCTGGGCGAAGCCCTGGCTCTTGTTGCCGACCCGCACGACCTCGCCGTTGCGCACGTACCAGACCGTGCCGTTCACGTCCCGCAGCCGGGTGGTGCGCAGCCCGACCGCCTCGACCGTCCCGCTCGCCTTCTCGAAGTCGATGGTGTCGCCGACGCCGTACTGGTCCTCGAGCATCATGAACATGCCGGACAGGAAGTCCTTGACGATGTTCTGCGCGCCGAAACCGAGCGCGACGCCGACGATGGACGTGCCGGCGATGAACGGCGCGAGGTCGATGCGCAACTCGGCCAGGATCGTCATCAGCGCGATCACCAGGATGATGATCGAGATAACCGACTTGATCACCGATCCGATCGTTGCGGCGCGCTGGGCCCGCCGCTCGGAGAGCAGCCCGGTCGACTCGATGAACGAACTGGCTTCGATGCGCTCCTTGAACGGGCGCAGGATGCGCGGGACCCCGCCGCGGACCGGCCTGACCATGCGGTCCACGGCGCGGTGCATCAGGGTACGGACGACCAACGCGACCACAATGATGATCACGATCCGGATCGGGATCTCGATCAGGGCGACCTTGTGGTCTTCGATGAATTTGGGCAATCCGGACAGGTAGGTGGCTGCGTCGTAACTCATCGCGGCCCACGATGCCATGACCACCGCCTGAAACCTCGGCAATCTCAGCAGCGAATGAGCGTGCACACATCGGCTTCGTCCGGTTGACTGGACCCCGGTCGGAGGTGAACTCGGTGGCCGGCAGCTCGGGCAGCCTTGTACTCAACGCGACGTACGAGCCGTTGTGCGTCGTCACCCTGCGCCGTGCCGTCGTGCTGGTGCTCGCCGAGAAGGCCGTGGTCGTCGAGGAGAGCGACGCGGTGATGCACTCCGCCCACGCCGCCGTGCCGGTCCCGTCCGTCGTGCGGCTCTCGCGCTACGTGCGGGTGCCGTACCGGCGCGAGGTGCCGATGACACGCCGCGCCGTCCTCGACCGCGACTCGCACCGGTGCGTCTACTGCGGTGTGCGGGCCGACACGATCGACCACGTGCGGCCCCGCTCGCGTGGCGGCCAGCACATCTGGACGAACGTGGTCGCCGCCTGCGCGCGGTGCAACCATCGCAAGGGTGACCGGCTGCTGTCCGAGCTCGGCTGGCACCTGGCGGTAGCACCCACGCAGCCACCCGCAACGGTGGCTGTTGTCATGGGATGGACCAAGCGCGATCCGGCCTGGCAGCGCTATCTCGATCCCAACTGGGGTGGCTGGACCACCGAGGTCGCGTCGGCGGTCTGACGATACGGTCGCGGCATGGCGCAGCTGCACGACCTGACCGCGCTCGAGGCTGCCGCCGCGGTGCGGGCCAAGCAGGTCTCGCCGGTCGAACTTGTCGACCACGCGCTCGCGCGCATCGACGCCGTCGACGGCCGGGTCGGCGCATTCGTGACCGTCACCGCCGAAGCCGCGCGCGAGGCCGCCCGCGCCGCGGAGGCGGCGGTGCTCGCCGGCGACGACCTGCCGCCATTGCACGGCGTCCCGACCGCCATCAAGGATCTGAACATGGTGCGCGGCGTGCCCACGCACTTCGGCTCGCGGCTGATGGCCGGGTTCGTGCCGGAGGCCGACGACCACGTCGTCACGCTGCTGCGCGCGGCGGGCGCGATCAGCATCGGCAAGACGGCGACGCCGGAGTTCGGGTTGCCCTGCTACACCGAGACCGACATCGGACCGCCCGCGCGCACCCCGTGGGATCTCGACCGGCTCGCCGGCGGTTCGAGCGGCGGCGCCGGCGCCGCGGTCGCCGCGGGCATCGTCGCGTTCGCGCAGGGCAGCGACGGTGGCGGCTCGATCCGCATCCCCGCGAGCGTCTGCGGGCTCGTCGGGCTCAAGACCAGCCGCGGCCGGGTCTCGCGGGGCCCGCTCGATCTCGACTCGACCCGGCTCTCGGTGCTCGGGCCGCTCGCGCGGACGGTGCGCGACGCGGCCGCCTTCCTCGACGCCGTCGCGGCGCCGCAGCCTGGCGACCCGGACCCGCTGGCACCGTTGCCGCCCGGCGAGACGTTCCTCGCGTGGTGCGACCGCGAGCCCGGGCGGTTTCGCATCGGCCGCTTCACCGACTCGCCGATCGACACCGAGCTCGACCCGCAGGTGCGCGCGGCCTGGGAGCAGGCCAGCGCGCTGCTCGCCGGTCTCGGCCATGAGGTCGAGGACGTCGCCCCGCCGCTGCCGGCCGAGGCCGTCCCCGCGTTCGAGAGGATCTGGTCGGTGTCGGCGGCGACGATCCCCGTCCCGTCGCACCGTGAGGGCGAACTGCGACCGCTCACCCGCTATCTGCGCGAGCGCGGCCGGGCGGTCAGCGGACCCGACTTCGCCAACGCCATGGCCGAGCTGAACGTCCAGGCGCGGACGGGCATCGTGGCGAGCGCTCACCTGGACGCTGTGCTGACCCCCACCGTCGCCATGCTGCCGCGCCCCGTCGGCTGGTTCACCGGCGACTCATCCGGTAGCGACCCCGCCGCCGACTTCGAGCGGCAGAAGCGGTTCACGCCCTACACGGCGATGTACAACATGACCGGCCAGCCGGCGATCTCGCTACCGCTGTATTGGAGCAAGGCGGGCCTGCCGATCGGGATGATGCTCATCGGCCGCCCGGGCGGCGACGCCGCGCTGCTCTCCCTCGCCGCCCAGGTCGAGGCGGCGCTGCCCTGGCACGCCCGGCGTCCCGCGCTCTGGGCGTGAACTGCCGCGCCGGACGTGATCTACGTTGTGTGACCGCCTGCCGACTGACCGCGCTCAGCTTCGATTCGCTAGGTTTCAGTCATGACTGTGGTCGAGACGCTGCTCGTCTTCCTCGGCATCCCGCTCGCGGTCGTAGCCGTGGTCGCCGGCGCGGTGTACGGACGTTCCGCGGTACACCAGCCGACCCGCTACCGCCCGGGCAAGGCGTGGACCTATCCGCCGGCCTGGTACCTGCCGCACCCGGAGGCGATCAGCGACGTCGTCGGCGACCGTGTGGCGATCGAGGGGTCCTCGCACGCAGTCGCGGTCGGAGGTGCGAACGGTGAGTGGTGAGCTCGAGACCCACGGCGCGCGGACCGAGAACTTCCTCCAGCACGGCCCCGGCGGTTCGGAACGCGCCGACAGCCCGTTCACCTCGCGCCAGCTCAGCCGGCTCGACGAGGCGCTCACGCTGTCCAGCCGCGAGTGCGGGCTGATCTTCTCCCTCTACGTGGGCGCGCTGGACGCGCCGACCCGCGGCCACGCCGAGCAGCTGTTCGAGCGGCTCACGCCGTCGTCGGTGCTGCTGGCGATCTCGCCGGGACAGCGGGTGCTGCACATCGTCACCGGCGAGGAGTCGGCGCAGCGGCTGCCGAACCGCGCCTGCGCCCTCGCCGCGCTGACGATGCGGGCATCGTTCACCAACGGCGATCTCACCGGCGGCATCGTCAACGGCCTGCGCATGCTCGCCGACTCGGCCGGCAGCGCATAGCCCCGCTCCTCGTATCGACGGACCAGTTTTCGGGCGCTTTCTTGCAAAACGTGCCCGGCCCGGATCAGGCGCGGGTGTCGACCTCGCGCGCCCGGATGGCACGCAGCACGTCCGCCCGTCCCTCGAGGATGAGCCGGCGCAGCGCCGACGGCACCGAATCGTCGGCGAGGAAGGCGTCGGCGGCAGCCACGGTGTCCGGCCCGATGGCGGCACCCCAGGTCGGGAACAGCAGCATGGCGATGACCTGGGCGACCTCGCTGGAGCGCTGCTCCCACACGTCGGCGATTACCTCGAAGTAGCGGTGCACGTAGGGCGTCAGCAGCTCGCCCTGGCTGTGGTGCGCGAAGCCGGTCAGCAGGGCCCGCTGCATCGCGTTGGGCAGCGTGACGTCGCCGACGATCCGGTCCCACGTCGCGGCCTTGGCCTCGGGCGTGGGCACGAGTGCCCGGGCGGTCGCGGCGTGGCGCTGGCCGGCGGCGGACGGGTCGCGCTCGAGCTCGGCATCGATGGCCCGGGCGTCGGCGCGGCCGTGCGCCGAGAGCGCCTCGACGAGGGCCCAGCGCAGGTCGTGGTCGACGGCCAGCCCGTCGAACGTGACAGTGCCGTCGAGCAGGCCCTGCGCGACGTCCAGGTGGTCATCGGTGCAGGCGGCGGCGAGCAGGGAATGCACCCAGGCCAGTTGCTGGTCCGAGCCCGGGTCGGCCGTGCGCAACCGCTCGAGCGAGGCGTCGGCGAGCAGCTGGTAGCCCGTCGGGCTCCACGCCGGGTCGGCGTAGATCTCGATCGCGCGGCGTGCCTGGCGCAGCAGCGACTGCATGACGCCGATGTCGGTCTCGAGGTGGGCGCCGGCGATCACCATCGCCACGTAGTCGCGGGTGGCCAGTTCGCCGTCGCGCAACATGTCCCAGGTCGCGCTCCAGGTCACGGCACGCGGCAGCGAGTCGACCAGCCGCTCGATGCCGCCGTCACGCAATGTGGCCAGCGTGGTCTCGTCCAGACGCACCTTGCAGTATGTGAGGTCGTCATCGTTGATCAGCAGCAGCGGGGGCTGCTCGACACCGACGAGTTCCGGCACCGGCGTGCGGGCACCGACGACGTCGACCTCGATGCGGCCGATGCGGTCGAGCTTGTCGCCGCGCTCGTCGTAGCGGCCGATCGCGAGCCGGTGCGGACGCAGCGTGTTGGAGCGGGCGACGTCGTCGGGAGCGCTCTGCACGAGCTCGAACGACGTGTACCTGCCCTGCTCGTCGACCTCGAACGCGGGACGGATGGTGTTGATGCCCGCCGTCTCGAGCCAGAGCTTGCTCCACTCACCGAGATCGCGGCCGGACGAGCGCTCCAGTGCCGAGAGCAGGTCGGCCAGCGTGGTGTTGCCGAAGGCGTGGCGCTGGAAGTAGTCGCGCAGCCCCGCGAGGAACGCGTCGACGCCCACGTAGGCACCGAGCTGCTTGAGCACGCTGGCACCCTTGGCGTAGGTGATGCCGTCGAAGTTGAGTTCGGCGGTCTGCACGTCCGGGGCGTCGGTGGCGATCGGGTGGGTCGAGGGCAGCTGGTCCTGCCGGTACGCCCAGGTCTTCTCGATGTTGGCGAACGTCGTCCACGCCGAGGTCCAGCGCGTCGCCTGCGTCTGGCACAACGTGCACGCGTAGTCGGCGAACGACTCGTTGAGCCACAGGTCGTCCCACCAGCGCATCGTCACGAGGTCGCCGAACCACATGTGCGCCATCTCGTGCAGGATCGTCGCCGCGCGTCGCTCGTAGCGGGCGTCGGTCACCTTCGACCGGAACAGGTAGTCCTCGTGGAAGGTCACGCAGCCGGCGTTCTCCATCGCGCCCGCGTTGAACTCCGGGACGAACAGCTGGTCGTACTTGCCGAACGCGTACCGCGCGCCGAAGTTCGCGTGGTACCAGTCGAAGCCCTGCTTCGTGATCTCGAACAGCTCGTCGGAGTCCATCGTCGACGCGAGCGATTTGCGGCACCACAGACCGAGGTCGATGCCGTCGTGGTGGTCGCGCTCCACGTGATACGGCCCGGCCACGAGCGCCGTGATGTACGGGCTCATCCGCTCGGTCGTGGCGAAGTGCAACACGCGACCTGCCCGCAGCTGCTCCTCCTCGACAAGTGCGCCGTTCGAGGCGGCGAGCCAGTGATCGGGGACGGTCACGTGGAAGGTGAACGTCGCCTTCAGGTCGGGCTGGTCGAAGCACGCATACATGCGCTTGGCGTCGGCGGTTTCGAACTGCGAGTACAGGTACACCTCGCCGTCGAGGGGGTCGACGAAGCGGTGCAGCCCCTCGCCGGTGTTCGTGAACAGCAGATCCGCGTCGACCACCAGGACGTTGTCCTCGGCCAGCCCGGTCAGGGCGATGCCGTCGGCGCTGCGGTAGCCCGACACGTCCACCTCGGCGCCGTTCAGCGTCACCGAGTGGATGTGGTCGGCGATGACGTCGACGAAGGTCGACTCGCCGGGACGCGTGGTCGTGAACCGCGCGGTCGACGTGGACCGGAACGTGCGGTCCGAGGGCTTTCCGCCGCCGTCGGTGAGGTCGAGCACGACGTCGTAGGAGTCCACTCGCAGGAGGTCGGCGCGTGCCTGGGCGTCGTCACGGGTGAGATTCGGGATGTCGCTTGCTGACAAGGTCACGTCCTGACGTCGTAGTTCGTCGCGAGGCGGGATTCGGATCCGGCGCTGTCCGGAATGGGAGAAGTCTGTCACGGCCGGTAGCTCGCGCACGCGTGTGGTTACGGTGACGGTATGGAGATCGGCGAAGAAATTCCGGATTTCGAGCTTCCCGACCAGAACGGCGCACCGCGCCGACTGTCGTCGCTGGTCGCTGACGGGCCGGTGGTCTTGTTCTTCTACCCGGCCGCTATGACGACCGGGTGCACGAAGGAGGCCTGCCACTTCCGCGACCTCGCGGCCGAGTACGAGGCCGCGGGCGTGCAACGCGTCGGCATCAGCATGGACCGGGTCGACGCGCAGAAGCAGTTCGCCGACAAGCACTCGTTCGACTACCCGTTGCTCTCGGACGAGGACGGCGCGGTCGCCAAGATGTTCGGCGTCCGTCGCGGCGCCATCGGCGCGCGGCTGGGTGCCCCGGTCAAGCGGCAGACCTTCGCCATCGGCCGCGACCGGCGTCTCGTGGCCCGCATCAGCAGCGAGACCAACATGGACAAGCACGCGGACGAAGCCCTCCAGGCGCTGAACGCATAGCCATCGCGAAATGCGGGTACGGTTGTTGACATGACCACTACTTCCGCATCACAGCGGCCGACCGTCGACTTCTACTTCGACCCGCTGTGCCCGTTCGCGTGGGTCAGCTCGCGGTGGATCCTCGAGGTCGAGAAGCAGCGCCCGATGGATCTCTCGTTCCGCGTCATGTCGCTCTCTGTCCTCAACGAGGACAAGGAGGGGCTGTCGGACGACTACCGCGAGATGCTCGGCCGCGGTTGGGGGCCGGTGCGCGTCTGCATCGCCGCCGAGCAGGCGTACGGCACTACCGCGCTGCGCGACCTCTACACGGCGCTGGGCACCCGTCGGCACAACGACGGCCGTGACTTCGACCGTGGGCTGTACGAGGAGGCGCTCGCCGAGGCGGGGCTGCCCACCGAGCTCGCGGACGCCGCCGACAGCACCGAGTACGACGACCTGCTGCGCAAGTCGCACCACGCCGGCATGGACCCGGTCGGCTTCGAGGTCGGCACGCCGACGCTGCACGTCGACGGCGTCGCCTTCTTCGGCCCGGTGCTCACACGCATCCCGCGCGGTGAGGAGGCCGTCCGGGTCTGGGACGGCGCCCGGCTGCTCGCCTCGTACCCGTACTTCTTCGAGCTCAAGCGCACCCGCACGGAATCGCCCCAGTTCGACTGATTCGCCTCTCCCGCTGCACGCGGGAGTCCGTCAGGAGCCGGGGACACGGCGAGAAGGGTCTGGGCCCGGCGGCTGAGTGATCTTACGACGGTTGCATCCGTCCCTTTACGGCGCGGAAACCGACGCCCTACGTTGGTGACATGACTGTCGTACGTGCCGCGCTCACTCAGGTCGAGTGGACGGGCGACAAAGAATCCATGATCGTCAAGCACGAAGAGCTCGCCCGCCGCGCCGCCGCTGACGGCGCACAGATCATCGGGTTCCAGGAGCTCTTCTACGGACCGTACTTCGGGGTGATCCAGGACCAGAAGTACTACGAATACGTCGAGCCGATCCCCGGCCCGACCGTCGAGCGGTTCCAGAAGCTGGCCAAGGAACTGCATCTGGTGATCGTGTTGCCGATCTACGAGGTCGCGAACGAGGGCGAGTACTACAACACCGCGGCGGTCATCGACGCCGACGGCACGTTGCTGGGCAGCTACCGTAAGCACCACATCCCGAACCTGCCGCAGTTCTGGGAGAAGTTCTACTTCCGTCCGGGCAACGCGGGCTACCCGGTCTTCGACACCGCCGCCGGACGTGTCGGCGTCTACATCTGCTACGACCGCCACTTCCCGGAGGGCTGGCGCGAGCTCGGGCTGAACAACGCCCAGATCGTGTTCAACCCGTCGGCGACCAAACCAGGACTGTCGAACCGGCTCTGGGAGATCGAGCAGCCGGCTGCGGCCGCGGCCAACCAGTACTTCGTCGCCGCGAACAACCGCGTCGGCCAGGAGAGCGACGAGTTCGGGCCCGACGCGCCGCGGTTCTACGGCTCGTCCTACTTCGTGGACCCGCGTGGCAACTTCGTCGGCGACATCGCCTCCGAGGACAAGGAAGAGATCATCATCCGCGACCTCGATCTGGACGAGTTGCACAAGACGCGCAACGACTGGCAGTTCTACCGCGATCGCAGACCCGAGTCGTACGAGAAAACCACGGCGCCGTAAGGGGATTGCGACATGGCAACCCGAGTAAACGCTGGCCGACGCTTTGCGGGGCCATGTGCGCATGGGACGAGAAGCTGATGGCGAGGATCCTCATCCAGGGCGGCACCGTCGTCAGCTCGACCGGCTCGTCGAAGCAGGATGTGCTGATCGACGGCGAGAAGATCGTGGCGCTGCTCGCGCCGGATGTCGAACTCCCCGGCATCGACATCGAGGACAACGTCGACATCGCGGTCGATGCGACCGGGAAGTACGTGATCCCGGGCGGAGTCGACGGGCACACGCACATGGAGATGCCGTTCGGCGGCACCTTCGCCAGTGACACGTTCGAAACGGGCACCCGAGCGGCGGCGTGGGGCGGCACGACCACGATCGTCGACTTCGTCGTGCAGGCGCACGGCCAGCGGGTGCAGGACCAGCTCGCGCTCTGGCACGAGAAAGCAGGCGGCAACTGCGCGATCGACTACGCGTTCCACCAGATCATCGGCGACGTGAACGACGAATCGCTGAAGGCGATGGACGAGCTGATCGACGAGGGCGTGACCAGCTTCAAGCTGTTCATGGCCTACCCGGGAGTGTTCCTTTCGAGCGACGGGCAGATCGTGCAGGCGATGCAGTCAGCCGCCGGCAACGGCGGGCTGATCATGATGCACGCGGAGAACGGCTCGGCCATCGACGTGCTCGTGCAGCAGGCCCTTGCGCGCGGCGACACCGCGCCGTACTACCACGGGGTCACCCGTCCGTGGCAGGCCGAACAGGAGGCGACGCACCGAGCGATCATGCTCGCCGACCTGACAGGCGCACCGCTGTACGTCGTGCACGTGTCGGCCAAGCAGGCGCTCGCGCGCATCGCCGAGGCACGCAACGCAGGGCAGAACGTGTTCGGCGAGACCTGCCCGCAGTACCTGTACCTCTCGCTCGAGGAGAACCTCGGTGCCGAGGGTTTCGAGGGTGCGAAGTGGGTGTGCTCCACCCCGCTGCGGGCGCGGGCCGAGGGGCACCAGGACGAACTGTGGAAGTACATCCGCACCGGTGACGTCACGACGGTGTCGACCGACCATTGCCCGTTCTGCATGAAGGACCAGAAAGAGATGGGCATCGGCGACTTCTCGAAGATCCCGAACGGGATCGGCTCGGTCGAGCACCGCATGGACCTGCTGTACCAGGGCGTGGTCGACGGACGGATCTCGTTGGAGCGATGGGTCGACGTGTGCTGCACGACGCCGGCGCGCATGTTCGGCATGTACGGCAAGAAGGGCGTGCTTGCGCCTGGTGCCGACGCCGATGTGGTGATCTACGACCCCAACGGGCACACCTCGATCGGTCTCGACAAGACGCACCACATGAACATGGACTACTCCGCGTGGGAGGGCTACGAGATCGACGGTCACGTCGACACCGTCTTCTCGCGCGGAACAATGATCATCAAGAACGGCAACTACAACGGCTCCAAGGGCCACGGTCGGTTCGTCAAGCGTGCGCTCTCGCAGAACCTGATCTGATGCAGTTCGGAGTCGTCCTGCAGAACGATCCGCCCGCGTGGCGGGTCGTCGATCTGGCCGTGCGCGCCGAGCACTACGGGTTCAGTCACGTGTGGACGTTCGACTCGCATCTGCTGTGGCAGGAGCCGTACGTCGTCTACAGCCAGATTCTCTCGGCAACCCACCGCGTCGTCGTCGGCCCGATGGTCACGAACCCGGCGACGCGCGATTGGACGGTGACAGCGTCACTGTTCGCGACGCTGAACGACATGTTCGGCAACCGCACGGTGTGCGGCATCGGACGCGGTGACTCCGCGGTGCGGGTGACCAACGGCCGTCCGGTGACGCTGGCGACGCTGCGCGAGTCGATTGCGGTGATCCGCAGCCTGGCGAACGGCGGATCGGTCGAGTACAACGGCAGCACGCTGCGCCTGCCGTGGGGCGCGTCGTCGCGGCTGCCGATCTGGATGGCCGCGTACGGGCCGAAGGCGCTCGCGCTCACCGGTGAGGTGGCCGACGGGTTCATCCTGCAGCTCGCCGATCCCGACATCATCGCGTGGTCGATCGCTGCCGTGCGCAAGGCGGCGGCCGATGCCGGACGTGATCCGGCCGACGTGACGATCTGCGTTGCTGCGCCTGCGTACGTCACCGACGGCAGCGACGTCGGGATGGAGCACGCCCGGAGCCAGACACGCTGGTTCGGCGGCATGGTCGGCAATCATGTCGCCGACATCGTGGCGCGCTACGGCGCGGACGGCGCGGCTGTGCCGCGGGCGTTGAGCGACTACATCGCTGCGCGCGAGGGCTACGACTACAACACGCACGGCAAGGCGGCGAACACGCATACCGATTTCGTGCCCGACGAGGTGATCGACCGGTTCTGCCTGCTCGGACCGGTGGATCGCCAGATCGAGCGGCTGGTCGAGCTGCGCGATCTCGGTGTGGACCAGTTCGCGCTGTACCTGCAGCACGATGCCAAGGACGCGACGCTCGCCGCATATGGCGAGCGGGTCATTCCTGCGGTCAACGAACGGGCCGCTGCCAGGTCCTAGCGATCGACGGGACCTCGGATGAGTTCGTGGAACGCACCGACGGTTGCGGGTCACTCGGCGAAGATCGCGTTGGATGTAGCGGCAGCCGATCACCGACTGGAGCGATCCTCGAACCGGACCGCAATCGGGGTCGGGCCATAGGCACAATTGCCTTTGTGCAGCGACGGATTCTAGCCCGGAAAGTGTCAGACCCTACTCGTAGTGTGCGGGTTGTGGCGAGGAAGATCGAGCGGTTGTTGCGGGTGGATCCTGCGGCGTGTTCGCGTGATCAGCGGTTCGAGGCCGTTGCGCAGTTGACCGCGCTTGAGGCGCGGGTGCAGGCGCGCCGCGAACGGTTCCTCGCTGCGGTTCACGATCCGGGCGATGCTCATGACTTGGCGCGATGAGGTGGCGTGTGAGCTGCGGTGGTCGCCGGACTATGCGAAGTCGCGGCTGATGCGGGCCACCACCCAGGTGGTCGACACGCTGCCGCGACTGCTGGAGTTGCACGAGCGCGGTGAGGTCAGTGCGGTGCACGGCGCCGCGGTCGACGTTCGCGGTCCAAGACTGGCTACTCGTCTCGCGCTGTCTTCTCACTGCTCCAGCCGGGTCATCCCGTCGTGATCGTCTCCCGCTGTGGTTCGACGAACTTCTGTTCTGGTCGAGCCATTTCGGGGATCTCGTTCCACGGTCCGGGATGATCAGGGCGTGCGGATCTTCCACCTCGTTGCGCCGGACACCTGGGCCCAGGCGACGCGGAGGGGGACCTACCTGCCTGCGGCCTTCGACGCCGACGGTTTCGTGCACTTCTCCTTCGCCGATCAAGTGGCACGCGTTGCCAACGCGATCTATCGCGACGAGCCCGACCTGATCGTCGTCGAGATCGAGTCGGACTCCGTCCCGGCCGAACTCCGGATCGAGGACTGCTACGAAGCGGGGGAGGAGTTCCCACACGTCTACGGACCGGTACCGACGGTCGCGGCAGTGGGGACGCACCAACTGACGCGAACAGACGACGGCGACTGGGCGTTCAGCCGTGGCGGCGCAGCCGGTCGCGCATAGCTGGGTCCGACAACCACCACGGCGCATCGCGCGACTCGTCGTCGGACGTCTCGCCGCGCGCGGCGCGCTCGGCCTCCAGCACGGCGTCGATGTCAGCGGCGTCGCGGGCGTCGGCGCGGATCCACTGCCGGAACACGATGACGAGGAACGGCAGGTCGAGCAGCTCCGCAACACACCACAGCACCGCACCGGCGATCTGCTGGTCGTGCAGCGGCGAGGGGCTCCACGAATGTGTCGGACGGAGGTCGAAGTACGAGGTCGACAGCGTCTTGTGCAGCCGCAGCGCGATCCCGGGGACGGCGTCGAGCACCAGCTCGAACGACCCGATCGCGAGCGAGAGCCCCACGGCCAACGACGTGCGCGGAGTGCCCGCGCCTACGAGCGGCAGCACGATCAACGCGCCGATCCCGACCAGCACCAGCTGCTCGATCCAACCGAAGACCGGCGCGGCGACGGCCCACCGCGGTAGCGGTCCGAAGAACAACGCCACCGACAGCAGAGGCACGAGCGCCGGGCCGACGAGCGGATTTCCGATCACCCGCGCAAAGCGCGTCGCCAGGAACCGCTGGACGGGCCGGCCGGCGAGTTGCAGCGGACCCCCGGCGAGAATGAGGTACGGCACGACCAGCAGCAGCCCCAGCTGCTGCGCCGTCCAGACCCAGAACAGGTCGTCGAGATACACGCCCGCGAAGCCGCAGGTGGCCCAGACCAGCGCCGCGATCCCGACGAGGAACACCGCCACTTGCCCGCGACGCAGCTCTGCGGCCCGCCGCAGGTACCACCCGGACAGCACCAGCGCGGCCACGACGGCAAGCGGCTGCCACGTCCACGCGGTGAGCAATGCCAGTGGCGTCGGGTCGGCGACCATACGTCCATCGTCCCCCTCGGCCCACGGGCTGCGATGATGGGGCGATGCGGGTATATCTCGGCAGCGACCACGCCGGATTCGAGCTCAAGACCACGTTGATCGCGCATCTCGGCGCTCTCGGTCACGAACCCGTCGACTGCGGGGCGCACACCTACGACGACCAGGACGACTACCCGCCACCGTGCATCACCGCGGCCACTCGCACCGTCGCCGACGCGGGCAGCCTCGGGATCGTGATCGGCGGCTCGGGCAACGGCGAGCAGATCGCCGCCAACAAGGTGAAGGGCGTCCGCGCCGCGCTCGTCTGGAACGACGAGACAGCGCGCCTGGCCCGCGAGCACAACGATGCCAACATCATCAGTCTCGGCGGCCGCGATCACCCCGACAGCGACGCCATCCGGTTCGTCGAGATCTTCCTCGGCACCCCGTTCTCCCAGGCCGAGCGCCACGCCCGGCGCATCGCGATGGTCACCGAGTACGAGCAGACCGGCGCGATCGCCGGTTACGAGACCGCCTGAGCGCTACAGCGTCTCCAGCTTGCTGATCCGCCACACGTCGCCCTGCTCGACGGCCGTGATGCGAATCTGCGCAGCCGACGTCGAAGAGGCGCCGTCCGACGTGCGCGTCGAGGTCTGATCGAGGAACACGAGCAGCTGGGCCCGTGCCCCGTCGAGGATGGTCACCCCGGCGCTCACGACCTTCGCCGTCAGCACCAGCTTCTGCGCGCCGGCCCTGCGCTGCAGCGCGGTGAACAGCACGTCGTACTGCTCCAGCGCCTGGCCGACCAGAGCGCTGTGCGCAGCCGTGCGGGTCGCCTCGGGGTTTCGGTAATCGAAGGTCAGGACGTGCTCGAGAGCGGTGTCGACCTGCCCGACGACCTGCGCGGTGCGGACGCGATCGACCACGGCTCGGTTCGTGTCGGTGACGGGGCTCGCGGACGCGCCCGCCGTCGCGAGCAGCACGCTCGCCACGACCGCGCATGCCACCGCGAGCGCGACGAGGGCAACCACCGGCGCCGAGGTCCAGCTCCGCCTCATCCCGCCGTCGCCCCGACCTGCTGCAGGGCGCTGACCTTCCACACCCCGTCGACGCGTGCGATGTCGGCCTGCTGCCGCTCACGCTTGATCACCGCCTTGCCCGTCGGGGGTGTGACCGTCAGCTCGACGCTCGCGATCACGCTGGCCCGGCCGTTCGCCGCGTCGAGCGAGACGACCGCCGCCTCGACGATCCTCGCCGTCGTGACCGACTTGGCGTCGGTGATGCGCGTGCGGTCTGCCGCGGTGATGTGCTCGAACGACGTGTGCAGCGACCCGGTCGACGCGGCGAGCCAGCGGCCGAGACCTTGATCGATGTTGTGGTAGTCGAGCGAGTTGAGCACCACGACGTCCTGCCGCGCTGCCAACAGCGCGGTGTCGCGCACTGCAGTGGTCGGTGCCGGCGCGGGACCACTGTCATTGACGTGCACGACGATGGCGACCACGAGGAACGCGACGCACGCGACGAGCAGACCGATTGCGGTGAGCATGGGTGCGCGCGGGGGATCTTGCACCGACACCAACGGCGCCGGTTCCGGCCCCGGCTCGTTCGGGCCGGCGAGGCGCGCGGCCTCAGCGGCGAGCCGCTCCGCCTTCTCGTGGGCCTTGCGTGCCTTCTTGGCCGCCTTGGCGGCCTCCGCAGCGGCCCGTTCGGCCGCGCTCGGCTCCGCCGGCCCAGGATCGCTGGTGTCCGGATCGTCGGTCATGGTCTCCGTCGGTGTCGATGGCTGTGGTGGCATCACGACCCCATCAGCTGCGCCAGTGAATGCACTGAGCGCGCATCGGTTCCCGAGGGGGACGTTGCTCCTGCCGCGAAGGGTACGTGCTGCGACCCGCGGACATCGCTCGTCCCGGATGTTGCCGTGCAGCCTGCCGTCGTGTTCAGCGGCGCCCCAGGCGACGTGTCGAGCCCGCCGCGGCGCGCCGTGCCGGCGTAACCCTGGGTGCACGGCAGCGGATTGAAGAATGTCAGCGTGAGCCCGACCTTCGCGCCCTGCGGGCCGACCACGGTCGAACCGATGTCGACCGCGTGCGGCAGCTGCACCAGCAACTGGCGCACGCCGTTGACGTTGGCGACGAACACCTGAGAGGTCGTGGTCAGGTTCGCGACAAGCACGCCGAGCGGCGTTCCGATGCTGCGGATCAGCTCCGACGCCGCACGCGCCGCCGACGGTGTCGTGGTCAGGAGGGCACGCAGGTCCGAGTCGGAGGCCGCGAGTCGGCTGGACAGCAGATTCAGGCTGCGGCTGAACGAGCGGATGCTCGACGACACCCGTTGCTGCGTGGCCAGCACCGTCGCGGACGAATTGATCAGCACGGACGCGGCCGGGAAGTTCTGGTCCGCCGCGTGGAAGAACGTGCGGCTCACGGAGATGAGCGTGCGCAGGCTCTGCGCCGACCCGGCGAATGCCGTACCAGACTCGGTGACGACGGTCTGCAGCGAACCGATGGGCACCGAGCGCAGCAGACCGTCGACGCTCGTGAGCAGCGAGCTGGTGGTCGGCGGGATCGCGGTGTTGCTCCGTGCGATCACCGATCCGTCGTGCAGGTACGGCCCGCTCGTGGTCATGGGACGCAGGTCGATGTACTGCTCGCCGATGATCGACCGGTCGGTGACGACCGCCCGGACGTTCTCCGGGATCGACGGTGCGGACGTGTCGACCTGCAGTGCCGCCTCGACCCCGTTGGCGGTGAGCCGCACGGTCGTGACCCGTCCGACGGGAACGCCGCGGTAGTCGACCTCGGCGTTGGGGAAGATGCCGCCCGCGGCCGCGAGTTCGACCCGCACGCCGTAGACACCGGCGCCGAACACGCGCAGCAGACCGACGTAGCGCACCGCGATGTAGCTGACGGCGAGCAGTCCGGCGACGATGAAGACGATGACCTGGTACCGGACCCGGCGCGTGACCATCAGTGCCCACCCGCCCGTGCCGGCAGCAGGCTCGCCGCCGGGTTCTTCTGGATGCGCACGACCTTGCCGCCGGGCGTGTTCAGGTTCGTCGTGACGAAGGTGTTCAGGTAGTCGCCACGGATCGCATTCAGCACCGAGTCCGGGAACGGATACGTGAGCAGCACCTGCAGCGACTTCGGCAGCGCCGATCCCGCATCGGCAAGGTGGCGCAGGATCGGGTCGAGGGCCTTCAGGTCGGCGACGAAGCTGCGCTTGCTCGCCCGCACCGTCGTCGTCGCGGTGCGGCCGAGGCGGCCCAGCGCGTTGATCATCCGCACGAGCTGGTGGCGCTGGCCGGCGAGCACGCGTAGGCCCGCAGGCAGGTCGCGCAGCGCGACGGAGATGTTCGCCGAGTTGGCCTGCAGCGTGCTGGCGAGCCGGTTGACCTGCTCTAACGCCGCGATGATCCCGGCACGGTGCGCGTCGATCGCGGTGATCACCCGGTCGGCATCGCTGAGCAGGCTGCGGATCTCGGCGCCTCGCCCGCCGGCGGCGTGGTTCAGCTCGACGACGATGTCGTGCAGCTGGCCGATCCCGCCGCCGTTGAGCAGGAGGGACAACGCGCCGAACACCTGCTCGATCTGCACCGCCTGAGAGGTCGCGGCGAGTGAGATCGTGGCACCGTCGGCGAGGTTGCCC
Source organism: uncultured Actinomycetota bacterium (assembly GCA_963785425.1). Classification (GTDB taxonomy): domain Bacteria; phylum Actinomycetota; class Actinomycetes; order Mycobacteriales; family Jatrophihabitantaceae; genus RYN-133. Next base: position 107,045 of record CAWAVG010000002.1, read on the forward strand.
GTCGGGTCGGCGGGACGGTTGAGGGCGACGTACTTCTCACCGAGCAGGCTCGTCTGCTCGATCGTGGCGCTCGTGTTGGCCGGCAGGTGCACGTCACCGTTGATCTCGAGCGTGACGACGGCGTACCTGCCGTCGCCGCCGAGCGAGATGTCGCTCACCTGGCCGACAGCGACGTTGGCGACCTTCACGGCCGACTGCCGCACGAGGTCGAGCGCGTTCCGGAACTGCGCGGTCACGTGGTACGGATGGCTGCCGAGATCGGCGCCGCCCGGCAGGTTGATGCCCGAGACCCCGGTGCCGGTACAAGCGGTCGTCGTTGCGGCGAGCGCGGCGGCGGCGAGCACTGCGCTCCTGATCCCGCCGCGCCTCATCCCGACCCTCCGTTGACGTGCTTCCACAGGGCCAGCTCGTTGAGGTCGCCGCGTCCGGTCAGGGTGCCGTGCGCGGGGTCGTAGGCGTTGATCAGATTGCCGACGGCCAGGGGTGCGGCCCGTACGGCCGCCGCGAGCGAGGCGCGTTCGGTCTGCAGCACCTGCGTGATCACCGCGAGCTTGCGCACGTTCGCCGTCAGCGCTGCCCGGTGCGCGAGGATGAACTGCCGCACGGTTGCCAGGGCCCGGCTCAGATCGTGCAGGGCGAGCGCGAACGACTCGCGATCGCGGGCGAGCACGTCGGAGACCGCGGCCAGCGACGTGTTCAGGCCGCGCACGCTGCTGTCGTCGGCCGCGAGGGTGCGTGTGAAGGTCGCGAGATTGCTGATCGTCTTGAACAGATCGCCCCGGTGGTTGGCGAGCGTGCCTGCAGCCGCGCCGAGGCGTTGCAGCGTGCGGTGCAGCGCAGCGCCGTTGCCGCGCAGGTTCGCCGCGCCGACGTTGAGCAGGTCCGCCAGCGCGCCGTGCCGGTTCGCGCCCTGCGGCCCGAGCGCTTTGGTGAACTGGATGACGCTGTTCGTGAGCTGGTCGATCTCGACGGACGTGGCAGTTCGCGCGACCGGGATCACCGCGCCGTCGGCGAGTTTCGGTCCGGAGCTGTAGACGCCGGTCAGCTGCACGTAGCGGTCGCTGACCAGGCTCGGCGAGATGATGACGGCGTGCGTGTTCGCGGCAATCGACACACCGTGGTCGAGATGCATGTCGATCTCGACCTCGGTGCCGCGCGGGACGACGTCGTCGACCGTTCCGACGGGCACGCCCAGCACGCGCACGTCGGAGCCGGGGTACACGCCGACCGATTCGGTGAACATCGCCTTGAAGTGCGTCTGGTCGGCGCGTCCGCTGACGAACCACCAGAACGCACCGCCCATCGCGGCCACGATCACCAGCGCGCCGATGACCGTGAGTGCCACCACCCTGTTCGAACGTGCCATGGCGCTCACCCACCGGCCTGCGGCGCACAGTTGCGCTGCGCCGTCGAGTTCAGCTGCGGGTCGCCGTTGGCAGCGAAGAGACCGCACAGGTACACATCCAGCCACGGACCGCTGCCGACGGCGTCGTTGAGCAACGTGTAGTACGGGCCGATCAGCCGCAGGGCATTGTCGAGGTTCCCCTGGTTGCGTTCGAGGATGTCGGTGACGCGCGAGAGTTGCGCAAGCGCCGGACGCAGTGACGCGTCGTTGTCGTGGACGAGACCGATCAGCTGCGCGCTCAGCTTCTGCGTCCCGCTCAGCAGGGTGGTGATCGCGGCGCTTCGTCCCTGCAGTTCGCGCAGCAGCAGGTTTCCGTCGCGGATGAGCGCATCGATGTGGGGATCGTTGCGCGACAGGACGTCGGTGATGCGTCTCGTGTTCTGTACGAGCAGGCCCAGTGCGTTGTCACGCGAGGCGATGGTCTGCGACAGCCGCGAGAGGCCGTTGAGGCTCGCCTTGACGACCGACGGTGTGTTGCGGAAGGCGCCCGCCATCGCGGTGAAGCTGCGAGCCAATTGCGCGCTGTCGATCTGGCCGAACGTGCCGCCGAGGCCCTGCAGTGCCGTGGTCACGTCGTACGGCGCCGTGGTGCGCTCGACAGGGATGGCGGTACCGGGATCCAAGGCTTTGGCGCCCAACGGGTCGACCGCGAGGTACTTCTGCCCCAGCAATGTCTTGATCTTGATCGCGGCCGTGCTCTGGTCGCCGATCCAGGTGCTGTCGACGTCGAAGTCGACACGGACGTGAGTGCCCTCGAGGGAGATGTCCGAGACCTTGCCGACCGATACCCCGGCGACGCGGACGTCGTCGCCGCTGCGTAGCCCGGCCGCCTCGGTGAAGTCGGCGTGGTAGCCGGTCGACGTGTCGACGAACGGCAATTGGTTCCAGTAGAAGGCGCCCAGGACGACGAGGACGGTTGTGAGCAGCCCGATCACCGCGATGGCGACCGGGTTGCGTTCGTTGAAGGAGCGGAATGCCATCAGCCCTGGCACCTCGCTTCGACCGGCTGCACGCCGACACCGCCGTAGTAGCCGGCGGGAACGGGGATTCGTCCCGTGATCGAGCACAGGTAGCTGTTGACCCACGAGCCGTACGAGGCCAGTCGCCCGACCCGATCGAGCTTGGTCGGCAGGTTGTGCAGCGCGCGCTCGACGGTCGGCCCGTTGTCGGCGAGGTTCTTCGACAGCCGGCCCAGCGAGATGATCGAGTGTTGCAGCGCGGGTCGCCCGGCCTGGAGCAGACCGGCCACGCTCGTGGTGAGGCCGGCGAGACTGCTCACGGCCGAGCCGAGCGCGCCGCGGTCCTGCGCGAGTCCGCTGACCAGTTGTTGCAGTGTGACGACGATCGTCGACAACCCGCTGCGGCGGGCGTTGACCGTCTTGAGCACGCGGGTGAGGTTGTCGATCACCGCGCCGATGACGTGGTCGCGGTCGGCCAGCGCGTTGGTCAACGACGCGGTGTGCGCGACCAGATCGCCGACGGTGCCGCCCTGACCCTGGAAGATCTGGATGATCTCGTACGAGAGCGCGTTGATCTGCTTCGGGTCAAGTGCCGAGAACAGCGGCTGGAAGCCGTTGAACAGGGTCGTGAGATCCAGCGCTGGCGTGGTGCGACCGAGACCGAGTGTGCGTCCGGACGGCCAGGTCTGATCGGGCGATCCGGCACCCTGGTCGAGTTCGATGTAGCGCTGCCCGACGAGATTGCGGAACAGGATCGTCGCGTGCACCGTGTCGGCGAGCCGCACTCCGGACGAGATCTCGAAGCTCACCTCGGCGTCGCGCCGGTTGGCCACGGCGATGTCGGTGACGGTGCCGATGCGCACCCCGGCCATGCGTACGTCGTCGCCCGTACTGAGCGCGGTGACGTCACTGAACAGCGCGTGATAGGTCTTCTGTGAGCCGCCCGTCGTCTGGTTGGTGATCGTGGCGAGCAGGATTCCGGTCGCGATCACCGTCACGACGATGAAGACCGCGCTCTTGATCAGTGGTGCGCCCAGACCGCGCAGTGAGCGGCTCATTTGAGACTCACCCGTGTGCCCCGCAGTTCCGGACCGAGCATCAGGCTGCCCCACTTGGGGAACTGGCTCGGTTGTTCACCGACGCTGGGCGCAACCAGTTCGGCGATGACCTGGTTCTCCTGCGGCGAGTTCTCCGTCCCGATGCCGGCACCACGCGAGAGCACCGCCCCCACCGCCGGGCTGTTGGCGGCGGCCACCGACACCTGCGGACAGCGCGGTGGACCGGAGGCGGTGAACGCCGCGCCTGTCGAGTAGGGACGCCGGGCCGGCACGACCTGCAGCGTGACGTGCAGGCCGGGCTCGCCCGTGCCCGAACCGAGCGCCCGGTCCATCACCGGGATGAAGTCGACCAGGGTCCGGCTCAGGCACGGGAACTCGCTCGAGTACTTCGCGAGCACCTGCAGCGTCGGCACGCTGTCGCGCGAGAGCGTGATGAGGTTCGACGAGTTGGTCTCGGTGAAGCCCGAATAGCGGTTGGACGCGTCCGTCACCGACTGCAGCAGGTCGACGAACTGGGCGCGTTCCTGCACGAGGGTCCGGTTGACCGTGGTGAAGTTGCGCAGCGCCTGCAACAGATCGGGAGCGGCGTCGGAATACGTGTGGGCGACCGAGGCGAAGCGGGTGATGTCGTCGGCCAGCTGCGGCACCTGTGGCGCGAACCGGTGCAGGTAGTGCGCGAGTGTGTCGATCGTGTCGCCGATCGCATTGCCCTCGTTGCGCAGCGCGGCGGCGAACGCGCCGAGTGTCTGCGCCAGCTGCGCGGGACGCACGGCCTGCAGCACGCGGAGCAGGTTCGAGAACACGTCCTGCAATTCGGTGCCCGCCGCGGAGCCGTCAGAGCGGATGACCGCGCCGTCGTGCAGGTGCGACGGGCTCGGCGCCGCGGGCATGACGATGTTGACGAACCGCTGTCCGAACAGCGTCTTCGGCAGCAGCTGGGCGGTGACGTTCGACGGCAGCCGCGCCCCCTGCGACGGATCGAGCGCGAGGTCGATCTTGGCGCCGTTGCCGGTCGAACTGATCGAGCTCACCGACCCGACGACCACGCCGCGCACCTCGACGTCGGCGCCGTCCTGCAGCTGCGTGCCGGCGTCGGGCGCGGTCAGGCTCACGTCCATCGTCGACGTGAAGTCCTTGCGGTACACCATGATCGACAGCGCGATCAGTGCCGCGATGAGCACGAGGTACGCGCAGCCGACGATGAGATCGCGGACGAAGTGTTGCCTCATGTCGGGGTGCTCATCCCGCGATCCGGACGGTGGTCGTCGTGCCCCAGATGGCGAGCGAGAGGAAGAAGTCGAGGACGTTCACAGCGACGATCGACAGCCGCACCGCCCGTCCGACCGCCCGGCCGACACCGGCCGGGCCGCCCGACGCCGTGTAGCCGTAGTAGCAGTGGATCAGGATGATGACTATCGCGAAACCGATCACCTTCAGGAAGGACAAGAACACGTCGACCGGTGGTAGGAACAGCGCGAAGTAGTGGTCGTAGGTGCCGGCGCTCTGGCCGTAGACGTAGACGACGACGAGGCGCGAGCCGAGATAGGACGTGAGCAGTCCGATCGCGTACAGCGGGATCACCGCGACGAGGCCGGCGATGACGCGGCAGGTCACGAGGTACGGGATGCTCCGCACGCCCATGACCTCGAGCGCATCGATCTCTTCGTTGATGCGCATCGCGCCGAGCTGCGCGGTGAACCCGGAGCCGACCGTCGCGGCGAGCGCGAGGCTGCCGACGAGCGGCGCGATCTCACGGGTGTTGAAGTACGCCGAGATGAACCCGGTCAGCGCCGACGTCCCGAGCTGATCGAGGGCCGCGTAACCCTGCAGGCCGACGACGCTGCCGGTGAACAGGCTCAGCGCCACCATCACGCCGATCGTGCCGCCGACGACCGCCAGCGCACCCGACCCGAAGCTGACCTCCGACAGCAGCCGGACGATCTCGCGCCGGTAGCGAGCGGTCGCCTTCGGGATCTCACGCAGCGCATTCGCGTGGAAGATCAGTTGCTTGCCGAGATCGGCGACGGATTCCGCGCGGCGCGTGACCGCGCGGTTGATCCGCTCGGTGTAGGCCATCTCAGGCGCCCTTCGCAGGGAAGAGCTGCAGATAGATGCTCGAGACGACGAGGTTGATCATGAACGTCAATACGAACGTGATCACGACAGACTGGTTGACCGCGTCGCCGACGCCCTTGGGCCCCGGTGCCGGATGCAGCCCGCGGTACGCCGCGACCACGCCGGCGACGAAGCCGAAGATCAGCGCCTTCACCTCGCCCACCCACAGGTCGGACGGCTGCGCCAGCGCGGCGAAGCTGGCGAGATACGCACCCGGTGTGCCGCCCTGCAGCACCACGTTGAACCCGTAGCCGCCGACGACTCCGACGACCGAGACCATGCCGTTGAGCAGGACTGCCACGAGCATCGCAGCCAGCACCCGCGGCACGACCAGCCGCTGGATCGGGGAGATGCCGAGCACGGCCATGGCGTCGATCTCGTCGCGGATCGTACGTGCGCCGAGATCGGCGCAGATGGCCGAGCCGGCCGCACCGGAGATCATGAGCGCGGTGACGATCGGGCTGGCCTGCTGGATGACGGCGAGCACGCTCGCGGCGCCGGTGAACGACTGCGCGCCGATCTGCACCGTGAGCGAGCCGAGCTGCAGCGCGATGACCGCGCCGAACGGGATGGCGACCAGCGCGGCCGGCAGCACGGACACGCTGGCGACGAACCAGAACTGCTCGATAAGTTCACGCACCTGGAACGGGCGGCGGAAGGTGAGCCGCACGACCTCCAGCCCGAGCGCGAACAGCTTGCCGACGTGCGTGAGCGTGCGCGTGACGAAGCCGGGACGGACGTGCTCGACGGTGGCCGGGACGCGCGACGGCGGCTCGGCAGGGGGGTCGGGATCGAGAAGCTCGGTGAGTGTCACCGCGGGGCCGCCGGGCCGGCTGCGATCGCCGGCGGAGCCGACGTCAGGGCAGCAGGCAACCCGAGCGCGCCAGCGCGAAGTTCACGTGCCCGATTCACTACAGCTCCACCGGGCGGAACCCTAGAGAAGGGTCGACCGGCGAACAAGCGCGGGGGCTGCCGATTCGGTCGCGCGACGGCATCGAGACCCACCGGCTTTGGACCAGCGTCCAAAATCGATCCCGACGTGTGCGACAAATACCGTCAATTCGCACTCCGGACGCTCAGGTGAGTGCGCTACGTTCGCAGTTCACAAAGATCGGACGTGGGATGACGTCGACGCGCAGTGTCGGGCCGCCGGGAAGGCGCCATGCGTCGAGCCGGTCGTCCGCCGGTGCCGCGGTCGCTGCTGTGCCGCTCGCGCCCGCTGCGCCGGGGTCGACCCCACTCGCCACCGACCTGCGGCTGCCGCGGCGCTGGATCGAGACCGTGCTCCCTGCCGAACTGCCGCAGATCGCCCGCGAGATCAGCCGGCGCATCCAGACCGACATCCCCGATTACCGCTGGGCCGCCGAGGGCGAGCACGTCCGCTCGCTGCGCGAGAGCACGGAGAAGGCAGTGCTCACCTTCGTCACGCAGATCTTCCGTACCGGCGAACTCACGGCCGAGGCCGAGGAGTTCTTCCGCAGCCGGGGGCGCATCGAGGCCAACGAGGGACGCCCGCTCGAAGCATTGTTGGAGGCGTTCCGGCTGGGGTCGCTGGTTGCCTGGCGGCGCATCGTCGCCGCGACCGAGCGTGACCCGCTGCCGAGCGAGGTCGTCGGCCGGCTAGCCGATCTGCTGTTCAGCTTCGGCGATCGGTTGGCCCGGTTGGCCGGCGAAGGCTTTGCCGAGGCCGGCAACGATGTCGATGCGCACGCGCGGTTGCGCACGCGGTTGCTGCGGATGATTCTCGGCCAGCCGGCCGTGCCCGCGGACTCGGTGTGCGAGCTGGCCGCACGCACCGGCTGGACGGTGCCGGAGCGCGTGCTCGTCGTGGAGGTCGACGGCATCGTCGACCCCGGCGGCCTCGCCATGCTGGGACCCGATGCCCTCGTCGACCACGATCAGGTCAAACCGATCGCTGTTCTTCCGGCTCCGCTCGACGTCGAAGCCCTGACGGCGGCGCTGCGCCGCATCGACGTCCGCGCTGTGGTCGGGTGCACCGTCGCGACGTCGGACGCGCCGAAGTCGTTGCGGTGGGCCCGGCTCGCCGCACGCCTGCGCGACGACGGCGTGCTGCCGGACGCGCGGCTCACGGTGTGCGACGACAACGCGCCGACGCTTTTGCTGCATGCGGACCCGTCGGTGGGCGATGTGCTTGTCGAGCGCCGGCTCGGCCCGCTCGCGGGCGTGCCCCTGCCCCGCCGGCTCAAGTTCGCGCGGCTGCTGGCCGCGTGGCTCGAGTACGGGGGCAGCCAGGCCGAACTCGCCCAGACGATGCAGGCGCATCGGCAGACCGTGCACTACCGCATCGGGCGCCTGCAGGCGATGTTCGGCGACCAGCTGGCCGACCGGGACGCGCGGGTCGAGCTCTTGCTCGCCCTGCGCTGGGTGCTGCCGCAGTGGGAACGCGAAGCGGCCGCCCTGTCGCCCGGCGGGTGACTAGTGCTTCGGGGGCCGGCAAGCCCCGCAGTCGTTCTTCTGCTTGGGGTTCCAGGGTGCGAGGTTGCCCTGCAGTTGGTTGATCTTGTTACCGGGGCCCGAGATCATCCCCGTCAGGAGCGGATCGAGGTTGTCGCCGCCCGTGCCGCAGCCGGTGAACGGCGGGATCGTCACCCTGCCGTTGAGCGGGCCGCCCTGGAACAGCGAGTACTTGGGCGACAGCCCGACCAGATTCAGGTGCATCGGCGCGGCGCTGTGGCAGTTCGGCCCCACATCGAGCGGTACCTGATCGACGCGCACGTTCGAGATGCGGACATCGACCGAGCCGATGGCGTGCGTCGGATACGCCTTGAACGGGAACACCGTCTGCGTCTTCGAGTGGACGACGATGGGCTCGTAGAGGCCGTTGCGCTTCAGTTGTGTCAGGTGCAGGTCGGCCGTGATCGGGATCGCGCCGAAGCTGAGGACGCTGCTGTGTGCCACGGGGAAGGTCCCGAACTGAGCGTGCGGACCGATGTGGGTCACTGCCCAGGTCGCCGTGGTGGCGAAGATGATGTGGTTCTTGATGTGGAATGTCTCGTTCGCGTATGCCCGGAGCAGAGTCCGCGGCAGGGTGACGACCGTCTTCGCCTTGCCCACGGTCGCCGTTCCGTCGACCAGCACGCCGGCGTCGGAGCCACCCTGGATCGCAGGGATGCCCGGGTGCGGCGCCTGCTTGATGTGCGGTGCCGGTGCTGCGCCGGCGGAGCCGAACGTGGCCAGGACGGTGAGGGTGAGCGCCGCGACAGCTGCGATCGACCGGCGCGAGACCATGCGGGTCAGGCTAGGGCGTCGTGAAATCGGGCGGCAACGCGGTCGTCACCGGGCGCAACCCGGCGAGCTCGGATTGGGACCGGCGTACCAACCGGGTGTCGCCGTTCCGTACGCAGCGCTCAAGCGGCGGATGAGATTTGCCGGCCGCTGCGGTTTCGTCGGTGCTCCGGGTTAGCGTGCACAGGCCGGTATCGCGCACCAGGAGGTGCGCTTGATACCTCCCAAATAATCCTTCAGAGAGGATCTGAGCGCGGACATGATCAAACTGAACCTGCGTAAGACCGTCATGGTCGGCATCGCGGCCGGGGCCGCAGTAGGCCTCGTCGCCACCGCCGCCAACGCTGCCGTGCCGACGTACAAGATCACCGCCGGCTCCAAGACCAGCGGGACGACCACCTACAAGGGCAACGCGGCGGGTACCTCGTCCAAGCCGGCGATCCACTTCACCGACACGACGTCGGGGATCGCCACGACGTGTGCCTCGGGCCAGGCCAACGGCACGATGAAGCTGGGCGCACACGTCAGTGGCACCGCCGCCGGCAACATCACCACGACGAAGTTCAACAACTGCACTGGTCCGGGCGGATTGACGCTGAGCACGACCCAGCCGCCCACGAGCAAGTGGACCATCAACGGTGTGGCCCGTCCCGTGAAGGGTGTAACGAAGGTCTTCATCGGCAACGTCACCGCGAACGTGTCGACGAACATCGGCTGCAAGTTCACCGTCAAGGGTTCGACCGACGGCACCTACAACAACACGACCGGCAAGCTTTCGGTCGCGCCGCGCTCCGGCAGTGGCCACGCGCTCAAGGCCACGAACGCGAACGCGTCGTGCCTGGGTCTGGTCAGCAACGGTGACACGCTGGTGTTCAAGGGCGCCTACGCCGTGACGACACCGACCGGGAAGCTCAAGATCAGCTAGTCCGAACCGTTCCACCGATGACCGTGCGGGATCTGTCCCGCACGGTCATCGTGCGTCTCGGGCGCTCGCATGCTCCGAAGGCGGTGTCCAGTGCCGGCGCACGATCACGACACCCGCCTCGGCCTCGTTGAGATCGGCGTCGGTGGGGCGGTCGACGTCGCGGCCCCGCAGCGCACCGCTAACCCCGAGTTGGGAACTCCCGGCACCGACGAGGTCGCGCAGGCCGCGCTCACCGGAGTCGCGGCTGGACTGGGTCTGGCGCTGATTGCGGGGTGGCTTCGCCTCGCGAGCGCGTGCCGCGGGCGGATCCGGGACGGCCGACTCGGTCTCGCCCGGCGCGCGCCGACGCCGCCGTCGACGGTGGGCGTGCTGCTCGTCCTCGGAGGTCATGCCTCGATCTTGCCCTAGGGTGGGGCACAGAACAGGGCGCGCCGGGAAGTCTGGTCGGCACCGAGTCCGCTGCTGCCCCGGGAGACCCCTCCGGTGAATGACGCCCGCCATTTCGCACTGATCGTGCTGCTGTGCTCGGTCGTGGCGCTGGTCGCCGTGCTGTCGAACCGGCTGGCGGAGAAGGTGCGCGTCCCGCTGCCCCTGCTCGTTCTGGTCGGTGCCGCGATCGCCGTCAAGGTCGTCCCGTCCCTGCATGCGCCGGACCCACACCTGGTCGAGGAGATCCTCACCATCGCGTTGATCTTCATCCTGTTCGACGGCGGCATGCACATCGGGGTGCGGCGCTTCCGCACAGCGGCAGGCCCGATAGCGCTGATCGGTGTTGTGGGCACGTTCCTCACCGCCGCGGGCGGCGCCGTGCTGCTGCACCTGGCCTTCGGCTTGAGCTGGTACATCGCCCTGCTCGTCGCGACGGCGATCGCGCCCACCGACCCCGCCGTGGTCTTCTCGGTGCTCGGTCCTCGTGAGATCTCCGGCCGCAGCGGCACGGTGCTCGAGGGCGAGTCCGGCGCGAACGATCCGGTCGGGATCGCCCTGATGTCGAGCCTGATCGCGGCCGGGGCATTGACGGCGCATGCGGTCGGGTCGGTGGCGCTGTCGTTCGTGCTGCAGATGGGCGTCGGTGCGGCCGTCGGTCTGTGCGGCGGCCAGTTGTTGCTGTGGTTCATGCAGCGGGTGCGGTTGCCGGGGGAGGGGCTGTACTCGCTGCGCACGCTGGCGTGCGCGGGCATCCTGTTCGCGGTTGCAACGGTCGCGCACGGTTCCGGGTTCCTCGCGGTGTTCCTGGCCGGCATCGTGATCGGCGACGAGGGCGCGCCGCACAAGGAGGCGATCGCGAGCTTCCACTCGGTGCTGGCCAGCCTCGCCGAGATCGTCGCGTTCGTCGTGCTGGGCTTGACCGTCGACGTCGATGTGTTGCGGCGCTCGAACGTGCTGGTGCCGGGTCTCGTGCTCGCCGTCGTCGCTGCGTTCGTCGTGCGTCCGCTGGCGATCGCGGTGTTCCTGCGCGCCGCGCGTCTGCGTGCCAACGAGATCGCGTTCGTCGTGTTCGCCGGCCTCAAGGGGGCGGTCCCGTTGCTGCTCGGCGAGATGATGCTCGCGTCCGGCATCCACGATGCGCAACGGTGGTACGGCATCGTCGCGATCGTGGTGGTGTTCTCCGTGCTCGTGCAAGGAAGCCTCACCCCGACGGCCGCGACGGTGTTGAAGATCCCGATGCGGCGGATGTAACGACTACCGCATCAACGCACGTCGAACGGGCGGAACTGGATGCTGATCCGCGGGCCTGTGGGTCGCGCCGACTTCGGGACGGCGTGCTCCCAGGTGCGCTGACAGCTGCCACCCATCACGAGCAGGTCGCCGTGCCCGAGGTCGTGTCGCAGTGTCGCCCCGCCGCTGCGCGGACGCAGCAGCAACGCACGGGGCTGGCCGAGGACGATGATCGCGACCATCGTGTCCTGTGTCGAACTGCGGCCGATGCGGTCACCGTGCCAGGCGACACTGTCGCGGCCGTCGCGGTAGAGGCACAGGCCGGCGGTGGCGAACGGTTCGCCGAGCTCGGGCCGGTAATGGGCGTCGAGCGCGCGCTTGAGCTCGACGACCACCGGGTCGGGCAGCGGCATCGACTCGTCGTAGAAGGCGAGCAGGCGCGGCACGTCGACGACGCGGTCGTACATCTGGCGGCGCTCGCCGCGCCATGGCACACCGTCCCGCAGGCGCTCGAACAACACGTCGGCGCCGCCGAGCCAGCCCCGTTGCACGTCGATCCACGCGCCGTCGGACAGCCGGGTGCGCGCCGGTCGCAGCCGGCCGATGACCGGCTCGGCAGCGTCGTCCAGGAGCGAGGCCTGGAATGCCGCGGTCATGCGATCAGCATACGCCTCGATCAGAACGCGTGTACGAATCCAGCGCTCATCCTTCGCCGGTGTCGCCCGGAACGACCGGATGCACCTGGAAGTCGCAACTGTGTGGCGCGATCGAGATCGGGGTCGAGTCGTAGGTATTGGGCGCGATGACGAGCAGGCCACGGAACCGGTCGCAGTCACCGCTACCGCCCACGTCGCCTTCGACGAGCGCGGAAGCACTCTGGCCGGGTGCGAACGAGCACTCCGCGCAGACGGGTGCAGCGGCATCCGCCGAGATATCCGTCGAGCGTCCGGGCGGCATGGGCGACGGAATGCCCGCCGCCATTCGTGCCGTCGACCCCGGGGTAGCCGTAGATGATGCACCGGTAGTGCGAATTGTTCAAAAGGCGCAGCACGACGCCGGTGTGCCCCGCCGCCGCCGCCGCCCGGCGGAGCGCCCGCCGTCACGGCGAGCTGTGAGGATCCGCACCACGTGTTCGTGTTGCCGCGATGGGTCGTACCTGCTGGCGCGCCCGCGCCCGTCCCGTGACCGGGCGAGGACGTGCTGCAGGCGGCCAGCACGAGCGTCGTCAGCGTGACAGCGAACGGGCGACGGTGCGGCACCGGAGCTCCCTCCCGCGTCGGTGAACGGAGCCGAAGTTACCCGACCGACGTCGCGAGAACGGGCAGGCCGCTATCGTCCGCCCATGACTTCGCTGTTGTCCGACGCCACTGATCGACAACTCGCCTCGCTGCTGGTCGCGGACGGGCGCGCGACGCTCAAGAGCCTCGCGACGGCGTCCGGGTTGTCGGTGTCCGCAGTTCAGGCGCGGGTGCGCCGCCTCGAGCACGACGGCGTCATCAGCGGGTACTCCGCGGACATCGATCCGGAGGCGCTCGGCCTGCCGCTCGCCGCGATCATCTCGCTGACCCCGCGCGATCCCGAGCACGAGTACGACCTGCCGCATCGCATCGGCGACCTGACCGAGATCGAGTCGTGCCACTCGGTCGCCGGCGACGACAGCTTCGTGCTGTTCGTGCGGGTGTCGACGCCCGAAGGCGCTCGAGGCGCTGATCCGCGAGATCCGCCGCCGCGCCGATGTGACGACACGCACCACGGTGGTGCTGCAGACGCTCTTCGAGCGCCGGGCCCGACCGTCGCTGACTCCCGCCGAGTGACGGAAATCTTCCGGCGGACGTGCAAATGCCCGTAACAATTACGGTAACCTCGGAGGTATGACGATGACGCGCGCCCTCAGCGATCAGCCTGATCAGCACACGACCATCGCGCCGACGCACGTGCACGCCGCCATCGCGCGGCACATGCTCGCCGACGGCTACGAGATGGTGCTCGACCTCGACGAGTCGCGTGGCTCGACCCTCGTCGACGCCCGCGACGGCACCGAGTACCTCGATCTGTTCACGTTCTTCGCCTCGTCCGCGCTCGGCATGAACCACCCGGCGCTGACGACCGACGAAGCGCTCACCGAACTCGGCCACGTCGCCGTGAACAAGCCGAGCAACTCCGACGTCTACACCGTGCCGATGGCGCGCTTCGTCGAGACCTTCGCGCGCGTGCTCGGCGACCCCGCGCTGCCGCACCTGTTCTTCATCGACGGCGGCGGGCTCGCCGTCGAGAACGCGCTCAAGATCGCCTTCGACTGGAAGTCGCGCTGGAACGAGGCGCACGGCATCGACGCGGATCTCGGCACGAAGGTGCTGCACCTGGAGCGGGCCTTCCACGGCCGCACCGGGTACACGATGTCGCTGACCAACACCGACCCCAACAAGGTCGCCCGGTTCCCGAAGTTCGACTGGCCGCGCATCCCGTCGCCGTCGATCAACGGCAATGCCGATGTCGAGGCCGCCGAGCGTGAGGCGCTGGCGGCAGCGCGCACCGCGTTCGAGGACAACCCGCACGACATCGCCTGCTTCATCATGGAGCCGATCCAGGGCGAGGGCGGCGACAACCACTTCCGCCCGCAGTTCCTGCAGGCCATGCAGCAACTGTGCCGCGAGTTCGACGCGCTGTTCGTGATCGACGAGGTGCAGACCGGTGTCGGCATGACCGGCACCGCGTGGGCCTACCAGCAGATGGGCGTGCAGCCCGACGTCGTGGCCTTCGGCAAGAAGGCCCAGGTGTGCGGCGTGATGGCCGGCGGCCGCGTCGACGAGGTGCCCGACAACGTGTTCGTCGTCGGCTCGCGCATCAACTCGACCTGGGGCGGCAACCTCACCGACATGGTGCGGGCCCGGCGCATCTTCGAGATCATCGAAGCCGACGCACTGATCGAGCGCGCTCGATTCCTCGGCGCGCACCTGCTGCACGAGCTGACCGGCCTCGCCGAGAAGTACGACATCGTCTGCGACGTGCGCGGCATGGGCCTGATGTGCGCGATCACGCTGCCGTCGGCCGACGTGCGCGACGCGATCATCACCAAGCTGCGTGAGGACGAGCACGTGATGATGCTCGGCTGTGGCGTGGCCGGCTTGCGGGTACGCCCGGCGCTCACGATCTCGATCGAAGAGCTCGACCGTGGCATCGCGGCGCTCGACCGCGTCCTGTCGTCGATCTGAGATCGCCCACCGATGCAACAGTGGCAACTGCGCGCTGCGTTCGCGGCGCAGATGGCGACCGTCTACGGGCGCGAGGTGCCTGCCTACACGACCCTGGTCGAGGTCGCGTCGCAGGTGAACTCGCTCGTCGCTGCGCTCGAGGGAGAATCCGCCGAGCGGCTCGGGTCGATCTCGCGGGTAACAGCCGAGCGGCACGGTGCGATCCGGGTCGGCACACCGACCGAGCTGCGCCAGGTCGCGACGATCTTCGCCGCGCTCGGCATGCACCCGGTCGGGTTCTACGACCTGCGCGATGCCGCGAAGTCGTCCGTCCCGGTTGTGTCGACGGCGTTTCGTCCCACCGGTGCCGAGGAGCTGGCACGCAATCCGTTCCGCATGTTCACATCGCTGCTGGTCACCGACGACCGTCGGTTCTTCACGCCGGAACTGCAGCAGCGCCTCGACACCTTTCTCGCACGCCGCACGCTGTTCTCGCCGGATCTGCTCGATCTCGCGGCGCGCGCTGCTGACGCCGGTGAGTTGCCGGACGAGGACGCCGCGCGGTTCTTGAAGCTTGCGGTGGAGGCGTTCACGTTGTCGTCCGAACCGGTCGACGCCGCGTGGTACCGGGAGCTCGAGCAGGTATCGGCGGTCGCCGCCGACATCGGCGGCGTGCGGTCGACGCACATCAACCACCTGACCCCGCGCGTGCTCGACATCGACGAGCTCTACCGGCGCATGGCGGCGCGCGGCATCACGATGATCGACACGATCCAGGGACCACCGCGCTGGGACGGACCCGACGTGCTGCTGCGCCAGACCTCGTTCCGCGCGCTGGCCGAGCCGCGCCGGTTCCGCACCGAGTCCGGCGAGATCGTCGACGGTTCGCTCCGGGTGCGATTCGGCGAGGTCGAGGCGCGCGGAGTCGCGCTGACCGAACTGGGCCGCGATCGCTACGACGCGCTGATCGGCCGCGATGCGGCAGCGTGGGCGCAGGACATGCCGCCCACGGAGCTGGGACTGCTGCGGCAGGGCCTGGCCTACTTCACGCTCGCACCGACCGGGCGGCGCGTGGCCCGCACAGGCACGGTCTCCGATCACGTCTTCGACGGTGTGCTTGCCGCGACCCCGATCGTGTACGAGGACTTCCTGCCCCGTTCCGCGGCGGGCATCTTCCAGTCGAATCTGACCGACGACGGCTCGCGCGACGACGCGGTCGGCGGCACGCGTCGCGACGCCGGCTGGTTGGCCGACGTGCTCGACGCGCCGGTCGCCGACCCCTACGAGCTCTACGCCGCGCAGCAGCAGGCGTCGGTCGACGCCCTGCCCGACGAGATCCGCGCCGCCCTCGCCAGCTGACGCCGCCGGTCCACGTGCATCACTGATGCACGTTGCACCCGGCATCGTCGCAGTCGGCGCGCCGGGCACCGCCGCCGGCGACGATGCCGGATGCAACGTCGCGGTTCGCGCCGACGCCGGTACATCCGCCGTTGTCAGACCCGCGCGCGATAGTCGGGCCATGCGATCGTTCACGATCAGGCCCCAGGGTGAGTTCTCGCTGCGCGAGTCGGCGCAGTTCGGTTTCGGGCAGCGCGACGCGACCGATGCCGCCGACTTCGATGGCGCCATGCGCCTGGCGTTCTGCCTCGACGGTGGCTTCGCCCAGCAGGTCGGGGTCGTCGTGCGCCAGCAGGACGACGTGGTGCTCGGGGAGGTCCATGGCGCGGGGCCGCTCGACACCGTCCGCGCCCAGGTCGCGCGTGTGCTCTCGCTCGACCACGACGCGCGCGGGTTCGTCGAGGTAGGTCGCCGCGACCCGGTGCTGCGGCGGCTCCAGCTCGCCGCACCCGGGCTGCGGCCGCCGCTGTTCCATTCGCCGTACGAGGCCGCGGCGTGGTCGGTGCTCTCGGCACGGCGCGCTCACCGGCAGGCGACTCGCGTGCGAGCCGCCGTGTCGTCGGCGGTCGGCCGGCGGTTCACCCTCGCCGGTGAACAGCTGGCCGCCTTCCCGGCACCGCGCGCCTTGCTCAAACTCGGCGCGTTCCCCGGCGTCGACAGCGAACGTCTCGACCGGCTGCACGGGGTCGCGCGGGCCGCCGCCGACGGCCTGCTCGACGCCGCGCACCTGCGCTCGCTCGGGCCCGACGATGCACTCACGGCGCTCCAGACGATCAAGGGGATCGGTCCGTTCAACGCGTCCCTGATCGTCATCAGGGCGGTCGGGTTCACCGACGTGGCTCCGTTGCACGAGCCGACGGCGCAGCGGCTGCTGGGCGAGCTCTACGGGCTCGGTGCCCCCGCGACCGCCGAGCAGTTCGAGCAGCTCGCCGATGCATGGCGTCCCTGGCGCACCTGGGCCGCGGTGTACGTGCGCGCCGTCGGGCCGCGGGTGTTGACCAGGTCGATCCCGCTCAGCGCCTGAGTAGCGTTCGTCCCGTGCGCTTCGCCGTATCCATCCCGCAGCTGGACACCTCGGGATTCGACGCCGTCGGTATCCGCTCCTACCTCGCCCGCGCGGAAGACGTCGGCTTCGAATCGGCGTGGACGATCGAGCAGACGCTCGGGCCGACGCCGATGATCGCACCGATGCCGCTGCTCGCGTACGCGGCCGCGTGCACCGAGCGGCTGCGCCTGGGTGTCGGGGTGCTGGTGACCTCGCAGCACGATCCGGTGCATCTGGCCGGCGAGATCGCGTCCGTCGACCGACTCAGCCACGGCCGCCTCGAGGTCGGCATCTCGGCCGGCGGTGGTTTCCGCAACTTCACCGCCTTCGGTGTCGACCGCGACACGTTCGTCGCCTACTTCACCGAAGGCCTCCAGCTGATGAAGGCGACGTGGGCCGACGACGTCGCGGTCACCTTCCACGGACGGTTCCGCGAGCTCGACGCCGTCGAGATCGCTCCGAAGCCGGTGCAGCGGCCGCACCCGCCGATCTGGTTCGGCGCGAGCGCGCCCGCGTCGATCGCTCGCGCCGTCCGCCACGGCGACGGCTATCTCGGCGCCGGGTCATCCACGACGGCGAAGTTCGCCGAGCAGGTTCAGCTGGTGCGCACCCAACTCGCCGAGCAAGGACGTGCCGAGGCCGACTTCCCGATCGCCAAGCGGATCTACCTCGCCGTCGACACCGACGCCGCACGAGCACGCGAACACGTGAGCGCCGGACTGCACCGGATCTACGGCGCGGCGCCGGGAATCGAGGAGGTTGCCGTTGCCGGCACGGCCGACGACGTGATCGCGGGCCTGCGCGCGGTCGAAGCCGCCGGCGCGGAGCTGGTCGTGCTCAATCCGCTCGGGGCAGACGTGTCCGACGACCGCGAACAGATCGAGCGGCTGCTCGCCGACGTCCTTCCCGCGTGGCAGTTCGGCGCCACGCAGACCGGCTGAAAACGTCAGCCGTCGTGCAGGGCGTCGTCGATCCGCGTGCGCGTGGCAGTCGCGGCGTGAACGAGGTCGTGGGTGGTCTCGAGGTACGCGTGCAGGATCCTGGCGATGATGCGCGCCGGGACCGCCGGAAACTCGTTCACCAGCTCCGCAATGACATCCTGCTCGGGGTCGTAGTCACGCATGGGCACCATCCGTCGGTCCGACTGAATCTGGTAGACGCTCTTTGCAACGACCCAGCGAGGCGAAAGTGACGCATGGTGTTGTTCACCGACCTTGACCGCCGCGCCCGGGTGGTGGCACGGCACAGACTCGACGCGTCGGCCGGTGACGTCCTCGACGCGGCGAACGGACTGCTGGCCGTGCATGCAACCGACCCGGCGACCGTCTATCTCTCCCTGCTCGCACGGTGCCGCACAGCCACCTTGGACGATGTCGCGGCAGCCCTGTACGAGCGCAGGCTGCTCGTACGGATGATGGCGATGCGTCGCACCTTGTTCGTCGTGCCCGCCCACCTCGTCGCGCTCGTGCACCACGCGGCGGCCGTCGAGGTCGCCGCCAGGATGCGGACCACGCTGTTGTCGCAGCTGGCCAAGCTGCCGACCGACCCACCGATCGAGGGCGATCTGACTCGATGGCTCCGCGACGTCGAGCGCGGAGTCGAGGCGAGCATCGCCGCGCGCGGCAGCGCCGAGGCGGCGGAGCTCTCCGCCGACGAACCCCGGCTGCGCACGGCCCTGCTGCCGACCTCCGACAAGGCGTGGGACGTGCGACGCAACATCACCTCGCAGGTGCTGGTGCTGATGGCGGCCGAGGGCCGGTTGGTGCGAGCCGCTTCGCGGGGTGCCTGGACCTCGCGGCGACACGTGTGGGAACCGGCGTCGCGTTGGTGGCCGGGCGGCATCGACGAGGTGCCGGACGCGAGGGTGCGGCTGGTCGAGGAGTACCTGCGTCGCTTCGGACCGGCGACGGCGGCCGATGTGCAGTGGTGGACGGGATGGACCGCCGCTGCGACCCGCGCGGCGCTCGGCGCCCTCGAGGTCGTCGACGTGGGTTGCGGCCTGGTGCTCGCCGACGACACGGCCACTTCGACACGCGTCGCGCCGAGCGCGGCGCTGCTGCCCGCTCTCGACGCCACGCCGATGGGGTGGAAGTCGCGGCAGTGGTTCCTGCCCGAGGACTCCACAGCGCTCTACGACCGCAACGGCAACATCGGCCCGACCGTGTGGTGGGACGGCGAGATCATCGGCGGCTGGGCAGTGCGCCGCGACGGGTCGATCGCCTCGCGCCTGCTCGCCGATCGCGGCGCGGACGCGGCTCGTGCCGTGGCGGACCAGGCGGAGGTCCTGCACTCGCGGCTGCGAGGGGCAGCGGTGGCCGCGTCGTTCCCGACGCCGCTCGAGCGCGAGTTGCGCGCGGGCTGACTCAGGCTGCTCAGCTCACGCGGCAGCCGCGCGTTCGACCATGCGCCGCGCGACGGCACGGTGGGCCGGTCCGATCGCGGACCAGATCGGTGTTGCCGCCGCGGATTCGAAGCGCAGCAATGTCGTCAAGGTGAGCGCGCCGTGTTCGAGCGTGGTGACGATGCGTGCGGTGACCAGCGGTCCGCTGCTCGCGAGCATGTGCACGTGGTCGTCGCTGCGCAGCCGCTCCCAGCCGAGCAACCGGCCGCGGCGGTCGGATGCGGCGACATGCAGCCCGAGCCCCCGGTGCACCACCCACACGGCGCCCATCACCGGCCGGGGCATGCTGCGCACCGCGAGCTTGGCGAACTGCTCCGGTGTTCGTTCGGCGAGCGTCGTGGCGCGGAACGCGTCGGCGTAGTCGACGCGGTCGAGGCCCGCCAGGTCGCGCACTTCATCGGTGACCCCGACAGACGTAGCGGTAGTTGTTGTGGACACGATGCCTCCCTCGCATCAATCCTTTACACAGCGTTTAGGATATCCCGATGCCCCGAAGCCCGCGCGGTCGGCCCCGAGATCCCGCGATCGACGCCGCGATCCTGGGCGCAGCTCGGCGGCTGCTGGTGCGGGTCGGCTATACCGGTCTGGCCATGGAGGCCGTCGCCGCCGCCGCGGGCGTCAGCAAGCCGACGCTCTATCTGCGCTACCCGACCAAGGCCGCGCTCGTGCTCGACGCGGTATTCGGCAAGACGAAGACCCGGGCCATGCCGGCCCATGAGGATCTGGTCGCCGATCTACGCGAGGCGTACAGCTGGGCCGTCGACGAGTTCAGCGCTCCCGAGGCGCGCGCTGCGCTGCCCGGCCTGCTGGCCGAGATGGCAGCCGTGCCGGAACTGGCGCGCCGCGTGGGCATGCGGGTCGTCGACTCGGAGTACGCGCGCGTCCGGGACATGCTCGAGCAGGCGCGCGACCGCGGCGAGATCCGCGCCGACGCCGATCTGATGGTCGCCATCGACGCGTTCGTGGGGACGGCGCTCGCGAGGGTGTCGCTGTTCGACCGACCGGTCGATCAGGACTTCGGCGCGCGACTGGTCGACCTCCTCGTGCACGGGCTCGCACCTCGGTGACGGCGGACGGCGTCAGTAGGTTGATCTGGATGGCCGGTACCGAGACTCACGACGATCGCGCGGCGAATGCCCACGTACGCGTCGAAGGCAACGATGGCGCCCCGACCCTGGTGATGCTGCACGGCTTCAGCGGTTCGCTGAAGTGGTTCGACAGCCTGGTCGACCGCCTCGTCCCGTCGTTTCGCATCGTGCGGCTCGACCTGCTCGGGCACGGAGCCACCGGCGGGCGCGGTGCGGACGCCCCGGCACAGGCTCGCATGGTCGATGCCGTGCTGGCGCGACTCGGCATCGTGGACGCGACCGCGATCGGTCACTCCTTCGGCGCCGACGTGGCCGTCGAGCTCGCCGAGAGCTCGGCCCGGATCACGCGCCTGGTGATCGTCGCCCAGGCGCCCGACTATTCCGACGCCAACCTGCCCCGCGGACGCGCATTGATGACCGTGCCGTTCGTCAGCACTGCGCTGCACAGGGTCGCGCAGCCACTCGGGCGAGCACTGCTCCGCGTGGCTGCGCGGCGCAACCGCGAAGGACAGGAGCTCGCCGCGCAGGCGCTGTCCGACTTTCGGGCGCTCGACCCGGCGATGTTCCGCGTCGTGCTCGTCGATCGTCGCGACCGGATGGCGCGCCGTCCCCTGGACGCCCAGGTGCGCGCGGCCGGCAAGCCCACCCTGGTGATCCTCGGCGAACGCGACCACTTCTACGGTGCGCGGTCGGCGCACCGGTACCGGCGTGCCGGCGCCCAGGTCGAGATCCTGGCCGACAGCAATCACAACCCGACCATCGAGTTCCCCGACGAGACGGCCGCACTCCTCACCGCATTCGTGACAGCGCAGTAGCGGCGCGAGCCGATCGTCCTTACGCCGGAGCGGCCGACGCGTGCCCGGTCTCGGCGTCCTCGTCGGCACGTTGCATGTCGAGATAGACCTCGCGCACCTGGATGGGCGCGAACGGCCACGACCGGTTGATGCGCGCCCACACCATGAAGGCGAGAACGCCGCCGACGATCCAGATGAGCGAGAGCACGATCGACTCGGTCGTCGCCGACTTGTAGACGTAGATCCATCCGACGAGCGCGAGCAGGCTCGGAATCGGGTAGAGCCATTGGCGGTACGGGCGCCGCAACTCCGGTTGGCGTCTGCGCAGCACGGTGAGGGCGACGATCTGCGCGACCGCCTGCACGAGGACGGCGACGGTGGTGAGCATGTTGATCACTGTCGTCAGGTCGAGCAACGAGCCGGCCGCAGTGAGGACGCCCATCACGATCAGGGCGACATGCGGGAAGTTGTGCTTCGGGTGCATGCGGCCGAACACCTTGAAGAACACGCGGTCGCGGGCGGCGTTGAACGGCACGCGCGAGCCACCCAGCAGACCGGCGAACACCGACGCGAAGGCGGTGACCACCACGAGCGCCGTCACGACGTCGGCGGCGCCGTGACTCCACGACCTCGTGACGACGAGCGAGGCGATCGAGGTCGAGTCCTTAACCTGCTGCCACGGGACTGCGCCGACGACGCCGATGTTCAGCAGGAGGTAGATCACCATGATGCCCAGGATCGACGTGATGATCGCCCGAGGCATGGTGCGCCCGGGCCGCTTCAGTTCGTCTCCCATGTAAGCGACCGTGTTGTACCCGAGATAGTCGTAGACCGCGATCAGCAGGCCGGCGCCGAGACCGGCGAAGAACGAGCTGTCGAGGTGGAACGCGCCGGGCGGGTAGGTGAATGCGAGGTGGGCGCTGAAGTTCGACGCGCAGGCGGCGATCACGAACACGACCGTGATCAGCATGATGATCCAGAGCGCGGTCGTGAGCACTCGGATCGACTCGATGCGCCGGTACAGCGCGATGACTATCAGGACGACGACGCCCACTCCGATCGCGTGCTGGGTGAACGAACTCATGGTGGGGAAGTAGAAGCCCAGGTACTGGACGATGCCGATGGCGCCCGTCGACATGATCAGCGGGATGCTGATGACGGCCGTCCATGCGAACAGGAACGGCATCAGCTTGCCGGTGCGGTACTGGAACGCCTCGCGGAGGTACACGTAGGTGCCGCCGGCGCCGGGCATCGCGGCACCGAGTTCGGCGTAGACCAGACCGTCGGTGATGGCGAGCAGCGCGCCGACGATCCAGCCGAGGACGGCCTGCGGTCCGCCCATGGTGGCGACCATGATCGGGATGGTGATGAACGGCCCGATGCCGCACATCTGCGTCATGTTGATCGCCGTGGCGGACATCAGGCCGATGGAGCGGTGGAACCGCCCGGCCTCGTCGACGCGAGCGGTCGTCGTTTCGGTCATCGGATCACCTCGAGTGCGTGCGCGACGGCGGCGGTCATGGCGTCTCGTCCCGGCGCGAGATACTTGCGCGGGTCGACGAGCTTCGGGTCGGCGTCCAGAGCACCTCGCACCGCGCCGGTCATCGCGATGTTCAATGCCGTGCCGATGTTGACCTTCGAGATGCCGGCCGCGATGGCCGCGCGCAACTCGTCGTCGGGGACGCCGGACGAACCGTGCAGCACCAGCGGCACGGGCACGCTGTCACGCAGCCGGGTGATGAGGTCGGCGTCGAGGCGGGCGGTCTGCGCCGTCATGGCGTGCGAGCTGCCGACCGCGACTGCGAGCGCGTCCACGGCAGTGCTCTCGACGTAGTCCGAGGCCTCGTCGGGATCGGTGCGTACGCCCGGATCGTGCGCGCTGCGCGGGGCGTCCGGCTTCCCGCCCACATAACCCAGCTCGGCCTCGATCCAGAGGCCGGCGGCGTGCGCGGCATCGACGGCACGCCTCGTGCGTTGCACGTTCTCGCCGTACGGCAGGGCGCCGGCGTCGTACATCAGCGAGCTGAACCCGGCGCCCGCCGCCTGCCCGGCGAGTTCGTCGTCGGTGACGTGATCGAGGTGGAGCGCGATCGCGACAGCGGCGTCTTCGGCGACCTGCGCTGTGGCAGCCGCGATCGGGCGCAGCCGGCTGCCGTGGAAGCGCACCGCGTTCTCGCTGATCTGCATGATGACCGGTATGCCCAGGGACTCGGCGGCGCTAGCAATCGCCTCGGCATGCTCGAGCGTGATGACGTTCAACGCGGCCACGGCGCCGCCGCGGCGGGCGGCATCGGCGACGAGCTCGGCAGTGGCGGTGATCGTCATGCTGCGCCGTCCGTTCTGAGTTCTTCGACGACGACGCCGTGACGTTGCGCGACGACGTCGTCGAGGTCGATGTCGCCGGCGTGCGGCTGCAACACGGCCGCCGCCGAGACGGCGACGGCCTCGGCGAGCACGTCGGGCAGGTCGTCGTTGCGCGACAGCCCGCGGGCCAGCGCAGCGACCACGGCGTCACCGGCGCCGGTCGGGTTGCCGGCGAGTGGCCGCGCCGGCCGTGCCTGCCACGCGCCGCGTCCGTCGACAGCGATGAGCCCGCCGGGCCCGAGCGACGCGACGACCCCGATCTGGTGCAGCCGGGCCAGGCGAGCGGCTGCGTAGCGCGGGTCGGAGTCGCCGGTGAGCGCGGCGAGTTCGTCGGCGTTGGGTTTGACCAGCGTCGGCCGCGCCGACACCGCTGATGCCAGCGCCGGACCGCTCGTGTCGACCACGACCGGACGGCCGTGTGCGTGCGAATGCCCGACGAGTTCGGCGAGCGCGTCGGGCGGCGCATCGGCCGGCAGCGAACCGCTGATCACGACAACCTGCACCCGCGCGACGAGCGTCGTGAAGCGCACCACCAACTCGGTCCAGCCGCTCACGCGAGCGGGTTCGGACAACACGGTGGCACCGCCGCCGGCGTCGACGATCGTCACGGTCCGCCGGGTCGGCTCCGCGGTGGGCACGACCTCGACCGGGATGCCCAGCTCGGTCAGGCCGTCGGCGACCTGCGCGCCGGTCGCGCCATGAAGCGGGGCGAGCACCGTCACCGGCTCGCCCAGGGTCGCCAGCACCCGCGCGACGTTGATCGCCTTACCGCCGGGGCGGTGTGCCACGTCGCCGACGCGGTTGGTGGCGCCGACTTCCAGGCTGTCGAGGTGGTAGGTGACGTCGACGGCAGGACTCGGGCACACGCAGAGGATCACGCCCCGGATTGTCCCAACACGACCGACCGGGTCAGGTTTCGCGGATGATCCGGATCGAGCCCGTTCTCGGCGGCCCGGCGCGCTGCGAGCAGGTGCACGCGCACGAGATCGGCGACGGGGTCGAGCGGGTCATCGACGAGCGTGGCACCGGTCGCTGCGACGTCGTCGGCGAAGTCCGGGACGGCCGGGCCGAAGATCCAGACGACCCGTCCGGGTTCGGCGATCGAGATCGGCCCGTGGCGGTACTCCAGCTGCGGATACGCCTCCGTCCAGAACTGCGCCGCCTCACGCAACTTCAGGGCACCCTCGAGCGCGATCGCGTAGGCCCATCCGTCGCCGACAAACGTGTACTGACTCGCCGACGCAGCCGCGGCGGACAGGTCGTGCGCGCCGTCGAGCACCGCGCGCGCCTGCTCCACCACCTCGTCGAGTGGTTCACCGAGCGAGGCGCGCAGCAGCATGAGCGCGGTGGTCGCGAACACCGTCTGGACGACCGACTCCTCGTCGGCGAAGTCGAGCACCACGGCTTGGTCGGCGGCCTCGGCCAGCGGCGTGTCGGCGACCGCAGTCACCGCGGTCACCGGTGCCGGCGTCTGATCGATGGCGCGGAGCACCTCGGTCGTGGTGCCCGAACGGGACAGCGCGATCACCCGGTCGTAGGCGCGGTCCACGGGGAATCGGCTCGCCGCAAAGGCGTCGGTCTCGCCGTGGCCGGAACGCTCGCGCAGGGTTGCGTACGCATCGGCCATGAACCACGACGTGCCGCACCCGATGATCGCAACGCGCTCTCCCGGCTGCGGCAGCATGCCGGCAAAGGTCGGCGCCAGTCCGACAGCGCGCGTCCATGACTCGGGCTGGCGGTTGATCTCGCGCGCCAAATGGGTGCTCATCTGCACCTTCCTGTCGTAGTCGATGTGTCGAGTTCGGATGCTGTGGGTTGGCCCGCCGTTCCGCCGACCGCCCCGACCGCATGCGCCCCGGCCCGGACGGCGCGGGCCAGGCAGGCGGCGAGCTCGGTGCCGGCCAGCCAGGCATCGAGGAACGCGGCGTCGAAGGTGTCGCCTGCGCCGGTCGAGTCGACCACCTGTGCCGCGGCCGCGCCGGCCGTGGTGACCGTGCCGTCGTGGGCTGCCGCGACCGCGCCCTGCGCTCCGAGCTTGACGACGACCAGCGGCCCGCGACCGGCGAGCGCGCGCGCAGCGTCGACCGGGTCGGCGCCCGCCCCGAGGCCGGCCAGCTCGATCGCCTCGCGCGCGTTGGGCAGCAGGACGTCGACGTTCGGGAGCAGCTCGTCCATACCCTGCCACGACCCCGACGGATCGTCGTTGGTGTCGAGCGACACCGTGCGTCCCGCCACGCGCAGACCGGCGAGCACCGGCGCGAGCGTGTCGACGAACGCCGGATGCAGGTACAGCGAGGCGACGTGGACGTGCCGCAAGTCAGGGGTCGCCTCGATGGCCGCCGACACCTCGGCGGCGGTCAGTGTCGCAATCGCGCCGGGAAAGGTGAGGATCGCGCGCTCGTCGCCGCGCGAGAGCACGACCGTGACACCGGTCGGCACCTCCGGCCGCTCGCACAGGTGGGCGGTGTCGACGCCCGCGCCGTCGAGCAGGTCGCGCTGCGATGCGCCCAGGGCGTCCGCGCCGACGGCGGCGAGCAGGCTCACCGGACGGCCGAGCCGGGCCACGCCGTGCGCCATGATCGCCGCCGAACCGCCGATCACGAGGTCCGCGGCATCGAGCAGTTGCTCGATCTGACCGAACCGGGGGACCACATCGCCGCGCAGCACCAGATCCGGGTTCGCGTCGCCCACGACGAGCACGCGCTCCCGCGCAACCGGGTGGTCACCCATGCGCCTCATCCTGGCGGGCGCTGCACAATCTGTCCAGAAACAATCACACGAACTGATCGGTCTTGCTCGCTTTCGTGCTTGCGTGGAATGCTCGCCTGATGGTGACGGTCTGCATCGTCGGCGCCGGGTCCGCCGAGTTCACGCGCCAGCTCGTGCGCGACCTGCTCGTGTTCGGCGACCACGGTGAGATGCCCGAGGTCACGTTCGTCCTGCACGACATCGACCGGCGCCGCCTCGATCTGGCCGAGGGGCTGACCCGGATCGCCGTGGCACGACACGGCTCGTCCGCCCTCGTGCGCGCCGAGGCCGACCGGCGCGCTGCCCTCGACGGCGCCGACTTCGTGATCAACGTGGTGAACATCGGCGGTCACGCCGCGACGGTGACCGACTTCGAGGTGCCGAAGCGGTTCGGGCTGCGTCAGACCATCGGCGACACCCTGGGCGTCGGCGGCGTGTTCCGCGGCCTGCGCACCTTTCCGTTCCTCGACGAACTCGCGCAGGACATGGGCGCGGTCTGCCCCGACGCGTGGTTGCTCAACTACACGAACCCGATGGCGATGAACGTCCAGTACCTCGCGGTCAGGCATCCCGCGCTACGAGTGCTCGGTCTGTGCCACTCGGTGTTCTGGACGGTGCACGACCTGAGCGAACTCGTCGGTGTCCCGCTCGACGAGGTGTCCTTCCACAGCGCCGGCGTGAACCACCAGGCCTGGGTGTTGGAGTGGAAGCACAACGGCACTGACCTCTACCCGCGGCTCGACGAACTGATCGCGGCCGATCCCGACCTGCAACGCCGGGTGCGCGTCGACATGTACCGCCGGCTCGGGTACTACCCGACCGAGACCAGCGAGCACTCGAGCGAGTACGTCCCCTGGTACCTGCACGACCCCGACGAGATCGCGCGTCTGCGCATCCCGATCGACGATTATCTCGGCATCAGCGCGGCCAACGCCGCGGAGATCGAGCAGCTCATCCCGCAGGTCGCTGCCGGGGAGTACTCCGAGCCGGAGGAGGAAGCGGCCGAGTACGCCCCGCAGGTGATCCACAGTCTCGTCACGGGCACGGAGCGCACGATCCAGGTCAACGTCGCCAA
Organism: uncultured Actinomycetota bacterium; assembly: GCA_963785425.1. Taxonomy (GTDB): domain Bacteria; phylum Actinomycetota; class Actinomycetes; order Mycobacteriales; family Jatrophihabitantaceae; genus RYN-133. The sequence continues at coordinate 134,516 of CAWAVG010000002.1, forward strand.
CACCGGGCTGATCGAGAATCTCCCTTCAGGCGCGGCGGTCGAGGTTCCCGCGACCCTCGGGGCGGGCGGCCTCGTGCCGCAGGCGGTCGGCGCACTGCCTCCGCAGTGCGCCGCGCTCAATCGGGCGTTCCTCTCGGTCGTCGACCTGACCGTGCGCGCCGCGATCGACGAGAGTCCCGCGCTCGTGAAGCAGGCGCTGCTGGTCGATCCCAACACCGCGGCAAGCCTGCCGGTCGACCGGATCTGGGCACTCGCCGACGCGATGACCGAGGCGCACGGCGAGCTGCTGCCCGCCGCGCTTCGCGTCTGACCGTCAGAGTGGGTCTACGACGTGGACCGTCGGGCCGCCGCGTCGTAGTGCGGCGAGGTCGTCGGGGTCGGCGGCGGAGTCGGTGACGATGTCCGACACCGCGGCGAGGTCGACGATCCGCGCGAACCCGCGCTTACCGATCTTGCTCGAGTCGGCGACGACGATCACCCGTTCCGCCGCGCGCACGAGCGCGCGGTTGGTGTGCGCCTCGACCTCGTGATGCGTCGTGAAGCCCGCTGTCGGGCTCACGCCGTCGACGCCGATGATCGCGGCGTCCAGATTGATGTTCGCCAGCGTCATCTCGGCGAGCGGCCCTACGAGTTCGTAGGACTCCGAGCGGGCGCTGCCCCCGCAGACCACGAGTTCTATGTTCGAGCGCACGGCGACCTCGGAGGCGATGTTCAGCGCGTTCGTCACCACCCGGATGCTGCGCGTCGCCGCGAGTGCCCGCGCGACCTCGGTCGTGGTCGAGCCCCCGTTCAACCCGACCGACGCCACGTCGGGCGCGAGCAGGTCGACCGCCTTCGCGGCGATCGCGCGCTTGGCGGAGTAGTGCTGACCACCGCGGTAGCGCATCGGCAGTTCGTAGAGGACGCCCGAGGCGACCGCACCACCGTGGGTGCGCGTGAGCAGCTTCTGGTTCTCGAGCAGATGCAGGTCGCGGCGCACCGACGCCTCGGAGACGCCGAAGGTCTCGGCGAGCGAGCTGACGCCCACCGAGCCGTGTTCGTTGAGGTGCTGCAGGATCAGCCCGAGCCGGTCCTCCTGGCGCATGGCGTGCACGATACGCGCATCGCGATGTTCATTTCGAGCATTTCTCCGACGTCATCTCGGCCCCGTCGCGCGGAAGCGCTGGGCGACTCCTTGACGATGCCGGAAATACCGTGCAAGGCTGCTCAGCACTGACGTTCAAATGTGCGCGATTGTGCCAGCAAGGAGAGCGCAGATGACTCGACCTGCGACCGGACCCGGCCCCCTCCGCGGCCGGCTCGGACGAGCCGCTGCGGTTGTCGCGGCCGCGCTCCTCGTCACGTCGACAGTGAGTGCGTGCGGGAGCGGCAGCGGTGACGGCGGCTCCACGATCGAGCTCTCGCACGGCTACACCGACGTCGAGGCGAAGGCGCTGACGGGGCTGGCGGCGCAATGGAACAAGGCGCACCCGTCGACCCCGGTGAAGCTGCTCTTCAACGGCGGGAACGACAACGCGCTGCAGAAGACCATCGCGGGCTTCACGGCCGGCAACTACCCCGATGTCGCCTACGAGTTCGGCTCGTCGGCGGCGCAGCTCGCGCGCCAGCCCAAGCTGGTCGACCTCACCGACAAGGTGAAGGCCCCCGGCGTCAACTGGTCCGACTTCTATCCGTCCGAGCGGCAGGCCTCCACCGTCGACGGCAAGGTCGTCGGTTTCCCGGCGCTCGTCGACAACCTGGCCCTCGTCTACAACAAGAAGTTGTTCGCCGCCGCCGGCGTCGCGCCACCGAACGCATCCTGGACGTGGGCCGACTTCCGGGCCGCGGCGAAGAAGCTCACCGACGCCTCGTCCCACACCTACGGCTGGGCCTACGTCAACGACGGCAGCGAGGACACCGTGTGGCGTTATCTCGCCATGCTCTGGCAGGCCGGCGGCGAGCTGCTCACGCCGGACAACAAGAAGCCGGCCTTCGACTCACCCGCGGGGCTCGCCGCGCTGCAGCAGCTGCACGACATGGCGGTCACCGACAAGTCGGTCTACCTCGACACCGGCAACGGCAACTACCTGAACCTGTTCAACAGCGGCAAGATCGCCATGCTCTGGACGGGACCGTGGGACCTGTCGAGCATCAACTCGAACATCTCTTACGGCGTCACGCTGCTGCCCGGCTACAACGGTGACCACGAGACGATCTCCGGGCCGGACATCTACATGCTGTTCGACCACTCGTCCGGCCGCACGTCCACCGCATTGAAGTTCGTCACCTGGCTGACCTCCGCGCCCGTCCATCTGCAGTTCGCGATCAAGACCGGTGACCTGCCGTTGCGCCAGTCGGAGACGAAGCTGCCCGCGTACAAGACCTTCCTGTCGCGGTACCCGGCCGAGAAGGTGTTCGTGCAGAACCTGAACGACGTCAAGCACGTGCGGCCGAACCTGGCGTCCTATGCGCAGGTGTCCAGCGCAGTCGGGCAGATGGTGCAGTCGGTGCTGCTGGGTCAGGCCCAGCCGGCCGACGCGCTCAAACAGGGTTCCAGCCAGGTGGCGGCGGCACTGACCGGTTCATGACGCTGTCCAGGTCGACGACGGGACCGGCCGCGGCGCCACGCGCGAAGCGGCCGCGCACGATCCTCCCGCGTCCGCAACAACCCCGTCCGCGCAATCATCATTGGCGAACCCGGCGACGGGCCGACGCGTTCAGCGGCTGGCTCATGATCACGCCGAGCGTCGTGCTGATCGGGGTGTTCGGGCTGATCCCGGTCGTGTGGTCGGTCGTGCTCTCGTTCCAGCACAACGATCTGCAGACGCCGGGCCAGTGGGCCGGTCTCGACAACTACCGCGAACTCGTCCACGACCCGGTGCTGCTCGACTCGGTGCGGCACACCCTGCTGTACACGGTGCTGTTCGTGCCGATCACGCTGGTGCTGTCGTTGCTCGCGGCGGCTGCGCTCAACAGGCGCATCCACGGGATCACCATCTACCGCCTGGCCGTATTCATCCCGGTGGTCACCTCGACGATCGCCACCGGCGTGATCTTCACGTGGTTGCTCGACCCCGATTACGGGTTGGTCGACGCCACGCTCTCGAAGCTCGGCCTGCCGACGTTCGGGTTCTTCTCCTCGCCGAACAGCGCGCTCTACGCCGTCGTGATCATGACGGTGTGGGGCTGGGTCGGCTTCGGCGCGCTCATCTACCTGGCCGGTCTGCAGGGCATCTCTACGGAACTCATCGAGGCGGCCCAGATCGACGGATGCTCGAAGCGCGCCGCGTTCTGGCGGATCCAGGTGCCCCTGATGCGGCCGGTGACCGGCTTCCTCGTCGTGTGGCTCACCATCAACTCGCTGCAGCTGTTCGACGAGGTGTACGCGACGACCAAGGGCGGTCCGCTGCACGCGACGACGGTCGTCGTCTACTACCTGTACCAGCAGGCGTTCCAGTTCTTCCACGCCGGCTACGCGGCGGCCATCGCGACCGTCCTGTTCGTGGTGATCGTGCTCGTCACCGTGGTGCAACTGCGCCTGACCCGTGATCCGGCCGCCGGCGGGGAGGAGGCGTGACCGCGACGTCGGTGGGACGGCGCAGATGGCGCCGGCCGTCGGGCTGGCACCTCGTGTTGATCCCTGTCGCGCTGCTGATGGCAGTTCCGCTGCTGTGGATGATCGTCACGAGCCTGTCGAGCCTCGCCGAGACCAGGCGTTTCCCACCGGGTCTGCCGTCGTCGCTGCACTGGGACAACTTCGCGCACGCGTGGACCGACTCGCCGTTCGGACAATGGCTCGTCAACAGCGCCATCGTGTCGGTGACGTGTGTGATCACCAACCTCGTGTTCTGCAGCCTCGCGGGCTACGCGTTCGCGCGCCTGCGGATACCGGGCGGGCGGCTCGCATTCCTCGGCATTCTCGCGACGCTGATGGTGCCGTTCCAGGTCGTCATGATCCCGACGCTGCTCATCGTCAAGGACCTCGGGATCGTCGACACGCTGCCCGCTCTGATGGCGCCGAATCTCGTCACGCCGTTCGGGATCTACTTGTTGCGGCAGTTCTTCCTGTCGCTGCCGGTCGAGCTCGAGGAGGCCGCGCTGATCGACGGGGCGGGAAGGTTCCGCATCCTCGGCAGCATCCTCATCCCGCTCATGGGCCCGCCGCTCTCGACCGTCGCCGTGCTGACCTTCCTCAACGTGTGGAACGACTTCCTGTGGCCGCTGGTCGTGACCTCCTCGCCGGACACCATGACGGTGCAGCTCGGCCTGGCGACGTTCCAGAGCGCGCACTTCACGAACTGGCCGGTGCTGATGGCCGGGACGTTGCTCAGCCAGCTGCCGGTACTCGTGCTGTTCGTTGCCGCGCAGCGCTTCTTCGTGAGCTCGATCGCCAACACCGGCATCAAGTGACCTGAATCGCGCCGTCCCGGGTGTCGGGCCGCGGGCCTGCATGAGACGGTGTAGCCCATGCGCCTGGCCGTCTGTAGCACCAAGGGTGGCGTCGGTAAGACCTCGACCGCGGCGAACCTGGCGACGGTGTTCGGAGAGAGCGGACGGACCCTCGCCGTCGATGCCGATCCGCAGGACAGCCTCGGACGCGCCTTCGGGATCGTCGCCGGTCCGGCGGACTCACTCGCCGCCGTACTGGCCGATCCCGACGCGGACGTGCGCTCGGTCATCCGCCGCGACGCGGTGCCCGGCGTCGACGTACTTCCCGCCCACCCGTCGCTCGAGTCCGCCGGAGCACGCCTGGCGCAGGACGGCGCGCTGGTGACGAGCCTGCGGCGCACACTGCGTCCGGTGTTCGACGACTACGACACGATCGTGATCGACACGCACGGCGACAACGGCAACCTGACCCTGGCCGCAATCGCCGCCGCGGACGCCGTGCTGACCGTTTTCACGTCCGATCCGGGCAGCGCGCTCGGCGCGGTGCGGCTGTCGACGTTCCTCGCGAACCATCGCAAGTACGAGAACACGAGCGCGGAGTTGCTCGGCGTCGCCTGTTCGAACTGGGACAAGCAGGGAGCCGCGGCTCGCGAGGTGTCCGAGGCGCTCGCCGCCACCCAGCTGACGCTGTTCGAGACCCGGATCCCGTTCTCGCGGCGGGTGCCGAGCGCGACCCTGGCCAAGCGTCCGGTGGTGCTGTCGGCGCCCAGGAGCTCGGTCGCCGAGGCATACCGTGCCCTGTCGAAGGAAGTCATGAGCAAGTACGAAGAGAGGGGTGTGCTGTGAGCTCACGTTCGGAGGACCTGACCGCGGATCTGCTGCACGATCTGGCCGCGGACCCCGCCGCCGCAGACCCGGTCCCGGCCCCGGCACGGTCCGAGCCGGAGGCAGAGTCGGCACCCTCGGCATTCGTCGAGACGCGGTTGTTCCTCGCGCCGAACACCTGGCTGCGTCCCCGGGTGGCGCGCACCGCGGCCTCGTTCTCGGTGAGTGCCGGCCCGGTGCAGCTGCGCTTCGGCCGACGGCCGTCCTGACCGTGCCGACGCTGCAGGTCGGGGACGCGTCGATCGCGTACACCGACACCGGCGCGCCACCGGAGCACCTGGACGCCCCGACGGTCGTGTTCGGGCACGGGTTGCTGTTCAGCGGATGGATGTTCCATGCGCAGGTGGACGCGCTGAGCGACCGGTTCCGGTGCGTGACGATCGACTGGCGCGGCCAGGGTGCGACGCCGCCGCCGCGCGGCAGGTACGACATGGACACTCTGACCGGCGACGCCGTGGCGCTGATCGAGTCGCTCGACGCGGGGCCGGTGCACTACGTCGGCCTGTCGATGGGTGGTTTCGTCGGGCAGCGCATCGCCGCGCGTCACGGCGAGCTGCTTCGGTCGCTGACTCTTCTCGACACCAGTGCCGACCCAGAGCCGCCGGTATCGGCAGTCGAGGATCTTGCGATGGCGGCGGTTTACCCGCTGGTCGGGATCCGCCCGCTGTTCCCGATCGTGGTGCGGCTGATGTTCGGTCCCGCGTTCCGCAACGATCCGGCCGCAGCACCCCTGATCGACGAGTGGCGCTCGCGGCTCGAGCAGACCGGGCGGCGCGGAATCGCTCGGGCCGTGCGTGGCGTGGCACTCCGCAAGTCGGTCTACGCCGAACTCGATCGGATCAGCGTCCCCACGCTGGTGATCGTGGGCGCCGACGACAAGCCGACGCCGCCGGCCAAGGCGCGTCGCATCGCCGACCGGGTACCGAACGCCCGGCTCGAGGTCGTCCCGCAGTCCGGACACAGCAGCACGGTCGAACAACCCGCCGCGGTCACGACCCTGCTGTCGGCGTTCCTGACGTCGCGCTGACCGGTGCGGGGAGCTTGGCGGGAACGCCATGGCGCCATACGCCGGTGATGCGGTCGGGGTCTGCGAGCGCTGCGATGTCGACCACGGGATCGGTGTCGACGGTGATCACGTCCGCGTCCCATCCCTCGACCAGCTGCCCCGCGATCGGCGCCTGCTCGCCCAGCGTCTCGGGAGCGGTAGCGGTCGCGGCTTCGATGGCCTCGAGCGCCGACAGGCCGGCTTCGACGAGCAGGGGCAACTCGCCGCCGTTCTGGCCCCAGCCGATGACGTTGTCGCGGCCGGACTCGAAGATGTCCGTGCCGGCAGCGATGCGCACCCCCGCTGCATGGGCGCGGCCGATCGCATCGAGGTGGATGTCGGCGATCTCGTAGAGCTTGCGCGCGTTCTCGGCACTCATGCCGGACGACCTGCCGGCCTTGGCCAGCCGCGCGACGATGTAGCGGGTCGGGACGAGGATCGCGCCGGTTTCCTTCATCGCCGCGCACGCCTCGTCGTCGAGGTAGGTGCCGTGCTCGATCGTCAGCACGCCCGCCTCGATCGCCGCCATGATTCCCGGCTTGCCGTGGCAGTGGGCCATCACCGAGCGCTGCGCCATCGCGGCGGTCTCGACGATCGCCCGCAGTTCGGCGGCGTTGAACTGCTGGTGGATCGGGTCGTCGAGTTCGGACAGCACGCCGCCGGACGCGCAGATCTTGATCGTCCTGGCGCCGACTCGCAGCTGCTCGCGCACGGCGCGCATGCACTCGACCGGACCGTCGCACAGCCGCGTCTCGGCGATGTCGTGCGCCCAGTCGAGCGGGATGTTGTGGATGTCGCCGTGGCCGCCGGTGGTCGAGAGGATCGCGCCGGGGGCGTAGATGGACGGGCCGGTCAACGTGCCGTCCGCGATGCCGCGCGCGAGGTGGACGCCGAGCCCGCCCGCCTCGCGCACGCTCGTGAAGCCGGCCTGCAGCGCGACCTCGGCGTCCTTGGCGGCGCGGGCGGCGCGCAGCGCGATCGGGTCGGTGAACGTGTCGGACATCGCGGCGGTGCGCACGCCGAAGAAGTGCCCGTGGCAGTCCCACAGGCCGGGCATGACCGCGGCGACGTGGTGCGTCGTAGCGATCTGGGGTGCCGATGCAGACGGCCCGACGTAGTCCAGTGTCGGGCCGTCGAACACCACGCTCGCGTCGCGGACCGGGTCGCCCCGGCCGGGGATGAGCACGTCAGCGTCGATGCGGGTCGCCGTCACGTGCTCGACCCTACGACCTCGCCCCGAGTGGTCACCTACGGACCGAGTGGTCACCTATAGGTGACCACTCGCGCGGTAAATGACCACTCCCGGAGGTCAGCCGGCGGACGGGTCGACGATCTGCCCGGCGAAGAGGATCACCCCGGTCTGCGTGTCGCGGACGAGGAACAGGAACGGTGCGTCGAACGCCGCAGCGAGATGCGTGCTCTGCGCCTCGATACCGACACCGGTCACGGCGGCCGCCACCGTGCCGACCTCGTCGACCTTCAGGTAGTCGCGCTGGACCACGGCCTCGACCTCGAGCGGGACCGGGCTGAGCAGCGAGAAGTCGGCGTCAGGCGTGAACGCAGTGGGCATACCGAGCCGGGCCAGCGGTGCACCGAGATCGGTAAACGTCTGCGAGACGAACCTCGGCAGCAGGAAATCCGCATCGTCGGACTCCTCGGCCCGCGCGATGGCCTCGAGGGTTGCCGGCGTGATGGACTTGGTCAGGTCGTCCAGCGAACCCTTTTGCGGCTTGATGATCTGGGCTGCGAAGCGCTCACCGGCGTAGGGGACTTGCGCTGCGAAATACGTGCTCGTCGCCGTGGTCGCAGCGCGGCCGTTGTAACTCATGAACGCGACGGACACCCTCGACCCGTCACTCCGGTGGAAGGTGCCGGCGGACGTCTTCTTCGGGTCGAACTGGTCATGCCACGAAGCCTTGAAGTACTCCGCGTTGGCAAGCACGAGCTTGGTCGTCGACGGATCAAGCGATCCGGGTTCGAACAGCTTGGTGATCTTGCCGTGCGTCTGGTCGCTGCACCAGGCGTTGATTGCTGACATCGCACCTGACATGTCGCCTTGGAAGTCGACCTGCCACACGCCGGTGTCGAAGTACCGGGCGAGCCGGGCCATATAACTCGCCACGAGTGGGAACTTCTGCTGCTGCCACAGGCTGTTCGCCGATTCGAGGACACCGGTTTCGGCGAGGGACTTCGTCAGGGCGGCCCAGCCGAGCGCCTGTTGCTGTGACGACAGATGATCGGTGTGCAGCACATGAGCGATCTCGTCGCGCGTGGTGCCGGCTGCGCCGAGCTGCAGCATCGCGAGTGCGGTGGCGAGGCTGGACGGCGAGAGTACGACGTTCGTGTCGGTGGCGGGCACGGCGCGCAGCAGGTCCAAGGCGAACTGCTGCGCTGCCGTCGCCACCGGGGTGATGTCGTTGGCCGTCGTCGGCAGTGGGCGCACGTCGGCAACAAGTTCGACAGCGCCGCCGACGCGGTCCTGCTCGACGAGGCCGGACGCGAGTCGCCGTCGCGTGGGCGGCGTGGGGGTGCTGCTGCTCGGTAACAGGGCGTCGGTAACGCCGGCCGCGACGGCAAGTGCCGCGACGCCGAGTGCGCTGCGGCGCGTGATCGCGCGCCGCCGTGCGATGCGGCGCACGTCGTCCGGCTCGCGCCACGGCACCTTGCCGGCGGGACGATCCAAGGAGTGCAGCGCGTCGTCGAGGGGATCATCCGTGCTCATCCACGGCCTCCGGTGTACTCAGGGCAGCGGCCAGCTTGGCCCGTCCGCGCGACAGCCACGACTTCACCGTTCCGGACGGCGCCGACAGCTGCGCAGCGATCTCCTCGACGCGGTAGCCGACCAGGTGGTGCAACACGACCACCTCGCGTTCGCGCGTCGGCAACTGCGCCAACGCCTGCAGCAGTTCGAGCTGCTCGGGGTCGAGGTAGGCCACGCTCGCATCGCCCTCGGCACGCAACACCGTTCGCCGTACCCGCCGCCAGCCGCTCACCGCGTGGTTGTGGGCGACGCGGCGCACCCAGGCCTCCGGGTCGTCGTAGCCGCCGACGCGGTCCCATCGTGTCCATGCCTTGACGAACGCCTCCTGCACGTGGTCGAGCGCCTCAGCGGGGTCACCGGTGAGTGCGGCGACATGCAGCACCACGCGGTCACGGCAGCCGAGGTAGAACTCGTCGAAGTCGGTCAATCGACCTCCTCGACCAAGACACGCACGGGGGACGGGTGAGGTTGCACCGTCTAGGCAAGTAGACGGGCAGCGGTCTCGATCGAGTTCTCGTCGAGGAGCACCAGGTTGGCCGCATCGCCAAGGGGGACGAAGCTGTCGCGGCTCGACACCCGCCGGATCTCGCCCGTGAAGCCGTTCTCGACGAGCGCCGCGATGACGCCTTCGCCGACACCGCCGCTGTGGCGGGTCTCGTCAGCGATGAGCACCCGTCCGGTCGCGGCCGCCTCGCGCAGGATGTCCTGGACGGGCAACGGGGCGATCCAGCGCAGATCGACCACGCGCGCGGAAATGCCGGTCTCGGCGAGCCGGTGCGCAACGCGCAGGCTCATGCGCACCCCGTTGCCGAAGGTGACGATGGTCAGGTCGGTGCCGTCGCCGTGCACGCGAGCTGCGCCGATCGAGGTGGTCGATCCGGCGACGTAGTCGCCGAGCCAGCCGCGGTCGCCTGTCTCATGCAGGTCGCGTTCGTGGTACAGCGCGATCGGCTCGAGATACACGCTGACCTGACCGGTGGCCTGCGCCGCGGCCAGACACGCGTTCAGCATCGGCGCGGCGTCCTCCGGACGCGACGGCACGGCCACGACCAGCCCCGGAATGTCGCGCAGCACGGCGACCGCGTCGTCGTTGTGGAAGTGGCCGCCGAAGCCCTTCTGGTAACCCAGGCCTGCGATGCGCACGACCATCGGATTCGTGAATGCGCCGTTGGAGAAGAAGCGCAGACTCGCCGCCTCGCCGCGCAGCTGGTCCTCGGCGTTGTGCAGGTAGGCGAGGTACTGGATCTCGGGCACCGGCAGCAGACCGCTCACGCCGAGCCCGAGCCCCAGGCCGAGGATCGACTGCTCGTCGAGCAACGTGTCGAACACGCGCGGTGCGCCGAAGCGCTGTTGCAGGCCGCGGGTCAGCCCGTACACGCCGCCCTTGCGGCCCACGTCCTCGCCGAACACGAGCAGTTCCGGCCGCGCGGCGAGCGCGTCGGACAGGGTGGCGTTGATGCACTGCGCGAGCGTCTGGCGCGGCACGACCGCACCCGATCGGCCCGACACCGCCGGCGGCAGCGGCGCGAGCGGCTCGATCACCTGGGCACCCGAGCGCAGCTTCGGCTCGGCGTCGACCTCGTCGGCCAGCGAGGCGACCTCGGCCGCGATGTCGTCGTAGCGGGCGACGAGGTCGATGCCGGGCATCATGCGCGCCAGCGCGAGCAGCGGGTCGCGCGCCCGGTCTGCCGCGATTGCCGTGGGGGAGCGGTAGCCCGACTCGACGTCGGTGCCGGCGTGGCCGAGGAAGCGCACCGTGCGCAGGTGCAGCAGTGCGGGACGTTTGGCGCTGCGTGCGATGCGCACCGCCTCGGCGGCGGCCTCGCTGACGCCGATCGGGTCGTCGCCCTCGGCCTGCAGGTAGGTGATCCCGGGACGCCGCGCCGCCTGCGGCGACCCACCCGGTCGGGCTCGGCACCGAGATGCCGAGGTCGTTGTCCTCGCACACGAGCACGAGCGGCATCGGCAGGCCCTGCGTGACGCAGTAGCCGATCGTGTTGAGCGCGCCCACCGCGGTGGAGTGGTTGAGCGATGCGTCGCCGAAGCTGCACACGGCGACGGCGTCCTGGGGCCACCGCGTGCGGCAGTTCGAGCCGACGCGCCCGCCCGATCGCGAACGCGACGCCGACGGCGCGCGGCAGCTGCGAGGCGATCGTCGAGGTCTGCGGGATGACTGCGAGTTCGGCGTCGCCCCAGACCTTGTGCCGTCCGCCCGAGGCGGGGTCGGCGACCGCCGCCACGTTGCCGAGCAGGACGGCGCGCAGCACGTCGCGCAGCGACCGGCCGGCCTGCAGCGCGCGGAACAGGAAGAACCCGCCGGAGCGGTAGTGCAACAGCGCCGGGTCGGTCGGCCGCAGCGCGTCGGCGACCAGGGCGTTCGACTCGTGACCGGCCGAACCGATCGTGTAGAAACCCTGGCCCTTCTCGCGCATCCGGCGCGCCTGGATGTCGAGCAACCGGCTGCCGGCCATCGCGTCGAACAGCTCCATCAGGCGGGCATCGCCCTCACGACTCGCACCGGCCCGCGCGGCGCGGCCCGCCAATTCGCCGAGTGCTGCGCGCACGGACGCGTCCAGCTCGTCATGCGCGGGCGAGGTCACCCTCGCATCATGCCCCGCAGGCGAGGACGCGCGATCACATTGGCGGTTTATATAAGTCGAGTTATATAGTTGAGTTATGCGACGACCCGCAGACACTGCCGAGCTCGCCGACGCGGTCGACCGGCTGACGATGTGGCTGCGCAGGCAGGTCCCGACCGCGGTCAGCTCGAGCACGATCACGACGCTGGACGCGCTCGCCGTGCACGGCCCGCTGCGGATCAGCGACCTCGCCGAGCGCGAGGCGATCAGCCAGCCGGGCATGACGAGCCTGGTGAACCGGCTCGAGGCCGCAGGCCAGGCCGAGCGGGTGGCCGACCCGACCGACGGCCGCGCCGCGCTCGTCCGCATCACCGACGCGGGACGGGCGTTGCTGACCCAACGTCACGCGGCGCGCGCACTCGTGCTCGAACGCGAACTGCGCGACCTCGACGACGCCGACCGCGCCGCGCTCGGTGGCCGCCGTCCCTGCCATCCGCCGATTGATCACCCGTGCCGGCAACCGAACCACAGAAAGCGTGCCGAGTTGAGTTCACACACCACCGTCCAGTCACCGTTCAAGCAGCCGAAGGCGGTCTGGGCCGTCGCCTTCGCCTGCGTCATCTCGTTCATGGGCATCGGGCTGGTCGACCCCATCCTCGCCTCGCTGCGCGACAAGCTGCACGCGTCGCCGAGCCAGGTCGAACTGCTGTTCACGAGCTACCTCGTCGTCACCGCCGTGGCCATGCTGGTGACCGGCTGGGTGTCGAGCCGCATCGGCGCGAAGCGCACGCTGATCACCGGGCTCGTCCTGATCGTCGTGTTCGCCGCGCTCGCCGGATCGTCCGACAGCATCGGCGGCATCGTCGGCTTCCGCGCCGGCTGGGGTCTGGGCAACGCCTTGTTCATCGCGACCTCGCTCGCCGTGATCGTCAGCTCCGCCAGTGGCGGGTTCGCCGGCGCGATCATCCTGTACGAGACCGCGCTCGGCGTCGGTATCGCGATGGGGCCGCTGCTCGGCGGCGAGCTCGGGTCGATCAGCTGGCGCGGACCGTTCTACGGCGTCTCGGCGCTGATGGCGATCGCGCTGGTCGCCACGCTCTTCCTGCTGCCGAAGACACCGCCGCCCGCGCACCGCGAGAAGCTCAGCGAACCGCTGAAGGCGCTCAAGCACCGCGCCTTGGCGACGACGAGCGGCGTCGGCCTGCTCTACAACTGGGGCTTCTTCACCCTGCTCGGCTACTCGCCGTTCCTCATGCAGCCGATCTCGCCGCAGCAACTCGGTCTGGTCTTCTGCGGCTGGGGTGTGCTCGTCGCCGGGTTCGCCGTGTGGGGCGCGCCATGGTTGAAGGCGCGCTTCGGCACGGCGCGCACGCTGTACGGCAACTTCGTGCTCATGGCCGCCGATCTCGCGGTGATCGGCATCTGGCCGGACTCGAAGACGACGGTGATCGTCGCCGTCATCGTCGCCGGCGCGTTCATCGGGGTGAACAACACGCTCGTCACGACCGCCGTCATGAGCATCGCGCCGGTCGAGCGTCCGGTGGCTTCTGCGACGTACGGCTTCGTGCGGTTCATCGGCGGCGGGCTCGCGCCGTTCGCGGCGGGCAAGCTCGTCGAGCACTTCAACGCGCACGTCCCGTTCGTGATCGGAGCCGCGGCGGTCGTGCTGGCCGCGGTGTTGCTCTCGACCGTGCACACGCGCGCTGACCCGCGCGGACGAAGGCGCGGTGGCGCAACCCGAGCTCGACGACCTCGACCGGGCCGAGCGCGAGGACGAGCTGCATGTCGCCGCGGGGATCGGCAACGAGAGCTGAGCGAAGATCAGCAGCCGACGGTGCCGAACGGATGGCCGTCCGTGCGCCGGTACGTGTAGACGGGTGCTGTGCCGAAATCGGTTCCGTACGGATGCGCCGTCGTCACCCGCACCAGATTCCAGGTGTCGTGCGTCATCGGTGACAGCGTGATGGCATAGCAATCGCCTGATCCGGGGAAGAACTGCGCCCACATGTCACCCAGGTACTGCTTGTTGAACTCCTTGACGCCACTGCGTACGAGGGGCGACGTGGCATGCATGCCGTTCCAGGCCGACCCGGCGTTGATTGCAGTGGGACGGACACCGTGCGCCGTGACCCGCTCGGCCGCGCGCCAGACGGCCGCGTCGCGGACATCCGTCGTCAGCGTCAGCGAGAGGGACAAGCAGAGCAGGAACGCAAGGCACAGCGCCGGCGCCAGGACGGCCGGCCACCGGGCAGGTGCGGCCGATTCGCTGGACGGTTCGGACTCGCGTCGCCGGCCGAGGAGCAGCACGCCGACTGCCGGCAGCATGGCCAGTAAGTAGCGGTCGTACTGGCGCTGACCGACGAACGCGAGAACCACGTAGCCGGCGCCCAGGAGCGCGGCGTAGGCGTAGACCATGAACTGCCGCACGTCCCGCCTGCTCGTGGCGGCGCCTCGTCGGCGCCACCGGCGCACACGTGTGCCGAGCTCGGCGCACATGACGACTGCGGAACCGACCGCCAGGCATTGCACCGCGACCCAGACGATCGGGCCGAACGCCGGCGCGGGCTGACCCACCAGTGCGGTGCCGTACGCGCCCTGCCGCTCGAGGTAGTTGCCGAGCAGGACGGAATGCGGGCTGAGCGCCAGCAGCGTGCCGGCCACGATCACGACGATCCCTGCTGTCACCGACGTCGCGCGCGTCGGTGCACGGCGGCCGCGACGGATCACCAGCAGCACGGTCAGCGGCGACAACGCGAGAGCGATCGTGAACACGCCGCGCGCCCCGTAGTCGAACGGGCCCAACGCGTGGATCGAACTGAGACCGAACGGGGGTGCGTCGCCATGGGGCACGCCGTGCCGCAGGTGCTCGAGTACCAAGCAACCGAGCGCTCCAACCACTGATCCGGCGATTGCGAGCGTCCTGAACGTCGAGCGAATCGGGCGGTAGATCCACGCGGCCGACAGGAAGACCGCAAAGACGACGACCGACTGCTCCCGGAAGGTGAACGCGACGAGCGCGAGCACGAACGCGGTGAGCAGTCGCCAAACGCTCGCCGATTCGAAGGCGCGGACGCCGACGTACAGCGCGAGCAACGCGATGGCAGCCGAGGGCACGTCCGTCATGAACGACGACGACAGCAGCCCGAAGATCGGTGAGGCGGCGAGGACCGCGACCAGCACGAGCGCGCGCGAGGTTCCCGTCATGGGGCGCGTGAGGGCGAAGGTCAGGCACAGCCACAGTGCGGCGCTTGCCGCGCCGAATACCGCCAGAGTGGCCACGTGCGCACCGAACGCGGCGAGGAAGGGCTGTGCCGCGACGAGTTGACCGATCAGGAACATCTGGTCGAAGCCCTGCAACTCGACGTCGTGACGGGCATGCATCGCCAGCGCCGCCTTGACGTACGACCACTCGTCATTCGCCGGTACGGCGCCGACGCGCAGCCGGATCAGGAGCGGGACCGCCACACCGACGATCACGATGAGCAGCAGGATGACGGTCACCCGCCCGGCCGCCCGACCGCGCAACGGGGGCGCCGGCCCGGCGCGGACGGCGCCGTTCGCACGCTCTGTGTGGATGACGACTCCCATCGACCCCGCGCGGTGTGGCATGCACAGCCCCGCCCGAGGAGCCAGTTTGACAGGCGGTCGCCGTCCCGGGTCAGCGCGCGTTGCGGTAGACCCGCCACGCGGCGAGGATCAGTGGGAGCTGCATCGGCAGGCGCAGCAGCGTGCCCACCTGCACGGCCCGGCTTCGTCCACGATGGGCGTCGATCGCCATCTGGACGTTGCCGGGCAGCACGCCGACGAACAGGCCCGCGGCGGCGAGCCCGCCGAGGCGACGGGTAGCGGGCACGGCCAGAGCGCTCGCCACGCCGAGCTCGGCGACGCCGGCACCATAGGTCCAGGTTCGGGCCGCGCCCGGCAGCTGGTGCGGGATCATCGCGTCGTAGATCTTCGGCATCGTGAAGTGCGAGACTCCGGCACCGGCGAGCAGTGCCGCCAGCGCACGGGCACTCGACCGCGCGGACCGGCGGCGCGCAAACTTCGGCATGAACAACACTCTGGCAGGGAGTGCGGACGTGCGCGCGTTGATACGCTCGCCGGGCAGCGAGACGAACGCCCCCGCGGAGGTTGCACGTGGCGCTCCGGCGCAAAGGTGCACGCGGTCAGCGCGGGCACGACCTGTTTCCCGGCTTCACCGATGTGGTCGAGATCGGCGTCGGCAGCCTCGCCGTCGTGTTCCGGGCACGCGAGGAGGCGACGCACCGTCAGGTTGCGCTCAAGCTGCTGAACGTGCGCGACGCCTCGCATGCCTCGATCGAGTCGTTCGAGCGCGAGTCGATCGCGCTTGGTGCGCTTAGCTCGCACCCGAACATCGTCACGCTGTACCGCACCTTCCGCACGCCGGACGGGCGGCCCGTGCTCGTGCTCGAACTGTGCACCGGCGCGGTCGCCGACCGCATCCACGGCGGCGCGGGCGTTCCGGTCACCGAAGCCGTCACGATCGGCATCAAGATCGCCGGCGCCCTCGAGACGGCTCATCGCGGCGGCATCCTGCACCGCGACGTCAAACCGCAGAACATCCTGGTCACCGAGTTCGGTGAGCCCGCGCTCGCCGACTTCGGCGTCGCGATGTTGCAGTCGGCGACGCAGACGACGGCGGGCCTGTTCGACTTCACCACGCTGCACGCGGCGCCGGAACTGCTCGAGGGCGGCGGCACGTCGGCCGCCACGGACGTGTACGAACTGGCGTCGTCGCTGTACCAGCTGATCGCGGGCAAGTCGGCGTTCCGCGCCTACGAGGGCGAGTCGCCGGCCTCGGTGATCCTGCGGATTCTGCGCGACCCGGTCCGTCCGCTGTCCGGCGTCGACGTCCCGATGGCCTTGTCGGACCTGCTGATCCGCGCGATGTCCAAGCAGATGGACGAGCGACCGCCGACCGCGGCGGAGTTCGCGGCCGAGCTGGCCGACGTCGAGATCGCCCAGGGCTGGAGCCGCACCCAGTTCCTCATCCGCGAGCCCGGACCGCTCGGCGCCGGGTTCGCGCCGACCGTGACGCGCATGCCGGACGCGGTGCCGCGCGGGCTGCCCTCGACGCTGGCTCCGTCGCGGCCGCTGGATCCGCGCGCCGTCGAGCAGCTGCACGAGCGGCTGGACGCAGGCCCGTCCGCTCCCGAGCCGGCACAAGCTGCCGACTGGCCGAGCCCGACGATCGTCGAGAAGCCGGGCTGGACGCCGCCGCCGGCCGAGCTGCCGCGCCGGCCCGCCACGGTGCCGTCGCCGCCGCCGGACGCGTGGTGGTCGGCGCCACCGGCTGCGCCCGCACCGGGTGTGCCCGAAACACCGGCGCCCGCACCGGCTGTGCCCGAGCCACCGGCGCCCGAACCCCCGGCGCCCGAGGTCGCGCCGCCGGGTCCCGCGCCGGCCGGTGCCGGCCCGACCCAGTACCAGCCGCCCGACTGGTCGACCTTCGCCCCGCCACCACCGCTGTCGCCACCATCACTGTCGCCACCATCACTGTCGCCACCATCACTGTCGCCACCATCACTGCCGCCGCCACCTCCGCCGAGCGCCCCGAGCACGCCGAGCACCTCACGACCGCGGCGCGTGCCGGTCGACATCGACGACGACTACTTCCCGGCCCGCCGACCGGCGCCCCTCGGGCGGCCGGCTGAAGCGACTGAGCCGGGTGAGGCTGCCGATGCCGCCGACCCGCCGGCCGTCGAGAGCGGCGCGGTGCCGGTCTGGGCGGTGCGCGCGCCGACGGCAGCCGCGCCGACGTCGAGCGTTGCGCCGCAGTTCGACTCCGACCTGTCCCTTGACCCGATGTCGCTGCGCCGCAAGGCGACGGTGCGCGCCGGCGCGTCCGCCGTCCAGGTCGACGACCGCAGGTTGCGCCTGCGCACGTGGTTCCGGCGCACCACGATCGCCTGGTCGGACGTCCAGGGCTTCGAAGCCCAGCTCGATGCCTTCGACGACGGTTTGGACGAGGGCCGTCCGAGCCGCGGGCACCTGGTCGCGCTCACCAACGGCGGTCCGGTCGAGCTGCCCGGAACGCGGCGCCCGATGAGCGAGCTGCGCTACGTCCGCGCGCTGTTCGACGCCTACCGGATCAAGGCGCAACGACTCGCCAACCGCTGAAATCTGCGGTTTGATCGGATGCGTACCACATGTTCCATCTGATGCTCGATCTCAACCGCGAACGACCCTTGGGCAACACCCATAGTGATGACCTTCATCAGTTGCGATTTCTTTCTGTGAGGACGGAGAGGCAGCCGTGTCTTTGGCCGATGCTGTCGCCGCTCTGCCCGGAGGCGGCGAATTCGCCGCGTTGTGGACTCAGGTCAACGGCGATCCGGGCGCGATCAGCGATATAGCGAACAAACTCAAATCAGCCGCGGAGAAGGCGGAGGACAGCGCACGCACCATCAGCAGGACGGCGGGGGAGGTCGGCGACGCCTGGCACGGTCCGGCGGCCGAGTCGTTCTCCGGATACATGAACCACTTCGGCGCGGCGGCAGGTTCCGTGCACGCCGCGATGGGCAAGGCCGCGGCTGCGATCGAGCAGGCCTCGAGCGAGGTGGACGGTGCCAGACATCAGCTCAACGCCATCGCGAGCCGCATCCTCGACCGGGTGCAGCAGCTGGCGCCGCTGCAGCACAACCAGCACGATCCCGGGGCGTACACCGCGGCCGTGCAAGAAGCGGTCAGCGAGGGCTGCGCCGAGGCGAAGCCGGTCGTCGACCAGCTCGCGAGTCACCTCGAGCAGACCGCCTCGACCGTGCACGCGTGCATGGCCAGTGGCGGCTTCGTCGCGATGCGTGCCGCCGACTCGGGCACCTACCTGCCCGCCAAGGGCAAGCCGATCCAGTGGAACCCGATCCCGCACGGACTCGATCCGGGCACCACACCGCAGTCCGCGGCAGGCGGCTCGGTGGGCGGCGGCTCGGTCGGCGGCAGTACCTTCTCCTCCGGCGGCGTCATCAGTGGTGCCCCGCCGACGTCGCCGCCGAGCGGCAATGTCTCGCAGTGGATCGAGCAGGCTCGGCAGCTGCTGATCAAGGCCGGCGTGCCGGCGAGCGAGATAAACGCCGACGACATCAACATCATCATCCAGCACGAGTCGGCGGGGAACCCGCACGCCGAGAACAACTGGGACTCCAACGCGGCTGCCGGGCACCCGTCCAAGGGCCTGATGCAGACGATCGACTCGACCTTCAACTCCTACGCCCTGGCCGGGCACACCGACATCTGGAATCCCGTCGACAACATCGTCGCGGGCGTGCGGTACGCGCTGTCCCGTTACGGCTCGCTCGACAACGTGCCGGGGATCGTCGCGGTGCACGAGGGCGGCTCGTACGTGGGGTACTAGGGGAGACCATGGCATCGACGATCAAGTACAACCTGACCCAGCTCGACCATTTCCGCAGCACGGCGGGCTCGGAGGCGGGCCGCGTCGGCGCGCTCGCCGACGGGCTCGACTTCTCGACCGGGGACGCGGTGTTCGGGCGGAACCCCGGTGCCGCTGCGATCAGCTCGGCGATCACCGCGATGAGCAGGCACATGCAGAAGGAGTTCTTGCGCGCCGAGGAACTGCTGCGTGACGTGTCGCGCTCGATCGACGCCGTGCAGGCCGCGATCGAGGAGGCCGACCGGAACGGCACCCGCAACTTCGCCACCACCTCGCCGGCCTCGGCGGGCGGAGGTGGCGCACCGTCCGGTGGCTCGTCCGGCGGCGGCACGCCGGTCGCCTCGGCCAACCCGAACGTCGGCACGGCGCCGCCGGTGAAGTTCGGCAGCGGCGTCAAGATCGACCTGCCCAACGGACTGGGGACGGTCGAAGCGCCGAACGCCAAGGCCGCGGGCGCGGTGCGCGAGGCGCTGACCCAGCTCGGCGTGCCCTACGTGTGGGGCGGCGAGACGCCGGGCAAGGGCTTCGATTGCAGCGGCCTCACCCAGTGGGCCTACGGCAAGGAGGGCGTCGACCTGGCCCACGACGCCGCCGCACAGAACATCGGCCAGCGCGTGGCCGAGTCGAACTTGGCGCCCGGCGATCTGGCGGTGTGGGACGGGCACGTGGCCATGTACATCGGCGACGGCAAGATGATCGAGGCCCCGCACACCGGCGACGTCGTCCACATCGTCCCGCTGCGCACGGACAACGCGGGCGACGCGTTCGAGGGCTTCTTCCGGCCCACCGGGTGATCCGCCGGGACCTGGGCGTGACGCCTCCACACCTTGAGTGACGTCCCCGAGCGTTCAGTGACGTCCCCGGTCTTGGGTGACGGCGAAAACGGCGTCACCCAACGGGGGGAGGCGTCACTCAACGGGGGAGGCGTCACTCAACCGGGCGGGCTGAGGTTGGTCGCGCTACAGCATCCTGCGTTCGGTGGGGGTGGGCTGGATCGTGACGCGGTGGGCGCGGCGGTCGGCGATGACAAGCACCGCGTGGTCGTCGAGCGCGGTGATGGTCGCCGGCCCGTTCTCGCCGAGGCCGACCGTGGCCGACACCGCGGCGGCGGCCTCACTGCCGAGCCGGCACACGAGCACGACGTGCGAGCTGTCCAGCAGAGTGCGAGAGCGCTCGTTCACCCCGGCGCGCACGTGGATCGTGCTCTGCCACGCCATGCGCGGCGCGTAGGTCTCGGGCGGGACGTCACGGGTGTCCTCGATGACGACCAGCGGCGCGCCGACACTGGGGGCGGGAAGCGCGCTCGCGTGATCTGTGCGCACCGTGGCGATCGGGCGCTGCCCGCCGATCACGTTGACGAAGTACTCCCACGCCGTCGCGCGGTCGGTGGCGATGACGACATTGGCCCCGAGTCCGGCGATGCGGATCGTCATCAGCCGGGCGAGCCACGGGTCCTCGCACAGCAACGCGACACGCGTCGGGACGGGCCGGATCAGCTCGATCATGATGTCGCCGCGCGAGGCCGTCGTGCCGAACGGCATCCCGCCCGAGAACACATTGCCCGCGAGGTAGCCCAGTTGCGGCGTGTGCGCCGACAGGCTGGGCAGCACCTCGTTGCCGGCCGCCGACACCTCGTAGCCCGGCATCAGACCCCGCCGATCGGGACGGTGGCCCGCAGCCCCAGGTGTTGCACGGCGTCCAACGGCTGCATCGTCACGCCCGCCCGCCGCGCGGTGCCGCGCAGCTCGCGCGCCGCGCTGCTCAGCGAATCGGTCGAGCGGCACGTCAGGCGCAGCACGGTGCGCGTCGACCAGCCACCTGCCGGCAGCGGGCGGGCCTGCACGCCGAGGGCGTAGGCGAACACGTTGCCGACCGCGATGTCGGCGATCGCCGGACGGCGTACGTCGGTGACGACGAAACTGCGGTGTGCCATGCGTGTCGAGGCGATGTAACGCACCGACTCGGCCCACCGGATGATCGGGTCGTAGGGCGTCGCCTGGTGATAGAAGCTGTCGGCAATCGCACGCGCCGCCTCGACCGAGTCGAGCACACGGGCTTCGAGGCCGTGCTCGCCGCAGGCGGCGCGGATGCGGCTCAGCGCCGCCGACAGCACCCGCCCGATGCCGGTGTTGCCGCCGCCGCGCGCGGCGATCGCTGCCGACGCGGTCGCCGGGTCGAGACGCACGGTGACGAACGCCGTGCGGTTGCGCACCCGCGCGCGGCCGCTGCCGAGCTCCGCCGACGCCGCCGCGAGCATCGGTGAGAGCTGGGCGTCCTGCTCGCCGACGATGGTCTGGGTCAGCACCTGGACGGAGTCGATGCCGAGGTCCTGGCCGTCGAGCGCGCCCATGATCGCAGCCACCGGCATGTTCTCGGTGGTGTTGCGGGTGCGGACGATGCCGCCGGGCGGTCCCACGCGCAGCGTCGCCGCGCACGTGCCGAACCACTGCACGACACCCATCCGGTCACCGTCGTGCGTGCGGCTCTCCCACGTGGTCATGCCGGGGAAGAACGCCTCGAGTTCCGGCGGTGCCTCGATGTCGTCGAGCCCGCCTCGGCCGGCGGGGACGACGTCGTTCGCCCCCGGTTCGTCGCCGCGGCGGTCCCCCGCGTACGCGGACGCCGCGACGAGCGTCTCGCGCTGGCGGAACAGGTACGCGATGCGCAGCACCGCCCACGTCCCGATGCGGATGCTGCGCCTGCGCAGCAGCGCCGCGACGATGATGATCACGCCGATCGCCACGGCTATGGACCCGACCAGCAGCTTCTTCTCCGCGACCAGCAGGGCGCAGAGCGCGATCAGCTCGATCGCGACGAGCGTGGTGACGGGGATGCCGAGCAGGCTCAGCCCGATGCGGTGCCGCTGCGGCGGACGGATCCGCCCGAACGCCGCCGGCGCTCCCGCGTCGCGCCGGCGCCGGCCGCCACCGCTCGCTGCGCCACCGCCGTCGTCGCCCGGAGAACCGGGCGTCTCGACCCGGCCGGGTGCGGTCGTCGACATGATCGATCTTCACCCCGTCGTCGTCGCGATAGCTCCGGCACGGAATGCTATATCTAGGACGACCGCCGTGATCGACATCCAGATCGGAGCCGCCGATGCCCGGCGAATCACCCACCAAGTGGCAGGCCCAGGCCTACCGCTTCGGGGTGCGCCGGCTCGAGTCGGCGGTGTCGTCCGGCGACGCCCTGTTGCGCGGCGATCCGGTGCGCCGACGACTCAACATCGCGCTCATCATCTCGATCGTGCTGTCGGCGCTGCTGCTCGGTGGCTTCGCCGTGTACGGGTTCATCCGGCCCGAGCCGTCGATCGGCAGTGCCCAGGTCGTGATCGACAGCGACACCGGTGGCAGCTTCGTGTCGCGCAACGGCACGTTGTACCCCGCGATGAACTTCGCATCGGCGATGCTCGCCGCCGGGCGTGGGCAGAGCGGTGACAAGGCGCCGACCGTGGCGTCGGTCAACGACGACGCGATCGGCAAGGAACCCCGCGGGCCCCTGCTCGGCATCCCCGGAGCGCCGAACGTGTTGCCCAGGTCGGAATCGCTGGTCGAGCCGCACTGGACGGTGTGCGACCGCACCAGCACCGACTCGTCGCTGCCGCCGGGCAGCAAGCCGACGCTGAAGACGACCGCGATCATCGGCGATCCCGCGCCTGCGCTGGGCGAGCTCGGGGACACGCGCGGCATGCTCGTCAGCGCCGACGGCGGCAGGACGACGTACCTGCTGTGGTCCGGCGGCCGGTCGAAGATCAGCCTGACCGACAACACCATCCGGCTGGCCTTCGACCTGCCGGCGAACGAAACCCCCCGGCCGATCAGCCCCGCGCTGCTCAACGTCATCCCGCAGAACGACGACATCGTGCCGCCTGCGATCGACCAGGCCGGGACGACGCCGCAGTACGCGCAGTCGCTCGGGGTGCAGGTCGGCGAGGTCTTCGGCCTCGAGCGTTCCGATCAGTCGCGCGCGAGCTACGTCGCGCTTGCCGACGGCGTGCAGCCGGTGTCGCCACTGGTCGGCGACCTGATCCGTGATCAGTTCGGCAACACCGGGCCGCTGCCGCTGGTCGCGCCGCGGCTGTTGCGCGGCGCTCCCCGGGCCAAGGCGGTGAATCAGATCGACGAGTCGATCTACCCGAAGTTGCGGCCCGTGCTGCTCGGTTCCGACACCGACCACGTCGCGTGCGTGTACCGGTCCGGCACGGCAGAGCAGCCGGTGAGGATCTACGCGCTCGACACTGTGCCGTTGCCTGCACAGGCGAAGCCGGTCACCGTGACGCAGCCGGCCCCGCTCGTCGTCGACTCGGTGTACGTGCCGCCGGGCAAGGGCGCGGTGCTGGCCGCCGCGACGCCGAAGCAGGGCGGCGGGGCGAGCGCGCTCTACGTGGTCACCGACGAGGGTGTCGCCT
The DNA here is from genome assembly GCA_963785425.1 of uncultured Actinomycetota bacterium. Classification (GTDB taxonomy): domain Bacteria; phylum Actinomycetota; class Actinomycetes; order Mycobacteriales; family Jatrophihabitantaceae; genus RYN-133. Next base: position 157,970 of record CAWAVG010000002.1, read on the forward strand.
ACCCCGTCGTCAACGGTCTCGCGCTGGTGTACCTCGGCTATACGGGTCACGATCTCGCGTTCAGCGCGCCGGCCCTGCTCAATCTGCTGCCCAAGGGGCCGACGCTCGATCCCGATCAGGCCGTGCACTTCTACCCGCAGACGGGCGTCTCGGCGAAGTCGCTACCGACGTCCACGAACAGCGCCGGCGCGAGCCCCTCCGGCTGAGCCGGCCCGCGCCGCCCGAGAGCTCACCAGGTGATCGGCGCGGCGGCGCCGGGTGATCGTCACGATCACGCCGACGATGACGGCAACCAACAGCCCGAGCGTGCCGAGCAGCGCGACAAGACGCGCGTCGCGTTCCGGATCCGGGTGCGCCTGCGCGGCGGGCAGCGTCTGTGGCCCGTAGCGCTGAGTGGGAGCAGGCGGGGTCTCACCGGGCAGGACGTCGGTCAGCGCCGCCTCCGGGTCGATCATCCCGAAGCCGACGAAGTCGTTGCGTCCGCCGTTCGCCGACGGATGCACTGCGGTGCGCTGGATCCGGCGCACCACCTGGGCCGCGTCCAGATCCGGGAACCGGTTGCGGACGAGGGCGACGAGCCCGCTGACGTACGGCGTCGCGAAGCTCGTGCCTTGCACGGGTGACACCCCGGAGCTGGTGATGAACCGGTTGATCTGACCGGTGCTGTCGGGCAAGGGATTGGACGAGATGATGTCGACGCCGGGCGCGGCGACCCCGACCCACTTGCCGGCCAACGAGAACGCGGCCGGTGCCCCGGTCTGGTCGACCGCGCCCACCGCGAGCACGCCCGGGAGCGAAGCGGGCACGGGGATGGTCTGCGGATCCTCGCCGGGCACGTTCTGCGTCTTGCAGTCCGACGAGCTGTCGACATTTCCGGCGGCAGCGACTACCACGGCGTCCTTCACCTTGACCGCGTAGTCGACCGCACGCGCCACAGCGAGCGTGCCGGCATCAGCGGGCGCGTTCCCCGGACGGCAGCTCGCCTCGGAGATGTTGATGATCCCCGCCCCGGACCTTGCCGCGAACACGATCGCATCGGCGAGGCTGGTCGTCGTGCCGGCGACGTTCTGCCCGGCGTTCTGCTTCGCGTTGCGAATGCCGAAGTCGAGGCTGCTCTGCCGGATGGAGATCAGGGTCGCCGACGGTGCGACGCCGGTGAATCCGGTGCTGTGATCGGGCGCCGCGGCGATGATGCCGGCGACGACCGTGCCGTGTCCGTCGCAGTCGGACAAACCGTCGCCGGGCCGCACGAGGTCGGCGCCCGGCAGCAACCGGTTCCCGAACGCGCTCCGCTCCGGGTTGATCCCCGTGTCGATCACGGCGATCCGCTGTCCCGCGCCGCGCCGGCCGAGCGTCCACATCGCGGTGTAGTTCAGTTGGGTCTGGGCCCAGGAGACACCGTTCTTGAGCGTGCGTGGGATGTTCGAGCCCTGCACGCACTTGGTCGTCGGCACGTAGTGCGCCGGCGGCGTGGGCGATCCGGGCGCCGGCGACCCAGGCGCGGGAGTCGTCGTCCTGTTGCCGGCACGCGGGTGCGAGGCCGGTGCGGCTGCGGCGGGCACGGTGAGCGCGGCGAGACCGCACACGAGCGCCGCCGCGGCGACGCTGCGGCGTGGCGGACGAGGCGGACGAGGCACGGCTCAGAGTTGCCGCAACAGGCTGTACAGGCCCATCACGCCGACCGCCAGCGGCAACACCGCGACGACGACGGCGGCCTCGAAGAAGTCGATCAGCCGCAGTGTCTGCGGCGACGGGCGACGCCGGGTGCGGGTGGTCGACAGGATCAGGATCAGCGCGCCGGAACCCAGTTCCACGGCGAGCAGCACCAGCCCAGTCCCGGCCCGCCTTTCCAGCACGGTCACGACGGCGGCGACGAAGCCGCAAGCAACCGCGGACGCCACCAGGGCGATCCGCCCGCCGAGTCCGGCGACGGACCGAGCGCGCAACGCCATGGCCACGAGGGCCGTTGTGGCCAGCGCGACCGACAGCACCGACGGCGCACTCGACAGCAGCAGCGTGGCGCTGAACGCGATCGTCGCGGCACAGCCGATCTGCGTCCCGGTCAGGTACTCGCCTGCGACGCGCGCCCGGGACGACACGTCGTTGATGTCGCCGATCTCGTCGGTCTCACCGAGGTCCTCACTCGTCGTCGGGACGGTGGCCAGCGGCAGCCGCGCCAGCCGAACCGCGAGGCGAGGCAGCACCGACAGCGCGGCCAGCGCAACGGCGACAGTGCCGGCGACGATGCGCACGACCGACACGTGGGTCAGCCCACCGACGAGCGCGCTTCCCGCGGTGAAGAAGGAGATGATGGCCGAGGCGGCGAACACCACCGTCCCGGTGCCGAGCGCGAGCGCCGCGGCCAGCGAGTAGACGAGCGCGAGCGCCGCTCCGAGCAGGACGCCCCATCGGCCGTAGGCGCCGGGGACGGCGTTGAGCCCGCACACGAGGGCGAACGGCACGCCGGACGCTGCGGTGGTGGTGGCGAGGATGCGCTCGCCGATCCCCTTCATCGCCGCCGTCCCGAGGCCGAGCAGTGCGAGAGCGACGGCTCCGGCGATGTAGGCGTCGACGTAGGTGCGGCCGCGCAGGAACAGCGTGAACGCCCCGGCGACCATCGCCGCCGCAAAGGCGCCGGCACCCACGCCGGGGTTGATGCTGCGAACGTCGATGCGGTCGCGGCGCGTGGTGGCGATGGCGTCGACGATGTCGTCGAAGACCGGGACGACGGTGGGCTCCTCGCGGGCCGTCAGCCGCAGCACCTCTCCGTCGGCGACGTCGAGCGAGCGCAGGGTGCGTCCGCCCTCCATCTCGGAACGGTCGCCGTGGCCGACCCGCACCAGCTTCCAACCGCCGTGCGTCCCGCCGCCGTCCTCGCGCGCCTCACCGGTGTACTGCAGCAGCATCGGCAGCAGGTCGATGATCGGCACGTCGGCCGGTAGCGCCAGATCGACGCGGGTCGACGGGGCGATGACGACGACGCGGCAGTACGACCGCGACTCGATCGAGGTCACCCCGTCACTCCAATCACTCCCACATTCGACTGCGCCGGAGCTGATCCACACCTGCGGTCGGCCTACTATATGGCGCGCGGTCGCACTCATGATCGTGCACGCCCATGCCGCACCGAGAGGGACTGCTGACTTGGCGACACGGACGTTCCGGCGCAGGGCACGCATGCCTGTTCCGGCGATGCCCTCAGGCGAGTTGCAGCTCGAGCCGCCGCCGGAGATCCCGCGGTTGCTGCCCGGCAACATCATGGGCGCGCTGCTGCCCGGTGTGATGATCCTGGGTTCGGTCGGCTTCATCTTCATCGGCGGGCTGAGCGCGGCCTCCATGGCGATGGGCGGCCTGATCCTGCTGTCGACGGTGGGCATGATGGGCGGCGGCCTGGGCGGTCGGCGCACCGGCCGCAAGGCTCAGATCGACACCGACCGCAAGGACTACCTGCGCTACATCGAGCAGGTGCGCCGCGACATCGAGCGCACCAGACAGCACCAACGCGTGAGCCTGCTCTGGTCGCACCCCGACCCTCGGTCGCTGTGGTCGATGGCCGGTGGTCGCCGCATGTGGGAGCGCCGTCCGAGCGATCGGGATTTCAGCACGGTGCGGGTCGGTGTCGGACCGCAGCGCCTCGCGCGCCAGTTGCGGCCGCCGCAGACCGGCCTCATCGAGAGCCTCGACCCGATCGGTGCCGTCGCCCTTCGACGACTCGTCCGCGCGCACGCACTCGTCGACGACCTGCCGGTGGCCGTCAAGCTCCGCTCTTTCCCCGCGATCGATCTGCGTGGAACGCGTGGCGAGGTGCGCGACCTGACCCGCGCGATGCTCGTATCGCTCGCTAGCTTCCACGGCCCCGACCACCTCATCGTCGGCGTCGTCACATCCGGTCCCAGCCGCGCCGACTGGGACTGGGTCAAGTGGCTGCCGCACGCGCAGGATCCGCGCGAGAGTGACGCCGTCGGCTCGCGCCGGCTCGTGGCGAGTTCGCTGGCCGAGCTCGAGGAATGGCTCACTCCGGAGATGGCGTCGCGCGCCCGCTTCGCCCGCGACGCGACCCCGCCGCCGGACCAGCCGCACATCGTGATCGTGATCGACGGCGGCGCGGTCAGCCTGGAGGAGCGTGTGCTGCTCGAGGACGGCCTGGTCGGGGTGACGATCATCGACCTGTCCAGCTCGATCGGCCGTCTCGCCGCGCGGCGCGGGCTGCGCCTGGTCGTCGAGGACGGCAAGGTCGGTGCCGTCGGACGCAGCGGTGTCGAGGTGCTCGGCCGTGCGGACGGGCTCAGCGTCACCGAGGCGGACGCAACTGCCCGGCGCATGGCGCCCTGGCGCGTCGGCGCGGCCGAGACGACCGATGATCAGCCGCTGCTGACCTCCGCCGAACTCGTCGACATGCTCGGCGTGGGCGATCCCGAAAACGTGTCGGCCGACCAGCTGTGGCGTCCGCGCACGGTCCGCGACCGGCTCCGCATCCCGATCGGCGTCGGCGAGCACGGCGAGCCGGTCGAACTCGACATCAAGGAAGCAGCGCTCGAGGGCATGGGCCCGCACGGCCTGATCATCGGCGCGACCGGTTCGGGCAAGTCCGAGCTGCTGCGCACCCTCGTCCTCGGCCTGGCGATGACCCACTCGCCGAGCGCGCTGAACCTGATCCTGGTCGACTTCAAGGGAGGCGCCACCTTCCTCGGCCTGAACGACCTGCCGCACACGGCCGCGGTGATCACCAACCTGCAGGACGACCTCACCCTGGTCGACCGCATGCACGACGCGCTCGCCGGTGAGATGAATCGCCGTCAGGAGTTGCTCAAGACGGCCGGCAACTACGCGAACGTGCGTGAGTACGAACGTGCCCGCGAGGCCGGCGCTCCACTGGATCCGCTGCCCTCACTGCTGATCGTGTGTGACGAGTTCACCGAGATGCTCACGCAGAAGCCCGAGTTCGCCGAGTTGTTCGTTGCGATCGGACGGCTGGGACGGTCGCTGTCGATGCACCTGCTGCTGGCCTCGCAGCGCCTCGAGGAGGGCAAGCTGCGCGGGCTCGACAGCCACCTGTCGTACCGCATCGGTCTGAAGACGTTCTCGGCCGCCGAGTCGCGTGCCGTGCTCGGAGTCGCCGACGCCTACGAGCTCCCGTCCATCCCCGGCTCGGGCTACCTGAAGTTCGACGTGTCGACGCTGGTGCGCTTCAAGGCCGCGTACGTGTCCGGTGCCTACCGCCGCGACACGGTCGCCGTCGGTGCCGGCGCCATGTTCGCGCGACGTCCTCTGCCGTTCCTGTCCGACCCGATCGACGCGCCCGAGGTCCCGGACGACGACGAGCTGGCCCGCCCTGAGCCGGCAGCGACGCCGGCGACGCAGGGGCTCGAGAAGTCGGTGCTCGACGTCGTCGTCGAGAAACTGCAGGGCCGCGGGGTTCCCGCGCACGAGGTGTGGCTGCCGCCGCTGTCCGAATCGCCGTCGATCGACAGCATGCTGCCGCCGCTGACAGCGATCCCCGGCCGCGGGCTGGGCCCGGACGGGTGGGGTGGCAACGGCCGGCTCATCGTGCCCGTCGGGATCGTCGACCGGCCCTACGAGCAACGCCGCGACCAGCTGCTGCTCGATTTCTCCGGCGCCGCCGGCCACGGCGCCGTCGTCGGTGGTCCGCAGAGCGGCAAGAGCACCGTGCTGCGTGACCTGATCACCGCGCTGTCGCTGACCCACACGCCGCGCGAGGTGCAGATCTACGGCATCGACCTCGGCGGCGGTTCGCTGGCCACCACCGCCGGCCTGCCGCACGTCGGCGGCATCGCCTCGCGCGCCAACCCCGACCTCGTGCGCCGCATGGTCGCCGAGGTGAGCACCGTGCTGGCCGAGCGCGAGGAGCGCTTCCGCGCGAACGGCATCGAGGGAATGGCCGCGTACCGCCAACTCAAGCGCGCGGGTCACCACGACGACGACCCGTTCGGCGACGTGTTCCTGATCGTCGACGGATGGGCCAACTTCCGCGCCGAGTTCGAGGATCTCGAGCAGCGCGTCACCGGCATCGCCGGGCAGGGTCTGTCCTTCGGCGTCCACGTGATCGTCGGCGCCAACCGCTGGGCCGAGATCCGTGCCGCGCTCAAGGACACCCTCGGCACGCGGGTCGAGCTGCGTCTCGGCGACCCGTCGGAGTCCGAGATCGACCGGCGGGTCGCCGCAGCCGTGCCCGGGTCGCGGCCCGGCCGCGGACTCACCCAGCAACGGCTGCACTTCCTCGCCGCGCTGCCCCGCATCGACGGCTCGTCCGAGGTCGGCGATCTCGCGGTCGCGTACGCCGAGCTCGTCGAGAAGGTACGCACCGCATGGGACGGCGCACCCGCGCCGCGCGTGCGGATGCTGCCCTCGTCCGTCCAGTACGCCGACCTGCCCGGGCCGAACGGGACGCACAGCATCCCGATCGGCATCAACGAGGACGCGTTGGCGCCGGTGCTGGTCGACTTCGACGCCGATCCGCACTTCATCTTCTTCGCCGACGCCGAATCGGGAAAGACAACCTTCCTGAAGGTCGTCGCCCGCGGCATCATGTCGCGCTACACGTCCGACCAGGCGCGCATCCTGATGGTCGACTACCGCCGCACGATGCTCGGCTACGTGCCGCAGGAGTACCTCGCCGGCTACGCTCCGGCGGGTCCCGCACTGCAGGCCTTCATCGACGACCTGCGCCCCGTGCTGCAGGGGCGGCTGCCCGGCCCGGAGGTCACGGCCGAGCAACTGCGTGATCGCAGCTGGTGGACGCGGCCCGGAGATCTTCGTGCTGATCGACGACTACGACATGGTCGCCTCGCCCTCGGGGAATCCGATCGCCGGACTCGCCGAGTTCCTGCCGCAGGCCAAGGACGTCGGGCTGCACGTCGTGCTGTGCCGGCGCACCGGCGGCGCCGCACGCGCGCTGTTCGAACCGATCATCCAGCGCATCCGCGAACTGGGCTCGCCAGGCGTGGTCGGGTCCGGCAGTCGCGACGAGGGCGTTCTGCTCGGCACCACGCGTCCGGCCGCGATGCCGGCCGGCCGGGGGATCATCGTGGGCCGCCGCTACGGCCAGCAATTGATCCAGATCGCCGAGGTCTGAGGCTCGATTTCCACATCGTCGCGTTCCGCTTGCATTCGATCTGTGTTTGCGGAAGCATCCGAATTGCGGCATTCACGACACGAGTTTCACCGCGGATGCCGTCGGGTATCAGCACGAACACAAGATCGCGGTGGGTCCACCGCGACAACAAGATAATCAACTATTCAACGAAATTCATTGATGAAAAGGAGCGCAAGGTGACTGGTGCGTTCACTACCCAGACCGCGCAGATGCAGCAGGCTGCGGCCAAGGTCGACGACGTCAACAACGAGGTTCGCTCGCAGCTGTCGAGCCTCCAGAGCCAGGTCGAAGCCGTCCAGGCGCATTGGACCGGCCAGGCGGCCTCTACCTTCCAGGCGCTGATGGTCCGCTACAACGAGGACGCGCAGAAGCTGTCCCAGGCCCTGACCGACATCTCCGAGCAGATCCGTACCTCGGGTCAGACCTACGCCGCGCAGGACCAGGCCGCGCAGGACGCTGTGAAGTCGGCCGGCAGCGGGCTGAACATCTGACCGGTTCGTCCGTCGGCGCCTGATCGCGTACTACGCCCGTCGGCGCCACGTCGAACCGCTGCACACATCATTTCGAGCTTTCAGATCATGGGAGAAGGATTCGCCGTGAGCGATCAGATCAAGGTCACGTTTGCCCAGGTGCAGGCGACCCAGGAACACGCCCAGTCCACCGTCGCGAGCATCAACAACTCGCTGCAGGACCTCAAGTCCTACCTCGCGCCGATGGTGTCGACGTGGGAGGGCCAGGCGGCCACCAACTACAACGCCAAGCAGGCCCAATGGGACCAGGCCGCCAACGACCTGAACGAGGTGCTCGCCGCCATCGGCCGCGCGCTCGGTTCGGCCAACGAGGGCTTCCAGACCACGGAGTCGCAGAACGCCAGCCGTTTCGGCTAGGCGCTACCGGGTCGTCCCGCAGCTCGGGTCGGCCCAACGGTACGGGACACTCGCGCCCAGCCTGTTGCAGGTCAGCGGGCTGGGCGCGCGTGCTTTCCGGCTTCTTCTCTCCCCGAGCCGTCCCCGTCGACTGCCCCGCGGCACTTCCCGTGACGGTGTACGAGTCGGCGCTGCTCGGATGGGTAACAGCACATCGCCCCAGGTTCGCCGATGTGGTCACCTGTTCGCCGGCACTCGTAAGGTCGTTCGGGGTTCGCGACTCGCGCTTCGCCCGTGCGAAACGCGCACACCCTCTGGAGGGACCATGAGCGGCAGTTTCGGGGCTCAAACCCAAGCCCTAGCCACAACGGCCTCGACGTTCGAAGCGCAGGCCGATCCGATCCTGCAACAGGCCCAACGGCTACAGACGATCAAAGGCGCCGGACCGACCACCGGCCGCGACTACGCAGCCGAGGGCGATGCCTACCACCAGGTGATCACCGGGCCGCTGAACACCGTGGTGCGCTCGTTCGGCGAGACGTGCCTGAAGGTCTCCGGTGCGCTCACCCAGAGCCAGCAGGGCTACGAGCGCGCTGACGGCTCCGGCTCCGCCGGGTTGACGTCGGCCGGCGGGAACGCCTGATGAGCGGCCCGCGCGACTTCCGACCCGAGGACGAGGTCGACGACGAGACGGCCACCGTCGATCCCACTGTCGTTCCTACTGTCGCCCCGACCTACGCCGCCGGCGCGACGCCCTCAGCGGACACGCCGACGACAACAACGTCGGCGCCGGCAACCCTGCCCACGGGCACTCCGACCGCCGGCAGCTCGACCGCCGGGACCCCGACCGCGGCTACCGGGGGCACGGCGCCGGGTAGGACGCAGCCCGACCCGACCACGCCGCTGCAGGACGACTCGACGCGCATCGACTCGACGGTGACCGGTCCGGGGCGTAACGGGGGACCGCTGTACGGCGACACGGCGCAGAACGTGGCCGCGCTCGCCCATCCCAAGGACGCACCCAAGTCGAACGACTACATCGACGACTACCACCACCTGAACGAGGACGACTACAACCAGAACCAGAAGGTCGCCCACGGCAAGGACCTGCAGGCGATCCTCGACGGCGACATCTCGCACAACGACGCGGATCGGATCAAGTTCGGCGTCGAGGAACCGGCCAAGCTCAAGGCCGCCAACGATGCGCAGACCACCGGCAAGCAGCGGCTGGGCCAGTACGCAAACGCCATCAACGCCGGTGACATCGAGGCGGTCGGCACTGCCGACCAGGTCCTCGCCCAGGGCGAGCCGGGCCTGGCCTTCTTCCGCTTCTTCGCGCCCGCCTACAACGCGTGGAAGGGCGGCGGGCTCACCTACGATGCGGCCAAGCAGGCCTACCAGGCCGAGTACGGCATGAGCTTCGCCGACTACAGCTCGGACGCGAAGCTGCTCGCCGACATCGGCCGGCAACTCAGCACGACCGACCAGACGTTGAACAACTCCTACAACGCGCTGGTGCCGACCTGGCAGGGTGCCGCCGCCTCGAACTTCGAGGCGAAGATGACCGTGTTCTTCAAGGCGACGAACACGGTCACCACCGATCTCGTCGGTCGTCAGCAAGGACATCGGCGCGCTCGTGCACGGCCTGCAGCAGTTGGTGCTCGCCAAGGCCCAGGCAGTCAGCGAGCTCTACGCCGCGGAGTTGCCGACCGGCATCGACGGCGTGATGGCCTCGTCGCTGGTCAAGGTCGCGATGGGCGAGGGCGACGAGCAGGAGAATCTGATCGCGTTCAAGCTGCTCTCGGGCGAGCCGTCGGCGTTCGACCAGTTCTTGATGGAATTCGGGTTGGCCGGCGAGGTCGGCGACAAGTACGCGCCGCGGCTGGCGACCCAGTGGTGCAACGAGATCCTCGTCCCGCAGTTCGAGACCCGCGAGCAGGCCCTCAAGACGATCAACGCACAGACCAGGCAGCGCATCCAGCAGGGCTTCAAGGAGTTCACCTCGCAGGTCTCGCAGGTGCGCGATCCCTATACGGGCATGGACAAGGTCGGCACCGGCGCGCCCGCGGCGCCGACCGCTCCGCAGCAGCCGCCCGGCGGCGTGGGAGGCGGCGGCCTGCCCGGTGGCGGCGGGCTCCCCGGTGGCGGTGGCGGCGGGCTGCCCGGTGGCGGTGGCGGCGGGCTGCCCGGTGGCGGCGGCCTCGCCGGCGGTCAACCTGCCGCACGTGCCGACAGCCGACCCGACGGTGCCGCCCGGGGCGGGCGCGACCACGCCGCAGAACACACCCGACCTGCCTGACCTGCCGACCGGCGGCGGCTCCGGCGCCCTGCCGGGCGGTCCGACCGGGGCCGACCACCCGACCGGCGGGGCTGCCGCCGGGATCGAGCTGGATCCCGTCCGGGGTGCCGCTGCCCCAGGGCTGGAACCAGGATCCGACCACCGGCGAGGCGCTGCCCAAGGGCTGGTCGACCGATCCCGGCACAGGACTGCCCACTGCGCCGTCGGGGTTGTCCGGCGACGGCGGATCCGGCACCGGGCTGCAGCCGCCGATCGGCGGCACCCTGCCCGGGCAGATCGATCCGAAGCACGACATCCACAAGAATCCTGACGGTTCGGTCAGCCTCGGGCCCGATCGCGGGTTGACGATCAGCCCCGAGGCCGGCAAGAAGGGTGTCTTCACGGTGTCGAACACCGACGCCGACGGCACCAAGCACACCTACCGTGTGCACTTCGACGAGCACGGCGATCCCGGTGGTCACCGAGGAACACCAACATGGTCTTGCCGGTGGCGATCCGCTGGCCGGGATCACCAGCCCGGCAGGCGAGCTCGCCGGCGGCGGGCGGTGGGATCGGTGGGCTCGGTGGCGCCGGTGGGTCGTCGGGAGCCGGTGGCGGCGGGATCGACTCGATCCCGGCCGGCGGTGGGGGCGGCCTCCCCACCGGCGCCGGGGTGAGCGCACCCGCAGCCCAGAGCCAAACCCCGTTGCAGGACGGCACGCACGTCGGCGCGGACAACACCACCGACAACGCGATGAGCGCGTCCGGTGCCGCCGGCGCCGGGTCTCCCGTCGCAGGCTCCGCGGCGCCCGGGCAGGGTTCGGGCGGCGGCGAACAGGGCGGCGGCTTCGGCGGCGATCCCCTTCGCCGGCGGCGGCCGGGGCGGCGCCGGTGGCGGCCAGGAGCAGGAGTCGGCCCGCCGCTACGCGCAGCGCGGCGACGTGGTCGGCGAGGAGGATCTCGAGGAATGGCAGCGCATGGGCCCTGTCATCGGTGAAGTCATGACGACCCCGCTGTCGGTCGTCATGGACGGCCTGGTCAGTCGCCGCCCGCTCGACACGGGACGGGGTGTTCAACACCCTCGACGCGGTCGACCGGCAGACCAAGCTGGCTAGCGATTCGCTGGCACGCCAGGTGCAGCGTTTCTGCGCCGAGCAGGCGGCCGCTGCTCGCGCCCGGAAGTGCGAGCCCCGAACCGGCGCGCGACGCCCGCTTCGACCCCGAGGACGAGTGGGACTTGCGGGCACGCGATGCGCTGGCAAGTGGCGCTGCCGCCGCGAGCGGGGCGGGTGTCGCGCGAGACGATGCGCCCATCGCGAGCGACACAGCGACGGACACCGGACGACTGACACAGCGACTGACACAGCGACTGACACAGCGACTGTCACAACGACTGACACAGCGGCCGACGACGAAGACGACTATCCGCAGACGTGGCTGCGCTGAGGGCACGCCCGCCAGTGACACCCGACACCGACACAGGAGGACCGAGCGTGACCGCAGCCGGAGACGTGGTGGCACCGCTCGCCGCTGCGCGGGAACGCAGCCGCGCGCAGGTGGCGCAGTACCACCAGATCCGGGCTGCCCTGGAGAAGCTGCGGGTCACCGCCACATCCACCGATCGCACAGTGACCGTGGAGCTGGCCGCAGGCGGCGCGATCGTCGACCTGAAGCTGACCCGCCAGGCGATGGACAAGACACCGGAGACCTTGGCCAGCACGATCCTGGAGGCCATCCGGATCGGGCTGGCGCAGGTCGCCGAACGCACCACCGCCGAGGTGGCGCCCCTGACCGGCCGCCGCGTCGACGTCGCGGCCATCGCCCAGGGACGCCTGCCGTCCCTGTCCCAGGACACGCCGGGCCAACCGGGCGCCGACGCCGATCCCGCGCCGCAGACGCACGAACGTGCGGAAACCGGTGCGCCGGCCGCCAGGTTCCTTCCGGAAGAGGACGAACGCTGATGACCGGCAACCAGTTCGAGGTGACCACCGCGACGCTGCGGTCGGTCGCCGGCAGTCTCGGCGACCATGCCGACACGGTTGCGAAGATCGGCGAGCGCGCCAAGGACGCCGACGTCGACACCAAGGCCTGGGGAGCCCTCGGGCTCGGCCTGGGCCTCTACGCCGGGTACACGTCGGCGCGCAACAGCGCCGACCACAGCATCGCGCGAGGTCGGGTCCTTCCTGAGCCGACGCGAAAGCGGCGCTCGAGAGCACGGCCCGCGACTACGACGAGGCCGACCGGGCCGGCGGGCAGATGTTCGACGTCGATCCACGACGGGCATGGGGGGTGCCCCGTGACCTCCGGCGACGGGCTGGCCGTCGGCGCCAAGGGACTCGACTCCGCCAAGAGCCTGGTCAAGGACGTGCAGGAGGGCAACGTACCTCGCCGCGGGCAAGGACGTGTGGGACATCGGCGGCCTCGTCAAGGACGTGTCGAGCTTCGCCGGGGGGCACTCCGGCGCGCTGATGGGCGACCCGCTCGAGGCCCTGATCGAGGCCGGTCTCGGCTTCCTGCTCGATCTGGTCGCGCCGCTGAAGGAGGCGCTCGATCTGGTCACCGGCGACCCGGACGGGCTCAACGGCAAGGCCGAGGAGTGGACCGCCATCGCCGAGAGCCTGCGCGGCCTCGCGCCGGCGGTGGGCGAGGACGCCACCCGCACACAGAGCTCGTGGTCGGGCCAGGCGAGTGACGCGTTCCGCACCAAGATTGCGAACTTCGAGCAGGGCGTGACCAGCGTGGCCGGCCAGGCCGACCACGTCGCCGACGTGTTGCGGGTGAGCGCGACGCTGATGGACGGCGCGCAGGGCATCATCAAGGGCATCATCGCGTCGTGGGTCGAGTACGCGATCCTGACCGAGGCCGCGGCCGCCGCGTCGGCATTCTTCACCTTCGGCGCCAGCGAGGCGGCCGGGCAGGCCGCGGTGGCCGGCGAGGCGGCCGCCGCCTGCGGCAGGGGCGCCGAGACGGTCGGGCAGGCCTCGTCGATGCTCGAACGGATCGCCGGCATGGTGCGACAGGTGGAGGGCGAGTTCAGCCAACTGGCTCGCGCAGTGTCCGAGGAGGCGTCGATGATGCGCGAGGCCGAGGGCTCGTTGCGCTCGGCGTCGGAGGTGTTCGCCCAAGCCGGCCGGGCCTCGGCCACCGAGGCGTTCGACAAGGGGGTCGAGAGCGCGATCAAGAACGCGGGCATCGACACCGCGATCGGCATCGGCGACGACACGATCAAGGCGGCGCAGGGTCAGGTCGCAGGACGGGCACGAGTCGCAGCAGCAGATCGACAGCGACCTGACGTTCTAGTCGCTCGATTCGGACGGGGGAGATGTGATGACGAGCGTGACGATCGACTGGGTGTCGTTGGGCAACCGCGAGTTCGTCGCCTGGACGCGGCTGGTCGGCGTCCGGCTGCCCTTCCCGCTCAACACCGGCGCGGTCGGCTACGGCCCGGCGCCCGGCCGCGACGAGATCGAACGCATCCTCACCGAGCGTGAGCTGGCGGGTTCGGCGGTGCTGGAGGCGACCCGGGCCGCCTTCGCCCGGCCACGGCTGTCGGTCTACGCCGTGCGCGTGCGACCCTGCCGGGGTCGAGACCCGGTACCTCTCGGTTGCCGGACAGGGTGACGAGGCGGTGCTCGTGCTGCTCGACGACGACCAAGGTCGCCGTCCGGCGCATCGCCGACACCGAACTCGCCGCGGGCGTCGTCGGAGCGTTGCCGCCGCTGCGTCCCATGCGGTTCGAACCGTGCGAGGTCAGCGCGGTTGCGCTGGAGGAGATCGACCGGATCGCCACCACCGGCATCTCGCCCCGCACCCTGCGCGCGCACCTGGCCCAAGCCGGCTTCTCGGAGGATCTGATCGCGTTCCGCCAGCGCGGCGAGCCGGGGCCGACGGCGTCCGGCACGCTCGGGGCCGTGGCGTACGCGCAGCCGGCCAGTGACGGCGGCGCTCCCACCGATCCCGACTATCCCGATGAGGTGACGCTGCGCCACTCGTCGAGATCGACGAACTGGCGCGAGTTCAACGAGGGCGCGCTGCTGCAGGTCGAGCTCGGCAGCAGGCACGGCGAGCAGGTGGTGGCGCTGACTCCCGGGACGACCGACGCGCTGTTCCGCAGCGCAGTCGACGCGGTCGCGAGTGTTTTCGAGGAGCCGAACCGAGGGTGAACCCTCCGGTACGTATGAAAAGTGGGTTAGGCGCTTGGGAAGAATGATCAGGTCGAGGTGACCTAGGATCAGGACGGATAACCGTTTTGACCGAGAAGCACTGAAAAGCACAGATACGAACAGACGATTGATCGCGCACCACTCTGTGGGCTCGAGAGGGAATCGACGATGACCGACAACGCGGATACCAGCTACTCGTCATGGACGCTGCAAGATCTGAAACAGGCCGCCGCGAACAGCAAGCTCGACTCGCTGGCGAACGCGATCTCGTACTTCAACGAAGGTGACAGCGCCTGCCAGGACGCCGCGTCCGGTTTCATGTCGCAGGTCAAGTCGCTCGGCAGCGGCTGGCAGGGTGCGGCCGCGTCGGCGGCGACCGACAGCGCGTCCAACACGCACGCCTCGATGATCACCATGGCGCAGTCGTCGAAGCAGGCCAGCACCAGGACGTCGAGCTATCACCAGAGCGCCCAGTCGCACAAAGCACAGGTCGAGGCCATCCCGAACGTCGACACGTCCTTCGGCCACGCGGTCAGCTCGGGCTGGTGGGCCGGGCCCGTCGGCGTCGGCGTCGCCGCGGCACAGCACCAGGCCCAGTACGACCGGAACCAGAAGCAGGCCGCCCGCGTCGTGACCCAGATGGACGCCGAGGGCAAGGCGCAGTCCAGTTCGATGCGCAGCATCGATTGGCCGACCGGTCCCACGTCGAGCAGCGAGCCGCCGTCGTCCATCCCGCCGGTTCCCGGAGCAGGCGGCGGGTCGGGCAGCGTCAACGGCAACTACAGCGTGTCGCCCCGCGGCGGTGGCCCGGGCACGGGGTACTCCCCGATCGTCGTCGGCCCGCACACGACCGGCCAGGACGCCGAAATCGTCAACAACGGGGTCAAGGGCAATCCCAACCAGAACTCGGGCGGGAAGAATCCGTCCACCGAGACCACGCCGCCCGGTGGCTCGCCGACCCCCGACATCCCGACGACCACCTCGCCGCAGGGCAACCAGACCACACCGCAGGGCGATCCCGGCGCGCCGGGTGCCACGGTGCCGTCCACGCCGACCGTCGACGGCGGACCGACCGCCGGAACCGGCACGGCCGGCGGTGCGACGGGCGGCATCGGTGCCGCCGGCGGCGTGCTCGGCGGCGCCGGGTTGCTCGGCGGTGCCGGGCTGCTCGGCAGCCGCGGCGGCCTCGCGGCGCGCCCCGGTTCCGGTGGTCTGGCCGAGGGCGAGGGCGAGGCAGGCCTGCGCGGCCGGTCCGCGTCCGGTCTGGCCGAGGGCGAAGGCGAGACCGGCCTGCGTGGACGGTCGGCAAGCGGTCTGCTCGAGGGCGAGGGTGAACCTGGCGGCCTGCGCAGCGGCGCGCGCATGAGCGGGCTGCCCGAGGAAGAACTGGGCGCGCCCCGCGGCGGCATGCTGCGCGGAGCGGCACCCGACGGCTTCGGCGGCGAACCCGTCGCAGGCGAGGCCGGCCGCTTCGGTGGGTATCCCGGCGGCGGCGCGGGGTCGCGACGCCGCGACGACGACGAGGAAGCCCCCGTTCCCGACTATCTCGTCGAGACCGAGGACGTGTGGGGCGACGGGATCACCGCCGCACCGCCGGTCATCGGCGAGTAGCGAGTCAGAAGGAGCCAGTCATGTATGAAGCCCTGTCCGACGCCGCGTCGTCGATCACCTCGGTCGGCGCGGCCGTCGTCACCGGCGTTGCCAGTGACCTGGCAGCTGCCGCCGCGTCCGGCAACGGCCAGCAGTTGCAGGTCGACCTGCAGGCCCTGCACGACTACTTCTACAAGGTGTCGGAGGTCCGCCGGCAGTTCAAGGACACCATGCAGAAGGTGCTCGCGCACGGCAATCCGTACGAGAGCGCGTGCATCGCCGACAGCGAGATCACGGGTGTCTCCCAGGCGCTGCAGGACACCACGACGGCTGCGCTGAACACAACGGACAGCATGAAGTCGGCATTCATGGTCATCTACTCGGCTCTGAGCACGCACCTGACGGCGATCGCGCAGACCTACACGGCCTACGTCAACGTCGACCACGAGAAGTCCTCCGAGCTGCAGGCGGCCGGCGACGCCGGCGCCGGCGACGTGGCCTACGGCGGCGGTTCGATCGCCCACGAGCGCGCCCAGACGCAGAAGGCCCTGCAGGAGATCGGCGCCGGCGTGCAGATCGCCCTGTCCGCGGTCACCGGGGGCTGACCCGGGTACCGACGTCCGCTGTGGCAGGCTCGATCCGATGAAGGTTCGTCGTGCGCTGCATGCCGGTGTCAGCGCGCTCGTCGTGATCGCGCTCGTCGCGGTCCCGACCTTGTTCGCCACGCCGGCGCGGGCCGACTCGGTGCGTGCCGCGCAGTGGTATCTGGGTCCGCTCGGGATCCAGAAGGCCTGGTCGTTGACCCGCGGTGCGGGCATCAAAGTCGCGGTGGTCGACAACGGCGTGGACGGGCGCACGCCCGAACTGCGTCATGCCGTCGTCGGTGGACGCGACTTCAGCGGGCAGGGCTCGCCGAACGGTCAGGCGGCGGTGCCTTCGACCGGCGGCCCGAGCCATGGCACCACGGTTGCCTCCGTGCTGGCCGGGCGCGGGACCGGGCCGGATTCCGGCGTGATCGGGGCGGCGCCGCAGGCCTCGGTACTGACTGCCTCCGTCGCCACCGGCGTGAACGTCCCTACCGATCCGATCGCCGAGGCGATCAGGTGGGCGACCGACCACGGCGCCAAGGTCATCAACCTGTCCATTGTCGCCGGCAGCGACTCGACCGCCGTGACCGATGCCGTGCGTTACGCCGAGTCGAAGGACGTCGTCCTCGTGTCCGGCACGGGCGATGAAGGCATCAACTTCGTCGGACCGCCCGCGAGCCTGCCCGGCGTGATCGCGGTGGCCGGCATCGACCACACGCTCAAGGCCGACCCCGACTCCGACTTCGGGCACGGCGTCGCGCTCGTCGGGCCGTTCGCGACCACACCCAGCACCGGCCTCCCGGTCGCGAACCGCACCGGCGACCCGACCGGGGCCCACGCGCTGGCCCGCGGGGTGTCCTACGCCGCGCCGATCATCGCGGGGATGGTGGCGCTGATCCGCGCCAGGTTCCCGACTATGGACGCCGCGAACGTGATCAACCGATTGATCACGACCGCGAAGCATTCCGGTGGGTCACGGCCCGATGACCATTACGGCTACGGCGTCCCAGATGTGTACCGGGCCCTGACCGCCCACGTCGCGACGGTGAAGGCGAATCCGCTGGGCTCGTTGGCGCCGTCCAGTGGCGCGTCGGCCGGGCCGTCCGGCAGTTCGTCAGGCAGCTCGACGAGCGTGGGAGCGAGCAGCGGACCGAGCCCGGCGCCGTCCGGGCGTTCGGCCTCGAGTGCGGCGGCCGCGGGCTCGGGCGGCACGAACGCCGGCGCGTGGATCGCGGTGGGCGCGGTCGTGGTCGTCATTGCGGCGCTGATCGTCTGGTTCGTGTCGCGCAGCCGCCGCTCGGGTGCGCGGTCGGCGCCACCGTCGGCGCCACCGCCGTCAGCCGCGCCGACGTCACTGCCGACGTCACTACCGACGTCACTACCGACGTCACTGCCGCCGCCGCCATCCCCGCCGCCGCCACCCCCGCGCCGGTAGCCGGCCGGGCTCACCCGCGCAGATGCGCGCACACGGCGTCGGCGACCTTCGAGCGCTGCGTCGGGCTGTTGCTCGACAGCGGACCGACCAGCAGGACGAGCGAGAAGTTCTGCCCGGCGGCGACCAGCAGCATGCCCACGACCAGCGAGTTGGCCCCGCCTGTTGATTGCCGGGTGGCGATCGCGGTGAAGCCGAGCGAGCGGTCGCAGCGGGTGCTCACCTGCTCGGTGCTGCCGTTCGAAACCTCGGGCCCGGTGCCGGCAACGAGCAGCTTCGGATGCGGGCACGCCGACAGGCGATGGGCAACGGTGCTGCCGAAGCGCTCGGCAGCCGCGGGCGAGGCGAAGTGCAGGACGACCTGGGCGACGTCGTGCACCTTCCGCGGATCGATGAAGGCGCGCACGCCCTTGCCGTCGGCCTTCGCGCCCCGGCACAGGGGCGAGCACGCTGGTGACCGCGAGGCAGTCGAACACCTTGCGCTGGTCCGCGGCCGAGGACGTGCTGCTCTGCGGGACCTCGTCGAAGCGGCGCGCGATGCCGGCGCGGGTGAGGTCGCCGGCGGTGAGCAACTGCGCGCTGCTCACGGGCGCCGTCGAACTCGTTCCGGACCGCACCGGCGACGGGGCCTTCGACGTGCCTGCGCCAGCGTCTGCGGTGCCCGCCGGGCGACCGCCGGTGGACGATCCGCCACAGGAGCTCACGACCAGCGCCGCAACCACCAGCTGCGCGACGACGGCCGTGACGCCGGTGCGAAATGTCCTCATTGGGCGATCATCGCACCCGGTGATCACGCAGCTGTCAGTGCCGCCGGCGGCCTTCGTAGGCGCGTGGCCGCCGGTGCGTCTCGTCGTGTCCCGCCGCTCGTTCCGCGCTGTCCCACGATGCCGGACTGACCGGTCCGGACGCCCGGCCGCGGCGGTGGTAGCGCAGCCCGGCGGCGAAGCTGCGGCGCACGCCGAGCTGTCGGTGCACCTGCCTGCGGACGCTGCGGTGTCGTTGCCACGCGGTGTCGGCCTCGTCGGCAGCTATCGAGCCGGACGGGCGATAGGTGGCGGCGTTCGCCGCCGCACCGAGCGAGGCCGTCTCGCCGGCCACGTCGGAGCCGAACTCCTCGCCCGTCAGCGCGGCGATTTCGGCACTGGTCAGTGCGGTGAGGTCGGGGAGACCGGCCTCGGCCAGCATGTCGAGGTTCTCCTGCCAGGCGCCGATGACCCGCAATCGCGGATCGGGCAGCCGTCTGCGCCGAGCCGCGCGCACGCGCTTGCGGGTGAACAGGATGACGAGGATGACCAGGATGAGCGCGCCGACCGCGGCGAGCAGCGCGATCAGCAGTGCGTGCGTCGCGGTCGTGTTCGAGTGCGGGATCGCGCTCTTCGGGGCGACGGCGTTGCCGCTCTTGTCGCCCTGCGTGAGCAGCGCGTTCTGGCTCGGCGGCGCCGAACTGCTCGAGGGCGGAGCGCCCGACTCCGTCGGCTTGGTGTCGTTCGCCAACCGGGCGGGTGAGCCGTCGAGCACGACCCAACCGACCCCGTTGAGCGGCACCTCGGCCCACGTCCAGGCATCTGCTGTCGTGACGTCGTAGCGGCCGGCCGGCAGCACGCTCGCCCCGCCGGTCGGCTCGACCCGGAAACCGGTCACGACCCGGGCGGGGACACCGAGGTCGCGGGCGATGAGCGCCATCAGCGTCGCGAACTGCTCGGGCGTGCCGTGGCGGCTCGGGCCGAGGATCGACGCGAGCACGTCGGCGAAGCCGGTGGCTCCCGCGTAGCCGTTGCTCGTGTCCGTGGCGGACGGGCTCGGCGACAGCGTGTTCGACGCCGTGTGGGACCTCTTGTGCGACGGCTCGCTTGACGGTGTGCGCGACGGTGTCGGTGACACCGTCCCGGTAGCCACGCCGCGGGCCGCGTTGGACAGGGTGTACTTCGTGCGCAGATCGCGCTGCAGCGCCTGCAGGAACGGCAGCGCCGGTGTCGCCGGCGTGTGCACCTCCTGCGCCAAGGCACGCACGACCTCGTCGAGGGTCGCGCGCACCGGTCCCGGCAGGATGGTGTCGACCGTCGACGTCACGGTGTCGGGCGAGGCGAGCGCGGCTCGCACGTGGTCGAAGGTGGTCGGCGTCGTTCCCGAGCGCACGGTGTAGGTGGTGCCCGCATCGAGCGTGCCGAGCGGCACGATCATGCCGCTGGCGGGATCGATGTCGACGGCCTGCCCGGTGACCTTCTGCGCCCGGTACACGAACGGCATCCACGGCGCATGTGTCAGCGGTCCGGGCGCGATGCGGTACTGCTGGGTGAGTTCGGCCTTCGTCCGCAACGCAGGATCGGTGTCGGCCGGGAGCACGCCTCCGGACGGCCGGAACGTGCGGTCGAACGACCATCCGGCGCCGTCGTACGTGTCCACGTTCGCGATCGCGAAGTAGCCCGGTGTGGTCGTGTCCGTCGTGACGGTGAAGACGGGCTCGCCGGGCGAGGCCGGCGACTGTGGACGCAGGCCGGCCACGAACGACAGCGGGGTGAGCGGGCCGGACCGGTTGATGCTCGGCAACCGCTGCGGTGCGCGGGCGCGTTTCGGGAACGCGGTCGACTGGACGGCGAACGCCGCCAGCACCGCGATGACAACGGCGAGCACCGTGCCGACCGCGAAGCCGCGCAGCGGCAGCACCCCGTCCGACTGCGTGCTTTCGGCGGTCTCGTCCTGACGCGTCCAGGCCTGACCGGCGCGCATCAGCAGCAGGGTCACGAGCAGCGCGGCCGCCAACACCGTCTCGCGCACCGGCGTCGAGGTCAGCGGCGACGCCGAGGACCGCTGGGTCGCCGCGTACGCCAGCCCGAACGAGATCAGGAAGCACAGATAGGGCAGCAGGGTGTACCAGCGCCGGGCGACGCATTCGCCGGCAACCGCGCCGGTGAGCCAGATCAACGCGACCGGGGCGACCATCAGGCTGCGCGGGCTCACCAGGGGCAGTGCGTACGTCAAGATCTGTGAGGGACCCTGGACCAACCCGTGGGCGAGGTCGCCGAAACCCGTGGGCTGCTCCAGCACGACCAGCAAGGCATAGGCGACGAACGCGATCGCGTCGACCAGCACGCTCGGCCACAGCCGACCGGGCCCGATGCGTACCGCGCCCAGCGGGATCAACACGCTCAGGACCGCCGCGCCGTACATGGGTACCGCGGCGAGCGACGTCGGGAACGACCGCAACCACGGCACCGTCGCGAGCACGCTCGCGACAAGACACAGCGGCAGGAACAGGTAGGGCACAAGCGCGCGGACTACGCGTTGCATGCCGGCCGCCGCCGAGTCGCTCACGTCCTCGTCGCGCGTGCGCTGCAGCGTGTCGGTCATACCGTCAACGCCTGCACGTTCCACGCCGCGCCGACGTCGTCGGCGTCGCGCGCGACGATCACGCGTACGCCAGGGAAGCGCACCGGCGCGGCGAGCGTGTCCTCGGTGTCGAGCGACACGACGACCAGCCGTTCGAAGCGGCGTCGCAGGGCCGCGACATAGGGCAGGTCGTCGCGGTCGAGCACGCCGGTGACCACGACGAGTGACGTCCCGCCGCGGGCCCGGCGCAGCGCGAGCAGTTGGGTGCGCAGCTGGCCCGCCGCATCTGGTTGGACGCCGGTCAGGTGGTCGATGAGCGGCGTGACGTCGCGCAGCCTCGGCCCGCCGACGATCGTCGAGTCGGTCAGGCGCAATTCGACCGGCGCCTTGTGCGCGGAACTCACCACGAGCACCGATGCCGCGATGTCGACGGCCGACTCGAACGACTCCGCTGTGTACCGCTCGGGCCGCAGATCGAGCAGCACCACACTGTAGGGCTGCGAAGTGTCGACGTTGTGCTTGACGACGAGCTTGCCGGTGCGTGCCGACGAACGCCAGTGCACCAGCCGCAGGTCGTCGCCGACGACGTAGTCACGCAGCCGGTGGAAGGTGATGTTGCCCTGCGGCGAGGTGTCCGACGAGGGGCCCTCGAGGTGTCGCATGTTGCCGGTGGGCAACGGGCGCAGCTCGAGCAGCCTCGGATAGACCCAGATGCGCTCCACGTCCCCGTAGCGGCGCGTGGACCGGAACAGCTCGAACGAGTCGCGCCGCGTGACCTCGACCGGACCGACGTCGAAGATGCCGCGCTTGCGGGTCGGCAGCCGGTAGGTGCGCAACCCGCGCTCGCCGCGACGCAGCCGCGGGATCACGGTGCGCACGTGCGTGCCGCCGAACGGCTGGTTCGCCACGGTCACACCGACCGTGCGCCGGCCGCGGTTGGCGAAGGTGAGCACGGCGATCGCCGGCGATCCCTTGGGGACGCGCGGCGGTTGGATCGCGCGGTCGATCGCCAGCGGCGACGGACGCACGACGGCGAGGACGGCGACGAGCACGAGCCCGAGCAGACCGATGCCGACGAGATCGAACGCGATCCACTGCAGCCACAACCCGAGCGCGAGCACGATCGCGCCGCCGAGCAGCGCCGCTGCACCCGCTCTGGTCATGTGATGCTCACTCGGGCCCGCGCGGAACGGGAACGGTCTGCAGGGCACGCGCGATCAGCTCGGCACCGGTCCGTCCCTGCAGTTCGGCGTCCGGCTGCAGGATGACGCGGTGCGCGAGAACGACCGGCGCCATCTGCTTGACGTCCTCGGGAATCACGTAGGGGCGCCCGGTCGACGCGGCAAAGGCTCGCGCGGCACGAAGCAGCGCCAGACTGCCACGCGGCGACACACCGAGGCGCAGTTCCGACATCGTCCGCGTCGCAGCGGCGACCGACACGATGTAGTGCTCGAGCGCCGGCGCGATCTCGACGTGCCGCACGGCGTCGACCATCGTCATGACGTCGTTCGCCGTGAGCACCGGCAGCAGCTGGTCGACCGTCGGTCCCATCTTCTGCGTGCGCAGCACGGCCGCCTCGGCCTCGGCGTCGGGATAGCCGACGGTGAGCTTCATCAAGAACCGGTCGAGCTGCGCCTCGGGCAGGACGTAGGTGCCCTCCATGTCGATCGGGTTCTGGGTGGCGATGACCATGAAAGGACGCGGCATCGGATAGACGATCGCGTCGTTGCTCAGCGTCCCTTCCTCCATCACCTCGAGCAGCGCCGACTGCGTCTTCGGCGAGGCGCGGTTGATCTCGTCGGCCACGACGATGTTGGCGAAGATCGGGCCGTGCTTGAACTCGAAGTCGTTGCGGCTCTGGTTGTAGATCGAGACGCCCGTGACGTCGGAGGGCAACAGGTCAGGCGTGAACTGGATGCGGTTCCACGAGATCGACAGCGAGGTCGCGAGGGCGCGGGCGAGTGAGGTCTTGCCGGTGCCGGGCACGTCCTCCAACAACAGGTGACCTTCCGCGAGCAGGCACACGATCGCGTTGTGGATCACCTCGGGCTTGCCCTGGATCACGTAACCGATGTTGGTGGCCAGGCGGTCGACACCGCGCGCGACCTGGGTTATCGCTTCGGTCTTCGTGCTGGTCATGTGCACTCCATGTCGGGGCGACGTCTGGGCGATGTCATGGCGATATCAAGGCAATGATCACGGCGATGTCGACGTGGACGGATCCGGGGTCGGGGTGGTCGATGTCGGCGATGGTGTTGGTGTGGGTGTCGTCCCGTTGACATCGACGTCAATCGGGCTCGCATCGTGACGTGCACTCGAGTACGTGATTTCGACTTGCCACCTTCCCGGCAAGGTTAGGTCGTCCTGGCACCCTGCGGCGCTCAGATCGGTCGTTTGGGGCGGCGTGTCTGTCTCGTCCGCGCTGATGCACTGCTTGACGTGGAATGGCTCGAACAGCGTGTACGTGAAGCCGCTGCAGCCGCGCAGATCGGCGCCGGCGCCGGTGAACGTCACTGTCACCGACGGCGCGTCCGGTGTACCGCTCCATTCGGCATCGAAGTTGTTCGCGCCCACGACACAGGGCGGGATGAACCCTGACGGCTTCCCCGGGATCGGAATGTCCGTGAACTGATGGACCGTTCCGTCGCGCAGATCCTGGTAACTGACGTCGAAGGTCCATCCCGTCTGGTCACCCTGCGTCTCGGCGCACGACTCGTACGGCCGAAGGTTGACGGTGACGTCGGGTTGGCCGTTCTCGCCGGTGTTGTCGCCGCCGCACGCGGTGCCGTCCGGTGCGTGCACCTGCTCGTGCCAGTTGAGAGTGAGCCTGCTCGCGGTGTCGTGATCGCCGTCGTAGTGAATCGTTGCCGTCGGGTTGTTCGGGTCGAATGCCGCACTGAAGTCGCCTCGGCCCGCACCGAGGGCCGACGCCTGACCGAGATCGACCGACGTCGAGACGAGGGGGACGTCGTGCCGCCGAAGACCTCCGGGCCGGCGCCGACCGCGCCCGACTCGACCAGGTGCAGGTTGACGGTGCACGGGCCGTTGTACTGAAGCAGATCGACGTGTTGGGTGATCGCCTCGCTCGAGGGATCGAAACCGGACTTGGTGAGACCGAAACTGCTGTTGCCGCCGCCGCACAAGACGTTGCTGTCGGTGAGGTCGAAGCGCTCGCCGTCGGCGGTCGCGCTGGACGGTCCCGACAGTTGCACGACCAGCGTGCAGTCGAGCGTGACGGCGCCGCCGCTGGTCGGGCACGAGGCGGAGGCGCTGACCGCCGGCCAGTTCGCCCGCGTCGTCACGGTCACGGGCCCCTTGGCCGCGGTCGCCGTCGAATGTCGCGGCGCGGTGACGGTCGCTGTCGCGGTGTACTGCGCACCGGCGCGGATCCCCGAGAATGTCGTGGCCACGCGGTCCAGCCTGCCGTCCCAGACGATCGTCTTGGACCGTGGTGCACCGGGTCCGGACAGGCGCAGCGTGATCGATGCGCCCACTCCGCCGACATTGCGGACGGGATCGGAGCCGAGGCCGAGATCGACGCTCGTGGTCGTCGTGCCGCCGAACGACGTGCTCGCCGGCTGCGATGCCGCCAACGTCAACGCTGCAGCGTTCGGAGTCGTCCAGCTGTACGCCGGTGCCGATGGCGTGCTCGTGGTGCCGATCGTGCCGTCCGGGCTGACGCCCTGCACCGCGAAGCACATACCTCGGCCCAGTAGTGCGTCCGAGCCCTCATAGACGTGGGTGAACGAGTGCTGGGTCGGGTCGCCGGCGACCGTGACCTTCGCCGGGACGTTCGACAGGCCGCGGCCGTCGCAGAAGCTCGGGATGAGGTTCCAGCTCGCGCTCGGCACGCATCCCTGCGCGACGCCACCGCAGGAGTTCCACGACACCGTCCAGTTGCCCGAGCTGTCGGTCGTGGCGTGCACGCCGGTCGGCGCCGCCGGGCCCGCCGGACCGGTCGTGACACGGATTGGCGCCGACGTCGTGTGCTCGGAGTTGATGTACGCGGTGACCGTGAGCTCGTACTCGGTGGCCGGGAACAGGCCCGTCAGGGTCACGCCGTTCTGACCCTGCACCTGCACTTGCCCTCTCGGCGGCGACGGCGCATCGGACGTGAGCACCTTGATGTCCACCACGAACGTCGAGGGGTAGCAATCGGACGGGTCGAGCCTGGTGTACACCCAGGTCAGGCCGATCGAGCGGGCGGCGCGGTCGCCCGCGATCAGAGTGGGCACGCGCGGGATCTGCGTCGCGTTCTTGCAGTTGATCTTGTCGTTGATCGTCTGCGTCGGTCGCCTGATGGTCTTGACCTGCTTGTGGGTCTTGTCGTGCTGCGAGCGGCCGGTCGCGTGCGCGTCGGCCAGCACCGTCGCACCGGACGGATCGACCTGCACGGCGGCGTGCTTGTCGATCGCGCGCGGAGTGTGCGAGCCGTCGCTGAACACGACTTCGGCGCGCAGGTTCGCCCGGCAGTCGAAGATCACGCGGGTGCCCTCGGCGAGTACCTGCGCGTCACCGAACTGGGGCTGCTCGCCGTGCTTGAGGGGATAGGTGGCTGCACCGGGGACCGGCGTGGGGCCGGCCGAGTCGATCTGCCACAGGGCGCCGTCGCCGGTGCTGTCCATCGTGTAGGTGCGGCCGTCGCTCTGGGCCGGGACGGCGAGCTGCGCGTCGGTGGCTATCGCGCGCAGCGGGTTCACCCGCGCGGCGGTGCCGGCGGCCGCCGGCACGCTGACCTGGCTCCAACCGCCGGTCGAGTGGTAGAGGAACACGATCGTGCCGTGCGCATTGCTCGCCGGCAGGATCTTGTCGACGCCCGGACCCACCGATACCGGTACCTCGGTGCGCACACCGTCGCGGAAGACGGCGATCGAGTCGGCACCGGCCACGGCGGGCACGACACCCCCGGTGCCGTCGACGTTGCGCGTCGCCGTCGCGACCGCGGCCGGTCCGGTCACCGTCCCGCGCGCGGTCTGGGTGAGCGAGACGCCCGCGTTACTGCCCTGCGGCACCGTCAGCTGCGTGATGGTGCGGGTCCGACCGCCGGTGGAGGTGAGCACCCAGAGGCTGTTGTCGGCACCGGCGGCGGGGACCGGGTCGTTCGACAGCGAGCGTCGCAGCGTGGCGTAGGCGCGCGCCTTCGCTCCGGACGCCGAGCCGATCGCGGCCGACACGGTCGCGGCGCCCACGAGATAGACGGAGGTGCTCGCGGCGTTGCGACGCACGATGTAGGCCGAATTCCCGGCGGCGACGGCCATCGACGTCGACTCGGACCCGATCTTGGGCAGCGGCACCCCGCCGTCGGTCGACTTCACGACGAATCCGGTGCTGTCGACCATGTTGAACTCGCCCGTCCTGGGGTCGAGCAACAGCGTGTTGCCACCGCCGAGCGGATAGACGTCGATGTCCTGCCCGCGCTTGGCGGCCACTGCGGTGAACGCGTTCGTCAGACGGACGGTGGGCTTGCCACTGGCCAGGTCGACGGCGACCGGCGAGGTGTCGTCGTTGATGTACGTCGAGCCGTACAACAGGTTGAACGAGCGGGCCTTCGCGGGTTTGACGAGGTACGACACGATCGCGATCGTCGACGCCAGGAGCACGAGGCCGCAGAACAGGGCGACCGTCTGGGTACGGGTGGGTGCACGTCCCGCGCTGGTGGGTGCGCTGGGACGAAACGCTGGCGCGCCCTGGTGACGCGGGCGCCGGCGTCGTCCGGCCACAGGCGTCTCCCTCTCACGGTTCCGGTCCCGCGAACAACGCGTTCGCGGGACTTGACACGATTTTGACACGCAGGGGCATTGTGGCGAAATGCCTCGTCACATTAAGGGTCCGCAATTGTGATCCGAACCAGAGGGGCCGCGGACCGCAGCCGGGGGCGGGCGACTATTGTTTCGTGAGGAGCTCGCCGCACCCAGCACGGATCGCGAGCTGCCCCGAATGGACTCGGAACAGCGAGGTTGCAGGTAGTGACGACAACCGAAGAGCGGCCGCCGGCCGAGGCCCCTGGCCCCGACGGCGCCGGTCCCACGCCGATCGTCTCGCGCCCGTTCCCGGTGACGGAGTTCCAGAAGGGCGCGCTGCTCGGGCGGCTGCTGCGCACGACCGATCACAAGATGATCGGCCGGATGTACCTGGTGACGTCCATTGCCTTCTTCGCCGTCGGCGGCGTGATGGCGTTGCTCATGCGCGCCGAGCTCGCCCGTCCCGGCATGCAGTTCCTGTCGCCCGAGCAGTACAACCAGCTCGTCACGATGCACGGCACGGTCATGCTGCTGTTCTTCGCGACGCCGATCGTCTTCGCGTTCGCGAACCTCGTCCTGCCGCTGCAGATCGGTTCGCCCGACGTCGCCTTCCCGCGGCTCAACGCCTTCTCGTACTGGCTGTTCCTGTTCGGCGCACTGATCGCGCTCAGCGGGTTCGCGACGCCTGACGGCGCAGCGGACGTCGGCTGGACGTTCTACACACCGCTGACCAACGAGGTGAACTCGCCCGGTGCGGGTGCCGACCTCTGGATCATGGGCCTGGCCGTTGCGGGTCTCGGCACGATTCTCGGCGGCGTCAACATGGTGACGACCGTCATCACCCTGCGTGCGCCCGGCATGACGATGTTCCGGATGCCGATCTTCACCTGGAACATCCTGGTGACGAGCCTGCTGGTCCTGCTCGCGTTCCCGATCCTCACCGCGGCGCTGCTGGTGCTCTGGATCGACCGGCACATGGGTGCCCAGGTCTTCGACGTCCAGAACAACGGCGCGATCCTGTGGCAGCACCTGTTCTGGTTCTTCGGGCACCCCGAGGTCTACATCATCGCGTTGCCGTTCTTCGGGATCATCACCGAGGTCATCCCGGTCTTCAGCCGCAAGCCGCTGTTCGGCTACAAGGGCATGGTGTTCGCGACGCTGTCGATCGCGGCGCTCTCGCTCGCGGTGTGGGCGCACCACATGTTCACCACGGGCGCGGTGCTGCTGCCGTTCTTCTCGTTCATGACGTTCTTGATCGCGGTGCCGACCGGAATCAAGTTCTTCAACTGGATCGGGTCGATGTGGCGCGGGGCGATCACCTTCGAGACACCGATGATCTTCGCCATCGGGTTCATGGTGACGTTCCTGTTCGGCGGTCTGACCGGCGTGCTGCTCGCCAGCCCGCCGATCGATTTCCACGTGTCCGACAGCTACTTCGTGGTCGCGCACTTCCACTACGTGCTGTTCGGGACGATCGTGTTCGCGGTCTACTCGGGCATCTACTTCTGGTTCCCGAAGTTCACCGGCCGCTACCTCGACGAGAAGCTGGGCAAGGTGCACTTCTGGCTGACCTTCCTGGGCTTCCACGCGACGTTCCTGGTGCAGCACTGGCTCGGCGCCGAGGGCATGCCGCGGCGCTACGCCGACTACCTGCCCAGCGACGGGTTCACCGCCCTCAACACCTTCTCGAGCATCGGATCGTTCGTGCTCGGCGCGTCGTTGCTGCCGTTCTTGTGGAACGTCTACCGCAGCTACCGCTTCGGCGAGATCGCGACCGCCGACGACCCGTGGGGCCACGGCAACTCGCTCGAGTGGGCCACCACGACGCCGCCGCCACGGCACAACTTCCTGTCGATCCCGCGGATCCGCTCCGAGCGCCCGGCTTTCGAGCACCACTACCCGCATCTGCTCAAGCAGCTCGAGGAGGAGGCGCACGCCGGACGGCGCCACAAGACCCGTGCCGAGCAGCTGGTCGGCGCCGGGGTGTCGTCCGAGGGTGCGCGCGCCGGTCAGAACGACCCCGACCCGGGCGACTGACGCAGCCCGACCGCCCCGCGCGACGACCGAGTGCGTAGGGGACCCATTCCGTGATGCAGCCGACGACCATGCTCGCGACCGTGACCGGTCGCGACCGGCCCGGCGTGACCGCGTCCTTCTTCGCGGCGCTGGCCGCCCATGACGTCGAGGTCCGCGACGTCGAGCAGGTGCTCGTCCGCGACCGGCTCATCCTCACCGTCCTCATCGACGTGCGGGGCGACTCGTCCTCGCTGCGCAACTCGGTGACCCGCGCCGCCGACGCGCTCGGTATGGACTGCGAGATCGGTGTCGCCGATGAGTCCGGACCGACGCGGGCGCGGCCCGCCCGATGCCACGTCATGATCCTCGGCAACCCGTTGTTGCGCGCGGGGGCGATCGGGCACGTCGCCCAGAGCATCGCCGACCAGGGCGGGAACATCGAGACCGTCACCAAGCTCGGGGACGACCCGATCTCGGCGCTCGAGCTCACGGTCACCACCGCCGACGACACTGCGCTGCGGACCGCCCTGGTCGAGGCGGCCCGCGACGCCGGGGTCGACGTGGCGATCGAGTCTGCCGGATTGCTGCGCCGTGCCAAGCGCCTCGTCGTGCTCGACCTCGACGTGACCTCCATCCGCGACGCCGTCGTCGAGGACCTCGCCCACCGGGCCGGTGCGGTCGACCGGATGCGCGCCATCACCGACCGCGCCGACGCCGGCGAGATCGCACCCGGCGACGTGCCGCGCGCCCAGGCGGGCGTCCTCGCCGATGTGCCGGAGACGGTCCTGGATGCCGCGCGAGAGGCGGCGCGGCCCGTTCGCGACATCGCCGGGTTCGTCGCCGCGTTGCGACGTCTCGGCTATCTGGTGGGCGCCGTCAGCGCAGGCATCGGGGCGAGCGGGGCGTTGGGCGAACTCGGCCTGGACTTCGTGGCCACGAACGAACTCGAGGTGAGCGAGGGTCGACTGACCGGCGCGCTGACGGGACCGCTGCTCGACGGGCCGGGCAAGGTCGCCGCGCTGCAGCGCTTCGCCGACGAGGCGGGCATCGCGCTGACCCAGACCGTGGCCGTGGGCAACGGCGACGGCATCGAGTTGCTGGCACGCGCCGGGCTGGGCATTGCGGTGACGGGCATCATCGCCGCGTCGCCGCACGGCGCACTACCGTACGGCGACAACGTGCTGTTCGTGCTCGGGCTGACCCCCGAAGAGATCGTCGCGAGCGGGTCAGCTCAGTAGCGTGCCTGGCCGGCGTTCTGCACGACGGCCACGCGCTTCGGCGGAATGAGCGCGGCGACCAGGCAGAGCAGGAAGGCCACGCCCATGGCCCACGCGCCGAAGCTGGTGTGCTTGATCCAGTCGCCGTAGCCGCTCGGGGAGTTGGGCCCGAGTTGCGAGCGAAGCGCCGCGTCGAAGGTCACGAGATCGATCGCCCACAGCGTCAGGCCGATGCCGGCGAGCGCCACGATGGCGGTGAGCACCTTGAACAACATCACGGCGCCGCCGGTCGGCAGTGCCGAGATGATCGCGAGCACGACGGCAGCCGCGATCAGCAGGTAACCGAGCCAGCCGAAGTAGGTCGGTGCGATGCCGAAGTGGATGTACTTGCCCGCGGTCGGGTTCGCGTCGATCTGGTGCTGCGCCAGGTTCAGCACATCGTGGATCTTGGAAAACTTCGAGCCGCTGCTCGAGTTCTGCCCGCCGCTCACGCTGCTGTAGTTGTCGCGGTACCAGCCGAGTACGAACAACGACAGGATGCCGAGCACCGCCGCGATCGCGGCCAGCACCAGGCCGGCCGTGTTCGGGCGTCCCTTCGTGGTGGCGGTCGTGGCGACCGGCGCCCCGCTCGCGTACCCCTGCTGCTGCGACGGGTAGTTCTGCTGGCTGCTTTGCTCGGCGTAGCCGCGTCCCTCCTGCGGGGGCGGGCTCTGCTGCGGGTTGTAGGAGGACGGCTGGTTCGACTGGGGGTTGTAGGGCTGGCCCTGCGGCGGCTGCTGGGGTCCCTGCCCGTACGGCTGCGTCATGTGCGCGACGCTATAGGACCGGACGGCTTTCTCACAGCTTCACCGCAGGGGTTGCGCGCGCGAATTCGGCGCGGGACGGGCCCGAACCTGTCGATTAGGCCCGTTTCGGGCCGATGAGCGCCCCTATCCCCATGAGCAGGAACCCGCCGACGGCGAGATAGAAGCCCACGTTGGCGTGGGAGATCGCGTCGCTGTAGGCGGCGCCGTTCGTGAGCCGGATCGCGAGGAAACTGAAGGCGATCGCCGCGGCCGCGACCACGGCTCCGAGCGCCCGCAGGGGTCCGGAGGCGGGGGAGGGCAGGTTGGCGCCGATCGCCACGACGAGGCCGACGATGACCAAGGTCCATGCCAGCCACGAGAAGTAGGCGCTCGCCAGACCCGAAGCACTCGGGCTCGCGTCGAGGGTGTTGCCCACGTCGCTGAAGCTGAACCCGCTGGAGGAGCCGGTGATCTTGTACCAGGTGACCGCGGTGAGCGAGATGATCAGCAGGATGAACCCGATGCCGGCCAGCGTGACGCCGACGACGCCGAATTGCGCGCCGCTGCCGATGGGTGCGCCGTACGCGTTCGCCGCGGCGGAGTAGCGACCGGCCGGCGGCTGCTGTGCGTAACCCGGCTGGCCGTAGGTCGGTTGCTGGCCGTAGGGCTGTTGCTGCCCGTAGCCCGGCTGGCCGTAGGGCGCTTGTTCGGCAGGGTAGGGGTCGCCGAAGCGCGTGGTCGGCTGGCCGTCGTCGGGGTTCTGACCGTACGTCATGTCATCGACCGTAATGCGGCGCGTCGATACGGGCCAGCCGGTGTCAGCCGGGTGCCGGCCGCGCCCTAGCCCGCGGCGGCCGGTCCGCCCACCAGGCCCACTCCGGTGGCGGCCAGTTCCACGCGCGTCGCGTCGAGGCCGGCCCGCGCGACCGCCGCGGTGAGATCCAGACGCACTGTGGTGACGAAACCCCGCGCGACAGCGTCCAGCGCCGTGGCGCGCACGCAGTAGTCGGTGGCGATGCCGACGATCTCGACGTCGGACACAGCGCGTTCGCGCAGCCAGTCACCGAGCGGCACGCCGTCGCAGCGCGCCTCGAAGCCCGAGTACGCAGCCGCGTACTCACCCTTGTCGAAGACCGCCTCGATGTGCGTGGTGTCGAGGTCGGGATGCAACTCGACCCCGTCCGTGCCCACCACGCAGTGCTGGGGCCAGCTGTCGGCGAAGTCCGGGTGATCGGAGAAGTGCGCGCCGGGGTCGATGTGGTGGTCGCGCGTGGCCACGGCGTGATCGAACCCGCCCGCGGCGAGGTGTTCCGAGACGGCTCGCGCGACGTCCGCGCCGCCGGCCACGGCCAACGACCCGCCCTCGCAGAAGTCCTTCTGCACGTCCACGACGATCACCGCTCGCATGCAACCCACCGTACGTGCCGCTGTGCCCCGCCAAGACGAGCCGGATGAGCGTCCCCGCTCACATTCGCGGAGCAAAGCGGACGCCTCAGGCGAGGCGGGTCGGGATGGCCGGCTCGCCCCGCGAGAGCTTGAGGCCGTCCCACGGCAGGGTGACGGTCGCGGCGCGCAGCCGGTCGCGGGACTGGTCGAGCGTCGGCAGGTCGGGCGCGGGCTCGCCCGCCGTGATCAGGGGGATCTGCAGCGCCCGCTCGCCGGTACCCGGCTGCGCGACGCCGCTGACCACGATCTCCTCCACGGCCGTCCCGCTCGGCTTGTGCGCCCGCAGCGCGGTCTTGCGGCCGCCGTGGCTCTGCTTGTGCTCAGATCGCTTGGCGACGGGTCGGCCGTCGACCTCGACCAGCTTGTAGACCATGTTGGCCGTCGGTTCGCCGGATCCGGTCACCACCGACGTCCCGACGCCGTAGGCGTCGACCGGCGCGGCCGCGAGCGCGGCGATGGCGAACTCGTCGAGGTCGCCACTGACGACGATGCGCGTGCCCGTCGCGCCGAGACCGTCCAGTTGTTCGCGCGAGTGGCGTGCCATCACCGCGAGGTCGCCGGAGTCGATGCGGATCGCGCCCAGTTCGGGTCCGGCGACCTCGATCGCGAGTTCGATGCCGTGGGTTATGTCGTAGGTGTCGACGAGCAGGGTCGTCGACGTCCCCATCGACTCGACCTGCGCGGCGAAGGCCGCGCGCTCGTCGTCGTGCAGCAGCGTGAACGCATGCGCGGCGGTGCCGGCGGTCGGTACGCCGTAGCGCTGGGCGGCGGCGAGGTTGGACGTGGACGCGAAGCCGGCGAGATAGGCGGCGCGTGCCGAGGCGACAGCCGCCTGTTCATGCGTGCGGCGCGAACCCATCTCGATGATCGGGCGGTCGCCCGCGGCGGCCACCATCCGCGCGGCCGCCGAGGCGACGGCGGTGTCGTGGTTGAGGACGGACAGGACGACGGTCTCGAGCACGACAGCCTCGGCGAAGCTCGCCGAGACCGTTAGCACGGGGGAGTAAGGGAAGTACAGCTCGCCCTCGGGATAGCCCACGACGTCGCCGCCGAAGCGGTAACCGGCCAGATACTGCGCCGTCGCCTCGTCGATCACACCGCCGGCGCGCAGGAAGCTGACGGTGTCGTCGTCGAAGGTGAAGTCGCGGATCGCATCGATCACCCGTGCGGTGCCGCCGACGACGCCGTACCGCCGTCCGTCCGGCAACCGTCGCGCGAACACCTCGAACACACAGTGGCGGCGGGCCGAACCGTCGCGCAGTGCGGATCCGAGCATCGTCAGCTCGTAGCGGTCGGTGAGAAGCGCTGTGCTGGGCGCGGCGGGCATGCCCGAATCGTGTCACGATGGGGTCATGGCCGGGACGCTCGCACCCGAACGCGGCGCCGACGTCGAAGAGATCACCGAGTCGGTCGTCGCCCCCGACCAACCGTGGATCACGATCGTGTGGAACGACCCGGTCAACCTGATGACGTACGTGACGCACGTGTTCATGACCGTCTTCGGCTACGACAAGGCCAAGGCCGAGAAACTGATGCTGGACGTGCACCGCCTGGGCAAGGCGATCGTCTCGCACGGCACCAGGGAGCGCATGGAACTCGACGTCAACACCCTGCACGGTTACGGCTTGTGGGCGACGCTGCAGAAGAACGACTGACGCGTTGAAGGTGACCCGCCACGGCGAGTCGGTGCGGATCCGGCTCGCCCTCGCCGAAGCACACGTACTCGAGCAGATGCTCGGAGAGCTGGAAGAGCTGCTCGAACCCGATGCGCTCGAGCCGTCCGACCCGGTGCGCGAGCGGCTGTATCCCGCGGCCTACGACGACGACACCGACAGCGCCGCCTACCGCGAGCTGACCGAGGCTGCGCTGCAGCGGGACCGTCGCAACCGCGCGGACGCCTGCCTCGCCGAGCTGCGCGACGCGCGGTCGCTGGTGCGCACGGACATCACCCTCGACGCGGACGGGGCCGACCGCTGGATCAGGGTGCTCAACGACATGCGGCTCGCGCTGGGCACCCGCCTCGACGTCGGCGAGGACGACGACTACGAGCTGGATCCGGGCGATCCCGAGGTGCATATGCGCGCCCGGTACGTGTGGCTCACGGCACTGCAGGACATGCTCGTCACAACCCTGCTCGGCGCAGTGCCGTGACCCGCGGCGGGCCCGTAAACTCGGGGACATGCTGCGGATCGACCAGGTGACACGCGATGCGATCGTCGCCCACGCCCGCCGCGACCACCCCGACGAGGCCTGCGGCGTCGTCGCGGGCCCGGTCGGCTCGGATCGCCCGCTCCGCTTCGTGCCCATGCTGAACGCGGCACGCTCGCCGACCTTCTACGAGTTCGACTCCGCCGACCTGCTGCAGCTGTACAAGGAGATGGACGCCAACGACGAGGAACCGGTCGTCGTGTACCACTCGCACACGGCCACCGAGGCGTACCCGTCGCGCACCGACATCTCCTACGCGTCCGAGCCGAATGCGCACTATGTGCTCGTGTCGACCCGCTCCGAGGCTGATGAGTTCCGCTCCTACCGCATCGTCGAGGGCGCGGTCACGGAGGAACCGGTCGAGGTGGTCGAGTCCGATGGGTGACCAGCACGGAATGCGGCAGATCCTGATCGAGCGGGTGCTGCTCGGCCACCGTCGCGCCGACGTGCGTTACGACTGTCGCTGAATACTTCGGCGACCCCGCGCGTTCCACTCCGCAAGACCCCACACCTAGGAGCTGCTTCACCATGGCCATCGAGGTCAAGATCCCGACCATCCTGCGGTCCTACACCGGCGGCGAGAAGTCCGTCGAGGCCAAGGGCGACACCCTGTCCGCGCTCATCGACGACCTGGACGCCAGCTACAACGGCCTCAAGGGCCGGCTGATCACCGACGAGGGCGGCCTGCACCGGTTCGTCAACGTCTACGTCAACGACGAGGACGTGCGGTTCACCGGCTCGCTCGACACCACGCTCAACGACGGCGACAGCGTCACGATCTTGCCCGCCGTCGCTGGGGGATGACCCGGTACGAGTCGCTGCTCGAGGCGACGGGCGACACCCCGCTCGTCGGACTGCCGCGACTCTCACCCCGCTGGGAGGGCGAATATCCCGTCCGGCTGTGGGCCAAACTCGAGGACCGCAACCCGACCGGGTCGATCAAGGACCGCGCCGCGCTGGCGATGGTGCGCGAGGCCGAGGCCGACGGGCGGCTGACACCGGGTTGCACGATCCTCGAACCGACGTCGGGCAACACCGGCATCTCGCTCGCGATGGTTGCGAAGCTGCGCGGGTACGGCCTGGTGTGCGTGATGCCTGAGAACACGTCCATCGAGCGACGGCAGCTGCTCGAGATGTTCGGTGCGCGCATCATCTCCTCGCCGGCCGCGGGCGGGTCGAACCAGGCGGTGGCCACGGCCAAGCAGCTCGCCGAGCAGTATCCCGACTGGGTGATGCTCTACCAGTACGGCAACCCGGCCAACGCCCGCGCACACTACGAAGGCACCGGCCCGGAACTGCTGCGCGACCTGCCCACCATCACCCACTTCGTGGCCGGGCTGGGCACCACCGGCACGTTGATGGGGACCGGGCGCTACCTGCGCGAGAAGGCGCCAGATGTAGCCGTGATCGCCGCCGAGCCGCGCTACGGCGAGCTCGTGTACGGCCTGCGCAACATCGACGAGGGCTTCGTCCCCGAGCTCTACGACGACAGTGTGCTGACCTCGCGGTTCTCGGTCACGTCCTACGACGCGCTACGCCGCACTCGCGACCTGATCGAGCACGAGGGCATCTTCGCCGGCATCTCGACCGGAGCGATCCTGCACGCGGCGCTGTCGATCGCCGACCGGGTCGCCGCGAAGCAGACCGAGCGCGCCGACGTCGCCTTCGTCGTGTGTGACGGCGGCTGGAAGTACCTGTCCACCGGCGCGTACGCGGGCAGCCTGCAACAGGCCGCGGAACGCCTCGAGGGCCAACTCTGGGCTTGACCTCCCGCCGTGGTCCTGTTTCAAAGCCGTAAGAACCCTCCTGGGCGGTTGCCGCGAAGATAGAGGCGTGAGGTTTCGCGGCGCCGGGGCGCTGATCGGCGTCCTCGCGGCGGCTGTTGCTGTCGGCGTGGGCGAGCTCGTCGCGGCGTTCGTGCGTCCCGAGGCCTCGCCGGTGATCGCGGTCGGCAACGCGGTCATCCTGCTGACTCCCGAGAGCCTGAAGCGTCCGGCGATCGGCAGCGTGGGGACTAACGACAAGCTGTTCCTGCTGCTCGGCATCCTGCTGCTGCTGGCGCTGTTCGGCGCGGTCGTCGGCGATCTCGCGCTGCGCAGGCTCTGGTACGGCCTCGTCGGCATCGGCGCTTTCGCAGCGTTCGGGGTGTTCTGCGCGCTGTACGACAACGCCAGCCGGGGCACCGACGTGATCCCCACGCTGGTCGGCGCACTCGTCGCCGGCGCCGTCCTCGTCGCATTGGTACGCGCGGTGACCGAGCACGCGGACGAACCGACCGGGCCGCAGCGCCGCCAGTTCCTCATCGGCACCGGCGCCGCCGCGGTGGGCGCCGCGGTCACCGGCTTCGGCGGACGGGCCCTGCAGCACGCGCGCTTCGACGTGTCCAAGCAGCGGCGCGAGGTCGCGTTGCCCAAGGTCGTCCAGCCGGCGCTGCCGCGCGGGTTCGACCTCGGCAAGAGCGGGCAGCCGTGGGCGACGCCGAGCGGTGCGTTCTACCGCATCGACACCGCGCTGAGCGTGCCGCAGATCGCGCCGGGCGACTGGCAGCTGCGCATCCACGGCATGGTCGACCGGCCGATGACGCTGACCTACAAAGATCTGCTGAAGCGGCCGATGATCGAACGCTGGATCACGCTGTGCTGCGTTTCGAACATGGTCGGCGGTCCGCTGGTCGGCAATGCGCGCTGGCTCGGCACCCGGTTGGCCGACCTGCTCCGCGACGCCGGCATCCATCCCGACAGCGACCAGCTGCTCATGACCTCGGCGGACGGAATGACGATCGGCGCGCCCGCCAAGGTAGTGATGGACGGGCGTGACGCGCTGATCGCGGTCGGCATGAACGCAGAGCCGTTGCCGCAGGAACACGGCTTCCCCGCTCGCATCGTCGTCCCGGGTCTCTACGGATACGTGTCCGCGTGCAAGTGGGTCGTCGACATCAACGCGACGACGTTCGTCGCGCACGAGGCGTACTGGCCGCAGGGCGGCTGGACGTCCGGCCAGCTCGAGACGGCGGTCCGGCTCGAGTCGCGCATCGACACGCCCCGATCGGGACGGTCGCTGACGGTGGGCAGGCCGGCCGCGATCGCCGGCGTCGCATGGGACCAGCACGTCGGCGTGTCGAAGGTCGAGGTGCAGGTGAACGACGACCCGTGGCAAGCGGCGCGGCTCGCGACCGTGCCCTCGACGGACACGTGGCGGCAGTGGGTGTTCGCCTGGACGCCCCCGGCGTCGGGCACCTACCGCCTGCGGGTACGTGCGACCGACGCGCACGGCCGGGTGCAAACCCAGGTGACGCAGCCCGTGTACCCGTCCGGGGCGACCGGCTGGCACACGATCACCGTGCAGGCGACGGACGCGTGACCGGCGACCACCTACTCTCGTGCAGGTGACCTCGCGGCAGCCGTTCACCCTCCCGTTCGGACGCAATCGCGAATCCACCGGCACGTCCGAACCCCGGTTCGACCCGACGAGTTGGTCGGGCGCGCTGATCGTCAGTGCGCTGTTCACCGCCGTCCTCTACGTGGTCCAGTACTTCAACGCCTCGCACGACTACAGCTGGGACCGCTTCGGTGTGAAGGCGCGCCAGGTCGACGGGCTGTGGGGCATCGTGACCCAGCCGTTCCTGCACGCGAGCTGGAGCCATCTCGCGTCGAACACGATTCCGCTGCTCGCGATCGGATGGGCGCTGGTGCTGTCCGGGGTGCGCCTGTTCCTCTTCGTCACCGCCACTGTTGTGGTGCTGGGCGACTTCCTCACCTGGCTCGTCGCTCCGTCGGACGAGGTCATCGTCGGGGCGAGCGGGCTCGTGTTCGGCTGGCTGGCCTACCTGGTGGCGCGTGCGGTGTTCTCGCGGCGCGCGAAATGGATCATGCTCGCGCTGATGCTGCTCGTGTTCTTCGGGACCTTGCTCGGCAGCCTCCTCCCGACGACGGGCGATTCGCACGTTGCGTGGCAATCGCACGTCTGCGGTGCGGTCGTCGGTGTGGCGGTCGCCTGGTTCCTGCACCCCGGGAAGCGCTCCGGAGCCCGACCGGCGCGCCGCTCGCCCGTACGCTGATCGGGTGCCTGCCGACCGCGCCGCCTCCATCGGCATGATCGATTCCGGCGTGGGTGGACTGACGGTGGCCCGGGCCGTCCTCGACCAGCTGCCGCACGAGCGGCTGCACTACGTCGGCGACACGCTCAACAGCCCGTACGGGCCGAAGCCCATCGCCGAGGTCCGGGCGCACGCGCTGGGGCTGATGGACGAACTCGTCGAATCCGGCGTGAAGCTGCTCGTGATCGCGTGCAACAGTGCGAGCGCCGCCTGCCTGCGTGACGCGCGCGAGCGCTACGAGGTCCCCGTCGTCGAGGTGATCCTTCCCGCGGTGCGGCGTGCCGTCGCCGCGACCCGCAACGGACGCGTCGGCGTCATCGGCACCGTCGCCACCGTCACGAGCGGCGCCTACGACGAGGCGTTCGCCGCCGCCGCGGGGGTGAGCGTGACGAGCGCCGCCTGCCCGCGCTTCGCCGAATTCGTCGAGCGCGGCGTCACCAGCGGCCGGCAGCTGCTCGGCCTGGCCGAGTCGTACCTCGCCCCGCTCAGCGCGGCCGACATCGACACGCTCGTGCTGGGCTGCACGCACTACCCGCTGCTGACGGGGCTGCTGTCAGTGGTGATGGGCGACTCGGTGACACTGGTGTCCAGTGCCGAGGAGACCGCCAAGGAGGTGTACCGCGTGCTGACCGAGCGCGACCTGCTGCGACCGGACGACGCCGGCCCGGCCGGCGGGCACGTGTTCCGCGCGACGGGGCCGTCCGAGCGGTTCCGGCGGCTCAGTCACCGCTTCCTCGGTCCCGATGTCGCTGCGGTGTCAACAGTGACACCTGCTCTTGGAGGTGTTGGGTGAAGGTCACCGTCCTCGGCTGCTCGGGCAGCATCCCCGGTCCGGACTCGCCGGCCTCGGGGTACCTCATCGAAGAGGACGACTACCGGTTGGTGCTCGACCTCGGGCAGGGCGCCTTCGGCGCGCTCCAGCGTTACGTCAAACCCACCGAGGTCGACGCCATTCTCGTGTCGCACCTGCATGCGGATCACTGCATCGACCTGACCGCGTACGTCGTGGCGCTGCGCTACGGCGGCGAGGGATACCGCGCGACCGGTCCGGAGTCGCGCATCCCGCTGATCGGCCCGTCCGGGACCCGTGATCGCATCGGCGCCGCCTACGACCCGCTGGCGCGCAAGCTCGGGTTGCACGAGCTGTTCGGGTTCTCGACGCCTGCGTCGGGTGAACTCGGCCCGTTCGCACTGTCGTTCGCGACGGTCAACCATCCCATCCCGACCTCGGCGGTACGCATCACGGCCGGTGACCGCTCACTGGTCTACTCGGCTGACACCGGGGAGAGCCCCGCTCTCGTGACGCTCGCGCACGGTGCAGACGTGTTCTTGTGCGAGGCGTCGTTCGGGCCGGACGACGAGTACGTCCCTGACCTGCACCTGACCGGTCGACAGGCGGGCGAGCACGCGAACAAGGCGGGCGTCGATCGGCTCGTCGTCACCCACGTGCCGCCGTGGACCTCGCGCGAGGTTCAGGCGCAGGAAGCCGCAGAGGCGTTCCAGGGAGTCGTCGAGATCGCCACGCCCGGAGCCGAGATTTGGGTGTAGCGATCGCGCGGCATCTGCTGCGTGCGAAAGACCTCGCTGACGGTCGCTATGTCGAACCGCTCGACGTCGACGACCTCGCGCGCGCCGCGGGACTGTCCCGCGCGCACTTCAGCCGCGAGTTCCGCGCGGCGTTCGGTGAGTCGCCGCACGCCTATCTGCTGAGCCGGCGACTCGAGCGCGCCGCCGCGATGCTGCGCTACACCGACCGCACCGTCGCCGACATCTGCATGGCGGTCGGACTCGAGAGCGTCGGCTCGTTCACGTCCAGCTTCAAGCGCAGCTACGGCAAGACGCCGACGCAGTACCGGGCGAGCTTTCCGCCGGCGGCTGTCTACGCGCGCGTTCCCGAATGCATCCTGCGCGTGTACGGCCGGGCCGCGAACGCAGCACGTTTCGAGAAGACGCCGTTCCGTCCTGATCAATAGCGTTGCGTTCACCGACACAACGGAGGAGAACGAACAATGATGAAGATCGCGACGTCGCAGCTGTGGCAGCTCGACCAGGCCGCAGCCGTGGAGTTCTACACGAAGCGGGTCGGCTGGGAGATCCGCGAGGACGTCACGCTGGCCGAGATGGGCGACTTCCGCTGGGTGACGGTGGCGCCGCCCGGCCAGGACGAGGTTGCCGTCGTGTTGATGGCGATCCCGGGTCCGCCGGTCATGCCGGCCGAGGTGACCGACAAGGTGCGCGAACTCACGTCACTCGGTTTCGCAGGCACGGTGTTCGTCGAGACCGACGACGTGCAGAAGGCGTACGAGGAGCTCTCGGCGCGCGGTGTCGAGTTCACCGGACCGCCGGAGCGTCAGCCCTACGGGCTGGACTGCGCGTTCCGCGACCCGAGCGGCAACAACATCAGGATCGCGGAGCGCACCGCGATCTGAGGGTGTCGACCGACACCCTCGAGATGGTCATCGAGCCCGGCGCGTCCAGGTAGACTGGATCTCACATGCGACGTGCGACAACCTCTGCGCGTCGGGCTCGGACCGCTCACACCAGGTGATCTTCGGGACGTGCCGCTGTTTCCCGAAGGAATTCTCTTGACCACCAGTCATGCGCGCGGTGCTGCCGCGCGCCGTCGTCCGAACCACCACCAGAACCGTCCGGCTCAGCCCCGCGGGCAGCGCAACGCGCCGCCGGTGCGTCCGCACGACTCGATCTGGGACGAGCTGCCCGTGCAGATCGTGCCCAGCGAGAACCTGCCGACCTTCGCCGAACTTGGCCTCCCCAACCGCATCGTCAACGCGCTCGTCCGCCGCGGCATCGCCGAGCCGTTCCCGATCCAGGCTGCGACGATCCCGGACATCCTGGCCGGCCGCGACCTGCTCGGTCGCGCCGCAACCGGCGCAGGCAAGACGCTTGCCTTCGGCCTGCCGCTGCTCGCCGGTCTCGACACGAACGGATCCGCCTCGCGCCGCCCGCGTGCGCTCATCCTCGTGCCCACCCGCGAACTGGCGATGCAGGTGCGCGACAGCATCGATCCCATCGCGTCGGCGTGCAACCTGTCGACCTGTCTCGTCGCCGGCGGCCTGCCGATCGGCAAGCAGATCACTGCGCTAAACCGCGGTGCCGACGTCGTCGTTGCTACGCCGGGTCGCCTGATCGACCTCATCGAGCGTCGCGCGGTCGACCTCGGCTGGGTGCAGACCACCGTGCTGGACGAGGCCGACCACATGGCCGACCTCGGTTTCCTTCCGGTGGTCCGCCGGCTGCTGGACATGACGCCGCCAACCGGGCAGCGGCTGCTGTTCTCGGCGACGCTCGACGGTGATGTCGCCACCCTCGTCCGCCACTACCTGACCGACCCGGCCGTGCACGCCGTGGCAACCGCGGTGGCATCGGTCGACACGATGAGCCACCACCTCTATCGGGTGCCGTTCGAGGCGAAGTTCGATCTCGTCGCTTCGATCACCGCGCGTGAGGGACGCACCCTGTGCTTCGTGCGTACCAAGCACGGTGCCGATCGCCTCGCGCGCAATCTCGCGGCCAAGGGTGTTCCCGCCGTTGCCCTGCACGGCGGTCGCACACAGGCGCAGCGCACCCGCGCGCTCGACGCTTTCAAGGACGGCAGCGTTCCCGTGCTGGTCGCCACCGACGTCGCGGCGCGGGGTATCCACGTCGACAACGTCTCGCTCGTCCTGCACGTCGATCCGCCGGCCGACCCGAAGGACTATCTGCACCGCTCCGGCCGCACGGCTCGCGCCGGCGAGAGCGGCACGGTCGTGCTGCTCGCCACGCCGGCGGAGGAGCGTGCCGCTCGGACCATGCTGACGAAGGCGGGCGTGCGTGCCGAGCAGCACAACGCGAGCGTCGGCGACGACGTGGTGACCCGCACGACGGGTGCGCGGACCCCGAGCGGAGTGCCTGTGCAGGCGACGCGCGAGCGAGCGCAGCGTCCGCAACGGCCGCAGCACCGCCGTCCCGGACGCGCACGTCCGCGCGGCCGTCATTCGTAGAATCGTCCAGTGGTTTCAGGAGTATCCCCATGACCGTCGTCCGTCGTGACGACCTTCGGAACGTTGCGATCGTCGCGCACGTCGACCACGGAAAGACGACGCTCGTCGACGCCATGCTGTGGCAGTCGGGCGCGTTCTCGCAGCACCAGGCCGACGAAGGGTCTGTCGCCGAACGCGTGATGGACTCGAACGACCTGGAGCGTGAGAAGGGCATCACGATCCTGGCCAAGAACACCGCCGTCGACTACACGTCGCCGGCCGGTGAGCGGGTCACGATCAACATCATCGACACCCCGGGCCACGCCGATTTCGGTGGCGAGGTCGAGCGCGGCCTGTCGATGGTCGACGGTGTCGTGCTGCTCGTCGACGCGTCCGAAGGACCTTTGCCGCAGACGCGGTTCGTGTTGCGCAAGGCGCTCGAGGCGAAGCTGCCCGTGATCCTCGTGATCAACAAGGTCGACCGTCCCGACGCGCGGATCGCAGAGGTCGTCGACGACACGTACGAACTGTTCCTCGATCTCGACGCGACCGAAGACCAGATCGACTTCCCGATCGTCTACGCGTCGGCGAAGGCCGGCCGCGCGTCGCTCACGCGGCCTGCGGACGGTGCGATGCCCGACGGTGCCGATCTGCAGGCGTTCTTCACCACGATCCTGTCGACGATCCCGGCACCGTCCTACGACGATGCCGCGCCGTTGCAGGCACACGTGACCAACCTCGACGCGTCGCCGTACCTCGGTCGGCTTGCGCTGTGCCGCGTGCACAACGGGACGATCCGCAAGGGCCAGCAGGTCGCGTGGTGCCGCGCGGACGGCTCGGTGCAACGCGTGAAGATCACCGAACTCTTGATGACGCACGCGCTCGAGCGGGTGCCGGCCGAATCGGCCGGGCCGGGCGACATCATCGCCATCGCGGGCATCGACGGGATCACGATCGGTGAGACGCTCGCCGACCCCGACGACCCCCGTCCGCTGCCGGTGATCACGATCGACGAACCGTCGATCTCGATGACGATCGGCATCAACACGTCCCCTCTCGCCGGCGTGTCCGGTTCGAAGCTGACGGCCCGGCAGGTGCTCAACCGTCTCGAGTCGGAGTTGGTCGGCAACGTGTCGATCCGCCTGCTGCCGACCGAGCGTCCCGACACATGGGAGGTGCAGGGTCGCGGCGAACTGCAACTCGCGATCCTGGTCGAGATCATGCGACGCGAAGGCTTCGAGATCACCGTCGGCAAGCCGCAGGTCGTCACGCGCACGATTGATGGCAAGCTCTACGAGCCGATGGAGCGCATGACGATCGATGCGCCCGCCGAG
This sequence comes from uncultured Actinomycetota bacterium, assembly GCA_963785425.1. Classification (GTDB taxonomy): domain Bacteria; phylum Actinomycetota; class Actinomycetes; order Mycobacteriales; family Jatrophihabitantaceae; genus RYN-133. The sequence goes on from CAWAVG010000002.1 coordinate 202,150, forward strand.
TACCAGGGTGTCGTCATCCAGTTGCTCGCGTTGCGCAAGGGGCGTCTGGAGCAGATGGTCGACCACGGCACCGGTTGGATCCGCATGGAGTATCTGGTGCCGGCGCGTGGCCTGATCGGCTTCCGCACCGAGTTCCTGACCGAGACGCGCGGCACCGGGCTGCTGCACCACATCCACGAGGGTTACGAGCCGTGGGCCGGTGACATCCGCACTCGCCCGTCCGGCTCGCTCGTCGCCGACCGCCGCGGCGCCACGACCGGCTTCGCGCTGGCCAACCTGCAGGAGCGCGGCACGATGTTCGTCGGCCCGGGCACCGAGGTGTACGAGGGCATGATCGTCGGCGAGAACTCGCGCTCGGACGACATGGACGTGAATCCGACCAAGGAGAAGAAGCTCACCAACATGCGCCAGTCCTCGGGCGACGTGCTGGTGCCGCTGATCCCCCACCGGGTGCTGTCCCTGGAGCAGGCGCTGGAGTTCTGCCGCGACGACGAGTGCGTCGAGGTGACGCCGGGCGCGGTGCGGTTGCGCAAGGTGTTGCTCACCGCCGAGGCCCGCGCCAAGAACCGCGCCCACGCCAAGCGCGGCACCTGACCCGCTCGTACCGACTTTGACCCTCTAACGGCTGTGATCGCGGACCGATCACAGCCGTTAGAGGGTCAAAGTCGGGTTCAGGACGGTCCACCGCCGCTCGGTTGCCGGGCGGCGTCGTCCCGTCCGGAAGGCGTTGCTCAGACGGTGGACGACCGAGCCGAAGTCGGCCAGGTCGGATGTCATCCAACGCACGACGACCAGCCCCAGCCGCTCGAGTGCTTCCTGTCGGATCTTCTCCCTGTGCAGCGGATTGGGGTCGTCCGCATCGGCGCCGTACTTCATCAGCCCGTCCGCTTCGCCGACCACCCCGAATCTGTCCCAGTAGAAGTCGACACGCGCCACGGGACGACCGTCGGCGTCGCCGATCAGTTGTTGCGGCTCCGGCTCGGCCACTCCGTAATCGCGGAGCTTGAGCCGGCTCAGCGATTCGAGTACGGACTCGCTGCGTCCATCTCCTGCAGCGACTGCTACCCGCGCAGCGCGCACGCCGGGCCATCGGTAGCAGTGGTCCAACGTCGCGTGCAGGTCGTCCACGGTCACCAGGTGGTGGTGCAGCGCGTAGTCGAGCGGGACCACGCCCGCCGCGATGCCGTGCTCACGAGCCATGTCGACGACCGTCCGCGCGACGTCCAGGCATGGCGCGGCACCTACAGGAAGCGTGAGCTCGCCGCTCGTCGTGCGATGGACATGCACCCCGTCGACGGCACCGGTGTGCCAGGGAACCACGCTGACGCAGGGACTTGCCGGGGTAAACGCGAGCGGCAGCCGATGCAGAACCGCGGCGGTCGAATGCGATGCCATCGCACCCGGAACCATCAATGCCGCAGCGACCGCCGGCGCTGCGTGCAACCACCGACCGTGCTCGTACGGATTCTCGTCAATCGGCGCCGTCACCTGGTAGGCCCCGCGGCGCGGTTGCCTGAGGACTCCGGACCGCACAGCCCAACGAAGAGCCTGCCGAGTCCAGCCCTCGGAGGCCGCCTGACGACCGGTGAAGACGCCGCACTGGGCGACGGTGTGCTGTGGAAACGGACGCATGCGCATCACCGTGCGGCACGCCGGCAGCGGATTCCGGGTTATCCACAACTCCACTTTGACCTTCTATTGGCTGCTGGTGGACGCCGATCGCAGCCGTTAGAGGGTCAAAGTCGGATATAGGGTCGGGTACGTGCGGGTAGATGGAGCGCTCGTCGAGCGGATGCGGGGGTTCGGGACGACGATCTTCGCCGAGATGTCGGCGCTCGCGGTGCGCACGGGCAGCGTCAACCTCGGCCAGGGTTTCCCCGACACGGACGGGCCGAGCGAGCTGCTCGAGGCCGCGGTGCGCGCGATCCGCACCGGCCACAACCAGTACCCGCCCGGCCCAGGCGTCCCCGAACTGCGCACCGCGATCGCCGCACACCAGCAACGCCACTACGGCCTGGCCTACGACGCCGACACCGAGGTGCTCGTCACCGCCGGAGCCACCGAAGCGATCGCCGCGAGCCTGCTCGCCCTCGCCGGGCCCGGCGACGAGGTCGTCGTGTTCGAGCCGTACTTCGACTCGTACACCGCCTGCATCGCGCTCGGCGGAGCGACCCGTCGTGTCGTCACGCTGCACCGCGACGGCGAAGAGTGGACGTTCGACTCCGCCGCCCTCGCCGCAGCGATCACGCCGCGCACCAAGGCGATCCTGCTGAACACACCGCACAATCCGACGGGCAAGGTGTTCACCGCCGACGAGCTCGAGGTCGTCGCGGACCTTGCGCGCGCCCACGATCTCGTCGTCATCTGCGACGAGGTGTACGAGCACTTGACCTTCGACGGACGCACCCACGTCCCGCTCGCGACCCTGACCGGAATGCGCGATCGCACGGTGACGATCTCGAGCGCGGGCAAGACGTTCAGCGTCACCGGCTGGAAGATCGGCTGGGTGTGCGCACCGCCGCATCTGCTGTCGGCAGTGCGCACGGTCAAGCAGTTCCTCACCTACGTGAACGGCGCACCCTTCCAGCCCGCCGTCGCCGAGGCACTGGGCACCGTGCCGCACGGCATCGCCGCACACCTCGAACAGCAACGCGATCTGCTCTGCGACGGTCTCGCGCAGCTCGGCTTCGACGTGGTGCGCCCGCAGGCGACCTACTTCGCCACCGTGGACGTCGGACGCGACGCCGTCGAATTCTGCCGCGAGCTGCCCGCAAGGGCCGGCGTCGTCGCCATACCGAGCAGCGTGTTCTACGACTCCGGCGCAGGCGATCACTTCGTCCGCTTCGCCTTCTGCAAACGCCCCGAGGTGCTGCAGGAAGCGCTCACCAGGTTGAAGGAGCTGTCATGAAGGTCGCGCTCGTCCAGCACGACATCGTCTGGGAGGACGCCGAGGCAACGCGCGAGCACGTGCGCCCGATGATCGCGAAGGCCGCTGCCGACGGCGCAAGGCTGATCGTGCTCGCCGAGATGTTCGCGACCGGTTTCTCGATGCAGCCCGAGCGCATCGCCGAGGACGAGGGCGGCCCGAGCGAGCAGTTCCTCGCCCAGCAGGCGGCCGAGCACGACGCGTACCTCGTCGGCTCGCTCGCGCAACGCGGCACCGACGGCAAATACCGCAACAACGCGATCGTGGCAATGCCCGACGGACGCGTGCAGCGCTACGCGAAAATCCACCCGTTCGGTTACGCGGGGGAGGACAAGCACTACACCGCCGGAGATCGGTTCTTGACGCTCGACATCGATTCGTTCCGAATGTCGGTTTTCGTCTGTTATGACCTGCGGTTCGCGGACGAGTTCTGGGCTCTCGCCGACGACACGGACGCCTACGTCGTAGTGGCGAACTGGCCCGAACCCCGCCGCGAGCACTGGCAGGTCCTGCTCCGCGCACGCGCCATCGAGAACCAGGCCTACGTCATCGGTGTGAACCGCGTGGGGACGGTCAAAGACCTTGCGCATGCGGGTGATTCGGCAGTCATCGACCCGCTCGGCAGGGTGGTCGCGCAGTGCCCGCCGGGGGAGGCGGTGGTGAGCGCCGACATAGACACGGCTACCGTGTCGCACACGCGCAGCACGCTGCCGTTCCTCCGGGACCGGCGCGCGGGGACACGAAGCACGATTTCGAGCAGCTAGCGACACGCCCGAATCTCACCCGTATCAACTCTTGGTAACGATCAGTGGGCTGTCTTGCCACGAGCAAGCGACACAGACTTGAGTTCGACAATGGCCCGCCGTCAGATCGTCGGCGGACAGCATCACAGGAGGTCACTCACCAGTGAAGGTCCAAAAGGGAAGAGCGCTGGTCGCCGCAGCGGCCGCGATCCTGTTGGGGCTCACCGCCTGCTCCACGAGCAGCGGCGGCGGCACCAGCTCGAGCGGCGCGACAGCCGGCACCGAGGGCAGCGGCGCGATGAGCGACTGCGCCACCAAGTCGACGACGTGTAACAGCGGCACGACCAAGCAGGGTGGCAACCTCACGTACGTCCTCGAGAAGACCATCCCGGGGTGGAACCAGATCTACTCGCCCTCGAACGTGTTCGAGGTCGCCGAGGTCGAGGACGGCATCCTCCCCGGTGTGTTCCTGGGCGGCTCCGACCTGAAGCCCTTCCTGAACACCAACCTCATGACCTCTGCCGAGCAGACCAAGACCAGCCCGCAGACACTCGTCTACAAGATCAAGCCCAACGCCGTCTGGAGCGACGGATCGCCGATCAACTTCGACGACTTCAAGTACCTGAAGGACGTCAGCGACGGCACCACCTGCGCGAAGTGCGGTGCCTCGAGCTCGGCCGGCTACAACCAGATCGCTTCGATCACGGGCTCCGACGGCGGCAAGACCGTCACCGTCGTCATGAAGCAGCCGTTCGCCGACTGGCAGGTCATGTTCGGCGCGCTGCTGCCGGCCCACGTCGCTGCTCAGCACGGCGGCACCAGTGACGCGACGGGCCTCAACACCTCCTTCCAGTGGTTCGACAAGAACGTGCCCAACTACTCCGGCGGGCCGTACATCATCTCGAACTACCAGAAGGACACCTCGATCCAGGAGACGCCGAACCCGAAGTGGTACGGCACTCCGAAGCCCAGCCTCGACAAGCTGACCTTCCAGATCATCACCGACCAGACGCAGGAACCGACCGCGCTGCAGAACAAGGAAGTCAACGCGATCTACCCGCAGCCCAACCAGGACCTGGTCGACCAGGTCAAGAAGATCCAGGGTGTGCAGTACTACCTGGGCAAGGGTCTGGTCTGGGAGCACTTCGAGTTCAACGAGAAGAACCAGTTCCTGTCCGACAAGGTGCTGCGTACCGCGATCTACACCGCGATCGACCGTCAGGCGATCATCGCTCGCACCATCGGTACGTTCGTCAACGGCGCACAGCCGCTGAACAACCACATCTACGTGCCGGGCCAGCCCGGGTACCAGGACAACGTGACCGCGACCAAGCAGGGTTCCGGTGACGTCAGCGCGGCGAAGGACATGCTCACGAAGGCCGGCTACACCGGTGTGGGCTCGGACCTGAAGACCAAGGACGGCAAGCCGGTCACGATCCGGTGCACCTACTCCGAGGGCAACACCAACCGCCAGACCGAGTGCGAGGTCGTGCAGAACACCCTCAAGCAGCTGGGTATCACGGTCACGCTGAAGACGAGTTCGGACCTGTCCGAGCTCGGTAACGGCAACTACGACATGATCGTGTTCGCCTGGGTTGGTGCTCCGTTCGTCGTCGCCGGTGCCCAGCAGATCTACGAGCTCAAGGGTGGTGCCGACTACGGCGCGAACAACGACCCGCAGGTCGAGAAGCTGATCAACCAGGCCTCTCAGTCGACGGATCAGGCCCAGGTGCAGAAGCTCATGAACCAGGCGGACGTCCTGCTCACCAAGGACGCCTACGAACTGCCGCTGTACCAGAAGCCGACGTTCCTCGCCGCGTACGACAACGTCGTGAACATCCGCGACAACGCGACGAGCTCCGGCCCGCCGGTGAACGTCCAGGACTGGGGCTTCAAGGCTTCCTGAGCCACCCCAGCCCGAAAGGTCTAGGCTGGGGCGACCCGGCTACCTCGTCGGTCCCCGGGGAGCAACCGCTCCCCGGGGATCGAGCGGATTCGGAGGTCAACGTCACCCATGTTGGTATTCGTTATCCGGAGACTGTTGATCTCCATCCCGGTACTCATCGCATCGACGGTGCTGACGTTCGTCATCGTGAAGTTCTCCGGTGACCCGCTGCAGTACCTGAAGGGGCGGCATCCGCTTCCTCCCCAATCCCTCATCGACAGCGAGACCCACCGCCTGTGGCTCGACCGCCCATGGTTGGCGCAGTACTGGCACTGGATCTCGAACATCGTGTTGCACTGGAACTTCGGTGAACCGGTGCAGGGGCACGACAACGTGCGCAGCGACGTGTTCAGTGCGCTGTGGGTGACGACGCGACTGGTGCTGTGCGTCGTCGTCATCGCGCTGATCCTCGCCATCCTCACCGGTGTGCTGAGCGCAGTCCGCCAGTACAGCGTGCTCGACTACTCGAGCACGTTGCTGAGCTTCGTGTTCTTGTCGATGCCCACGTTCTGGCTGGCGCTGCTGCTGAAGCAGGGCGGGGTGTGGTTCAACGACAAGGTCGGCAGCCAGGTGTTCCTCACCCTGTACGAGCCGCAGTCGTGGACGAGCCCGCACTACCTGCTCGCGCAGTTGCTGCTACCGGTGATCACGCTCGGACTGGTGTCCTACGCCTCGTGGTCTCGGTTCACCCGCGCATCGATGCTCGAGGTGCTCAACAGCGACTACGTGCGCCTGGCCCGCGCCAAGGGGCTGAGCCCGCGGCGGGTGCTGGTGCGCCACGCACTGCGCACGGCGTTGATCCCGTTGACGACGGTCACCGCGCTGGACGCGGCCGCGCTGCTCGGCGGCGCGATCGTGACGGAGTTCGTTTTCCAGTGGCACGGCATGGGCAACCTCTTCATCAAGGCGCTGCAGAACATCGACTTCAACGTGATGCTCGGCTGGCTGCTCGTGACCGCCGCCATCGTGATTCTGTTCAACTTGGTCGCCGACATCCTCTACGGCGTTCTCGACCCGAGGATCCGCCATGCTTGAGATCAACGAGCAGACTGCCACCGGTACGGAACAGCGGCCGGAGGGCGGGCGCCGCGAGCGCGAGTTCACCGTCAAGGAACGCAGCCAGTGGAGCCAGGCCGCCCGCCGGTTCCTCAAGCACCGCCTCGCGACCGTCAGCCTCGTGGTGTTCATCCTGTTGCTGCTGTTCGCGTTCGTCGGGCCGATCTTCTGGAAGTACTCCTATCTGCACTACACCAACGACATCGACCAGCCGCCGAACCCGACGCACCCGTTCGGCACGGACGAGACCGGCTTCGACGAGGTCGCGTTGGTCATGCGTGGCACCCAGCAGTCGCTGAAGGTGTCGTTCATGATCGCGTTCATCGGGACCGGCGCCGGAGCGGTGTGGGGCATCGTGGCCGGCTACTTCGGTCGCTGGGTCGACTCCGGGCTGATGCGCCTCGCCGACCTGATCCTGACGATCCCGGCACTGGCGCTGGCCGCGGCGCTGGCACGCAACGGCAGCGGCACTCTCACCCTGATCGGTCTGGTGCTGGCCGCGGTGTCGGCCCCGTACGTCGCCCGCGTGGTGCGCGGTGTCGTGCTCTCACTGCGAGAGCGCGAGTTCATCGAGGCGTCGCGAGCACTAGGTGCGTCGAACCTGCGGATCATGTTCCGGCACCTGCTGCCGAACACCCTTGCGGTGCTCATCGTCAACGCCACCCTGCTGGTGGCGGCGGGCATCCTGCTCGAGACCGCGCTGTCGTTCGTGGGCTTCGGCATCCAGTCGCCCGACACCTCGCTGGGCCTGTTGATCACCAACGAGAAGGGTGCCGTCGACACGCGGCCGTGGTTGTTCTACTTCCCGGGCCTGTTCATCATCTTGATCGCGCTCACCGTCAACTTCATCGGTGACGGACTTCGTGACGCCCTGGACCCCCGGCAGACGAGAGAGAGACGATGACGATCGACCTCGAGGTCGACCCGAGCAAGCAGCCTGACGGCAAGCCCGACGACGACGCCCTGCTGGTCATCGACAACCTGACGGTCTCGTTCCCGACGGACGACGGCATCGTCAACGCCGTCCGCGGCGTGAGCTACACCGTGCGCGCCGGCGAGTCGATGGGCATCGTCGGCGAGTCGGGTTCGGGAAAGTCGGTGAGCTCGCTTGCCGTCATGGGACTGCTGCCGAAGAACGCCCGGATCAGCGGCTCGGTGCGCTTCCGCGGACGCGAGCTGCTCGGTCTGCAGGAGCACGACTACTCGGAGCTGCGCGGCAACCGGATCGCGATGATCTTCCAGGATCCGCTGACCTCGCTGAACCCCGTCTACACGATCGGCTTCCAGATCTCCGAGGCCGTGCTGTCGCACAACGACGTGTCGAAGCACGAGGCGCGCAACCGGTCGATCGAGCTGCTCGGGCTCGTCGGCATCCCGTTCCCCGAACAGCGCGTCGACAGTTATCCGCACGAGTTGTCCGGCGGTATGCGCCAGCGTGTGGTCATCGCGATCGCGATGGCCAACAACCCGGACGTGATCATCGCCGACGAGCCGACCACGGCCCTCGACGTCACGGTCCAGGCGCAGGTGCTCGAGGCGCTCGAGGCGGCACGCGAGGCCAGCGGCGCCGCGCTGATCCTGATCACCCACGACCTCGGCGTCATCGCCGGGCATGCCGCGCGCATCAGCGTGATGTACGCGGGCAAGCTCGTCGAGACCGGCACCACCGAAGACGTGTTCTACCGCCCGCGGATGCCGTACACCCTCGGGCTGCTCGGCTCACTGCCGCGCATGGACCAGGAGCGCCAGGAGCGGCTCACGCCGATCAAGGGATCGCCGCCCTCGCTGCTGAACCTGCCGCCCGGCTGCCCGTTCACGCCGCGATGCCCGCTCGCCGAGGACATCTGCGACCACGAAGAGCCCGCGCTCCTCGAGATCGGCGAGACCGGACACGCCTCCGCGTGCCACTTCCGCGACCGGACGGCGAGCACCAGCGCCGCCGATCTCTTCGGCGACCAGGCGAACACCGACGCGATCCCGACCGAGGAACCATCATGAGTACGCCGACGTCCGGCCTCAATCTCGGCAAGACCGAGCACCAGCCGGCCCACCAGGCCGACGTGCCGAGTGACAGCGCCACCAAGCCCACGGGCGATCCGGTGCTGTCGGTCAAGGGGCTGTCGAAGCACTTCCCGATCCGCTCCAGCGGTCTGATCCGCCGCAAGATCGGTGATGTGCACGCCGTGTGCGACGTGTCGTTCGACATCCACGACCAGGAGACGTTGTGCATCGTCGGTGAGTCCGGTTGCGGTAAGACGACGACCGGACGGCTCGTGCTCAACCTGATCCAGGCCTCGGCGGGCGAGGTGGTGTGGCAGGGACGTGACCTCACCAAGCTGTCGACGAAGCAGATGCGGCCGTTGCGCCGCGACATGCAGATCGTGTTCCAGGATCCCTTCGCGTCCCTCGATCCGCGGATGACGGTCAAGGAACTCGTCGCCGAGCCGCTGCGCATCCACGGCAGCTACCGCAACGGCGGGAACGATCAGGTGCGCGACCTCCTCGCGCAGGTCGGGCTGAACCCCGAGCACGGCTCGCGGTACGCGCACGAGTTCTCCGGCGGGCAGCGCCAGCGCATCGGGATCGCGCGGGCGCTCGCGCTCAAGCCGAAGCTGCTCGTGCTGGACGAGCCGGTGTCGGCGCTCGACGTGTCGATCCAGGCGGGCGTCATCAACCTGCTCGAAGACCTGCAGAGCCGAGTACGGCCTGTCGTACATGTTCATCTCGCACGACCTGTCGGTCATCAGGCACATCGCCGACCGCATCGTGGTGATGTACCTGGGCAAGGTCGTCGAGTCTGCCGATGTCGACGAGCTGTTCCGGCGTCCGGCGCACCCTTACACGCAGGCCCTGATGTCGGCGATCCCGCTGCCCGACCCCGTGAAGGAACGCGAGCGCACGCGCATCCTCCTCACCGGCGACGTGCCCAGCCCGGTCAATCCGCCGAGCGGTTGCCGTTTCCGCACGCGCTGCCCCAAGTTCGCCCGCGAGCTCAACAACTCCCAACGCGAGTGGTGCGTCAACATCGAGCCGCCGCTCGAGGCGAAGTTCGACCACCACACCGTCGCGTGTCACTTCGCCGGTGCCCGCACCGACATCCTCGACGTCACATCGACCGGTGACGAGCTGCGCCCGCAGCTCGTCCAGTGGCCGACGAGCGCGCCCACCGACGAGCAGGCGTCCCAGCCGATGGTGTGCGCCCCGTCGGACGGGCGCCGCGAACCGACGCGGCTCGGCCGCGACGCCGAGGTGGACGAAGAGGGCCAGGTCGTGGTCGGCGGTCATACCGTTTAGGCACGCACCAGTACTGTTCGGAAGCGATGACCAGTGACAACCGGCTGCTGCTGGTACATGCCCATCCCGACGACGAGACGATCGGCACCGGCGCCACGATGGCGCGCTACGCCGCCGCAGGCGCGCACGTCACGCTGCTGACGTGCACGCTGGGTGAGCTCGGCGAGGTGCTCGTCCCCGAGTGGGAAGGGCTCGCGGCCGACCGCGGTGACCAGCTCGGCGGGTACCGCATCGGCGAGCTCGCCGCTGCCATGCGCGCGCTCGGCGTCACCGACCACCGCTTCCTCGGCTGGGCCGGCCGGTGGCGTGACAGCGGCATGATGGGCACGCCGGGCAACGACGACCCGCGCGCCTTCTGGTCCTGCGCCTCGGACGGGAAACGGTTCGCCGAAGCAGTCGACCAGGCCGCCGCCGTGATCCGCGAGACGCGTCCGCAGGTGCTCGTCACCTACGACGAGAACGGGGGCTACGGCCATCCCGACCACATCATGGCGCACCGCGTGGCCATGGCCGCCGCCGATCGTGCCGCCGAGCCGGGCGACGGCGGCGAACCGTGGACCGTCGCCAAGATCTACTGGACGGCGATCCCGAAGTCGGTGTTGCAACGCGGCATCGAGGCCCTGCGCGCTGCCGGTGACGAGACGTTCTTCGACGGCGCCGAGTCGGCCGACGACCTGCCGATGGGCAACCCCGACCACGAGATCACCACGGTCATCGACGGCGCGGCGTTCGGGCAGCACAAGGACGCCGCGATGCGGGCGCACGCCACCCAGATCGCCGTGGACGGGCCGTTCTTCGCGCTCTCGAACAACATCGGTCTGGAGTTCCTGACGGTCGAGTACTACCGCCTGGTGCGCGGTGAGCTCGGCGCCGAGCGGAACGACGACGGCCGCGAGACCGACCTGTTCGCCGGGATCGGCCGGTAGCCGACGTGGCCGGTGACCGCGGCGCCGCCGAGTGGGCGTCGTTCGTGCTGGTGTGCGCGTCGGCAGCGCTGGCAGCTCTGCTGGAACTGCTGTTCCTCGGGCGCTTCTACGTCGGGAAAGTCATCGTCCCGGTCGTGATCGTCGCCGCCATCGTCGGCAACCTCGCCCTGCCGCGGCTGGCGAAAGCCGTCGTCGGCACGACCCGCGGCGCAGTGGCGCCGGTGGCGCTGTGGTTGCTGGTGATTCTCGTCCCGACGCTCTATAACCGCCCGGAGGGCGACATCTTCGTGCTGGGCATCTACGGCCAGCAGTACGCCTACTACGGGCTGCTGTTCGCCGGCGCCATCGCCGGCTTCGGCACGATCGTCGTGCTCAACACGCCGCGCCGCTGAGCAGGCGCGCTAGCCGGTGAACGGCTCGCGGTTGGCCTCGTCGAGGGCGTGCTGCACCGCGGCCACCGAGGCGTCCGGCAGGTCGGTCTCGACCAGCTCGGCGTGCGGGAACCGGGTCAGCTCGCGCTGCAGGTCGGCGACGGACACGTGACTGACGAGCAGCGCCACGGCGACCCGCCCGGGCGGCACGGTGCTGCGCAGCTGCTGGATCGTCTCGTCCTTGACGCCGGTGTCGACCAGCTTGGCCATCAACGCCCCGCCACCGGCCGACGCCGCGCCGACGACGAGGCCGCCGATCGGACCGCCGAACAGCGTGCCGAGCAGCAGCCCCCACACACCGGCGCCGATGCCGGCCTGGCCCGGCGTGACGTCGGTGGTCTCGCGCACGTGCGACTTGCCGTCCGCGTCGCGCGCGATGAGCACCGCGTCGTGCAGCTGGATCTCGTCGCTGTGCTGCAGGCGCGCGACCGCGAGCAGGAACTCCTGGGCCCGCAACCCGTCCTCGAACGAGATGACGAGCAGCTTGCTGTTCTCCGGGGGCGTCTTGGCCATACCGCTGAGCCTAACTAGTCGTCCGTCTCGTCTGCGTCGTCCTCGGTCGCCACGTCGTCCGGATCGATGCGGTAGCGGTAGTCGTGGTGCACCCAGTACCCGAGGCCGGTGTACATGCTGATGGCGGCGTCGTTGTCGTCGGCCACCTGCAGGTAGCCGTGGGTGGCGCCACGGCCGCGTCCCCACTGCCACAAAGCGGTCATGACCGCGCTGGCCAGCCCGGAACGGCGCTGCGACGCGTCGACCTCGACCGCCGTCACACCGAGCCAGCCCGCGTCGATCGCGCCGCGTCCGATCGCCACACACCGGTCGCCGTCGCGGACGGAGGCGAAGACCACCTCGTCGTGACGCGTCAGCAGGCCCTGCGCGGCCTCGCTCGCGCCCGCACCGTCGCGGTACCGGGCGAACCAGGCGTCGTCGGGAACGCTCTCGAGCTGCACCTGCACGTCGGGACGGGCGGCGGCGTGCACCTGGTCGAGGCGGGCCGCCATGACCAGCGCGCCGTACTGGATCGGCCAGCCCCGCTCACCGAGCTCGGCGTCGAGCAGCCGCCGTGCCTCGCTGGGGAGCTGCAGCCGCAACGGGAGCCCGTGTCGGTGGTACCAGGCACGGGCCTGCGTCAGCGCCTCGTCGAGCGGCATCCCGGGTGGGCGCAGCGGCAGCACCGAGTTGGCGCGGCCGGTGAAGCCGCCGCTGGCACGCAGCAACCAGCCGCCCACGTGGCCGGTGTCGGCGGCGCGCCAGCCGGCGGCGGTTATCGCCTCGAGCGCGAGTTCGTCGGCGGTCGATGGGGGCGCCGGCTTGGCGATCATGATCGAGGCGACGGGCACCTCGACCTGCCCGTGGCGCGAGTCGATGACGGCGAGCACGTCGTCGAGATGGACCAGATCACCCACGACGTCGCCGTACTGCATGCGACCCTCGGCATTGCGGCCGAGCACCCGGCGCACCGTGACGCGACGACCCAGGAACCGTTGCTCGAGCACGTTCGGCATACTAGGTGCCGCCACTAATTCGCCCCGGAGGACCGCAGTGACATATGTGATCGCCGAGCCCTGTGTGGACCTGCTCGACAAGGCCTGCATCGAGGAGTGTCCGGTCGACTGCATCTATGAGGGCGCCCGGATGCTCTACATCCACCCCGATGAGTGCGTCGACTGCGGTGCCTGTGAGCCGGTCTGCCCGGTCGAGGCGATCTTCTACGAGGACGACCTCCCCGAGAAGTGGAACGACTACACGGCGGCCAACGTCGACTTCTTCGACGAGCTCGGCTCGCCCGGCGGGGCGTCGAAGGTCGGCAAGACCGAAAACGACCCCGCGTTCATCAAGGCCCTGCCGCCGCAGGAGCAGAGGGCACTGACCTCGAGCCTGTCGGCCCGGTCAGACGCTCGCCATCGTCGCGACCACGGCGCCGCGCTGCGCGGCGGCGGATTTCCAGCCGTCTGCCCGTGACCACCGCTTGCGGCCGTAGGCGACCGAGTCGATTCCGAGCCGGTCGGCGTTCGCGACGAACCAGGCCGCGGTCTGCCAGCCGGCGCCCGGTACGCGGATCACGGTGCCGTGCGCGGCGCGGCGCGTTCACGGGCAGCTGGTGCCGCAGCATCGCGACGACCTTCGCGGTGCTCGCCACCAGGGTGGGCTTGTCGAACGAGCAGTTGATCGCCGCGGGCCTGCGGCCGAGGAAGGCGCGGGCCAGCGCCGTCGCCTCGCTCTCGTGCTGCGCGTAGGCGCTGCCGTCGGCCGAGATCTGGACGGCCTGGATGGCGTCGGCGGCGGGACGCGTGCGCCAGTGCGGCACCTTCACCAGCGCCGCGAGGAACTCGCGGGTCGCCTCGGTGACGTCGGTGAGCACCGCGGCCTGGTGATGGCCCCACCCCTGGGACGGCCGCTGCTGCAGCACCCCGACCGAGTCACGGTCGCCGGCGTTCGGCGCGATGTTGGTGAGCTTGCTCTCCTGCAACCCGGCCATCAGCGCCAGCACGCTCGCATGATCCGGGAGGTGGGGCCGGAACTTCGTCGCGGCACCGACCATCTGGGCGGCGACCGATGCCTGGTCGGTGTCGAGGTCGTAGCCGCCGACCGTGCAGCCGGTGGACGTGAAATGGCTCTGGAAGGCGTGCACGACAGCCCGTCCGGCCACCACGGCCGCGACGGCGACCGCGGCCACCACGACGAGCGCAACGGTGACCTTCGTTCTGCGAGCGGCCATGGGACGGACTCAGGCGTTGGCGTGCAGCACGTCGTTCAGCGCCACCCCGGTGCCCTGGCGCGGGCGGGCCTCGAGCGCTCCGGTGACGCTGTTGCGCAGGAACAGCAGGCCGGGCTGCCCGGAGAGGGTCGCCGCCTTGACCGCACCGCCGCCGGCCACCGCGACCTTGGCGCCCGCGGTGATGTAGGTGCCCGCCTCGACGACGCAGTCGTCGCCGAGCGAGATACCGATGCCGGCATTCGCGCCGATCAGGCAGCGCTTGCCGACGCTGATCTGCTCCCGCCCGCCGCCGGACAGGGTGCCCATGATCGAAGCGCCGCCGCCCACGTCCGAGCCGTCGTCGACGACCACACCGGCCGAGATGCGTCCCTCGACCATGGACGAGCCGAGCGTGCCGGCGTTGTAGTTCACGAAGCCCTCGTGCATCACGGTCGTGCCCGGCGCCAGGTACGCGCCGAGCCGCACCCGGTCGGCGTCGGCGATGCGCACCCCGGTCGGGCAGCACGTAGTCGACCATCCGCGGGAACTTGTCGACGCCGAGCACGTGCACGGGCCCGAGCCGGCGCAGCGCGAGCCCGCGTCTGCTCGAAACCCTCGACGGCGCACGGCCCGAGATTGGTCCAGACGACGTTGGGCAGCACCCCGAACATGCCGTCGAGGTTGAGCTCGCGGGGCCGCACGAGGCGGTGCGAGAGCAGGTGCAGCCGCAGGTAGGCGTCGGCGGTCGACGCCGGCGCCGCGTCGAGGTCGATCTCGCAGTGCACGACTCCAGGCGCACTCCGCGCGCCTGGGCGCTCGCGTCCGCGCCGGTCAGCGCGACGAGCTGCTCGTCGGGCCGCGGCGCCGTCCGGTGCCGGCCCGAGGGCGGGCGCCGGATACCAGGCGTCGAGCGTGCGTCCGTCGGCGGTGACGGTCGCGAGGCCGTGTCCCCATGCGGTTGCGTCCACCGCTCAGACAGTAGTCAAGGGCGGCGCGAGGGATGGTCCTAGGCTCAGCTCATGCTCGATCTCAGCGCCGACGCCGCCGCGCTCACCGCCGCCCTCGTCGACGTCGAGTCGGTGTCGGGTGACGAGGCGCGCCTGGCCGACCTGGTCGAGAGCGCCCTGCGGGCCTGTCCCGCCCTGCGAGTCGAGCGCGACGGCAACGTCGTCGTCGCCCGCACCGAGCTGGGACGGGCGCAGCGGCTGGTGCTGGCCGGGCCACCTCGACACCGTGCCCATCGCCGCCAACGTGCCCTCGCGGGTCGACGGCGACCTGATGTTCGGGTGCGGCACGTCCGACATGAAGTCGGGGCGTGGCGGTACTGCTGCGCGTCGCCCATCTGGTCGGGACGGCGGCCCTCGACCCCCGGGTCGACCTGACGTTCGTCTGCTACGACTGCGAGGAGGTCGAGGCCGCCCGCAACGGGCTGGGGCGCGCTCGCCCGCGAACGGCCCGACCTGCTGGCCGGCGATCTCGCGGTGCTGCTCGAACCGACCGACGGCCTGATCGAGGGCGGCTGCCAGGGCACGCTGCGCGTCGAGGTGCGGCTCGACGGGCAAGCGGGCGCACAGCGCGCGCTCGTGGCTGGGCGAGAACGCGATCCATGCCGCCGCGCCGGTGCTCGCGAGGCTGGCCGACTACCGGGCCCGCGAGGTCGACGTCGACGGGCTGACCTACCGCGAAGGGCTCAACGCCGTGTTCGTCACCGGGGGAGTGGCAGGCAACGTGGTGCCCGACGAGTGCACGGTCACCGTCAACTTCCGCTTCGCCCCCGATCGGTCGGAGGCCGAGGCGCTCGAGCATGTGCGCGACGTGTTCGCCGGGTTCGACGTCACGCTCACCGACTCTGCGCCCGCCGCCCGTCCGGGCCTGGACGGCGCGCTCGCGCGGGCGATCGTCGCGGCGGTCGGGCGGCCGCCCCGGGCCAAGCTCGGCTGGACGGACGTGGCGCGCTTCGGCGAACTCGGGATCCCGGCGGTCAATTTCGGCCCGGGCGACCCGAACCTCGCCCACAAGCCCGAGGAACACGTCGTCATCGAGCGCATCGGCGCGACCGAGGCGGCGCTCGTGGCGTTCCTCTCGGCAGCTGAGCGTTGGCGCGTGACCGAGCACGACCAGCACCGCAGGACCGCAGCGAGCACCAGCGCGGCCCGGTCCTGCTGCGGCGCGCGCAGATCGGCGCCGGCACCACCGATCAGCGCCTGCTCGACTCGCGCGGGACGTCCGACTGGGTGCACACCGACCCGTGGCGCGTGCAGCGCATCACGGCCGAGTTCGTCGAGGGGTTCGGGCTGCTCGCCGAGCTGCCCGCGGCGGTCTCGGTCTTCGGGTCGGCGCGCACGCCGCAGGATTCCCCCGAGTACGCGGCCGGCGTCGCGCTCGGCGCGGCGCTGGCCGAGGCCGGCTACGCCGTGATCACCGGCGGCGGCCCGGGCTCGATGGAGGCCGTGAACCGCGGCGCGTGCGAGGCGGGCGGGATCTCTGTCGGGCTGGGCATCGAGTTGCCCTTCGAGCAGCGCCTCAACGAGTGGGTCGACATCGGCATCAACTTCCGGTACTTCTTCGCGCGCAAGACGATGTTCGTGAAGTACGCCCAGGCGTTCGTGATCATGCCGGGCGGATTCGGCACCCTCGACGAGACCTTCGAGGCGTTGACCCTCGTGCAGACGCGCAAGGTGACGCGGTTCCCGGTGGTGCTGTTCGGCACGAAGTACTGGGGCGGGCTCGTCGACTGGCTGCGCTCGTCGGTGCTGCCCGGCGGCAAGATCGCCGCGCCCGACCTCGACCTGATCCATCTCACCGACGACGTCGACGACGCGGTCGCGCAGATCGTCGGCGCGCGCGACCACGAGGCCGCCGAGGCGGCGTCGTGGCGGCCGAGCGCGACGCCGTGCGCAGATGATCGCCCGGTGATCACCGCATGAGCGCGGTCTGCGTCTATTGCTCGTCCTCGGATGCGATCGACCCGGCGCACATCGCGCTCGCGAGCGACGTCGGCGCGCGGCTCGCGGCTGCCGGCCACGACGTCGTCTCCGGCGGGGGACGGGTGTCGATGATGGGCGCGCTCGCCCGCGCGGCCCGCGCCAACGGCGCACGCACGGTCGGGGTCATCCCCGAGCACCTGATGTCGCGCGAGGTCGCCGATGACGACGCGGACGAGCTGATCGTCGTCGAGACGATGCGTGAGCGGAAGCGGGTCATGGAGTCGCGTGCCGGATGCGTTCGTGGCGCTGCCGGGCGGGCTCGGCACGCTGGAGGAGCTGTTCGAGATGTGGACCTCGCGCACGCTCGGCATGCACGACAAGCCGGTCGTCGTGCTCGACCCGGACGGGTTCTTCGCCCCGTTGTGGGCCTGGCTCGACGATCTGACCGACCGCGGTTTCGTCCGCACCGATGCGCTGAATGCACTCGTGCGCGCGACCACCGTAGACGAGGTGTTGGCGAGCATCGGGATGAACGCTTCCTAAGCCGAAGTCCCGGTCCTCAGTGATCGCGTGTCACGGTTTCATGCTGTGACCCCGCCCCGTTTCGGCCCGACCACGCTCACCACGGGCGAGCAGGTTCGCTCGCTCGGCCTCAACAAGGTGCCCCGCGTCGCCGTCGTCTTCTGGATCACCAAGGCGCTCACGACGGCGATGGGGGAGTCGACGTCGGACTTCCTCGTGCACGCCCTGAGCCCGGTCGTGGCCGTGCTGCTCGGGTTCGTCGCATTCTGCGTGGCGCTGATCGTGCAGCTCCGCGCGCCGCGCTACGCCGCCGCGCGCTACTGGTTCGCCGTGGCGATGGTCGGCGTGTTCGGGACGATGGCGGCCGACGTGCTGCACGTCGGTTTCGGCGTGCCGTACCCGGCGTCGGCGGCGCTGTTCGTGCTCGTCCTCGCCGGCGTGTTCATGACCTGGCACCGCACCGAAGGCACGCTGTCGGTGCACAGCATCGTGACGCGGCGACGCGAGCTGTTCTACTGGGCGGCCGTCGTCGCCACCTTCGCGCTCGGCACGGCGGTCGGCGATCTCACGGCGAATTCGTTCGGGCTCGGGTACCTGCCCTCGGTGCTGCTGTTCGCGGCGCTGATCGCGGTGCCTGCGCTGTGGTACCGCTTCGGCACGCTGAATCCCGTGGTGGCGTTCTGGTGGGCCTACGTGCTGACCCGTCCGCTCGGCGCATCGGTCGCCGACTGGCTGGGCAAGCCGAACAGTGCCAGCGGCGTGGGGTGGGCGCCGGCGTGGTCAGCGGGTTGCTGGCGTTGACGCTCGTCGCGTCGTCATCTACCTGCAGCGAACCGGAGCCGACACTCCCGAGGACGTCGACGACCGGCGGCGGGCCGGTCAGCGACCGCGGGGGATACCCGTGCCGTGTTCCTGGAAGCGCATGAGCCGCTCGTTCTCGTAGGCCATGCGGCGCGCCGACCCCTCGAGTTCGCGGAACATCAGTTTGAGGACGCGCAGACCCTGCGGGTGCTGGGCCGCGAGCTGGCCGGCGAGCTCGACCGCGGTGGCCTCCGCGGCGCCGGCGGCGCACGCGCGCTGCACGATGCCGAGCTCGAGTGCCTCGTCCAGGCTGATCGTGCGCCCGGTGAACACCAGATCCTTGGCCGCGCCCAGCCCGACGAGCGGGACGAGCCGGGCCGGCCCGACCGGCACGCCGAGCCGTGCGCCGGCCCAGGCCAGACGCAGGTTGTCGCCGCCGACCCGCAGATCGGCGCCGGCCACGATCTCGGCTCCCGCGCCGACGCAGTTGCCCACCGCGACCGCGACGACCGGCACCGGGAACTCGTCCAGCCAGCGGTACAGGCGGGTGAACGCCGCCATGCGCGCCACCCCGGCGCCGTGATCGAGCTGTTCGGCGATGTCGGCTCCGGCGCAGAGCGCGGTCACGTCCGTCGTCGAGAACACGAGTGCCCGCAGGGCGTCCTCAGCAGCCAGTTCGGTCAGCGACTCGTCGAGCAGGGCCAGCGTCGCCGAGTCGAGGGCGTTGCGGCGCTCGGGACGGTTCAGCCGGACGATCGCGACCGGACCGGCGCGTTCGACCAGGACGGGAGCAGACATGTCGGTCAGTGCACCACACCCGGTGGGTCCCGGACGTGCTGTCGTGACACGATCGACCCGTGCTGACGTTGGTGGGCTTCGGGCTGCTGGCCATCGTGATCGCGGCCGCGTTGTTCCTGCTAGCGGCGTACGTGCTGCCCGCGGGCGAGCAGATCGCGCCGCCACTGCGTGACGAGCCGCTCTGGGAGCCGCCGTCGCGGCCGCTGACCGCGGCCGATGTCTCGGCCGCGCGGTTGCCGGTCGCGTTGCGCGGCTATCGCTTCGCCGAGACCGACCGGCTGCTCGATCGGCTCTCCGAGGAACTCGACCGGCGCGACGCCGAGATCGCCCGGCTGCGCGGCGGTGCGGCCGAGGAACAGGAGCGGCTGAGCTGGGCGCCGCCGGCGACGTCGGCGCGGCATGCCGATCCCGATGACGTCTGACCGGCCGCGCTGCGGATGGGCCACGTCGGCTCCCGAATACGTCGCCTATCACGACGACGAGTGGGGCACACCGCTGCACGGCGAGCGGGAGCTGTTCGAGCGGCTCTCGCTGGAGGCGTTCCAATCAGGGCTGTCCTGGCTGATCATCCTGCGTAAGCGGTCGACGTTCCGTGCGGCCTTCGCCGACTTCGACGTGGATGCGGTCGCCGCGTTCGACGGACACGACATCGAACGGTTGCTCGCCGACGCGGGCATCGTCCGCAATCGGGCCAAGATCGAGGCGACTATCAGCAACGCGCGGGCCGTGCGCGCCTGCGTCGACGAGGGGCTCGACGAGCTGCTCTGGTCGTACGCACCGGCCGCTCACCGGCGGCCGAAGTCGCTGGCCGACATCGCCTCGACCTCGCCCGAATCGACGGCTATGGCCAAGGACCTCAAGAAGCGCGGTCTGCGCTTCGTCGGCCCGACGACGGCCTACGCGCTGATGCAGGCGACCGGCATGGTCGACGACCACGTGTCGACGTGCTGGCGGGCCGGCTGAGCCCACTCAACGTCCCGTGAACACCGGCTTCTGCTTGGCGACGAACGCCGCCGTCGCGTTGCGGTGGTCCTCGCTGGTGCCCATGTCGGTCTGCAGCTGCGCCTCCCGCTCGAGCGCCTGCTCAAGGGTCGCGGTGGCGGCGAAGGCGAGCGACTCGCGAATGGCGGCGTAGGCGGCAGTCGGGCCGGCCGCCAACCGCGCGGCGAGCTCCTGGGTGGCCGGAAGCAGCCGGTCCGGCTCGACCACGGCGCTGACCAGGCCCATCTCGAGCGCAGCGTCGGCGTTGATCGGCTCGGCCAGCAGGCACAACGCGGTCGCCCTGGCCCCACCGACGAGGCGGGGCAGCGTCCACGACACCCCGCTGTCGAGGGTGAGCCCGACATTGGCGAACGCGATGAGGAAGCCGGCCTTGTTCGAGGCGAGCCGCAGGTCGCAGGCGAATGCGAGCCCGGCGCCCGCCCCGGCGGCCATGCCGTTGACGGCGGCGATCACCGGCTTGGGCATGGTGGCCAGGGCCAGCACGATCGGGTTGTAGTGCTGGACGACGGTCGACAGCGGGGCCGGATCGCCGGCGTCGAGCAGTTCGACGTGCTCGCGAAGGTCCTGCCCGACGCAGAACCCTCGGCCGTTGCCGGTGAGCACGACCGCACGCACGGACTCGTCGCGCCCGATCTCGGTCAGCTCCGCGAGCAGCGCCTCTTTGAGCGTCAGGGACAGCGAATTCATGCTCTCCGGGCGGTTCATGGTCACCGTCGCGACGCCTTCGGCGCGCTCGATCAGCAGCTCGTCGGTCACGCTGTGGGACGTTACCGCGACCCCACCATTTGGGGTGCGCCCACCGATCAGGGAGAATGTGTGCAAGCAACGACCGCGTGAGCGCTGAGGCTCACCTTCCGAGGAGGTACGCATGGCGGCCATGAAGCCGCGGACGGGCGACGGCCCGCTCGAGGTCACCAAGGAGGGGCGCGGGATCGTGATGCGCGTTCCGCTCGAAGGAGGTGGACGCCTGGTGGTCGAGATGTCGGCCGACGAGGCGGAAGCCCTGGGTGACGCGCTGAAGTCGGTAGGCAACTAGCACCTGACCTCGTTCGGCCCCGGACCTCGCGGTCCGGGGCCGAACGCGTCTGTGCGGGAGAAGGGGATCCGCGGAAATGATCGAGGTTCGCCTCGCGGCCCGAGCGGGCTCGGCATCGAGCGGCGCCTCCGAGCGTGTCGTCGAGACCGCGTCGCCCGACGCGTTGCGTGACGCCGCCGCGTCGCTGGCGCGCACGCTGCCGGCCGGACGCACGGTGCTGACCCGGCCGGGGCTGTCGGGCGCACGGCTGCGCGCCTTCGTCGAGGGGCTGACCCTGGGCGGCTACCGCTACTCCCTCGCGTCGGCACCTGCTCCGGCCCGGCGCGTGGTCGAGCTCGCCGAGGTCGACGACGCCGACTCCGTCGAGCGCGGCCGCCGCGCCGCCGCGGCGACCGCATGGGCCCGCGACCTGACCAACACCCCGTCCGACACCAAGACGCCGGCGTGGCTCGGCGCACAGGCCACCCGGATGCTCACGCCGCTCGGCGTGACCGTACGCGTCCACGACACCGACTGGCTGGCCGAACGCGGCTTCGGCGGTGTGCTCGCCGTAGGCGGCGCGTCGGTGGCGCCGCCGCGGCTGATCGAGGCCGCCTGGCGCCCGCGCGGCGCAGCTGCATCGCCCCACGTCGTGCTGGTCGGCAAGGGGATCACGTTCGACACCGGCGGTCTGAACATCAAGCCCGGCGACGGCATGAAGACGATGAAGACCGACATGGGCGGCGGCGCCGCCGTGCTCGCCGCGCTGCGGGTGATCGCCGAGTCGCGGGTGCCGGTGCGTGTCACCGTGCTCGTCCCTGCGGCAGAGAACGCGTTCGGGGCGTCGTCGTACCGGCCCGGTGACGTCGTGCGGCACTACGGCGGCCGCACCAGTGAGATCACCAACACCGACGCCGAGGGGCGCATCGTGCTCGCCGATGCGCTCGCGTATGCCGCCGCGCGGTTGCGGCCGAGCATGCTCGTCGACGTCGCGACGCTGACCGGCGCGATGAAGGTCGCACTCGGTACGCGCACCGCCGGCTTCTTCGCCACCACGGACACGCTTGCTGAGCAACTGGTCGCCGCGGGACGCGTGAGCGGCGAGCAGTTGTGGCGCATGCCGTTGAGCGCCGAGTACGAGCGCCAGCTGCACTCGCACGTCGCCGACGCGAACAACGCACCCGGCAACCCCGGCGCGATCACTGCCGCGCTGTTCCTCAAGCACTTCACCGCAGGGCTGCCGTGGGCGCACATCGACATCGCGGGGCCGGCGCGCGCCGACAAGGACGACGGCATCCGTACGCGCGGCGCCACCGGCTTCGGTGCCCGCCTGCTGGCCGAGTGGGTCAGCGGCCTGGCATGAGCGAGCCGGCATGACCGACGAGTGGGTGCTGCCGCTGGTCGTGCGCCTCGAGCGCGACGCCCCGCCGGCCCGCACGGACGCGCTGGAGGCTGCGGCAATCGCGGTGCTGTCGATGCTCACGACCGACGACCCTGACTGGATCGAGGCGGTCGGTGCCTGGGACGGCAGCAGGATCCGCAAGGTGGTGCGGCGGGCGCGGGGGGTCGAGTGGCGTCGCGCCACTGCGCTTCCCGGCATCACCGTGCCGCGCCGCAGCGCCGAGGTGCGCGTCTACCCGCCCGTCCCGCTCGACGGGTGGCCGCCGGAGCTCGCCAAGCTTCAGGTCGGCGGCACCGAACTGGACGACCCTGCCGAGCGGGCCGCCCCCGACGAACGCCGGCCGCTGATCCTCGTGTCGCCGGGCATCGAGATGAGCGCTGGCAAGGCGATGGCCCAGGTCGGCCATGCCGCGCAGCTCGGCTGGCGTTCCCTGCGCCGGCGCAAGCAACGCGCCTGGCGCGAGGACGGGTTCGAACTCGCCGTCCGCACCCCCTCGGCACAGCAGTGGCGCGCTGCCCTCGACGGCGGTGCGCCGGTCGTCCATGACGCGGGCTTCACCGAGGTGGCTCCCGGCTCGGCCACGGCCGCGTTCATCGCCTGAGTGAGTGCTCCGCGCACAACCCGAACAACTCGACCGTGTGACTGATCTCGGTGTAACCCGCAGCGGCGGCCACCTGCTCGGCCCACGCCTCGACCTCGGGGCCCTCCACCTCGACCGAGCGGCCGCACTCGCGGCACACGAGGTGGTGGTGATGGGTCTCGGCGGCGGCGCCGCACAGCCGGAACTGGCTCTCGCCGTCCTCGCTGTGCACCACGTCGGCGAGGTTGTTCTCGGCGAGCAGATTCAGATGCCGGTACACCGTGGTCAGGCCGACCCTGTCGCCGCGGTGGCGCAGCTCGTCATGGACCTCCTGCGCCGTCCGGAATCCGTCCGCCTCGCGCAGCAGGCCCTCGATCGCGGCGGCCTGCCTCGTCTGGCGGACCCGTCCCGTAAGCGTCAACGTCTGACCTCGTTAGACCAGTGACTGGTAGAGCTCAACAGTACGGTGCGCGATGGCGTCCCAGCCGAACTCGTGGACGGCACGTTCGCGACCGGCCCGTCCCATCGCGGTGGCGCGGGCAGGGTCGGCACAGAGCGCGTTCACCGCTTCGGCGAGGCCGGCTTCGAACTCCTCGGGCGGCACGGCCAGGTACGGCACCAGCAGCCCCGTGAGCCCGTCCGCGACGACCTCGGGGATGCCGCCGATCGCCGACGCGACGACCGCGGTCTCGCACGCCATCGCCTCGAGGTTCACGATGCCGAGCGGCTCGTAGACCGACGGGCACACGAACACGGTCGCGTGGGTGAGCAGCTGGGTGATCTGCGGTCGCGGCAGCATGTCGCGGATCCAGATCACGCCGGTGCGCGAGGCGGACAGCGCGGCGACTGCACGCTCGGTCTCGGCGGCGATCTCGGCGGTGTCCGGCGCACCGGCGCACAGGACGAGCTGGATGTCCGGGTCGAACGCCGCGGCGGCGTTAAGCAGATGGGCGACGCCCTTCTGCCGGGTGATGCGCCCGACGAAGACGACCGACGGACGCGAGCGATCGACGCCGAAGCGGTCGAGCACGTCGTCGCCGGTGGCGGGGGCGTAGAGCTCGGTGTCGATGCCGTTGTGGATGACGTGGACCTTGGCCGGGTCGACGAAGGGATAGGCATCGAGAACGTCGGCACGCATGCCGTACGACACGGCCACGATCGCGTCGGCGGTCTCGTAGGCCTGCCGCTCGGCCCAGGACGAGATGCGGTAGCCGCCGCCGAGTTGCTCGGCCTTCCACGGCCGGGCCGGTTCGAGCGAGTGCGACGAGAGCACATGCGGCGTGCCGTGCATGGCAGCGCCCCACACCCCGGCCATGTTCGCGTACCAGGTGTGCGAGTGCAGCACGTCGGCCCCGGCGAGGGCAGCCGCAATCTCGAGATCGGTGCCGAGCGTGCGCAGCGCGAAGTTCGCTTCGGCCAGCCCTGGCGGCACGTGGTAGGCGTGCACGTCGGGTTCGTCGCGCGGCGATCCGAAGGCGTGCACCTCGACATCGACGATGCGACGCAGCTCGCGGACCAGGAATTCGACGTGCACTCCGGCGCCGCCGTACACCTCAGGGGGATACTCCCGCGTCAGTACCGCAACACGCATGCCGCAGACCCTAGCCCGCAGTGTCACGCCGCGCGTTAGGGTTGGCCCATGGCCAGGGAGCCCCGAGTTTTGGGCATCGTCCTCGCGGGCGGTGAGGGCAAGCGACTCTGGCCCCTGACCGCAGACCGGGCGAAACCGGCCGTCCCGTTCGGCGGCAACTACCGGTTGATCGATTTCGTGCTGTCGAACCTGGTCAACGCCGGGTACCTGCGCATCTGCGTGCTGACCCAGTACAAGTCGCACTCGCTCGACCGCCACATCACCCAGACATGGCGCATGTCCACGGTCGTCGGCGACTACATCACACCCGTCCCGGCGCAGCAGCGGCTCGGCCCGCGCTGGTACACCGGCAGCGCCGACGCGATCCTGCAGTCGTCCAACCTGATCTACGACGACAAGCCCGACTACATCGTCGTGTTCGGCGCCGATCACGTGTACCGCATGGATCCGCGCCAGATGGTTGCGCAGCACATCGAGTCCGGTGCCGCCGCGACTGTTGCCGGCATCCGCGTACCGCGCATGGAAGCGACCGCTTTCGGGGTCATCGACTCCGCACCCGACTACAGGGTCAACGGCTTCCTCGAGAAGCCGGCCGATCCGCCCGGCCTGCCCGACAGCCCCGACGAGGCTTACGCCTCGATGGGCAACTACGTGTTCTCCACGCAGGCTCTGCTCGACGCGTTGCGCGAGGACGCCGAGGACGAGGACTCGGTGCACGACATGGGCGGCAACATCATGCCGATGATGGTCAAGCAGGACAGGGCCTACGTGTACGACTTCAAGGACAACGACGTCCCGGGTGCCGAGGACCGCGACAAGGGTTACTGGCGCGATGTCGGGACGATCGACGCCTACTACGACGCGCACATGGATCTGGTCGCGGTGCACCCGATCTTCAACCTGTACAACCAGCAGTGGCCGATCTACACCCACCACGAGCACCTGCCGCCGGCGAAGTTCGTCGAAGGCGGTATCGCGCAGGAATCGGTGGTGGGAGCGGGCACGATCGTGTCCGGTGCGACCGTGCGGCAGAGCGTGATCGCGCCGAACGTCCGGTTGCACGCGGGTGCCTACGTGGAAGGCTCCGTGCTCATGGAGGGCGTCCAGATCGGACGCGGCGCGGTCGTGCGCCGTGCCATTCTCGACAAGGACGTCGTCGTTCCGGAGGGTGCGCACATCGGGGTCGACCAAGACCTCGACCGGACCCGCTACCACGTGTCCGACGGCGGCGTCGTCGTGCTCGGCAAGTCGCAGTTGGCACTTCCATAGATGGCAGTTGGTTGGGACGACGTCGCCGAGGTCGTCGACTGGACGGGCCTCGCGCCGCTCGACGCGGACGTGTCGGCCGACGCGTGCGTGATCGGGCTGGGCGGGTCCGGTCTGGCAGCGGTCGACGCCTTCGCCGAGCGCGGACTGTCGGTCGTGGCCGTCGACGCGGGCCGCGTCGCCGCCGGTGCCGCCGGACGCAACGGCGGGCTCCTGGTCGGGGGCGCCGACGACAGCCTGCACGTGGCGATCGCTGCCTGGGGTGAGGACGACGCGCTGTGGCTCTACCAGAGCACCATGGCCGAACTCGATCGGCTGGAGCACCAGCTCCCCGATGTCGTGCGCCGGGTCGGCTCGATCCGCCTTGCCGGTCTGCCCGGCGAACCTCAGACCGCCGCGGAAGCCGTCGACCGCGCGGCCGAGATCAGTGACTGCGACCGTCACGAAGCCGCGTTGCGCGCTCACGGCATCGGGGTCGAACGCTACGAGGGCCCGCTCGGCACAGGCCTCTTCCTGCCGGACGGCGCGGCGATGAACCCCGCACGCCGGGCCATCGGACTCGCCTCGCAGTTACGCGACCGGGCCGCACTGCACGAGCACACCCGGGTCACCGCGATCGAACGCGGCAAGGTGAGCACCGAGCGTGGCACCATCAGCGCCGCGATGATCCTGGTCGCCGTCGACGGCCGCCTCGACCTCGTCGTGCCGGCGCTGGCCGACCGGGTTCGCACCGCACGCCTGCAGATGGTCACGACCGAACCGGTACCCCCGGGTCGCCTGCCCTGTCCTGTGTTCGGACGGTGGGGTTACGACTACGCCCAGCAGGACGCTGCCGGGCGGGTGTTCTGCGGCGGCGGCCGCGACCTGTTCGTCGACGACGAGTGGACCCACGACGCCGAACCGTCGGCGCAGGTACAGGGTTACCTTGCCGATCTCGCCGGCCGTATGGCGGGGGAGGACGTCGCGATCACGCATCGCTGGGCCGCGTCCGTCGGGTTCACGGTGGACACCGACGGCCGTGCGCTGTGCGCGCAGGTGGATGACGGCGTGATGGCGATCGGTGGCTACAACGGCAGCGGCAACCTGGTCGGCCCTGTTGCCGCGCGCGCCGCGGTCGCTCACGTTCTCGACGGGGAAGCGCTGCCTTCCTGCTTCGCTCAGTAGACTTCCGCTGCGCATTCAACTGTCGTCGGGGGAAGCCATGTCATCACGTGTTCTCGTTGCCGGTCTGCTCGGCGTCGCTCTGATCGCGTCAGGATGCTCCGCCAAGAGCACGCCGTCCACGACCCAGGCGAACACCGCCGGTGCCGCGCCGAGCGACAGCAACAGTAAAAGTGCGGCACCGACCTGCACCCCGGCGACCCTGCAGACCCACAGCAGCGGCACGCTCACGGTGGGCACCGACTCACCGGCGTACGGCCCGTGGTTCGTCGACGACAAGCCGAGCAACGGCAAGGGCTTCGAGTCTGCAGTGGCCTTCGCTGTCGGCAAGCAGCTCGGCTACTCGCAGAGCCAGGTGAAGTGGGTCGTCGCGCCGTTCAACAGCGTGGTCGCGGGAGCGCCGGGCAAGTACGACTTCGACATCAACGAGGTGTCGATAACCGCCAAGCGGGCCCAGGTCGTCGACTTCTCGAGCGGCTACTACGACGTGGCGCAGGTCGTTGTAGTACCGAAGAGCAGCAAGTACGCGAACGTCACCACCATCTCCGGGCTCAAGGGCGCGAAGCTGGCGGCGCAGCAGGGCACAACGAGCCTCGACGCGATCACGAACGTCATCAAGCCGGGCACCAGCCCGGGCGAGTTCCCGACCAACGACCTCGCCGTGCAGGCGCTCAAGAACGGGCAGGTCGACGGGCTCGTGGTCGACCTGCCGACGGCGTTCTACGTGACAGGAGTGCAGGACACCGACGCGAAGGTGCTCGGCAAGCTGCCCGTAGCCGGTGCCCCGGAGCAGTTCGGCCTCGTGCTGCCGCACGGCAGCCCGCTCACGTCGTGCGTGTCCAAGGCGGTCGACAGCCTGAAGGCGAAGGGCACGCTGAAGAAGCTGCAGGACAAATGGCTGCCGCGGGCCGACAGCGCGCCGGTGTTGAAGTAGCGGTCCGACGATGACGGCGACCGGGTGGCAGCCGTCCGAGCTGCAACGCAAGCGCGACGCCTACCGTCGGTCGCGGTCACGCCGGTCGGCGCTCATTGCGCTGGTGAGCACGGTCGTGCTGGTCACTGCAGCCGTGCTCGTCGTCGGCTCCAGCTCGGGCTGGACGAACACGAAGAACAACTTCTTCGACTTCAGCGTGGGCTGGCAGGGGTTGCCGGATCTGCTGCGCGCGCTGTGGCTCAACGTGCAGATCATGCTCATCGCCGAGGTCTTCATCCTCGTCTTCGCGGCGACGATCGCGATCGTTCGCACCCTGCGCGGGCCGGTTTGGCTGCCGGTGCGGGTGCTCGCCACGATCTATGTGGACGTGTTCCGTGGCCTGCCGCTGCTGATCGTGCTGTATCTCGTCGGATTCGGCGTTCCGGCGCTGCAACTGCAAGGTGCACCGACCAGCCCGTTCGTGCTGTGCACCATCGCGCTGATCCTCACCTACACCGCATACGTCGCCGAGGTGTTCCGGGCCGGGATCGAGTCGATCCACCCCTCACAACGTGCTGCCGCACGGTCGCTCGGTCTGAGTCACGCGCAGACGATGCGCCACGTGGTCTTCCCCCAGGCGGTGCGCCGGGTGCTGCCGCCGTTGCTGAACGACTTCGTCAGCCTGCAGAAGGACACCTCGCTGGTCTCGGTGCTCGGAGTGATCGAGGTGGTGCTCACCGCGGAGAACCAGAAGTCGCAGGACTTCAAGTTCGTGCATCTGGTGATGGCAGGGTTGATCTTTGTCGCGCTCACGGTGCCGCTGACGCGTTTCACCGACTGGATCGCGCGGCGGCAGGGCTGGGCCGGCGTCGCCGGCGGGATCATCTGATGTTGCAGATCACCGGCCTGCGCAAGGTGTACGGCAAGAGCGTCGTGCTCGACAATCTCGATCTGAGCGCCGAGGAGCACACCTGCACCGCGCTGATCGGTGCGTCCGGCTCGGGCAAGTCGACGTTGCTGCGTTGCATCAACCTGCTCGAGGTCGTCGAGGACGGTGTGATCGAACTCGACGGCCGCGACATCACCGACCCGCGTGTCGACGCGAACGCGGTGCGCACCCAGGTGGGCATCGTGTTCCAGGCCTACAACCTGTTCCCTCACCTCCGCGTGATCGACAACGTCACGCTCGGCCCGCGCCGCGTCCACAAGATGAAGCGTGCGCAGGCCGAGGACGAGGCGATGGCCATGCTGAAGCGGGTCGGGCTGGCCGACAAGGCGAACGCCCGCCCCGACGAGCTGTCGGGCGGGCAGCAGCAACGGGTCGCGATCGCGCGGGCGCTGGTCGCCAAGCCGCGGCTGATGCTGTTCGACGAGGTCACGAGCGCGCTCGACCCCGAGCTGGTCGGCGAGGTGCTCAGCCTGATCCGCGAGCTCAAGAGCGAGGGCATGACGATGCTGGTGGCCACGCACGAGATGGCGTTCGCGCGTGAGGTCGCCGACCAGGTCTGTTTCCTCGACGGCGGACGGGTGCTCGAGCAGGGTGTGCCGGCAGAGGTGTTCGGCGCGCCTCGGGAACCGCGCACCCGGCAGTTCCTCAGCCGGATCATCGAGGCGGGACGGCTCTGATCGGGCGTACGGGACAATGGATCGTGTGAGCGACGAACTGGTGGTTGCCCTGCGCGCTGCGGGGGTCACCGACGTCGACACGTCCTCGCGCCGCCGTGCTGAGTACTCGTCCGACGCGAGCAATTACCGGGTCGTCCCACGCACTGTCGTCTTCCCGCGTCATGCCGACGAGGTCGCTGCGGCCCTGGCCGTTGCCCACCAGCACGGTGTTGCGCTGACCAGTCGTGGCGCGGGAACGTCGACGGCCGGCAACTCGATCGGGCCGGGCATCGTCCTCGACTTCTCGCGGCATCTGAATCGTGTGTTGTCGATCGACCCCGAAGCACGCACGGCCAGTGTCGAGCCGGGCGCGATCCTCGACGACATCACCGCCGCCGCGAGCGTGCACGCGCTGCGGTTCGGGCCCGACCCGTCGACACATGCGCGCGCGACGATCGGCGGGGCGATCGGTAACAACGCGTGCGGGTCGCGTGCCCTGCGCTACGGCCGCACCGCCGACAACGTCGTCGAGCTCGACGTGCTGACGGCCGGAGGCACGCAGTTGAGCGCGCGCGCGTTCGGCCGGGACGGGCTGGGCACCGCGGGACCGCTCGGCGCCGAGCTGCAGCGCATCGTCGATCGCGAGCGGGCCCTGATCCGCACCGAGTTCGGCCGGTTCCGGCGGCAGGTGTCCGGGTACTCGCTCGAGCACCTGCTCCCGGAGAACGGCGCCGACCTGGCGAAGTTCCTCGTCGGCACCGAGGGCACGCTCGCCGTGCTCACCCGGGCGACCGTCGCGTTGGTCGAGTCGCCGCCCTCGGTCGCCCTTGCCGTCCTGGGCTACCCGGACATGCCGGCGGCCGCCGAGGCCGTGCCCGCCCTGCTGCAGCACGCACCCGTCGCGCTCGAGGGCATGGACGCCCGGCTCGTCGCGGTCGTGCGGAACCGCCGTGGGGCCGCGGCGGTGCCGGAGCTGCCGCGCGGCGACGGTTGGTTGTTCGTCGAGACGTCGGGCCCGACGCCCGAGGATGCCGTGCGCGCGGCGGAGAAGCTGATCGCCGATTCCGGGTGCCTCGACTCGGCCGTCGTCACCGGTGCTGCGGCCCGCGCGCTGTGGCGCATCCGCGAGGACGGCGCGGGACTCGGCGGCCGCACGCCGGGCGGAGCCCCCGCATGGCCGGGATGGGAGGACGCCGCCGTCCCGCCGGACCAGTTACCCGCGTACCTGCGCGAATTCGGCGCCCTGATGCGCGAGCACCGCCTCGACGGACTGATCTACGGGCACTTCGGCGACGGGTGCGTGCACGTCCGCATCGACTTCCCGCTGCGTGACGGTGCGCGCGCATTCAGTCGCTTCGTCGTCGCGTCCGCTGCGCTCGTGGGCCGTCACCACGGCTCGTTGTCGGGCGAGCACGGTGACGGGCGGGCGCGGAGCGCGCTGCTGCCGTACATGTACTCACCACGGGCGATCGAGACCTTCGGCCACGTCAAGCACGTCTTCGATCCGGCGAACCTGCTGAACCCGGGGGTGCTCGTCGATCCGAACCTCGTCGAGGCGGATCTGCGCGTGCCGGCAGCGCGTCCGCTCACGCACGTGGCGTTCGCGTACCCGCACGACGGGCACGACCTTTCCACCGCGGTGCACCGGTGTGTAGGCGTCGGTAAGTGCCGCGCAGACACGACGGCGTCCGGCGGGGTGATGTGCCCGTCGTTCCTCGCGACCCGCGACGAGAAGGACTCGACGCGGGGGCGGGCGCGCGTGCTGCAGGAGCTTGCGAACGGCTCACTGGTGAAGGGCTTCCGTGACAAGGCTGTGCACGAGGCGCTCGACCTGTGCCTGTCGTGCAAGGGCTGCTCGTCCGACTGTCCCGCCGGCGTCGACATGGCGACCTACAAGGCCGAGGTGCTGCACAAGCGCTACAAGCGCCGGCTGCGTCCGCCGTCCCACTACAGCCTCGGCTGGCTGCCGCGCATCGCACGACTGGCTTCGCGGATGCCTCGTTTCACGAACGCGACGCTGCGGCGTCCGGCCGTTGCCGGCCTGGCGAAACGGCTCGGCGGCATCGACGCGCGGCGCGAGCTGCCCACGTTCGCGAGGCGGACGTTCCGCTCGCAGTTCACGCCGTCGCAGTCCGGCACTCCTGTGCTGTTGTGGGTCGACACGTTCACCGATCATTTCTGTCCGGAGGTGGGGCTCGCGGCGGTACGCGTGCTGGAAAACGCCGGCTACGCCGTACGCATCACCGAGAAGCCGGTGTGCTGCGGGTTGACGTGGATCTCGACCGGTCAGCTGGACGGCGCGCGTAAACGGCTGCGCGACACCATCGACGTCCTCGAACCCGCGCTGGCGCAAGGCATTCCGATCGTCGGGCTCGAACCGTCGTGCACCGCTGTGCTGCGCGGTGACCTGCCCGAGTTGCTGGCCGACGACCGCCGTTCCGAGCAGGTCTCGCGGGCCACTCGCACGCTCGCGGAGTTGCTGCGCGATACGCCCGGCTGGGAGCCGCCCGACCTCGCCTCCGTCCGCGCTGTGGCCCAGCCGCACTGCCATCACCACGCCGTCATGGGATGGGAGGCCGACGAGGCGTTGTTGCGCTCGGCCGGTGCGCAGGTGTCGGCAGTGGGCGGTTGCTGCGGGCTGGCGGGCAACTTCGGTGTGGAGCGTGGGCACTACGAAGTGTCGGTGGCGGTGGCCGAAACGGCGCTGTTGCCGGCCGTGCGCAACGCCCCGCACGATGCGGTCGTGCTCGCCGACGGATTCTCGTGCCGTACCCAGGTCGAACAACTGGCGCGTGCGCAGTCAGTGCATCTCGCGCAATTGATCGCGGAGGCTCTATGAGTTCAGCGAAGTCGGCCGGATTCGTCCCGCCGCCGTATCCCTACGACCGGCTCGACGAGATCAGCGAGCTCGCCAACAGACACGACGGGGGAGCGGTCGATCTGTCGATCGGTACACCGTGCGACCCGCCGCCGGCCGCGGTGCTCGAAGCCCTGTCGACCGGCGACACCGCGCGGGGCTATCCGCCGTCGATCGGTACGGCGGGCTATCGCGGTGCGGTCGCTGAGTGGATCGAACGACGACTGGGAGCGAGTGTCGACCCGGCCACCGAGGTCGCCGCCGTGGTGGGTACGAAGGAGTTCGTCGCGTCGACGCCGCAGTACTTGAAGCTGCGAACTCCCGACCGCGACACTGTGCTCTACCCGGCGATCAGCTACCCGACGTACGAGATGGGTGCGACGCTCGCGGGATGCCGGGCGATTGCCTACTCACACCTGGACGAGATCGCCGACGACGACACGTCCCGCGCGCTGTGTGTCTGGGTGAACTCGCCGGCGAACCCGTCCGGCGAACTGCACGATCTCGACGCCGCCGCTCACTGGGGACGAGCGCACGACGTGCCGGTGCTCTCGGACGAGTGCTATGCGGAGTTCACGTGGGACGGCCCGGCCCGCACGATTCTGTCGTCCGGCACCCAGGGTGTGCTCGCGCTGCACAGCCTGTCGAAGCGCGACAACTTCGCGGGCGCGCGCATCGGCAGCTACGCCGGTGATGCCGAGCTGGTGCACTATCTGCGCGAGGTGCGCAAGCATGCCGGGTTGATGCCGCCCGGACCGGTGCAGGCGGCCGCAATCGTCGCGCTCGGCGACGACGCGCACGTCGAGGTGCAGCGCGAGCGCTATCAACGCCGGCTGACGATGCTCGCCCGCATCCTCGGGCGGGTCGGCTACGAGGCGTCGTTGCCGCGGGGGGCGTTCTATCTGTGGGTACCCGCGCCGGGCGACGACGCGTGGGCGGCTGCGCGTGATCTCGCGGAGAAGGTGGGCATCGTGGTGTCGCCGGGGGAGTTCTACGGGCAGGCGTCGACCGGGTACTTCCGCATCGCTGCCGTCCAGCCGGACGAGCGGATCGCACTGGCAGCGGCACGAGCGGGACTATGACCTCCCAGCGCCGCGCCGACATGTTCACGGCCGACGGTCGGCCGTCCGACGACGATCCGCGGGAGAACGGGCCGCGACTCGGTGACGAACGCACGACACTCGCCGAATCGCTTCGTAAGCAACGGCTGACGCTGCAACTCAAGTGCGCCGACCTCGACGCCGAGGCGATGGCGCGACGCGCCGTCGAACCCTCGACGATGTCGCTGCTCGGTCTGGTGCGGCATCTTGCCGAGGTCGAGCGCGGAACGTTCCGGCGGTTGATGGCGGGACAGGACGCGCCGCGGCTGTTCACGTCCGACGCCGACCGTGACGGCGACTTCAACGGCGCCCTCGCCGATCCCCAGATCGTCGCCGAGGCGTGGCAGGCCTGGCAGCGCGAGGTCGACTTCGCGGTCGAGTTCGTCGCGAGCGCGCCGAGCCTCGACATCACGGCCGACGACTCGGCCAACAGTCACGGCAGCGGCGGTGGGGCGATCTCGTTGCGGGAGGTGGTGGTCGGGATGATCGAGGAGTACGCACGTCATCTCGGGCATGTGGATCTGTTGCGGGAGCGGATCGACGGGCGGCTCGGGCAGTGAGCGGGATGTCGGACTTCGCGTGGCTGAATTACGACTCCCGTCCCGGTGCCTGGATGGCGGAAGCGAGTTGCTTCACCTTCATCCGCAGTCGGTCGGCACGCTGGGCGGCGGACACCGCAGGTCTTGCTGACGTCGAGGAAGTCGACTTGTCCGCGGTCGAGGACTATGGATCGGAGTTCACCGAATTCGGAATAGGGCTGTACGACGAGTCGGAATGGGCTGTCATCTATCAGTGGAACGGCTTTCCCGAGCAGTTCGTCCGTGATCTCGTCGAGCGGCAGGAGGTCGACGAGGCAGTCATCGTGTTCTGGAACGTCAACAGCGTCGTCGAGTTCAGCTACTACCGCCGCGGATCGATGGTCGTGGGCTTCGAGTTCCCGGACGAGAGGTGGGGCGCCGATCCCGACGCCCTGCTGGGCCAGATGGACCGCGCCCGCGTCACGATGCAGACGTATGAGAGCACCGACGAAAGTGGGCCGGCGTACTACCGAAGCCTGTTGGCACTCGCCGCCGGCATCACAGGCGTCGTGCTCGGCCCCACCTTTCTGCAGCGTCGGTTGCTGGTCGCCATGGCCGACGCCTACGAGTGAGCGGGCGGGTCGGACCCTAAGAATCTCTTTGCAGGATGAGAAATGCGGCCCGAAATTGTCGGACCTGCGTCGTAGTGTTCGATTTGTGGCGAGGAAGATCGAGCGGTTGTCGTGTGCCAGGACTACGCGCACCTGGTCCTCGGCGCCCTGCGCCATGTCGGCATCCCGGCGCGCTACGTCTCCGGCTACCTGCATCCCAGTGCCGAACCCGGCATCGGTGAGGAGGTCATCGCCGAGAGCCACGCCTGGGTCGAGTGGTGGCTGGGCGAGTGGGTCGGCAACGACCCGACCAACCTCGCCGAAATCGCTGAGCGCCACGTCCAGGTGGGCACCGGGCGCTATTACGTCGACGTCCCGCCGATCAAGGGCATCGTCGCGGGCACCCCGGTGACGACCGATCTCGCGGTCGAGGTGTCGATCACCCGACCGGCCCGACCGTTTAGTGGCGAGCTGCCGATGGGTACTGATTCGGATGTATGGCGGACAAATCGTCGCAGCCGACATGTGAGAGGACGCGATAACCGTGAGCGCGACCGACAAAGCCAGCAACAAGATCGAAGAGGCCGGCGGCAAGGCCAAGGAAGCACTCGGCAAGGCCACCGGCGACAAGAGCACCGAGAACGAGGGCCGCAAGGACCAGTCGAAGGCAGACATCAAGGGCGCCGGCGAGAAGGTGAAGGACGCCTTCAAGCACTGATCCGCGCAGCTTCGCACGCCTCGACGGCCCCGCAGCGACCACGGTCGCTGCGGGGCCGCGGCATGTGCGGTAAGCACATCGGATGACCGACGAGATCCGGCGTCAGCGCCGCGGAGGCCGCATCGCGATGACCGACGCCGAACGTGACGACTTCCTCGGCACCGAGCGCACCTGCCGAGTCGCGACGGTCGGGCCGGACGGTCCGCACGCGACGCCGCTCTGGTTCCTCTGGGCCGAACGCTGTGTCTGGCTGTACTCGATCACCCGCAGCCAACGCTGGGCCGACCTGCAACGCGACCCGCGCATCGGCATCGTCGTGGACGCCGGCCAGGACTACCTCGAACTGCGTGGGGTCGAGATCACCGGGACGGCCGAGGTCGTGGCAGAGGTGCCGCGCACCGGCGAGCCGAACGACGACCTGCGAGTGGTTGAGGCGGCATTCGCGGCGAAGTACTTCGGCACCGACGAGATGATCTACGACGGGCGGCACGGGTGGCTGCGGATCGCCCCGACGAAGATCACGAGTTGGGACTTCCGCAAACTCGCCGCGCTCTGAACAGCGCGGGCAGCCTGGTCAACTCCAGCGCACCCGCGCGAGCCGGCGCCACACCTCGACGGCCCGATCGTCGCCGCCGAGTTCGACGGTGCCGGCCGGCGGACGGTTCCACAGCCACAGGTAGACATCGGCGCTACGCCCACCCAGCGTCGCGTCGGCGCCGCCGGCTCCGTCTCGGGTGATGGTGCGCCCCTCGGGATGCAGCTCGATCCGCCACGACGTCGTGGCGTCCGACGGTGCGACCCGCAGCGTCAGCGCCGGATCGGCGCGCAGCCTGCCGCCGCGGCGCCCGTAGAAGCCTTCGAGCAGTTCCCCGATGCCGTCGAGAGCGAGGTCGGCGTCGATATCGTTCGTCTCGCCGAGCGCGCCGGCCGCATCTGCGGCGTGCACCGCCGTCTCGTGCGCCTGGCGTCGCGCCCAGAAGTGGCGCGGCGATCCCGCGTTCGCGAGGAAGGTCATCGCGTCGAGGTCGTCCGGCGCGGCACGTAGCACGCGCACGAGGTCGGCGTGCCCGGCGCGGAACCACCCGACGGTGCCGTCGCGCGGGGCGGCGAACTCGTGCTCGGGGTCGTCGACGGACGCCGCGCTGCCGTCGCGGATGTGGGTGGTTGCCCAGCGGTGCACCATGCCGATGTGCGCGAGCAGGGCACGGACGTCCCAGTCGGGACAGGTCGGCACGGGCGCCGACAGGTCGGCCCGCTCGGCGCAGGCGGCGAGCCGCGTGCCGTGCCGGTCGAGTCGATCGATGAGCTCGGAAGTTTCCACGCGGTCATCCTGGCATCGCCGTCCGACGTCGGCGATCAGCCCGGGTTGGGTTTCCCCGCGGCCCAGCACTGCGTTCCGTCATGGCACGCGATCAATGCATTCATGATCCTGTCGAGTGCCGCGCGACGCGCGGTGGGCAGCGTCGGGCCGAGGTTGTGCAGTTCGTAAGGATCCTTGGCCACGTCGTAGTACTCGCGTTCGCCGTCGACGTAGCGGACGTAGATGAAGTTGCGCGTCCGGATCGCGTTGTACGTCGGCGGCACCGGGCTCTTGAAGATGTCCTGCTTGTCGGGGTCGGCGTACTGCCGCGGATCGTAATGGTGTTCGACCAGTGCGTACGTGCGCCAGGGCGCGTGCTCGCCGTGCAGCAGCGGCACGAGGCTGCGGCCCTCGACGCCGGGCGGTGTCGTCGCGCCGCCGAGCTGCTCGAAGGTCGGTCGCAGGTCGATGTTCTCGGCCATGTCGGTGTTGATGCTGCCCGGCGCGATCCCTGGGCCGGCCACCACCAGCGGCACGCGGATGTCGGTGTCGAATGCGGTCTGTTTTCCCGAGCGCAAGCGGTACTCGCCCAGGTGGTAACCGTTGTCGGAGCTGAAGACGAACACCGTGTTGTGGGCCTGGCCGAGCTTGGCGAGAGTGCGCTCCAGCGTCCCGATCATGCGGTCGACGGCCTGCACCGACTCGACGCGCAACTGCCACCAGTGCTGCACGTAACGCTGGTCGGTCGGTGTCATCGGCGCCAGCTTGCGCAGCCACTTCGGCGCCGGGTGCGGCAGCGTGTCGTAGGCCGGGGTGTGCGGCGCTCTGATGCCAGGGAACGTCCCGACGTCCTGCGGCGCGGGCGTGTACGGGAAGTGCGGGGCGAACGTGGCGAGCTCGAGCATGAACGGTCGCGACGAGTGCGCGCTGTCGTGCAGGAAGCTGACGGCGCGTTGCTGCAGGACGGACGTCAGATAGTCCTGCGGTCGGTCTCCGTAGTGCGTCCAGGAGTGGCCCGACGTGATGTCGTACTGGTACTCCGGATATCCGTTGCCTGCGGCGTTCCAGCTCGTCCAGCCCGGCGGCACCCACGCGCCGCGCGGAGTAGCGCCTGCTCGCCGGCTTCGGGTTCGGGCGGTACTCGTTCAGGTACTTGCCCATGAACGCGGTGCGGTAGCCGGCCTTGTAGAGCGAGGTCGCGAAGGTGCTCTTCTCCTCGCCGAGCCGATGGAACTTGGCGAAACCCCCGGTCGGCAGAATGTTCCCGGTCACGTGGGTACTGTGCGGGAACTTCCCACTGAAGATCGACGCCCGCGACGGGCAGCAAAGTGAGTCGGTGACCGTGTAGTTCGTGAACGTCATGCCCTGCTGCTGCAGCGCCTTCACGTGCGGCATGTAGTTGACCAGATTCCACGAGAGGTCATCGGTCAGCACGAACACGATGTTGGGATGACTGGGGCTGGGCGGAACGGGTGCGCCGCTGCCGGTCGGCAGCGGCGGGTACTTAGTGGTCTTGTGCGGCGAACTCGTGCAGGCGCTCAATGCGATCGCGGCGATCGTGAGCAGGGTGATCACGAAGCGACCGCGGCGGGCATGCACCTGATTACAAGTACGCGATTGATGCCTAGATTCGTCTGACTCCGTCAGTCCGTTCTCAGACCCGGTCATTCAGAGTTCGGAACGCCGGCGCTCCAGCACGATGCGCTTCCATGGCAAGCGATCAGCTGATTCATCACGTGGTTCAGGAAACCGCTGCGCAGCGTCGACAGCGTCGGACCCAGGTTGTGCAATTCGTAAGGATCCCTGGCGATGTCGTAGAACTCCTTCTCGCCGCCCTCGTAGCGGATGAACACGAAGGACTTCGTGCGGATGGCGTTGTACGTCGGTGGGGTCCCGCTCGTGTAGTCCTGGCTGTCCGGGTCGGTCGACTCGGGTTTCGCATGGGCGTGCTCGATCAGGGCGTACGTACGCCACGACGACGCCTGCCGGTCGAGAAGTGGGACGAGGCTGCGTCCGTCGACGTTACTCGGGGTCGGGGCGCCGGCGAGTTGTTCGAAGGTAGGCCGCAGGTCGACGTTCTCTGCCATGTCCGTGTTCACGCTGTCGGCCGGGATGCCCGGCCCGGCAACGATCAGCGGGACGCGGATGTCGGTGTCGAACGCGGTCTGCTTGCCGTACTCGAGCGTGTACTGGCCGAGGTGATACCCGTTGTCGGAGCTGAAGACGTACACGGTGTTCTGCGCCTGCCCCGCCGCCTGCACGGAGTGCTCGATCGCCCCGATCATCCGGTCGACGCTCTGCACGGCCTCGACGCGCATCTCGTACCACTCGCGGATCTTCGCCAGAGCAGTCGCGTCCAGCGGATGACGCGCCTTCATCCAGTCCGGCGCCGGCTGGGGGAGCCTGTCGAAGTTCGGCTGGCGGGGCTCCGAGACACCGGCGAACGTTCCCGCGTCGGCCGGGGCCGGCGTGTACGGCGAGTGCGGCGAGAACGGCGCGACCTCGAGCAGGAACGGATTCGGCCGTGAGGTCGCGCTGGCCACGAAGGCGGTGGCCTTGTCCTGCAGGACCGTGTTGATGTAGTCGGACGGGCTGTGGTGGTAGAAGACGAGCTTGTTGCCCTCACCGACGCCGTAGTCGTAGCCCCCGTAGCCACCCGCGCCCACGCCGTCCCACGTCGACCAACCGGGCGGGACGTACGGACCGAACACCGCCTCGCGCAGGGCCGGGCGTGACTGCGCCGGGTTGTAGTCGTTCAGGTACTTGCCCATGAACGCGGTGCGGTAGCCCGCAGCCAACAACGAGGTGGCGAACGTGCTGTGGTCCGACCCGTCGGCCCGGAACTTGTAGAAGCCGCCGGTCGGCAGCGTGTTGCCGAGGATGTGCGTGTTGTGGGGGAACTTGCCGGTGAAGATCGACGCCCGGGACGGGCAGCACAACGAGTCGGTGACCGTGTAGTTCGTGAACGTCATGCCCTGCTGCTGCAGTGCCTTGACGTGCGGCATGTACTTGACCAGGTCCCAGGACAGGTCGTCGGTCAGCACGAACACGATGTTCGGGTGCCCGGGGGAGGACTGCGCGCCGGTCGCGGCCGGTGTGGGCAGCGGCTGCGGCCGCGGCGGATTGGTGCATCCGGTGAGGCACAGCACCACCACGACCAGCGATGCGAGAGCCGTCGCCGCAAGTCTGCGGCGCCTTGAGCGCGGCAAATCAGCTCCCTGTATTCGGCTCCCGACAACGACAACTGATCACACACTGCCATGGCAGTGATCAGTGCAGCCGTGTCAGGGGCCTCTCAGAGCACCGCCCGGCGCACGGGCGGGAGCCGGAGCCCGATCAGCCGAACTCGACGCCCTGTGCCAGCGGCAGTTCGGTCGAGTAGTTGATCGTGTTCGTCGCCCGGCGCATGTAGGCAC
The DNA here is from genome assembly GCA_963785425.1 of uncultured Actinomycetota bacterium. Lineage (GTDB taxonomy): Bacteria > Actinomycetota > Actinomycetes > Mycobacteriales > Jatrophihabitantaceae > RYN-133. Next base: position 242,275 of record CAWAVG010000002.1, read on the forward strand.
GCCACGCGTCGGAGCCGGACTCGCGTCCGCCACCGGTCTCCTTCTCGCCGCCGAACGCGCCGCCGATCTCGGCGCCGGACGGGCCGATGTTGACGTTGGCGATGCCGCAGTCGGAGCCGTCGGCCGCGGTGAACCGCTCGGCCTCGCGGACATTCATGGTGAAGATCGACGAGGACAGTCCCTGCGGCACCTCGTTGTGCATGGCCAGGGCCTCGTCGAAGTCGTCCGCCTCGGACGAGCGGTCGAGTCGGCAGAGCCATAGGTCATCACGTAGAGGATCGGGGCGAACGTCTCGGCACGCACGATCTCGCTCTGCGTCGGCATGCGGACGAGGGCGGGCTGCACGTAGTAGGCGTCGGCGGTGTCGTCGGAGCGCACCCGCTCGCCGCCCGCGATCAGCTCGCCGCCGTTGGCCTGGGCCTTCTCCAGCGCCGCCGCGTAACCCTCGTAGGCGGCCTTGTCGATCAGCGGGCCGACCAACGTCCCGTCGCTGAGCGGCGATCCGATCGGCAGCGTCTCGTAGGCCGACTTGATGCGCTCGACCAGCTCGTCGGCGATCGAGGCGTGGGCGATCACCCGGCGCAGGCTCGTGCACCGCTGTCCCGCGGTGCCGGCGGCGGAGAACACGATGCCGCGCACGGTGAGGTCGAGATCGGCGCTCGGAGTCACGATCGCGGCGTTGTTGCCGCCGAGCTCGAGCAGGAGGCGGCCGAACCGCCCTGCGACGCGCGGCGCGACGGCCTTGCCCATGCGGGTCGAGCCGGTGGCCGACAGCAATGCGATGCGAGCGTCGTCGACGAGCGCCTCGCCGATCTCGGCACCGCCGAGCACGAGCCGCGAGATGTTCTCGGGGGCGCCGACGCGGCGCGCGGCCTCGGCGACCAGCGACTGGCAGGCGAGTGCGGTGAGCAGCGTCTTCTCCGACGGCTTCCACACCACCGGGTCGCCGCACACGAAGGCGAGCGCCGCATTCCACGACCACACCGCCACGGGGAAGTTGAACGCGCTGATCACGCCCACGACACCCAGCGGGTGCCACTGCTCCATCATCCGGTGGCCGGGGCGCTCGGAGGCGATCGTGAGTCCGAACAGCTGCCGCGACAGCCCGACCGCGAGGTCGCAGATGTCGATCATCTCCTGGACCTCGCCCAGCCCCTCGGAGCGGATCTTGCCCGCTTCGATCGACACGAGTGCGCCGAGATCGGCCTTGTGCTCGACGCAGCAGTTCGCCGAGCTCGCGCACCAACTGGCCACGCACCGGGCCGGGCACCGTGCGCCAGGCACCGAACGCGTCCTGCGCGCTGCCCACGATCGCGCGGACGTCCTCGACGGTGTGGGCGGGCACCCGAGCGAGTTCGCCACCGGTGATCGGCGACCGGGCGACGAGCTCGCCCGAATCGCTCAGGTCGCCGACGCCGAGCCGGTTCAGGATCTCGCGGGTCTCGCGGACCAGGTCGTCGTGCGCGGGCAGGGAGAGCTGGGTGGGCGCCATGTCGGGAACTCCTCGTCGGTTACTTACGACTAATGAGTCTATGCCGTAAGTTCTACTTATGGCTAGTGGCCCTCCGTTGGACGTCGGGCGGCTCCGGCTGCTGCGCGAGGTCGGCCGGCGCGGCACGATCGCAGGCGCGGCCCGGGAGCTCGGGCTCACCCCGTCGGCGGTGTCACAGCAGCTGGCGGTGCTCGAGCGCGAGGCCGGCACGTCGCTGGTCGACCGCTCGCCGCGCGGCGTCTCGCTCACCGGCGCCGGGCATGCGCTGGCCGAGCGCGCGGGGGAGGTGCTCGACGTGCTGTCGGCGGCTCGCGCCGACCTCGACCGGATGGGCGGCGTCGTGGGCGGACCGGTCGGTGTCGCTGCCGTGGCGAGCGCGGCGCTGACCTTCGTGTCCGCGGCCGTCGACGAGCTCAGGCGCACCGCGCCGGCGGTCCGGCCCGCGGTCGAGGTCGCAGAGCCCGGCCGCGGCTTGGCGCTGCTGCTGGCCGCAGACGTCGAACTCGCGATCGTCGACGAGTACGACTACGTGCCGCTGGCCCTTCCTGACTTCGTCGTCGCGCGCCCCCTGTGCGCCGAACCGCTCGTCCTCGTGACCCCGGCCGAGTGGGACGGCCCGCGCCAGCCGGCTCTCGCCGACCTGGCCGATCATCCGTGGGTGATGCCGCCTGACGACGCCGCCTGCGGGCTCGCGGTGCGCTCGGCCTGCCGGGCCGCCGGCTTCGAGGCGGACGTGCGATGGACGAGCGACGACATGCTGGTGCTCGTGCGCGCCGTCGCGGCGGGACACGGCATCGCGGTGCTGCCGCGGCTCTCGGTGGCCGACGACGCCGCGGCCGTGAGCGTGCGTGCGCTGCGGGCTCCGCAGCTGCGACGACGCCTGACCGCGGTCGCGCGCTCATCGGCACTGGCCCGGCCGTCGGTCGCGGCCGTGCTCAGCGCGATCGCGACCGAGGCAACGTCGGCATCGGCCCTCGACGGCTAGTCGAGAGTGGACCGGGTTGTGCCCGATTTGTCCCCGCAACTTCACAGCAAACGGTGGTTTGTAGCAGAGTTCAGGTTGACTTCTCCGAACGACACGCGTGTAATTCCTTCAATGTCGTTAGGGGCTAACGACACCAACTCCGCCTCCAGGAGGACCCATGACGGAGCTGTCCCAAAGCCTTGCCGAGGCCGACCTCAACGAGTTGTTCGGACTGCCCGAGGAGTCGGGCTGGCAGGAGCGCGCGCTGTGCGCGCAGACAGATCCGGAGGCGTTCTTCCCCGAGAAGGGCGGCTCGACCCGCGAGGCGAAGAAGATCTGCATCGGCTGCGAGGTCAAGGGTGAGTGCCTCGAATACGCCCTCGACCACGACGAGCGGTTCGGGATCTGGGGCGGCCTGTCCGAGCGCGAGCGTCGGCGCCTGAAGAAGCGCGCCGTCTGACGCTCGTGGCGGACGAGCCCACCATGTTGGGCATATCCGCCAAAACCGTCCCGCACGAGCTGTCGGTCAGTGGTGGATGCGGCCGGTGGCGACGACCTGGAAGGCGGAGCCGGGGACCCGCTTGAGCTGATCCAGGTCGGTGTCGTTCCAGCCGGGCCAGTTGGCGCCGCTGATGAACCAGCTCGAGCCGTTGTCGGCGACGAACATCCCGTAGTGCTTGAGGCATACGAGGATCGTGCGCGCCGCGCCGTGGTAGCCCCGCAGCGAGAACGAGGCCTTGAGCCGGAACCGCGCCCCCATCGGCGGCGCGTTCGGCGAGGTCGTCGAGCCGGCCTGGTGGGTGGCCGGGTGGATGTAGCCGCGCTGGGTGGCTGCGACGGTGAACCGCAGCGCGTGATCGATGTGGCCGGCCTTGATCTCGGACGGGCGCACGAGCCCCGCGCTGATCGGCAGGCCCGCGGCATCCGCGGAGGTCCACCCGTCCGGACGCAGGCGGTCCGAGCGCAGGTCGAACACGGCACCGGAAGCGGCCGCCCAGCCGGTGCGGGTGCGGTGCGCGTCGAACAGCTCGTAGAGGTGACAGTTGCGCGAGGCGACCAGAACGTGCCGGTCGCTACCCGCCTCGATGTGCGCCGAGCGCGGGATCGGGTACGGCCCGGGGTCGCTCTGGGCGCCGTAGGCCGTGAAGTGGATCGGCACTTTGCGCTGGTCGGCAGGGACCTGGGTCAGCGGGATGCCGTAGGTGCGGTTCGAGCCGAAGTCGGGATGCAGGTGCACCGAGCGGCCCGACGCTGCGCACCCACGCGGCCGAGTGCGGGCTCAGCGGGGCATGGCTGATGTCGCGGCGCCACGCATTGTCGGCCGGGAACAACGCGCACCCGGCAATCCGCGGCACCGGCGCGCCGCTGCGTGCAAGCGGCTCCGACATAGCGGCACCGGAGGAAGCAGCGGCACTGGAGTCCGAAACGAGGTACGCGGTAGTGGCGATCAAAATGACGCACGTCAGCGCGATGAGCGCTTGCGCGAAGAGCCCGCCGCCGCGCGAGCGGAGCGAGCTTGCGGCTTGCAGTGTCGGACGGCCCCGAGCGAAGCGAGCGGGCCAGACGACGATGCAATCCCGGCGGATTCAATTCGGGTCTATTTCGTCGACGTCGCGACCCAGGAACTCGGCGACGAGTTCGGCGACGACCATGAAGACGAGGTCGGCGCGGTCCTCGCCGTCGCGGGCGCGGGCCTCGACCGGGCGGCGATACACGACGATCGTCGGGGACGTGGTGCCCGGCACGCCCGCGCGCAGCAGGCGGCCGAGGGGCACGCCGCGGTCGACGATGACCTCGGGATCGAACTCCGGGCTCGCGCCCGGGGTGAGCGCAGGGACGTCCTCGACGGCGAATTCGACCCCGGCGAGCTCGTCCGACCAGCGCCCCTCGATCTCCTCGACGGCGTCGAGCACGAGATCGTCGAACTGCTCGCCACGGGTGCGCTGGCGGGGGACCGCGCGCGGTGCGAGCTCGCCCCGCAGGCCGCGTCCGCGCCGGTCGCGCGCCGGCCCGCGCGACGCAGTACCGGAACGCCGCACCTGCCGGCGGGACTCACGCATGCGGCCCAGCCTACGGCGACACGGCGGGTCCACAATGCGAGGAATCCGGAGTGATGGCAGCACCGGGCGCTATGGTCCGAACGTGATCGGCCGACGGGTTTCGCGATGAGGGTGATGCGCCGGTGTACCCGGACCGGCTGCGCCCGATCGGCGGTGGCGACCCTGACCTACGCCTACGCCGACCTGACGGCTGTCGTGGGCCCGCTCGCCAGCTACGCCGAGCCGCACTCCTACGATCTGTGCGAGGAGCACGCGGTGCGGCTGACCGTGCCGCGCGGCTGGGAGGTGCTGCGCCACGTCGGCGAGTTCCCGGCACCGATTCCGCACGCCGACGATCTCGAGGCCCTGGCCGACGCTGTGCGCGAAGCCGCCCGCGTCGAGCACGTGCCGGACTCCGACTTCGCTACCACGCGGCGCGGTCACCTGCGCGTGGTCCCGCCCACCCGCTGACCGCGCTCGCGCCAGTACGCTGCGGCCATGGATTTGTCCGGGGTCGTCAAGGCTTATGACGTGCGCGGCACCGTCCCCGACCAGCTGAACGAGGACGTCGCCCGTGCCCTCGGCGCCGCTTTCGCCGACCTCGTGACCGGTGCTGCTCAGGGCGGCGCCGCCACCATCGTCACCGCCCACGACATGCGCGAGACCGGACCCGGACTGGCCCGCGCGTTCGCCGACGGTGCGATGCGCCGAGGGGCTTCGATCATCGAGATCGGGCTCGCCTCGACGGACATGCTCTACTTCGCGTCCGGTCACCTCGGCGTCGCCGGTGCGATGTTCACGGCGAGCCACAATCCGGCGCAGTACAACGGCATCAAGTTCTGCCGGGCGGGCGCCGTCGCCGTCGGACGCGACACCGGGCTCGCTCAGATCCGCGTGGACGCCGAGCGCTACCTGACCGAGGGCATGCCGCCCGGCGAGTCCGACGGCGCGGTCGGCAGCGTCGAACAGCGCGACCTGCTCGCCGACTACGCCGGCTATCTGCGCTCACTCGTCGACCTGTCGCACGGACGTCGGCTCAAGGTCGTCGTGGACGCGGGCAACGGCATGGCCGGGCACACCGTGCCCGCCGTACTCGGCGACACCGTGCTTCCGGCGCTGCCGCTGGACATCGTCCCGATGTACTTCGAGCTGGACGGGTCGTTCCCGAACCACGAGGCGAACCCGCTCGAACCGGCCAACCTCGTCGACCTGCAGCAACGTGTCGTCACCGAGGGCGCCGATCTCGGGCTGGCCTTCGACGGCGACGCCGATCGGTGCTTTGTCATCGACGGTGCCGGCGCGGCCATCTCACCGTCCGCGATCACCTGCCTCGTCGCGGTGCGGGAGCTCGCCCGCGCTCCGGGTTCGCCGGTGATCCACAACCTGATCACGTCCAAGGCGGTGCCCGAGGTGATCGCCGAACACGGCGGCACGCCGATCCGAACGCAGGTCGGGCACTCGATCATCAAGGCCGAGATGGCGCGCTCCGGCGCGGTCTTCGGCGGCGAGCACTCGGCGCACTACTACTTCCGCGACTTCTGGTTCGCCGACACCGGGATGCTCGCGGCCATGCACGTGCTCGCCGCGCTGGGTGAGCAGCCCGGGCGGCTGGCCGAACTGGTCGAGCCGTTCGCCCGCTACGTCGCCTCCGGCGAGATCAACTCGACGGTGGCCGACCAGGCTGCGGCGCTCGCGGCCGTGCGGACGCGTTACGAACCGCAGGCGAGCGGGGTCGACGAGCTGGACGGGCTCACGGTCGCGTTGGCCGACGGAAGCTGGTTCAACGTGCGCGCGTCGAACACCGAGCCACTGCTGCGCCTCAACGTCGAGGCGGACGACGAGACGACGATGCGCGAACTGCGCGACGCGGTGCTCGCCGTGATCCGCGGCTGAGGAGGCGGCATGGCGCTCGATCCCGACCTGCTCGAACTGCTGGCCTGCCCGAGCGACGACCACGCGCCGCTGCGCGAGGAGGTCCGACGAGCTCGTGTGCACGTTCTGCGCCTCGCGCTTCCCGATCGCCGACGGCATCCCGGTACTGCTGATGGACGAGGCCGCGCCCGGGCCGAACGGTTTCGGCCGGGCCGCCGAAGGCTGACGGGAGACGCTGTGTTCGACGAAGCCGTGCTCGGCGACGAGACGTTGCTCGCCGCGACGCGACAGCACCCGGCTGCTGTGGCATCTGGCGACGGCCGGTGCGCAGGTGCGCCGCGCGATCGACGTCGCCGGCGACTTCGGCGTCGAGCGGCTTGCCGGTGAGGTGCCGCGGGCGTTGCTCGTCGCGACCGACACGCCACCGTCGGCAGCGCTGCGGCTGATCACCCGGCTCAGCTGCGAGGCCACGCCCGCGCTGGCGTGGCACGGCGTCGAGCTGCCGCGCTGGGCGGGACCCGCCGACGCGCTGCTGATCGGCGCCGTCGACGGTCGCCACCCGCGCCTGGCCGAGCTCGCCGCGCAGGCGTCGCAACGCGGGCTGGCGATGGCCGTCGTCGCGCCCGCCGGGTCGCCGGTGGCGGCTGCCGCCGGCCGCGCGCCGGTGCACCAACTGGCGCCCGACCTGCACCGCGCACGCCTCGCGGTGGGCGGTGCTCACGCCGCTGCTGCAGGCGCTGGACGCGCTCGGCCTGCAGTCGATCCCGCCGGCGTTGCTCGCCCGCGTCGCCGACGCCCTCGACGAGACCGCCGAGGCCTGCCGCCCGTCGGGGGAGCTGTTCACCAACCCCGCCAAGTCGCTCGCACTCGACTTCGCCGACGCCCGGCCGCTGATCGTCGGCGCCGGCGCGCTCGCCAGCGTCGCCGCGCGCTCGACCGCCGACGCGTTGCAGATCGGCGCCGGCGTCGCGGCGGTGGCGGTCAGCCTGCCCGACGGCGCGGGTCGCGCGGGCGCGCTGTTGCGCGGCGCCACCGCAGCGCCGTCCGAGGACGACTTCTTCCGCGACCGGGTCGACGACGCCGCGCCGCAGCGCGCGCGGCTGCTGGTGATCGGCGACGACGGGTCGGCCGAGGACACCAGCCTCGGGGATCGCTCGGGCGCCCAGATCCAGCTCGACGAGGTCGCCGCGCGGCGCGCGGCCGCGTGCGCTGCGGCAGCTGGCGGAGGAGCTGGGGGTGCAGGTGTCGAGCGTCGACGTCCCGGACGCCGCGCCGCTCGCCCGGTTCGCCGCGGCGGCCGCCTTCGGCGAGTTCACCGCCGCCTATCTGGCCTTCGGACTCGGCTTCGACCCCGGCGCTCCGCGTCCCGCCGAGCTGGAGCACTAAGAAATGGCGGAGCAGGAACAGCAGCGGCGGGCACGGCAGGCGGCGGCAAGGCGATCGTCGCGGCGCTCGGCGCCAACCTGGGCATCGCCCTGATCAAGATGATCGCGTTCGCGATCACCGGAGCGAGCTCGATGCTCGCCGAGGGCGTGCACTCACTCGTCGACTCCGGCAACCAGGTGCTGCTGCTGGTCGGCGCCCGCTCCTCGCGGCGCCATGCCGACAAGGACGCACCCGTTCGGCTACGGCCGCGAGCGGTTCGTCTACGCCTTCCTCGTCGGCCTGATGCTGTTCAGCGCCGGCGGACTGTTCGCGCTCTACGAGGGCGTCGACAAGATCCGTCACCCGCACCATCTCGACGACCCGATCGTCGCCGTCGTCGTGCTGGTGATCGCGATCGGGCTGGAGGGCTTCTCGCTGCGCACCGCGATCCACGAGTCGCGACCGCACAAGGGCGACGACAGCTGGCGTGGGTTCATCCGGCACGCGAAGGTGCCGGAGCTGCCCGCCGTGCTGCTCGAGGACGTCGCCGCGCTGACCGGACTGACCTTCGCGCTGCTGGGGGTCGGCCTGGCCGAGATCACCGGTGAGCCGGTGTGGGACGGCATCGGCACCTGCGCGATCGGCGCGTTGCTGGTCGGCGTCGCGATCGTGCTCGTGATCGAGACCAAGAGCCTGCTGCTCGGCGAGTCGGCCGGCCCCGTTCAGGTGCGCGCGATCGAGGACGCCCTGGGCGGCGGCGGGATCGACCGGGTGGTGCACCTGCGCACGATGCATCTCGGCCCGGAGGAGGTGCTGGTCGCCGCCAAGATCGCGCTCGCCCCCGGCGCACCGCTCGCGGAGGTCGCTCGGGCGATCGACGACGCCGAGGCACGGGTGCGCAGCGCCGTCCCGTCCGCGCGGCTGATCTACCTCGAGCCGGACCTGGATCGCAATGGCTGAGCCGGACGCGTTCGAGATCGGCGGCGTGCTGCGCCGCTACGACTGGGGCTCGCCCACCCTCATCCCGCAGCTGCTCGGCGAGGAGCCGGACGGGCGGCCTGCCGCCGAGCTGTGGTTCGGCACCCACTCGGGCGATCCGTCCCCGGCGCTGGGCACGACGCTCGACCGCGTGCTCGCCGACGCCGGCGAGCCGGAGTTGCCGTTCCTGATCAAGATCCTTGCCGCCTGCAAGTCGCTTGTCGATCCAGGTGCACCCGAACCGGGCCCAGGCCGAGGCCGGCTTCGACCGCGAGGAGGCCGCCGGCATCCCGGTCGATGCCCGCGAGCGCAACTACGTCGACCGCAATCACAAGCCCGAACTGCTGTGCGCGCTGACGCCGTTCGAGGGGCTCTGCGGGTTCCGTCCCGTCGCCGAGACGCTGGCGCTGCTGGACGAGCTCGCACTTCCCGAACTCGGCTTCGTCGCCGACCTGCTGCGGGGGCCGGACGGGCTGCGGGAGGCGTTCACCGCGGTCCTCACCCTCGCCGACCCGGGGCCGGTGATCGAGGCGGTGCGCGCGCGGGCCGGGCCGGACGGCCCGCTGCGGGCCCAGTACCTCATCGCCGAGCACTTCCCCGACGACATCGGCGTGGTCGTCGCGCTGCTGCTCAACCACGTGCGGCTCGAACCGGGGCAGGCGTTCTACCTGGCGGCCGGCAACGTGCACGCCTACCTGCGCGGCATGGGCGTCGAGGTGATGGCCGCCAGCGACAACGTGCTGCGCTGCGGCACGACCTCGAAGCACATCGACGTTGCCGAGCTGCTCGAGATCACCGACTTCTCCGAGCTGGCCGACCCGATCTGGCCCGAACGCGACGGGCGCTACGTCGTCACCGTGCCGGACTTCGTGCTGGCGCCGACGCGTGTCGCCGGCGAAGTCGTGCTGGCGGCCGCCGGCCCGCGGATCGCGCTGGTCACCGAGGGTTCGGTCGCGGTCGGCGACGTGCGGCTCGGGCCCGGCCACGCGGCGTTCGTCCGGCCGCATACCGAGGTCACCGTCACCGGGAACGGGCAGGTCTTCATCGCGTCCGGCGGGTGAGCGCTGCCGGGTTGGTCAGGGCGCCCAGGGCGACGGGGTGTCCTTGGCGCCGAAGTAGTCGCCGCCCTTGGCCCGCGGGTCGTCGGTGCCCCACTCGACGACGCCGTCGGTCTTCGGGAAATGCTTGCGGCAGTGGATGTAGGCGTTGGACAGGTGCATCACGACCCACCGCTCCGGCGGCCGGCCGGGGAACTCGCGCGGTGCCACCTGCGGGTAGTCCTCGACGAAGTCGTCGGGTTCGAGCACCCGGGTGACCCCGCGCAGGTGCAGGCCGATGCGCGTGGCGCGATCGAGGAACATCAGGTGTGCCGGCGGGTGCTTCAGCAGATTCCCGACGGTGGTCATCACGCCGTTGCCGCGCAGCTCCGGCCAGGCGACGGTGCGTTCGTCGAGCACGACGACGAAGCCGGGGTCGCCGAAGCGCACCGAGGCGTCGGGACGTCCCTCGGTGTCGACGCTGGCGACGATCATCTCGGTCTGGTCGGCCAGGAACTCGATCATCTGCGGCGTCAGCAGATCGAGCATCTGGTCGCGATAGAACCGATCTGCGCGTTCGCGTGACCCGTAGAGCTCTTGGGCGAGAAATTCCCCACCGGACTGGGGAAACAGATCTGACACGGGGTCCGCTCCTCGGTTTGGACGGGGTCAGCGGTGGTTTACCCAACTATGACCCGATACTTTCTGAGGAAGCGAGGCGGACTCAGAAAGGCTCGTGCGAGCATCGCCGGATGGCCCGAGGCGGGCCGATGCGCTTTCATGGGCAGTTGTTCACGCAACTTCAGGTAGCGATGTGGAGGACGCAGCATGGGCATACGCCGCTGGCTGGGCCTGCCGGACCGGCCGAAGCCTCATGAGCCGGTGACCCGGGTCGAGCGACCCGCGCCGACCGGAGCCGTCCGTGAGCCGGAGGCCGACGTCGTCGTCACCGCCTCGCTCCCGCGCATTACCGAACCGGTTGCAGCGCCGCCTGCCCCCGCCGATCGTGACAATCCGACCGGGAACGGCGCGCCCCGCGCCGACGGGCCGCCGACGGTGGGCGGGCTGGTGCTCGGCTCGGCCGAGCGCCGCACCGCAGCGCCAGCCCTGCCGGACTTCTACCGGCCGCCGGCCGAGCCGAAGCGCCCGTACGGCGACAAGGCGCTGCTGACGAAGTACACCGATTACGACCGGGCGGCGCTGCGCGAGGCGTGGGGGCTGGTCAGCGACCAGGCCGAGAAGCTGGTCAGCCTCTTCTACGCCGAGCTGTTCGTGCGGCTGCGCGAGGCGCCCACGATGTTCCCGTCAAGCATGACCGCGCAGCGGCAGGAATTCGGCAAGGCGCTGCTGCAGTGGGTCGTCACCGACGACCCCGACGCGATGGGCGAACACCTGCGGCAGCTCGGCGCCGACCACCGGAAGTTCGACGTCGAACCGCGGCACTACGAGGTCGCCGGCGCTGCGCTCGCGAGCGCCTGGAAGAGCCTGGCCGGTGACCGGTGGACCCAGCGGCACGAGGCCGCGGTCATCGGCAGTTACACCCGGCTTGCGTCGACGATGCTCGACGGCGCCATGAAGCACCTGCACGAGCCGGCCTCGTGGGGCGCCAAGGTCATCGACCACCAGCAGATCTTGAGCGACTTCGCGGTCATCCGGATCCAGCCCGACGAGCCCTATCCCTACAAGGCCGGGCAGTACCTCACCCTCGAACTGCCCAGCCATCGCCGGGTGTGGCGGCAGATGTCGATCGCCAGCGCGCCCCGTGCCGACAACTCCTTCGACATCCACGTGCGTGCCACGGGTGGCCTCGGCGTCTCGGCAGCGCTCGTGCGCAACACCAAGGTCGGCGACCGGCTGCGGCTCGGACCGCCGCGCGGCAACGACCTGGTCGTCGAACCGGGGACGGTGTCGTCCGGGCTGCTGTGCATCGCCTCGGGCACGGGCGCGGCGCCGATCACCGCGGTCGTCGAGTCCGTCCTGTCGTGGCGCGAGCCGCCGACCCAGCTGGACGTGTTCGTCGGCGGGCGCACGCGCGAGGACATCTATCCCGTCGAGTCGCTGAACAAGCTGATCCAGTCCCGCGGCCAGTTCGGTCGGGCCCGCGCGCACGCAGTCGTCTCGGAGGACCCGAGTTTCGGCGGCTACCGCGGGCGGGTCGAGTCGGTCGTGCCGATCCTGCGCGACTGGGCCTCGCTCGGCGTGGACGTGCTGATCGCGGGGCCCAACCCGATGATCGAGGCGACCGTCACCAACCTGACCGTCAACCGCGTGCCGATGGAGAAGATCCACTTCGACCAGTACGAGACGTCTGCCGCCTGACCGCGAGTGGTCATTTGCGCCGCGAGTGGTCACTTATAGGTGACCACTCGGGCAGTAGATGACCACTCGGCGGGCGGAACTTAACACGATCGTGGTAAGTTTGCCGCGATGAAGTCGTTGACGATCCAGCAGGCGGCCGAGGCGACCGGGTGGTCGCAGCGGATGCTGCGGTATCTGGAGCAGGCGGGGCTGGTCGCCGCGCTGCGGACGGCCGGCGGGCACCGGCACTACGGGCCGCGCCAGGTCGAGCGGCTACAGCGGCTGCGGGACCTCATCACCACCCATGACCTGGGCATCACCGACATCGCCTTCGAACTGCGCATGCGCACCGATCCCGCCCTCGCGCGGGCGGTCGACGAGTGGTTCGGAGCGATGCACCGTTCCGCCGCACCACCGGGCGCCGGGATCTACCGCCGCCTGGCCACGCCCGAGACCACTTCCGTCCACCCCGATTCCGTCCCCGGCGCCACCGCAAACCTAGGAGATCCCGTGAGCATCACCCTGACCCCCGATTCCGCCGGCAGCGTGCACGACTTCAAGGTCGCCGACCTGTCGCTGGCCGAGTTCGGCCGCAAGGAGATCACCCTCGCCGAGCACGAGATGCCGGGGTTGATGGCGCTGCGCCGCGAGTTCGGCCCGTCCCAGCCGCTCAAGGGCAAGAAGGTCGCCGGCTCGCTGCACATGACCGTGCAGACCGCGGTGCTCATCGAGACCCTGGTCGCGCTCGGCGCCGACGTGCGCTGGGTCAGCTGCAACATCTTCTCCACGCAGGACCATGCCGCGGCGGCGATCGTCGTCGGTCCGGACGGCACGCCGGACGATCCGAAAGGTGTCGCCGTCTACGCCTGGAAGGGCGAGACGCTCGAGGAGTACTGGTGGTGCACCGAGCAGATGCTGACCTGGCCGGACGGCTCCGGCCCCGATTCGATCGTCGACGACGGCGGCGACGCGACGCTGCTGATCCACATGGGCACCGAGTACGAGACCGGCGGCGCCGTCCCGCAGGCCGAGGACACCGACTCCGAGGAGTACAAGGTGATCCTCGACGTGTTGCGGCGCTCGGTCGCCGACCAACCCGGCAAGTACACCCGCATGGGCGCAGCGATCATCGGTGTCACCGAGGAGACCACCACCGGTGTGCACCGGCTCTACGAGTTCGAGCGCGCGGGCACGCTGCTGTTCCCGGCGATCAACGTCAACGACTCGGTCACCAAGAGCAAGTTCGACAACAAGTACGGCTGCCGGCACTCGCTGATCGACGGCATCAACCGGGGCACGGACGTCATGATCGCGGGCAAGCTCGCGGTCGTGTGCGGCTACGGCGATGTCGGCAAGGGCTGCGTCGAGTCGCTGCGCGGCCAGGGCGCGCGTGTCGTGGTCACCGAGGTCGACCCGATCTGCGCGCTGCAGGCGGCCATGGACGGGATCGAGGTCGTGCAGCTCGAGGACGTCGTCGGCAAGGCCGACATCTTCGTCACCGCGACCGGCAACAAGGACATCATCATGGCCGACCACATGGCCGCGATGAAGCACCAGGCCATCGTCGGCAACATCGGCCACTTCGACAACGAGATCGACATGGCCGGCCTGGCGAAGACGCCGGGTGTGCGCCGCGTCGAGGTCAAGCCGCAGGTCCACGAGTGGATCTTCCCCGACGGTCACATGATCATCGTGCTGTCCGAGGGCCGGCTGCTGAATCTCGGCAACGCCACCGGGCACCCGAGCTTCGTGATGAGCGCGTCGTTCTCGAACCAGACGATCGCCCAGATCGAGATCCACAAGAACCCGGAGGCATACGTCGTCGACGGCAAGCCGACCGTCACCACCCTGCCGAAGCACCTGGACGAGAAGGTCGCCCGGCTGCACCTCGACGCGGTCGGCGCCAAGCTGACGACGCTGTCCAAGGAGCAGGCGGAGTACATCGGCGTCGACGTCGCCGGCCCGTACAAGCCGGAGCACTACCGCTACTAGACCCCGCTGAGTGGCGCGTTGGAGCGTGAGTGGCGCGACATATCGCGCCACTCACCGTCGTAACGCGCCACTCGACGCGAGTCAGGCGAGGGCGATCAGCACGCCGATCGCGAAACCGGCTGCGAGCAGCCACACGATCGTGGGCAGTCGGCTCATGTCGTGTACACCTGCCCGTCCCTGACCTGCAGCGGGACGGCAGGCAGTGCTCGCGTCGCCGGTGGTGACGCGACGTGGCCGGTGCGCAGGTCGAACCGGCTGCCGTGACAGGGGCAGTTGATCGTGCCGTTCGAGATGGACGTGACGGTGCACCCCTGGTGCGTGCAGATCGCGCTGAAACCGACGACCTTCGTCTGGCTCGTCCGGACCACGACGACCGGCGGGTCGCTGATGATGCGGCCGGAGCCCACGGGGACGTCGGCCAGCGCGACCAGCCGCGTACCCGTCGACGACCCAGCCCCGTAGGCGTTGGCCGCAGTGGTGCCGTTCGGCTGGTCGGCGGCCTTGGACGTGCGCGCGACGATGATGCCCGCGAGCGCGCCGAAGCCGACGAAGACGGCGCCGCGGGCGGCGCTGCGTCGGGTGAGTTCGGCGCTCATGTCAGCGGCAGTCCCGACCGGGTGAAGAACCACAGCGCCGAGGTCAGCCAGACGAGGACGAGGACGGCGAACGTGAGGCTGCCGAGCACCGGCAGCAGCCAGCCGGGCGTTCCCCGCAGCCGCAGGCCGAGCATCTTCGCCGCGTACGCGCCGTAGAACGCGCAGCCGAGCACGCTGTGCCACAGCACGCGCGGGGTGGTGGTCACGAAGCCGAGTGACCACACGCAGTGCACCGCCACCGGCACCGACACGGCGAACGCGATCGAACCACTCCAGCGGTGGACCGGACCCAGCCAGCCGGCCGAGCCGCGCACGCCGGGCAGCCGACCCCACATCGCCAGCGCCGTGAGCACCTGGACGATCACCAGCGCGACGGCCACGGTCGCGAGCCATGCCTTCATCTGCAGCATGCCGCTGAAGCCGAACAGGAACAGCGGCCGCAGCGCGGGCGGATGCGCGGCGGCGTACACCGCAACGGCTCCGGCCACCACGAGGCCGGTCAGCAGGACGGCCGTCAACCGGGTGCGTGTGGACTGCCCGGTCTCGGCCATGGACGCGCCCTCCCTGACGCGCCCCAGCCTGGCACCGTCATCGCGTCGCGGCAAGTACCGCTTTCTCCCCGGCGCAGTCAGTTTTCGGGCCGCCAAATGCCTGCGCCGGGGGAGAAGCCCGCGCTGCCGCGGTCAGCCGGTGACGGTGTCCAGGGCCGGCAGGTAGCCGCCCGACTGGCCGCTCGCGGTCGGGTGGTAGCTCTGCACGATGTCGGTCCAGTCGACCGAGTGCAGCCAGGACGAGCTGCCGTCGCAGATCTCGTGGTCGGCCGCGAACCGCGACCGGACGTCGGCGAAGGAGAAACCGTGCCGCGCCGCTGCCGCGGAGACCACCCCGTCGAGCACGTCCGCGCCTTCGTTGATCTTCGACCGGGACGTGCTGCTGAGCCCGATGCAGTACCAGACCCCGAGGTCGTAGAAGCGCGGATAGCCGAGCACCACGACGCGCGCGTTCGGCGCATGGTTGCGAATGGCCGAGTAGGCGTTGTCGAGCAGCCCCGGCAGCACGGTCTTGGCCTTGTTCTCGGCCGCGTTGATCTCGCTCACGCAGGTACTCGTCCCGTACAACACGCAGTCGGTGAGTACGCCGGAGAAACCGACGTCGTTACCGCCGATGGTGATGGTGGCGAGCGTGGTCGACGCCGAGAGCGCGCCGACCTGGTTGGCGATGACGTCCGTGGTCTTGGCTCCGGAGCAGGCCACCGAGATGTACGAGGCCGGGTTGTGGGCACCGGCCCACAGCGCCGAGTAGGCCTTGGTACTGCGCAGGCAGCTTCCGCTCGAGGAGAGGTAGCTGCCCGACCCGACTCCCGAGGAGTACGAGTCGCCGAGCGCGACGTAGTTTGCGCCCGCCGCCTGCGCGGCCGGAGCCGCCGAGACGACGAGAAGCAGGGTCAGGATGCCGACGAGAAGGGCGAACACGCCCGGCCGGCGCGAATTCCGCATGGTGTAGTCCTGGCACTTGTGCGCCGCTGTGTCAACGCTCGGCGTGCGTGCCGAAGGCTCCGCGAGGTGACACGATGGTCGCGTGAAGCCTCGCGTGCTCGTGGTCGACGACGACTCAGCCCTGGCCGAGATGCTCGGCATCGTCCTGCGTACCGACGGATTCGACCCGTCGTTCGTGAGCGACGGATCACGCGCAGTGCAGGCGTTCCGCGAGACCAAGCCGGACGTCGTGCTGCTCGACCTGATGCTGCCCGGACTGTCGGGCATCGACGTGTGCCGGGCCATCCGCGCCGAGAGCGGCACCCCGATCATCATGCTGACGGCCAAGAGCGACACCGTCGATGTGGTGCTCGGGCTCGAGTCGGGCGCGGACGACTACGTGGTGAAGCCGTTCAAGCCGAAAGAACTCGTCGCCCGGATGCGCGCCCGGCTGCGCCAGCACGAGGACGTGGTCAGCGAGACCCTGACCATCGGACCCCCTGATGCGTCGGTCAGCATCGATGTTCCGGCCCATCAGGTGATGCGCGACGGTGCGCCGATCGCGCTCACCCCGCTCGAGTTCGACCTGCTGGTCGCGTTGGCCCGAAAGCCGCGCCAGGTCTTCACGCGGGAGGTGCTCCTCGAGCAGGTGTGGGGCTACCGTCACGCCGCCGACACGCGCCTGGTCAACGTGCATGTCCAGCGGCTGCGGTCGAAGGTCGAGCGCGATCCGGAGCGGCCCGAGGTGGTGCTGACCGTCCGCGGCGTGGGTTACAAAGCCGGTCCGCCATGACCGTTGCCCGGCCACGCAGCGAATCGCCTGCCGACGCGGGTGATCCTGTTGCTGCACCGCCGGTCTCGGAGCCCGCGGCGGCTGCGCCTCCTGGCGGCTTCCGGGCGAGGATCGAGCATGACGCGCGTGCCGCCTGGGGACGCGCCGAGCAGGGAGCCGCCTGGCTGCGGCGGCGTTGGCAACGGTCGCTGCAGGTGCGGGTTGCCGCCACCACGCTCGTCGTGTCGGGCATCGTCGTCCTGATCGTCGGGCTGTTCATCGTCAACCAGGTCGGCGACGGGGTGTTGCAGGCCAAGCGCGACGCCGCCATCCGGCAGGCGAGCGTCGGGCTGACGTATGCGAAGAGCCAATTCGCCGGTGTCGACGTGAACGACTACAGCCGAATGCAGGAGGCCAGCGCGAACCTGCTCGCGGCCCAGAGCGTGAGCGGCCGCGGGGCGGGCTTGTTCACGATCGTCGTGATCTCGGCGACCAACCCGACGCGGTTCAGTGACCGGCTCGGCATTCCTGCCACGCTGCGCGCCGTGGTGCAGCAGGAGAACCAGGCGGTGCAGTACGCCCCGGTCGAGGTCGATTCGGGCAAGAACCCCGTGCCCGGCCTGATCGTGGGTGCGCCCGTGCAGGCGAACAACGGATTGGTCGAGCTGTACTACCTGTTCCCATTGACCGCCGAGCGGCAGACGATCGCGCTGCTGCAGCGGACGGTGCTGATCGCCGGCCTCGGTCTGGTGCTGCTTGTCGTCGGTATCGCGACCCTGGTGACCCGGCAGGTCGTGCGACCGGTACGTGTCGCCGCGCAGACGGCCGGGCGCCTGGCGGCGGGAGACCTCTCGCAGCGCATCTCGGTGCGGGGCAGTGACGACATCGCCCGTCTCGGCCGCTCGTTCAACGACATGGCCGGCAGCCTGCAGCGCCAGATCCGGCGGCTGGAGGACCTGTCCCGGCTGCAGCGCCGGTTCACCAGCGACGTGTCGCACGAGCTGCGCACGCCGCTCACGACGATCCGGATGGCATCGGAGTTGCTGCACTCCGGACGCGGTGACTTCCCCGCCGAACTGTCGCGTTCGGCCGAACTGCTGCAGGCCGAGCTCGACCGGTTCGAGGCTCTGCTCGGCGACCTGCTCGAGATCTCGCGCTACGACGCGGGGGTGGCGAGCCTCGAGTCGGAGACCGTCGACATCCGGAACGTGATCGCGTCCGCGGTCGACGCGAGTCGCGTGCTGGCGCAGCGCCACGGCAGCGAGATCGTGGTGCACGCGCCGCCGGTACCGGTGCCGGTCGACATGGACTCGCGGCGCGTCGAACGGATCCTGCGCAATCTGATCGGCAACGCTCTCGACCACGGTGAGGGCCGCCCCGTGGTCATCGCCGTCGGCTACGACCGCGACGCCGTCGCCGTCACCGTGCGCGACTACGGGGTGGGGCTGCGCCCTGGTGAAGCCGGCCTGGTGTTCAACCGCTTCTGGCGCGGCGACGCGTCGCGCAGCAGGCTGACCGGCGGCACCGGGCTCGGCCTGTCGATCAGCCACGAGGACGCGCGCCTGCACGACGGCTGGTTGCAGGCCTGGGGCGAGCGTGGCCACGGCGCGCAGTTCCGCTTGACTCTGCCGCGTCGGGCGGGGCACACCCTGCTGTCGTCCCCGCTGCCGTTGCGGCCCGATGACGAGGACGACGAGGAATGACCCGCCGCTGTCGCGTGGGCACTGCGGCGGTAGCGGCACTGCTCCTGCTCGCGGGGTGCACCACGATTCCCGACACGTCCAGCCCTCAAGTGGTGCAACCCGTCGTCGTCCAGCGGCCGAACGCGGGTGCCAGCGGGCCGTTGCGCGGCTCCGACCCACGCACCATCGTGCTGGACTTCCTCACCGCCAACGGTGACACGTTCGACGCGAATCATGCCGCCGCCCGGCAGTACCTCACGCCCGAGGAACGCAACCGCTGGTCCGATGCGACGGCGACCGTCGTCGACGGTACGAAGGTTGCCAACATCGTGTTCGGCGAGCCCGGACCCGGTGGCAGCCAGACGGGCACCATCACCGTCACCGGCCAGGAGGTCGGCAGCATCGACGAGACCGGCACCTACAAGCCGTTCCTGCGCGGCAACGGCAGCGGGCTCGGCGCGGTCTCGCTGCCGGAGACCTACCGGTTGATCCAGGTCAAGGGTCAATGGCGCATCGACTCGCTGCCGCCCGGTTTGCTGATCACCGCGTCCCAGTTCCAGCTCTTCCGCCAGTATTCGGTCTACTTCTTCGACGCCAACGAGCAGGATCTCGTCCCGACGCCCCGCCTCACCCAGCTGGCAGACCCGAAGGACGTCGTGCCGTGGCTGGTCGAGCAGCAGTTGGCCGGTCAGCCGCCACCGCAGCTGAACACCGGCTTCCCGCCGAGTGGCTCGGACAACGTGAAGGTCACCTATCCGGCCGACCCGTCGGATCCCTCGCAGCCGATCTCGATCGAGATACCGGGCGCAAGCGCGCTCGACGGCTCGAGCCTCGACCGGCTCGCCAGTCAGATCGGGGCGACGTTGCAACAGGTCGTCAAGGTCGACCGAATCCGGATCACGGACGGCGGGAGGCCGGTGCGTATCCCGGTCGTCGGCGCATCGATATTCTCCGTCGAGTCCGTCGGGTATCGCTATCAGCCGGTCCCTCCGGGGAACCAGTTGTACTTCGTCCACGAGGGCGCGGTCTTCCAGGAGTCGGGACGCCGTATTCCGGGCAAGGTCGGGCTGGGCGGCTACGACCTGACCTCCGTCGCGGTGACCGACCGCGCCGAGTTCGGGCGCGCTTGCAGGTCGCCGGCGTCCGCGGCTCCGGCTCGGACAAGACCCTCGACATGCCGAACCCTGCAGTGCCCGGTGCGCTGGTCGCGACGACGGTGCACGGCGACCTGTCACGTCCGAGCTGGGCACCGGGGCGTCACGAGGTGTGGATCGGCAACGGCTCCGACCTCGAGCGGGTCACCGGGCCGAGGTCGGTGCAGAACGTCGCGCTGAACGTGTCTTCGGGCAAGGCGAGCGGCACGGTCGCAGCCGTGCGGATCAGCCCGGACGGCGGGCGGGTCGCGCTCGTCCTGAAGACCGCCGAAAGCTCGCAGATCTACATCGGCACCATCGTGCGCAACGCGAACCAGGTCAGCGTCGAGAACCTGCAACCGATCAGTCCGCAGGGCGTGCGGGTCACCGACGTCGCATGGAACGACGAGCTGCGGCTGTTCGCGACCGGTCTCGACACGATCTCCGGCGACGTGTTCGGTCAGGTCTACGAGGTTCAGTGCGACGGTTCGTTGTGGACCTCGCGCGGTAGCGGCGGCCTGCCGGGCACGCCGCAGAGCGTGACCGCGGCCGCGGACTCGGAGGCGGTCGTCTCCGTCGGGAATTCGATCTTCCAGCAGCAGGGTTCGACGTGGAGCGCGTTGCTCGACGGCGAGTCCGAAGGGACCAATCCGGTCTATCTCGAGTAGGAGTTGTCCACAACCGCCCGCTCGCTGCACCGAGACGGACCCGCCGGGCGAAGCATGGACCGGTGCCCGTTTCTTCGCTGCTGGCCGCCGCCGGCGACCTCGTCGATCTGGTGTTGCCGCGGTACTGCCTGGGATGCCGAGCCCCCGGCGCGGCGCTGTGCGCGCGGTGCGCCGCACCGCAGGTGCAGCTGGTGGACGTGGCCCGGCTCCGCGTGACGGCAGGTGCCGTCTACGACGGCGCGGTCCGTACGGCGCTGCTCGCCTACAAGGAACGCGACCGACGCGACCTCGTGCCGGCGTTGCGGCGACTGCTCACCGCAGCGCTCGCCGCGCAGACCTGCTCGCCCGGGCGTCCTCGTCCCGGTGCCGTCCAGCGCCGGCGCCCGGCGCGCCCGCGGCGGTGACCACGTTCTACGACTGCTGCCGCGCAGCGATGCGCCCGGCGGCAGGCGTTGCGGCTGATCCGCGCGGTCCGCGACTCGGCGGGGCTCGACGCCCACGCCCGGGCGCTGAACCTCGCCGGGGCCTTTGCGGCGGCGTCCGCCGCCGTGGCCGGGCGCGCCGGCCGTCATCGTCGACGACATCGTCACGAGCGGAGCCACGCTGCGCGAGGCGGCGGCCGCGCTGCAGGAGGCCGGCTGGACGGTGGCCGGCGCGGCAGTGGTCGCGGCCACGCCGCGGCGCTTCCCCGCCCGGGCCGACGCGGCACCGGTGGGTTCCGGCATCCATCCGCTCGCTATCCCTGGCACGTCCCGGCAGGCGGGTCTACCGTGGCAATGACTGGTACGAGAAGGCGTGGACGGACCCGTACACGACCGCCCAGCTCGTCGCGGCCGTTCCACGTGAACCGATGGGTGGAGGTCGCGTGGCCGTAGGTTCCGAAGCAGCAGTCCCCGATGCAGCCGGTGCGCAGGATTCCGGTCAGGACCCCTCATCGTCTTCAACTGCAGGCGCGAGCCAGATGCAGATCGTCGTTCGCGGGCGCAACGTGGTCGTCCCCGACCACTACCGCACCCACGTCGGCGAGAAGCTCGCCAAGCTCGAGCGGTACGACCACAAGATCATCAGGACCGACGTCGAGCTGCAGCACGAACGCAACCCGCGGCAGAACGGCAGCTGCCAGCACGTCGAGATCACCTGCCGCACCCGGGGCCCGGTGGTGCGCAGCGAGGCCTGCGCCGAGGACTTCTACAAGGCGCTCGATCTCGCGGCCGAACGGCTCGAACGGCGGATGCGCCAGGCCGCCGACCGGCGCCGGGTGCACCACGGCCGCCGCACCCCGCAGTCGATGCACGACGTTCGCCAGCATCGCCGCGCAGCTCACCGAGGCCGAGCACGGCCGCCGGCCGAGGACGACGCGCCGGAGGACGGTCCGGGGCGCATCGTGCGCGAGAAGGTGCACCCGGACGAGCCGATGACCGTCGACGACGCGCTGTTCGAGATGGAACTGGTCGGCCACGACTTCTACCTGTTCCACGACAAGGAGTCGGGCTGCCCGAGCGTGGTCTACCGCCGCCACGCCTACGACTACGGGCTGATCCGGCTGGGCGGTGATTCGGCCGACCAGGGCTGACGTGAGCCGTCCGCCGGCACCGTGCCCGTAGGATTGCCGCCGTGGTACTTGCGAAGATCCTGCGCGCCGGCGAAGGCAAGATGGTCCGGCGGCTGGCCAATATTGCCGATCACATCGAGACGCTCGAGGACGACTACGTCGATCTCAGCGACGCCGAGCTGCGCGCGCTGACCGACACGTTCAAGCAGCGCTACGCCGACGGCGAGACGCTCGACGACCTGCTGCCCGAGGCGTTCGCCGTCGTGCGCGAGGCCGCGCGCCGCACGCTGGGCCAGTTCCACTACAAGGTGCAGCTCATGGGCGGCGCCGCGATGCACCTCGGCAACATCGCCGAGATGAAGACCGGTGAGGGCAAGACGCTGGTCTCGACGCTGCCGGCCTACCTCAACGCGCTCGCCGGCGAGGGCGTCCACGTGGTCACGACGAACGACTACCTCGCCAGCCGCGACGCCGACTGGATGGGCCGCGTGCACCGCTTCCTCGGTCTGAGCGTCGGCAAGATCCTCAACGACCTGCCGCCGGAGAAGCGCCGGGCGGCCTACCACTGCGACATCACCTACGGCACGAACAACGAGTTCGGCTTCGACTACCTGCGCGACAACATGGCGTGGTCGCTCGACGACCTCGTCCAGCGCGGCCACAACTTCGCCATCGTCGACGAGGTCGACTCGATCCTCATCGACGAGGCGCGCACCCCGCTGATCATCAGCGGACCTGCGGAGGAGAACCAGCGCTGGTACCTCGAGTTCGCCCGCATCTCCCCGCGGATGAAGCGCGACCAGCACTACGAGGTCGAAGAGGGCAAGCGCACCGTGGCGGTCACCGAGGAGGGCGTCGCCTTCGTCGAGGACCAGCTCGGCATCGACAACCTCTACGAGGCGGCGAACACGCCCCTGGTCGGCTACCTGAACAACTCGCTCAAGGCCAAGGAGCTGTACAAGAAGGACCGCGACTACATCGTCACCAACGGTGAGGTGCTCATCGTCGACGAGTTCACCGGCCGCGTGCTGCACGGCCGCCGTTACAACGAGGGCATGCACCAGGCCATCGAGGCCAAGGAAGGCGTTCAGATCCAGCAGGAGAACCAGACCCTCGCGACGATCACGCTGCAGAACTACTTCCGCCTGTACACGAAGCTCGCGGGCATGACCGGTACGGCGCAGACCGAGGCCAACGAGCTGCACCAGACCTACAAGCTCGGCGTCGTCCCGATCCCGACCAACAAACCGATGATCCGGGCCGACGAGACCGACCTGATCTACAAGACCGAGGACGCGAAGTTCTCGGCGGTGATCGACGACATCGTCGAGCGGCACGAGAAGGGTCAGCCGGTGCTGGTCGGCACCGCGTCGGTCGCGAAGTCCGAGCGGCTGGCGTCGCTGCTGCTGCGCAAGGGCATCCCGCACGAGGTGCTCAACGCCAAGCAGCACGCCCGTGAGGCGGCGATCATCGCCAACGCCGGGCGCAAGGGCGCGGTCACGATCGCGACCAACATGGCCGGCCGCGGTACCGACATCATGCTCGGTGGCAACCCCGAGTTCGCCGCCGATCTGACGCTGCGCGAGCGCGGGCTCACGCCCGGACGAGACGCCCGGAGGAGTACGAGGACGCCTGGGCCGACGCGCTGGAGAAGGCCAAGGTCGAGGCCGCCAAGGAGCACGACGAGGTCGTCGAGCTCGGCGGGCTGTACGTGCTCGGCACCGAGCGGCACGAGTCGCGGCGCATCGACAACCAGCTGCGCGGCCGGTCCGGTCGCCAGGGCGACCCCGGTGAGTCGCGCTTCTACCTCTCGCTCGGTGACGACCTGATGGTCCGGTTCAACGGCGAGCGCGTCGCGGCGATGATGAACTTCCTGCGGCTGCCCGAGGACGTCCCGATCGAGGCCCGGCCGGTCTCGAAGGCGATCCAGTCGGCGCAGACGCAGATGGAGCAGCAGAACTTCGAGATCCGCAAGAACGTCCTCAAGTACGACGAGGTGATGAACAAGCAGCGCACCGTCGTCTATGACGAGCGCCGCACGGTGCTCGAAGGTGCCGACCTGTCCGGCCAGATCCGGTCGATGATCGACGACGTGGTCACCGGCTACGTCGACGGCGCGACGGCCAACGGCTACGCCGAGGAATGGGATCTCGAGCAGCTCTGGACGGCGCTCAAGACGCTGTACCCGGTGTCGCTGTCGATCGAGGAGGCCATCGACCAGGCCGGCGGCGAGAAGGCCGACCTCACGCGCGAGTTCCTGCTCGAGGAGCTGCTCGCCGACGCGCGGGCCGCCTACGACGCCCGCGAGGAGGATCTCGGCGCCGAGGTGCTCCGCGAGTTGGAGCGGCGGGTGCTGCTGTCGGTGCTCGACCGGCGCTGGCGCGAACACCTCTACGAGATGGACTACCTGCAGGAGGGCATCGGGCTGCGGGCGATGGCGCAGCGCGATCCGCTCGTCGAGTACAAGCGCGAGGGCTTCGACATGTTCGCGGCGATGATGGACGCGATCAAGGAGGAGTCGGTCGGCTTCCTGTTCAACCTCGAGGTCGAGGTCGAGGACGAGAACGCGTCGGCACCCGAGGTGGTGGCGTCCGGGAACGGGAGCCAGCCCCAGCTCGACCTCGGTCTGCTCGCGGCCGCCCAGGACGAACACGACGCGGCACACAGCGCTGCCAACGAGAATCACGCGCGTCCGCACGTCAACGCGAAGGGTCTCGACCGCGACACGTCGCAGCAGCAGAAGGGCTTGATCTACACCTCGCCCGAGCTCGGCTCGGACGCGCCGTCCGTCCAGACCTCGGCCGAGCCGACGAAGCCAAAGCCATCGGGGGCGCGGCGCCCGGCGCGGGGCAACCCCAACAAGGGGAGCCGGGGCAACAAGCGCAAGCGGTGAGCCGGCCGAGTCGAGCTGTAAGTGGGTCAACCCAGCACGAGGCGGGTGCAGCACCACCGGGCGTGACGCACCTCGAGCCGCATGGCGATGGCACGGACCCGTTCGCCGGCACGCACCGTCGCGCACAGTTCGGCGACCCGGTCGGCGGGCTCGGTGGCGCGCACCGAGCCGACGACGGCCCGGTGCGTCCAGTGCGGGCGGCCGAACCTGGTGGCGAGTTCGAACTCGGTGCGCAGGCCGTGGGCGACGCCCGGGCCGAGCAACGGCGCGAGCTGACTGAGCGGGCGCCGGCCGTCGGCGGTCTCGATGATGCCGACGAGCAGCCGGCGCGCCCACAGCGCGGGATCCGGCAAAGCGGCGCGCAGCGGAGTCGGTGGTTGCTGCGGTAGGGGTGGCCGCCGCCGCCGGGGACGCGCGAACGGCAGCGGTCGGTCGAACCGGCCTGCCGACGCCGCCGCCAGCTCGTCGTCGAACGGTGGTTCGCGCACCGGGGCGGGTCGCACCACGATGCTCGCGGCGACGCCGAGGGTCCCTGGGGCGATCGTCTGTGGCGGGTCGGCGACGGCACTCGTCATGAGGTGCCCTCCTCGGGGTGCGCTGCGGCGTGGTTGGGCGGGGTGTCGAGCACCTGGCCCGCGACGATGTGGTCGGGATCGGGGCCGATCACGGCGCGGTTGGCGGCGTACCAGCGCGGCCAGGACGCCGCGACCCGCGCCGGGCCGGGATGGCGCAGATGTGTCGCAGCGATCGACCAGAGCGAATCGCCGGGTGCAACGACCACATGACTCGCGACCGCCGGAGCCGCGCCGGCGGGCGCCGCGCGCGGGACTGGTCTGGACGCATGTGGTGCTGCCGAAGGGTGTGCCGCAGACGGAGCGCCGGTCGGCCAGGCGGGTGCGGGCACCGGGGGTGGTGTGGTCGGCCAGGCGGGGCTGACGGTCGCGGGTGCGCGCGGCGGCGGTGCGCCACTCGCCGCGAGTGGAGTGAGCACGATGCCGAGCCCGGTGGCGCCGGCGACCACCCGGTAGAGCGCACGCGGGAGCAGCGTGGCTGCCATCCGGGCGCCGGTGCGTCCGAACGCGCCGGGCACAGCCGCGACGGCGGCGGCAGCGAGTCCGACCCCCAGCCAGCACGCCGCCAGCCACAGCGCGGCGCCCGCCAGCTCGGCCGCCGCCCTGTCGATCCCCACCCGCGCGATCCAGGCGTGCGGCGCGCCCAGGTCGCCCACGACGGATGGCGCGGGCCGCAGCACCACCAGCGCAGCGGCGTCCGCCGTGCCGAGCGCAATCAGGCGAGCCACCGCCGATAGCCGCATGATGCATTACCTTCCGTTTGCTTATGTTTGCATCAGACGACATGCGTATGCAGCTGTCAAGGCCCTGTGGATGACAGGACCCGCTCGTCGGGAGGAGCTACCGGTCAGGACTCGCCGGGTCGTCCGCGGTGATCGTCAGGGCTGCACTCGGTGCTGCTCGGCATCGCCGGCGAGCGTGAGCCCGTGTCCGGCGGTGCTCGCGTCGGGGAACAGCTGACCGTCGTGCGCGGCAGGGATGCCGGCGAGCAATTCGGGCTCGAGACGAGCGTGGTCCGCGAAGTACTCGACGTGGCGCAGGTTGGGCACGGCGAGGCCGATCGGCGCGTGCAGCGCCGGTGCGCAGTGGGCGGAGACCTCGAGGTTGTGGGCGGCGGCGACCGCGGCGCCGCGGAGGAAACCGGTGTACCCGCCGCAACGGGTGGCGTCGAGCTGCAGGCAGTCGACCGCGGGCAGGAGGGCGACCGCGTCGTAGAGATCGGCGGCGTACTCGCCGGCGGCGACGTCGCAGCGCAGCGTGCGGCGCAGCAGGGCAAGCCCGTCGAGGTCGTCGCTGCTCACGGGCTCTTCGAACCAGGTGACGCCGAGCTCGTCGAGGACATGGCCGACCCGGCGTGCCTGACCGACCCGGTACGCACCGTTGGCATCGACCATCAGCTCGGCGTGCGGGCCGGCCGATTCGCGCAGCCGCCGCACCCGGGCGCAGATCACGTTCGGGGCGGGTTCCGAACGCCTCGCCGATCTTGATCTTCATCCTCGTGGCCCCGATGGAGCGCCACCAGCTGCACCTGACTCTCGAGCTGGGAGTCGGTCAGGGTGGTGAACCCGCCCGAACCGTAGATCGGCACGCGCCTCACGGCAGCGCCCACCGGCGAGGACGCTGACCGGGACCTCGAGCAGACGGGCGCTGAGGTCCCACCGGGCGATGTCGACGGCCGACAGCGCCTGCATGTACAGGCCGCGGGTGCCGACGTTGCGCCCGGCGCGCCGCATGGCGTCCCAGGCGGCAGCGATCCGGAACGCCGGATGGTCGTGCGTGACGCCGGCGAGATGGTGGGCGATGA
The DNA here is from genome assembly GCA_963785425.1 of uncultured Actinomycetota bacterium. Taxonomy (GTDB): domain Bacteria; phylum Actinomycetota; class Actinomycetes; order Mycobacteriales; family Jatrophihabitantaceae; genus RYN-133. The sequence goes on from CAWAVG010000002.1 coordinate 269,459, forward strand.
CCGCGGCCGCGGCGGGCGAGGAGTACGTCCAGCCGAGGCCGGTGCGCCCGCCGGCCTCCAGCGCCACGGTGACTGCGGTGGTGGCGTCCCATTCCAGGGTGCCGTCGGCCTCCCGCTGCGGGGTGGGGAACGTGTAGACGCCGGTCGTGATCCGATCGATCTGTGGGCCGTCGCCTGCACCGGCTCGTGCCGAGGTCGGCCGGCCGTGCGACGGGGCTGCGCTCATCCCACCGACCGAACGGCCCGCGCTCGGCGGCGTTGGCGGCCGAACGCATAGCGCGCCCCCGCACCCGCCACCGCACCCGCCACTGTTGCGACCGCACCGATGCGTGCGGCGAGGCCCGGCCTCGGCGTGCGGTCGCCCGCTTCGAGATCGCCCGGGACGACGCGCGCGCCACCTCGACGCGCCCGATCGAGGAGTTCGGCCAGGTGCACGGCTTCGCGACCGGCTGAGTCGAGTTCGTGGATCTGGGTGCGGCAGCGAGAACCCGTCGGCGAGCACAACGGTCTCGGGGTCTGCGGCCCGCAGTGCCGGCAACAGGACGGCCTCGGCACACGCCTCGCTGACCTCGAGGTGACCCTTCTCGAAGCCGAAGTTGCCGGCGAGTCCGCAGCAGCCGGACTCGAGCCGATGCACCTCGGCGTGCGCCTGCTCGAGCAGCCGCCGGTCGTGCGTCCAGTCGTCGAGAACCGCATGGTGGTGGCAGTGCACCTGGCTGATGACCCGGACGCCTTGGAGGTCCGGGGGTGTCCAGCCGGGAGTGTGCTCGGTGAGCAGTTCGCCCAGCGTGACGGTCTGGTCGCGAAGGCGCGCGACATCGACGTCGTCAGGGAACAGGTCGGCGGCATCGGAACGGAAGACGGCCGTGCAGGACGGCTCCAGGCCGACGACGAGACCACCGCCGCGAACGTGCTCGGCGAGGGAGTCGACGGTGCGGCGCATGATCTTCTTCGCCCGATCGAGCTGTCCGGTGGAGATCCACGTCAGCCCACAACACAACGGTTCCGTGGGCAAGGCGACCGTCCAGCCGGCGTCCTCGAGCAGGCCGACCGCCGCCCGACCGATGTGCGGGTGGAAGGTGTTGGTGAAGGTGTCCGGCCACAGCAGGACGGTGCCGCGCAGCCCAGGTCCGGACCCGCCGCGGCGCACCCACCACTGCTGCAACGTCTCGCCGGCGAACAAGGGGATCTCGCGGTTCTCTAGGCCTGCGGCGCGCGTCGCCAGTGCGGGCAGCAGGGGCGCATGAGAAAGGGCGTTGACGATGCCGGCGAGCCGGGCCCGGGTGACGACCGCTGCCAGCATCGGCAGCCAGCCCATTGCGTAGTGGGCGCGCGGACGCAGCCTGCCCTCGTAGTGGTGCGACAAGAACTCGGCCTTGTAGGTCGCCATGTCGACGTCCACCGGGCAGTCGGACTTGCAGCCCTTGCAGGCGAGGCAGAGATCGAGAGCGTCCTTGACGCGGCTCCGAGCGCCAGCCGTCGCGGATCGGCGAATCGCTGTGCCCGTGCAGCATCTCGAACAGGAGCCGCGCGCGGCCGCGAGTGGAGTGCTCCTCGTCCATCGTGGCTTGGTAGGACGGGCACATGACGGCGCCACCGGAATGGGAGTGCTGACGGCACTTGCCGACACCGACACAGCGGGTCGCCGCCTGGACGAACGAGCCGCCGTCCTCGGGATAGGCGAAGTGCAATCGGGTCTCGTCAATGCGCGGTGCCCATGACCGGCCGAGACGTAAATGCTCGTCGAGGCCGGCGGGGGCGACCGTCTTGCCGGGATTCATCCGGTCGTGGGGGTCGAAGACTGCTTTCAGTTCGCCGAACGCCCGCATGATCGTGTCGCCGAACATGCGGGGGAGCAGTTCGCCGCGGGTCTGTCCGTCGCCGTGCTCGCCCGACAGCGACCCGCCGTAGGAGACGACGAGGTCGGCGGCGTGCTCGAGGAAGCGGCGGTAGGTGGCGACGCCCTCGGCGCTGGTGAGGCGGAAGGGGATGCGCGTGTGCACGCACCCCTGCCCGAAGTGCCCGTACAACGATGGCGCGCTCTGGTCGGCGTAGCCGAACTGCTCGTACAGCTTCTCGAGGTCGCGCAGGTAGTCACCGAGCCGCTCGGGCGCGACGGCCGAGTCCTCCCATCCCTCCCACGTATCGGGCTCGTTCGGGACGTGGGCGGTCGCACCGAGGCCGGCTTCGCGCACCTGCCAGAGCTCGTCCTCGTGCCTCGGATCGTCCATGAACGCGACAGTCGGATCGTGTGTGCTGTCTCCGAGTGCAGCCAGCATCTGCTCCGCCTGCCGGTCGGCGGCGGTCTGAGTGTCGCCGCCGAACTGCACCATCAGATAGCCGTCACCGGCTGGGAGCTCGCCGAGCGCCTCGGCGTTCAGGCCTTTGAGCTGCTGGTCGTGGACGAGGCGATGGTCGAGGCCCTCGAGCGCGATCGGCTCGTGCGGCAGGATCGCCGGCACGGCATCGGCAGCCTTCATGATCGAGTCGAAGCCGAGGACGACCAGCGTGCGATGTCTGACGACGGGTACCAGCTCGAGTTCGGCACGCAGCACCGTCACCAGTGTGCCCTCGGACCCGACGAGCAGGCCCGCGACATCGAAACAGTGTTCGGGAAGCAACGAGTCGAGGTTGTAGCCGGACACGCGGCGCGGGATGTCGGGGAACCTGGCGCGGATCTCGTCGGCGTAGCTGTCGCGTAACGCGCACAGTTGTCGGTACACCCGCGCCCGCCGATCGCCCCGACGCTCGATGGCGGCGTAGTCGTCATCAGTGGTCTCGCCGCACCAGAACCTGGTTCCGTCGTACAAGAGCACCTCGAGGCGCGAGATGTTGTCGACCACCTTGCCCGTGCGTTGCGCCGTCGCGCCGCACGAGTTGTTGCCGATCATCCCACCGAGCGTGCAGTTGGGATGGGTAGCGGGCTCGGGGCCGTAGCGCAGCCCGTGCTCCTCGAGCTGCGCGTTGAGGACGTCCAGGACGATGCCCGGCTCGACCACGCACGTCCTGGTCTCGGCGTCGACGGAGATGAGCCGGTGGCAGTACTTCGCCCAGTCGATCATGACGGCAGTGTTGGTGCACTGTCCGGCGAGGCTGGTGCCGCCGCCGCGCGACACGATCGGTGCCTCGTACTCGCGGCACACCGCGACGGCCTCGACACCGGCGTCCACCGTGCGGGGCACGACGACGGCGATCGGGACCTGCCGGAAGTTCGAGCCGTCGGTCGAGTAGGCGCCGCGACTGCCGGCGTCGAACCGTACTTCGCCGTCGACCCGGGTGCGCAGCTCGCGCTCCAGCGCCGCGAGGTCGAGCTGCGTGGGCAGGGGTCGATGTGTGACCGGCGCCGGCAGACCAACGTCGGTCATCGATCGCGCTTGGTGCCGGGCAGGTACTCCTGCACTTTCTGCTTGAGCCCCTGCTTGACGAACCCCCAGGTGTCCTCGTCGCCATGCCACACCGCGCCTGCCATCGCTTTGACCTGCTCGAAGGTGGCGTGCGGCGGGATCGGCGGCACGTTGGGGTCGCAACGCACGTCCAGCACGGTCGGGCGGTCGGCTGACAGCGCCTTCTCCCACGCCGGCGCAACGGCGTCGGTCGTGTCGACGTTGATGGCACCGAGCCCGACGCTGCGCGCGAAGGAGGCGTAGTCGATATCGGGCAACGTCTGTGACTCTGCGAACTTCGGGGCACCCTCCATCGCGCGCATCTCCCAGGTGACCTGGTTGAGATCGTTGTTGTGCAGGACCGCGACGATCAGCCGCGGGTCACTCCACTGCTCCCAGTACCGCGCGATCGTGATCAGCTCGGCAAGCCCGTTCATCTGCATCGCGCCGTCGCCGACCAGGGCGATCGCCGGCCTGTCGGGATGAGCCCACTTGGCACCGATCGCGTACGGAACCCCCGGGCCCATCGTGGCCAACGTCCCCGAGAGCGACCCGCGCACGTTGCCGGTGAAGCGAAGGTGCCGCGCGTACCAGTTGGCTGCACTGCCGGAGTCGGCTGCGACGATCGCGTTGGACGGCATCCGCTGGGACAACTCGTGGAAGATCCGCATCGGGTTGATCGGATCGGCATCAGTGAGTGCGCGGCGCTCGACGGTCTGCCACCAGTCGGCGACATCGGCTTCGATGCTCTCGCGCCACGACCTTTCGTCCTTGTGTTTGAGGTGCGGAATGAGGGCTTGCAGGGTCGCTTTGGCGTCTCCGACGAGGTTGAGTTCGTACGGGTAGCGCATCCCGATCCACGTGCCCGAGCGGTCGATCTGGATCGCTCGGGCCTGGTCGAGTTCCGGTAGGAACTGGGTGTAGGGGAAGTTCGAGCCGACGGTGAGCAACGTGTCGCAACCCATCATCATCTTGTACGAGGCTGTCGTACCGAGCAGGCCGATCGAGCCGGTCACCCACGGCAGGTCGTCCGGGAGAACATCCTTGCCCAACAACGCTTTCGCCGCGCCGGCGCCGAGCAGCTCAGCGACCTGGGTGAGTTCCGGCACGCAGTCGCGCGCGCCCTGTCCGACCAGGATCGCGACCTTTTCGCCGGCGTTCAGGATGTCGGCGGCCTGCCAGACCGCTGTTTCTGACGGCGTCACTGTGGCGCGCTCCATGCCGATGCTGGATGGCACCTGCTTGAACGCGTGCTCGGGAGCCTCGTACGCCAGTTCGAGTACGTCGGACGGAAAGATGACGCACGTGGGCGCGTGCTCGGTCTCCGCGATGCGGATGGCCCGGTCGATCAGGTTCGGCAACTGCTGCGGGACGGTGCACATCTGCACGTAGTCACTGCACACGTCCTTGTAAAGGCTGAGTAGATCCACTTCCTGCTGGTACGAACCGCCCATCGCCGAACGCTCGGTCTGCCCGACGATGGCCACGACCGGCACGTGGTCGAGCTTGGCGTCGTACAGGCCGTTGAGCAGGTGGATCGCGCCAGGCCCGCTGGTAGCTGCACACACCGCGACCTGTCCGGAGAACTTCGCGTAGCCGACCGCCTCGAAGGCGGCCATCTCCTCGTGGCGCGCCTGCACGAACTGGGGATCGTTGTCGGCGCGCCCCCAGGCGGCCAGCAGGCCGTTGATGCCGTCCCCCGGATATGCGAAGACCTGCCGCACCCCCCACTCGCGGAGTCGATTCAGCAAAACGTCGGCGACGGTGTCGGTCATCTGAGTTCCTTTCGCACGGCGTCACGCGCAGCGCACTCACTTGTTCGGGGGGCGCGGACCACCTAAATCCGGTCTACTCGCAATGTTTGCGTTTCGCAAGTAATTGGAGAAGGGTAGGAGTCATGCCGGTGAAACGCGCTGCTCCCGCCGCCACCGACGCGACGCGGAATACGCCCACCGACCAGCCGGACCTTGCCGAGATCGATGCGGTCCTGGACGCCTGTCGATCGCTGGTCGCGATCTCGGCGTGGTCCGTCGAGGCCGTCGCCGACCAGGTCGATCTCGTCCAGCTGCGCATCCTCGTAGTGCTCACGACCCGGGGCGCGTCGAGTCTGCGCGATCTCGCCGGCACGGCTCGGCTGCATCTGACCCGGGCCAGCCGCGCCTGCGACCGGCTCGTGAGCAAGAGGCTCATCACGCGCACCGACGACCCGGACGACCGCCGCGTGCTGCGTCTGCGGCTGACGCCGGCGGGCGAGGCCGTGGTGCGCAAGGTCGTCGACGCCCGGCGCGAGGCGATCGCTCCCGTGCTCGCGCAGATGAGTGCGACGCGCCGGACCGAGCTCGTCAGGTCGCTGCGTGCCTTCGCCGCAGCGACCTCGCCCCATGGTGACATGTCGTTGCTGGCCTGGACGGAGTGACGACACGCACGCGCCGCCTGATTACCTGATCGATGACCTGACCCAGTACCGACCGAAGGGAACCCCATGAGTCGAACAGTCGTGGTGACCGGCGCGAGCGGCGGCATCGGCCGCGCGAGCGCGGTCGCCGCCGGCGAACGCGGCGACACCGTCGTGCTGATCGCGCGCGGGCGGCGTGGTCTCGACGCCGCGGCCGCCGAGATCGAACGTGCCGGCGGTCGGGCGGTGCCGATGCCGCTCGACGTCGCCGACGCCGAAGCGGTCACCGCAGCCGCGGACAAGATCGAGGCCGACATAGGTCCGATCGACGTGTGGATCAACGTCGCGTTCACCTCGGTGTTCGCGCCGTTCGACCAGATCAAGCCCGAGGAGTTCCGCCGGGTGACCGAGGTGAGCTACCTCGGCTACGTCTACGCCACGATGGCGGTGCTCAAGCACATGAAGGCACGCAACCGCGGCACGATCGTCCAGGTCGGCTCGGCGCTCGCCTACCGGGGCATCCCGCTGCAGTCGGCGTACTGCGGCGCGAAGCACGCCATCCAGGGCTTCCACGAGGCACTGCGGTGCGAGCTGCTGCACGAGAAGTCCGGCGTGCATGTGACGATGGTGCAGATGCCGGCCGTCAACACCCCGCAGTTCTCGTGGGTGTTGTCCCGACTGCCGCACCACGCACAGCCCGTGCCGCCGATCTACCAACCGGAGGTCGCCGCCCGCGCCGTGATGTTCGCCAGCGACCATCCGCACCGGCGCGAGTACTGGGTCGGCTCGAGCACCGCGGCGACCCTGGCCGCCAACGCCATTGCCCCGGGCCTGCTCGACCGCTATCTCGGCCGCACCGGCTTCAAGTCCCAACAGACCAAGGACCGGCAGGACCCCGACGCGCCAGTGAACCTCTGGCAGCCCGCGGACGGCGAGAGCGGCCACGACTTCGGTGCGCACGGCGTCTTCGACGCCAAGGCGATCACCACCGATCCGCAGCTGTGGGCATCACGCCATCACGGGGTGCTCGCCACCGTCGGCGTGGCGGCCGCTGCCGGGATGGCCGGCGCCGGCGCCTGGCTGCGGCGGCGACACTGATGCCCACACCGACGGCTTCCGTGCCGGCCCGGCTGCTCGGCCTCGCGCAGCTCGGGATCGGCGTGGCGCTGACGGTGCGCCCGGCTCAGATCGCGGCCGCCGCCGCGGGCGCCGGTCAGCCCGCGCCACGGTGGCTGGTGCGCATTCTGGGCGTCAGGTCGCTCGTCCAGGGCGCGGTGACGAGCGCGAGCCCGACATGGCCGGTGGTCGCCGGCGGCGTGCTCGTCGATTCCGCCCACGCCGCGTCCATGGTGCCGCTCATCGCGGCCTCGCCCCGGTACCGCCGCGCGGCAGCGATCAGCGCCGCGGTCGCGCTGCTCGGAGCCGGCGCCGGGGCGCTCGCGGCCCGGGCCGAGCCGCCGCCGGGCGAGGCGGCCGTATGAGCGCGCCCGCCGCGCATCAACCACATGTGCTGCGCGAGTACGCGCTGCTCGCCGACGGCGAACGCGCCGCTGTGGTCGGTCCCCGCGGTGACATCGTCTGGCTGTGTGCGCCCCACTGGCACGACCCGGCGGTGTTCGCGGCGCTGATCGGCGGCGTGAGCGTGTTCAGTGTGACCCCCGATCAGGCCTACGTCTGGGGCGGGTCGTACGACGAGGGCACCATGATCTGGCGCAGCAGGTGGGTCACCACCGACGGCATCGTCGAATGCCGTGAGGCGCTCGCCTATCCCGCCGACCCGCACCGGCTCGTGCTGCTGCGCCGCATCCATGCCATCGATCGGCCGGCGGCGCTGACCGTCTCACTCGAGCCGCGCGCGAACTACGACGCGAGCGCGATGAGCGACCTGCATCGGCACGGCGAGGTGTGGACGGCGCGCGTGGGCGACCTCCACCTGCGCGTGACCGGCGCCGGCGACGCGCGTCCGCACGCCCACCGGTCGCGGCTGGACCTGCACCTCACCGTCCCGGCCGGAGCGCACCACGATCTCGTGCTCGAGATCAGCGACCGGCAGCTCCCGGACGAGCCGCCCGCTGCCGACGTCACGTGGCGGGCGACCGAGGCCGCCTGGAACGACGCCGTCCCGACGCTCGAGGGCACGCTGAACCAGCGCGACACGCGGCGCAGTTTCGCCGTCCTGCGTGGCCTCACCTCGGCATCGGGTGGCATGGTCGCCGCCGCCACGACGAGCCTGCCCGAGCGTGCCGAGGCCGGCCGCAACTACGACTACCGCTACGCCTGGATCCGCGACCAGTGCTACGCGGGCCAGGCGGCTGCAACGGTGGCCGGCGGCGAGGCGTTGCTCGACGCCGCCGTCGACTTCGTCGCCGCCCGGCTGCTCGACCACGGCGATCAGCTCGCGCCCGCCTACACCGTGGGCGGCGCTCCCGTGCCCGACCAGAGCCATCTCGACCTGCCCGGTTACCCGGGCGGTGCTGACATCATCGGCAACTGGGTCAACAAGCAGTTCCAGCTCGACGCGTTCGGCGAGGCCCTGCAGCTGTTCGCCGCCGCGGCCGGCCGCGACCGGCTCGACGCGACAGGCTGGAAAGCGGTCGATGTCGCAGCCCGCGCGGTCGCCGACCGGTGGGGCGAACCCGACGCCGGGATCTGGGAGATCGAGCCCCGCGCCTGGACCCACTCGCGCCTGACCGCCGCAGCCGGGCTCCGGGCGGTGGCCGACGTGAGCGGCGGTGGCCGCGGCGGGCAGTGGCTGGCCCTGGCTGACCGGATCGTCGCCGACACCGCCGCCAATGCGCTGCACGAGTCCGGTCGTTGGCAGCGCGCGCCCGACGACCCGGGTCTGGACGCTGCGCTGCTGCTGCCGGCGCTGCGTGGTGCCGTGCCGATCGACGATCCGCGCAGCACGCGCACCTTCACCGCCTACCTCGACGCGTTGACCCGCGACGGCTTCGCCTACCGCTTCCGCCACGACGATCGTCCGCTGGCCGATGCCGAAGGCGCGTTCCTGCTGTGCGGATTCCTCGTCGCCCTGACCCATCACCGGCTCGGCGACGCGGTCGAGGCGCGCAGCTGGTACGACACCAGCCGCGCCGCGACGGGCCCACCACAGCTGTTCAGCGAGGAGTACGACGCCGTCCAGCACCAGTTGCGCGGCAACCTGCCGCAGGCCTTCGTCCATGCCCTGCACATCGAGACGGCGGCACGGCTCGCCGCGCCGAAGACCACCACTACCACCCCGAGCGAGCCCGTCCGCGGCCTCGACTGAGTACCGACCTACCCAGAGGAAGCACACCGTGTACGAGATCCCGAAGCCCGAACTGCTCGACCCGAACCGCGCCGACTTCGACGACCGCGAGGGAATGACCGATCACGATCACCGCACGCAGGCGCAACTGCTCGCGAAGGCGCTCACCGAGTCCTGCGAGTACGCCGACCAGCTGTGGGAGCAGGTGAACGCACTGCGCGGCTACCTGCTCGAAAGCCTGCCGCCCGATCCGCGCAGTGCCCGCCCGCACGACCCCACGTGCGCGTCGCCCACCGGTCCGGACGACGAGGCGGGCTGGACCGCCTGGGTCAACGCCTTCGCCACCACCACGTCGGTGTTGTGCGGCGCGCACGGCGACTCGGGCTTCGGGCTGTCCCGAGCCCGCGAGGAGGCCCGGCTGCGGCGCAGTGCCCCCGAGCTCACTCTGCACGCCCGTCACCCTGCCCGGAGCGCGCCACCACAGCCGCAGGCGCCCCTGCCAGCGGGGGCGCCCGAGCAGCAGCCCGCCGAGCAGACCTCCACGACCGAGTCACAGCGCCCCGGTCGGGGAGCGATACCCGTGGCCAAGGCCGTCGCGGCCGTCGTCGTCGGCGCACTCGCGCTTCGCGGCCTGCGCGCCCGACCGCCGGCGTGAGTGCCGGGGCGTGGAACGCCGCTGCGGCGCGCGGTGTCGCGGCGGGGCTGGCCGGGACGACCGTCATGACCGTCACCCTGAAGCTGGAGCAGGCGTTGCGGCGGCCGTCCCCGCTGCCGGTCGACTACGACGCCAGCAGCCACGTCGTCACCGCGGCGTCGACCGTGCTGGGTTATCGACCCCGCAGCCGAGCCGGGCGGGCCGTGTTGTTCGGGGTCGTGCACTGGGGCTACGGGTCTGCGGTCGGCGCCGCCTATCCGCTGCTGCGCTCGCGTCTGCAGACCCGCGCCGCCGCGCTTGCGGTGTTCTACGCCGGCTGCCAGGCCATGGCCATGACGCTGTTCCCGACGGCGGGTGACACGCCGCCACCGTGGCGCTGGCGGCGCGACGTCCTGCTCAGTTCCCTGGCCCAGCACGCGATCTACGCTGTCACGGTGTGCGCCGCCCACGACGCTTCGTCCGCGCGCTAGCCGCACGTAGCGGGCCCGCCGCTGTCAGTGGTGGCGGCGGTGCCCGCGGACCCAGCCGTAATGGGAGATCTGCCATGCCTCGGTCGCCTCGGCGATCACGCAGTACACAGCGACGCCTGCGCAGAGGGAGGCCATGAGCACGGCGAAAACGAGGAGTCCGGTCCCCATTCCGGTCACCTCCCTTCAACTTGCGTACGCGTACACTTTATCGTGTCGACCATCGATGTTGAAGACCGGAGAGATGCCCGCCACAGGCGTCAGCAGGGCCTGCGGTCCTAGGGTCGGTGGCGTGTGCGCCGAGCGAACGCCGTCCCGTGCTGAGTGGGGAAGCCTCAGCCGTGACGCCGTCATCGGCACCGCGACGGCGCTGCTCGAGACCGACGGCGTGCTCAGCGTGCGTGCCGTCGCGGCGCGCCTCGGCGTCTCACCGATGGCGCTGTACCGGCATGTGCGCAACAAGGATGACCTTCTCGACGAGGTCGTGGATCGCCTGTTCGCCGACCGGTGGCGACCGGACGGGGGCGACGTGGACTGGCGGCAGTGGATCATCGACGCGGCAGACCGGCTGCGGCGCTTTCTCGTCGAGGTCCCGGTGGCCCTGCAGGTCTACCTGAGTCACCCGGTCGTCGCGCCGACGGCGGTGCAACGGATGGACGCCTGTCTGGACGTGCTCGTCAGGGCACTCGGTGACGATGCCCGCGCGCGCCGGGCGTATGCCGCCATTCAGACCTACACGATCGGGTTCGCCGCGCTCGAGGCCGCGCGCGAAGGGGCGCCGCCACGCGGCGGCGCTCCTGGGGCGCCGGCGCTCGCCGGCGACGACGCGGACCGGGCCCGGGAACTGGCGTCGTACTCGTCGCCGTCCCAGTTCCTGGCGGGGCTGGGATATCTGTTGGCCGGGATCGGCCGAGCCGGCCCGGACGAGTGACAGGAGCACGCCCGCCCGATGTTTGGTTTGCGTAAAACTTTGGCAGAGTGCCCGGGTTGCTTGAACTCCAAGGTTTAGCGTCGATGGTGTCAGCGCGAGTCGATTCGGGACAGCCCGGATGACTACCCCCGCCGCGCTGGAGAAGGAGATCACGGTGAATCACCACCGCACGGTGCTCGTCGTCGACGACGACGACGACATCAGAGCGCTCATCTGTGCCGTCCTCACCCGTGCCGGCTACCGATGCGAAGCGGTGAACGGCGGCGTCGCCGCCCTCGTCGCGGCACGGCAGGAGACACCCGCGCTCTACATCCTCGACGTCCGGATGCCCGACATGCACGGCCACGAGGTCTGCCGGCGCATCAAGGCCGACGACGTGTTGTGCGCGCCCGTGCTGATGGTCAGCGCCGAAGCCGCCGACCACGATGTGGCCGCCGGGTTCGTCGCGGGCTGCGACGACTTCATGGCCAAACCGTTCCGGTCGCGCGAGCTGCTCGCCCGCCTCGACCGGTTGGTGCTCGCCGCCGCCTGACCTACCCGGTCAGGGGACGGGAGCGGGTGCCGTCTCGATCGGCAGCCCCGCGGCTGCGGCCTTCGCGTAGTCGTCGTCGATGTGGACGACATCGCGCCCGGCGCGTTCGAGCAGGCTGGCCGCGATAGAGGCACGGAAGCCGCTCGCGCAGTGCACCCACAGCCGCCCGGGCGGCAGCTCGCCCGCGCGCGAGATCAGCTGGTCGAGCGGCACGTGCGCGGCGCCGCGCACGTGCCCGCCGGCGTACTCGTCGTCGCGGCGCACGTCGAGCACGACGTCGTCGGTACCCAGTTCGCGCGCGGTCCGGGCGAAATCGGCGCGCGGGTAGCTGCGCCGCTCCTGCCCGCCGGCGAGCTCTGCGGGGGATCCGGTGGCCGCTCCGGCCACCTCGTCGACGCCGATGCGCACCAACTGCAGCCGAGCTCGGGCGATGTCCTGCGGGCTCTCGCCGATCAGCGTGAGCGGCCCGCCCCAGGGCGAGAGCCAGCCGACGTAGGTGCTGAACTGGTCGCCCAGCTCGACCGACACGGTCGCGGCGACGTGGTCGGCGGCGTAGGCGACGCGGTTGCGCAGGTCGACCACCCACTCACCGGCCGCCAACCGCTCGGCGAGCTCGGCGGCATCGACCGGACGGGGTGGCGTCAGGTCGGGGTCCGTCGGGCCGCTTCGGTTGAGCGGCCCCATGTGCGCGTAATAGGCGGGGTAGGCAGTCAAGTTGGCGATGAGGGTCTCGACGAAGTGTTGCTCGTCCTCGGTCGTCAGCGCGTCGTTGCGGCGCAGCTCCTCGGCGATCGTGCTGGCGTCGCCGCCACTGGCCGAGCCGGCCGAACAGAAGCTGCCGAAGCCGTGCGTCGGGTAGAGGGCCGCCTCGGCCGGCAGCTCGCGGGCGAGCCGGCGCGCAGAGTGGTACTGCGCGCGGGTCAGCTCGTGGGTGCGGGCGGGGTCGATCAGGTCGGTACGCCCGACGCTGCCGTAGAGCAACGATCCGCCCGTGAAGACCGCAGGGACGCCGTCGGGTTCAGCGGAATCGGACACCGCGAAGGACAAATGATGATCGGTGTGACCGGGCGTGGCGAGAACCGCGACCCGCAAGGAGCCCGCCTCGAGCACGTCGCCGTCGCACAGCGGAACTCGATCGAAGTCGACCGTGTCGTCGGCCGCGACGCCGTAGCGCGCACCGGTGCGACGGGCGAGTGCGTACCCGCCCGTGACGTAGTCGTTGTGAATGTGCGTCTCGAGCACCAGCCGCACCCGGGCGCCGAGTTCGTCGGCCACGGCGAGCACCCGCTCGATGTCGCGTTGGGCGTCGACGACGACCGCGTCCGCGCCGGCTGCGATCACGTAGCTGCGATCGCCGAGCTCTGTGGTGCTGATGACCCGTACGTCCATGCGCCCGATCCTAGGAGGCGCCGTCCGCCAGGAGGCCCGACTCGACCCGGACGCGACGGTTAGGTTCGAAGCGTGCGCTGGGACGAGCTGTTCGCCGACCTCGAGGCGCAGGCGGCTGCCCTTGACGTGGCCGAGCGTGCCGCCGAGGTCGCCGAACGCACCCGCATCGAGGTGGGGGCGCTCGGCGTGCACGACCGGCTGGCCGCGGGGGTCGGCGCCCGGGTCCGGATCGAACTGCTCGGCGGACAGGCTTGCACCGGGACGATCGACCGGGTCGGCGCCGATTGGGTGCTGCTGGACGAGGGTGCGGGGCGCGAGAGTGTGGTCGCGGTGGCGGCGATCAGGACGCTCGCCGGGCTCGGCCGAACATCGGCGGTGCCCGGTTCCGGCGGCGCGGTGCGAGCCCGGTTGACGCTGCGCAGCGCGCTGCGCGGAATTGCGCGGGACCGTTCGACGGTGCGACTGCACCTGCGAGACGGCGCCGCCCTCGACGCGACCCTCGACCGGGTCGGTGCCGACTTCGTCGAGGCCGCCCGGCATGCGCCGGGCGAGCCGCGGCGCCGCGGCGAGGTGCGTGACGTGCTGCTCGTGCCGCTCGATGCGCTGGCTGCCGTGAGCCGGGTCGCCGGCCGCTGAGCGCCTAGACCGGCTCGTCGTCGGTGAACGGATGGCTGGTGACGAACGTGCGTGTCTCGTCGTACATCCGGGCGATGTAGGCCTCGAGCTTGTCGCGCTCGACGCGCCACTGGCCGCGTCCGCCGATCTTGATGGCCTCGAGGTCGCCGTTGCGGACCAGCGCGTAGGTCTGCGACGCCGAGATGTTCAGGACATCGGCGACATCGGCGAGAGTCAGGAAGCGCTCGGAGGCCACGGTCGATCAGTGTGTCATCCGCCGTACCGCGCCCGCACCGTCGTCCACAGCTCCGGTCGCAGGTGATGTCCGATTCGGGCAGTATGTGAGTTGTGGATTTCCCGTCGCCGCGGCCGCGCCGGATCAGCACGCCCCGCTGGTTCGACCTGCGCCTGGTGCTCGGGATCGTGCTGGTGCTGGCCGCGGTACTGGTCGGCGCGCTCGTCGTCGCGCGGGCCCGACACACCGAGAAGGAACTCGCGGTGATCCGCGACCTCGCGGCAGGCACGACGCTGCAGGCCGACGACGTGCGCCAGGTCGACGTCCAACTGCCCGCCGACGTCCGCCACGACGCGGCCTACCTCAGCGACCCGGGCCAGGTGGTCGGCAAAGTGCTGAACCGGCCGCTGCGCCGCGGCGAGCTCGTCCCCGCCGCCGTACTGGCCGCGACAGACGGCGCGCAGACCACCGTCAGCGTGCCGTTCGCCGCCGACGCCGCGCCGACGCTGGGCCGCGGCGAACGCATCGTCGTGTGGCTGTCGACCCCGTCGTGCCCCAGCACGGTGCTGCTGCCCGACGTCACCGTCCAGGACGTGCGTGTCGCAGGCGAGCGGTGGCTTCTCGACGTCCGGCACCGGCCAGGACGTCGTGGTCAGCGTGACGCCGGAGCTCGCGCGGCGCGTCGTCGCCGCGCTGGCGATCCAGGACGCCACGATCCGCGCGGGCGTGCTCTCCGGCGCACGCACGAGCTCGTCGGGCACGCTTGCCCTCGCTCGACGCGTGCGCGCCGTCGTCGACGCCGTGATGCTCCCCGTCCTGATCGCCGGCGGCGGCGCGGCCTGGGAGGCCGGCCTCGTCGCCGCGCTCGACGCCGATCCGGCGGTGCAGGTCGCGCGGCGTTGCGTCGACGTCGTCGACCTGCTGGCCGCCGCCGGCGCGGGCCTGGGCCGCGCCGCTCTCGTGGCCGCCGACCTGCGCCGTCTCGACGCCGACGCGGTCGACCGACTGATCGCCGCCGAGGTCGCCGCGGTCGGCGTGGTGCGCCGCGGCGACTCCGACACCGAGGACCGCCTGCGTGCGCTCGGCATCGACTACCTCGTGCCCGACGACGCGGACCCCGCGCGTCGTCGCGGGCGTGCTCGCCGAGGCCGCGGGGGCGGTCGCCGCCCGGGACGACCAGCACACCCGCACCGGCCGGATGTTCGGTGACCCGGCCACCTCGATGGCGATCCCGCCGGGCGCCGGCGAGTCAGGTCGACGCCGCCACGCCGAGCCGGCGCGGCAGCGTGGTCGCGGTCTGGGGGCCGACCGGAGCGCCCGGCCGCACGACGGTCGCCATCACCCTTGCCGACGAGCTCGCCCGGCTCGGGCACGCGAGCCTGCTCGTCGACGCCGACGTCTACGGCGGCACCGTCGCCGCCGAGCTGGGACTGCTCGACGAGTCGCCCGGGCTGGCGGCTGCCTGCCGGCTCGCGGCGGGGACCAAGCTCTCCGGCGCCGCGCTCGCCGGTCTGTGCTGGCAGCTGAGCGCCGAACTGCGCGTGCTCACGGGCATCCCGTTGGCGGCGCGGTGGACCGAGCTGCGTGCCGGCGCGATGGCCGCGGTGCTCGCGGCGGCTCGCCAGCTCGCCGACGTGACCGTCGTCGACTGCGGGTTCTGCCTCGAGACCGACGAGGAACTGTCCTTCGACTCGCTCGCGCCGCGCCGCAACGGGGCGACCCTCGCGGTGCTCGACGACGCCGACGACATCGTCGTGGTCGGTGCCGCCGACCCGGTCGGCATGCAGCGCCTGGTGCGCGGGCTGTCCGAACTGCGCGACGCGGAGGTCGGCGGGTCGCCCGAGGTGGTGCTCAACAAGGTGCGGCGCGCGGTGGTGCCGGGCGACGCCGCGGGCCGAGCTCGTCGGCGCGCTCGAGCTGTTCTCCGGCGTCACCCCGGCGGCGCTGCTGCCCTACGACCGCGAGTCACTGGACGCCGCCCTCGCGACGGGCCGCTCGCTGGGCGAGGCGCGGCCGGCCAGCCCGCTGCGCAAGGCGATCGGCGAACTCGCCGCACACCTCGTCCCGCGGCCGGACGGGGCCGCTGACGCCGCGTCGGTGCGACGGTCGCGGGCCGGATCTGGGAGGATCAGAGGTCGTCCCCACCGGAGGTGAGCGCGTGTCCGATCGGCTCAGTGCCGCCGACGTCGCGTTCTTCTACCTCGAGGGCCCGGCCACGCCGCAGCACGTGGGTGCGCTGGCGATCCTGACCGCGCCGGGCGGCTTCGACTACGACCGGTTGGTGCGGCTGATCGAGGAACGCATCTCGCTCGCGCCGCGCTACCGGCAGAGGATGCGGCGCGTGCCCGGGGCAGCTGGCCAATCCGGTGTGGGTCGACGACGCCGACTTCGACATCACCTATCACGTGCGGCGCTCGGCGCTGCCCCGTCCGGGCACCGAACGCGAGCTGCTCGACTTCTGCGCCCGTATCCAGTCGCGGCTGCTCGACCGCGACCGGCCGCTGTGGGAGATGTACCTGGTCGAGGGGCTGGCCGACGACCGGGTCGCGATCGTGACCAAGACCCATCCCGTCGATGGTCGATCTCGGTGCCGACAGCCGCGGGATCGACATCGCCGAGGTGCTGCTTCGACGAGTCGCCCGAGCCGCGGCGCACCGTGGCCGGCACCTGGGCTGCCGGCCCGCGAGCCCTCGTCGGTGCGCCTCGTGCCACGACGCGCTGTGGGGTGCCGTGCGTCGCCCGGCCGCGCTGGTCGACACGGTGCGGCTGTCGATGCGTGAAGCGCGCTCGACGACGAGCTGGCTGACCTCGACCGCATCTGGGCTGGCAGGCAGCCTTGCGCGGCGCTGCTCGGCGCACGGCGCGCACGCCGCGACATTCACCGCTGCGGGCGACCCTCGGTCAGCACCGCCGACTGGCCGCTGGCCCGGGCCGACCTCGACGACTTCCGCAGGGTGCGGGCGCTGCGCGGCGGCACGGTGCACGACGTCGATCCTCGCCGTCGTCACCGCGGCGTTGCGGGGCTGGCTGCAGTCGCGCGGAGATCGCGCTGACGACGGCGACGACGGTGCGAGCGCTGGTGCCGGTAGGCGTGAACGGCGCTCGACGGGCGCCGACACGGGCTGGACGCGGTCGAGTCGTATCGCGGCGCTGCTCGTCGACCTGCCGGTCGGCGAACCCGATCCGGTGCGGCGCCTGGTGCGCGTGCAGTACGCGATGGCTGCGCACGCGAGCGCCGGCCCGGTCGGCGCCGACGCCCTCGTCGGGCTGAGCGGGTTCGCGCCGCCGACCCTGACCTCGCTCAGCGCGCGGGCGGCGCACAACCTGACCCGCCGCATGTACGACATCTCGATCACCAACGTCCCGGGCCCGCAGCAATCGCTCTACGCGGCCGGCGCCCAGCTCGCCGAGATGTTCCCGATCATGCCGCTCAACGAGGGGCACGCGGTCGCGATCGGGCTCACCTCCTACAACGGCGGCGTCTACTTCGGGATCAACGCCGACCGTGACGCGGTGCCCGACGCCGCCGAGCTCGCCGAGCTGATCCGCACCGCGCTCGCCGAACTGGTGACCGCGACCCGTCCGGTCGACATCGCGCCTGGTGGTCGGCGCCGGCGTCGCCAGGAGCCCTCGACATGATCAGGCACGGAACGTCATGAGCGCTCCCTCGCGTGCGGTCGTGCTCGGCGGCGGCGGCGTGCTCGGCTTCGCCTGGATGCTCGGTGCGCTGGCGGCGCTCGAGTCCGAGGCCGACAGTCGACCCGCGCTCGGCCCGCGTCGTCGTCGGCACCTCCGCCGGGTCGGTCGCCGCGGCACTGCTCGGCTGCGGCCTGTCGGTCGAGGTCATCTCGCGCCACCACCAGGGCATCCCCGGCCCCGAGGACCCGCCGATCGACTACGACTACGGCGCCGGGGTGGGCAACGCCGCGCCGCCCCGGCCGAGCTGGCGGCCGGCGTCGCCGCGGCTGGTGTGGGGCGCGCTGCGTCACCCGCGCCGGGTGTCGCCGGTCGTCGCGCTCACCGGGCTGCTGCCGCCGGGTCGCGGGTCGCTCGAACCCGTGCGTGCGCTCGTCGAGGGCGTCGCCCTCGCGACCGGCCATGCCGACGACGTGGCCCACGGCGCCGCGGCCGTGGATCGTCGCCGCCGACCACCGCTCCGGGCGGCGCGTCGTGTTCGGCCGCGACGACCTGCCGCCGATGCCGGACGGGCGTCCCCGGCACGTGCGCACGGCCCCGCTCGCCGACGGCGGTGCAGGCGTCGTGCTCGATCCCGGCGTGGTACCCGCCGACCGTCATCGACGGGGTGCCCTACGTCGACGGCGGGGCCGTGTCGATCTGCTCCGTCGACGTCGTGCAGCGCCTGCCGGTCGACGAGGTGTTCGTGCTGGCGCCGATGGCCTCGACGGAGCCCGACAGCCCGAGGACGACCGTCGCCCGCCTCGAACGGCGGCTGCGCAGGCTGGTGACGCGGCGCGATGCTGGCCGACGCCGCGCGGCTGCGCAGCACCGGCAAGCGGGTCTGCGTGATCACCCCGGATGCCGACGACCTCGCGGTGATGGGCGTGAACATGATGAACCCGCGCACGGCGCACCGAGGTGCTCGAGTCGGCCCGGCGCGAGCGCCGCGGCACAGCTGCGCCGCGAGCTGGACCCGTCGGCGGGCTGGGGCCGGCGCAGCGGATCGGCGACCGCGTGAGGGTGTACCTGCCGGCGACCTCGGCGACGCTGCGCACGTGCTCGACGCCCAGCACCTGAGCGCGCCGCGGACCGCGTTCGCCGTCACGCCCGGGCTGCGGGAGTGGTACGTCGACGAGGACATCGAGGCACTCGAGTACGCGGCCCTGCTCGAGGCCGCCCGCGCATCCTTGCGGCTGCTCGACGACGACGAGGCGGCCGCCCGGCGTCGCGTCGTACTGGCGGTCGACGTCGCCGACGACGCGGTGCAGGTGCGCGACGACATCGACCGGGGCGTCGTGCACGTCGTCGACGCCGGTGCCGCTGACCGACATCGCCTCGGTGCACGTCGACGACGCCGATGCCGAAGACGCGGTCGCCGCCGCCGCCGCCGCGATCATCGCCGCCGACCTCGGCGACGAGCGAGGCGCAGGACCGGGTCGACGACGCCGAGGGCTTCGAACTGTCGTGGTACGCGACCCAGGAGGTCGGCGCACTGCTCGACACGTTCTGAGGCGCCGGCCGGTCTCGTGGCACCATCGGGGCATGGTCGCTCTGGACGCAGTCACCCACCCGCCCGCTCCGGTCAACGAGCCGGTGCGCGGCTACGCACCGGGCACGCCGGAGCGCGACTCGCCTCGCGCGCATGCTCGACGAACTCGCCGGTGCGCCGAGCCGAACTGACGATGACGGTCGGCGGGGTGCAGCGCATGGCTGCCGGGCCGCGGCTCGACGTCGTCGCACCGCACCGTCACGCGCTCGTGCTCGGCCAGAGCGCACAGGCCACCGACGCCGACGTCGAGGCTGCGATCGGTGCCGCGCTGACCGCCGCACCCGCGTGGCGCGAGCTGCCCTTCGACGAGCGGGCCGCGGTGTTCCTGCGCGCCGCCGACCTGCTGTCGAGCACCTGGCGCGACCGTCTCAACGCGGCGACGATGTTGGGCCAGTCGAAGACGGTGCAGCAGGCCGAGATCGACGCGGCGTGCGAGTTCGCCGACTTCCTGCGCTTCAACGTCCACTTCGCGCGCCAGCTGCTCGAGCAGCAGCCGGTCAGCTCGCCCGGGGTTTGGAACCGGATGGAGTACCGCCCGCTCGAGGGCTTCGTCCTCGCGATCACGCCGTTCAATTTCACGGCCATCGCCGGCAACCTGCCCGCGACGCCGGCGCTGCTCGGCAACGTCGTCGTGTGGAAGCCGTCGCCGACCCAGCAGCTCGCTGCGCACTGGACGATGCGGCTGTTCGAGGCGGCGGGTCTGCCGCCGGGCGTGATCAACATGGTCACCGGCGACGGCGCCGCGGTCAGCAACGTGGCGTTGCCCCATCCCGCGCTCGCGGGCGTGCACTTCACCGGTTCGACGGCGACCTTCCAGCACCTGTGGCGTTCGGTCGGTGCGGCGATCGACGGGTACGCCACCTACCCGCGCCTGGTCGGCGAGACCGGCGGCAAGGACTTCGTCGTCGCGCACCCGTCGGCCGACCCGGACGCGCTGGTCACCGGCCTCGTGCGCGGCGCTTTCGAGTACCAGGGCCAGAAGTGCTCGGCCGCCTCGCGCGCCTACGTGCCGCGCTCGCTCTGGGACGCCGGGGTGCGCGACGCGCTTGCGGCGACGACCGAGTCGCTCACCTACGGCGACGTCAGCGACTTCTCGAACTTCGGCGGCGCGGTGATCGACCGGCGCGCGTTCGACCGGCTCGCGGCGCGTGGTCGACAGGATCACCGCGGCCGAGGGCATCAGCGTGCTCGCGGGCGGCAAGTGCGACGACAGCGTCGGCTACTTCGTGCGGCCCACGGTGGCCGAGTGCAGCTGATCCCGACGGACGAGTTGTTCACCCGCGAGTACTTCGGTCCGGTGCTCGGCGTCCACGTGTACGACGACCGGTCGGCCTCGGGCTGGCACGACACCCTCGTGCAGCTCGAGGCGGCGTCGCCGTACGCCCTCACCGGCGCCGTCTTCGCGCGTGACCGGTCGGCGGTGGTCGAGGCCCAGAGCGTGTTGCGCTTCGCGGCCGGCAACTTCTACGTCAACGACAAGCCGACCGGCGCCGTCGTCGGCCAGCAGCCGTTCGGCGGCGGCCGGGCGTCGGGCACCAACGACAAGGCCGGCTCGGCGTGGAACCTGATGCGGTGGCTGTCGCCGCGCGCGATCAAGGAGACGTTCGTGCCACCGACGGATCACACCTACCCGCACATGGGCTGAGCCTCGCGCGGTCACGGCGCGGCGACCTGGATCGGCGTCGGGTCGGCACCGAGGCCCCACCGCGGGTCGGGCACGAGCACGCCGCGTCCCGGCGGGCAGGGGTGTGCGGGTCGTCGCGACGGTGACGCCGAGCAGCGCGCCGTCGGCGGGGCACGGGCGGAGCAGGATGCCGCACGACTGCGCCGCGCAGCCGCGCGATCACGCCGCGATAGCCGAGGGCCAGCGCGTCGCGTGCGCCCGGCGGCGACCACGCGCCCGTCGCGGTGCGCCGCTGTCGGCCCACGCCGCGATCGCGTCGCCGAGTTCGGTGTCGGCGATCGAGCTCGATGTCGTCGACGAGCAGCAAGCCGGCATCGGGCAGGTCGCCGGGTAGCCGCGCCACCACGTGATCGCCGGCGCGCGCTGCGGCCGACGAGCGGAGAACGGCGCGGGCGCGACCACGGCGCATCCGACGGTGCTGGCGCAGGATCGTGCACAGCGCAGTGCTGCGGCCCGGAGCGCGCCGGCCCGGCGAGCAGAAGGCGCGCACTCGGCTGGCGAGGAGATCGACCGCCGCGAGCCCGCCTGCGTCGCCGTGGACGCCGAGCACCGTGCCGTCGCCGGACGGCAGCTGCGACAGGGTGACCGAGCGCGGCAGCGGACGCATCCGCAACGCGTCGCGGGCAGGCTCGCCGGCAACGGCCACCGGCCGGTCGAGCCACGGCGAACTGGACCGGCGCCCAGTCGCCGGCGCGCACCGCGCCGACCCGGTGGCGGCGCGCATCGGCACGCAGTGCGCGGGACGCCGGCCGCTGCGTACTCGCCGCGTCGTTGAGCCGCAGCACGAAGCGAGCCGTCGCCAGCGTCGGCCAGCCGCGGTGACAGGGTGGCCCGACCGCCGGCGACGACGCTCGGTCAGGAGCCCCTGCGACCCGGCGCGCAGCAGGTTCGTGAGCACGTTCGGCGGTACGACCGCCGTCGCACTCGTCGGACGCCGCCAGCAGTTCGTCCCAGCCGTCGACGAGCAGCAACGATCGTCGCGACGTCGTCGCCAGCCGCTCGACGAGCCGGGCCGCGAAGTCGAATCCCTCGGCGGTCGTGGCCACCGTGCCTGTGTGCGGGAGCCCGCGCAGCGTCGGCAAGCCCGCAGCCGGTCGCGTCGATGCCGTACAGCTGCAACTCGTGCGGACGGCAACGGGCAGCGGCGGCGTGCGCGATCATCCGGAGCGCGCTGCTGCGCCCCGACCGCGGGCCGCCGGTGATCAGCACCGTCGCGCCGGCGTCGAGGTCGAGGGTCAACGCAGGCTGGCGTTGCTCGGCGGGCAGGTCGACCCGTCCGATCGCGATGCCGGGCTCTGCCGCCGGCTGCGCTCAGGCGCGGCAGCGACCGGCGGGTGGGCAGCGCGTTCGAGCCACGGCCGGTGCGGCGCCGGCATCCCGCGATGGGCGGCGCGCGCGCCGCGCGACGACGCGCTGCAGATCGGTGGCCGCGGCGCCGCGGTGCTGTTCGGGCACGCCACGCCACGGCACCGAGCGCGACGACACGCGACCGCACTCGCCGTGCGTTCCGACGCGCCACACGACCCGAGCAGCCTGGAAGACGCGGGTCGTCGGCGCCGACGCGCAGGAAGGCGCGTCCCGGCGTGCCGTGTGCGATGTCGGCGGCGGCCGCGCTGTCGACGACGTCGATCGACTCGGCGGCGCTGGTCACCCGCAAACAGATGCGCAGCGCGGTGTTCGCGCGGATCTCCGGCGACACGACGCCGGACGGGCGCTGGGTCGCGAGCACGAGGTGCAGCCCGAGCGAGCGACCGCGGCGGGCGATGCCCACCAGGCTCGGGACGAAGTCGCCGAGTTCGTCGGCCAGGGTGGCGAACTCGTCGACGACGATCACCAGCCGCGCGAGCGGGCGTACGTCGGAGCGCTGCTCGATAGGACGCCGAGGTCGGCGGCACCCGCCGCCGCGAACAGGCGCTCGCGCCGGGCGAACTCGCTGTCGAGTGCGGTGAGCACGCGACGCGTGAGGTGGGCGTCGAGATCGGTGACCAGCCCGACGGTGTGCGGCAGGCGTGCGCACTCGCCGAACGCGGCGCCGCCCTTGTAGTCGACGAGAAGGAACGACATGTCGCGGGGCGGGTGCTCGACGGCGAGCCCGGCGACGAGGCTCTGCAGCAGCTCCGACTTGCCGGCTCCCGTGCTGCCCGCGACCAGGACGTGCGGCCCGTCGCGGTCGAGGTCGATGCGCACCGGCCCGTCCGCACCCATGCCGATCGTGGTGTCTGCGGCTCCGGTGCTGCGCCGCCACCGGCGTCTCGGGGTCGGCATCGCCGATCAGATCCGTGAGGTGGCAGGTGCGCGGGATCGTGCTCGCGCTCGGCCGCCCGTCGCCGGCAACCGGCGAGCGAGCGCGCGAGTTGCTCCGCGAGCCCGGCGTCGATGCGGTCGGCGACCGCGGTGCGGCGTTCGTCCGCCGGGTGGGTAGGCGATCACCGTCGCGCCGGGATCGTCGGCGACGACGATGCGGGTGGTGCAGCCGGCGAGGGATCGCGGCGATCTCGTCGACCAGCACGACCGCAGTCGCGCGGGCACCGGTAGTCGCGTCATCGGCGGCCGCGCTGTCGCGCACCTCCACGACGTGCGCTGCCGTGGCCGACGACGCGTGCGGCAACCAGCGTGCCCACCGCCATTCGCCGCGCATCGGAACCTCGACGGCGACGTCGGCCGGCGAGGTGAACATCGCGATCTGGACGACGAGCCAGCGGGCGAGCTCGCGGGTGACCTCGCGGGGGCCGACGACCGCCACCGGTCCCGCGGCGAGGTCGATCGTCACGGGGACGTCGACGATCTCGCGGTCGTCCTGCAGATGCGACGGCATCGCGCCCAGTCCGATCCGCACGCGGAGCAGGTCGGGCGATGCGCCGTCGCGCACGACGCCGCGGTCGCGGCGCAGGGCGGCGGGGTGGGGGAACTCGCGACGGCGATGCACTGCCTCGTTGCGCAGCGCGTCGGATCGCGCGTTCTCGCTGTCCGCGCGATCGCGGTGGTAGCGCGCGAGCACGCTGCGGTAGGCACGTCGTGCGTGCCGTCGCTCGCCGAACGCGCTCGCCAGCGCTGCCAGCGGCGTGAGGGCTGCGAACGCGAGGAATTCCCACGAGCGGGTGAGCAGCGCGAGACCGGCGCCGAGGACGGCCGGTAGCAGCGTTGCCGCCAGCGGCAGGCGCCCCGCCCGTTCCGGCGGCGCGGGCGCCTGCGGAACGGGGACGGCGACCGGCCGCGGCGTCGAGCCGGCGACGCCGTCGAGAGCGAGGAAGCTCGAACCGACGCGCAGCACAGTGCCCGGGCCGAGCCGAGCTGTGGCGACCCGCCGACCGCACAGGTGGATGCCGTCGGTGGACGCGAGATCGATCGCGGTTACGCCGGCCGGGCCGACCCGCACGCGCGCGTGGCGGCGTGACACGAGCGGGTCGGTGAGCACGAGATCGCAGTCGGGGTCGCGCCCGATGTCGAGGGAGGCGGCTCCGATCGCCACGGCGGCGCCGCAGTCGCGCCCGCCGACGACCTCGAGACGCACCGTCGAGTCGGGACGTGTGCACGGTCGTCGGTCGGTGAGTACCGCGCCGGTGACCAGAGGCGGTTGCCCGACGACCATGCCCGCGTGCAACGCGCGGCTTCCGCACCAGCGCGGCTCGGCTCCGGCGACCGCGGCGCGCACACGGTCGCTCACGGCGTCCCACGGGGTGCCGTCAGGTGCGAACACGGCGACGTCGCACTCGCCGCCGGTGGCCGTCCGCACAGTCAGATCGGTTCGCATGGCGGGGGAGTCTCGAAGCGCGGTCCGACGGGTTTGCGCAAGGCCCGCTGACGTTGTGGACAATGCCCTCCACGCTCACCCCCTCGTCCACAGGCCCACCCGGGCGCGCGGTCGCGATCGGCGCGCGGCCCTAGCGTCAGCGCCGTCCTCGACGAAAGGAACCTGTCATGTCCGGATTCCGGGTCACTCCCGGCCAGCTGGAATCGCTCGGTACGACCGTGGGTCGCGTGTCGGGCGATGTCCGCGCGCAGCACCAGCAGCTACGCGGTCAGCTCGGCCCGCTGTTCGGTGCCGACTGGAGCGGTGCGGCCTCGGCGCAGTTCAGCGCGCTGTACGACCAGTTCGACGCCCATGCACGCGGGATGTCCGATGCGCTCGACGGCATCGGCCAGCTGCTCGCGCGGGCCGGCGCGACCTATGCCGAGGTCGAGGCGGCAGTGGCGGCGACGTTCCGATGAGCCGGACCGAGCGGTGGCTAGCGTGGTCGGCATGGAGCTGCCGGCGCCGCTCGACGCGGTCGATGCCGCCCTGACGGCGCATTTCGCGCATCGCCCGTTGCGGGCGTCGGTGTCGTTCGTCGGTGTCGACCCGATCGAGGTGCTGCGCTTCGAGCCGATCCCGGGTGAGCGTGCCTACGTCTCACTCGGCATGTCGCGGCATCCGATGACCGGTGCCGACGCCGACGTCATGAACTCCGACGGCCCGCGCGCCGAGCTCATGCTGCACCTGCGCGACGAGACCGACTCGTTCGCCGAGGTGTGGCGGCAGGTCGCGTTACTGGCAGCTTCCCCTGCCGTCGAAGGCGTTGTCTACCGCGCCGGCATGACGGTCGATCTCGGCCGGCCGCTGGCAACCGGGTCGACCTGCACGGGCGCGCTCGTCCTCGAATCACGGCTGGCATCCGTCGACGGCGTCGACATCTGGCAGCTCGTTCCGGCCACCCAGAACGAGCTCGCCTGGTGCCGCGTGCACGGCAGTGACGAGCTGCGGCAACGGTGGAACGAACAGCATGCCGACCTGCTCGACCTCGGGCGGCGCACCGCCGACCTGGGCTGAGGCTGATGCGCGCCCGCGCTACAACCAGCCGTTGCGTTTGAACGCGCGGTAGAGCGTCACGCAGAACACGACCATGACGCCGATCAGCAGCGGGTACCCGAACGACCAGTGCAGCTCGGGCATGTTGTCGAAGTTCATGCCGTAGATGCCGGCGAGCATCGTCGGCACCGCGGCGATCGCCACCCACGCCGAGATCTTGCGCATGTCCTCGTTCTGGACGACAGACACCCGTGCGAGGTTCGCCGACACCAGAGTGGTGAGCAGTTCGTCGAAGCCGTTCACGCGGTCGACGATCTCGCTGAGGTGGTCGTCGACGTCGCGGAAGTAGTCGCGCACCCTCGGGTCGACGTGCGAGAGCCGTCCGTGCACGAGGTGGCCGAGCACCGGCGCGAGCGGCGCCGTCGAGCGGCGCAGCTCGAGCACCTCGCGCTTGAGCACGTAGATCACGTTCGAGTCGGCCATCCGGCTCGACTCGGTGAACACGGCGGTCTCGGCCTCGTCCACGTCCTCCTGCAGTGCGCGGCACACCACCACGTAGGAGTCCACGATCGAGTCGAGCACGGCGTAGAGCACCGACGACGGCCCGAGCGCCAGCAGATCGGGATCGTGCTCCAGGCGCTGCCGCACCGCGTGCAGGCCGCCGTGCTCACCGTGGCGCACGGTCAGCACGAAGTTGCGACCGACGAACACCATGACCTCGCCGGTCTCGACCACCTCGGCCGTGCCGCCCGGCAGGGTGTCGTCGTAGTGCACCGTCTTCACCACGACGAACAGGGTGTCCTCGTACGACTCGAGCTTGGGTCGTTGGTGGGCGTTGATGACGTCCTCGACGGCCAAAGGATGCAACCCGAACCGTTCGGCGACGCCGGCGAACTGCTCTTCGTTCGGCTCGTGCATGCCGATCCACAGGAATCCGTCCTCGGCGTGGTCGATCTCGTCGATCGCCGTGCGCCAGTCGAGCTCATCCGGCGCGCGGTGCCCGTCGCGGTAGATCGCGCAGTCGACGATCGCCGAGCGCTGGCCCTCGTTCGCGGGCAGCGCCTCGCCGCGCTGTCGCCGGCCGGGCACGAGCCGGCCGGGAACGAGCGCGCGTGGGCGCGGCACACTTGGCATCGGCCACATTCTGCCCCTCCGGGGCGCGGACCGGCCCGCCGGGCGGGCAGGATCGTCCTCAGATTCCGCCACCTACGAGGGGACGTGCACCGTGCAGTTCGGTCGGTACTACGAGGAGTTCGAGGTCGGAGCGACCTACAAGCACTGGCCCGGCAAGACCGTCACCGAGTACGACGATCACCTGTTCTGCCTGTTGACGATGAACCACCACCCGCTGCACATGGACGAGAACTACGCCCAGAACACCACCGATTTCGGCAAGAACGTGGTGGTCGGCAACTACATCTACTCGTTGTTGCTGGGCATGTCCGTGCCCGACATCAGCGGCAAGGCGATCGCCAACCTCGAGGTCGAGTCGCTGCGTCACGTGGCACCGACCTTCCACGGCGACACGATCTACGGCGAGACGACCGTGCTCGACAAGACTCCGTCCAGATCCAAGTCCGACCGGGGCGTCGTGTCCGTCGAGACCATCGGTTACAACCAGGACGGCACGATCGTGTGCATCTTCCGGCGCAAGGTCATGGTGCCGACGAAGGAGTACATCGACGCGCGCGGCGGCGAGCAGCCCGGCCGTCCCACGCCGACGGCACGGTAGTCAGCTCCGCGGCAGGCACTGCCACGACGTGAGGATCGCCTCCAGACCGGGGACGAGCGGCAACTGCGCCAGCTCGGCGCGAGTCACCCAGCGCACCTCGGCCGCGTCGTCCCCGGCACGAGCACTGCCGCGGACGACCGAACACACGAAGTCCTCGATCAGGTACGCGCCGACGCGAACCGTTCCGGCGGGTCTCACGACGCGCACGTCGAGCCCGGTCTCCTCCCGCGTCTCGCGCACGCATGCGTCGCGGGCAGATTCGCCCGGCTCACAGCGCCCGCTCGGTTCGCACCACCGCCCGCGCAGGGGCTCGTTGCCCCGCCGCACCAGCAGCAGCCGCCCGGCCTCGTCGAACACGATCGCACCGGCGCAGCGCACGGGCTCGGCGGCGTCGGCGGCGGGGTCGGCAGCCGGGTCGGACACGCCACAACAGTGACACGCGTCGGCGCGTCGTCCCCATACCGAGGGCTCGGTGCGGTATGAAAACGTGGGAGCGGCGCACCGCGGGGGTGTGCCGCGCCCGTCAAAATCAATTGATGGAAGGTGCCCACGGTGACGGTCAAGAGCACCATCGGCATCGTCGTCCTTGTCTTCATCGTGTTCTATGTGATGACCTCACCGGACCAGGCGGCCAGCATCTTCCACACCAGCTGGCACGCCGTCGTCAATCTCGCGCACGGTGTCGGGCACTTCCTCGACAAGGTGACCTCCTGAGAGGTAGGCCGCCATGCCGCCGTTGATGCGGTCCGAGCTGCCCGTGGTCACGTCGCACCCGCCACCACCCGATCGTGCTACTGCGCCGGCCAGGCAAGTGGCCGGCGCTCGGGCTGCTCGCCCTCGTGGCCTGGGCACTGATCACCCCGGCGATCTGGGTCGTCGTCGTGGTGGTGCTCGGCCTGAGCGTGCTGTTCCGGTGGCAGACGTGGGACGCCGAACGGATCATCCTGACCCGCAAGCGCATCATCCGCGTACAGGGCGTTCCCGAGACCACCACGAGCGAGGCGTTCCTGCGCGTCGACCGCATCACGGGAATGCGCATCGTGCAGAGCGTCCCCGGCAAGGTGCTCGACTACGCGACCATCGAACTCGAAGCCCCCGGCAATCACCCGGACGTGCGGCGCATGGTGAAGATCTGGCACCCGCATTCGTTCTACCGCGACCTGCGGCACCTGATCTTCAGTGAGCCGCGGCCCGACCCCGACGACGTCGGGACGGGCGCGTTGGGGGAGGACGCGACCGCGCCGCTGCCGCACGTGAGCGCACCCCCGCCGCGTAGTACGATGATCGATCTGCACACGCATTCGACGGCGTCGGACGGCACCGACAGTCCCGCGGAGCTGGTTGCTGCGGCCGCGGCGGCCGGTGTCACCGTGCTCGCGATCACCGACCACGACACGACCTCGGGCTGGGACGAGGCAGTGGCCGCGCGCCCGATCGGCATGACGATCGTCCCCGGCACCGAGTTCTCGTGCCGGTACGTGCCGGCGGAGGGCCGGCGGATCAGTCTGCACCTGCTCGGCTACCTGTTCGATCCCGACCACGCCGGGCTGCGTGCCGAGCGCCTGCGGTTGCGCGAGACGCGGCTGCACCGCGCGCGGGAGATGGTCGAGAACATGGCCGCCGACGGTGTGCCGATCACCTGGGAACAGGTCGAGATGCTCGCTGCCGGCGGGCCGGTCGGCCGCCCGCATCTAGGCCGTGCACTCGTGCTCTCCGGTGTCGTACCCGACGTCGATACTGCTTTTCGTGACTGGCTTTCCTCGCGTCGCCCGTACTACGTCCCGAAGGCCGACACCGACGTGTTCACCGCGATCGCGCTGGTGCGCGCGGCCGGTGGGGTGCCGGTGTTCGCACACCCCCTCGCACGCCGTCGCGGGCCCGTGGTGAGCGACGACGTGGTGGCCGAGATGGCGGCCGCCGGGCTGGTGGGCCTCGAGGTCGATCACCCCGACCAGGACGACACCGATCGCGCGCAGGCCGCCGGGCTCGCGCGCGACCTCGGGCTCGTCGCCACGGGCTCGTCCGACTACCACGGCACGAACAAGCAGACCCCGATCGCGATGTGCACGACCGATCCGGCCGCTTACGAGGAGCTCATCGATCGGCCGACTGCGCGCCGTCCGCAATGGTCCTAGCGGGTCGTGTCCGTCCAGAACCGCACGAGCGCCTCGACGGTCGCGTCGGGATTCTCGACGGCCGGCGAGTGCGCCGCGTTCTCGATCACGCTCGTGCGCGCGTGCAGGCGCCGGGCCATGTCGTCCTGCACGTCGGTAGGCCACGCGTCGTCACCGGCGCCGTAGAGCACCAGGACGGGTGGTGCGACCGCGGCGAGCTCGGCGACGCGGTCGGGCTCGGTTCGCAGTGCCTGCCCCATGCCCTGCAGCATCGCCGGCACCCCCGCCAGGAAGCGCCGTTCGAGGAACGCGGCAAGGGGCGCGGGTGGCTCGACGTAACCGGCCTGGGCCCGCGACACGGTCAGGCTCGCCGCGTACACGGCGGCCAGCCCCGAACTCGCCAGCACCGGTTCGAGCTGCTCGATCATCGCGCGACGCCCGCCGCCGATACCGGCGGGTCCGGAGCACATGAGCACCAGGGACGCGAACAGCTCAGGCGCGTCGATCACCGCGGCGCGGGCGACGAGACCGCCGAAGGAATGTCCGACCAGGTGCACCGGGCCGCTGGGCGAGGAGGTGAGCCAGGAGGTGAGCTCGAGGACGGTCGCCGCGAGCAGCGCCGGGGTGTATGCCTCGGGGTCGGCCGGGCCGGGCGATTCGTACTGCCCGGGCAGGTCAATGGCGGTCGCGGCGAAGCCCGCTGCTGCCAGCGGCTCGAGCAGCGGCGCGAAGTCCTCCTTGCTGCCCGTGTACCCGGGCACCAGCAGCACCGGCGTGCCCACCGAGGTGGCGCGCAGGGCGCTGACCGGTCCGCCCGAGGTCTCGACGACGAAGCGTTCGCCGCCGCGGGTGAGCTGGGCGGTCACCGGTAGACGACCGTGTGCGGCCCGGCGACGAGCAGGCCGGTCGCCAGGGGATAGATCATGCTGCCCGCCGGTGGCAACGGGATGGGGTAGCGCGTTGCGACCTTGCCGGTCGCGGGGTCGATGCCCACCACCGCGGACGAGGTGGTGCACAGCGCGATCGGTCCCTTGAGCAGCTCCGCGGTCACCGACACCGTGGGCGTCGTGGTCGTCGGCGCCTGCCAACGGAACGAGGTGTCGCCGTCGCTGAGGGCGTAGGTTCGGGTGCCGACCCGGATCAGGTCGGCATCGGTGCCGCCGACGAAACCGGACGGTGCCCGGCTGCCGCTGCCGCCGGTGAGGGCGAGCTGCGCCTGCTGCTTCCCGGTCTTCGGGTCGAATACGTGCAGCGTCGCGCCGTCCGGATCGCGGGCCGTGACGGTCTCACCGGCCGACGTCGGGACGAGGTCGACGCCGAGAGCGTTCCACTTCACGATGTCGGGGTTCGTGGTCGACTTGTCGTCGTAGCCGGTCGTCGGGTCGCGCAGGAGCAGTTGCGGGCCGTCGCCGCAGAACTTGTGGCCGTTGCAGTCCTCGCCGTGGCAGGTCTGGCTGATGAGCGCGCCGGCGTTGCCGAGCACCGCGCCGTTGATCGTGCAGCCGGGGTGGTGGAACGTCCAGTAGTCGAGGCCGCCGTTGCCGTCGTCGGCGGTGCCGCCGATCGACACCGCGTAGATCGCGTTGGCCGACACGAACATGACGTTGCTGCCGTTGACCTGGTACGTGGCCGGCCCGTTGAACTCGGCACCGTCCTTGTCGAGGGTGCGCGTCCAGCGTCGCGTGCCAGTCGTCGCGTCGAGCCCGGTCACCTCGTCACAGTTGCCGTGCAGCTTGTAGACGGCGACCGCGACCGACTGGCTCTCGACCGCGGTGCACACAGTGCGGTCGGAGCGCGTGTACGACCAGGTCGGTCTGCCGGTCAGCGCATCGCGGCCGCGGACGGTGTGGGCGTCGTAGGTGACAACGGTGCCGCCGACCAGCGGCGTGCCGATCGCGGTCGCGTCGGTGCTCGCCCACGCCTGCGTCAGCTTCGCGTCGGGGACGGGCGCGTTCGACACCGACGCCGGCGCGGAACTGATCGTGTGCAGGTGCACGTGACTGATCTCGCCGTGGTCGTAGGCGATCTTCACGATCACGAGAGCGGCGGCGACGACCGCCGTGACCGCCACCGCGTAGTAGATCCGCAGCGAGCGCATGCGCCGCGAGTAGGCCGCCAGGACATGGTCGGCCGCCCGGCCGGGCGGCGGCGTGTCGACCTTCGTCGACGCGTCGTCGTCCCCCGGCATGGTCACATCCTGACCTATCGAACTGTGGTCAGTCGGAGGCGGGCCGCTCACCAGTCCCGCCGCCGCTCGGGCGCCTGCGGCGGCGCCGCTTGCGCGGTGCGCCGGACGCGTCCGACGAAGCGGGCGGCGACGTGCGCGGCGACGCGGCATCGCCGGTAGGCGCAGCGCCGTCGACCGGTTGCCCACCACGGGTGCGCTGGCGGCTGCGGTCGCGACGCGGACGCTCGCTGCGTCCGCGGGGCGCGCGGGTCTCGCGGGCGGCGCGGGGCGCGCGGCCGCCGAGATCCTCCAGTTGTTCGGCGTCGAGGCCGGCGCGGGTGCGTGCCGCGCGCGGCAACATGCCGGTCGCCTCGGCCGGGATGTCCAGTTCGAGCAGCAGGTGCGGCGAGGTCGAGTACGTCTCGACCGGCTCGTGGAAGGGCAGGTCGAGCTTGTCGCAGATCAGCTTCCACTGCGGGATGTCGTCCCAGTCGACCAGCGTGATCGCCGTGCCGGACGCGCCGGCCCGGGCGGTACGGCCGATGCGGTGGACGTAGGTCATCTCGTCCTCGGGCGCCTGGTAGTTGATGACATGGGTGATGCCTTCGACGTCGAGGCCGCGGGCGGCGACATCGGTGGCGACGAGTACGTCGACCTTCCCCGAGCGGAAGGCCCGCAGCGCCTGCTCGCGGGCGCCCTGCCCGAGGTCGCCGTGCACGGCGGCGACGGCGAACCCGCGATCGGTCAGGTCGTCGGCGATCTTGGCCGCGGACCGCTTGGTGCGCACGAAGATCAGCGTGAGGCCACGGTTGCGCGCCTGCAGCACGCGTGCCAGCACCTCGACCTTGTCCATGGCGTGGGCGCGGTAGACGAACTGGTCGACGTGGTTGGTGGCCGTGTGCACGACGTCGGTCTCGGCCCGGATCTGCATCGGCTGGTTCAGGAAGGTGCGCGCCAGCGCGACGATGGGTCCGGGCATGGTGGCCGAGAACAGCATCGTCTGCCGTGAGGCGGGCAGCATCTTCATCAGCTTCTCGATGTCGGGCAGGAAGCCGAGATCGAGCATCTCGTCCGCCTCGTCGAGCACGAGGATGCGCACGTTGCCCAGCACGAGGTGGCCCTGCTCGGCGAGATCGAGCAACCGGCCGGGCGTGCCGATGACGACGTCGATGCCCTTGCGCAGCGCGTCGATCTGCGGCTCGTAGGCGCGGCCGCCGTAGATCGTCAGCACGCGGGCGCCGATCTTCCTGCCGGCGGCGGCGATGTCGCCGGAGACCTGGACAGCCAGTTCCCGGGTCGGCGCGATCACCAGCGCCTGCGGCGCGGCGGCGTCGCCACCGGGGAGCTTGATGCGGTTGAGCAGCGGGACGCCGAAGCCGAGGGTCTTCCCGGTGCCGGTGCGCGCCTGGCCGATGAGGTCCTGACCGGCCAGCGCGACGGGGAGCGTGAGCTCCTGGATCGCGAAGGTCTTGACGATCCCCACATCGGCGAGCGCGGCCACGATGTCGGGGTTGACGTCGAAATCGCCGAAGGCCGGGCTGTCGGGACGCACCGGGGCCCGCGCGGCCAGCGGCGCGGGCGTGGTGTCTTCGACGATCGACTCAGCGGACGCCGTGGTTTCAGGCGTCGTCGTTTCGGGTGTCGTCGTTTCGGGTGTCGTCGTTGCGGGTGTCGTCGTTCGGGTGTCGTGGTTTCGGGTGTCGTGATCTCAGGTGTCGTGGTTTCGGGTGTCGTGGTTTGGGCTGTCGTGTCTTCGGGCGGTGTTGAGTTGTCGGTCATCTGCATCCTCGTCGGGTGCGCTGACCGATCGATGCCGCGGGCGATGCCTGCGACCTGACGGAGGGAGGCTTGCCGGGCTGCCCGGTCAACGCGCAATTCACATGGTGGACCTCATGGTACCGAGCAACCCCGCGTTACCCTGCCGGGGTGTCCGCACCTGCCATCGTCGATCTGCTGGGCGCGCTCGCCTATGCCGAGCTGTCGGCCTTCGACCGGCTCGCCGATGACGCCCGGATGGCACCCACCCTCGACGGTCGCGCCCACATGTCGGCGATGGCCGCGATCGAGATGAGCCACTACTCGCGGCTGGCCGAGCGCCTCGAAGCGGTCGGCATCGCGCCCGCGCTCGCGATGGAGCCGTTCGTCGCGGCGCTGGAGACCTATCACTCGCTCACCGAGCCGACCACATGGCTCGAGGGCGTGGTGAAGGCCTACGTCGGGGACGGGATGGCCGCCGATTTCTACCGCGAGGTCGCCGAGTACGTCGATGAATCGACCCGCGCGCTGATCCACGAGGTGCTCGCCGACGGTGGCCGTGCCGAGTTCGCGGTGCGCGAGGTGCGCGCGGCGATCGCCGCCCGGCCCGCCGAGGCCGGGCGGCTGGCGCTGTGGGCGCGCCGCCTGGTCGGGGAGGCGATCAGCCAGACCCAGCACGTCCTCGCCGATCGCGATGCGCTCATGCTGCTGCTCATGGAGGGGACCGGCGACCTGGCCGGTGTCGCCGGGCTCATCTCGCGCATCACCGCGCACCACGAGGAGCGGATGACCGCCCTCGGACTTTCGAGCTGATCCGGCTGTGAGATCCGGCCACGGCCGGACACTTCCCGGTGTGGACTCCCCGGAATCCCAGCGCGCCTACTTCGCCGAGCTGTTCGCCGAGTTGTCGCCGCGCGTGTTCGCCTACGCGCGGCGTCAGTGCGACGCCGCCCTGGCACAGGACGTGGTGTCGGAGACCTTTCTCGTCGCGTGGCGTCGCCGGACCGACGTCCCGACCGACCCGTTGCCCTGGCTGCTCGTCGTCGCGCGCAACCTGATCGCCAACAAGCGCCGCGGCGAGCTGCGTCGCGAGCTGCTGACCGAGACGGTCGCCCGGCTCGCGCACGTCGCGGGTCCGGGAACGGGCGCCGACCACGTCGTCGTCGAGCGTGACGCCATGCTCGCGGCGCTCGCAGAGCTCACCGAACTCGAGCGCGAGGCCGTGCTGCTCGTCGCCTGGGACGGGTTGTCCAATCGCGACGCCGCCGGCGTGGCCGGCTGCTCCGTGCGCGCCTTCGAAGTGCGCCTCTCGCGGGCCCGCGCGCGGCTGGTCCGGGCGGGCGCCACGATCAGCAAAGGAGCTGTGACCGCATGACCGACATCCTCGAGGTCGTCGCCCGATATGCGCCCGACGCCGATCCGGAGTGGTCGACCGAGCGGCAGGAGGCCGTGCTCGCGGCCATCCTCGGCCGGCATGCCGCGGGGGCGGTGACCGAGATCCCGGTACACGTCGCGTTCCGCCCGGCCCGGCGCCGCCGGAGCGTCACGGCGTTCGTCGCGAGTGCGGCCGCGTTCACCGCCGCAGCGAGCGCGATCGTCGCCATCACTCTGCACGGATCGCAGCGCGGGCCGGCGCTCGCGGCCGGCACGCCGTGGGACCCACCGCCCGGACTGTCCGGCGCGGCCCCGCTTGCGCCCGGCCGGTACTCGCGGCTCGTCTTCGAGCAGATCGACATCGGTGCCGACGGCGTCGGCGTCCCGGGTGGCCAGGACGCGATGATCGACCGCAACTACGTGGGCGCCGACGGAGCTGCGCTCAGCATCCGCTCGGGAAGCCAGCACAGCTGCGGGCTCCTTCCGCGCCAGGGTGCGCCGAGTCTCGAGGAGCCGACCCAGCACTTCTTCGCAGCGTTACCCACCGATGTCGACAAGCTCGATCATTATCTGCGCAGCACCGTCCAGGGATCGTCGTCGCTCGACGAGGCCGTGTTCGTCTCGGTGGGCGATGCGCTGCGCACCGCGGACGGGCTCGCCTCGCCGAAGCTGAAAGCCGCCATGCTGGCGGTGCTCAGCCGGACGGGTGGTGTGGTGTTGCACCAGGGGGTGCCGGACTATCTGGGCCGGCCGGCGATCCGGGCTGACTTCGTCGACCAGGCGATCCGTCCTGGCGAGGTGCACTCGTACTACTTCGATCCCACGACTTTCCGGTTCCTCGAAGAGAGCTTTGCCCGCAACGGCGAGCCCGCCACCTACGACGGGCCCTCGCCCGCGTACACGGCGCACGCCGGGCCGGGTGTCGACCCCGATCGGCTCAGCGGGCCCGGGTTCGTCTCGGTGAGCACCCACGAGTCGATCGTCGACACCCGTCCCCGCTGCCCGAACTGACCACATCGACGATCACGGCGAAGAGCACGTGGTCGGCGAGCTGGGGCAGCACCCGCAGCTCGGCGATCGGGCCGAACCGCGCGCCGCGCACCGTGTGCGCGACGCCGAGATCCAGTGCCGCGACGGCCAGCCCGTAGGCGGCGGCGCGGGCGGTACCGCGCGGCAGTCGTTGCAGGGCCGCCGTCCAGGCGAGGCTGAGCGCCCCGTGCGCAATTGCGGCCGCGGCGAGCACGGTCGGCTCGCGCCGGGCGCGCGGCGCCAGCAGCCGCCCTGCGGCGCGGGTCGCTGCGAGCGGGTCCGTGCGGCGCACGAGCGCGTCGACGGTCGACGGCGCACCGCTCAGAGTCGCCGCCAGTACGGCGGCCGGCAGCAGGGTGCGGCTAGTTGCTGAACCCGACGCGGCGGCCATCGGCCTGGGCGATCTCGACGTAGGCGACGAGATTCGCCGGGACGATCACGCGGCGGCCGCGCTCATCGGTGAGGGCCAGTTGCCCGTCCACGCTCTTGAATGCGGCGGCGACGAGGTTCTCGACCTCGTCGGGCGTCTGGTTGCTCTCCACCACGATCTCGCGTGGCGTGTGCAACACGCCGATCTTGACCTCCACCGCAAATGCCTCCTAGCACGTCCTTCGGTGTCCACCACGCTAGCCGAGTGTGGACGCAGCCGTGGCCGCAGGAGGTGCGCCGAGAGCGAACGCGCTACAGCTGCTCAGGCGTCGGGATGTTCGCGCAGCCGGGAAAGGCGCGGTCGGCGCGAGTCCGTGGCGCCACCCGTCCACGAATGGTCATCTTTCGCGCGAGTGGTCGGAAATACGTGACCACTCGGGGCGTACATGACCACTCGCGGAGGGACGGGGAGCGGGGAGTCAGTGTTCGTCGCGGCGCGGGAAGTTCGAGATGCCCCGCCACAGCAGTGACTCGAGCAGCGAGATCGCCTGCGCCTGGGTGATCGGACGGTCGCGGTCGAGCCACCATCGGGCCGCGACCTGAGCTGCTCCCGTGAGCGCGGTCGAGAGCAGTTCCGCGCTGGCCCGGTCGAGTCCGGTATCGCTCGCGACCGTGTCGGCGACCGCCTTCATCGTCCGCTCCGAGACTGCCTCGACCCGGGCCCGGACGGCCGGTTCGTTGCCCAGATCGGTCTCGAAGATCAACCGGAAGGCGCCGTCGGAGCCGTCGCGGCCGACGAAGCTGAAGTACGCCGACAGCACTCCGTGGATGCGCTCGCGGTTGTCGTCGGTCGCTGCGAGTGCTTCCTGGACGGCCCGCCCGAGCATCTCGGCCTGGGTGTCGAGCAGCGCGAGGTACAACTCGAGCTTGCCCGGGAAGTGCTGGTAGAGCACCGGCTTCGACACCCCGGCGCGTTCGGCGATGTCGTCCATCGCGGCGGCGTGGTAGCCGTTGGCGACGAACACCTCCTGGGCGGCGGCAAGCAGTTGCTTGCGCCGCGCCGAGCGCGGGAGCCGACCCCCGCGAGTCAGCTCGGGACGGCCCGCCTCGACAGAGCTCTGGCCTGCGCGTGACGTCAACGGAGCTCCCAGGGTGAAATGTCCGAAGTTGCCCGCACTCTACTCGCCAGTAGCCATGCTCGGGGTGATGCGGACGCGAGGTGCGCCCGCGAGCGTGCCCGCGAACAGGTCGCCGTGCTGCTCGACGCGCTCCAGCACCTCGTCGGACGTGAAGCGCAGCATGCCGCCCGCCTCGACCTCGTCCCAGGTGAGCGGCGTCGACACCGTCGGTTCGTCCCGTGCCCGCAGTGAGTACGGGGCGACCGTGGTCTTGGCCGGATTGTTCTGGCTCCAGTCGACGAAGATCTTGCCGGGACGCAGCGACTTGGTCATCCGCGAGACGACCAGGTCGGGATGGCGTGCCTCGAGGTGCTTGGCGACCGTGTGCGCGTACTCCGACGGCAGGCCGGGGTCGTCGACCTCGATGGGCGTGCTGACCTGCATCCCTTTCGAGCCCGAGGTCTTCGCGAACAGCTCGAGGCCGTCCTCGGCGAGCAGGTCGCGCAGCATGACGGCGACCTCGCAGCACTGCGCGATCGTGGCCGGCGCGCCGGGATCGAGGTCGAAGACCAGCAGATCGGTGCGCGGCTTGCGGGCGCGTCTGGGGATGTGCCATTGCGGCACGTGCAGTTCGAGCGCGGCCAGGTTGGCCAGCCAGACGAGGGTCGCCAGTTCCTCGACGACGACGAAGTCGATCGTCTCGCGGTTCTTCGTCGAGCCCGGGACGGGCAGGGTCACCGTGCGCACCCAGTCGGGGGTGCCGCGCGCCGCGTTCTTCTCGAAGAAGAACTTCTCGTCGACGCCGTTGGGGTAGCGCTTGATCGTGAGGGCGCGATCGGCCAGATGGGGCAGCAGCACCGGCGCGATGCGGCTGTAGTAGTCGATGACGGCGCCCTTGGTGAACCCGGTCTGCGGGTAGAGCACCTTGCTCAGGTTCGTCAGCTGGAGCGCTCGCCCGTCGACCTCGACGCTGACCTTCTCGTCCTTCGCCATCAACCGGTTGCCTCCTCGGCCGTCTTGTCCTCGCGTACCCGGAGGAACACCGGTTGTCTCAACCGTCCCTCCGACGTGATCAGGGTGTACTTCACCTCGACCACGACTTCCGGCTCCACCCAGTGCACCGTGCGCCCGCCCGGCGAGGCCAGGGGCACTGCCGGCAAGGGGCAGGTGCGCCGCGCGGTCAGCCGCTTCTGCAGCCCGTCCGCAACCCGCGACGTCAGCCCGCTGCCCGCCTTGCCCGCGAACCGCGGCCCGTCCGGGGTCATGGTGGCGAGCACCAGCGAGCTGAGATGACCGGGATGCTCGCGGCTCTCCTCCCAGCCGACGACGACGAAATCGCCGGTCGCCAGGAACCGCAGCTTGACCCAGTCGCTGGTGCGCAGGCCGGGTCGGTAGCGCGACGTCAACCGTTTGGCGACCACTCCCTCGAGGCCGGACGCGCGCGCAACCTGCTCGGTCGCCGTCGCGTCGTCGAAGATCGGGCTGACCGTGACACCGTGCTCGGCCGCCCACTGCTCGAGGCCGGCGCGCCGCTCGCGCAGGGACAGGCCGGTCAGATCCTCGCCGTCGACCAGCAGCAGGTCGAAGGCCATGAACGTCACCGGAGTCTTCTCGGCGAGCCGGCGCGCGTCGGCCCTGTTGCGCACGTGCATGCGCTCCTGCAGCGCCTCGAAGGACGGCCGGCCGTCGACGAACGCGACGATCTCCCCGTCGAGCACGGCATCGCCGCGGGCGAGGTCCGCGAGCTCCGGGTAGGCGGTCGTGATCTCGTTCCCGCGACGGCTGTACAGGCGCACCGGCCCGGCACTGACCTCGCACCGGGCGCGGATGCCGTCCCATTTGAACTCGTAGGTCCAGTCGGCACCCTGCGGCAGTATGTGTACCGCAGTAGCGAGCATGGACTCCATCCGTCCATTCTTGGGTAAGAAAACCCTCTGGTTGTACTTGAGGATCGAAACTTAGAAGGAGTCAGGCGAATGCGCTCGATCTGGAAGGGCAGCATCTCCTTCGGGCTCGTGAGTATCGGGGTGAAGCTGTACACCGCGACCGAGGAGCGCGACGTCAGCTTCCACCAGGTGCGTCGTGAGGACGGCTCCCGGGTCCGCTACAAGCGTGTCGCCGAGGCCGACGGCGAAGAGGTCGCCTACGCCGACATCGCCAAGGGCTACCAGCTCCCCGGCGGCGAGACGGTGGTGCTGACCGACGACGACTTCGCCGACCTGCCGCTGCCGACCGCGCGGGTGGTCGACGTGCTGCAGTTCGTCCCGAGCGAGCAGATCGACCCGATCTACTTCGCCAAGAGCTACTACCTCGAGCCGGAGAAGAACGCCGTCAAGCCCTACGTGCTGCTGCGCGACGCCCTCGACTCGAGCGGGCAGGTGGGGCTGGTCAAGGTCGCGATCCGCAACCGCGAGCAGCTGGCCACGTTGCGCGTGCGCGACGGCGTCATCGTCATGGAGACGATGATCTGGCCGGACGAGGTGCGCGAACCCGTCTTCGCGTTCCTGGACTCCGATGTCGACCTGCGTCCCCAGGAGCGGCAGATGGCCGAGTCGCTCGTGGCGAGCATGTCCGGCGACTTCGACCCGTCCGAGTACACCGACGACTACCGCGCGGCGCTGCAGCAGGTCATCGACGCCAAGGTCGAGGGCCGCGAGATCGTCTCCACCGAGGAACCCCAGCCGAGCGCAGGCAACGTGGTCGACCTCATGTCGGCGCTGAAGGCATCGGTCGAGGCGGCCAAGGCGGGCCGGTCGGCAGCCGCGACCAAGACCTCGAGCGGTGCGTCGACGTCGGCGCGGGTCCGCGACGATGCGACGAAGCCGGCCGCGAAGAGCACGGCCAAGAAGTCTGCTGCGAAGAAGGCGGCTGAGAAGAAGCCGGCGGCGAAGAAGACGGCTTCCAAGAAGACGGCTTCCAAGGCGCCTGCGAAGAAGGCGCCCGCGAAGAAGGCGCCCGCGAAGAAGGCACCCGCGAAGAAGGCACCGAGCAAGTCGGCTGCCAAGAAGTCGCCCGCCAAGCGAACAGCTGCCAAGAAGGCCGTGAAGAAGTCGGCGTGACGAAGGCGACGCGTAGCGTCATGCGGATGTCCCTGCGCAAGCGCCCCGCGCGCGACGTGCCCAGCGCGCGACTCTCGGACTCGCCGCTCGCCTCGCTCGAGAACATCACGTCGTGGCCGGGACGCCAGGTGCAGGTTGCCGGTCAGGATCTGTTCGTCCGCACCACACCGTCCGCGCGGGCCGACGCCGAGCCGGCGCTGTGCGTGCACGGACTCGGCGGCGCATCGACCAACTGGACCGACCTCGCAGCGCTGGTGCGCGACGACCTGGCCGTCGACGCCATCGACCTGCCGGGCTTCGGCAGGTCGGGCCCGGCGCGCAACAACGACTACTCCCTCGATGCCCACGCGCGCACCGTCATCGCCTATCTGGAGCAGTCCGACCGCGGCCCGGTGCACCTCGTCGGCAACTCGATGGGCGGCGCG
Organism: uncultured Actinomycetota bacterium; assembly: GCA_963785425.1. Taxonomy (GTDB): domain Bacteria; phylum Actinomycetota; class Actinomycetes; order Mycobacteriales; family Jatrophihabitantaceae; genus RYN-133. The sequence continues at coordinate 310,147 of CAWAVG010000002.1, forward strand.
ATCTCGCTGATGGTCGCAGCGGGACGTCCCGATCTCGTCCGCACGCTCACGCTGATCTCGCCCGCCGTGCCCGACCGAAAGGTCCGCGCGCACGTGCTGAAGACCGACTGGCGCTTCGCGTTACTGCTCGTGCCGATGCTGGGCATGGTCTCGCTGCGCAAGCTGGGCAGCGTGCCGATCGAGACCCGGGTGAAGGGCACGATCGCGTTGTGCTTCGCCGATCCGTCGCGGTTCTCGCCGCAGCGTTACGAGGAGATGGTCAGCGAGGCGCAGGCGCGGGCCGAGTCGCCCTGGGTCGATGTCGCGATGCTGCGCTCGACGCGTGGGCTGGTGCGCTCGCAGTTCCTGAAGAACCGCGCGGGCTGGGCGCAGATGAAGCGGATCACCGCGCCGACGCTCGTCGTGTGGGGTGACGAGGACAAGCTAGTCGCACCCGACCTCGCCCCGCTCGTCGCGGCGGCGATACCCGACGCCCGACTGATCGTGCTCGAGAACGTCGGGCATGTCGCGATGATGGAGCGTCCCGAGATCACGGCGCGCGCCGTGCTCGCCCTCGTCGAGGATGTGCGATCCCCGGTGCGAGCCGACGAGTCGTGATGGGCGCGCTTGCACGATCAAGCTCTCCGGCTGTGGCACCCTGTCGGCGTGGCGGAGCGCGACGACGGTTGGTCCCCGGCGACCAGAACGGTGACGCGTCCGCAGCCCGCGCGGCAGCCCGACGTCGAGATCGCGCATCGCGGCGTGGCCTCGTTCGGCGGCGGCGGCGGCCCGGGCACGACCGACGCCGTGCGTGAGTTCATCCGCCGTTACGGCTGGCGTGCTTACGCCCTGCCCGTGCTCCTCGTCGTCACGGTTGTCGCCCTCGTCACCGTGCGCGACGCCCCGCCGGCGCGACACAGTGTCGCCACCGGCAACGACCGTCCCGTGTCCGGCACGGCGTCGTCGTCGGGCGCACCGGTCGCGCCGCCGACGATCCCGCTCAAGTCCGACACGAGCAGCGGCAAGGTCTACAACAACGCGCTCAGGATGGGCCAGCTGCCGCGCGGCGGGCCCTACACGAAGGCCGGCGACGGCACGTTCCGCGTCATCAAGGGCACGACGAAGATCGTCGGCAAGTCCGGCCCGCTGTATCGCTACGACATCGAGGTCGAGAACGGCATCAAGGGCATCGACCTGAAGGCGTTCGCCGACCTGGTCGACACGACGCTCGCCGACCCGCGCAGCTGGAGTGGCCACGGTGTGCGGCTGCAACGGGTGTCGTCCGGGAACATCGACTTCCACGTGACGCTGACGTCGTCGATGACCGTGCGCCAGATCTGCGGCTACGACATTCACGTCGAGACGTCGTGCTACGCACCGGGTTCGAGCACCGGGACCGTGAACCGCGTCGTCCTCAACGACTCGCGGTGGGTGCGGGGCGCGTCGCCCTACGTCGGTGACCTGATGGCGTACCGGGTGTACATGATCAATCACGAGGACGGCCACGCGTTGAGTCATCAACACGCGCACGAGTGCCTGCCCGGCGGGCTGGCGCCCGTGATGATGCAGCAGACGTTCGGGCTGAAGTCGGCGGCCACCGGTAAGAACTGCGGCGCCAACCAGTGGCCCTACCCGCCGGGTGCGAAGGGCGCGCCGGGGGCGGAGCAGCCGGACACGAACCAGAACAACGAGTACTACATCGGAGACTGAGCGGCAGGCTTCGAAGCGGCCGGAATGCCGCCGACCGGTGCTCGGTTAAGCTGGCATGGTGAGTCTCCCGCCGCTCGTTGAACCTGCCGATTCGCTGACGATCGACGAAGTGCGCCGTTACAGCCGGCACTTGATCATTCCCGACGTCGCGATGACCGGCCAGAAACGTCTCAAGAACGCCAAGGTGCTGTGTGTCGGTGCCGGCGGTCTCGGGTCGCCAGCGCTGATGTACCTCGCCGCCGCGGGTGTCGGGACGCTCGGCATCGTCGAGTTCGACGTCGTCGACGAGTCGAACCTGCAGCGCCAGATCATCCACGGCCAGAGCGACATCGGCCGGTCCAAGGCAGAGTCGGCCCGCGACTCGGTGCGCGAGATCAACCCGCTGGTGAAGGTCAACGTCCACGAGACGCGCTTGGACAACGACAACGTCCTCGACATCTTCAGCCAGTACGACCTCATCGTCGACGGCACCGACAACTTCGCCACCCGCTATCTCGTCAACGACGCCTGCGTGCTGCTCAACAAGCCGTACGTGTGGGGCTCGATCTACCGTTTCGACGGCCAGGTGTCGGTGTTCTGGAACGAGTACGGACCCAACTACCGCGATCTGTACCCCGACCCACCGCCGCCCGGCATGGTCCCGTCCTGCGCCGAAGGCGGCGTGCTCGGCGTGCTGTGCGCGGCGATCGGTTCGGTGATGGTGAACGAGGCGATCAAGCTGATCACCGGCATCGGCGAGCCGCTGGTCGGCCGCCTGCTCGTGTTCGACGCACTCGAGATGACCTGGCGCGAGATCAAGGTGCGCAAGGACCCGAACACGCGCCCGATCACCGAGCTGATCGATTACGAGGCGTTCTGCGGCGTGGTGTCCGAAGAGGCGCAGCAGGCCGCTGCCGGCTCGACGATCACCGCGAGCGAGCTGAAGGAGCTGCTCGACTCCGACAAGCCGATCCACCTTGTCGACGTCCGCGAGCCCGCCGAGTGGGAGATCGTCAAGATCCCCGGCGCGACGCTGATCCCCAAGGACGAGATCCTGCGCGGCGACGCTCTGTCGGAGCTGCCGCAGGACAAGCAGATCGTCATGTACTGCAAGACCGGCGTCCGCTCGGCCGAAACGCTCGCCGCGGTGAAGAACGCGGGCTTCCGCGACGCGGTGCACGTGCAGGGCGGCGTCACCGCGTGGGTGAAGCAGATCGATCCGTCGCTGCCGTCGTACTGATGCCCGAAGGGCCCGAGTACTCGCATCGCGTGCTCGCGTGCATCGACTCGATCCCGCCCGGGCGCGTGATGACCTACGGCGATGTCGCCGAGTTCGTCGGCCTGCGCTCGGCGCGAACGGTGGGTCGTGTGCTGGCGATGGATGACGGCAGCGTGCCGTGGCACCGCGTGCTGCGCGCCGACGGATCGCTGGCCGAGCACCTGTACACCGAGCAGCGCCAGCGCCTGCTGTCCGAGGGGGTCCGCTTCCGCGGCGACCGCGTCGATCTCGCCGCGTTCCGCTGGGACGGCCGCCACAGTGGTTAGTTGCAGGCCGCAGTGGTCACTTGCAACTGACCGCTGCGGCCCGGATTGACCACTGTCAGGAGCGCAGCAGGCGGCCGAGCAATGAGCGTCGCGGCGTCGAGTCGCGGACGTCACCCGGAATGCCGTCCATCCCGATGAAGTCGGCGATCGCGGCAAGGTCGGCGGGGGTCAACCCGGTGTAGGGGTTGGGGCTGATCAGCAACGTGTCCGGCCGCGCGGCGAGGTCACCGACCTGCTCCGGGACGACGGCGATGTCGTCGTCGGTCCACACGAGACGGCGGCCGGACTCGATCACGCGGCGCGCCGCCGGGAGCTTCCACCAGGTGAGCTCGGGACGCTGCGTCCATTCCGGCGCGTGCGAGATCGGCAGCACGGGCAGCCCGAGTACCGGCGCGAGATCGGAGACCGCGGCCTCGCGCCACGTCGAATGCCAGATCACCTCGGCCGCGCCCGTCTCGACCACTCGCGCGACGAAGTCGAGGACCGGCCGGGCGACGAAGATCGGCAGCACCATCCGTCCCGATCCCGGGATGTCGGCCGGGACGACGTGCTGCACCCACTGATCGGCGGGCCACGACCCTGCTACCGGACCGCGGGCCAGCGCATTGACGACCCCGTCGATGTCGAGCAGCCACACCGGGCGGGTGGGCTGCGTCATGCCGTCGAGATTACGCGGGCTTAACCTGGGCGCAAAGTGTCAGTCGGTCGGGATCACCTGCTCCACAGTGTGCTTGGGACCGGTGAACCACTTCTTCACCGATACGTGCCACCAGATCCACAGCAGCAGCAGGGCGACCGGCACGACGATGACCGTGTAGTTCACGTACTTCCACGCGAACCCTGGATACCACGGTGCACCGAGGGATGCGGTCGGCAGCAGCGCGATGAACGAGGTAACAGCGATCTCGCCGACCGCGACGAGGCACATCCACCGGTACTTCGACCCGAGGTTCCAACCACCCGGTCGGAAGTTCGAGCCCTGCTTCCAACGCAACCAGATCGGGATCGCGAACGCCACGTACAGCCCGACCACGCCGATCGACACGACGGCATTGAACGCCACAGGCACCGGTGCGCCGTTGATGTCGACGGTCACCAGCGCCGGCAGCGTGAGGATGACGGCAACGACCGCGGACGCGATCACGCCGAGCACAGGAACGCGCTTGTCGTTGAGCTTCGACCAGTACCGCGACCCCGGAACCGCACCGTCACGGCTGAACGCGAACAGCATGCGGGTGGTGCTGGTCATGCACGCCGTGGTGCAGAAGAACTGTCCGATCGTGGCGATACCGAGAACGAGGCTCGCCCAGTTGACGGTCAGCGCCTGGCTGAAGATGACCGCGACCCCGCCGCCCGCCGCCGTCACCTTGGCCTCGTCCTGCACCGCGAACAGGAACGCGAGCAACAGGATCCAGCCGCCGATCGCGGAGTAGAAGATGGAACGCCAGATGCCCTTGGCGGCCGAGTTGGCCGCGCTACGCGTCTCTTCCGACAGGTGCGCTGAAGCGTCGTAACCCGTGATCGTGTACTGAGTAAGGATCACCGACAGCGGCAGCACGGCGAAGACGAACCCGAAGCCGCTCGTTCGCCCGCCGAAGAAGCCCGTGTTGTTCACCGTGTCGGTGAACACCGACGACAGGCTCGCGTGGTGGCTCGGGGCGAACGCGAGAATGAGCACGACGACCGCGGCACCGAAGACGTGCCACCACACCGAGATGTTGTTGAGGATCGCGAGCAGGTGGCTGGAGAAGATGTTGACCAGCGCCACCAGCACGAGCACCACGAGGAAGATCACGAAGACGCGCTTGAGGCTGTACCCGCTCGCCCACGAGGTGCTGTACGTGCTGAGGGTCAGGTCGAAGAACGTCGCACAGCCGTAGGCCACGGACGCGTCGATCGCGAGCAGGCCGATGAGGTTGAGCCACCCCGTGTAATAGCCGGCCTTGACCCCGCCGAGCTTGGAGGCCCACCAGTAGATCCCGCCGGACGTCGGGAACGCCGACACCAGTTCCGACATGCACAGGCCGATCACCAGGATGAACGCCGACACGATCGGCCAGCCCCACGCGATCGCTGCCGGACCGCCGTTGTTCCACCCCGCGAAGAACGTGGTGAAACATCCCGCCAGGATCGAGATGATTGAGAACGAGATCGCGAAGTTCGAGAACCCGGACCACGATCGGTTGAGCTCCTGCTTGTACCCGAGTTCGGCAAGGCGCCGTTCGTCGTCGTTCAGCTCCGTTGTGGCCACGATGGGCCTCCCTTTCCCGCGGATTCACTGATGGTGTCGATGAGTCGTTGCATTTCCGGGCTGCGGAATTCCGCGACTGCCCGGTCGTACTTGGCCATGCCCCATGCCCAGAAGTCGAAGTCGACGTCGCTGACGGCGTCCTGGATCGCTGCCCACAACGTCCAGCCGTATTTCGCCATCGTCGCGAACAGCCGGGCGCGGGCGACCGCCGCCGGCGCCGGGCCGCCGTGATAGCTCGTGACGAGATGCTCGAGCCGGTCCAGTGGTAGGTCCGCTTCGCTCCAGATGTTCCCGAGCTCGAAGCAGGCGTCGTTGTTGCCCGAGTACTCGTAGTCGATCAGCCACACCTGGCGACCGGCGAGCATGATGTTCGCTGCAAGCAGGTCGTTGTGGCACGCCACCGTGCCGTTGCTCGTTGCGTGCAGCACCTCGTCCAGCACGGCGACCTGGTCGGCGAAGTCGAGATAACCCGACGGCAGCCGGAAGCCGTGTTCGCGCACGATGCGCAGGTAGCCCGCCTGCACCCGGAACATGTCGAAGTCACTGACGAAGCGCGGTCCGGAGTGCAGCGTGCGGCATGTTGCGGCGACCCGGACCAGTACGTCGGCGTCGTCGAGATCGGCGTCGGTACAGGTTTCGGCGTCGATCCACTCGACGACGAGGACGTGTTCGTCGGGGGAGTACTCGACGACCTGGGGCCCGATGCCCAGGGTGGCGGCGACCGCGCTGTTGTACGCCTCGGCGTCTCGGTCGATCGACAGGAATTCGCTCTTCGAGCCGGCGAACCGAGCGACGTACTCGCGCCCGGATCGGACGCTCACCCGGTAGTTGCGGTTCGTCAACCCACCCTCGAGCGGCTGCATCGTGTACTGCTCGCCGCCCAGGAAGGACAACCGCTCGAGCACGGCGGCCGGGCGCGCGGCATCGACACCGGACGCCGACATGTGCAACACCTCCCGACTTGGTGCGGGTGATCGGGATCGTAGGGCGATTCGAAGCCAACGGTCTAGTGGTCAGACCTTTTCCATCGTCGCGCGTCTTGTGAACGACGGATTACGTCAGGATCATCGGAGCGTGAGTTCTTCGCTTCCGACCTCGGCGCGCGTGGTTGTCATCGGTGGTGGTGTCGGCGGTGCGAGCGTCGCCTTTCATCTGGCCGAACTGGGCGAATCGGACGTCGTGGTGATCGAGCGTGACGAGCTCACGAGCGGTTCGACATTCCACTCCGCCGGCCTCGTCGGCCAGTTGCGCGCCGATCCCACGCTCACCCGCATGAACATGTACTCGGTCGAGCTCTACCGCAGGCTGCAGAACAGCGAGTTCCCTGTCGGTTGGGTCGAGAGCGGCGGCATCAAGCTGGCGTCCTCGACCGAGCGGTTCGAAGAGATCAGGCGCCAGATCAGCTGGGCCCGCACGTACGGTCTGCCCTTGCACGAGATCACGCCGGACGAGGTCGCGCAGCGCTTCCCGCTGGTCGAACTCGACGGCGTTGTCGGTGCGTGCCTGCTCGAATCGGACGGATACCTCGATCCTTCGCAACTGTGCTACTCGCTGGCGAACCACGCGCGAGCCAAGGGCGTGACGATTCGCCAGCACACACGCGTCGTCGGAATCGACGTCGTCGACGGGCGCGTGGGGGCCGTGCGCACCGACCACGGTGACGTCGAGTGCGAGGTCGTCGTCGACTGCGGCGGGATGTTCGCCGCCGAGATCGGGCGGCTTGCCGGCGTGCGAATCCCGCTCGTCCCGCTGTCGCACCAGTACGTCGTGACCGAACCGCTCGGTGCGCGCAGCGCAGGGACACTGCCGACCCTGCGTGACCCCGACCTGCTCGTCTACTTCCGACAGGAGGTGGACGGGCTGGTGATGGGTGGCTACGAGCGCGACCCGGCGCCGTGGACCGCCGGCCCGAATGCCTACGACGCGATTCCGGCCGACTTCAACGCGCGTCTGCTCCCGGAGGACTGGCCGCGTTTCGAAGAGATCGCGGCTAATGCGCAACGGCGCGTTCCGGTGCTCGCCGATACCGGGATCCGCCGGATGATCAACGGACCCGAGGCGTTCACACCGGACAACGAGTTCTGTCTGGGCGAGACCGAGGTCGGCGGCTTCTTCGTCGCTGCCGGGTTCTGTGCGCACGGCATCGCGGGTGCCGGCGGCATCGGCAAGGTGATGGCGGAGTGGATCGTGGCAGGCGAGCCGCCACTCGACGTCTCGCACATGGACGTGAACAGGTTCGGGCGGCAGTACCGGTCACCGAACTACACGCTGGCTCGGACGCTCGAGAACTACCGCACGTACTACGACATCCCGTTTCCGGGCCGGCAGCGCGAGTCCGCGCGCGGGTTGCGTCGTTCCGCTGCGTACCGCTGGCATCTGGAGCACGGCGCGGTGTTCGGCGAAAAGGCCGGTTGGGAGCGCGTCGACTACTACGAACCGAACGCAGCCCGGGCCGGCGACGTGTGGCGCCCGGCGGGGTGGGCCGCGCGTGGCTGGTCGCCGGCGATCGGCGCGGAGCACCTGGGCACCCGCGAGAGCGCCGGACTCTTCGACGAGACGTCCTTCGCGAAGCTCGAAGTCAGCGGCGTCGACGCCGCCGAGTTCCTCGAGCGCGTGTGCGACAACCGGGTCGCTCGCGGTATCGGTGACATCACCTACACACAGGCCCTCAACTCCCGTGGCGGCATCGAATGCGATTTCACCGTCACCCGCATCGGTGACGACGTGTTCTCGATCGTCACCGGCACGGCCTTCGGCTCGCACGACCGCGAGTGGCTGCATCGGCAGGCGCGTTTGCTCGACGCGTCGGTGCGGATCGCCGATGTCACCGGTGCGACTTGCTGTTTCGCACTGTGGGGGCCGCGTGCGCGCGACATCCTGTCCCGGCTTACTCCGTCCGATCTGGGCAACGAAGCCTTCGCGTTCATGACCTCGCAGGAGATCACGGTAGGCAGCGTCCCGGCGCGTGCCCTGCGCGTCACGTTCGTCGGTGAACTCGGCTGGGAGCTGTACGCGTCGAGCGAGTACGGCATGACGTTGTGGGAGAGCTTGGTCGCTGCGGGGGCGCCGGACGGGCTGACGGTCGCGGGATACCGGGCGATCGACAGCATGCGTCTCGAGAAGGGCTACCGAGTCTGGGGCAGTGACCTCACCTCCGAGACCACGCCGTACGAGGCGGGGCTCGGCTTCTGCGTGAAGCTCGACAAGCCCGGGGGCTTCGTCGGCCGCGACGCGCTCGCTGCTGCCAAGGCTGCCGGACCGACCCGCCGCCTGCGGGCGATCGTGCTCGACGAGCCTGCTCAGGTCGTGATCGGCAGCGAACCCGTACGGCACGGCGACGAGATCGTCGGGCGCGTCACGTCCGGCGGGTTCGGTTACACGCTGGGGGCCTCGATCGCCTTGGCCTACCTGCCTGTCGAGATCGGTCCGGACAGCGGCGTCGAGATCGATCTGTTCGGAACGTGGGTGACCGGAACGGTGCGCCGCGAACCGCTGTTCGATCCCTCGGGCGAACGGGTGCACCCATGAGGCCTGCCGGCCGTACCATTGCCGCCGTGACCAGACCGCCGCTCGTCGGGCTCACCACCTACCGGGAGCAGGCGTCGTGGGGCGTGTGGACGGAGCCCGCCGACCTGCTGCCGGCCACCTACGCAGCCGGGGTTCGTGCCGCCGGTGGTGTCGCGGTGATGCTGCCGACCGACGTCCCGGACAGCGCCGAAAGTGTTCTCGACGCCGTGCACGGCGTGTTGATCGCGGGCGGGCCTGACGTCGATCCGGCCCGTTACGGCGCTGCGCGCGATGTAGCCACCGGGCCGCCGCGATCGGATCGTGACGTGTGGGAGCTGGCGCTCGTGCATGCGGCGCTTGCCCGCGACGTTCCGGTGCTCGCCGTGTGTCGCGGAATGCAGGTGCTCAACGTCGCGCTCGGCGGGGAGTTGCGCCAGCACCTGCCCGACGAGCTCGGCACCGACTTGCACTGCCCTACGGTCGGAGTGCACGGCAGGCACCGCGTCGCGCTGGCAGCCGGGTCGACGTTGCACGCCACGCTCGGTGACGACACCGAGGTGGCCACCTATCACCATCAGGGTGTGGGTCGACTGGGCGACGGGTTGGTCGCCACCGGATGGGCCGAGGACGGCGTCGTCGAGGGCGTGGAGCTCGAGAACCGGCGCTGGGTCGTCGGCGTGCAGTGGCATCCGGAGGCGTTCGCCGGTGAGCCGATCTTCGCGGCTTTCGTGGCGGCATGTCTCGCCTACCGCAGCACGGCGGTGGACTGATGTCGGTCGGCCGAGCAGCATCGAACGTGGAAGCTCTGTGGGCGCGCACGGTCTTCTCGCCCGTGCCGATCCGCAACGCCTTCGAGGTCACCGTCGAGCGGCTGGCGCAGGGCATCCGCCTCGGCGTGCTCGGTGACGGCGAACGTCTGCCGCCTGAGCGCGAACTGGCCGAGACGTTCGGCGTGAGCCGGGTGACCCTCCGCGAGGCGATCAAAGCGCTGCGCGAGGCGAGGCTCGTCGAGTCGCGCCGCGGACGGGGTGGGGGCACGTTCGTCGTGGCACCACCGAATCGCAAACAGTCCCGCGAGAAGTTCGGGGCGGCCCTGGCCGAGGGCATGGAGGACGCATTGGCGCTGCGGCGCGTCGTCGAGCCGGGAGCGGCAGCCCTGGCGGCCGGACGAACACTGACGGCGGCCGATCGGTCGAGCCTGCGGCGTTATCTCGACGCAGCAACTGAGTGCGGTCCGCGCACGCGGCGCCTCGCGGACTCCCGGTTACACATGGCGGTCGCGGCGTTGTCGGGCAGTGCGTCGGTGGCGGCTGTCGTCGCTGACGTGCAGTTGCGGGTGGACGAGTTCCTGCGCGCGATTCCCGTGCTGCCTGCCAACATCGCGCATTCCGATCGGCAGCACGCGCGAGTAGTGGAGGCCATTCTCGGCGGGCAGACCGACGCGGCCCGCGCCGAGATGGAGGAACATGTCGACGGCACGGCAGCTCTGTTGCGGGGCTTCTTGAGTTGATGACGGCAGTCGCGCTGAAAGGTATGTTCGGCATACCTTCGCGCACGAGAGGGGAACATCATGCCTGCAGACGCGATGACAGTCGCCGAGCTGCGCGAGGCGGTGGCGGACGGGTCCATCGACACGGTCGTGCTGGCGATCACCGACCTGCAAGGACGGCTGCAGGGTAAACGTCTCGACGCCGAGTACTTCCTCGCCGACGTGCTCGAACACGGCACCGACGGCTGCAACTACCTGTTCGCGGTCGACGTCGAGATGAACACCGTCGGTGGCTACCGCATCTCGTCGTGGGACCGTGGGTACGGCGACTTCGCGATGGCGCCCGACCTGGCCACACTGCGCCGGCTGCCGTGGCAGCCCGGGACGGTGCTGCTGCTTGCCGACGCGACCTGGCTCGACCATGCGCCGGTCAGCGAGTCGCCGCGGCAGGTGCTGAAGAAGCAGCTCGACCGGCTCGCCGAGCGTGGCTGGACCGCCTACGTCGGCACCGAGCTCGAGTTCATCCTGTTCTCGGACTCCTACGAGCAGGCCTGGGACAACCGGTATCACGGCCTGACTCCGGCCAACCAGTACAACATCGACTACTCGGTGCTCGGGACGAGCCGCGTCGAGCCGCTCCTGCGCGCCATCCGGCTCGGCATGCGCGGCGCCGGAATGCAGGTCGAGTCGGCGAAGGGCGAGTGCAACCTCGGCCAGCAGGAGATCGCGTTCAAGTACGCCGACGCCCTCACGACGTGCGACAACCACGTCATCTACAAGACGGGCGCGAAGGAGATCGCCGCGCAACAGGGATCGGCGTTGACCTTCATGGCGAAGTTCAACCAGCGCGAGGGCAACTCGTGTCACGTGCACCTGTCGTTGCGCGGCGAGGACGGTACGCCGGTGTTCGCCGGCGATCGGCCGGGCGGCGTCTCGCCGCTGTTCGAGCGCTTCCTGGCCGGGCAGCTGGCAGCACTGCGTGAGCTGAGCTACTTCTTCGCCCCGAACATCAACTCGTACAAGCGGTTCCAGCCGGGATCGTTCGCACCGACCGCTGTCGCGTGGGGCTTCGACAACCGCACCTGCTCGCTGCGCGTCGTCGGGCAGGGCCACGGGCTGCGTTTCGAGAACCGGCTCCCCGGCGGCGATGTCAACCCATACCTCGCCGTCGCCGCGATGATCGCAGCCGGGCTGTACGGCGTCGAAAACGACCTCGAGCTCGAGCCTGCCTTCGAGGGCAACGCCTACGAGAGCGATGCGCCGCACGTCCCGACCACCTTGCGCGAGGCGGCCGATCTGCTCGAGTCGAGCGCGATCGCCCGGGAGGCGCTCGGCGAAGAGGTCGTGGCGCACTACACGAACACCGCCCGCGTCGAACTCGCCGCGTTCGACGCCGCAGTCACCGACTGGGAACTGATCCGCGGCTTCGAGCGGATGTGAGGACGATGCTGCACGAGGTCATCAATCCTGCGACCGAAGAGGTCGTCACGTCGGTCGAGCTGTTCGACCAGGAGCAGACCGACGCGGCGATCACCCGCTCGCGCAAGGCCTTCGAGACCTGGCGGGCGGTCGCGCCGAACGATCGCGCGCGGCTGCTGCGCGCCTTTGCCGACGCCGTTGACGCGGACCGCGAGCATCTGGCCGGACTGGAGGTCGTCAACTCCGGCCACACGATCGGCAACGCAAGGTGGGAGGCCGGGAACGCACGCGACGTGATCGCGTACTACGCCGCAGCGCCCGAACGGCTGATCGGTCAGCAGATCCCGGTCGCCGACGGCATCGACGTCACGTTCCACGAGCCGCTCGGCGTGGTCGGCGTGATCGTGCCGTGGAACTTCCCGATGCCCATCGCGTCGTGGGGCTTCGCGCCGGCGTTGGCGGCGGGCAACACCGTCGTCCTGAAGCCGGCCGAGCTCACCCCGCTCACCGCGCTACGTCTCGCCGAACTCGCACTCGACGCGGGGCTGCCGCCGGACGTGTTCCAGGTGCTGCCCGGCAAGGGCAGCGTCGTCGGTCAGCGCTTCGTCGACCACGCCGACGTCGCGAAGATCGTCTTCACCGGCTCGACCGAGGTCGGGCGACGGGTGATGGCGGGGTGCGCCGCACGCATCAAGCCCGTCACCCTCGAACTCGGTGGCAAGAGCGCCAACGTCGTGTTCGCCGACTCCGATCTCGAACAGGCGGCAGCGACCGCCCCGTACGCGGTCTTCGACAACGCCGGGCAGGACTGTTGCGCGCGCTCGCGCATCCTGGTCGAGCGCAGCGCGTACGACCGGTTCCTCGAGTTGCTCGAACCCGCGGTGCGCGGTGTCGTCGTCACCGACCCGTCCGACGAGAAGGCCGAGATGGGCCCGCTCATCAGCGCCGAACAGCACGCGCGGGTGAGTGCCTACGTCCCTGACGACGCTCCGGTTGCGTTCCGTGGCAGCGCGCCGGAGGGCAAGGGATTCTGGTTCCCGCCGACGGTGCTCACGCCGTCGGATCCGTCGGATCGCGTGCTGCACGACGAGATCTTCGGCCCGGTCGTGACGGTCGTGCCGTTCGACGACGAGGCCGACGCCGTACGCATCGCCAACGACAGCGACTTCGGGCTGTCCGGATCCATCTGGACGCGTGATGTGGGGCGGGCGCTACGGGTGAGCCGCGGAATCGAGAGCGGCAACCTCAGCGTGAACTCGCACTCGTCGGTGCGGTACTGGACGCCGTTCGGCGGCTTCAAGTCCTCCGGGCTCGGCCGCGAACTCGGCCCCGACGCCCCGCTGGCGTTCACCGAGACCAAGAACGTGTTCATCTCGACGAAGGAGTAGACGTGGCCGGACGGCTCGAGGGCAAGGTCGCAGTGATCACCGGGTGCCGGGGGCGGAATCGGACTCGCCACGGCGCGGCGCTTCGCAGCGGAAGGCGCGACCGTGGTGTGCGCCGACGTCGACGCCGCTGCGGGACGGAGCGCGGCCGAGGAGGTCGGCGGCGACTTCGTCGAGGTCGACGTCACCGACGAGGCGCAGGTGCGGGCGATGTTCGCCGGCGCGGTCGAACGCCACGGGGGACTGCACATCGCGTTCAACAATGCGGGCATCTCGCCGCCTGACGACGACTCGATCCTCACCACCGGGATCGAGGCGTGGGACCGCGTGCAGCGGGTCAACCTGACGTCGGTCTACTACTGCTGCAAGTACGCGATCGAACACATGCGCGCGCACGGCGGCGGTTCGATCATCAACACCGCGTCCTTCGTCGCCGTGCTGGGTTCGGCCACGTCGCAGATCTCCTACACCGCGAGCAAGGGCGGCGTGCTCGCCATGTCGCGCGAGCTGGGCGTGCAGTTCGCGCGCGAGGGAATCCGCGTCAACGCCCTGTGTCCGGGGCCGATCAACACCCCGCTGCTGCAGGAGTTGTTCGCCAAGGATCCCGAGCGTGCGAAGCGGCGGATGGTGCACATCCCGATGGGACGCTTCGGGGAGGCCGACGAGATCGCCGGCGCGGTCGCGTTCCTGGCCAGTGACGACGCCTCGTTCATCACCGCCTCGACATTCCTCGTCGACGGCGGCATCAGCGGCGCCTACGTGACGCCGGAGTGAGCCGCCGAACGAGCAGTGGTGCTGCGAACGGTGCACCGAACGGGGCACCCGGCGTGAGCGAGCTGCGGCTTGTCGTGACCGTCGACGACTACGACGCGGCGGTCGCCTTCTACCGCGACTCCCTCGGCCTCGGCGAGGCCGCCGAGTACATCTCCGACGGCGAGGGCCGCGTCATCATCCTCGAGGCGGGCCGGGCGACGCTGGAGCTCACCGATCGCCGGCACGCCGAGCACATAGACGCGCTCGAGGTCGGCTCGCGGGTGGCGGGGCAGTTCCGCGTCGCCTTCCAGGTCGCCGACTCCGCGGCCGCCACCCGCACCCTCGCCGAGAACGGCGCAACGGTGCTCGCCGAGCCCGTCCGAACGCCGTGGAACTCGCTCAACTCGCGGCTCGACGCTCCCGGCGGGATGCAGCTGACGCTGTTCGAGGACCTGTCCTGAGGGTGGTATTCGAGGACCTGTCCTGGGGTCGGGCACCCTTGGTCGTTTGCCGTGTGCCATCACCAGAAGCGGGCTTGACCGGGGATCGTCTCGAGATCGCTCAGCACGAGTTCGCGGTCCTCGTCGGCGCTGATGTCCTCGGCCGCTGCCAACGCCTGCTCGGTGAACGCGCGCGCCTGCTCGGCGTCACCGGCGGCGGCGTGGCCACGGGCAAGCGCTTCGTAGGCGAAGGCGAGATCCCAGTCGGCGATGCCGTTCTCCAAGCAGATGTCGAGACAGCGCTGCGCATGGTGCAGGCACGGTTCGGCGCGGCCGAGCACGGCGTAGACGCGGGAGCACTGCCACTCGCCGCGCGCATAGTTCGCCGGTGTCGCCGATGTGACGCGTCCCCAGTGGTGCCGCGAGGCGTGCGCCATGTGCAGCATCTCGTCGTCCTCGGCGCGGGTGCGGGTCTCGTTCTCCATCAGCGTCCAGGTCGCGTTGAACAGGGCCGCGGCAAGGCGTCGTTCGTCGGACACGTCGAGGTCGGTGTCGGGCATGGGGTGCTCCATTCCATCGGTCATGAGATGTCCCAGGTGATGCAGCTGGCGCCGCGTGCGTGCCAGCCGCGCGTCGAGCCGGCGGCGTTGGGTCTGCAGGACGTCGCCCGAAGCGCTGTCGTCGGCGCCGTCGGTATCGGCCTCGTCGCCGTCGCCGATGGCACGGCGTACCTCGTCGAGCGGGACGTCGACAGCGCGCAACGCCGCGATGCGGCGCGCGACGGCGAACTGGCGCGGGGCGTACCAGCGGAACCCGTCTGCATCGACCGCGTCGGGATGCAGCAGCCCGATCCGGTCGTAGTGCCGCAGCGCCTTGGCGGTCAGGCCGACCCGGCGCGCGAAGGCACCCACGCTCAGGTGGTCCCGCTCCGGACGCGCCGCCATGCCGGGGACGCTACGAGATTGTCCCGGGGCAACCGCAAGCCCTGGCGCACGTCCGTCCGTGAGTGACGGATTTCGAGTTGGGATGAGGATCCGAGCGTCGGGTGACGTCCTGAACGACGTCACTCAACGTTGCCGGGCGTCACTGGACGGGCGGGCGTCACTCAAGGCGGGCGGCTGCGTGCCGCTCGCCGAAACTGTCGGGCGGGCATGTTCAGATGAACCCGTGAGCAGGTACCGGCTGGTCCGCGACGGTCGTCCCGAGGTGGACGCGCCGGTGCTCGATGCCGCCCAGCGCCGCGTCGTCGACCATGGGGGCGGCCCGCTGCTCGTGCTCGCCGGGCCCGGAACGGGCAAGACCACGACGTTGGTCGAGACCGCCGTCGCGCGCGTCGAGGCCGGGGTGCCGGTCGAACAGATCCTCATGCTCACCTTCAGCCGGCGTGCGGCCGGCGAACTGCGTGACCGCATCACGACGCGGCTCGGGCGCACCGTGCGCGAACCGGTCGCGCGCACCCTGCACTCCTACGCGTTCGGGGTGCTGCGGCTGGCGAACCTGGCGCAGGGGCTGCCGGCGCCGCGCCTGCTGTCCGGCCCCGAGCAGGACGTCATCCTGCGCGAGCTGGTGTCCGGGCGTGATCCGCAGTCGTGGCCCGCCGAGCTGCGTCCGGCGTTGCGCACGAGAGCCTTCGCCGGCGAATTGCGCGACCTGCTGATGCGCGCGGTCGAGCGCGGGCTGGACGGGCCGGCGCTGGCGCGCCTCGGCCGTAGCCAACGCCGTCCCGACTGGGTCGCCGCGGGCAGGTTCCTGGCCGAGTACCACGACGTCACCTCGCTGGCCCGTCCAGGCGCGTACGACCCGGCCGAGCTGATCCGTTCCGCGCTGGGCGCCTTTGCGCAGGACCGAGCACTGCTCGCCGCCGAGCGCGCGCGCCGACGCCACATCCTGGTCGACGAGTACCAGGACACCGATCCCGCGCAGGCCGAGCTGCTGTCGCTGCTGAGCGACGGCGCCGACGAGGTGATACTCGTCGGCGATCCCGACCAGTCGATCTACGCGTTCCGCGGAGCGGACGAGTCGGCGATCCGCGATGTCGACGACCGGTTCGGCCGCGGCGGATCCGTCCCGATCGTCGCGCTCGACATGTCACGGCGCAGTGGACCGGTGCTGCTCGCCGCCACGCGCCGGGTCGCGGCGCGCCTGCCGGGACGTGCCGAGCAGCGCCGGCTGCGCAGCGCAGCGGCCGACCCGGCACCTGGCAGTGTCGAGGTCGGGCTCTTCCGCACCGCGAGCGAAGAGGGCGCCTATCTCGCCGGCGCCCTGCGGGCTGCGCATCTCGACGGCATGCCGTGGTCACGCATGGCCGTCCTCGTGCGCTCGACGAACGCGCTGCTCGGGTCGCTGCGCCGCGCGATGATCACGGCAGGGGTGCCGCTCACGGTGCGCGGCGAGGATCTCCCGCTGGCCGAGCAGCCCGCGGTCGGCATGCTGCTCGAGATCCTGCAGTGCGTACTCGATCGGGCACGCCTCGACGAGGACGTCGCCGAGCGGTTGCTGCTCGGCCCGATCGGCGGCGCCGACGTCGTGTACCTGCGCCGGCTGCGTCGGGTGCTGCGCGGGCTCGTCGGTCCGGAAGAGCCGGTGCTGCTCGCACCAGCCCTGTCCGACGCGGCCGGTGCCGCCGTGCTGCCCGACCACGTGCGTGGTCCGGTCGAGCGCGTCTGCGCCGTGCTCACGGCCGGCAGCGCGGCACGCGACGGCGCGAACGCCGGTCCGGAAGACGTGCTCTGGGCGGTGTGGCAGGCGTCCGGGCTCGCGCGGCGCTGGCAGGCCGCGAGCAGCGCGGGCGGCCAGATCGGTGCCGCCGCCGACAGGGATCTCGACGCCGTCGTCGAACTGTTCGACGCCGCGGCCCGCTACGCCGATCGATTGCCGCGCGCGACGCTCGCCGGGTTCACCGAACACGTCGCGGCGCAGCAGATCCCCGGCGACACGCTGGCGAGCGGCGCCCGCGAGACCGAGGCGGTGACGATCCTGACGGCGCACGCGGCGAAGGGTCTCGAGTGGGACCTGGTGTGCATCGCGCACGCGCAGGAGGGCAGCTGGCCCGACCTGCGGCGCCGCGGCTCGCTGCTCGGCTCCGAGCGGCTGGTCGACCTCGTCGCGGGGCGCGACAGCTCGCTCGCGCTCTCCGGGCCGCAGCTCGCCGAGGAGCGCAGGTTGTTCTACGTCGCGGCGACCCGCGCCCGCGAACGTCTCGTGGTCACCGCGGTGTCCGGCGACGAGGAACAACCGTCGCGGTTCCTCGACGAACTCGATCCCGTCGACGGCGAGCGCCCGCTGACCCACCCGAGGCGGGGCACCCATCTCGGTGCGCTCGTCGCGGAACTGCGTGCCGTCGTCTGCGACCCGGCGGCCGACCCGATCGACCGAGACGCGGCCGCCGGTGAGCTGTCGCGGCTGGCCCAGGCCGGCGTGCGCGGTGCCGATCCCGAGGAATGGTGGGGGCTGGCACCGCTGTCCGACGACGGTCCGGTCGCCGATCCCGATCGACCGGTCGCGGTCAGCCCGTCGCGCATCGAGTCGTTCCTTCGCTGCGAGCTGCGCACGGTGCTCCAGGACCTCGGCGCGCGCGACGGTGACTCGATCTCGCAATCGCTCGGCAACCTCGTCCACGAGATCGCGGCGACCGCGCCGCCCGACGCCACGCAGGACGAGCTCGAAGCCCGGCTCGACGAACAGTGGCATGCGCTGGACTTCGGTCCGCACTGGCACGCCAGCAACGAGCGGCACCGCGCCAGCCGGATCCTGTCGGCCCTGTTGGCCTGGCTGAACGCGAGCCGGCGCGAACTCGATCTCGTGGCGATCGAGGAAGGGTTCTCCGCCGTCGTGGGCGATGCGAAGATCGCCGGACGGGTCGACCGACTCGAACGCGACGCCGAAGGCCGTCTGGTCGTCGTCGACCTCAAGACCGGCAAGACGAAGGTCAAGGCCGACGACCTGCCGACCAATCCGCAGCTCGGGGCCTATCAGCTGGCGGTCGAGGCGGGCGCGTTCGGCGAGGGCGAGCGCACCGGCGGTGCCCGGCTCGTCCAGCTCGCCGCGCCCGGACGTGATCCCGAACAGCAACAGGCGCCGCTCACCGAGATGGACGACTCCGGCTGGATCGACACGGCTGTCGCCTACGTCGCTGCGCGGCACCGCGGCAGCGAGTTCACCGCGCAGGCCAACAGCTACTGCGGAAACTGCGACCTGCGCACGTGCTGCCCGCTGTTCCCCGAAGGCCGGCAGGTGACCAGTTGAATCCACCGAACTCGGCGGGCACGATCTCGGCGATCGAGTTGGCGCGACTGCTCGGCCTGCATGAGCCGACAGCCGAACAGGCCGCGGTGATCGAGGCGCCCCTGGCCCCCTGCGCCGTCATCGCAGGGGCAGGCTCCGGCAAGACCGAGACCATGGCCGCCCGTGTCGTGTGGCTGGTCGCCAACCGGTGGGTGCGTCCGGACGAGGTGCTCGGGCTCACGTTCACCCGCAAGGCCGCAGCCGAACTGGGCAAGCGCATCCGGCGCCGGCTCGCGCAGTGGCGCTCGGTGGTCGAGCGAGATCGCCCCGACGAACAGGCCCACCTCGCCGACCTGCTCGCCGGCGAACCGACCGTGCTCACCTACGCCGCCTACGCCGGGCGGCTGGTCGGCGAGCACGCGCTGCGGCTCGGTGCCGAACCCGACGCGCGGCTGATCTCGCCGGCGCTGTGCTGGCAGCTGGCCGACGAGGTGTCGCGTCGCTATCCGGGCGAACTTCCGCACGACATCGGCGCGCCGTCGTCGGTCGCGCATTACGTGCTGGCGATGAGCGCGCAGTTCGCCGATCACCTCGTCGACGTCGATGACGTCGACGCCTGGTGCGCGCGCACGCTCGACTGGTTCGACGCGCTGCCGCTCGGCCACAACATCCGCGCCGAGTACCCGGGCGACACCAAGGCCTTCATCGACTCGACCCGGCACCGCCGCGAGCTGCTGCCGCTCGTGCGCGCGTTCGCCGCGGCGAGACAGGCGCTTCCCGCCGTCGACTTCGCCGATCAGATGACGTTGGCCGCGCGCCTGGCTCGGCTGCCCGACGTGAGCGCCGTCGAACGCGGCCGGTTCGCCGCCGTGCTGCTGGACGAGTACCAGGACACTGGTCACGCTCAGGTCGAGACATTGCGGGGCCTGTTCGGCGTGGGCCATCCGGTCACCGCCGTCGGCGACCCGTTCCAGTCGATCTACGGGTGGCGGGGTGCGAGCGCCGGCAACATCGGGCGCTTCGCCACCACGTTCCCGCAGACCGACGGCACGCCCGCCGAGGTGTTCCCGCTCGCGACGAGCTTCCGCAACGATCGCGCCGTCCTCGACGCCGCGAACACCATCGCGGGGCCGCTGCGAACGGGGATCCTGGCCGCCGGCACCGTCGAGCTGCGCGCGGGGCCCGCGGCCGCGGCGGGCACGATCCGGGTAGCCCGCACCCATACCGTCGAGGACGAGGCGCGCTGGGTCGCCTCGCGGTTGCGCGCCGCCTGGGACGAGCTGCCGCTTGGCGATCGCACCGCTGCCGTGCTCGTGCGGCGCCGTTCGCAGATCCCGTTGCTGTCCGAGGCGCTGCTCGCCGAGGAGCTGCCCGTCGAGGTCGTCGGGCTCGGCGGGCTGCTCACCACGGCTGAGGTCGTCGATGTCGTGGCCACGCTGCGGGTGCTGGTGCGCCACGACACCGGCACCTCACTCGCGCGTCTGCTCACCGGCGCCCGCTGGCGCATCGGCCCGCGCGATCTCGCCGCGCTGCGCGGCAGGGCGCATGAGCTGGCGCGGCCGCCGGCCGATCCCGGCGACGTGCCCGCCGCAAGCGCCGAGGCGCTCAGCCTGATCGAGGCGCTCGACGACCTCGGTGACGCCGCTGCCTACTCGCCGGCCGGGTACCGGCGGCTGGTGCAACTGTCCGAGGAACTGCGCCGCCTGCGCCGTCGCACCACCGCACCGTTGCCCGAACTCGTCGCCGATGTCGAACGCACGATGGGCATCGACATCGAGGTCGCCGCGCGGCCGCACCGCGCGGCCACCGGACGCGCGCACCTCGACCGCTTCCTCGACGTGGCCGCCGATTTCGCCGCCGACGCCGACGATGCGACCCTCACGGCATTCCTGGCCTTCCTCGAAGCGGCCGAGGACGAGGAGAACGGCCTCGAAGCCGGCGAGATCGTCGTCGACGCCGAGCGCGTCCAGGTGCTGACGGTGCACGGCGCGAAAGGACTCGAGTGGGATCTCGTCGCCGTCCCCGGGCTGGTGAACGACGTGTTCCCCGCCAAGGCAAAGGCGATCAACTGGACGCGCACCCGCCAGGAGCTGCCCGGCCCGCTGCGCGGCGACGACGTCGACCTGCCCCAGTTGCACCTCGCGGACGCCACCGATCGCAAGCAGGTGCGCGACCGGCTCGGACGCCACCACGGCGAGCTGGTCGACCGCTACGCCGAGGAGGAACGCCGACTCGCGTATGTCGCGATGACCCGGGCCCGGTCGGTGCTGTTCGCGTCGGGCTATCTGTGGGACACCACGGCCAACCCGCGAGTCGTGTCGCCGTTCCTGACCGAGATCCTGCCGCACGCCGCTCAGCCCGACGAGTGGGCCGAACCGGAGCCGGACGAGACGAACCCGATCACCGCGCAGGCCCGGGCGAGCACGTGGCCGCTCGACCCGCTCGGGCCCTACCCGGGCGATCGCGGCACCGGCCGCCGTGGCGACGTCGAGGCGGGCGCCGCGCTCGTCCGCGCTGCTGCCGAGGTGCTGCCGATCGGCCTCGGCGAGCGCGCCGAGCAGTGGCGCGCGGACGTCGATCGGCTGCTCGCGGAGCGCGCCCGCCTCGCGCGGGCGGCGACGATCGAGGTCGAGCTGCCCAGGCACCTGTCGGTCTCGCAACTGGTCGAGCTCGACCGCGACCCCGACGACCTCGCCCGCACGATCCGCCGTCCGGTGCCGCACCGGCCGGCCCGGTCGGCCCGGCGGGGCACCGAGTTCCACCGCTGGCTCGAGCAGCGCTGGCAGGCACAGACGCTGCTCGACGTCGACGAGTTGCCCGGCGCGGCCGACGACACTGCAGCCGATACCGACTTCGACGCCCTGCGCGAGGCGTTCCTCGCCTCGCCGTGGGCCGGTCGCACCCCGACCGAGGTCGAGGTCCCGTTCGAGATGGCGATGCCGGGCGGGCGCGTCGTGCGCGGCCGTATGGACGCGGTGTTCGGCAGTGCTGCCGAGGGTTGGTTCGTCGTCGACTGGAAGACCGGACGCCGGCCGACCGGCCCGGAAGCCGAGTCGGCGGCGGTGCAGCTCGGCGCCTACCGGCTCGCCTGGGCACGGTTGTGCGGCCTGCCCGAGTCGCAGGTACACCGTGTCCGGGCCGCGTTCCACTACGTGCGCAGCAACGAGACCGTCGAGCCGGCGGCGCTGCTCGACGTGGACGGGCTGCGCCAGTTGCTCATATCCGGGAATGCCGCGTAACCCCACCCGGGTTGCATGGGCATGACACGTCCACACTTCGAGCCCAGCCCGGACCACCCGATCACGGTTACTCCGACCGGCAAGCGGGTCAGCGTCAAGGTCGCCGGCCGCACGGTCGCCGACACGACGAATGCCCTGACCCTGCAGGAGGCGAGCTACCCCGCGGTGCAGTACATCCCGCTCGCCGACGTCGATCCCGCGCTGCTGGCCAGGACCGAGACCCAGACCTACTGCCCGTACAAGGGCGACGCGTCGTACTACACGCTCAAGACCGGCGACGGCGACCTGGCCGACGTGATCTGGACCTACGAGCAGCCCTATCCGGCGGTTGCCGAGATCAAGGACCACGCGGCGTTCTACGCGGACCGCGTCGAGATCGAGATCGGCGCGTAGCCCGCGCCGTCCGCGTGCGGCTCGCTACACCCAGAAGGTGTCGTGGGCCCGCATGAATTCGGCCCACTCGTCCTCGGACGGTCGCCGGCCCGTGCGGCCCACCTCTTGCAGGCCCTCGAAGTACCGCTCGCGCGGCGCTCCGGGTGCGAACAGGATGAGCATCGACGCCGGCTCGCCGGACTCGTTGCGGAATCCGTGAATGCCACCCTCGGGGACGTAGAGGAAATCGCCGGGCCTGGCGTCGATCCACGTCGAGCCGTCGTAGAGGTTCACCGTCCCCGAAAGCACGAAGAACGATTCCGACAGAGACTTGTGGAAGTGCGGGGCGGGACCCGACGGCTTCGGTCCCATCGCCCAGCGGTAGAGCCCGTAGTCGCCGTTCGTAGTGGTGCCCACGGCCAGGTAGTCGCAGGCACCGTTCGGGTTCTCGAGATCGTGCGGCGCGTCGGACGGACGCAGCCGTGCGCTCACCTCGCCGGCGGCGCCGCGGTAGCGCTCCGGCGGGTACGGGTGGTCAGGTGGGAAGAACGACATTACGGATCAGTATCACAACGACACCGAACCGACACGTCCCGAGCGGTGCTCGGCGAGCCGGAACCGGTCGGGCACCTCGCCGGTGCCCTGCACCAGGTCGGCGACCAGCTCACCGATCAACGGCGCGAACTTGGCGCCGTGTCCGGAACACGGCGAGCACACGACCACCGGCCCGCTCCGGTCGAGGATGAAGTCCTCCGACGGCGTCTCGGTGTAGAGGCACGTCGCCTCCGCCCGCGGCTCCGGTACGAGCCCCGGTAGCCAGCGCTCGACGTACTCGATCGCCCACCGGCGCGCCTGCGGGTTGACGACACCGGTGCGGGTCTCGGCGGTGGTGTCGACTCCGCCGTCGTGCTGGCCGAGCTTGCGGTCGTCGTGCGCGCCGCCGTCGCGACCGCCGGCCAGGTGGTACACCGCGGACGTCGCAGGCTCGTGGATCGTCGACGGCCACGGCTGCTGCGTCGGGTCGCGGCGCGGGAAGTGGAAGATCTGTTGCTGCGTCACGCGTAACGGCGGCAGCTCGACTACGGACGAGAGCAACGGCGCCACCCATGCGCCCGCGGCGACGATCACGGTCTCGGCCCGCAGCGTGCTGCCGTCGGCCAGCAAGACGGTGCCGTCGGGCGACACCGACACTGCCGCAGTCTCGTAGCGCACGTCCGCGCCGGACAGCGCGACCATTGCCGACACCGCGAGCGCGGCATCCATCGTCCCGGCCTGCTCGTGGAACACGACATCGCCTTCGAAGCGCATGCCCGGCCAACGCTGCTCGGCCTCGCCGCCGGGCAACACCTCGTGCGGCACGCCGGCGGCGACGAGATGCGCCGCGACCGTGTCGATGTTGCGCCGCGGACCGAAGTCGAGGCCGCCGTACAGGCGCAGGATCTGCTGGCCCGACTGCTGTTCGACCTCGCGCCACAGCTCGAACGCCCGTCCGGTCAGCCCGGTGTAGAGCCCGTCGCCGTAGGCCCGGCGGACGATGCGCGCGGAGCCGTGCGACGACCCCGAGGCATGACCGGGTGCGAACTGCTCGAGCAGCACGACCGATCGTCCGCGTCGCGACAACGCCCAGGCTGTCGCGGCGCCTGCGAGACCGGCTCCACGACCACGACATCGGCGTCGGCGAAATCGGTGTCCACAGCGTCGACATCATCGCCGCGGCTATCGTCGCCAGTCGTGAGCACAGTTCGCGACTTCATCGCCGACCACCGCCAGGATCTGCTCGACGACCTCGACTCGTGGCTGCGGATCCCCGGCATCAGCGCCCAGCCCGAACATCATGCCGACGTGGCGCGCAGCGCCGAGTGGCTCGCCGACGCCCTCGGCAAGGTCGGGTTCCCGACCGTCGAGATCTGGCAGACCGCCGGCCTGCCGGCGGTGTTCGCCGAATGGCGCAGCGGTGACGCCGACGCGCCGGTCGCCCTGATCTACGGCCACCACGATGTGCAGCCGGTCGATCCGCTGGACCTCTGGCACACCGATCCGTTCGACCCGACCGTCGACGGTGACGTGCTGCGCGCCCGTGGCGCCTCCGACGACAAGGGTCAGCTGCTGTTCCACCTGCTCGGCCTGCGCGCACATCTCGCCGCGACCGGACGGGACACGCCCGCCGTGACGATCAAGCTGTTGGTCGAGGGCGAGGAGGAGTCCGGCTCGCCCAACTTCGAGGATCTCATCGACGAGCGCCGCGACCGGCTCGACGCCGACGTCGTGGTGGTCACCGACACCGGCGTGATCGCTCCCGACGTGCCGAGCACGGTGACCGGCATGCGCGGGCTCGTGGGGTGCACCGTGCGCTTCCACGGGCCGGACCTCGACCTGCACTCCGGGTCGTTCGGGGGAGCCGTGCCCAACCCGGCGACGGCGATCGCACGCCTGACCGCTGCCCTGCACGACGACCACGGCCGGATCCAGGTGCCCGGTTTCTACGACGACGTGCTCGATCTGACCGACGCCGAGCGCGAGCTGTTCGCGAAGGTGCCCGTCGACGACACCGAGTTCCTCGAGGTCGCGAAGTCACGCGCGCTGCAGGGCGAGGACGGGTTCACGACACTCGAACGCCTCGGCGCCCGCCCGACCGCCGAGGTGAACGGCATCGGCGGCGGCTACCAGGGCGACGGCGGTAAGACCATCGTGCCGAGCGATGCGTTCGTGAAGCTGTCTTTCCGCCTCGTCGCCGACCAGGACCCCGCCAAGATCATCGCGGCGGTCGACGGATTCGTGCGCGCGCACACCCCCGACGGCATCGTCGCCGACGTCGAGTGGGAGGGCGAGGGCGTGCGTCCGTGCATCGTCCCGCTGGACACACCTGCCTACCGGGCGCTGTCCGATGCGTTGAGCGAAGCCTTCGACGGACGGCCGGTGCTGCCCACGCGCGAGGGCGGCAGCGGGCCCGAAGCGGCCTTGCAGCACAAGATCGGCGCACCGATGGTGTTCCTCGGCGTGGCCCTGCCCGATGATCAGATCCACGCGCCGAACGAGAAGGTCGGCGTGTCGATGCTCTACAGGGGCGCGGAAGCGGCGGCCGCGCTGTGGGCGAACCTGGCCGAACTGGGACGCGGAGGATTACAGGCGGCTGGTTAGGGTGAATGTCGTGCCGAAGACCCCGGAACCGTCGTTCGACATCACCCACCACACGCTCGACAACGGATTGCGGGTCGTGCTCTCGCCCGATCGCACCGCACCGGTCGTCGGAATCGCGGTGCTCTACGACGTCGGAATGCGCTCCGAACCCGAGGGGCGCACCGGCTTCGCGCACCTCTTCGAGCACTTGATGTTCCAGGGTTCGGCGAATCTCGAGAAGCTCGAGCACTTCCGCTACGTGCAGGCGTCGGGTGGCACGTTCAACGGCAGCACGCATGTCGACTACACCAACTACTTCGAGTCCTTGCCCTCGAACGCGCTCGAGCGGGGCCTGTTCCTCGAGGCCGACCGCATGCGTTCGCCGCGCATCACGCAGGAGAACCTCGCGAACCAGCTCGACGTGGTGAAGAACGAAATCCGGGTCAACGTGCTCAACCGGCCCTACGGCGGGTTCCCGTGGATCTACCTGCCGCCCGTACTGTTCGACACCTTCGCGAACTCGCACAACGGATACGGCGGCTTCGAGGATCTCGAGAGCGCGACCGTCGACGACGCGAGTGACTTCTTCAAGAAGTACTACGCCGCGTCGAACGCGGTGCTGGCAGTGTGCGGCGACCTCGATGTGGACGAGACGATGTCGCTGATCGAGCGGCACTTCGGCGCGATCGCCAAACGGCGCAGGCCCAAACGTCCCGACTTCGGTGAGCCACCGCTCACCGGCGAGCGACGCGAACGTCACGACGACGCGCATGCGCCCATCCCTGCGGTCGCCATCGGCTACCGCGTGCCGGACCCGGTCAACGCGCTCGACGAGCACCTTGCCCACCTCCTGCTCACCGAGGTGCTCACCGACGGCGACGCGTCGCGATTGCAGCGCCGCCTCGTGCAACGCGACCATCTCGTCACCGACGTCAGCGCCTATCTCGGCGAGTTCGGCGATCCGTTCGACGAGCGCGACCCCACGGCGCTCACGATCTCGGCGCACTACCCGGATGCCGGCTCGCTCGACGCGGTGCTGGCGGCGATCGACGAGGAGCTCGACCGGATCGCCACCGAAGGACTGGAACGGGGCGAGCTCGACCGGGTGCGCACCCGGCTGCTGAGCATGATCTTCCGCGATCTCGATCCGGTCATCTCGCGCACGCTCGAGTTCGCGAAGTTCGAACTGGTGTACGGCCGGGCCGAGATGATCGCCGAGCTGCCCGGACTGCTCGCGCGCGTGACCGACGACGCCGTACGCGCGGCCGCGGGCGGGCTGCGTCCCGATCGCCGAGCCGTGCTCGAACTCGTCGCTGGAGGTAACCGGTAATGGCTGCGCCGACGACCGTCCCCGCGCTGACGAAGCCGCGCCGCGCACGCAAGCTGAGCGTCGCCGACCGCACCACCGAGACGGGGCTGCGGCTGATTGCGGTCCGCAAGCCGGGAGTGCCGCTCGCCGAGTTGCGCCTGCGCGTGCCCTTCCAGTCCGCGGGCAAGAGCCATCCGGCGCGGGCAGCGCTGTTGTCGAGCGCGCTGCTCACCGGCGCCGGGTCCTACGACCGTTCCGGCCTGGCTGCGGCGATCCAGGCGCTGGGCGCCGACCTCGACGTCAGCGTCGACGCCGACCGGCTCGCCGTGACCGGCAACGTGCTCGCGACCGGGCTGCGCGGGCTGCTCGACCTGCTCGCGACCGTGCTCACCGAGCCCACCTTCGCGACGGAGGAGTTCGAAACCGAACGCGACCGCGAGATCGAGCGGTTGACGATCGCCCGTTCCCGCGCGGGCACGATCGCGTCGGAGGCGCTCGCCGTTCGCATGTGGGAGGAGCACCCGTACGCGCACGATCTGCCGCAGGTCGACGCCGTTCGCGCCACCACTGCGGCGCAGGTACGCGCGTTGCACCGCGATCGCGTGCGTCCCGAGGGTGCCGTGCTCGTCGTGGTCGGTGACATCTCGCCCAACCGGGTGCTCGACCAGGTCGAGACGGCCCTGGGCGCGTGGACCGGTGGTGCGCCGCGACCGCGCGTGCCGAAGCTGCCCGCGTCGTCCGGCGGACCGTTGCTCGTCGTGGATCGTGCGGGCTCCGTGCAGACGTCCGTGCGAATGGGCACGGGCGCGCTGACCCGCACCGATGAGCGCTACCCGGCCCTGCAGCTGGCGAATCTCGTGTTCGGCGGCTACTTCTCGTCGCGGTGGACCGAGAACATTCGCGAGGACAAGGGCTACACCTACGGGCCGCACAGCCGCATCGACCATCACGTGCTCGGATCGACCTTGATGCTCGACGTCGAGGTCGCGACCGAGGTCACCGCACCTGCGATGCTCGAGACGCGCTACGAACTGGGCAGGATCGCGTCGCTGCCGGTCACCGACACCGAACTCGAGTCCGTGCGCCAGTACGCGATCGGGACGCTCGCACTGTCGACCTCGACGCAGGCCGGACTCGCCTCGACGATCGCAGCGCTGTCGGCGTTCGGGCTGGGGCTCGAATGGGTGCTCGATCATCCGGCGCGGCTGTCGGCCGTCACGATCGACGACGTGAGCGCTGCCGCCCACGAGTTCTTCGCCCCGGCGCGCTTCGCGGCGGTCGTCGTCGGTGACGCCGGAGTGATTTCCGGCCCCCTCGCCGCCTTGGGGCCGATCGAGACATGACCGGCGGGCCGCCGCTGTCGCGGCAGACCTTCGACCGTGCGGCGCACCACCGCACCGACGAGGAGTGGCTGGCGGCGGCGTGGGAACGGTGCCGCGTCGTGGCCGTGACGCCGAAGTCGGCGATCCCGACGAACGGCGGGCACGCCGCCTACCGCGCTCCGGAATCTGTGCCGGCAGATGCGCCGCGGCGCTTCCTCGGCGTGGCCGGCGGCGTCGTCTACTTCGCGGCGACCGTCGAGCAGGACAGCTCCGACGAGTGGCGCACGCTGCGGGAGTTCGGCCCGAGCGCCGACGATGTGGAGGCCTCGCTCGTGGTCAGCGCCATCGCCCTCGAGCAGTGGCACCAGCGGCACCCGCAGTGCCCGCGGTGCGGAGCGCCGACCGTCGAGACGCAGGCGGGCTGGACGCGAACCTGCACCGCCGACGGCAGCCAGCACTTCCCGCGCACCGACCCTGCCGTGATCATGCTGATCCACGACGGGGGAGACCTCGCGCTGCTCGGCCGCGGTCACGACTGGAACCCCGGCCGGTTCTCGACCCTCGCGGGGTTCGTCGAGCCCGGGGAGTCGTTGGAGGCCGCGGTTGCGCGCGAGGTGTTCGAGGAGGTCGGTGTCGCCATCACCGACATCGAGTACGTCGCTTCCCAGCCGTGGCCCTTCCCCGCGTCGCTCATGCTCGGTTTCGTCGCCCGCCTCGACGGCGACCCGTCGCTGCACGTCGATCCCGTCGAGATGGCCGAGGCCGGTTGGTTCACACGCGCCCAGATCGCGCAAGCGCGGGAGTGGACCGACACCCGCAGCGCACCCGACGAATCCGCGCAGCTGCAGGGCATCTCGCCGCACCTGTCGATCTCGCGCTATCTGATCGACCGCTGGCTCGACGCCTGATCAGGCGGTCGCGTCGACCGTCTCGAAGGCCCGCCACATCCGCGCATAGCTGCCCTCGCGCGCGAGCAATTCGTCGTGGGTGCCGATCTCGCGCACCCCGCCGTGTTCGATGACGGCGATCCGATCGGCTACCCGCGCCGTCTGCAACCGGTGCGCGATCACGATGGTCGTGCGTTCGCGGGCCACGCGTTGCATGGCGGCGGTCACGCGTGCCTCCGTAGCGAGATCCAGGTTCGAGGTCGCCTCGTCGAGCAACAGCAGCGCGGGGTCCGCGAGGTCGGCCCGCGCAAGCGCGATCAGCTGCCGCTGACCGGACGACAGCGACGCGCCGCGTTCGCCGATGCGGGTCAGGTAGCCGTGGGGGAGCCTGGCGATGATGTCGTGCGCGCCCACCGCGCGTGCCGCCGCCTCGACCTCGGCGTCGGACGCTTCGGGACGGCCGTAGGCGATGTTGTCGCGCACCGTTCCGGTGAAGAGGAATCCCTCCTGCGGCACGTACCCGAGGTGTGAGCGGAAGCTGCCCAGGTCGAGCGAGCGCAGATCGTGACCGTCGACCGCGACGACCCCACCGACCGGGTCGTAGAAGCGCGCGAGCAGCTTGAGCACCGTCGACTTCCCGGCGCCCGTCTCGCCGACGAGAGCAACTGTCTCGCCGGGCGCGATGGCGAGGTCGACCCCGCAGAGGGCTTCGCCGCCCGCGGTGTTGGGGTAGCGGAAGTGCACGTCGTCCAGGCTCACCGCGCCGAGGACGGCGCCGAGGTGCACCGGCACGTCCGGATCGGGGGTGAGAGTGTCCAGTGCCATCAGTTCGGCGATGCGCTTCACCGACACCCGGGTCTGCTGCCACGAGTCGAACACCTGCGACAGCTGCTGGATCGGCGAGAAGAACAGATCGATGTAGAGCAGGAAGGCGATCAGAGTGCCGACGGTCAGCGCGCCGGAGGGGACGAGCGCGGCGCCGACCCCGAGCACGAGCGCGTCGGCCACGGCGGCGAGGAACTGCACGAACGGGAAGTAGGTCGCGACCAGCCGCTGCGCGGCGACCCGGGAACGCAGGTAGGCCGCGCCGAGATCGTGGAACCGGCTGCTCGTGAGCGCCTCGTGCCCGAACGCCTGCGCCTCGCGGACACCGGACAGGCTCTCCTGGAAATCGGAGTTGACCACCGCCAGCCGCTCGCGGGACAGGTCGTACAGGCGCGCGGCGCGGCGTCGGAACCACACAGTGGCAAGGGCGAGCGGGACGACCACGCTCAGCGTGATGAGACCGAGTTGCCAGTTGACGAGCACCAGCGCGACACCGACGCCGATGAACGTCACGAACGCGACCAGTGCGTTGAGCAGGCCGTTCTCGACGAGCGATTCGAACTGGTCGACGTCGGTCGTCATACGCGTCATGATTCGGCCGGCCATCTCGCGCTCGTAGTAGTCGAGCGAGAGTCGTTGCAGCTGCGCCCACACCCGGATGCGCAGCGACAGCATGATGCGCTCGGCGGTACGTCCGGTCACGAACGTCGACGCGACCTGATCGATGAGATCGATGAGCGCGATGACGAGATAGGCGCCTGCGGCGGCGAACAGCACCGATTCGGTGCCGTGCGCGACGCCGGAGTCGACGCCCGTCTTCACCAGATACGGCCCGGCGATCCCCGCGAGCGCGTCGACGACGACCAGAACGAGGCCGACGAGTAGCGGACGGCGGAAGCGCCGCAGCAGAGGCGCCAGACCGAAGATGCGCTCGTGCACGCTCTCGGCGGTGACGTCGACATCGGCACGGTCACGCACCGGCGGCAGCGCCTCGACCTGCGCGAGCAGTTGCGGCGTCGCGGTCAACGCGGGCGTCCATCGTCCGCCGCCGCGACCGAGCCCGCTGCCCAGTGAGGCCGCCGCGACGTGGTGGTGCGACGACATCGACGGGCGATCCGCGGGCCGGCGCCAGGCATCGGCGGTCACGCCGTCCGCAGTGAGCGCGGCGAGGGACTCGATGCGATCACCCGCCTGCCGGAGCGGTTCCTCCTCCAGCCCGGACAGCAGCGCGCGGTAGCGCGGGCTGCGCTCGGTCAGGTCGTCGTGACTGCCCTCCTCGACGATGCGACCGTGTTCGAGCACGACGATGCGGTCGGCGAGATGCAGGGTCGACACGCGGTGCGCGATCAACACGGTCGTGCGGTCGGCGAGCACGTCCCGCAACGCGTCGTGGATCGCCTCCTCTGTGCGCGCGTCGACGGCGCTCGTCGCGTCGTCGAGCACGAGCACCGCCGGGTCGGCGAGGATCGCGCGTGCCAGCGCGACGCGTTGCCGTTGGCCGCCGGACAGGGTCAGCCCGCGCTCGCCGACGACCGTGTCGTAGCCGGCGGGCAGGTCCTGCACGAAACCGTCGACCTGCGCGGCGCGAGCGGCGGCGAGAATCTCGTCCTCGGAGGCCGAGGGCCGTCCGTAGGCGATGTTCGCGCGGATGGTGTCCGAGAACAGGAAGCTCTCCTCGAAGGCGACACCGACCGCGCCGCGCGCCGAGCGCAGCGTCAGCGAACGCAGGTCGTGACCGTCGAGCAGCACTCGTCCGCTCGTGGGGTCGTGGAAGCGTGACAGCAATGCGCCGATGGTCGACTTGCCGCTGCCGCTTGCTCCTACCACCGCCACCCGCTCGCCCGGAGCGATGTGCAGCGACAGTCCGCTGAGCACCTCGGCGTCGTCGCCGTAGCCGAAGTGCACGTCGTCGAAACGCACATCGCCGCGGACGGCGGTGAGCTCGCGAGCATCCGGCGCATCGACGATCGACGGCTTCAGATCGAGCAGCTGGAAGATGCGCTCGGCGCCGGCGCGGGCCTGCTGGCCGACGGTGAGCACGGCCGCCAGCTGTCGCGCGGGGGCGACGAACTGGCCGACGTAGGTCGTGAACGCGAGGAAGGTCCCCAGGGTGATGCTGCCGTGAATGGCGAGAACTCCACCGAGGACGAGGATCGCGACCTGCGCCAGCGTCGGAATCGACTCGAGCAACGGTTGGTACCGCGCCTGCAGTCGGGTCGCGCGCATGCGTGAGCCGTAGAGCCGTTGCGCTGCGTCGACGAGGCGGCGCAGCTCGCGCTGCTCCTGACCGAAGGCCTTGACGACGCGCACGCCGGTGACGTCCTCGTCGACGATCTGCGCGACGTCACCTTCGCGCTGCTGACCGTCCCACGTCGCCGGGAACACCCGGCGGCGCATGCGGTACGAGACAGCGAACAGGGCGGGCATCACGATGAGTGCCAGTAGGGCGAGCACCGGCGACAGCACGAACATGACGATGAGCGACAGCAGCATCATCAGCACGTTGCCGGTCATCAGCGGCAGGAAGTTCAGCAGCGCCTGGACGAGCGTCGAGTCGGAGTTCGCCCGCGAGACCAGCTGGCCGGTCGGCAGCGTGCCCAGCGTGCTGCGGTCGAGCCGGAGCAGTTGGTCGTGCACGGCGTTGCGCATCTCGAGCTGCACGGCGAGTGCCATGCGACCGCCGCGGTAACGCCGCACGTAGGCGAGCGCGAAGGTCAACGTGGCGGCCCCGAAGAGCAGCAGCAACCACGGCCACAGCGAGTCGCGGCGCGCGACGATGACCTGGTCGACGATCTGCCGGGCGATGAGGGGACGAGTACCTGGGCCGCGGTACCCACCACGGCGGCGCCGACGGCAAGGACGACGTTGCGCCGCTGGTGCATCACCACCTCGAACAACCGTCGTGCCCACCCGCGACTGGCGGTCATGTACGCGCCCGCGTCGCGACGTAGCGGTCGATGCCGGTGCCGATGCGGCGCAGTGCCGCCCCTGCTTCGGCACCGTGCGGGGTCAGCGCAAGCACTTGGGCGAGGCGCTGGGTCATCGCGGTCTCGGCGTCGCGTAACGCGCGTGCGCCGGCGTCGGTGAGCCGCAGGGTCGTCGCGCGCTGGTCATGCACCACGTCCTCGCGGGTGAGCAGGCCGCGGCGGCACAGTGCGTCGACGGTGGCGCTGATCGCCGGCTTGCCCAGGGCGAGCCGGGCGGCGACGCGCGACGCGCGCTCGTCGCCGTCGGCGATCGCCGCGAGCACGCGGTAGTGCGCCATGCTCAGGTCGCCTCCGGCACGCTCCAGCACGCGGGACAGGCGCGCCACTGCGCGGACGGCATCGACATCGGTCACGCCGTCCACCGTACGCCCTGATAGTTCGAGTATCGAACTACCTGTTGATCCGCACCGCGGGATGCCTCGGGTCGTCGACCTTCACGACGACGTCGGCGACTTCCGTCGGCGACACCTCGGCCTCGTACCGGTCGAACGCGGCCAGCGTCCACGTCTGGTCCGACGGTGTGCGGCGGGCGCGTGCGCCGGGTGAGGTCGCGAGATGAACGACGCACTCGAACGGCAATCCGAGACCGAGCAGGAACGCCCCGCTCACGACGAGCACGGCGTTGTCGGGAAGCTGCCGCCGTTCGGCGCGGGTGGCCCGGTTGGTAAGCGGATCGCGCAGCGAGGGCAGGTACCAGCCGTCCGCATCGAGCACTTCGCGCCGCATGGCGCCGGCGTCGAGCCAGTTCAGGTAGCTCTCGCTGTCCTCGCGCCCGTGTTCGAGCCGCACGGACGCGTCGCGCCAGAAGGAGTCGGCGCGCACATGGACGAACGGCCTGCCGAGCACGCGCAACGGCGCGGCCAGTGAATCGGCGAGCAGTTCCGGCTGTGCGCACGGCGGCCCGTCCACGGCCACGTGTACCAGTCCGGGGACGGCCGCGAGTCGCTCGGCCAACCTGGTGGGGACGTCGGCGGGGGTGACGGGCGTGTAGTCAGGCAGCGAGCCGCGCCTTGACCTCGGCGACGCTGGGGTTGGTGAGCGCCGTACCGTCGGAGAACACCACGGTCGGGACGGTCTGGTTGCCGTTGTTGACGCTCATCACGTATTCGGCGGCGCTCTCGTCGCGCTCGATGTCGACCTCGGCGTAGTCGATGCCCTCGCGCTGCAGCTGCGACTTGAGCCGCATGCAGAACCCGCACCAGGACGTCGTGTACATCGTGAGCGTGTCGCTGTGCATGGTGACGCAACCTCACAGCTGTCCACACCATTCCCGGGGCCGTCCGGAGCTGTCACCGGCCGCTGGCAGTATCGGGGGCGTGGCACACCCGGGCGATGCAGCCGAGCGCGTGCTGGCCGGGCTCGACCCGGAGCAGCGCGCGGCCGCCCAGGCGGTCCGGGGTCCCGTCTGCATCCTGGCCGGAGCGGGCACGGGCAAGACGCGCGCGATCACGCACCGCATCGCCTACCAGGTGCGCACCGGCGCCGTTCCGCCCGGACAGCTGCTCGCCGTCACGTTCACCGCACGAGCGGCCGGCGAGCTGCGCACCCGCCTGCGCAAGCTCGGCGCTCAGGGCGTGCAGGCCCGCACCTTCCATGCCGCCGCCCTGCGCCAGCTGCAGTACTTCGCGCCCCGCGTGCTCGGCGGTGCGATGCCCGACGTCCTCGACAACCCGCTGCGCCTGGTCGGCAACAGCGCTGCCCGGCTGCGGCTACGCATGGACCGTGCCGAGCTGCGCGATGTGGCGGCCGAGATCGACTGGGCCAAGGCCGTCCTCGCCGGGCCGGCCGACTACCCGGAGCGTGCCCGCGCCGCCGGCCGCGACGTTCCGACGACCCCGGACACCGTGGCCGACGTCTACACCGAGTACGAGCAGGCCAAGCGCCGCGCGGGCGTGGTCGACTTCGCCGACCTGCTGATGATCATGGCCGGCGCGCTCGAGGAGTACCGCGACGTCGCCCAAGAGGTCCGCGCCAGATACCGCCACTTCGTCGTCGACGAGTACCAGGACGTGTCGCCGTTGCAGCAGCGGTTGCTCGACGCGTGGCTCGGCGGCCGCGACGATCTGTGCGTCGTCGGCGATGCGAACCAGACGATCTACAGCTTCGCCGGCGCCTCGCCCGAGCACCTGCTCGGCTTCCGCCGCCGCTTCCCCGAGGCAGTCGTCGTACGGCTCGAACGCGACTACCGCTCGACCCCGCAGGTCGTCGGGCTGGCGAACCGTCTCGTCGCCGCCGGTGGCACCGGTGCGCTGACCCTGATCGGCCAGCGCGCCGACGGGCCCGAGCCCGAGTTCGCGGAGTTCGACGACGAGCCCGCCGAGGCGGCCCGGGTGGCCGCCGAGTGCCGGCGCCTGATCGACGAGGGGGTGCCTGCAGCCGAGATCGCCGTGCTGTTCCGCATCAACGCGCAGTCCGAGGTGTACGAGCAGGCGCTGGCCGACGTGCGGGTGCCGTACGTGCTGCGCGGCGGCGAGCGGTTCTTCGACCGCGCCGAGATCCGCGAGGCGCGGCTGCTGCTGCGTGGCGCGGCGCGTGCCGACAGTGAGGGACGCACGCTGCCCGAGTCCGTGCGCGAGGTGCTCAGCGGCATGAACTGGCGCGCCGACGAGCCACCGCCCGGCGGGACGGCCCGCGAGCGGTGGGAGTCGCTGACGGCGTTGGCGAGCCTCGCCGACGACCTCGTGGCCACCGTCCCGGACGCCGATCTCGCGCACCTGGTCGCCGAGCTCGACGCCCGCGCCGACGCACAACACGCGCCGACTGTGCAGGGCGTCACGCTCGCATCCCTGCACTCGGCCAAGGGTCTCGAGTGGGACGCGGTGTTCCTGGTCGGCCTGACCGACACGACCGTGCCGATCCAGCACGCTACGACCGAGGCGCAGCTGGCCGAGGAGCGGCGCCTGCTCTACGTCGGCATCACGCGCGCCCGCGAACGGCTGTGGCTCTCCTGGGCGCTGGCGCGCAGCCCCGGGCAGCGCCGCGGCCGTCGGCCCAGCCGGTTCCTCGACGGCCTGCGTCCCTACGTCGTGAGGGACGAGCTACCGGCCAAGAAGAAGAAGTCGGTCAGGCCCGAGGCGGCCGATGCCGAGCTGTTCGGGCGGCTGCGCACGTGGCGCCGGGCCCAGGCCGACGCGCAGAAGGTGCCACCGTTCGTGGTGTTCAGCGACGCCACGCTCGTCGCCATCGCCGACGGCCATCCCGACACGCGCGCCGCGCTCGCCCGCATCTCCGGCGTCGGCCCAACCAAGCTCGACCGGTACGCCGAGCCGGTGCTCGCGGTGCTTGCCGGCGCCGACCCGTCGCAGGTGGTGTCGGTCGAGGCCTGATCCGGTGGCTCAGGGCGTCAGTCGACTTCGGCCGCTGGTGCCATCCTGCGACCTGGGACGAGCGCGGTCGCGAGCGCTGCGACCAGGATCAGGGCGGCCGACACCAGCAGCGCGACGTGCATGCCGGTGCGGAAGGCCGCGGCTGCGGCGTCCACGAGGTCTTTGATGATCTCGGGCGGGTGCGCGAGATCGATGTTGCTCGCATCGCTGCCACCGGTCTCG
This sequence comes from uncultured Actinomycetota bacterium, assembly GCA_963785425.1. Classification (GTDB taxonomy): domain Bacteria; phylum Actinomycetota; class Actinomycetes; order Mycobacteriales; family Jatrophihabitantaceae; genus RYN-133. Next base: position 346,434 of record CAWAVG010000002.1, read on the forward strand.
ATGAGGCCGAGGATGTAGTCGATCACCTGCTGACCGGTGCCGCGGGCCTGCAGCGTGCGGGTGAAGTCCGTGGTGAGGAATCCGTTCACGATGGCACCGAGCGCCGCGACCCCCACCACCGAGCCGAGCTGCCGCGCGGTGTTCGTGGTCGACGCCGCCATCCCGGAACGCTCGGCGGGGACGTGCCCGAGCACCGCCGAGGTCAGCGGCACCACCACGATGCCGAAGCCGAGCCCGGCGAGCGCGAGCGCGGCCGACAACCCCGCGAACGACGGCGACGTGACCAGGAGGAACCGGGCGGTGACGAGGCCCGCGGCACTGAGCAGGCAGCCCGTGACCATCGCCCACTTCGGCCCGGCGCGCGCGACCCATCGTCCCGACGCGATCGACCCGAGCACGATCGCGACGGCCATGGGCGCGAAGAGGCCGGCCATCCGCGCGCCGGAGTAGCCGACGATGACGTCGAGATAGAGCGCGGTCAGGAAGAAGATCGAGAACACCCCGAAGTAGGCGGCGAACGCGCAGAACAGGGCGCAACCCACGACCGGGTCGCGCAGGTAGCCGAGATCGAGCATCGGCAGCCGCACCCGCCGCTCGACGAGGAAGAACGCGACGAAGGCCACCGCACTGACCATGAACAGCGCGACGATCCACCCGGTGCCGTAGCCGTACTGCTCGCCGGAGATCCCGGCGAAGATCAAGGCGCCGAGCGCGAGCGCCCCGAGCACGAAACCCCCGCCGTCGAGACGTCCTGGCTGCGGGTCGGCGCTGTTCGGCACGAGCCGCGCGGTCGCGACGAGCAACACGACGCCCAGCGCCAGGTTGAACCAGAACACCTCCCGCCAGGAACCGATGCTGATCAGCACGCCACCCAGCACCGGACCCAGCGCCAGCGACAGTCCCGATACGGCCGCCCACGCGCCGAGGGCCCGGGCGCGCTGACCGCGGTCGGGGTAGAGCTGCCGGATCACCGACAACGTGCCGGGCTCGGACGCCGCCGCGCCGACGCCCATCACCGCACGTCCGGCGATGACCCAAGCCACCTGCGAGGCCAGCGCGCACACGAGCGAGCCCGCGCAGAAGATCGCGATGCCGGCGATCATGACGTTGCGCCTGCCGAACCGGTCGCTGAGCGAACCCGCGATGAGCATCAGGCTCGCGAAGACCAGCGAATAGGCGTTGACGACCCACTGCAGCGGGATCACGCCCGCGCCGAGGTCGAACTGGATGCTGCCCAGGGTGACGCTGACGATCGTGGTGTCGAGGAAGGTCAGGAACAGCACCGCGAGCACGGTGGCCAGGGCCGGGCCGCGCCTGGTCTGCTGCTGCACGGGTCGAGTCTGGCAGTTCAGTTCGGCAGGTCGGTGATCTTCGGATCGCTGCACGCCGCAGGGGGATGGCCGGTGAGCTGGACGAGCGCGCAGAACGTCCGCGCCGCCACCTTCCACCGCCCGTCCTCGCGCACGGCGTTGCCGGGCGTGTCAGGCAGCAACGGCTTCCCGCCGGACAGCAGGTCGAAGTGCACGGCGGCGGAGTCCGGCGAGAGGACCGTGACCGCGGTGACCCGCGCGCTGAGACCCTGCGCCTGCGAGTTGTGCGCCTGCGCGAGCAGGGCGGCCTTCAGCAACGGCCCGTGCTGCAGGTTCTGCTCGGCAACTGCGAGAGACGCCTTGGGATCGAAGAACGACGAGTAGGCCTTGGCGATCGCTTTGGTGGTCGCGGGATCTGCCGCCGTCCCGCTCGCCGTCGACGTGCCTTGCACCGCCGTGGTGCCCGCCGGGCCTGACGACGCTGCGGGGCTGCCACTGGAAGAGCAGCCGGACAGAGCCATCGCCGCCGCCGCGATCAGGACGGCACACATCCGAATCACTGTTCGGTTGTATCGCATCCGGTGGGTGAGCGTTACGGGTTGGACGAACTTTGCGTAAATCACTTGCCGGGTGAATCTAGGCTTCGTTAGCCTGCACTGACACATCAGATCGTGCGCACTTTCGTGCGGCCGCACACGGAGAGGAGGTAGCCCGATGGCATCGACGTTCAGCATCACGCCGCAAGCCCGGACTGCCGCCTGCCGTATGCGCGGAGTGCTGACGGTCGCGCCGCGGACCAGCCACCTCATGGGGTCGGAGTCTGTCTACGCCACCGCCGGCAACCCGATCTTCGGCGCCGACATCACGGGCGTTTCCCGTGTTCGTGATGCCAAGCAGGCCGCACCACCTCGAGGAGAACTGCGCTGACCAGGTCAGCGATCAGGCTCCTCGAGGCCGCGGCTCCCATATGGGAACCGCGGCCTCGTTGTTTATCCGCCCGCAACCACAACCCCACCGCACAGAACGAACACGATCACGACAAGGAGGTGACCCGACGTGTTGACCACCTGCGAGACCGATGAGCTGCTCGTCGATCCCGCTCAGAACCTGTCCGATGCGACTGCCGCCGCGCTGCTCGGGCTCGACCCGCTGGACCCGCTGTCCAAGGAGTGCCCGGACGACGTGCCCTGCCGGGTGCAGAACGCCGACCTCTGGTTCGCCGAGACCCCCTCGGATCTCGAGCGCGCCAAGGAGCTCTGCGCCGGCTGCCCGGCCCGGCTCGCCTGCCTGGCCGGCGCGATCGAGCGTCGGGAGCCCTGGGGCGTCTGGGGTGGCGAGATCTTCGAGCGCGGCGTGATCATCGCGCGCAAGCGCCCGCGGGGTCGCCCACGCAAGGACGAGCAGTTGCCCGACGGCCGAAAGGAGCGTGCTGCATGACCGCAGCCATCACGCGAACCGACATGACCGACATCCGGCCGAGAGTCAGCCGGCCTTCACCCGACTCACGTCAGCCGAATCACTCGAGGAGCATTGCGATGTACACGTTGCACGAAGCCCTGGCGCGGGAGCATCTGCGCCAGCTGCACGAGGACGCGCGCAAACGCGCGTTCGTCAACCAGCTCGCCGCCGCCAAGCGGTGGCGCACGCTGGAGCGCCGCGCGCACGCCGCCTCACGGCGTCACGCGAAGCGGGCCGAGTACGCAGCGGCGGCAGGCGCCGCCACGCTGTAACACCGGCCCAGTGTTCGAACACACAGCGGCCGCCGGGTCATTCGACCCGGCGGCCGCTGCGTCGTTCCTGTCCGGACGGGGTCACCACCGTGTCACCACCAGGACTGGTCGAGCTTCGCCTCGATCGAGCGCACGTGACTGCGCGTGCACGCAGGGCAGATCCAGCGGGTGCGCGTGCCGCCGCGCGCCTCGACGATGTCGGCGCACCAGCCCAGCGGCGGGTCACCGTCCTCGGCCGGATCGGCGGCCCGCCCGCACAGCGAACAACGTTCGTTCATTCCAGCATTGCTACGCCGCGTGAGCTCGGCGGTCCAGCGCGACACGGCAGTTCGCTCAGGCCGCGAAACCTGGTTGCCACTTCTCAGCCAGCTCGCGGAAAGGTGCAGTTGCTCCCAATTGCGACAGCACCCCGATCGACCCGAGCGTGACGCGGTGGATCAACAGATAGGACGGCGGGAGGTTGAACATGCGCCCCACCCGCGCTTCCTCACGGCGCGGATCGCCGACGCGGGCGGCCTGCTCGCGCATCCACTCGCGCGAGAACGTGAAGGTCGGCGAGCGCAGCGGTTCGACGATCGGGCCGAGATAGTCCATCACCTGCGATGCGTCGACGCGCACGGAGTCGCGGATGAATCCCTCCGCGCGCAGCACCGCAAGCGCTGCCGGCGCATCACGGTCGACGGCGTGGCGCGTGAGCCTGCCCAACGGCTCCGGGTACCCGCCGGGTAGGCGCGCGACCGCGCCGAAGTCAACGACGCCGAGGCGGCCGTCGGGAAGGATGCGGAAGTTGCCGGGGTGCGGGTCGGCGTGCAGCAGGCCGGCGCGAGCGGGCGCCGAGTAGTGCAGCTCGGCGAGCAGCGTCCCCGCGCGATCACGCTGGTCGGCGGTGCCGCCGGCGATGATCCGCGACAAGGGGGTGCCGTCCATCCATTCGGTCACCATGGCCTTGGGTGCGCTGGCGACGACTCGCGGGACGGCGATGTGCGGATCGCCGTCGTAGGCCGTGGCGAAGGCGCGTTGGGCGTCGGCCTCGAGGGAGTAGTCGAGCTCTTCGAGCACGCGATCCTTGAGCTCCGCCAGCAGCGGCTTGACCTCGAGGCCGGGGGAGATGCGCGCGAACAGGCGGGCCATGCGCGACAGCTGGGTGAAATCGGCCATCAGCGCCGGTCCGGCGCCCGGGTACTGCAACTTGACGGCCACCTCGCGGCCGTCGCTCCACACCGCGCGGTGCACCTGGCCGATGCTGGCCGCGGCGGCGGGGGTGTCGTCGAAGGAGGTGAACCGGTCGCGCCAGCTACGCCCGAACTGCTCGTCGAGCACTCGGTGCACGATCGGGGACGGCATGGGCGGCGCGGCCTCCTGCAGCCGCGTGAGCGCTTCGCGGTAGGGCGCGGCGGTGGCTTCGGGCAGGGCCGCCTCGAACACCGACAGGGCCTGGCCGAGCTTCATCGCCCCGCCTTTGAGCTCACCGAGCACGGTGAAGAGCTGCTCGGCCGTGCGCGCCTGTAGTTCGGCCTGGACGTCGGCGGCGGAGCGGCCGGTGATGCGCTTGCCGAGACCGATGGTCGCCCGGCCGGCGACGCCGAGCGGCAACGACGCGAGCTTGGCGGTGCGGGCGGCGCGGCGCTGCGGGATATCGCTCACTGCACCTGCCTCCCTTCGATCGTGCGTCGTCGTCGCCTCACGCGGGTCGGCTGCGCGTCCCTGTGCCATTGTGCCGAACCGATCGCCTCGCCGGGCGATGCCGGGGCGGGTCTGCAGGCGATCTTGCGCCGCCGATGAGGTTGGCCTGCGGATTCGTACTCAACCGGGGCCGCGGAGCAGGCAGTCGCAGTCCGGGTGCAGTGGCCAGCTGCGGCGCCGCAGCCGCCAGTCGGGCAGGTGCATCTCGACGGTGCCCTCGATCGTGGCGGGCCGGCCGCCGTCGAGGAAGTCGAGGGCCTGCACGGCCGCCACGCCCGCGACAGTAGCGGCCAGCGCCACCTCGCTGGCGCCGCGGCGCCGTTGCGGGACCGCGAGCTGGACGGCCAGCGCGTCCCACACCGGATCGCGGTCGAGGCGGTGCAGATCGGCACACCGCAGGCAACTGGTCAGGCCCGGGAGCACGAGCGGGCCGACCGATCCGCGTCCGCCACTCGCCTGCACCAGCAGGTGGGCCGACGAGCGCGCGTGCAGGGCGTTGCGCCGCTCGGGGTCGACCGGCCCGTCGATCGCGAGCACCACGAGATCGGGCGGCTCGTCGGACGGTGCGGTGGCGCAGGCGGCGTCCGGTGCCTGCCGTTCGATGGCGGCGGCAGCCGCGGCGGCGAACGACATTCCCTCGTCGCCCGGGAGCAGCCCGCCCGGCATGGCGTGGTGCAACTGCGCCGGGCCGGCGTCGAGGGAATGCACGCGGCCGACTCCCGCCGCGCCAAGGAGTGCGCCGACGAGGGGCCCCACCCGCCCGGCGCCCTGCACGAGCACCGTGCACCGACCTCGGGCCGCGATGAGGTCGCCGGCCCGCTCGCCGGCCCGGGCCGACAGGGCGGTGAGTTCCCCGGCCAGGCGCGGGTGGGTCACCCGGCGGCGCGGGTCGCTGCGGTCGGGGCCGGCGCCGTTGGTGGACGGCGCCGGCCACAGATAACCCGCCTCGACCAGGCGATGTTGCACCGCCTCCAGGCCGGTGGGCACAGCGCGATCGTCGCCGTCCGCGCCGATCAGGGTGCGCACCGCGTGGGTGTCGATGCCCTCGACGATCACCGCCCTTGTCCCGATCTCGATCTGGGCCGCGCCGGCCGAGCGCCACAGCACCCGCGCCGCCGGCGGCAGGACCGTCGAGACGACGGGCGGCGGGGCAGCGAATCCGAGGGTCGGCAGGGACGCAGCCCCGGACGGGAGCGGGGACAGCCGGTTGTTCATCGGCCCACGGTGTCAGCCCGCCGCCGGTTCATCCGAGGTTATCCACAAATTTCGTGAACAACATGTGTAATACGACCTGCTTGCCGGATTTCGCCCGTTGTTTTGTGCACACCTGTGGATGAGGGTGTGGACGGCGTGTGGACTCTTCTGGGGACACAATGTGCGTGCATTTCCCCGGCGGCGTGGCGGCCCGAAACTGTCCGGACCCGAGGCTAGCGTCGTTTTCGTGACCAGCAAGTCGAGCGCACTCGCGACGCCTGACGACACCGGACGCATGCGCGAGGTGGAGGTGCGGCGTAGCGCGAAGCGTCGGCGCACGGTGTCGGCCTATCTCGACGGTCGGCGCATCGTGGTGCTCATTCCGTCGCGCTTCACCAAGGCAGAAGAAGCCCGCTGGGTACGCGAGATGGTCGACCGTCTCGACGCCGGCGCTCGCCGTCGCCGCGACGGCGGCGACGCCACCCTGGTACGCCGCGCCGCCGAACTGTCGACGAGCTACCTCGGCGGCCGCGCCCGCCCCGCGAGCGTGCGCTGGGTCAACAGCATGCGTACGCGCTGGGCGTCGTGCACACCGGCCGACGGCACGATCCGATTGTCCGAGCGGCTGCGCGACATGCCGCACTGGGTGCGTGACTACGTGCTGGTCCACGAGCTGGCGCACCTGCTCGTGCCGGGCCACGGGCCCGACTTCTGGGCGCTCGTGCAGCGCTACCCACGCACCGAACGGGCGCGGGGTTACCTCGACGGTGTCAGCGCCGCGGCCCACCTCGATCTCGCCGACGATCTCGCCGACGATCTCGCCGACGATCTCGCCGACGATCTCGCCGACGGTGGGTGCGTCGAGCCCGGCGAGCAGGCGGCCGACACCGCGTAGCGGCGCTCAGGCCCCGTCGTCGTCCTTGCGGGCGTCCTTGCGGGTCGTCCTTGCGGGCGTCGTCGTCCTTGCGGGCGTCGTCGTCCTTGCGGGCGTCGTCGTCCTTGCGGGCGTCGTCGGCGGTGATCGTCTCGGCGGCGCCGACCGTGTCGGCGAATCCGAGCGGGTCGTCGAGGTCGTCGGCGCTCGGCAGCAGATCGGGATGCGACCAGATCGCGTCACGCCCGGCGATGCCGTGCTTCTCGGTGACCCCCCACCACAGCGCTGCGGCCTCGCGCAGCCGGCGCGGGCGCAGTTCGAGCCCGACCAGGGTCGCGAACGTCTGCTCCGCCGGACCTCCGGTCGCGCGCCGGCGCCGTGACGCCTCGCGCAGCGCTTCCGCGCCGCCCATCCGCTCACCGGCGGCCGCGGCGACCACGGCGTCCACCCAACCCTCGACGAGCGCCAGCAGCGTCTCCAGGCGACGCAGGGCCGCCTGCTGCTCGGGCGTGGTCTGCGGCTCGAACAGCCCGCCGGACAGCGCGTCCTGCACGCTCTGCGGGTTGGCCGGGTCGACCTCGCCCATCGCCCGCTCGATGGCCGAGAGATCGACCGTGATGCCCTGCGCGTACGCGCCGACCGTGTCGAGCATGCGCTGCCTCAGCCACGGAACGTGCGCGAACAGCCGCTGGTGCGCGGCTTCGCGCAGCGCGAGGTAGAGGCGCACCTCGTCGGCAGGCCGCTCCAATCCCTCGCCGAAGCCGCTCACGTTGGCGGGGACGAGCGCGGCCACGCCGGTCGGACCCAGTGGCAGTCCGACGTCGGTGGAGGCGACGACCTCGCGCGCGAGTCCGGACAGACCCTGGCCCACCTGCGCGCCGAACATCAATCCGCCGACCTGGTTCATGATCGCCCCGATGCCGCCGGGCGGGAGCATGCCGCGCAACGGACCCAACGCCTCGAGCTGAAACGCGTCGGACTCGCCGCTCTCGCTGCCCTCGCCCGTCGGTAACGCCGAGGACATCGCGGCGACGACCCGCTCGGCAACCGGGTCGCACAGGCTGCGCCAGACCGGCAACGTCCTGTCCAGCCACTCGTGCCGCGTCCAGGCCTCGATCGTCCCGACGCCCGACGGCAGTTCGGTGACCTCGTCGAGCCACAGATCGGCCAGCCGGATTGCATCGGCGACCGCCGTGCGTTCGTCGGGGGACGGCTCCGGGTCGTCGCCCGCGAGGCCCTGCCCGGCCAGTTGCCGGGCCAGATCCCAGTTGACCGCGCCGCCCTGCCAGTTCAGAAGTTGTTGCAGCTGCGCGAACATGCCGCCGAGATCGCCCGGCTGGTTCGGATCGCCACCGCTGCCCGGGCCGAAGCCGAACGGCATGTCGTTGCTCATGGAAGCCACGCTAATCCTGACGAGCGAGCGGCGCGCACGGTTCCGTTGCTCGATGCGTGCGCTCAGCGTTGCGCCGACGGCGAACGGGCCGCGCCGGATACGGTTCGCGACATGACGTGGGCCTTGTGGCTGGCCGTGCCGGTGGGCGCCACCGCCGTCGCCGCGCTGTGGGCCTGGTGGCGCGGGTATCGCATGCGGCGGGCCGACCGTCCGCTCGGCACCGAAGCCGCTGTGCGCGCCCACAGCCGATACCTTGAAGCGCTCACGATTCCCGCTCGCAGCGCCGGGCGTCCCGACCGCGCCGAGCCGCCGGATACCCTCACCGGGTGACGAGTGCGACGGGCGGCCTGAGCCGTCGGGTGCGCACACTGATCGTCTGCGGCGGACTGTTCGCGCTGCTGCTGATCCTCACGATGACCTTGCCGGTGCCCTACGTCATCCTGTCTCCGGGCCCGACGTGCAACACGCTGCAGACGTGCCCGGGCGAGAGCCAGCAGATCATCCAGGTCGTCGGCCACCGGACATTGCAGACGTCCGGCAATCTCAACCTGACGACCGTGAGCTACTCGACGAGCCGGCTCACCGTGTTCGACGCGCTGCGCGCGTGGATCGCCGGTGACGAAGCGGTGGTACCGCGCTCGGCGCTGTTCCCGCCGGGACAGACGACCCAGCAGGTCAACACCGAGAACACCAACGAATTCAGCGCCTCCCAGGACGACGCCGTGGTTGCCGCCGCCTGCGCGCTCGGTTACAAGAAGGCGTTCGGCGTGCTCAGCGTCATCGACAAGGGCCCGTCACAGGGCATCCTGCGTCCGGGCGACGTGCTGCAGACCGTCGACGGCAAGGCGGTCGACGCGTACCCGCGTCTCAAGGCGATCCTGTCCGCCGAGAAGCCAGGGACGTCGGTGCGGGTCACCTTCGTGCGCAACACCAGCCCGACCGCCGGCACCCGACACGCGGTGACGGTCAAGCTCGGCGCGCCGCCGAAGGGCTCGCCGGGAGCCTCGATGGGCATCACCGTCCCGCAGACGCCGCAGTGTCTGGCGCCGTACGAGGTGAATCTCGGTCTCAACGACGAGATCGGCGGTCCGTCGGCCGGGATGATGTTCGCGCTCGGCATCATCGACAAGGTCTCCGAGGACCTGACCAAGGGCCGCTTCATCGCCGGGACGGGCACGATCTCGCCGAATGGCGCTGTGGGGCCGATCGGGGGCATCCAGCTCAAGATGATCGCGGCGCGGCGCGCGGGCGCGACGTTGTTCCTCGCCCCGGCGGGCAATTGCAGCGATGTGACGGGCGCGATCCCGTCCGGTCTGCAGGTCGTCAAGGTCTCCACGTTGCGCGGCGCGATCGATGCCCTGCGCGCGAGTGCGAAAGGACAGCCCGTCCCCAGTTGCTGAGCCGCGGCGCAGCGTCGGGTAACGACGTGGCATAGGTCGCCGTGGAACCGGCGCGCGTGCCGGTACGTTGTCAACGCGTTCGAGATCGAAATCGAGCCCGAGTCTTCGCCAGTCGTCAAGGAGCCGCCCTGTGGCCATGCGGCCGCCCATCCCGAACATCGCGCTGTCGCGGCGCGCCAAGATCGCGCTGTGGACGGTAGCGATCCTGATCGTCCTGATCGTGGCGCTCGTGCAGCTGACCGGGGTCTACATCAACTTCCTGTGGTTCCGCTCTCTCGGCTTCAGCGGCGTCTACACGACGATCTTCTGGACACGGGCGACGCTGTTCGCGATCTTCGGCGTGCTGATGGCGTTGATCCTCGGCGGCAACATCGTGATCGCCTACCTGCTGAGCCCGCCGTTCCGTCCGATGTCGGCCGAGCAGCAGAACATCGAGCGCTACCGCACCGTGCTCGAACCGCGCCGCTTTCTCGTGCTGGCTGCGATCTGTGTCATCGCCCTGTTCTCGGCCGGGTTGTCCGCGCAGAACAACTGGGCCACCTGGCAACTGTGGCTGCACGGTTCGTCGTTCGGCCAGACCGATCCGCAGTTCCACATGGACGTGTCGTTCTATGCGTTCGACTACCCGGCATACCGGCTGTTGCTCGGATTCGGCTTCACCGCGCTCGTGTTCGCCATCCTGTTGTCGGCGATGGTCCACTATCTGACCGGCGCCATCCGGCTGCAGACACCGGGCCCGAAGGTCACGCCCGCCGCGCGGCGCCACCTGACGCTGCTGGTGTTCGTCTTCGTGCTGCTGAAGGCGATCGCCTACTGGCTCGACCGGTACGGGCTGGTGTTCTCCGACCGCAGCAAGTTCACCGGCGCCTCGTACACCGACGTCCACGCGGTGCTGCCGGCCCGCACGATCCTGTTCTGGATCGCGCTCATCATCGCCGCCGGACTGATCGCGAGCCTGTGGCTGCGTAACTCGATGCTGCCCGCCATCGCGTTCGTCTCGATGCTCGTGCTGAGCATCCTGATCAGCGGCATCTACCCGGCGATACTGCAGGGCGTCTCTGTGAAGCCGAATGCCGCGCAGAAAGAGGCGCTGTACATCGAGCGAAACATCAACGCGACTCGCGCGGCCTACGGAATCGGCGACGACAAGGTCGACTACAAGCAGTACGCGGCCCTCGACAGTCCAAAAGCATCAGCTCTGTCACTGTCAAATCCGACGGTCGGCAACATCCGGATCCTCGACCCGAACGAGATCACCCAGGCCTTCACTCAGCAGCAACGAATCAAGAACGTCTACGGCTTCCCGGCCAAGCTCGACATCGACCGGTACAACTTGAGCGGAACGCCCAGCGGCGAGCAGGACTACGTCGTGGGCGTGCGAGAACTCGACAACGCGAGTCTGAACGGTACTCAGCTGAACTGGATCAGCCAGCACACCGTGTACACGCACGGCTACGGGTTCGTCGCCGCGCCGGCGAATTCGGACGTCACCAACGATGCGTCCTTGTACTCGGCCGGCGACATCCCGCCGAGCGGCCCGCTCAGTGCCGGACTGAAGCAGCCTGAGGTGTACTACGGCGAGCTACTCCCGGACTACTCGATCGTGGGAGCGAAGGGGAAGAGCTCTGAGTACAACGCCAGCGACGGTCCGCGAATCAGCTACCAGGGCGGCGGTGGCGTCCCGCTGTCGAGCTTCATGACCCGGCTTGCGTTCGCGGTCAACTACAAGCAGACGAACTTCGTCCTCAACGACGTGGCGAGCGGAAACGGTGCCCACATCATCTTCAATCGCGATCCCCGCGTGATGGTGCAGAAGGTCGCTCCGTTCTTGAAGGTCGACGGCGATCCGTACCCGTTCATCGGGCCGAACGGCGACATCGAGTGGATGGTCGACGGATACACCACCATGGACGGTTTCCCGTACTCGCAGCACAACTCGTTGTCGACGCTGACCTCGGATTCATTGTCCACGAATGACAAGACCGCACGTCAGCCCAATGACCAGATCAACTACATCCGCAACTCGGTCAAGGCGACGGTCGACGCCTACACAGGCAAGGTCACGTTGTACGCATGGGACCCGACCGACCCACTCCTCAAGGCATGGATGAGCGTGTTCCAAGGCCTCGTTCAACCGCGGTCGTCCATGCCAAGCGACGTGATGGCGCATGTGCGGTACCCCGAGGACCTGTTCAAGGTACAGCGATCACTCCTCGGCACCTACCACGTGGATAACGCGCAAACCTTCTATTCGTCGACCGACAAGTGGACGGTCCCGGTCGACCCGAACACAGGCGGAGCCAACCAGCCGCCGTACTACGTGGTTGCGGCCGCGCCTGGAAGCAATGACCTGACGACACCGCAGTTCCAACTGACGACTCCCATGATCGTCAACAACAACCAGAATATGGCTGCCTATCTCAGCGTCGACAGCGATCCCGGTCCGAATTACGGCAGGATCACGGCGTTGACTGTTCCTTCGGACCGAGCGACGAGGGGTCCCGAGCTGGTCGCGAGCATCCTCAAGAGCAATCCGACCATCTCGCAGAACATAACATTGCTCAATGGAGCCGGTGGCGGGTCGGAGATACTCGACGGAAACCTGCTCACTCTGCCGGTCGGCAATTCATTCCTGTATGTGGAGCCTCTTTACGTTCAGGCTACGGCGAGCAACGCCTCCTATCCGCAGCTTGCTCGTGTCCTCGTGGTGTACGGGAACCGTGACAGCATCGGGTTCGAGCCTTCGCTCTCGCAGGCGCTCACCGACCTGCAACCGGGCCATACCCTAGGCGAACAACTGCCGGGCAACGGTGTGTCGACTCGCGGCAACGGTGGAAGCGGTGGCACCAAACCGCCACCAAAGTCGTCCACGAGTCCTGGACCGACTCCACCGCCGGCCAGTGGGTCGTCGGTCGGCGAGCAGCAGGTGCGAGACGCCATCCAGGCTGCTCAGCGGGCATTGCAGAAGGAACAAGAGCTACTCAACCAGTACTTCAGTCAGCAATCGAGCAGTTCACCGCCCAAGTCACCGTCCACGTCGCCGTCGAGCGCGCCGAAGCCCAGCGGGTCGACGCATCGCTGAGCGCGGCGAGGGCCGGTGTGGAGCAACTACACCCTGTTCGCTAAGCTTGGTGCTACCGCCGCGGGGTGGAGCAGCTCGGTAGCTCGCTGGGCTCATAACCCAGAGGTCGCAGGTTCAAATCCTGCCCCCGCTACGAGATGGATGGTCCCGGTCGGGAATACCCGGCCGGGACCATCTTTGTGCTCCGGATGTCGCGCAGCGTGCGCATTCTTGACCGTTGCAATTCGGCATTGTGCAGTGGGCTTTCCGGCTTCGACGCCATGTTGTGCACACTTCGCTCTCAGCGCATGTGAACTCGTGGTTCAATACCGTCATGGCGAAACAAACCGTAGTCACCGAACTACTCGTCGACGACCTTGACGGTTCGACGGCCGATCGCACCATCAACTTTTCCTGGGAAGGCACGTCTTACGAAATCGAGTTGTCCCGCAAGAACGCGGTCGCTTTCGAGAAGGCGATGAAGCCCTATGTCGACGCCGCGCGCCGGACGCGCAGTGGTGGCCGGGCGCGCCGCGCCGGAAATTCGCGAGGCGGAAAGCGCGACCTGAGTTCAATTCGCGACTGGGCCGCGAAGAACGGTTTCGAGGTGTCCGCGCGAGGCCGGATCGCTGCCTCGGTGATCGACGCGTACGAGGCCGCGCACCACTGATTCGCCGGGTACCACTCATGGCCGCACCTGCGGACCGATAGCCGGTTTCGGACCAGCACCTGCGGATCGCGCGCTACAGTCGCTGCATGCCCTCCTACCGCTTGCGTGAAGCGGCCGAGCTGCTCGGGGTCAGCGACGACACGGTGCGTCGCTGGGCCGACACCGGCCGGCTGGCCACTGGCAGTGATGCCACCGGACGGCGCGTGGTCGACGGCGCGATCCTCGCGCGGTTCGCCGAGCGCAACGCCGGCGCCGTCCCGGACGTAGGTCCGGTCGCGCGCGAGTCGGCGCGCAACCGGTTCGTCGGACTCGTGACGCGCGTCGTCCGCGACACCGTCATGGCGCAGGTCGAGATGCAGTGCGGCCCGTACCGCGTCGTGTCGCTGATGAGCCGGGAGGCCGCCGACGAACTCGGCCTCAAACCGGGCGTGCGCGCGGTCGCGTCGGTGAAGTCGACCAACGTCGTCGTCGAGGTCTCGGAGCTCCCGGACGAGCTGCAATGAGAATCTCTGCTGCACGGCGGTCGACGCTCGCCCTGTTGGCGTCCGCGGCGCTGGGCATCAGTGCCTGCTCGTCCTCGGCCGGCTCCTCGCACACCACCGGCCCGAGCGGCGCGCTGTCAGGCACGATCACGGTGTTCGCGGCGTCGTCGCTGAAAGAGGCATTCACGACGCTCGGCGACTCGTTCACCGAGCTACACCCGGGCACGAAGGTTACGTTCAACTTCGATGCCAGCTCCTCCCTGGCCGAGTCGATCACCCAGGGCCAGCAGTCGGATGTGTTCGCGTCCGCATCTACGAAGAACATGGACACCGTCGTGCAGGCGGGTGACGCGGACAAGCCGACGAACTTCGTAAAGAACCGCATGGAGATCGCGACACCGCCGGGCAACCCCGCCAAAATCACGACGGTGAGCGACCTCGCAAAACCGGGCGTCAAGGTCGCCCTGTGCGATCCTGCCGTTCCGTGCGGTTCGACCGCGCTCGAGGTGTTCCAGAACGCCAAGGTCACGGTCAAGGCGACCGCGAGCGAACCGGACGTGAAGTCGACCCTCGGTGTCGTCGAGACGAAAGAGGTCGACGCCGGAATGGTCTACGTGACCGACGTGCGTGCCGCCGGCAGTTCGGTCACGGGCGTCACCATTCCCGACAACCTCAACGCCAGCACAACGTACCCGATCGCGGTGCTGAAGAAGTCGACCCACCGCGATGTGGCACAGGCGTGGGTCGACTACGTCCTGTCGCCGGACGGGCAGAAGGTGTTGACCGCGGACGGCTTCCTCAAACCGTGATCACGCGACGGCGTCGCGGCGAGCGCGCCGGCACACCACTGCTGCTGATCCCGCCCGCAGCCGTCGGTGCCGCACTGCTCGTCGTCCCGGCCGTCGCCCTCGTGGTGCGCGCGCCGTGGAGCGAGCTGGAATCGATCTACCGCGAGTACCGGTTCTGGGATGCGTTGCGCATCTCGATGGAGACCTCGCTCGAGGTGACGGTCATCAGCCTCGTGCTGGGGACCCCGCTCGCCTGGATCCTGGCCCGGCGCTCCTTCCCCGGGAAATCCCTGCTGCGGGCCGCGGTCACCCTGCCGCTCGTGCTGCCGCCTGTCGTCGGCGGGATCGCGCTCTTCTTCGCGCTCGGCCAGCACGGTCTGGTCGGGCAGTACCTGTATCGATGGTTCGGGTGGAGCATTCCGTTCACCCAGTTCGGCATCGTGCTCGCGGGCACGTTCGTGTCGATGCCGTTCCTGGTGGTCACCGTCGAGGGCGCCATGCGCACTGCCGACCGTGGTCTCGAAGAAGCCGCCGCGACCCTTGGTGCTTCGCGCTGGCGCGTGTTCAGCCGGGTCACCATCCCGTTGATCGCCCCGTCGCTCGTGCTCGGATCGGTGTTGTGCTGGGCGCGCGCGATCGGAGAGTTCGGAGCCACCACCATCTTCGGCGGGAACATCGCCGGATCGACGCTCACGATGCCGGTGCTCGTGTTGCGCGTGTTCCAGGTCAGCGGTGACCCAGCAGGGGCGACCGCCCTCAGCCTGCCGCTCATGGCGGTTGCGATAGTTGTGCTCGTGACGCTGCGCGACAAGTGGTTGCGATCCGTACCGGTCTCATGAGCCGGCCATGAGCCTGGACTTCGCTGCGACGGTGTCGCGCGAGGCATTCACGCTGCACGCCGACCTATCGGTGGAGCCCGGTGAGGTACTGGCGGTGCTCGGGCCGAACGGCGCGGGCAAGACGACGTTGTTGCGCGCGGTCGTTGGGTTGGTCGCCGTCGACACGGGCTCGATCTCGCTGGACGGACGCGTGCTCGACGCACCCTCCGAAGGGGTTTTCGTCGCACCCGAACAACGCGGGATCGGCGTCGTGTTCCAGGAACATCGGTTGTTCCCGCACCTGCGCGTCGTCGACAACGTGGCCTTCGGCCCGCGCTCGAAAGGAACATCGCGGTCGGAGGCGCGCGCTGCCGCGATGGCGTGGATCACCAGGCTCGGCCTGGCCGAGTACGCGAATCGGCATCCCGCACGGCTGTCGGGCGGACAGGCCCAACGCGTCGCGCTCGCTCGCGCCCTCGCCGCGGTACCGAAGGCCCTGCTGCTCGACGAGCCGCTCGCCGCGCTCGACGTGCAGACCCGCGCCGAGGTGCAGAGCGAGCTGCGCGACCACCTCGCCGCCTTCGAGGGCCCGACGCTGTTGGTCACGCACGACCCTGTCGAGGCCCTCGTGCTGGCAACGACGATCGCGGTTCTCGAGAACGGCGCGGTGGTGCAGCAGGGCACGCCCGCCGAGATCAGCAGCCGTCCGGTCACCGCGTACGTCGCGAGGCTCGTCGGCGTGAATCTCTATCGCGGGACGGCGGCCGCCGGGACGGTGCGACTCGACGGCGGGGGAGAGCTCTCGGCCGTGGACGCTCCCGACGGGCGCATCTTCGTCGCGGTGCGCCCGTCGGCGTTCACCGTGCACACGGAGCGGCCGCACGCGAGCAGCGCGCGCATCGTGTGGCCCGGGACGGTGCGCACCCTCGCACCGCTGGCCGATCGCGTGCGGCTGACCGTCGAGACCGAACATCCGGTGCTCGTCGACATCACGCCGGCAGCGTTGGCAGAGTTGCAGCTGAGCCCCGGTGGCGCGGTGTGGCTCACCGCCAAGGCCACCGACGTGGCGGCGTACCCCGACGTGGCACGCTGAACGGGTGCCTGAACCGACCAGCCCGGCGAACGTTCCCACGGTCACCGTGCGCTACTGGGCCGGCGCGCGGCGCGCGGCCGGACGCGATACCGAGCTGATCGCCGCGCCGACCGTCGGCCGGTTGCGGTCGCTGTTGGCGGCACGCCCGGAGCTGCGCCAGGTCTGCGCCGTCGCGTCCTTTCTCGTCGACGGCCGGCAGGCGGGCGACGCCACTGCGCTGAGCGACGGCATCGAGGTCGATCTGCTTCCGCCGTTCGCCGGCGGTAGCGCCCCGTTGATCGTCGCCATCGGCGGCTCGACGCGGCCGGAGTCGCTCACGAACCAGCTGCTCGCCCGCTGCCTGATCGAGACCGAGGCCCTCGGCGCGCAGACCCGTGCGGTGGTCGGGCCCGCGCTCGTAGATCTGCCGATGTACGGCGACAGCCTCGACCCTGCTGCGTCAGCAGAACTGATCGAGGCGGTGCGGGCCGCCGACTGTGTCGTGATCGGGACGCCGGGTTATCACGGCGCGATGTCGGGCCTGGTCAAGAACGCCCTCGACCACCTGGAGCTGCTGCGTGACGACCCGCGTCCCTATCTCGACGGCAAGGCCGTCGGCGCCATCGTCACCGCCTCGGGCTGGCAGGCGTGCGGCACCACCCTGGCCTCGGTGCGGGCGACCGTCCACGCCCTGCGGGGCTGGCCGACGCCGTTCGGAGTGACGGTGAACTCGGCCGAACAGGATCCCGCCGACGACATCGTCAGCGGGGCGCTGCGACTGCTCGCCGGTCAGCTGGTCGAGTTCGCGTCGTGGCGCAGATCGGTCAGTGCGTCGGTGCATTGAGCCCGAGTCGCTGCTGTTCGATGAACAGGCATCGGTTCTCGACGTAGAGCAGGCCCGCCTCGGAAGCGATAGCTCGTGCCTCATGCGACTCGATGTGCAACTGCAGCCACAGTGCGGTCGCGCCGGCCGCCACCGCCTGTCGTGTGATGTCCGGCGTCTGTGCGGACGGACGGAACACGTCGACGAATTCGACCTGTTCCGGCACGTCGCCGATCGTGCGGTACACACGTTCGCCGAGGATCTCGTCCGCATGCGGGTTGACGGGGATGATGCGCCAGCCGTGCTGCTGCATGTGTGCCGGGACCGTGTGCGCGGCCTTGTGCGGCGCAGAGCTCGCGCCGACGACGGTGATCGTGGCGTAGGTGCGCAGGATCTGCTCGGCGATGTCGTCGGTGGTGCGGAAACGCTCGCTCGTCACCCCTCGATTATGGTCGATCTTGTGAGCTACCCCGGAAGCCTCGAATGGCGCACTGCGCTCACCGACCTCGTCGCAGCGCCCGTCGCGCAGGCGCTGGCCGGCTGGCCACAGACCGCTCAGGTGCGTGCCGCCCCGATCGACGCCGGCCTGGCCGACACCGCCGAATTCTGCGCGCACTACGGCGTCGAGCTCGACGATTCGGCGAACTGCGTGGTGATCGCCGGCAAGCGCGGCAGCACCGTGACCTACGCGGCCTGCGTGATTCTGGCGACGACCCGTGCGGATGTGAACGGCGTGGTGCGGCGCCGACTCGGCGCCAGGAAGGCTTCCTTCGCGGCGATGGACGAAGCCGTCGAGCTGTCGGGGATGGAGTACGGCGGGATCACCCCGATCGGACTGCCCGCCGACTGGCCGGTGCTCGTCGACAGCGCCGTCGTCGAACGCGACATCGTCGTCATCGGCAGCGGGATGCGCCGCTCGAAACTCGCCCTGCCCGGCAGCGCCTTGCCCGAACTCCCCACCGCGGAGGTCATCGCCGGACTGGCGGGGTAGCGCGGAGCGGTCGCGGCAGGTACCGGGCGCCCGGTCCCTGCTGCGCGATCACGTCCGCCGGATTCGACACCACGCACCGGTGCAGGCTCAGACACCCGCAACCGATGCACGAGTCGAGCCCGTCGCGCAGTGCGCGCAGCGCGTCGATCTGCTCGTCGAGCCGGTCGCGCCAGGTGCGCGAGAGCCGCGTCCAATCCGCCCTGGTCGGCGTGCGGCCGGCGGGGAGGGTGGCCAGCGCGGCCGCGACCTCGTCGAGGCTGAGTCCGACGTTCTGCGCTGCGCGGATGAACGCGAGGCGCCGCAACACGTGGCGCTGGTAGCGCCGTTGGTTGCCCGTGGTGCGCGTCGCGTCGATCAGGCGTGCACTCTCGTAGTAGCGCAGCGCAGACGGCGCGATACCGCTGCGGGCGGACACCTCGCCCACCGTGAGGAGATCGGTCGTTCGCACGTGGTGCTCCGGTCGGCTTGACTTCAAGTTGACTTCAACAATAACTATCGGGCGATGACCTCTTCACCAGTAGCTCTGATCACCGGCGGATCGCGCGGGTTCGGACGCGCGCTCGCCCGGCGCCTGGCCGATCGCGGTTGGCGCCTCGTACTCGACGGGCGCGACCGCACGGCCCTGGCGGCCGTCGTCGAAGAACTGCCGTCCGCCGTCGCCGTCGCCGGCGACGTGTCCGACGCCGCACACCGCGCCGCGCTGCTCGCAGCGGTCGAGTCCTTCGACGGCCTCGATCTGATCGTCAACAACGCCAGCGAGCTCGGCCCCAGCCCGCTGCCCCGTCTCGCCGACCATCCGCTCACCGCGCTCCGGACGGTGTACGAGACGAACGTGCTCGCACCGCTCGACCTCGTGCAGCGCATGCTCCCGCTGTTACGAGCCTCGTCCGGGACGGTGCTGAACGTCAGTTCCGACGCGGCGGTCGAGGCCTATCCGGGGTGGGGCGGTTACGGCTCGTCGAAGGCCGCGCTCGACCACCTCTCCGCGGTGCTGGGCGTCGAGGAGACCGCGGTGCGGGTCTATGCGGTCGACCCGGGCGACATGCGCACCGACATGCACCAGCGGGCGTTCCCGGGCGAGGACATCTCAGACCGGCCGCTGCCGGACGAGGTCGTGCCGGCGGTCCTGCACCTGCTCGACGTCGCACCGGCCAGCGGTCGTTACCGCGCCGCCGACTGGGCAGTGGCGAGGACGTCGGCATGAGAGAGGCATCGGCACCAGCGACCACCCGCGACGACGTCCGGCTGCTCGTTGCCCGTCCTGGCGAGCTCCGGCACGAACCGTTCGCGCGGTTCGGGGCGCAGCTCTCGCCCGGCGACCTTGTCGTGGTGAACACGTCGGGCACCGTCGCCGCCGCCGTCGACGCGACCCGCAGTGACGGGCGTCCGGTCACGGTGCACTTCTCCACCGCTCTCGAGCGGGGGGAGTGGGTCGTCGAGGTGCGTCCGCGTCGCAGGCCGACCGGCCCGGTCGACGACCTGCGCCCCGGCGAGCACCTCGACCTGCCGCACGGCGTGGTGCTGAGCGTCGGTGACCCGCATCCGGCCGGCCAGACGCGGCTGTGGGAGGCGCGCGTGCCCGTCGACGGCGGGGTGATCGCCTACCTGGCGCGGGTCGGGCGCCCGGTCCGCTACGGCTACGTGCGCGCGCGCCCGCCGCTGACGGCTTACCAGACCGTGTTCGCGCGCGAACCGGGGAGCGCCGAGATGCCCAGCGCCGGCCGTCCGTTCACACCGGAGATCGTGACCGACCTGGCCGTTCGCGGCGTGACCATCGCGCCGGTGCTGCTGCACACCGGTGTCTCGTCGCAGGACGTCGGCGAACCTCCGCAGCCGGAGCGGTTCCGCGTGAGCGAACCCACGGCGCGCCTGGTCAACATGACCCGCGCCTGGGGAGGCCGCGTCGTCGCCGTCGGCACCACGGTCACGCGCGCTCTCGAGAGCGCCGCGGATGGCGACGGCGTGGTGCGCGCGGCAGCGGGCTGGACCGATCTCGTGCTCGGACGACAGCGCCCGGCCCGGGTCGTGGGCGGGCTCGTCACGGGCTGGCACGCGCCAGGAGCGTCGCACCTGCACCTGCTCGAGGCCGTGGCCGGCGCCGAGCTCGTCGAGGCCGCGTACGCGGAGGCAGCGCGCGCCGACTACTTGTGGCACGAGTTCGGCGACAGCTGCCTACTGCTGCCCGACGAATGACAGCAGTGCGTCGTGTAACAGCCCGTTGCTCGCCGCGGCTCCGGGCCCTTGGACGCCGTCGACACCGTCGAGGGCGCTGAATCGGCCGCCCGCCTCGGTGACGATCGGCGCGAGCGCGGCCATGTCCCACAACGACAGGTCGACCTCGGCGGCGATGTCGACCGCGCCCTCGGCCACCAGGAGGTAGGACCAGAAGTCACCGTAGGCCCGCGTGCGCCAGCAGGCGTCCATCAGCTGAAGGAAGCGGTCGCGGCGACCGATGTCGGCCCACCCAGACAGTGAGGCATAGGACAGGCTCGCGTCGGCGAGGTCGCCGACCCGGGACACGGATATGCGCCGCGGTGCGGCGCCGAGCGCGCTCGTCCACGCGCCGGTGCCGGATGCCGCCCACCACCGCCGCGCCAGTGCGGGCGCGCAGACCATGCCGACGACGGGACGGGCACCGTCGAGCAATGCGATCAGCGTCGCCCAGACCGGCACGCCGCGGACGAAGTTCTTGGTGCCGTCGATCGGGTCGATGACCCACCGACGCGCGCCCGTGCCCTGCGAACCGAACTCCTCACCCGACACCGCGTCGCCCGGGCGGTGCTCGGCGAGCAGATCCCGGATCGCCACCTCAACGGCCCGGTCGGCATCGGTGACGGGGGTGAGGTCGGGTTTGGCCTCGACGGCGAGATCGGCCGCGCCGAAACGCGCCGACGTGATCGCGTCGGCCGCATCGCCGAGACGTGCCGCCAACTCGAGGTCGCTCGCCAAGTCCTGCGCCACGCGCTGCACGTTACCGTCGGGTGGTGACCAGCACGCCTCCCGATCCCGCCGAGGTCGCGAAGGTGTTGCGCTCGTTCTTCACAGGCGACGTGCTGCAGTCGATGCCGCGGCCGGGACGCAAGCGGCGGATCGTGCTCGAACACATCGCCCAGCTGTTCGATCCGGGTCGGCGCTACGACGAGGTGGACGTGAACCTCGCGCTGCGGCAGGTGTGGCCGCATGACGTCGCGGCGCTGCGCCGCTATCTCGTCGACGAAGGACTCCTCGACCGCGCGGGCGGGGAGTATTGGCGGATCGGCGGACCGGTCGATGTCTGACAGCGAGGGATCACGATGACCACCGAACTGCGTCGCAGCGTCCGCGGGGGAGTGCCCGCGTTCCAGGTCATGCGCGTGATCGACGCGGTGAGCAAGCGGCGTGCGGCGGGCCTGTCCGTCATCGATCTCTCGGCGGGCCAGCCGTCGACGCCCGCACCGGAAGCCGTGCGCCGTGCGGCCACCGAGACCATCGCCGGAGATCGCATCGGCTACACGAACGCGCTCGGGATCGCACCCCTGCGCGAGGCGATCGCCGCGCACTACGCGCACACCGACTCGATCGCGGTCTCGCCGTCGAACGTCGCGGTGACCACGGGGTCGTCCAGCGGCTTTCTCTACGCCTTCCTCGCCGCCTTCGACGCCGGCGACACCGTCGCCATGGCACGTCCGGGCTACCCGGCCTATCGCAACATGCTGGCCGCCCTCGGCTGCCAGGTGATCGAGTTGCCGTGCGGACCGGACACCCGGTTCCAACCCACAGTCGCGCATCTCGAGACGCTCGCCGAGCCACCGGCCGGCCTCGTGCTCGCCTCACCCGCGAACCCGACCGGCACCATGGTCGATGCCGCCGAACTCGCCGCACTCACCACCTGGTGCGACGCACACGGCACGCGACTGATCAGCGACGAGATCTATCACGGCATCACCTTCGGTGTCGCTGCCGCGTCGGCCTGGCGCACCAGTCGCAGCGCCGTCGTCGTGAACAGCTTCTCGAAGTACTTCTCGATGACCGGATGGCGCATCGGCTGGCTGCTCGTCCCCGACGACCTGATCGACCCGGTCGACCGACTGGCCGGAAACTTTGCCATTTGTCCGCCGGCCCTTTCGCAACACGCCGCAGTCGCCGCATTCGACGCCTATTCGGAATTGGACGCCAATGTTGCGCGATATTCGGCGAATCGTGCAATGGCGTTGGAAGCGCTTCCCCAGATCGGCCTGGACCGATTGGCGCCGGCCGACGGCGCTTTCTACATGTATGCCGACGTTTCGCGCTGGACGGACGATTCCCTCTCGTTCGTCTTCCGTGCCCTGGACGAGTGCGGCGTCGCGCTGGCGCCGGGAGTCGATTTCGACCCGCTCGACGGTGGGCGATTCGTCCGGATGTGCTTCGCCGGTGATGCCGCCGAGATCGGGCAGGGAATCGCCCGACTCGGTCAATGGCTGACGTCCCAATGACCGTCCAATGATCGCAACGGCGACCCGAATGCGGTCGATCTTCGGCAAACTTTGATCGGGTCGCCCGAGCTTTGGTCCGGTTTTTCGGATCTTGTCCGATCGACTTTCGCGATTCTCACAAGGAATTCGCAAATGGCTGTTGCGGGGGCGTAAAAAGTGGGAAGACAGTGAGGCGTGACCGACTTCGTGAACCCCTCAGCGACCTCGTCGGGACGCACCATCGCACGGCGTCCGATGGCATACTGGGCGGCGCTGGCCGTCCTGCTGATCTTCGCCAGCTCGACGCTGGCGCTCTGGGCGGCGACCTACCTCGCAGACCTGGTGTGACCGAGACCCCCGTCAGCGCAGCGGACCTTCCCCCGGGCCTACCGCGCTGATGATCTCGATCTCGTCCCCGACACGTATCCCCTTCCGCTCGTACGTGTCGGGGACGAGATTGGTCCCGAACCAGGTTCGACCGTCCCATTTGCGATGACGCGCCAGCGTGGCGATGGGCTCCATTCCCTTAACCGCCGTCTCCGGGTCGAGCATGGTGAGCACGCAGCGGTCGCAGCCCTTCACCGCCCGGAACGTCACCTCACCGATGCGGAGCACCCGCCAGTCGTCCTCGGCCCAGGCAGCCGCCCCCTGCACGACGACGTTGGGTCGGAAGCGGGTCATCGGTAGCGGCCCCTCGCCCGCCCGGGGACCGTCGGCGATGTGCGCGTTGAGCGCGTCGAGCGACTCCTGCGTGGTCAACAACAGCGGGTAGCCGTCGGCGAACGAGACGCGATCCTCCGGACGCGTGTGGCCGGGATCGGTCGCCCGCACCGTCGGGTCGTCGAGGTGGACGAGGCGGGCGGAACGCCCCACGACTTCGCTGAACCACGCGTGTGCGGTGTCGTCGGCCAGTGCGGCGGGCATGCGCGCGCCCCACACGCCGACGACGATCGGTGTCCCTGCCACCGGCCTCGACACGTGCAACGGAGCACGGTCCGGACCGGTCAGCAGCAGGCCGTCCGCGGTCGGTTCGGGATGCACGAGCAGCAGTTGACGGACCTCGCGGGCGGTGATCGCCTCGCCGGCGTCGTCGACCACCATCCAGCGCCTGTCGCCGGCTAGACCCCAAGGCTCGACCGCGGCCGACGCGAGGTGTTGACCGCGGCAGGACTTGACCGGGTAACGGGCCAGCGTCGTCACGGTGAGCACGCATCGACGGTACTGACCGAGCTCACTGGACATTCCTCTGTCGCGACGCCACGATCGTGGAGAAGGTCTCGACCGCTCGATCCATCCACGACTACCGACGCACGATTCGAGGAGCGCACGTGAAAACCAAGGCCGCAGTGGTGTACGAGCCGGGCAAGCGGATCGAGATCGAGGAACTCGACCTGCAGGGTCCCAAGGACGGCGAGGTCCTGATCCGCTACACGCACGCCGGGTTGTGCCACTCGGACATCCACGTGGCCCACGGTGATCTCGAGGCGCGGCTGCCGATGGTGCTCGGGC
This sequence comes from uncultured Actinomycetota bacterium, assembly GCA_963785425.1. Lineage (GTDB taxonomy): Bacteria > Actinomycetota > Actinomycetes > Mycobacteriales > Jatrophihabitantaceae > RYN-133. The sequence continues at coordinate 370,665 of CAWAVG010000002.1, forward strand.
ACGAGGGCGCCGGCGTCATCGAGGAGGTCGGCCCGGGCGTGACTCGGGTGCAGGTGGGCGATCACGTGGTCTGCTCGTTCATCCCGAACTGCGGGACGTGCCGCTGGTGCGCGACCGGCCAGCAGGCGATCTGCGACATGGGCGCGACGATCCTCGAGGGATACCTGCCCGGCGGTCGGTTCCCGAACACCGGGCCCAAAGGCGACTACGGCGCGATGTGCATGCTCGGCACGTTCAGCCAGTACGGCACGATCCACCAGAACTCTGTGGTGAAGGTCGACGACGACCTGCCCCTCGACAAGGCCGTGCTCGTCGGATGTGGCGTTCCCACCGGATGGGGCTCGGCGGTGTACGCCGCCGACGTGCAGCCCGGTGAGACCGTGCTCGTCTACGGGGTCGGCGGCATCGGCATCAATGCCGTACAGGGCGCGCGATACGCCGGCGCCAAGAATGTCATCGCCGTCGACCCGCTCGAGAACAAGCGTGAGAAGGCGATGGAACTCGGCGCGACCCACGCAGTGGCCAGCGCCGAGGAGGCGCAGGAGCTGGTCAGCGAGCTGACGCGCGGCGAGATGGCGGACAAGGCCATCCTCACCGTCGGCCTGATGGAGGCCGATGTCGTGGGGGCCGCGTTCGGAGCTACCGGGAAGGGCAGCACCATCGTGCTCACCGGGTTGAACAAGCTCGACGCGCCCACCGTCCAGCTGCCGGGCACGATCATGACGCTGTGGAAGAAGACCGTGAAGGGCACGCTGTTCGGCGACTGCAACCCGACACGCGACATCCCGAAGATCCTCGGGCTCTACCAGAGCGGTGACCTCAAGCTCGACGAGATCATCACCAGGACCTACACGCTCGACGAGGTCAACGAGGGATACGAGGACCTGCTCAACGGCAAGAACGTGCGCGGCGTCGTCGTCCATGAGCACTAGCCGGCGAACAATGGCGGCATGACGATCGACCCGATCGGACGTGCGCACGAGATCGAGTTGCTCAGCGCGGCGCTCGACAGCGGCGCACACGTCGTGCTCGAAGGGCCGCCCGGTACCGGCAAGAGCACCTTGCTGCGTGCCGTGGCGGCCGCCCAAGACGTCCCGTTCGTGTTCGTCGAGGGCAACGCCGAGCTGACACCCGCGCGGTTGGTCGGGCACTTCGATCCTGCCCGCGTGCTCGCGGACGGCTACACCGAGCAGATCTTCGTCGACGGCCCGCTCGTCGCGGCCCTGCGCAGTGGCGGCCTGCTTTACGTCGAAGAGCTGAACCGGGTGCCCGAAGAGACGTTGAACGTGCTGATCACCGTCATGTCCGAAGGCGAGTTGCACGTACCGCGGCTCGGCAAGGTCGCCGCATCATCAGGTTTCCGGATCGTCGCCGCCATGAACCCTTTCGATGCCGTAGGCACGGCACGCATCTCGGCGGCGGTGTACGACCGCACGTGCCGTATCGCGATGGGATACCAGAGCGCCGAGGACGAATCGTCGATCGTGGTGCAGCACGGCACCGAGGTGCCATCGCAATGGCGCGTCCAGGTCGTCGAACTGACCCGCCGCACCCGCGAGCACGAGGATGTGCGCATCGGGTCGTCGGTGCGGGGCGCGATCGACCTGGCGCGTATCGCAACGTCGCTCGCGCGTGCCCGGGGCACCGATGTCACCGACTGGCACGTCGGTCTCGATGCCGCGTTGGTCTCGCTGTCAGGACGGGTGCGGCTGGTCGAGTCGTGCTCCCGGCCGCCCGAGGAAATCGTCCGCGAGCTCTACGAGGCGGTCTTCGGCGCGGCACCGGAACCCGAGGACCGGTCCGAGCGCGACGAACGCGGTGATGCCTCGGGGGAACCCCGGGCCCGCCTGGAGCGGGCCGCCGCGCCCTAGACCGCACCAACCGCGGCCGCACCATCGCCCGCACCGATCTTGCACGCCGGCATCCGCAGTTCCAGAACGTCTCGCCCCAGGTCGGACGCCTCGACGAGCGCGCGCTCGACGCTGCGCTTCGTGAGAACCCCTCGGCAGCACTGGAGATGCTCGCCGACATGACGGTCGCCACCGACGAGCGCGTCCGGCTACGGTCGCGGCGCCTGGCCCGCACGATCGTGCTCGACCGGGCCCGGTCGGGCCGCAGCCGGGTTCGCGGCACGTCGCGGTTACGTCTCGTGCCGGCCGATCGCGGCGGCGATCTCGACTTCGACAGCTCGTTCGACACGATCGCGTCGGCGCGCGCCACGCAACGCACGCCCGCGCTGGACGAGCTCGTCGCGCGCGACTGGGGGCGCCCGGCCGTGGCGGTGTGCCTCGTGGTCGACGCGTCGGGGTCGATGAGCGGAGCGCGCCTCGCGGCAGCTGCCCTCACCGCGGCTGCGTGTGCCTGGCGCGCACCGTCCGAGTTCGCCGTCGTCAGTTTCGCCCGCGAGGTGCGCGTGCACCGCGCACTCACCGCGCAGATCGAGGCGGGAGTCGTCGTCGAACGACTGCTGCAACTGCGCGGCCACGGCGTGACCGCGCTCGCCACCGCGCTGCGGCGCGCCGGCGAACAGCTCGCGCCGGCTCGAGCGCAACGACGGGTCACCATCCTGCTCAGCGACTGTCGCGCGACCGACGACGAGGATCCCGTGCCCCCGGCGGCGGCGCTGGACGAGTTGCTCGTGCTGGCGCCGGGCGACGACAGCGCCGAGGCCGAGACGTTCGCCGCCCGGGCGGGCGGGCGGTGGGAGCCAATGGCCGGTGCCGCGGACGCGCCGAGCGCGCTGGCCCGCCTGCTCGACGGATGACGCCGTTTGCGCCACGGTAGACACGTGTACGAGATCGCCGCAGACGTCGTGGCCTGGCTCGACGAGGCGCGCACCGTGCACGTGGCACAGGTCGTCGCGACCGAGGGCTTCAGTTCGAGCGATCCCGGAGCCGCCCTCGTGTGGACCGACGACGGAGCACAGGCGGGCGCACTGCTTCCGGGGATGAGCGAGCTGCTCACCGCATCCGGCGACCGGCTCGACGGGCACCTCGCCGAGGTGACCGTCACCGACGACGAAGCGGTGTCGATGGGACTGTCCTGCGGCGGAACCGCCACGGTGTTCGTGCAGAACGCCGCTGCGTTCCCCGCGCAGACGTGGGCGCTGTTGGCGCGCCGCGAGCCGATGTGCCTGGTGAGCGAGATCACCGGCTCCGACCCCGGCACTACGTCGCTCTACACCGCAACGGACGTGCGGGATGCGCCGCGGCATCCGGGCGGTGTCGACATCGCGCGGCTGTTCGCGCGCGGCGTCACCGCGACCGCGCTCACCCCTGGCGAGCGCACGCAGGTCGTCGTCGCACTCTGGCCGACCACCGATCTGCTCGTCGTCGGCGGTGGTGCCATCGCGGCCGCGCTCGCCGACAGCGCCCGCCTGCTCGGCTGGTCGCCGGCGATCACCGACGACGTCGCGGTCGCGGTGCGGCGTGCCGGGCAACTCACCGAGTCCGATGCGGTCGTCGTACTCAGTCACGACCGCGAGACCGACGTGCCGGCACTCGCCGCCGCTCTCGCGAGCCGAGCCGGCTATGTCGGTGCGCTCGGCTCACGCCACACGCAGGCGGCGCGTCGCGACGGTCTCGCCGCCGGCGGCATGCCGCCCGAGCGGTTCGCCCGGCTGCACGGTCCGGCCGGCCTGGACGTCGACGCGCACACCCCCGCCGAAATCGCCGTGTCGATCGTCGCCGAGATCCTGGCGAACCGGTCGGGCAGCAGCGGCGGCCCGATCAGCGAACGCGACGGCCCGGTTCACACCGCCGGGGTGCACGCCCCGCCGCCGCGCAACTGACGGTCAGGGCTTGCCCGCCTGCAGCGACTGCGGACGGTGAGGAGTCGAGGCCGGTCACGGTGCGCGCCCCGAGGCGTGCCAACGACACCGTGTCCGTGCTGCCGGGGTCCACAGCCGGCGAGCCGTCAGACGGTGACGGCGACGAACATGCGCGACCCGGACGGCGCGATCTGCGCGAAGTCGTCCGCGGCCGCCTTGCCCTCGCCGCTGCCGAGCCCGGCCTGCAACGCGTCCGCGTCGGCGAAGTACAGCTCCGCAATGACGTGGTAGCTCAGCTCACCGCCGTCGGCGGCGGCGGAGAACATCGCCCATTCGAACTTGTCGAGACCCGGAACCTTCTCAACGAGGGGAACGTGGACATCGCGGTAGTGCGTGTCGAAACTCTCGGCATCGTCGGGTGTTCCGTACAGAACGACAAGTTTGGTGCTCATGCCGGCGACACTAGTCACAGGTCGGTACGGCTGGCGAGAAGTCGCCGGAAGGCCCCCAGCCGATGTGGTGAGGAGTTGCCCGCAGCGACCCACGCATCGAGAGTGCAGCCCGCCTCGGCGCTGAGATGTTCGCATCCCGGCGGGCATTGCGTGGCGCCGTCCTCGAGATCGGGGAAGGCCCACAGCACGTCGTCGGCCGTGACGTGCGCGAGGCCGAACGAGCGCACGCCGGGGGTGTCGATGACCCACCCGGTGCGGCCGGGCAGTTCGAGCGCCACTGCCGATGACGAGGTGTGACGTCCCTTGCCGATGGCGCTCACCCGGCCGGTCGCGCGATCGGCCGACGGCACGAGGGCATTGATCAGCGTCGACTTGCCGACCCCCGAGTGCCCGACAAAGACCGACACCTGGCCGTCCAGTCGCGCACGCAGCTCGTCGAGCGGCCCACCGCGCTGGGTCACGACCGCCGGAACGGACAGTTCGGCGTAGCGCGCGAGCGTGTCGTCGGGTGGGGCCAGGTCGGCCTTCGTCAGGCAGAGCACGGGTTCGAGGCCCGCAGCAAGTGCGGCGACGATGCACCGGTCGATGAGGCCGTACGACGGTTCGGGATCTGCGAGCGACGCGACGATCAGCAGCTGGTCGGCGTTGGCGACGATCACGCGCTCGAACGGATCGTTGTCGTCCGCGGTGCGCCGCAGCACGGTGGTGCGTTCGGCGATGCGGACGATGCGGGCGAGCGCGTCGGGGTCGCCCGACAGATCGCCGACGACGCTCACCTGGTCGCCGACGGCGATGCCCTTGCGGCCGAGTTCGCGGGCGCGCATCGCGGTGACCTCGACGTCGTCGACGAGCACCGTGTAGCGGCCCCGGTCGACAGTCACGACCATTCCTTCCGCGGCGTCCTCGTGCGCCGGACGCTGCTTGGAGCGGGGGCGTGTGCCGCGCCGCCCGGGGCGTACGCGTACGTCGTCCTCGTCGAGCTGGCGGGTGTTGCGCGACGGCGACACAGTCAGGCGCCGACCATCGTCGCCCACATGCCTGCGAAATCGGGCAGCGTCTTCGCGGTTGCCTCGATGTCGTCGATCTCGATACCGCGCACGACCAGCCCGAGCACCGCTCCCGCGGTCGCCATGCGGTGATCGGCGTAGGAGTGCCACAGCCCGCCGTGCAGCTCGCGAGGATGGATGGTCAGTGAGTCGGACTCCTCGATCACGTCACCGCCGAGGCGCTTGATCTCGGTCGCCAGTGCCGCGAGCCGGTCGGTCTCGTGACCGCGCAGGTGGGCGATGCCGGTCAGCCGCGACGGCGTCGTGGCCAGCGTCGCCAGCGCGGCCAGCACCGGTGTCAGCTCACCGACGTCGTGCAGATCGGCGTCGAGGCCGAGCAGCTGGTCGCCCGCTGCGATCGTGAGGTCGCCGTTGCGGTGGCTGATGCGCGCTCCCATCGCCGCGAGCAGCACGCGCAGTTGGTCACCGGCCTGGGTGGTCGTGGCCGGCCACCGCTCGATCGTGACCGAGCCGCCGGCGGCGAGCGCGGCAGCGAGGAACGGTGCGGCGTTCGACAGATCGGGTTCGACGACCCACTCGCGCCCGTCGATCGGTCCCGGTTCGACCTGCCAGATGCCCGGCGACGGCGTCGCGACGGTGACGCCCGCGCCACGCAGGACGTCGACGGTCATGTCGAGGTGCGGCTGCGACGGGACGGCGGATTCGCCGGTGTGCACCACCTCGATGCCCTTGCTGTACCGAGCTCCGGACAGCAGCAGACCGGACACGAACTGCGACGAGGCGGACGCATCGATGTGCACCGCGCCGCCGTCGACGCTGCCGCGGCCGTGCACCGTGAACGGCAGCCGGCCGCGTCCTTCGTCGTCGATGTCGACACCGGCCTGGCGCAGGCCGTCGAGCAGCGTGGCCATCGGTCGTTCACGCGCGTACGCGTCGCCGTCGAAGCGGACGTCGCCGTCCGCGAGCGCGGCGACCGACGGCAGGAAGCGCATCACCGTGCCCGCCAGACCGGTGTCGACCTCGGCGCCGTGCAGTGGCGCCGGCGTCACCGTCCAGTCGGCGCCGTGGGTGGCGATCCCGGTACCGAGCGCCCGCAGCGCGTCGGCCATGAGGACGGTGTCACGTGCCCGCAGCGGAGCGACGATCCGCGACGGACCGGCGGCGAGTGCTGCCAGCACCAGGACCCGGTTGGTGATGGACTTCGAGCCGGGCAGGCTCAGCCTGGCGTGCACCGGATCGCCCGTGTGCGGGGCGACCCAAGGCGTCATGGGGCCATCTTGCCGCATCGAGGGCAGGCGCCGGCCTCGGTCGAGACGGATGTCGGCGCCGGTCTGGATACTGGACGCATGTGCGGACGCTACGTGTCGGTGAAGTCAGACGGCGATGTGCTGCGCGACTTCGACGCCGTCGACGCCACTGACGACGCGACGTACGAGGCCGACTGGAACATCGCTCCCACCAAGCCGGTACGCGCGGTCGTCAACCGACCGTTGCGCGGGGCCGACGGCACGCCGGCCGATCGACCGAGCCGCCAGCTGCGCGTCATGTCATGGGGGCTCGTGCCGTCCTGGGCCAAGGACCGCAAGACGCAGGGACGCATGTTCAACGCGCGCGTCGAGAGCGTGACCGACAAGCCCGCGTTCCGCACGGCCTACGCGAAGCGCCGCTGCCTCATCCCCGCCGACGGCTGGTACGAGTGGCAGACCATCGACGGCCCGGACGGACCGGTGAAGCAGCCGCGCTACATGGTCCCGCCGGACGGGCACTCGATCGCCTTCGCCGGCCTGTACGAGTTCTGGCGCGGCAGTGACGGACCGACACTGACGACCTGCACGATCATCACGACGCCGTCGGTCGGTGCGTTGGCCGAGATCCACGACCGCATGCCCCTCGTGCTGCCGCGCGTCGGCTGGACGCGGTGGCTCGACCCCACCGTCACTGATCCGTCCGATCTGCTGAGGAGTTGGGACGAGGCCGACGGCGAGCACCTCGAACTCCGTCCCGTCGCCACCACGGTCAACAGCGTCGACAACAACGGACCGGAACTGATCGCGGCGGTCGAGCCCGTCGCCGAGGCGCAGACCCTGTTCTGAACGGTCCGCGAGCGATCCGCCGCGATAGCGTGACCCGCATGTCGGCAGGGCCTGCACCGGGGCGTCCGACGCTGCGACAGGTCGCCGCCCTGTCCGGGGTGAGCCTCAAGACGGCGTCGCGGGTGCTCAACGGCGAGCCCTACGTCTCCGAACCGACCGCCCGCAAGGTCCTCGACGCCGCGGCGCAGCTCGGGTTCCGCCGTAACGCGATCGCGCGCGAACTGCGCGCCGGTGCGCGCTCGACATCGGTCGGCCTGATCATCGGCGACGTCGCCAACCCGTTCTACGCACGCATTGCGCGCGGTGCCGAACGGGCGCTGCGCGCGGCGGGGTTGCAGCTGATCACGGCGAGCAGCGACGAGGATCCGGAACTCGAGCGCAGCCTCGTCGCGGACATGATCGAGCGCCGGGTCTCGGCGCTGCTGCTCGTGACCAGCGCCGACGACCACTCCTACCTCGAGGCCGAACGCAAGCACGGTGTGCCGGTCGTGTTCCTCGACCGGCCGCCCGACGACCTGGTCGCCGACACCATCGTGCTCGACAACGCCGGGGGAGTGCGGCAGGCCGTCGAGCACCTGCTCGCCGCGAGCCACCGCCGGATCGGCCTCGTCGGCGACCTGAGCCGGTTGTCGACGCACCGCGAGCGGGTCGCAGCGTTCGAACAGGCCATGGAGCACGCCGGCATCCCGAACTGGCAACGCTTCGTGCGGTCGGACTCGCACGACATCGAGGCAGCGGCCCAGTCGGTGCGTGAGTTGCTCGAGCTCAGCCCGGCTCCCACGGCGCTGCTCACCACCAACAATCGGATCACCATCGGCGCGTTGCGCGCTCTGCGCGAACGCGATGACGCAGCCGGCGTGGCGCTCGTGGGCTTCGACGACTTCGACCTTGCCGACCTGCTCGGCGTCACCGTCGTCGCGCACGATCCCGACGTCATGGGCGTACTCGGCGCCGAGCAGGTACTCAACCGGCTGGCCGGCGAGGCCGGCCCGGCGCGCCGCATCGTGCTGCCCACCCGCCTGATGCCTCGTGGGTCGGGCGAGCGCAGGCCAGGTCGCCGGTCGGCGGAGAACGCCTGACGGTCGGATTTGCGTGTTTTGGCCGTTACCGGCGATTACTCTTGACGGGGCGTTTTGGCCGCTAGTACCGTTTTGCGGCGTCGCATCTGACATCGTTGTCATAGGTCGGGCTCGTCCTCGGCCGCCGAAAGGACCGTTCGATGTTCGCAGCCCACCGTCGTGTCCTCGTCCCCGCGCTTGCGGCGGCCGCGCTGCTCGTGCCCGGCACGGCCGCCGCGGTCGCGGCTCCCGCTACCGCTCCCAGCGCCGCTCCTGGCGCGAGTCCCAGCACGGCCCCCAGCGCGGCGCCCGGTGCGGGTAACGGTGCTCGCGCTGACGCCCGCGCTGCACGCGCGGCGCGCCAGAACCACGTGGTGTGCACGCGCGACTCGAGCGGCCATCTGGTGAACTGCCCGGTCCACGTGCCGAACCAGGCCAAGCCGCGTAGCGCGCGCAACACCTCGAGAGTCGCAGCGCCCATCGACAACCTGGCCGGACTGGTCGACACCCGCACGTGGACGACTGGTGGCGGCAACACGTTCCCCGGCGCGATCGCCCCGTGGGGCGAGGTGCAGTGGAGCCCCGACACGCTTCCGAACCGAAGTGCGGGCGGTGGCTACAGCTACGGGGACACCTCGACGACGGGCTATTCCCTGACGCACGTCAGCGGACCGGGGTGCGGTGCAGGCGGTGACATCCCGATGCTCCCGATGACCGGCGCGCTGCCGGCCGGCAACCCGAACGACGTGACGACCGCCTTCAGCAACGACCACGAGATCGCACAGGCCGGCTACTACTCGGCGGAGAGCAATCAGCCGGACACGATCACGTCGGAGTTCACAGCGACGCCACACAGCTCTATGGGCCGGTTCTCGTTCCCGCAGACCGATCAGGCAGGTTTCCTGATCAAACTGCACGACAGCCAGAACGGCGAGTACGCGCCGAGCACGGCCAACGTGGTCAGCAACAACGAGATCAGCGGCTCGGAGACCAGCGGCCACTTCTGCGGTGAGGACGTGAACGACGGTCAGAAGCAGGAGTACACCGCCCACTTCGACATCGTCTTCGACCAGCCCTTCACGGCGAAGATCATCAACGGCAGCGACGGCACGCCCGACGCCGTCTATCTCGTCTTCGACACGACGCAGAACCCCGTGGTGCAGGCGAAGGTGGGTCTGTCGTACGTCAGCGACGCCGATGCCAAGCTCGACTGGCAGCAGGAGAACCCGGGCTGGAACTTCGCGAGCATCAAGGCGACGGCGCAGCAGGACTGGAACGACCTGCTCGGGCGGATGCAGATCAGTGGCGGCACGTACGACCGCACGCAGATGTTCTACAGCTTGCTCTACAAGGACTTCGTCGAGCCGAACATCGTGAGCGATGTGAACGGCGAGTACATGGGCGCCGACATGCAGGTGCACACCGTGCCTTCCGGCCAGAACGATCAGTACGGCATGTACTCGGGCTGGGACATCTACCATTCGTTGTCGCAACTTCAGGCGATGCTCGATCCCAAGGCGGCCAGCGATCAGGCGCAGTCGCAGCTCAACTACTACGGCCAGGACAAGATCCTCCAGCAGTGGGGTTACAACAACCAGAACAACTACGTGATGGTCGGCGACCCGATGCAGTCGATCATCGCCGACTACTACGCCTTCGGTGCTCGTGACTTCGACACGTCGACCGCGCTCGCCGACATGGTCGAGCAGGCCACGACGACGAACGACGTCCGTCCCGGCCAGAATCTGGAGGACAAGTACGGCTACCTCCCCGAGGACGGTTCCTACCGGTCCTGCTGCAATCCGCACGGTTACGTCTCGTCCTTGCTCGAGTACGACAGCAACGATCTGGCACTGTCGCGCTTCGCGGCAGCGCTGGGTGACAAGAAGACCGCGGCGAAGCTCGAGAAGCGGGCGAACAACTGGGAGAACACCTTCTATCCGCAGAACAATCTGCTGAACCCGCGGAACGAGGACGGCACGTTCGTGCCCGACATCACTCCGACGACAACCGACCACTACGTCGAAGGCGACGCCTACGAGTATCTGTGGAACGTTCCGAACAACTACGCGGCGCTGTTCAACCTGCTCGGCGGGCGGCAGAAAGCCGACTCGATGCTCAAGCAGTTCCTCTCGCAGCCCAACGGCTTCGGGATGTACGCACAGCTGACGAACGAGTTCGGGTTCGGTGAGCAGTACGCGCTCGACTACGCGGGCGATCCGGCGGGGACCCAACAGATCGTCAACAACATCCGGAACACGATGTACCAGCCGGGGCCGAGCCTCGACAACAACGACGACCTCGGCGCGAACAGCTCGACGTTCATCTGGGAGATGCTCGGCATGTATCCCGAGAACTCGGGCACCGGCAACCTCGTGTTCAACAGCCCCGGCTTCCCGCACGCCGAGATCGATCTGCCCAACGGCAACACGGTGACCATCGACGCACCGAACGCCTCACCGACGACGTTCTACGTCGAAGCGGCTCGACCTGAACGGCGCACCCTACGACAAGCTGTACGTCCCGTTCTCGAAGCTGGCCAAGGGTGCGACGCTCGACTGGACCCTCGGCCGGAAGCCGACGAACTGGGGCACCGCAGCCGCGGCGGCCCCGCCGTCCTACGGGCGCGGCACCGAGCCCGCCGTCGGGTTACCTCGACCAGTCCCAGGTCGATGTGGCACCCGGGGGCACCACGCGGTCACGTTGGGCGCGCAGAACGCCACCGACACCGCGCAGCGCGTGTACGCGTTCGCGTACGCGCCGCGCGGGCTGACCGTCAGCCCGCAGAATCCGACCATCCACCTGGCCAGGTCGGGGCGCGGCACGGTCACCCTCGACGTCTCGGCCGACCCATCGGCGAAGCAGACGTTCTACACGGTGCGGGTCAAGCTGCTCGCCGGCGACGGCCGGAGGCTGCCCGGCCTCACTCTGCGCGTGCTGGTCGCCCCGCCGGGCAGCCTCCTGCGCGCCTTCGACAACCAGGGCGTCTCCGACGACTCGAATGTCAACGCCGCGAACTTCGACGGCGGTGGCTGGAGCTACTCGGCGCAGGCGCTTGCCGCGCAAGGCGTGCAGCCCAACGCCACGGTCACGGCCGGCGACATCAGCTACACGTGGCCGCCGTCGCAACCCGGTCAGCCGGACAACGCGATCGCCGAGGGCCAGCAGGTCACGGTGAACGCACCGGCCGGCACGCAACAGCTCGGGTTCCTCGGTTCGGCGACGGGCGGCCCGAGCCAGGGGCTGACGACGCTGACGTACTCCGACGGCAGTACGGCCCGCTACTGGCTCGGCCTGTCCGACTGGACGCTGAACGCGGGCAACAGCTCGCCCTCGTTCGGCAATGTCGACGCGGTATCGACGACTTACCGCAACTGCGGCGGCTGCAGCAGCGGCCGTGACAACGTGGACACGCACCTGTTCAGCGCGGTGCTGCCGGTCGACGCGAGCAAGACGCTCCGTCGGTCACCCTGCCGAACGGGGCGAGCCAGGGTCAGCTGCACATGTTCTCGATCGGAACGTCGACAACGGCGCAGAGCGGGCCGATCATCACGTCGGTCAGCCGGACAGCGGCAGCTCCGGGTGACGCGTGACGATCAACGGCACCGGATTCGGCGCCACCCAAGGCAGCGGCCACGTCCACTTCATGGACGACGGCACCTCGTGGGGAGCCTCGGGCGATCCGGCGCTGCAGGTGACCAGCTGGAGCGACACGGCGATCAGCTTCACCGTGCCGACAGCTGCCAACGGTGCGCAGGTGTATCCCGGCTCGACCGCGATGATCACCGTTGTGACCCATGCCGGCGACACCTCCGACACCGCGGCGCTCGACATCGACCCGACTGCGAACCCGGCCGACTACTACGACAACGTCGCGTACACGACGGACGGCAATCAGGGTTGCGGCAACTTCGACGGGCTGGGGTACAGCTACTCGGCGAAGACGCTGGCGGACGACGGGTTCACGCCCGGCAACGCCGTCACCGTCGGCGGCCTGACCTACACGTGGCCGAACGCAACGGCATGCGAACCCGACAACATGCTCGCGTCGGGCCAGAAGATTCTCGTCAACGCGGCGGCGGGTGCCGGCAAGCTCGGTTTCCTCGGAGCGTCCGGCAACGGAAGCACGCAGGGGACGGTGACCATCACCTACACCGACGGCACGTCCGACACGGCGCCGCTGTCGTTCACGGACTGGGCGCAGAACGCGGCGGTCGGGAACGTCACCGCCGCGACGATGCCGTACCGCAACGCGAGTGACGGCTCCCAGCAGGCGATCACGATGTACGTGTTCGCGGCCGAAGTGCCGGTGGACCCCGCCAAGACGGTGGCATCGGTGACGTTGCCGAGCGTGACCGACGACGTGAATTCGGGAGCGAGCATGCACATCTTCGCGCTGACGACGGGTGGCTAGTGTGGCAGCGTGCGCCTCGAGATCGGTGACGGCTGGGTCGATCTCGACCGTCCCAAGAACCCCAAGGCCCTGGTCGCACTGACTCACGGGGCGGGCGGCGGCGTGGCCACGAAGGACGTCCTCGCAGTACGTGACGCCGTGCTCGAGGCTGGTGGGGTCGTCGCGCTGGTCACGCAGCCGTTCCGCGTCGCGGGTCGCCGCACACCTCCGGCGCCGGGCCCTCAGGACGCGGCGTGGACAGGGATGCTGCGCGCGCTGCGCAAACGGCGCGGGCTCGCCGGGTTGCCGCTGTTCGTCGGCGGGCGGTCGAACGGGGCGCGGGTCGCCTGTCGCACCGCCGACGCTCTCGGTGCGGTCGGCGTCGTCGGTCTCGCCTTTCCACTGCACCCGCCCGGTCGGCCCGAGAAGAGCAGGCTGGACGAGCTCGAACTGCCGTCCTGCCCCGTCCTCGTCGTGCAGGGTGATCGCGATCCGTTCGGCATGCCGCCGGCGGGACCGGGTCGCTCCGTCGAGGTGATCGCAGGCGCAGATCACAACCTCCGCAGCAGCACTGCGCACGTCGCCGAAATCGTCGTCCGGTTCGTGACATCGACGCTGCAGCGTGCAAATGTCGCGACATGAGCAATGAGTTCCGCGACGCCCGCGACTTCCTGCAGAAACACCGGTCCGACTACCCGACGGCACGCCATGGCTTTCGCTGGCCGCGACCCGAACACTTCAACTTCGCGATCGACTGGTTCGACGCCGTGCTCGCCGCAGAGACGCCCGATCAGGCCGCCCTGCGACTGATCGAGGCCGACGGCAGCGACGCGTCCTACACATTCGCGGAGCTGTCGGCGCGCTCCGACCAGGTCGCCGCCTGGCTGCGTTCCGAAGGCGTCGCCCGCGGGATGCGCGTGCTCGTGCTGCTCGGCAACCAGGTCGAACTCTGGGAGACGACGCTTGCGGCGATGAAGCTCGGCGCCGTCCTGATCCCGGCGACGACGCTGCTCGCACCGGCCGATCTGCGCGACCGGGTCGACCGCGGTCACGTCGGCGCTGTCATCGCCCGGTCAGAGCTCGCACCGCGTTTCGACGACGTTCCCGGCTCATACCTGCGGGTCGCCGTCGGCGAACCGGTGCAGGGCTGGCTGCGCTACTCCGACACCGCGACGAGCCTGCTCGACTTCAGCGTCGACGAGCCCACCCATGCCGACGAACCGCTGCTGCTCTACTTCACGTCGGGGACGACCGCACTGCCCAAGCTGGTCGAGCACACGCACACCAGCTACCCGATCGGGCACCTGTCGACGATGTACTGGATCGGGCTGCAGCCCGGAGACGTGCATCTCAACGTCTCAAGCCCCGGGTGGGCCAAGCACGCCTGGTCATGCGTGTTCGCCCCATGGATCGCGGGCGCGACGATCTGCCTGTTCAACTACGAACGCTTCGACGCCAAGGCCATGCTCGACGTGCTGCGCGACGCGAAGGTGACGACGTTCTGCGCGCCGCCCACGGTGTGGCGGATGCTCATCCAGCAAGACCTCGCCGCGTGGAAGGACTCGTTGTCGCTGCGCGAGCTCGTCGGTGCCGGCGAGCCGCTCAACCCGGAAGTCATCGAGGCGGTGCGGCGCGGTTGGGCCATCACCATCCGCGACGGCTTCGGGCAGACCGAGACGTCGCTGCAGATCGGCAACTCACCCGGGCAGCAGCTCAAGCTCGGCTCCATGGGACGGCCGATGCCGGGGTTCTCCATCACGCTGGTCGACCCGATCACCGGTGAACCCGCGAGTGGTGCTTCGCGGGAGGGCGAGATCTGCGTCGACCTGTCGCCGGAACGCCCGGTCGGTCTGATGGTCGGCTACCACGGCGACGACGAGCGCAACGACCTCGCATTCGCCGGCGGGCGCTACCACACCGGCGACGTCGCGACGGTCGACGACGAGGGCTACATCACCTACGTCGGCCGCACGGATGACGTGTTCAAGGCCAGCGACTACCGCATCTCGCCGTTCGAGCTCGAGAGCGTGCTGATCGAGCACCCCGCAGTCGCCGAGGCGGCCGTGGTTCCGGCACCGGACGAGCTGCGCCTCGCCGTCCCGAAGGCGTACGTGGTGCTCGTCGCCGGCGCCGAACCGTCGGAGCAACTCGCCGGTGACATCCTGCGGCACTGCCGCGAGCACCTCTCGCCGTACAACCGCATCCGCCGCCTGCAGTTCGCCGACCTGCCGAAGACGATCAGCGGCAAGATCCGCCGTGTCGAACTGCGCGACGCGGAGCAGCAGGCCGTCGGGGCCCGTCCCGAAGGCGAGTACCGCGAGGAGGACTTCGCCGACCACCGTGGTCAATGAGCGTCGATAGAGTGGCGTGATGGGTTTGCGGGTCGAGAGCCGGGTGCTGCCGGGCATCGGCGTGTGCCAGGAACTCGAGCTGCGCGACGGGCGCCGGGTCGGTGTCGTCACCCGCCGCGACGGTCACCGCGACATCGTCGTCTACGACGAGGACGGTGACGGCGCGGCCGCGACGATCTCCCTCGACGAGCGCGAGGCCGACGTCATCGCCGAGTTGCTCGGCGCTCCGCAACTGGTCGCGCGTCTTGCCGACCTGCAGCGCGGCGCCGACGAGTTGCTGACCGAGCAGTTGCCGATCGCCGCGGACTCGCCGTTCGCCGGACGCCCGCTCGGCGAGACGCAGGCCCGCACGCGCACCGGGGCGTCGATCGTGGCCGTGCTGCGCAGCGGAATGACGCATGCCTCGCCCGGCCCGGATTTCGTCTTCGCCGCGGGCGACCTCGTCGTCACCGTCGGCACCCGCGCGGGACTCGACCTCGTGGCCCGGATCCTGGCGGGATCGGCCGAGCGGGCCGCGAACCCCGCGCCGCCGGGAGACCGCTGATCGTGGCGCTGGCGTCCGGAGACGGCGGGGGCACCCACATCGCCCCTCTGCTCGTCGAACTCGGCGCCATCCTGCTCGCCCTCGGCATCCTCGGACGCCTCGCCCGCTGGGCCCACATCCCGGTCGTGCCGCTGTATCTCGTCGCCGGGCTGTTCTTCGGTCAGGGCGGTCTGGTCTCGCTGTCGGCCAGTCAGGACTTCCTGCGCGTCAGTGCCGACATCGGTGTCGTGCTGCTGCTGGTCATGCTCGGTCTCGAGTACTCAGCCGCGGAACTCAAGTCGAGCCTGCGCACGCAGGCGCCGATCGGGGTCATCGACGGCGTGCTGAACGCGGCGCCCGGCGCGGCTGTCGCGCTGCTGGCCGGATGGGGTGCGCTTGCAGCGGTGACGCTCGCCGGCGTGACGTGGGTGTCGTCGTCGGGCGTGATCGCGAAGATGCTCGGCGATCTCGGACGGCTGGGCAACCGCGAGACCCCGGCGATCCTGGGCGTGCTCGTGATGGAAGACCTGATGATGGCGCTGTACCTGCCGTTGCTCACGGCGTTGCTCGCGGGCGGCGGTGCGGGCAGCGTGCTGCTCGCCGTCGGGGTCGCGCTCGGGACCGTCACCGTCGTCATCGTGGTCGCCACCCGCTTCGGCACCCACGTGACCCGACTGGTCGGGTCCGAGGACCGCGAATCGCTGCTGCTGGGCGTGCTCGGGCTGACGCTGCTCGTCGCCGGCATCGCCGACCAGCTCAAGGTCTCGGCCGCCGTGGGCGCCTTCCTCGTCGGCATCGCCGTGTCGGGGACGGTCGCCGAGAACGCGGTTGAGTTGCTGGCGCCGTTGCGCGACCTGTTCGCCGCCGTGTTCTTCGTGACGTTCGGACTCTCGACCGCGGCCGGGACGCTGCTGCCGGTACTGCCGCTCGCCGTGCTGCTGACGGCACTGACCGCGCTGACCAAGTTCGCGACCGGCTATCTCGCCGCGCGCCGGTCGAAGGTCAAACGCCGGGGCCGTTGGCGTGCCGGCCTGGCGCTGATCCCGCGCGGCGAGTTCTCCGTCGTGATCGCCGCTCTCGCTGTCGGGGCGGGCGTCGACGCCCGCCTCGGACCGCTGACGGCGGCCTACGTGCTGCTCACGATCGTGCTGGCCGCCGCCGTCCAGAAGCTGCCGAACCGGCTGGCGGCCGCGGGTGCCGATCGGCGCGCGACCGCCCTTGCGTCGGAATGATGCTGGGCGTGAGGCTCAGCGCCTGGCGCGGTTGAACACCTCGACGACCGGCTTCTGCACCAGCATGTAGATGACGACGCCGGCCATGACGAGGTCGACGATGCCGAGGAAACCGCCCTTGAACAGCGAGATGAGCGAGAGGATCGCGATCAGTCCGCTCAGACCCAGCGCAACCTCCCTCGCCCGCTCCTTGAGCTGACGCAGCGCCACGCCCGACCAGATCGCGACGCCGCCGACGACGAGGTACAGGACGGCGAAGACGGCGAAGATCGCGCCCAGGCTGCTGATCGCGAACAGCAACAGCCCGCCGAGGATCGCCAAGCCCCCCATGATGAACATCAGCACCGACGCGGTCGTCACCTGACCGGGAACCTGCCTGCCGTAGCCGTATCCGGGCGGCGGCGGGGGCGGCATGTTCGGCGGCTGGCCCTGCGGCTGCCACTGCTGGGGCGGCGGCCCCTGCGGGGGGCCCTGCGGCTGGGCCCTGCGGCGGGCCCTGCCACTGCTGCGGCGGCTGGCCCTGTGGCTGGCCCTGCCACGGCTGGCCTTGGGGTTGGCCCTGCGGCGGCTGGGGCGGCGGGTTGTAGGACATGTGGCCCTCCCAGGGGTCCGGGTCGTCTACCGGAAAATGACCTTAGAGGCAGCCGGGCTCTTCGGCTACCGGCGGCGTGCCACCGCCGCGGATTCGCCGGTGGATCAGGCCGCGATCGGCGCGAACCGCGCGTTCGCGACGCGTGCCAGGTCGCCGGGTGCGAGTTCGAGTTGCAGCCCGCGCTTGCCCGCGGAGACGAACAGCGAGTCGAACCGCTCCGCCGAGGCGTCCACCACGACCGGCAACCGCGCCCGCTGCGCGATAGGGCTGATCCCGCCGACGACGTAGCCGGTCGCGCGGGCCGCCGCGGCCGGCTCGGCCAGGGCGCCGCGCTTGCCGCCGACCGCCGCCGCCAGCGCCTTGACGTCCAGCCGCCCGGCGACCGGAACCACCGCGCACACCAGCTTGCCGTCGACCAGCGCGATCAGCGTCTTGAAGATGCGGGCCGGGTCGATTCCGAGGGCGGCCGCGGCCTCGTCCCCGTAGGCCTCGGAGCGGGGGTCGTGGTCATAGGGGTGCAGTGTGAACGCGATCTTCGCCTTTGTCAGCAGCGCCGTCGCCGGGGTACCGGTTGCCACGATCATGACGGTAGCCGGAATGCCAGCGGTGCCGTCCTGGTTCCACCGACATGATGGTGACCGCCGACCAGCCGAGCGTTCTCGGCGCGATCCGGGTGCTCCCGGGCCGCGCGATAGGCTCGACCTCCAGTACGTACGACAACGCGTACGAGAGGACGACGGTGGCTGAAGAGACGGTCGAACAACGCCGCGCCAGGTTCGAGCGCGACGCCTTGCCGTTCCTCGACCAGCTCTACGCCGCTGCCATGCGCATGACGCGCAACCCGTCCGACGCCGAGGATCTCGTCCAAGAGACCTTCGTGAAGGCCTTCGCGGCGTTTCACCAGTTCACCGAGGGCACCAACCTCAAGGCGTGGCTGTACCGCATCCTGACGAACACGTTCATCAACAACTACCGCAAGAAGCAGCGCCAGCCGCAGGAGTCCAACGGCGAGAACGTCGAGGACTGGCAGTTGGCACGCGCCGAGTCGCACACGTCCAGCGGGTTGCGTTCGGCGGAGATGGAAGCGCTCGACCACCTGCCCGACTCAGACGTGAAGGACGCGCTGCAAGCGCTGCCCGAGGACTTCCGCCTCGCGGTGTACCTCGCTGACGTCGAGGGGTTCGCCTACAAGGAGATCGCCGAGATCATGGGCACCCCGATCGGGACGGTGATGTCGCGCCTGCACCGCGGTCGCAAGCAGTTGCAGAGCCTGCTGGCCGGGTACGCGCGCGAGCGCGGGCTCATCGCAGCGGGTTCGGGGGGCAACGAATCATGAACGGAATGGGCTTCGGTCCCGGCAACATCGACTGCGAAGACGTCCTGTCCGAGCTCTATGTCTACATGGACGAAGAGACCGACGACGCGACGCGTGGACGCATTCGCCAGCACCTCGAGGCGTGCGCCCCGTGCCTGCGCCAATACGGCCTCGAGCAGGACGTACGCGCGCTCATCGCACGCTGCTGCGGCGGCGACCAGGCGCCGGCGAGCCTGCACCAGCGCATCCGGGTGCGGATCACCGAGCTCACGATCGAAACCGGCCAGCTGGAGTACCGCGCCGACTGACCGGTTCACCGGCACGCCGGCGGTTCAGCTCAGATCGGGCGCGCGCCGGCCGATGTAGCACCATGTGGGTCGTCTGTCGCTGCGCGCACACGGTGAGTCGGTACGCCGGCTGTTCCTGGTGTACGCGCTCGTCAGCCTTGTGCCGGTCGTCGCGCTGGGCGCCGTCCTGTTCGCCGTGCTGCATCGCGCCGACGACCGTCGTGGGCTCGCTGAAGCGCGCGCCGAGTCTGATCTGATCGCGCGCACGGCGATCGCGCCGCTGCTGTCCGGAGCCGACCTGCGGTCGGGGCTGTCGTCCGCGGACCAGCGGGCGCTGAGCCGCACCGTCAAGCTCGCCGTAGAGAGCAAGGACGTGCTGCGGCTACGCATTCACGACCTCGACGGCCGCGTGTTGTTCACCGACGACGGCTCGGGTACCCGCGGGCCGGTGGAGGACGAGGTCCGCGACGCCGCAGGCGGCGAGGTCGTCGCGTCGCTCACCAGGCTGAATGCGGACAGCAACGACGTCGGACCCGTCGGGCCGCCGGTGGTCGAGATCTACCGTCCGCTGGTCGCAGCCGAGTCCGGGCGCCGCATCGGGGTTCTCGAGCTCTACCTGCCCTATGCGCCGATCGCGGCGCAGGTCAGTGCCGACCGGCGCACGGTCACCGTAACCCTCGGCGCCGGACTGGCGCTGCTGTGGCTCGTGCTGCTCGGCGTCTCGGCCTCCGTCATCCGGCGGCTGCGCCGTCAGCTCGACCGCAGCCGCTATCTGGCCGCCTACGACGCCCTGACCGCGCTGCCGAACCGCGCCACGTTCCTCGCCGCCGTGGGCGCCGCTGCCGACGACGGCGCGGTCGCCGTGGCGGTGGTCGACCTCGACGAGTTCAAGCACATCAACGACGCGCTCGGACACCGCAACGGCGACGAGTTGCTCGTCGGCCTCGCCGACCGGCTGCGAAGCGCCCTCTCCGGCGAGGCCGTCGTTGCGCGCCTCGGCGGCGACGAGTTCGGGGTGCTGATCTGCGACGCCGAAAGACGCGACGTCATGGGCCTGCTGACGACGATGCGCCGCGCGATCGGAACGCCGATGGAGATCGCGGGCGTCCCGCTGGTGCTCGAGGCCAGCGTCGGCGTCGCGTTCGCGCCCGACGACGGCCGCACCGGCGCGATGTTGCTACAGCGGGCCGGAACGGCGATGCGGGTCGCGAAGGAGCACCAGCTCGGCGTCGTCCGCTACCGCCCCGATCACGACACCTTCGACGCCGCGGCCCTCGCGCTCGTCGCGGACCTCAGGCGCGCGATCGAAGCCGACGAGCTCGTGCTGCACTACCAACCGAAGGTCAGCCTCTCGGACGGCACGGTGACCGGACTGGAGGCCTTGGTGCGGTGGCAGCATCCGACGCTGGGGTTGCTGTACCCCGACTCGTTCATCCCGATTGCCGAGCGCACCGAGCTGATCGACCACCTGACGCGTTGGGTCCTGCGCCGGGCCGTCGACGACCTGCACACGATCGACCCGTCCGGCCGTATGAGGGTCGCGGTCAACGTCTCGGCGCGCTCGCTCACCCGGGGCGACCTCGCCGACGACGTGCTGACCGCCGTGGCCGCGGCCGACTTGCGTCCCGACCGCCTAGTCGTCGAGATCACCGAGACCGCGTTGATGTCCGACCCCGTTGCAGCCGCACACACGCTGTCGCGCTTGCATTCGGCGGGTGTCGGCGTGTCGATCGACGACTTCGGCGCGGGACAGACGAGCCTGAGCTACCTCGTCACTCTTCCGGTCAGCGAGGTCAAGATCGACAAGATCTTCGTCATGTCAATGCTGGCCGAGCCGCGCAAGGAAGCCATCGTGCGATCGGTGATCGAACTCGGCCACAGCCTGGGGTTCGTCGTCACGGCCGAAGGCGTCGAGAACCGTGCCGTCGTCGACCGGCTCCGCCAACTGGCCTGCGACACCGCGCAGGGCTACCACCTCTCACGGCCGGTACCCATCGCGCAGGTAGCTGCCGCTGTACAACGCAGCACGGCCGCTCTCGCGGTGCCCGCTCGCCTCTCGGCGTGACGCAGCGTCGCTCACGGTGCGTACGAGCCGGTCGGCGGCCCGCAGCGCAGGCGTGATCAAGTCGCCACCCTGCTGGCCCATCACGGCCCCGTAGACATCGACGCGTCGACCGGCGTCGCGCCGGTGCGCGAGGAACACGAAGCAACCACCCGACTGTGACATCGAACCGGTCTTGATGCCGACAAAACCGTCGTGACCGAGCAGGGTGTCGTAGTTGTCGACCCGACCGGCGACCGGCAGGACGTAGCTCGACCGGTTCGCCATCGCCCGCAGCGACGGAAGATGCATCGCCTTACGCGCCAGCACGATCTGGTCGCGCGGGGTCGACCGTGTGGCCGAGTCGAAACCGCTCGGGTCTGTGTAGTGCGAACGGGTCATGCCGAGGGTGCGCGCGGTTCGGTTCATTGCCGCGACGAACCGCGCCACCGTGCCGGACACCCGCCGCGCGATCATGATCGCGACGTTGTTCGCCGACGGCAGCATGATCGCGGCGAGCGCCTGGCGCTCGGTCAACCGCTCGCCGGCACGCACGGCGACCGTCGATTCGCCACGGTCGACGCGGCGGTGCCAGTCGGCGACGTCAGCACGGGTGACCGACATGCGGAAGCCGCCCCGCTGGGTCATCGGATCCTCGCTGAGCATGACCACGGCGGTCATTACCTTGGCCATGCTCGCGATCGGCGCGACATGCTGGCGCGGCCCCAGGTGCATCCGTCCGCCCCCGTAGGCGAAGCCCGCCTGACCGACCGACGGCCACGCCGGCCGGGCGGATGCTGGGGTGGCCGCTGCAACAACGCTCGCCAGCAGACCCGCGACGAGCAGGGCGGTCAGGCAGCACCGTTTCACGTCCCGCAGTCTGCCGCATCGCCACCGTCGCGGCGGCGTGATCGGCGAGTTGCAGACCCGCGTACAACCCGGCCGTGATCAGATTGTGGCCGTCCTGGCCGAGCACGACCCCGGTGATGACGACGCGGTGACCGGCGACCGACCGGTCCGAACGGAACATGAAGCACCCGCCGGCGGCGTCGTCCGAGCCCGTCTTGATGCCCACGAAGCCGTGGCTGCCCAGCAAGGTGTCCGTGTTGGTCACGTGTCCGACGACGGGCATCGGGTACCGCGGCATGCGCACGACACCGCGCAACGTGGGGTTCCGCATCGCGACGATCGCCAGTCGCAGCTGGTCGGCCGCGGTCGAGGTCGTCGTCGCGGACAACCCGCTCGGGTCGGTGTAGTGCGTGTTGCGCATGCCGAGGGCGTGCGCCTCGTCGTTCATACGCGCGACGAAGGCTGCGACGCTGCCGGCCGTGCGCCGCGCCAGCATGATCGCGATGTTGTTCGCCGACGGCAGCAGCAGCGCGGCAAGGGCCTGTCGCTCGGTCAGTACTTCGCCGCTTTCGACCGTGAGCACCGACTCGTCGTTCTGCTTGCGTGCCGCGGTGTCGCCGACGTCAGCTGTGCTGATCTGCATGCTGAAACCTGGTTCACGGGGCCGAAGCGGGGCGGCCCGCAACACGAGCAAGGCCGTCATGACCTTCGCGACGCTGGCGATCGGAACGGGCCGTTGCGCGGGGCCGGCGCGCATCATGCCGGCGCCGATCACATAGGCGCCCTCTCCATGTACCGGCCATCCGGACGAGCCCAGATAGTGGCGCCGCGTGTCGTCCTGGACGAAGCGGACGACAGCGACAGCGACGACCGCGGCGACCACGACGGTGACGGCGGTGACGGCGACAGCGATGGCGCGAGTACGAGACATGCCGCTGACGGTGACGACAGACGGTTATCGTCAGCATTCACAGCGTCCTTATCCCTCGCTTATGGTGCGTGCGGAAGGCTGGCGTGCGAACCCGACCACGGAGATCACCGACAGTGCGCGTGCTACTCGCCGATGACGAGCGGTTGCTTGCCGACACCGTTGCCGACGGTCTGCGCAAGCTCGCGATGGCGGTCGACGTCTGTTACGACGGAGAAGCCGCGCTCGAACGGCTCGGTGTCAATCACTACGACGTCGCCATCCTCGACCGTGACATGCCCGGTCGTACCGGCGACGAGGTGTGCCGGTGGGCGGTCGACCGCGAGATCGGCACGCGCATCCTCATCCTCACCGCTGCTGCGGGTATTCGCGACCGGGTGGACGGCCTCGGGCTCGGCGCCGACGACTACCTCACGAAGCCCTTCGCCTTCGCCGAACTCGCGGCGCGCGTGCAGGCCTTGGCGCGGCGGCCGCCGGCAGCGATCCACCCCGTGCTCGACCGCGACGATGTGCTGCTCGACGTCCCGCGCCACCGTGCGTTTCGCGACGGCCGGTTGCTCGACCTGACCCCCAAGGAGTTCGCCGTGCTGTCGGTGCTGATGCGCGCCGCCGGCACGGTGGTGACGGCAGAGCAGCTGCTCGAGCAGGCATGGGACGAGCACGCCGATCCGTTCACGAACGCGGTGCGGGTCGCGGTCATGACGCTGCGGCGCAAGCTCGGCGACCCGCCGATCGTGCATACGCTGCCGAGGGTGGGCTACCGGTTCGGAGATCCCGACTGATGCACCTGTCGCCGCGGCACCGTTTCGTGATCGCCATGCTGGTCAGCTGGCCGGTGGGCCTGCTGTACCTCTACTGGCTCTACGTCAACGGTGTGAACGTGCTCCGCTGGTACCGCTCCGGAATCGTCGATTGCAGTCCGGCCCTGCTGACGGTCACCAACGGGTGCGGTCCGGAGAACTACAGCGTGACCTTCGCCTGGGTGCAGCTGATCGTGGTCACCGGGCTGATGGTCGCGTTCGGCTTCATGTTGGCCCGCTGGGTGCTGCGTCCGGTCGCCCAGATGGCCGACACCGTCGCGCGGCTGGGACCGACCAGCCTCGGCGTGCGCCTGTCCGCCGCCGGACGACGCGGCGACGAGGCGAAGCGGCTGGCCGACGCCATCGACTCGATGCTCGACCGCGTCGCCGACGGCTACCAGGCGCAGCAGCGCTTCGCCGCGAACGCGTCGCACGAACTCCGTACCCCCCTGGCCACGCAGCGCGCGCTGATCGAGATCAGCCTCGCCGACGCGCTGACGCCCGACCAGCTCCAACTCGTGTCACGCCAGCTGCTGGCGACCAACGCGCGCAACGAGGCGCTCATCGAGGGGCTGTTGGTGCTCGCCGAGACCGATCGAGGATTGGTCTCGCGCACATCCCAGCGCCTGGATCTCATCGCTGCGGGCGCCGTCGAGATCCTGCGTCCCTCGGCGGACAAGGCCGGGTTGCAGCTCGACGCCGACCTCACTCCCGTCGAGATCGAGGGCGAGGCTCCGCTGCTGGAGCGGCTGGTGACCAACCTCGTCCAGAACGCGATCAAGTACAACGAGCCGAGCGGCTGGGTGCGCGTCGGTGTCACCGCGGACGGACGCCTCACCGTCACCAACAGCGGGCCGCGGGTAGTGCCGGAAAGCGTCGCAGGACTGTTCGAACCGTTCCGGCGCGGCTCCGGCGACCGGCTCGATCATGGCGCAGGAGTGGGCCTAGGCCTCACGATCGCACGGTCGGTCGCCACCGCCCACGCAGGCACGATCCGCGCCGATGCGAACCCCGACGGTGGCCTCACCGTCGTCGCGGCCCTCCCGATGGCGACGGGGCGGCGTGCGCTACGGTCCGACGATGGTGCACGGTGACGATGAGGTCGCTGCCCACCTCGAGGACCTGATCGCGCAGTACTTCCCGCCACCGTCGGACACCCAGACTTATGTCGGCGACTCCGAATGGGTCCCGTTCGTCGACGGTGAGCACTACTTCGCCGAACTCGACGAGCAGCTGGGCAAGGCGGGACCCGGCGACACGATCCTGGCGAGCGGGCTCGAGATCAAACCCGGGATCGACCTGCGCGGCCGCCCCGCCGGTCATCCCGATCAGCTGCCGTTGGGACGCCAGTTCGCAGAGGCCGCCGCTCGAGGCGCCGACGTGCGGTTGCTCATCGCCGGACGGGTGTTTCCCGCGTCCCTGCCGCGCAGCGGGCTGCCCTTCCGGGGCAACGCCTTCGACGCCGACCACCTGCGCGAACTGCGGGTCAACGGTTCGGACGAACCGCCGCTGCGCGGCCGGGTACTCATCGACTTCTCCAGCGCACTGCTCGGTTCGAACCATCAGAAGACCGTCGTCGTGCACATCGGGGGAATGCTGACGTCCTACGTCAGTGGCATCGACCTCGCCGAGCACCGCTGGGACGCAGCGCCGCACGACCGCCTGGTGCTCGAGGGCGGTCGCTGGGGCTGGCACGACATGGCGGTGCGGCTGCGGGGGCCGGCCGCACAGAAGGTGTGGGACATCTTTCGCGAGCGGTGGCAGGAGACGCTGACGCTGCCGCACGAGCACTGGCTGGCGAGCCCGACAGATCGTCGCCGGTTGAACCCGCCGGGGGCGCTGGCCGCTCCGGCGCCGGCGCCCACGGCCGCACCGATCGAGGGGTCCGGCGTCGCGGTGCGCGTGCTTCGGTCGACGTTCCACCGCAAGGTGGATTCGCATCTGCCGTTCCGCCGCCGCGGCTGGGATCTGGTGCCCGCGGGCGGGCACCAGGAGATCTTCACGACGCTGACCGCAGCCATCGGTGCGGCGCGGCGCTACATC
This sequence comes from uncultured Actinomycetota bacterium, assembly GCA_963785425.1. Classification (GTDB taxonomy): domain Bacteria; phylum Actinomycetota; class Actinomycetes; order Mycobacteriales; family Jatrophihabitantaceae; genus RYN-133. The sequence continues at coordinate 396,398 of CAWAVG010000002.1, forward strand.
TATCTCGAGGACCAGTACCTCGAGGAATCGGTCGGTGGCAACAAGCGATTCGAGCTCTACCCGCATCTGTGCGCGGCGGCGGCTCGCGGGGTCAAGGTGATCCTGGTCGGCTCGGGCACACGTGATCCGGAGGACATCGACTTCGGCGGCCTCGAGATCAACCGCGAGCTGAATGCGGACCTGCAGACGAAGCTGGTCGACCCGCTCCGGCCGGCCGCCCGGGCGAATGTCGCCGTGCACCGCATCGAGAGCTGCACCGTCCACGCGAAGCTGTTCCTGATCGACGACGTGTTCGCCAACATCGGATCGGCAAATGTGTTCAGCCGATCGATGTGGGGCGCTGACAGCGAGATGAGCGCGGCCGTCGTCGCAACGACGTCCTCGGTGCGTGAGCTGCGGATCGCCGTGTGGGGCGAGCACCTGCGCACCGAAGTGACCGCGCAGGTACACGACGCGCTCGCCGACCTCGATCTCGCGCTCGGCATCTGGCGTCCGCAATGGCTGCCCGACGGCGTCTCGCGATCGACGTGGCAGCGCGCGGGCAACCCGCCCGGGTTCGCACCCGACGAGCGTGCGATCACGCTCGTCGGGCCGCACCTGTGACGCGTCAGGTCGTCGCGACGAGCACCTTCTCCTTCGCGGTGTCGGCGAAGTAGTCGCCCGGTCTGGTGGCGTCGGTCCCTTCCGGTGCCCGCACCGCGCGCAGTAACACCGTCACCACCACGGCGACGACGACGTTCAGCAACAGGGCCGTGATCGCGATGTACACCTTCTGATCCGTGAACGGGAAGGTCGCCAGCGGCGAGCCGAAGTGTCGCGTGCCGCTGCCGACGACCGTCTTGACTCCGTTGACGAGCTTGACGTGCAGGTCGGGCACCTGCTGCTGGTACGCGACGACCGTGCCGTAGACCATGCCGACGGCCCACCCCGCGAGCAGCGCCCAGCGGTGGAACCAGCGGGTGTACAGACCGGCGACGATCGCGATGATCGTCTGCAGGATCCACACGCCGCCCAGCAGCTGGAAGTTGATGGCGTTCTGGGCATCCAGGCCGAGCACGAACAGCAACGCGCCGAACTTCACCACGAGCGAGACCAGCTTCGAGACCTGCGCCTCGTGCTTGGGCGACGCGTCATGCTTGACGAACTCGCGGTAGATGTTGCGGGTGAACAGGTTCGCAGCCGCGATCGACATGATCGCTGCAGGGACGAGGGCGCCGATCGCGATCGCGGCGAAGCACACGCCGGCGAACCAGTCGGGGAAGACCTGGTCGAAGAAGCGTGGCACCGCGAGCTGGGCGTTGGCGACACCGTCAGGGCCGAAGATGTTCGTACCCTTGGCGATCGCTGCGAAACCGAGCAGGGCGAGCAGCGCCAGCATCAGCGAGTACAGCGGGAGGATCGCCGCGTTGCGGCGGATCACGTTGCGGCTGCGTCCCGACAGCACCGCCGTCATCGAGTGCGGATACATGAACAGTGCCAGGGCCGAACCGAACGCGAGCGTGCCGAACGCCCAGTAGTTCGCGTTGCTCGTGATGAACACGCCCGGCTTGCCCGTGACCGGCGACGTCTTCGCCATCTGCGCCTTCGCCGAGTCGAACATCGTCCCGAAGCCGATCTTCGTAGCGACGTAGATGATTGCGACCACGATCACGATGTAGATCAGGGTGTCCTTGACGAAGGCGATGATCGCCGGCGCCCGCAGGCCGGACGAGTACGTGTAGGCCGCGAGGACGGCGAAGGCAATGATCAGCGGCAGATCCTTGGCGAAGGTGCTGCCCGTGCCGCCGAGCCCCATCGTGGTGACGACGGCCTGGATGCCGACGAGTTGCAGAGCGATGTACGGCATCGTCGCGAGGATGCCGGTAACAGCCACGGCGAGAGCCAGGCCACGGCTGTCGTAGCGGCCGCGCACGAAGTCGGCAGGGGTGACGTAGCCGTGCCGGTGCGCGACGCTCCAGAACCTCGGCATGAAGATGAAGATGATCGGGTACGCGATGATCGTGTACGGCACGGCGAAGAACCCGCTCACCGCACCGGTCGCGTACAGCGCCGCGGGCACGGCGACGAAGGTGTAGGCGGTGTAGAGATCGCCGCCGAGCAGGAACCACGTGATCACCGTGCCGAAGCCGCGACCGCCCAGCCCCCACTCGTCCAGGCTGTGCAGCTCGCCCGAGCGGCGCCAACGGGCGGCCCAGAATCCGCCGACGGTGACCAGGGCGAAGAAGAAGATGACGACGGCGAGTTCGACGCCGTTGACGCCGGTTCCGTCGGCGAGAATCGTCGGGGCGGCGGCGCTCACGGCCGCCCTCCCCGCGCCCTGGTGATGACGAGGTACGCGCCGCCGGTGAAGATCGGCGTGATGACGACCCACAGCAGCAGGTACCAGTAGAAGAACGGCATGCCCCACAACTTCGGGGTTTCGTAGGAGTAGGTCGGCACGAGTGCGAGCGCGACCATCGGTATCGCGAGAAGCAGTCCGGCGAGCACTTTCGCGTTCGTCGGTAGGGGCCGAACTTCGCTCGGTTCGTCGTGCTGCTCGGCATCGGCATCGATCGTCATCGACAGCCTCCCGGGGCGTGAGGGGTCCGCGTGTGAGTGACCATAGCGCCCCAAACGTCAGATTTGTGCGATGCGGTCTGCGAGCGTGCTCGACGCCCATGGCAAGGTTGATCGCGTGTCGGCGTTGTCGGAGCTGCTGTCGTCCCGCACCACGCTCGACGACGCGCAGATCGATCACCTGCAGCGCCTCGTCGGCGAGTGGCAGTTGCTGTCGGATCTCGCCTTCGCCGACCTGCTGCTCTGGTTACCGGTCGAGCTGCACGACGGCGAGGCGGGCACGACCCGCGCGTTCCTCTGCGCCGCGCAGTGCCGCCCGACGACCGGCCCGACGGCCTACCAGCACGACCAGGTCGGCGTGATCATCCGCGCCGACCGGGCCGTGCCGGTGCAGACGGCGTTCAGCGAGGCGCGGATCTTCCGCGAGACCGAACCCGACTGGGACGGCGACCTGCCGATCCGGCGCGAGGCGATACCGATCCGGCTCGACGGCACGAACACCGATGTATTCGCGGTGCTCGGCAAGGACGCGAACCTGGCCAGCGTGCGCACCCCGTCCCAGCTGGAACTGGTGTATCTGCAGACCGCGGCGGACCTGTCCGCGATGGTCGCCGACGGCACGTTCCCGAACCCGGACGCGAGCGAGGAGGAGGGCTCCGGCCCCCGAGTCGGTGACGGTGTGCTGCGGCTCGAGCCCGACGGCACGATCATCTACGCGAGCCCGAACTCGCTGTCGGCCTTCAGCCGGCTCGGCGTGACCGGGACGGTGGTCGGCGAACCGCTGCACGAGCTCACCAGCGGCGTGGCCGACGACCCGTTCGACGCGAGCGATCTCGGTGACGCGGTCGAGGCGGCGATCGACGGCGGTCAGCCGGCCTCCATCGAGGTCGAGGGCGGGGGAGCGACGGTGCTGTTCCGGGCGATCCCGCTGCGGCCGCGCGGCGAGACGCTCGGCGCACTGCTGCTGATGCAGGACGTCACCGAGCTGCGCCGCCGCGACCGCGCGTTGATGAGCAAGGACGCGACCATCCGCGAGATCCATCATCGCGTGAAGAACAATCTGCAGACGGTCGCGGCGCTGTTGCGGTTGCAGGCGCGCCGCGTCGCCGTGCCCGAGGCGCGCCTCGCGCTCGAGGAGTCGATGCGACGGGTGGCGTCCATCGCGCTCGTGCACGAGACACTGTCGGTGTCGGTCGACGAGGAGGTCGACTTCGATCAGGTCGTCGACCGCCTGCTCGGGATGCTCACCGACGTGATGGGCTCGCGGGGGCGCATCGAGGTGCGCCGGGTCGGCACCTTCGGCGAGCTGGCGGCGGAGGTGGCCACGGCGCTCGTGCTCGTGCTCACCGAGCTCGTCCAGAACGCGCTGGAGCACGGGTTCCCGGACGGCGCGAGCGGGTCGGTGGTGGTCAACGCGAGGCGCGACCGGGGCGGGCTGGAGCTGCGGGTCGAGGACGACGGCGCGGGGCTGCCGGCCGGCTTCGAGCAGACCTCGGGCGAGCTCGGGTTGCAGATCGTTCGGACGCTGGTGGCCGGCGAGCTGGACGGCACCGTCACGCTCGAGCGCCGCGGTGCCGAAGCCGGCACGAGCGCGACGGTGCTGATGCCGCTCGCGCGCCGCGCCCGGGTCGGGGGATGAAGCTCGGAACAGGAGACCCGAAATGCCGAAATGCCGGTCGTGAAGCACGACCGGCATCAGCTGTCCGCGGAGAACTCAGGCCAGCCGGGCCCTCGCGCGCGCATTGCGGCGCTTCAGGGCGCGCCGCTCGTCCTCCGACAGGCCGCCCCACACGCCGGCGTCCTGACCGCTTTCCAGGGCCCACGCCAGGCACTGCTGGATCACCGGGCACCGACGGCATACGGCTTTGGCCTGCTCGATCTGTAGGAGTGCGGGACCGGTGTTCCCGATAGGGAAGAACAACTCGGGGTCCTCGTCACGGCAAATCGCGCGGTGACGCCAATCCATTCGTCTTTCTCCTCACGTCGTCGTAGGTGCGCGGCAACGTCCGCTCGGTCTACGCTTGTGAATCCTTTCACGAGCAAGCTCAACGTTCAAGCAACTCGGCTCAGATGCAAGCCAGCTCACCTGTTGGAGCCCGTCGTGGTCACCGGGTCTTGTTTGCCAGCGTTGTCGAATTGCCGTCGAGCGGCAAGTGCCAATTCACCAAACTCGGCGCGCTCTCATGTCGTTGTCGACGGGCCAAAAGTACGCGCGTATGACGCTGAGGTCGAGCCCCGAAAGGGTATGAATCAGGACAGATCAGCGGGTCAGACCAGCACTTTCAGTGCCTTTATGGCGGTTCGGAACACCAGCTTCTCGTGGAGTCCGAGGTAGTCGCCGTCGACCTGAACCGGCGTGGGATCGTCGGCAAGCACCGTCAACCCGTCGAGATCGTGCCCGGTCACAGCGCCACGGCGGCCGATCCGCGGGTGCTTCCCGGACAGCCTGGCCATGCTGAACAGCACCCCAGCAGTGCTCATCCGGCGGCGGGCGTAGAGGCCCAGCCCGGTGTCGAAGTTCGTGTCGGGGGTCGGCCGCAGCGGCCGGTTGCCGACGTAGGTCCAGGGGTCGGTGTTGGTCACCACGACCATGTGGATGTCGTCGTAGCCGGTGCCGTCGGGCAACTCGATGCGCAGGTGCGGGTGGCGGCGGTCGGAGCGGAAGAACTCGCGGATCCCGACTCGGGCGTACAGGCGGTGGGTGGACGGCCGGCCCTTGTTGCGCCACTTCTCGACGCCGGCCACGATCGCGGCGTCGAAGCCCATCCCGGCGGCGAAGATGAACCAGCGCTCGTCGCCGCCGAGCGTGACGGCGCCGAGGCTCACCGGGCGTCGGCGCCCGGTACGCAGTGCCTCCAGGACGACCCCGGTCGCCTCGATCGGGGTCTGCGGCAGGCCGAGTGCCCGGGCGAACACGTTGGTCGATCCCGCCGGCACCACGCCGAGTGCCGGGACCTTGTCGTGCAGCCCGTCGGTGAGCAGGCCGTTCACGACCTCGTTGACCGTGCCGTCGCCGCCGAAGGCGACCACCACGTCCGTCCCGTTGCGCATGGCCCGGCAGGCGAGCGCGGCGGCGTGGCCACGGTTGGCGGTCTCTTCCACATCGAGCTGAGCGTCGCTGCCGAGGGCGTGGGTGAGCACATCGCGTTCGCGCGCGGTGGTGGCCGTCGCGCGCGGGTTGGAGATGACCAGGACGCGCACGAGGTCGAACAATACCGATCGCCTACCGTTGGCCGGGTGGACAAGCCGAGCCTGGCGGGCGTGCCCGGCCCGCTGCGCGCCGCCGCGGCGATCATCACACTCGAGGCCCTCGGCCTGGTCGGGGCGGCCGCCGTCCTGGTCGTGAAGACGGTGACCGGCGATCCGAAGGACGTGTGGCGCGCGCTGCTCGGCGCAGCGCTGGCGCTGGTCGGTGCCTTCGTGCTCGGCGCGGCGGCGCGGGCGCTGCTGTTGCTGCGACCGGCCGCACGGTCGCCGATCGTCGTGCTGCAGCTGCTGGCGGTGCCGGTGTCCTACAGCCTGTGGTTCCAGGCCGGCCGGGTCGAGTACGGCGCGCCGATCATGCTCGCCGCGCTCGCCGTGCTGTTCCTGGTGTTCACGCCGCCGGCGCGCGACGCGCTCGACCGCGACCTCACCCGCTGATCAACTGGCGCCCACCCTGCTTCTGGTATATCGAACCGCCATAACTCGCGCTCGATCATGATGATTCGATACCAGAAGGCGGGCTATTTCTTGGGGTCGGGTTCGGGGGCGCCGAGGCTTGCGCGCAGCTTCTTCAGGCCTCGGGCGACGAGCCGCGACACCTGCATCTGCGAGACGCCGACGAGGGCGGCGATCTCGGTCTGCGTCTTGTTCGCGACGAACCGCAGCAACAGGATCTCGCGCTCGGCCTCGGGCAGCTGACTGATCACGTCGCGCAGCACCGCACGTTGCTCGACCTGCTCGAACCCCTCGTCGACGATGCCGAGCATCGGGTGTTCCGGCACGCTCTCGCCGGGCGGGGCCAGGACGTCGAGCGGCACGCCCGAGTACGCCCGCGCGGCGTCGAGCGCCTCGATCACGGCGTCCTCCGCGACGTCGATGCGCTGCGACAGCTCGCGCACGGTCGGCGCCCGGCCGAGCTCCTGCGACAGATCGGCACGGGCCGCGTTCAGCGTGGTCTGCAGCTCCTGGGCCCGGCGCGGGACGTGGATCAGCCAGCCGGTGTCGCGGAAATGCCGCTTGAGCTCGCCGAGGATCGTCGGCGTCGCGTACGTCGAGAACTCCAGCCCGCGCGACGGGTCGAAGCGGTCGATCGCCTTGATCAGCCCGATCGAGCCGACCTGGACGAGGTCGTTCATGGGCTCGTTGCGGCCGGAGAAGCGCCGGGCGAGGTACACGACCAGCGGCATGTGCAACTCGACGAGCCGGTCCCGCAACCCGCGGCGGCGCGGGTCGTCCTCGTCGAGCGAGTGCAGCTCGGCGAGCAGTTGACCCGCCGGTGGTCCCTCGCGCTCGTCGGCCGATGTGGAGGAGGTGGTCACGCCGACGCTGTTTCTCGCCGCTTGGTCACCGTGATCGACAGCATTCCGCCGTCGCCCGCGACCTCGACGTCGGAGGCGAGCGCCGAGAGCAGGCTCCACGCGAAGCCGTCGCGGTCGGGGCTGGCAGCGTCGGCGTCGGGGGCGTGCACCGCGGTCGTCACCGTCAGGCAGCCGGATTCGAGCTCGAAATGGCCCGACAGGGTCGTGTCGGGCTCCGCGTGCGGTAACAGCAGCGCGCACGCCTCGTCGACGGCGAGCCCGAGGTCGTCGATGTCGTCGACCGTCAGGTCGCACCGCGCCGCGAGGCTCGTCGCGGCCAGACGCAGCGTGGCGACGTACACGCCACGGGCCGGGACGCTGATGTCGACGACGTCGTGGTCGATGTCGGCGGCCCGGGCGGCATCGGTACCGCCGTTGCCGGCACCGTCGCTGTCGCGATCACTCACTGGAGTCCTCCTCGGACGCGGGGTTGGGCCGGTTCCAGTGCACGATCACCGGGACGCCCTTCTGGGCACCGAGAACGCTCGGGGCGGCCTCGTCGAGCAACAGGTTCGCTCCTCCCTGCACGGGCAACCCGATCCATCGCGCACCAAGCACCCGGCTGATGTGTCCGTGTGCCACGAGTACGACCGGGCCGTCGATCAAAGACGTTGCCGCGCGAGCGAGCACGCGGTCGGCTCGCTGCCGAACCGCGTCGATGGTCTCACCTCCGGCGGCCCCGTGCGTGAAGATGGTCCAGTCGGCGACGGTTCGGTGGATCTCGGAGCTCGTCAGACCCTCGTAGTCGCCGTAGTCCCACTCGGCGAGGTCGGGGTCGATCTCGTCGATGTGCAGGCCGGCGAGTTCGGCCGTCCGTGTCGCTCTCGTCCGCGGGCTCGACAGCACGCGCGCGGGTGCGAGCTTGTCCAGCAAGGGCGCCAGGGCGCGCGCCTCGGCCTCGCCGCGGTCGGTGAGGGGGACGTCGGTGCGGCCGGTGTGCTTGCCGTCGCGGCTCCACTCGGTCTGGCCGTGGCGGACGAGCCACAGCTGCGCGCCGTCGTCGACCTCAGGGGGCATCACGAAGGCCGGCCCCACGTAGGAGCCGGCCTTCGGGTCGTTCGCTGTCACTAGGTCAGGAGGCCTTCTTCGTCTCCCAGAAGATCGTGTCGATCTCCTTGATCAGCTCGAGCAGCTCGTCGCCCTTGGCGGGGTCGACCTCACCCTTGCCGCCGGATGCTCCCGCGGCCTTGGTCGCCTTGTTGAACAGCTCGTGCAGCTGCGGGTACTTCTCGAAGTGCGGCGGCTTGAAGTAGTCGGTCCAGAGCACCCACAGGTGGTGCTTGACCAGCTCGGCGCGCTGCTCCTTGATGATCAGTGCACGTGTGCGGAAGACCGGGTCGTCGTTGCCCTGGTACTTCTCCATGATCGCCTTGACCGACTCGGCTTCAATGCGGGCCTGTGCCGGGTCGTAGACGCCACACGGCAAATCGCAGTGTGCGTGCGCTGTCGTGATCGGACGGAAGAGACGCATACCTTGACCTCTCTGATCGAGCGTGGATTTGGTGGGGTTTGGTGTTCCTCAAAAGCGACCCTACTCCGGCGGCTGGTCAGGCTTCGGGGCACTATCGACGGATGCTTGCGTGGCAATTGGTGCGCGTCAGCGGGCCCTCGATGACACCTGCGCTGCGCAACGGCGACACCGTCCTCGTGCGCCACGGCGCCCGCGTCCGCCCTGGTGACATCGTGCTTGCCAGATTCCGTGACCTGCCCGATCTGCTCGTGCTCAAACGAGCCGCGCGCCGCGACGAGGACGGGTGGTGGCTGGTCTCGGACAACCCGTTCGCGGGCGGCGACAGCACCGTGCACGGCGTGGCGGACGTCGAGGCCCGGGTGGTGGCGCGCCTGCCGCGCCTTCGTCGCTGAGCGCCGAACGTGGGATCAAGTGGCGGAAACGGTGAAACAGGTGTGTGCACCCGAACCCCGCGGGGCGCCGCCGCCCGGACTGATCGACGGATCGAACGACGGATGTGTGAACGACGGATGTGAACGACAGAGCCCGCACCACTCGTCGGGAGTGATGCGGGCTGTCGGTCGAACAGCGTCAGAAGCTGCTGGTCCCGCTCGGCGTGCCGAGCCCGGTCGGGCCGTCCCAGCCGGTGCCTGCGTGGCACCACACCGACGGCGAGCACGATCCGTTCGAACCGGTCGTGACGTCGTTCAGGCCGGACGCGTGCGACCAGGTGTAGCTCGCCGGGTAGCCGGCCGTGTTGCCCGACTCGGTGTAGACGCTGGCGATGATCGGCGACGACGCGCTGGTGCCGCCGTAGACCTGCCATCCGCTGTAGCCCTGGTACGGGGTCGAGTCGTACACGGCGACGCCGGTGTTCGGATCGGCGACTGCGGATACGTCCGCGGCGGCCTTGCCCGAGCACTGCGTGGCCGAGGTCTGCCAGCTCGGCTTGGCGTTGAGCGTGGAGCAGCCGCTACCTGCGCCGCTCCAGGCCGACTCGCTCCACCCGCGGGTGTTGCTCGCCCGGCTCAGGCTGGTGCCGCCGACCGCCACCACGGTGTCGTAGCTGGCGGGGGACTCGATGCCGTAGCCGCTGTCACCCGTCGAGGCCGTGACGGCGATGCCCGGGTGGTCGTACGCCGAACTCTGTGCCGAGTCGCTTCCGCCGTAGCTGTTGCTGATCGCCGAGACGCCCTGCTTCGCGGCGTAGTTGACACCGGTGCCAAGGTCGGAGAACGACGCGGATTTCGTCTCGACGAGCAGGATCTTGCATGCGGGGCAGGCGGCCGAGACCATGTCGAGGTCGAGGCTGATCTCGGTCGCCCACCCGGCGTTGGTGCGCGGGTAGCTGGTCGTGCCGGTCTGGCTCACCTTCCGGAAACAGCCGTTCGCCGTCGTGCACGACGCCAGGCCGTACTGCGAGCGGTAAGTGGCGAGGTCGGCCTCGGCGGTCGGGTCGTTGTAGGCATCGACGATTGCGACGGTGCGCCCGGCGCCCGCCGTCGAGCTGAGCTTGTACGCGGACTGGATGTCGGCGGGGCCGTAACCGGACGGGGTGGCGTTCGGCCGGACCGTGCGGGCCATCGGATGGCCTGCGGAGTCGGTCACGACGCGGGCGAGACACGCGGCGTAGCCCGCTCGCGCGGCGGCACAGGTGCGCTCACTCGAGTGATGCGTCACCGACGCCGTCGCGGAAGCGGGTGCGAGGAAGGCTGCTGCGGCGAGCAATGCGCTGCCGGCAGCCGCCGTCACGATGAGACGGGACATCAAACCTCCATCGGGGATTCGCGTGTCGACGCACGCAATTGATCGACCCTTACGCGTCGACAGCTCGCCGTCTACCTGGATGCGCTGTCAACAAGTGACCGGACAAATCCGGACAGCGCAATGTGCGAGAATCGAGACCGACACAGGGCGACCCCCGAAGGACCACCAACCGGCCGTAACCTGGCCGCCACGGCTCAGCAGCGCGATGGGGGCGTTACAAAGTGGGTTTCGACCCGGACAGTGCGGTGTTCCGCGCGCACGAGAACGGCAAGCTGACAGTGCGCAGCACGATGCCGCTGGTCGACCGTGACGCGCTGTCGTTGGCATACACACCCGGTGTCGCCGAGGTGTGTACCGCGATCCACGAGGACGAGAGCCTGGCGCGCAGGTACACCTGGCGCTCGCGCCTGGTCGCTGTCGTCAGCGACGGCACCGCGGTGCTGGGTCTCGGCAACATCGGCCCGCTCGCGGCCCTTCCGGTGATGGAGGGGAAGGCGGCGCTGTTCAGTGAGTTCGCCGGCCTCAATGCCGTGCCGATCGTGCTGTCGACCACTGACCCGGACGAGATCGTGGAGACCGTCGAGCGCCTGGCGCCGTCCTTCGGCGGGATCAACCTCGAAGACATCTCGGCGCCGCGCTGCTTCGACATCGAGCGACGGCTGCGCGAGCGGCTGTCGATCCCCGTGTTCCACGACGACCAGCACGGCACCGCGATCGTGGTGCTCGCCGCACTGCGCAATGCCGCCCGCGTGACCGGACGGACGCTGGCCGAGCTCCGCGTGGTCGTTTCGGGCGCCGGCGCGGCAGGCGTCGCGTGCACGAAGATGCTGCTGGCCGCCGGCATCGGTGACATCGCGGTGGCCGACTCGCGCGGGGTGGTGCACCCCGGTCGGGTCGGCTTGACCGCAGTGAAGGTCGAACTCGCGCAGACGACGAACCGGCTCGGGTGCAGCGGCAGTCTCGACGATGCGCTCGTCGGTGCGGATGTGTTCCTCGGGCTGAGCGCCGGGGCGGTCGCGGAGGAGTCAGTGGCGCGGATGGCACCCGACGCGATCATCTTCGCGCTTGCGAATCCGACGCCCGAGGTGCAGCCGTCCGTCGCCCATCGGCATGCCGCGGTGGTGGCGACCGGACGCAGTGACTATCCGAACCAGATCAACAACGTCCTCGCGTTCCCCGGCGTGTTCGCGGGGGCATTCGACGCGGGTGCCACGGCGATCACCGAAGGCATGAAGCTCGCGGCGGCGACCGCGCTCGGCGACGTCGTCGCCGACGATCTGCGGGCCGACCACATCGTCCCGACGCCGTTCGATCCGCGCGTAGCCCCTGCGGTCGCGAGTGCGGTCGCCGCGCAGGCGCGCGCGGACGGCGTCGCGCGTCGACGCGGCCGTCCCCGTCTGAGCTCAGGCCACGACGAGTTGCCGCGCGGCGACGCCGGTGCGCGCAGCGGACCGGTCCAGTCCGCGCCACACGGTGGCAAGTCGCGCGACCGCGACGTCGAGCTGATCGGCCGGCAGCGAGAACGGCACCCGCAGGAATCGTTCCAACGTGCCGTCGACGCCGAATCGGGATCCGGGCACGACGATGACACCGGCAGGCGCAGCCAGCATGGTCAGCGAGGTCGACAGCGGCGCGTCCAGCTCGGCCCACAGCGAGATGCCGCCACGTGGCAGGACGAAGTTCCACTCCGGCAGGTGCTCGTGCAGCGCGGCGGCCAATGCGTCGCGTCGTTCGCGCAGCATCGTCACTCGCGCCGGCATGAGCTCCGGGAGCCGCGGCACGATCTGGGCCGCGACGAGTTGCTCGAGCACGGCGCCGCCCATGTCGATCGACGCGCGCAGTGCGGCGAGTCGCTGCACCAGTTCGGCGGACGCACGGATCCAGCCGATCCGCAGGCCGCCCCACACCGCCTTGGACAGTGAACCGACGATGATCACCGACGGATCGATGGCTGCGGCGCTGCGCATGCCGGCGCAGAAGCCCAGCTCGACGAAGGACTCGTCGACAACGACCGTCGTGCCGGTCTGGCGCGCAGCACGCAAGACCTCGCGCCGTGCGTCGTCGTCGATCAGCGCACCGGTGGGGTTGTGGAAGTCAGGGATCAGATAGGCCAGTCGCGGCGCGGTCTGGCGAAGCGTTGCGCGCATCGTCGCGACGTCCCAGCCGCCGGACGCAGTGGGCACCGAGACCGTGCGGGCGCCGATGCGGCGCACGGCGTCGATCGCGCCGGGATAGGTCGGCAACTCGCTGAGCACGCGGTCGCCGGGACCGATCAGCAGCTGCAGCACGAGGTCGAACGCGTGCATCGCGCCGTTGCTGACCAGGATGTGTTCCGGCGTCGGTGGGAACTCCGCGGGACGTGAACCGGTCGGCGATGGCCTGGCGCAAGACCGGTAGGCCGGCCGGTTCGTACCCCTCGGTCTCGGCATAGCGGGGCAGTGCCGCCGTCGCGGCCGGGAGGGCGTCCTGCAGCACACCTGCGGGTGCGGCGAGCGCGGCGCACGACAGGTCGATGACATTCTCGACGTCGATACCGCGACGCCACCGGGCCAGCGACGGACCGGGCCGCGAACCGGCCGGCACGCTGACGTAGCTGCCCGACCCGGTACGGCTGGTCAGGAAACCTGACGATCGCAACGCGTCGTAGGCAGCGGTCACGGTCGCGCGGCTGAGCTGCAGCGCGGTGGCGAGTTCCCGTTCGGACGGCAGCCGGGTCTCCGTGGCGATCCGGCCGTCGAGAACGAGGGCGGTCACGGCCTCGCACAGGGCCGCGTAGACCGGACCGCGTTGGGTGTGCAGATCGGGCAGCAGCGCGGCCAGGGCGCGTCCACCGATCCGCGAAGCGGTAGCCATCAGGCCAGTCTGCCACGCGATTGGCCTGTTGGGCCAGCCATTTGGCGCCGATTGGCCGGTGATTCGAGGGGTGCGGAGGGCCATGGTGAGGTTATGGCCTGGACGCGTACTGCTCGACGGCTCGCCCAGCTCTATGTCGGGCTGTGGCTCTACGGCCTCGGTGCTGCCGTGCAGGTGCGGGCCGGGTTGGGGCTCGATCCCTGGGACGTGTTCCACCAGGGCGTGTCGCGGCATGTCGGTCTGGCGCTCGGGACCGTGGTGATCGTGGTCGGTGCGTTGGTGCTGCTCCTGTGGATCCCGCTGCGGCAGCGCCCGGGCCTGGGGACGGTGTCGAACGTCGTGCTGGTCGGAGTCTCGATCAACGCGAATCTGGATCTGCTGCCGGCCTTGCACGGCATGTGGCTGCGTACGGTGGGCCTCGCCGGCGGCATCCTGCTCGGCGGGGTGGCCACCGGGATGTACATCGGCGCGCACTTCGGGCCGGGCCCGCGCGACGGTCTGATGACGGGTCTCTCGAGTCGTACGGGACGTTCCATCCGGTTGGTGCGCACCGGGATCGAGGTCGCGGTGCTGGTGTCCGGTTGGGTGCTCGGCGGCAGTGTCGGCGTCGGGACGGTGGCCTACGCGGTGCTCATCGGGCCACTCGCGCAGCGGTTCCTGGTGGTGTTCGACCTGCCGCCGCAGCGCGTCGGCGAGCCGGTGGTCGGGTCAGCTGCGATCGAGGTCTGCGAGCACTGCTGACGCCGCATTCCTGCCGTTCGTGGCTATGACGCTGCCGGCCGGGTGCGTTGCCGCTCCGCAGAGGTAGACACCGGGCATCGGCGTGCGCGGCGTGAGCCGGTGTTCCCACATCTGGTCCGGACGCACCTCGCCCTGGAAGATGTGCCCGCCCGTCAGACCAACCCGCGCTTCGATGTCGGGAGCACCCAGCACCTCGTAGTTCTCCAGGCAGTCCTCGAAGTCGGGCGCGAACCGCGCGATCAGGTCGATGAACTGTCGCGCCACCTCGTCGCGGCGGGCGTCCCACCCGCCGCTCACGTCGTACGGCGCGTACTGGCCGAACACGCTCATCAGGTGCTTGCCGGCGGGCGCCGGCGACGGATCGTGCAGCGTCTGCACGTAGATCTCGCCGAACCCGACGGCGGGTTCGCCGCGCGCGCACCGCTCGAACGCCGCCTGGGCGTCGTCCAGACCGGTGGTGACGTCGACCGTGCCGCGCGCCATGAACGTCTCGCCCGGAGCGGCCGTCCACGACGGCAGCCGCGACAGCGTCGAGTTGAACTTGACCACGGGGCTGCGGATGTCCCATGCCTCGAGGCGCCTGCGGTATTCAGTCGGCATCGCCGTGTCCGCGACCATGCCGAGCAACCGTTTGGGGTCGGCGTTGCTGACGACCGTCGTGGCCGCGATGAATGTGCCGTCGTCGAGACGGACCCCTTCGCCCGGGACGATGTCGCCCACCGGGACGCCGCAGGCGAGCACCGCGCCGGCATCCTGCGCAGCGTCGGCGATGGCGAAACTGACCATGCCCATTCCGCCGCGCACGTAGCCCCAGATCGGGCCCTCGTCGAGCAGGTCGCCCTGGTAGTGCATCAGCTTCACCGAGGCCGTGCCGGGATCGCGGGGACCGGCGAACGTGCCGATCACACCCTGGCCGAACAGCGCGTCCTTGAGGCGCTGGTCGGTGACGAACTCGTCGAGCACCTCGGCGATCGACGCGTCGAAGAGCGCGTCGATCATCATTTGCTCGCCGAGGATCTCTTCAAGCTCCGCGCGCGACGGCGAGTCGCCCACCCATGTGTCGCGTGGTCCCTTGCGCAGCTTGAGCCGCATGTCGTCGAAGAACTTCTCGTAGGCGACGTAGCCGTCGATCTCTTTACCGGGCAGGCCGAGTTCGCGCAGCCCGGCCACCGTGCGTTCGTGGTCCATCCACTGCGCGAACGCCGTGCCGTCGTCGAAGGGCACCCACAGCTGTGGGTCGGCGACGTAGATCTCGAGCCCGCGCTTGGTCAGTGCGAGATCGGTGATCACGTCCTCGTCCAACAGGCCGACCACGTACGCGCACGGACTGATGACGTAGCGGTCGTCGTCGAAGGGCTGCTCGAGGGTGCATGCGCCGCCGAGGCGGTCGCGGGCCTCGAGCACGAGCACCTGCTTGCCGGCGCGGGCGAGGTAGGCCGCACACGTCAGCCCGTTGTGGCCGCCGCCGACCACGACGACGTCCCAGTGCCGGCCTGCCAGTTCACCGATCGGGGCCGGCAGCCCGACCTTGCCCAGCCGATCGGCGACCGCGTTCACGGTCGGCGGCCCTGGTAGGCGCGCGCCACTCGAGTCACGAACTGGTACACGCCGTCCTCCTCCTTCGCCAAGGGCCCCGGCCGCGCGTGCGGTGAGGTCAGGCCGCGCTGCACCGATTCGCAGGCGGCCCAGTCCTGGCGGTTGGTGAGATCCCAGAAGTCCACCGCGTAGGACGGGTCGAACCCCGGCTGGTCGCTCACCTCGCGGGGGAACGCCCAGGCGCACTCGACATGGGTGCGGTCGACGGCCACGGGTGTCATCAGGTGGGTCATCACGTAGTCGGGATGCAGACTGACGAGCAGGTTCGGATAGCCGACCAGGTACATCACTGTGCGGCGCTCGACGTCCGACAGCCCGGCGATCGCGACGCCGCCGCTTCGCCCGTCCAACGACATCGTGTCGGCCTCGGGGATGAGATCCATCGACCCGCCCATCCACTGTCCCGGCAGCGCGAGATTGTCGCCGCTGGTGGGCGGGCTGATGCGCGAGAGCTCGGGATGGATTGTCGAGCAGTGGTAGCACTCCTGGTAGTTCTCGGCGATCACCTTCCAGTTGCAGGCAAGCTCGTAGGAGTGCCGGGCCACGATTCGCAAATTCTCGGGCCGGTAGGAGCCGACGATCTCGTCGCTGCCCGCCACGTGCTCGGCGAACGGGCCGGCGGTGCCGCTGGAGTCGACGAACAGCCAGCCGTGCCAGTCGACGACCCGGAGCGGGACCAGACCGAACGAGGTTGCATCGAACGTGGGCTCGTTGCGCAGGCTCGGGGCGTTGCGCAGTGACCCGTCCAGCCGGTACGACCACGAGTGGTACGGGCACACGATGCTGCGCCGCTTGGTCGTCTCGCCACATTGGAGCAATTCGTGCCCGCGGTGGCGGCAGGTGTTCGCGAACGCGTGGATCCCGCCGTCCTCGTCGCGGGTGAGCAGCACCGTGCCCGCGCCGACGGCTACAGCCTGCTGGGCGCCGGGTTCGGCCAGGTCGGCCGAATACCCGACACACATCCAGGACGTGAAGATGTTGCGCTGCTCCCACGCGAAGACCGCGGGGTCGACGTAGGCAGCCCGCGGCAGCATCCGCGACGAGCCGAACGGTGCGAGTGCGGCTTCGAGTTCGTCAGACCCGACCGGCGCTGCGTCCTGATTGAACATACAGTCAGCCTAGAGCGACCGCAGCGGCGGCGCTAGACCTCGCCGGCAAACGCGCCGACGCTGCGATCGGCATGTGTCGTGTCACCACGGGTCAGGATACGGAAGATGGCGTACCCGGCGGCAACCACGATCAGCGAGGTCACCAACAGGATGGTGGCGAGCGCGTTGAGCGCCGGTGTGGGTGCCGCGCGCGCCGTGTTGTAGATCTTGACCGAGGCCGGTTCGGTGGACGCGTCGCCGGACAGGTAGCGCACGATCACGAAGTCGTCGATGACGTCGGCGAACACCAGCACGGTGCTCGCGAAGATGGCCGGGGTGAGCATCGGCAGGATCACCCGGCGCAGCGCGCCGACAGGGGAGGCCCCGAGATCCTGGGCTGCCTCCTCGTAGTGGCGCCCGATCGTGGCCAGGCGCGCTCGCACGAGGACCGCGGGATAGGACAGCTGGAAGGTCACCAGGCCGACCACCTGCGCCGTGGTGCCGAGGTAGAACGGCACGGCGATGATCGTGATGAGGAACAGCAACGAGACGGCGAGCAGGGTCTCCGGGATCACGAACGACAACAGCATCAGTGCGTTGGCGGTCTCGGGCAACCGGCCGCGCCAGCGGTCGATGCCGATCGCGAAGAGCACGCCCAGCGGCACCGTGATGACCGTGGTCAGGACGCCGAGTTTGATCGTCTGCACGACCGCGGTGTGCAAGCTCGCGTCGTGCCATACGGAGCGGACGGGGTCGCCCCAGTACCACCGCATCGAGAAGCCCTGCCAGCTGGTACGCGACCGTCCGTCGTTGAACGAGAAGACGACCGCGACGACGACCGGCAGGAGCGACCACAGCAGGTAGACGACTGTGATCGCCAACAGGATGCGCGGCTTGCGCCACGGGTCGCGCCACCACCGCACCGGGTTCATGTGGCGGTCAGCTCGCCCCGCGCGACCGAGCGCACGTAGTACAGCATGGGTAGCAGCGACGCGATGAGGACGAGCAGCACGAAGGCGCCGGCGTAGCCCGTCTCGCCCGGTGTCAACACGGTCTGGTCGATCAGGTTGCCGGCCATCGCCGTGCGGGGTGAGCCGGACAGCAGATCGTTCGTGTAGTAGTCGCCGAGCATCGGCAGCGACGTCAGCAGGACGCCCGCGATGATCGTCGGACGACACATCGGCAGAGCGACGCGCACAAAGGCGCGCACCCGGTTGGCGCCCAGATCGCGGGCCGCCTCGAGCATCGACTGGGGAAGGCGATCAAGTCCTGCGTACAGCGGCAGGATCATGTACGGGACGTAGCCGTAGACCAGGCCGAGGATCACGACGACGCTGCGTCCGGACAGCCAGTTCACGTGCACGTCGAACAGACCGCCGAGACTCAGGGCCTTGTTGAAGAGTCCGTCCGAACCGAGCACGTTCACCCACGCGAGCATCCGCATCATGTAGCTGATCCAGAACGGCGCGATGAGCAATGCCAGGATGAGCCCCTTGCGTTTCGAGCTGAGCCGGGCGACGTAATAGGCGACCGGGAAGGCGATGGCGACGCAGAGCGCGCTGGCGAGCACGACGTACACGACGGTGCGTAACAGCGCCGGGCCGAACACGGCGTTCTTCCCGACGATCCGGTCGAGCACATACGTCAGCTGACCGGCGCGCCAGTGCAGCGGATTCCAGATCGGCGCTGGCGTACGGAAGGTCGGGTCCGTCGCGCCGAAGACGATCGCGAGCACCACGTACAGCGGGGTGAGGAAGAACAACGCCAGCCACGCGAGTCCGGGCAGCGACAGCAGCGGCCAGGGCGAGAGCCGGATGCGCCTGCGGGCCGGAGCGCTCGTCACGCGCCCGCCTTGAACGCGAGCCAGATCCGGTGCCATGCGGCATCGTTGTCGACGCTCAGCTCAAGCAGGCGGTAACCGACGTCGAAGTACTCCTCGCGCACGACCGCACTCGCCAGGTTCTTCGGGACGAACCCGCGCGCGACGACCGTGTCAGGAACGAGCGAACGCTGTGGCGGCTGGTAACCCACGTAGCCGAAGTTGGCCAGGGCCGTCTTCGTGTCCAGAACGTGCTGCAGGAACAGATGGGCGAGCACCGGATTCTGGCCGCCCTTCAGCACGACCATCAGGTCGTTGTCGACCATGCCCTTGCCGTCATCGGGGAACCAGTACCGCAACACGTCCACCGACGTGCCCTTGGGCAGGTAGTACTGCGCGTTGACCACGTCGCCCGACCACATCTGGCACTGCCCGAGCTGCCCGGCGGGCAGGTCGTTGTACATCGTGATCGTGACCTTGGGTTGGGTCGTCTGTTGCAGGTCGGCCAGCTGGCGGTTGATGAGGGCGAGGTCTGCCGACGACGCGGTGTTGATGTCGGTCCTTCCCTCGCGCAGCAGGCACATTCCCATCGCGGTGTGCCAGTCGTCGATGACTGCGGTCTTGCCGCGGTAGGCCGAGTTCCAAAGCGTGTCGTAGGGGTTCGCGAGGGTTGCGATGTCCGTGCTCACCAGGTCGGCTCGCCAGCCGATGCCGGTCGTGTAGACGGTGTACGGGATCGTGTAGCGCCACTCCTGGTCGTACCAGGGGTTCTGGAACGCGGGCCAGACGTTGTCGATGTTGGTCAGGTACGAATGGTTGAGCGGGCGGACGAGCTGCGCGGCCACCAACCGGCTGATCTGGTCGTAGCTGGGGAAGTAGATGTCGTACGGCACCGCGCCGGTGCGGATCTTGGTGATCGCCTCGTCGGTGTCGTTGAAGGTCGACACGGTGACGTTCACGTTGTACTGCGCGTACTTCTTCTCGAACGCCTTCACGACGCTCGGGCCGATGTAGTCGGCGTAGTTGTACAGGCGCAGCGTCGCGTTTCGCTCGGGGGTCAGGTTGTCGGCGATCGGCTCGTTGCCGGCTGCGATCGGCCAGGTGACAGGGTGGTTCGGCGCTGCGAGCGTCAGCGAACCCGACACCGTGCGCGACTGCGCGGCGCGCAGGCATCCCGCGAGTGTGCCCGCCGCGGGCAGTCCGGCCGCTGTCGCCGCCAGGCGAAGGAACGAACGCCGTCGCATCGGCGGGACGGGGTCGCGGGCACCGCTCACCTGACCTCCCGCGGCTCGTCCCGGGTTCTTGTCGCGGTTGTGACTCTGGCATAGACTGAATGCTCAGTCAAACATGCCGAGCCGCTCGAAAGGCGGGGTTCCAGCGTGGTCACGCCAACGGTTCAGCCGGCTCAGGAAGCGCCGAATCCAGCTGGCGGCAGGCTCGATGAGCTCATCGCGAACGAGGAACAGATCTTCCTCGCGCGCCAGCCGCGCAGTGCCGAGCTGATCGCCCGGGCCAAGCAGCACCTGGCCGGCGGCGCGACCTCCAGCTGGCAGATCGCATCGCCGCAGGCGGTGTGGATGAGTCACGGCGCGGGGTCGAAGGTGTACGACGTCGACGGCACCGAATACGTCGACATGCACGGCGGGTACGGCGCGTCGATCGCCGGCCACGCCCATCCCGCGATCGTCGCCGCGGTGTCCGACCGGGTGCGCCACGGCACCCACTTCGCGCAGCCGACGGAGGACGCGATCGCCGTTGCTGCCGAGCTGGGTCGCCGGTTCGGGCTGCCGTTGTGGCGCTTCGGCAACTCCGGCACCGAAGCGACGATGGACGCCGTGCACTTGATGCGGGCGATCTCCGGGCGCGACCTCATCATCAAGGTCGAGGGCTGTTACCACGGCCATCACGACTCGGTGCAGGTGTCCGTGACGCCCGAGGCCGACGAGATCGGACCGCGCGAGAACCCGCACGGTGTCGCTGCGAGCAGTGGCATTCCGGCCGCGATCCGCGACCTCGTCGTCGTCGTGCCGTTCAACGATCTCGAGGCGGTCGAGCGGGCGCTGGTCGCACACGCGGGACATGTCGCCGGCATGATCGTCGAGCCGATCATGATGAACGCCGGGATCATCCCGCCCGAACCCGGCTATCTCGACGGCCTCCGTGACCTGTTGCACCGGCACGGTGTTCTGCTGGCCTTCGACGAGGTCAAGACCGGGTTCACGACGGGCCCCGGAGGAGCGACTGCGCTGTACGGCGTGGTCCCCGACATCGTCTGCCTGGCGAAAGCACTCGGCGGCGGCATCTCGGTCGCCGCGATCGGCGGTACGTCCGAGGTGATGGCGGCGATCGTCGACGGCACCTACGACCAGGTGGGCACGTTCAACGGCAACCCGCTCGCCATGGCTGCCGCGCGGGCGACGCTCGAAGAGGTGCTCACCGACGACGCCTATGCCCACCTCGACCGGCTCTCGGCACGGATGCGCGCCGCCGTCGGCGCGACGATCGCCGAGCACGGCCTGCCGTGGCACCTCGTCAGTGTGGGCGCGAAGGGTTGCGTCACGTTCCGCAGCGGGCAGGTCCGCGAATACCGCGACTTCCTCGGTATCGACGACCGCCTGGGTCAGGCACACTGGCTCGTCCAGCACAACGGCGGCGTGTTCCTGCCGCCGTGGGGAAAGGTGGAGCAGTGGCTGCTGTCCGTCCAGCACGACGAGAACGACGTCGATCGCTTCGCCCGCAACTTCGCGCGGCTCGCCGGTGCAGTGAGCTGATCTGCTCGTGACGGGCGGCGCGATCCGGCTCGCCGGACTGGAGAAGTCGTTCGGCGGCGTCGTCGCCGTGAACGGGATCGACCTGGACATCGCCGCCGGGGAGTTCTTCTCACTCCTCGGCGCCTCGGGCTGCGGCAAGACCACGACCCTGCGCATGATTGCCGGCTTCGAGAAGCCCGACGCCGGCCAGATCCTGCTCGACGGCCGTGATCTCTCGACCGACCCGCCACACACGCGTCCGGTGAACACCGTGTTCCAGAACTACGCGCTTTTCCCCTTCATGACGGTGCACGAGAACGTCGGGTTCGGGCTCAAGTACCAGCGCGTCAGCAAGTCGGAGCTGAACGCACGGGTGGGCCGCGCACTCGAGCTGACGCGGATGAGCGCGTTCGAGAACCGCCGCCCCGCGCAGCTGTCGGGTGGTCAGCAACAGCGCGTCGCGCTCGCGCGGGCACTCGTGCTCAATCCGCGCGTCCTGCTGCTCGACGAACCGCTGGGCGCCCTCGACGCCCAGCTGCGCAAGCAGTTGCAGCTCGAGCTGCGCGCGCTGCACCGCGAGGTCGGGGTGACGTTCGTCTACGTGACCCACGACCAGGAGGAAGCGCTCACCATGAGCGATCGCATCGCGGTGTTGGCCGAAGGACGCGTCGAGCAGGTCGGGGGACCGGAAGAGATCTACGCCGCGCCCGCGACGACATACGTCGCAGGCTTCCTCGGGTCGGCCAACATCTTCGACGCCGAACTGCTGTCGGTGTCGGACGCCGAAGGGGTGTGCGCGACGCTCGACACGAAGATCTGCGCGCGCGTCCAGGACGACGACATCGCCACCGGGCCGGCCGCGGTCGTCATCCGTCCCGAGCGCATCGCACTCGCGGGCCCTGACGACTCGATCGCGGTCGGACGCAACGTGCTCCGCGGCGTCGTGCACGACATCGTCTACCTCGGTGCCGCGACCCACGTGCACGTCGAACTGCCGGGCGGCCAGACGTTGACGGTGCAAGTTGCGAACCACGACGGCCCGTCGTCGGTCGGGTATGTGCCGGGCTCGACCGTGCAGTGTGTGTGCACCCCTGACGCGGTGCGCGTGCTGCGTCGCAGTGCAGCGGCGGCGCCCAGCGCGGGCTGAACAAGGTCGGGTCGGTTCAGGCGGTGGCGCGCTTGCGGCGCGTGCTGCGCAGACCGAGCTCCTGACGGGCGAAGCTCATCGCGATCCGGTAGGCCGAATCGGGATCTATCTCGGGGTCCTGCAGCGCGACCTGGATGGACAGCCCGTCCAGCAGCGCACTGAACGTGAGGGCGAAGGCGCGGGCGTTGACCCGCCCGATCTCGCCGGACGCCTGTCCCGCCTTGACGATCGACACGATCATGTCGCGCCAGCGCCCGTCGAGTTCGACCCGGTCCTGCTTCACCTCGGGGTGGCGGAACGCCTGCGCCCACAGGTCGAACCACAACCCCCATGCGCCCGGCACGTCGCCGGTGTTCTCGGGAACGCATGTCCAGCGCACGAGCAGCGAGAGCCGCTCGCTCGCCGAGTCGACCTCGGCGAGCATCTTCTCCGCGCTGCCGTAGAAGTTCTGCTCGCTGTAGCGCAATGCGTCGACGAGCAGGCGGTCGCGGGTGCCGAAGTAGTAGATGACCAGGGCCGAACTGGCGTTGGCGCGCTTGGCCACGTCGGCGATGCGGGTCTCGCCGAAACCGCGCTCGCAGATCAGTTCGGCAGCGGCGAGCAGCATCTGGTTGCGGCGTGCTTCATTGCTCGGCGTCGCCGGTGCCATGTCAGCCATCGACACCTCCCGAAGTCTTGTCTGGCACCCTAGCATCCCGTTAGATTGAACAGTCAGTCAAACTCGCCGAGGGGACGCGACAATGGCGCAATCGTATGACGCGATCGTGGTCGGTGGCGGCCACAACGGGCTCGTGTCGGCCGCGTACCTCGCCAGGGCCGGCGCCCGCACGGTGGTGCTCGAATCACGCGCCACCGTTGGTGGCGCCGCGACGACCGAGGCGCCGTGGCCCGATGCACCACAGCTGCGTGTGACGCGGTTGTCGTACGTGATGAGCCTGATGCCCCCGACCATCGTCGACGAGCTGTCCCTGCCGCGGCACGGCTACAAGGTGCATCCCATGGGGCCGTACTACCAGGCGTTTCCCGAAGGCGGCTCGCTCACGATCTACGAGGACGACCCGGCCCGCACCTACGACGAGATCTCGAAGTGGTCGAAGAAGGACGCGGACGCGTGGCCGAGATGGAATGCCTGGCTCGCGGGCATCGCCGACGTGATGGGTCCGTTGCTGACGCGGGTGCCTCCGATGATCGGGTCGCACCGCCCGGCGGACCTGCTCGACGCCGCGAAGCTCGCATGGAGCCAGCGCGGACTCGACGTGCGGACGACGGCCGACATCACCCGCTTGATGACGATGAGCATCGCCGATCTGCTCGACGACTGGTTCGAGTCGCCGCAGATCAAGGGCGCACTGGCCGTCAACGGCGTGATCGGCACCTGGGCGGGCCCGTGTGAACCCGGCACCGCCTACGTCATGGCACACCACTCGATCGGCGACGTCGGCGACGGCCAGCTGGGGAGCTGGGGCTACCCCGAGGGTGGCATGGGCGCGGTCTCGGCTGCCATTGCCGCGTCGGCACGCGAGTTCGGCGCGGAGATCCGTACCGATGCCCGGGTAGACCGGCTGATCGTGCGCGACGGACGGGTGCAGGGCGCCGTCCTCGCCGGCGGGCAGGAGCTGCATGCGCCACTGGTCGTCACCACTCTCCATCCGAAGATCGCGTTCCTCGACCAGATCCCGCGCAGCGAGCTTCCCGACGGTTTCGTCACGGACATCGAGCGCTGGAAGACCCGCAGTGGCGTCGTGAAGATCAATCTCGCACTGGGCGAACTGCCGAACTTCACCGCGGACCCGAGCAGCGGGCTCGCCGAACACCACACCGGTTCGGTCGAGATGGCGCCAACGGTCGAATTCATCGAGCGGGCATTCCAGGACGCGCGCGCCGGACGAGCTGCGCTCGCGCCGTTCAGCGACGCCGTGATCCCGACCAGCCTCGACCCGACGCTGTGCCCGGACGGCACCCACATCATGTCGCTGTTCACGCAGTGGGTGCCGGCCGACTGGAACGCGGCACCGCATACCGCGGAGCTCGAGGCTTATGCGGACCGGCTGATCGAGCTCTACGACGCCGTCGCGCCGAACTTCAAGGCGTCGATCCTGCACCGCGACATCGTCGGGCCGCACGAGATGGAGGTCGAGTACGGGCTGGTGGGAGGCAACATCTTCCACGGCGAGCTGTCCTTGGAGCAGCTGTTCCACATGCGTCCCGCACCCGGTTACGCCGACTACCGCACGCCGATCGCAGGCCTGTACAACGGCAGCTCCGCGACCCACGCGGGCGGCGGCGTGTGCGGCATCCCCGGGTGGCAAGCCGCCCGGGCCGCGCTCGCCGATCGCAAGCGCAAGCCGCAGCGGGTGCAAGCGGCGCTCGCGCGCCGGGCGGTATGACCACTGCGCCGGACGCGGTCGCCGCAATGCTGCAGGCCCGGTCGATCGCTGTCGTCGGCGCGAGTGCCCGGCCCGCCAGCTTCGGCGCACGCATGATCGACGAGGTGGCCCGGGGCGCGGGTCACCGGGCGATCCACCTGGTCAATCCGCGCTACGACAAGATCGGCGGGCGCGCCTGCCTCACCTCCCTGAAGCACCTGGACGGACCGGTCGACCTTGCGTTGCTCGGCGTCGGCGACGACGCGTTGGAAGCTCAACTACGCGACGCGGCCGAGGTCGGTGTGCGATCTGCGGTGATCTTCGGCAACGCGCACGGGGACGAGCTGCGCGCGGCGTTGCGCGACATCGCGACCGAGGCGGGGATGGCGGTGTGCGGCGCCGGGTGCATGGGCTTCGTCAACGTCGTCGACGACCTGCGAGCCACCGGCTACATCGAGCGCGAGGCGATCCCGCGCGGGCCGATCGCGCTCGTGACGCATTCCGGTTCCATCTTCTCTGCGCTGCTGCGCACGCGCCGTGCACTCGGCTACACCCTCGCCGTCTCGTCCGGCCAGGAGCTCGTCACGACAGCCGTCGACTACCTCGACTACACACTCGAGCACACGGACACGCGGGTACTCGCGTTCGCGCTCGAAGCTGCGCGTG
This sequence comes from uncultured Actinomycetota bacterium, assembly GCA_963785425.1. Classification (GTDB taxonomy): domain Bacteria; phylum Actinomycetota; class Actinomycetes; order Mycobacteriales; family Jatrophihabitantaceae; genus RYN-133. Next base: position 421,759 of record CAWAVG010000002.1, read on the forward strand.
ACGGCGCGCGGCTCGTCGCGTCGCTGGCCCGCGCCGCGGAGGCCGACATCCCCGCAGTGGTGTTGCCCGTCGGCAGTTCGCCGCTGGGCGCGAATCTCGTCACGGCCCATTCGGGCGCCCTGGCAGGCGCGCAGTCCACGTGGGCGGCCCTCGCCGAGGCGACCGGAGCGATGATCGTTCGCGACCTGGCCGAGTTCACCGACACGTTGGAACTGCTGTCGATCGGGCGTCGCCCACGCAGCGGACGCGGCATCGCGACGGTGCACGACTCGGGTGCCGAACGCACGATGGTCGCCGACCGCGCCCATGAGCTGGGCGTGCCGTTCGCGCCGCTGCAACCGTCGACACTGCAGCGCATCGACGGCCTGCTCGACGACGGCCTCGTGGCCACGAACCCGCTCGACCTGTGGGGCAACGGCGCGAACACCCGCGAGCTGTTCGCCGCCGCCCTGCAGGCAACGGCCGACGACCCGGCCGTGTCCGTCGTCGCGCTCGCCGTCGACCTCGTCGAGGAGTACGACGGCGACCGCTCCTACATCGAGGCCGCACTCGATGTCGAGACGGACGCACCGCTCGTGGTGCTGGCCAACCTCGCGTCGGCGATCGACCACGAGGCTGCCTCGACCCTTCGCGCCGCCGGCATTCCCGTCCTCGAAGGCACCACGAGCGGGCTCGCCGCGCTGCGTCACGCCTTGCAGTGGGCGGAGCGACCGCCCGCCGCACCGGTGCCGCCCGTCGACGCGGCACGTGCCGAGCGGTGGCGCACTCGCCTCGCCGATCCGACCCCGCTCCGTGCGGACGAGTCGTTCGCGTTGCTCGGCGCCTACGGCATACCCGCGGTGCCCACGCGGCAGATCGACTCGTCGCGCGCCGCGGTCGCCGCCGCGCGCGAGATCGGTTATCCCGTCGTCATGAAGTCGGCCGCGCCGGGCCTTGCGCACAAGAACGACGTCGGCGGCGTCGTGCTCGGAGTCGCCGGCGACGACGACGTGCGGGCCGCCTACGAGCGACTCGCGGCGAACCTCGGCCCGCACGTCACGGTCAGCGCCACGGCGCCCGCCGGCGTCGAGATCGCGCTCGGCTTGGCGCCCGACCCGTACCTCGGCCTACTTGTCGTGGTCGGCGCGGGAGGCGTCGATGCGGAGCTGATCCGCGACACGGCCGTGCTGCTGCCGCCGGTCACCGCGGAGCGTGCGCATCGGGCACTGGATTCGTTGGTGATCCGCGCCCTGCTCGCCGGGTGGCGGGGCCGCCCACCGGCGCATCTGCCGTCGCTCGTCGACGCGATCGTCGCGTTGGGCGTGCTCGCGTCGGAACTCGGCGGCGCGGTGCGCGCCCTCGACATCAACCCGATCATCGCCGGGCCGGACGGTGCCGTCGCAGTCGATGCGTTCGTGGAGAGGACGACGGATGTTCGCACTGACCGATGAGGATCTGGCCGTCCAGCGAGCGGCACGCGAGTTCGCCGACACGTTGATCCCGCTGGAGGTCGACGTCGAGCTCGCGGGTGGCGTGGTGGCGCCGGAGGTCGCCGCGCACAACCATGCCCAGGCGCTGGCGCGCGGGGTGTACGCGACCAACATGCCCACCTCGGTCGGCGGCCCGGGCTGCACGATGCTGCAGCAGGTGCTGGTACAGGAGCAGGCGGGGCGCGTGACCAACGGGCTCGGCTGGGCGATGCACACGCCGCCGGCGTGGTGGGTCGAGGTCGCGACCGACTTCCAGCGCGAACGGTGGCTGTCGCCCGCGGTGCGCGGCGAACGCCACGAGTGCTACGCCATCACCGAAGAGTTCGCCGGCTCCGATGTCGACGCGATCAGTGCGACTGCGAAGCGTGTGGGCGACGACTACGTGGTCGACGGCGTGAAATGGCACGTCACGTCGTTCAACGTCGCCGACTACTGCTTCGTGCAGGCCAAGCTCGACACCGGCGAGCACGTACTGCTCGTGCTGGACCTGCCCCACCCGGGCGTGGAGGTCGTGCGTACACCGGCGTACTCGCACAACATCGCCGACCACCATCCGATCGTGGCGTTCACCGACGTGCACATCCCGGTCACACATCGCATCGGTGGTGAGGGCGACGGGATGACGTTCGCCTACGACTGGTTCCGCTTCGAACGGATCATGGTCGCCGCGCGCTGCGTCGGCGCCGCGCAGCGGCTGGTCGACGCGGCGTCGGAGTTCGCGCGGCACCGGCAGGTCGGCGGGCAGCCGCTCGGTGATCACCAGCTTGTCGCGGCGATGCTCGCCGACAGCGTGACGGAACTGTTCGCGGCGCGGGCGATGCTCTACGAGGTCGCCAGGTCGGTCGACGCCGGCGCCGACCGCAAGGTGCTGCACGGACGGGCCTCGATGGCGAAGCTGTACTGCTCGGAGATGGCCGGGCGGGTGGCCGACCGGGCCGTGCAGATCTTCGGCGGTCGCGGGTACATGCGCGAGAACGTCGCCGAGCGGATGTACCGCGAGCTTCGCGTCGAGCGCATCTGGGAAGGGGCGAGCGAGGTGCAACGGCTGATCGTCGCCCGCGCGCTGCTCAACCGCGGCCCGGCAGGGCTCACCGGCGGCTGAGGCTCGACCCCAATCTGCAGCCAGGTCAGGACGGGTCGACGTAGCGTGCGTGTGACTCGACCTCGGCGAACACCGTGCCCGCAATGGGCTGACGCATCTCCTCGGCGAGGTGACCGAGCAATCCCGCACAGCGCGCAAGGAGCACGACCCCGCGCAGCATCGCCAGTGGGATGCCGAGGTCGGCCAACGCGGCGCCGCACACGCCGGCGCCGTTGAGCGGCAGGGCCTTGCCGAGCTCGCTCGGGGCGACACGTCCTACTGCTTCGAACAGCGCGAGGTGCGGACCGTACTGATCGGTGTCGTGCGCGATCGTGATGATGACGGGCGTTCGCGGGTCGCCTTGTTTGTGCAGGTGATGACCCAACCCGGGGACGAACCGGCCGGCGTCCCGTCGCGAACGAATGGCCGCACGCGCCAGCTCGTCCCACCCGGCGTCGTCGGTCGGCGGCGATTCGATGTCAGCGAGGGCTTCGGCGAGGAATGCGCCGGTGTCCTCGCTGACGCCGAGGAAGCGAGATCCGCCCCCGAGCAGTCCGGCCGCGAGCGCGCCCTGGATCGCGTCGGGGGCAGACAGGTAGGTGAGTCGCGCGGCGATGGCGGTGGGGGTGAATCCGTGATCGGCCAAGGCCACCAGCACGGCCTCGAACAGTCGCGACTGCGCCGGCGTCGGCGCCTGCAAGGTGACCAGTCGGTAGGCGAGTGCGCCGAAACTGACCTTGCCGATCAGGTCGGTGGCGAGGTTCTCGCCGAACAGCGAGATGGTGTCGACGGACGAGACACCGAGGCTGGTCGGGTAGTCGGGCATCAGTTGGCCAGCCATTCACGTAGTTCCGCGTTGTGCTCACCGAGCTTCGGGGGAGCGAGGTCGTAGCGCGGCGGTGTCGCCGAGTACAGCAACGGATTGCGAACGGTCGGGACGTCGCCGGCGAGGACGACAGGATCGAGGCCGAGAGATTCGGCGAGCTCGACTCCCGCCCGCACGTCATTGATCGGGCCGCACGGGATCCCGATGTCGCTGAGCACCTCGAACCAGTCCTGCGCCGACCTCGCCGCCAGCCTCGCGACAAGGATCGTTCGCAGCTCGTCGCGGTTGTCGTTGCGGGCCTGCACGGTCGCGAAGCGCTCGTCGTCGGCGACTTGGGCGATGTCGAGTGCGGCAGCCAGCCGTCGGAATTGCGCGTCATTGCCGGCGATCACGATCAGCTCACCGTCTCCGGTAGGCAGTGGCTCGTACGGGAACAGCGAGAGGTGCGCGTTTCCCATGCGGTTCGGAACCACGTCGCCGGCAACGTAGGCGGACGTCTGATTGACCAGTGTCGACAGCGCGGTCGAGAGCAGATTCGCCTCGATGTGCTGGCCTTCGCCCGTCTGCGTGCGGTGGTGCAGCGCTGCGAGGATCCCGATCGCGCAGTGCAGTCCGGTCATCACGTCGAAGACGGCGACACCGGCGCGGTAGGGCGGCCCGTCCGGTGAGCCGGTGAGGCTCATCAGTCCGGACACGGCCTGTGCCAGCAGATCGTAACCGGGCAGTTTGGCACCCTCGCCGGCGCCGAATCCGCTGATCGAGCAGTACACGGTGTCGGCGCGTCGCCCGCGTACCGACGCGTAGTCGAGGCCGAACTTGGCTAGTCCGCCCGGCTTGAAGTTCTGGATCGTGATGTCGGCGCGCCGGCTCAGCTCGTGTGCCAACGCGAGGTCGTCGGGGTCGCCCAGATCGAGCACGATCGATCGCTTGTTGCGGTTGATCGACAGGTAGTAGGTGCCGGTGTCGCCGCGCAGCGGCGGCACCCAGTGCCGCGTGTCGTCGCCGGCCGCCGATTCGACCTTGATCACGTCCGCACCGAGGTCGGCCAGGAGCATGGTGCAGTACGGCCCGGCGAGCACCCGGCTGAAATCGGCCACGACGATGCCGCGCAACGGACCGCCGGCAGGTGGTGCTTCATGCGCCATGCGCGCTCCTCTTTCGTGGTGCCGGCTGTCGGCCGACCTCGTCGTGCGGACGTGACTGCGCCAACGCCCAATCGGCGCTGATCTCATCCGCAGTTTGCAGGAGCAGCGGCAGGTGATCGTGGACGAGGGTCTCGACGCTCGTTTCGGCGGCGTGCACGGTCACGTTGACCGCCGCACGCACGACACCCGTGCCGTCGCGCACCGGTGCCGCGATCGAGCGGATGCCGGGCGCAAGCTCTTCGTCGGCAAGGGCCCAACCGCGCTCGCGCACCACCGCCAACTCCGTGCGAACCACGGCCGGGTCGCGCGGCAGGAAGGGCGGCAGCCCCGACCGGCTCGGCTCGGTGAGCACGCTCGCCAGTTCCTCGGGAGCCACCGCGGCGAGCAGGACCTTGCCCTGCGAGGTGTACAGCGCCGGGAACCTCGTGCCGATCTGCACCCGCAGCGCGATGATCTTCGGGACGGCGACACGGGCTACGTAGACGATGTCCGAGCCGTCGAGTTGCGCCATCGACGACGACTCGTGGGTGCGCGCGACAAGATCACCGAGGTGGGGACGAGCGAGGTCCCACAGGCCGAGCGACCCGACGTAGGCCATGCCGAGGCGCAGGACCCGAGGCGTGAGTTCGAAGCGCCCGTTCGTGATGCGCACATAACCGAGCTCGGCCAGCGTGAGCAACAGCCGGCGTGCAGTCGGGCGGGCCAGTTCGGTTGCGGCCGCGACTTCCGTGAGCGTCAGCGCCGGCCGGTGCTCGTCGAAACAGGCGAGCACGTCGAGGCCGCGGGCCAGCGCCTCGACGAAGTCCGGGTTGCTGCCGCGTCCGGCCACGATGCCTCCGACCCTTGACAACCGAAAGTTCTGCGCGGCATCGTCTCATCCAGTCCGCCAGACGGACAACTGTACGCACAGCGGTATCTGGCACACACGCGGTATTCGAGACGGGGCAGCATGGCCGAGCTGGTCGCGATCCTGGCGACGACGCACCACCCGTTCTTCTACAGGACGAGCCTGCTCGCACCCGACGAGGCGCCCCCGTTCGCGGCCGAGTGGGTGCACAAGGTCGAGTCGTATCGCGAGACGCTGACGCGGGCCCGTCCGGACGTGCTGGTGATGATCGGCTCGGACCATTTCCATCAGCTCTGGCTCGACAACATGCCGCAGTTCCTCATCGGCAAGGCTCCCTTCTACGACGCGAACTACTACAACGAGGAGCGCGAATTCGGGCTGCCGCGGCTGTTGTTGAAAGGACACGAGGAGCTGTCGGCTTATCTGCTACGCGAAGCGCTCGACCGCGAGTTCGACCTGGCGTTCTCGAACGAGCTGCGCGTCGATCACTCGATCACGTGCCCGATCATCACCGTCCGCCCGCAGAACGACCTGCCGGTGGTGCCGATCTACACCAATATCTTCGCGCCGCCGCTGCCGCGTCCCGAGCGATTCGTGAAGCTGGGCCGCACGATCCGTGAGTTGATCGACGCCTGGCCGTCGGACCTGCGCGTCGCGGTGATCGGCACCGGACATCTGTCGCTCGAGCTCGGCGGGCCACGGCAGTTCGGCCCGCACGGGCCCGACCCCGAGTTCGATGCTCAGGCGGTCGAGTGGATTGCCAACGGCGACATCGATGCGTGCCTGAAGAATGTCACGCTCGACAGTCTGCACGCGCCCGGCAACGCGACGCACGGGTTCATGGACTTCATGTTGATGATGGGCGTCGCCGGATACAACAAGGCCGATTACGCCGACAATCTCGACCTGTTTCACACGATGGAGGCGTACTTCACCTGGTACCCGAACGGGGGTCCCGCCGATGTCTAAGTACCTCATCAACAAGTTCCTGTTCACCGTCGACCGCGATCCGGATCTGGTCGAGCGGTACCGCACCGACCCGGCCGGAACGGTCGCCTGGTGGGAGAGCGAGGAAGCCAACCGCATCCTCAACTGCCACGGGGGCGAGGCTTCGACCTGGTTGTCGTTCACCGACGAGGAACGCGCGGCGTTGGCGGCGCACGATCACGTCTCGTTGTTCGCGATGGGTGCGCATCCGTTCTTGACACTCACACTGTGGATCGCGATGTTCGAGCGCGATCACACCCAGCCACTCGCCATGCAGCTCGACTACGCCGCGAAGCTGTCGCACATGTCGCTGCCCTATCCGGATATTGCGACATGAGCGTCGCGGAGCGGGTCGGACGGCTCGCACTTGGTTGGGTGTTCGTCCAGGCCGGAACGGACGTGCTTCGCGACCCGACCGTGCCGACGGTCAAGGCCGCTCCGGTGCTGGCTACGTTGCGATCGGTGGCCCCGATCGAGTTGCCCGCCGACGTGGTGTTGGTGCGGGCGAATGCGGCCGCGCAGGTGATCGCCGGCACCGGCGTGATCGCCGGCGTGCTGCCACGGTTGTCGGCCTTGGTTCTGTTGGGCTCACTCGGACCGACAACGGCGGGCGGTCACCGGTTCTGGGAGTTCGAGCCGGGAGCCGACCGCAACACCCAACGCAATCACTTCCTGAAGAACATCAGTATCGCGGGCGGTCTGCTGCATGTGGTGACGACGCCGCGACGACGAAGGGACGGCCGATGAACCCGGACGAGCTCGCGCAGGTCAACGGCGGCCGACCCGTCGTGTTCCGCAACGGCACCGTGTTGACGATGGCCGACGCAGGCCTGCTGCCCGCGGCCGACGTACTCGTCACAGGCGACACGATCACCGCGGTCGGCGAGCGACTCGCGGTGCCGGACGGGACGCTCGAGATCGACGCGTCCGGCGGACTCGTCCTGCCCGGCATGGTCGATACGCACCGGCACATGTGGCAGACGGCTCTGCGCGGCCTCGGCGCTGACTGGACCCTCACGCAGTACTTCGTCTTCTACTACCTGTCGTGGGGCAAGATCTTCCGTCCCCAGGACATCGCAGCCGGAAACCTGCTGTCGGCGATCGAGGCCGTGGACGCGGGAGTGACGACGACGCTCGACTGGTCGCACGGCCTGCAGACCGTCGAGCACGGCGAGGCTGCGGCCGATGCGCTGCGGGCAGCGCCGGGCCGGTCCGTGCTCGCCTACGGCAATCTGCTCGGTGCGCCGTGGGAGTGGACGAAGTCCGCCGACTTCCGCAGCTTCGTCGACCGCACCGCCGTCGATGACCAGTTCGGTCTGCAACTGGCCTTCGACGTCACCGGCGATCCGGAGTTCCCCGAGCGTGGTGCCTTCGAGTCCGCCCGTGAACTGGGCCTGCGGGTGACGACCCACGCCGGCGTGTGGGGCGCGACCAATGACGAGAGCATCCGGTTGATGTGGGAGAACGGCTTCATGACGCCGGACGTGACCTACGTCCATGCCGCGACGCTGAGTCAGGATTCGTATCAGCGCATCGCGGCCAGCGGGGGCACGGCGTCGGTGTCGACCGAGAGCGAGCAGAGCGCGGGGCAGGGCTACCCGCCGACGTGGGAGCTGCGCAAGCACGGCATCCCGGTGTCGCTCTCGATGGACACGAGCGTGTGGTGGAGTGCCGATCTGTTCTCGGCGATGCGGGCAACGCTGTCGGCGGATCGGTCGAGAGAACACCTCGAGGCGCACGCGCGCGGCGAAACCGTTGTCCACAACCAGTTACGAGCCGAGGACGTCGCACATTGGGCCACGATCGGCGGCGCTCGCGCGCTCGGACTCGACGACAGGCTCGGATCGCTGACGCCCGGCAAGAAGGCTGATGTCGTGCTGATCAAGAATGACGACTCGCCGGCGATGTATCCGTTGGTGCACCCGTACGGCTCGCTGGTCTACCAGGCCGGACGCGGCGACGTGCACACCGTGCTGGTGGACGGGCGCGTGGTGAAGCACGAGCACAAGCTTGTGGACGTCGATCTGCGCGCGGCCAAGGAGGCCGTCGGCGCGACCGTCGACTATGCCCGGTCGACGATGGGCGACGATGCGTGGGCCGAGGCGATGACGCCGGAGCTGCCGGATCCCGAACGGGTCCCGAACCCGTACACGTACACGAGCTTACAGCGGCAGTGACGATCGGCATGCGCCGCAGGCCTGATCAACGATCGCTTGTCGGTCAGCCGATCCGTCGCCAGCGCGCTTCGGCGAGCGCGAACAGGCCGAACGCGGCCACGCCGAGCGCGGCGGCGACCAGCACGAACCGTCCGAACGGTGCCTCCGCGACGGTACGCACGGCGGCGTCGACCCCGCCGGCTTTCGCAGGCGAGGAAGTCGCCGCGGCGATGATGACGAGCACGCCCGCCAACACGAACACGGCGCCGCGGGTCGTCGCGCCGATGATGCCGGTCGTCATGGTGAAGCGCCGCCACGCGGGCGTGGTGCGCTCGAGTTGCAGGTCGCCGGCGAAACTGCGCCGCGGACCCTCGCTGAACATGAATGCGCCGACGAGCACGATCACGACGCCGATCGCGCCGAGCAGCACCCGTCCCGCTCCGTTGTGGATGACGCTCGCGGACGCGGTGCGATACGTGCCTGCCTGGTTCGCTGAGCCGGTGTCGCCGCCGCTCACCGCGAACCCAGCGATGCCGAAGGGCAAGTAGCACGCGCCCTCGATGAACGCCTTCACACGGTCCGGACGCGAGAGGTGTTCGAGCTGACGGCCGAACGCCGCTTCCGACCAGCGCCAGGCGGTGTAACACACCGACCCGATCGCGAACACGACGAGCAGCACGGTGCCGATGCGGGTCGCGCCGAGGTCGTGCAACGCGCCGCCCTGGTCGGCTTCGCGGTTGTGACCGGTCACCGCGAGATCGGCCATCAGCCCGGCCAGGGTGAGGTAGATGATCGCGCGCGACGCGAGTCCGAAGCGTGCTACAACGTGCCCGATCGGGCCGCGCTTTATGCGTTTCGCCTTGTGGCGAAAGGAGAATCGCCTCTTACGCTCAATCTTCGTCGTCATCGAGCCGAGCGATCCAGGTGGCCAGCCGCTCGATCGCCGTCTCGAACTCAGGATGCTGGTCGACGAATTGCTGCAGGCGTGTCGCCAGCCACTCGACGTTGACCTGCTCGTCGCCGCGCCGTTCGACGAGCTCCTCGATGCCCCGGTCGGTGAAGTACATCAGGCGAACGCGGATGCGACGATCTCGCGTTGTTGCGCCTCGTGCACGGCGAGCGAGCCGACCGCGGGCGAGGCCGAGGCCCGCCGGGTGACGCGCAGCAGCGGACGTCCGTCGAGCACCTCGGGCAGGTTGAGGGCGACGAACGGGTACGCACCCTGGTTCGCCGGTTCTTCCTGCACCCAGACAACCTCGGCGTTCGGGTACTTGGCCAGCTCGGTGCGCAATGCGTCGGCGGGCAACGGGTAGATCTGCTCGAGACGCAGGATCGCGACGTCCTTGTGCTCTTCCTTCGCCCGCGCCGCGGCCAGGTCGTAGTAGACCTTTCCGCTGCACACCAGCACCCGCCGCACGTCGGCGAGCTCCGCGGAGTCGGGCATGACCGGAGCGAACGTCCCGTTCGTGAACTCATCGAGCTGACTGACCGCAGACTTCAGCCGCAGCAGCGACTTCGGCGTGAATGCGATCAGCGGACGGCGCACCGGCGACAGGGCCTGCCGCCGCAGCAGGTGGAAATAGTTGGCCGGGGACGAGCAGATCGCGACCGTCATGTTGTTCTCGGCGCACATCTGCAGGAACCGTTCGGGGCGTCCGGACGAGTGGTCAGGCCCTTGGCCCTCGTAGCCGTGCGGCAGCAGCAGGGTGACCGCACTGCGCTGGCCCCACTTCGCCTCACCCGAGGAGATGAACTCGTCGACGATCGTCTGTGCGCCGTCGGCGAAGTCGCCGAACTGCGCCTCCCAGCACACCAGCGCGTCGTCGCGGACAACCGAGTAGCCGTACTCGAAGCCCATCGCCGCGAACTCCGAAAGCAGCGAGTCGTAGGGCCAGAACGGGGCCTGGTCGTCGGACAGATTCTTCAGCGGCGTGTACTCGGCGCCCGTGTTGCGGTCGATCAGCGTCGCATGCCGCTGGGTGAACGTGCCGCGGCGGCTGTCCTGCCCGGCCAGGCGCACAGCGCGTCCTTCGAGCACGCTCGCGCCGAAGGCGAACAGCTCCGCGGTGGCCCAGTCGACGTCGCCGTTGGACGCCATAGCCACCCGCCGGTCGATCTGGGCCTTGAGCCGCGGATGCAGCGTGAACCCCTCCGGTGGGTTGGCGTAGGCGTCGCCGATGCGCTTGATCACGTCGAGCGGGACGGCGGTCGTCACTTCCTGTGCCGGCGTCTCTTGCTCGATGTTCGGTTCCGCAGCCGACCGGCCGGACGAGTTGCGCGTCTCGACGAAGACCTTCTCCAGCTGCGACTGGAAGTCCTTGAGCGCGGCCTCGGCGTCTTCCAGCGTGATGTCACCGCGCCCGACGAGTGCCTCGGTGTAGAGCTTCCGGACGCTGCGCTTGTTGTCGATGATGTCGTACATCTGGGGCTGCGTGAACGACGGGTTGTCGGCCTCGTTGTGGCCGCGCCGCCGGTAGCAGACCATGTCGATGACAACGTCCTTCTTGAACTCACGGCGGTACTCGACCGCGAGCCGCGCGACGCGCACGCACGCCTCGGGATCGTCGCCGTTCACGTGGAAGATCGGCGCCGCGATCATCCGCGCGATGTCGGTGCAGTACAGCGACGACCTCGACGCGGACGGGGAGGTGGTGAAGCCGACCTGGTTGTTGACGACGACGTGGACGGTGCCGCCGGTGCGGTAGCCGCGCAACTGCGACAGGTTCAGCGTCTCGGCGACGACGCCCTGGCCCGCGAACGCGGCGTCGCCGTGCAGCAACACGGGCAGCACCGAGTAACCGGCCTCGCCCTTGTTCAGCAGGTCCTGCTTGGCGCGCACGATGCCCTCGAGCACGGGGTCGACGGCCTCGAGATGCGACGGGTTCGCGGTGAGCGAGACCTTGATCTCTTTGCCATCCGGGGCGTGGAAGGTGCCCTCGGCGCCGAGGTGGTACTTCACATCGCCCGAGCCCTGCGCGGTGCCCGGGTCGATGTTGCCCTCGAACTCGTTGAAGATCTTCGAGTAGGGCTTGCCGACGATGTTGGCGAGCACGTTGAGCCGGCCGCGATGCGGCATGCCGATGACGACCTCGTCCAGATTCTGCGCGGTCGCCTCGGTCAGCGCGGCGTCGAGCAACGCGATGACCGTCTCGGCGCCCTCGAGGCTGAACCGCTTCTGCCCGACGTACTTGGTCTGCAGGAACGTCTCGAACGCCTCGGCGACGTTGAGCCGGCCGAGGATGTGCAGCTGCGCGTCGCGGTTCGGCGGCTCGCTCTTGACCTCGATGCGGGCCTCGAGCCAGCGCCGCTGCTCGGGGTCGGTGATGTGGCGGTACTCCACGCCGACGCGGCGGCAGTATGCGTCACGCAGCACACCGAGGATGTCGCGCAGCTTCATGAGCTTCTCGCCGGCGAAACCGCCGACGGGGAACTCGCGGTCGAGATCCCACAGCGTGAGCCCGTAGGTGGTGATGTCGAGGTCGGGATGCTTGCGCACGGTGTACTCGAGCGGGTCGGTGTCGGCCATCAGGTGACCGCGGGTGCGGTAGGCGTTGATCAGCTCGATGACGTGCGCTTCCTTGCTGATCTGGCCTTCGTGCGCGGCGTAGCGGTCGACGCGCCACCGCACCGGCTCGTACGGGATCTTCAGTGCCGCGAAGATCTCGTCGTAGAAGTCGTCGGCGAGCAGCAGTTCGTGGATGCGACGCAGGAACTCACCCGACTGCGCACCCTGGATGATGCGGTGGTCGTACGTGGACGTCAGCGTCATGATCTTGCTGATCGCACGGTCTATGAGCTGGTCGGGGTTCATCCCGCTGAACTCGGCCGGGTACTCCATCGCGCCGACGCCGACGATCGTGCCCTGGCCGGACATGAGTCGCGGGACGGAATGGTTGGTTCCGATGGTGCCCGGGTTGGTGAGGCTCAGCGTCGTACCTGCGAAGTCGTCGGTGGTGAGCTTGCCGGCGCGGGCTCGCCGGATGATGTCCTCGTAGGCATTCCAGAAGCCGGAGAAGTCGAGCGCCTCGCACTTCTTGATGGACGCGACGACCAGCGAGCGCGCACCGTTCTTGCCCACCAGGTCAATGGCAATGCCGAGGTTCACGTGCTGCGGAGTGATCAGCACCGGCTTGCCGTCGACCTCGCCGAAGGCGTTGTTCATCTCCGGGAAGTCCTTTAGCGCCTTCACCACGGCGTAGCCGATCATGTGGGTGAAGCTGACCTTGCCGCCGCGGGCTCGGCGCAGGTGGTTGTTGATGACCACGCGGTTATCGGCGATCAGCTTCGCCGGGACGGCGCGCACGCTGGTCGCCGTGGGCACCTGCAGCGAGGCCTGCATGTTCGCCACGACCCGCGAGGCCGCGCCGCGCAGGGGCGAGGTCTCGGCCGCCGCGACGTCGTCGTGCTTCGATTCGGGTTTGGCGTCGGACTTGGATCGGGTTTGGCGTCGGACTTGGACTCGGGTTTGGCGTCGGACTTGGTCTCCGGCTTTTTCTCGGTCTGCTGCCCGGTCTTCGGCTCGGCAGCGCTGACGCCGTCCTGTTTCGCCGGTCTTGTCTCGACCTTGGGTTCAGCCTTGGTCTCCCCAGGGGCGGCTTCGGGCCTCGGCGAGTCCTGCGTCGGCGCGGACGTGGCGTCGGTGCTGGTCTTTGACTCGGCGGCCGGGCCGCCCTCGGCCGGCTGGCCGGTGGGCTCGGTCTTGCCGTTGCTGCTCGGCTCGGTGGCCGGTGCGGGTCCGGGCCGGTAGTCGGCGAAGAAGTCGTGCCAGGCGGCGTCGACGCTGTCGGGATCGGCCTGGTAGCGCTCGTACATGTCCTCGACCAGCCACTCGTTGGCCCCGAAATCGCTGGTTGTCGAAGATTCGGCGTCCGTCGTTGCCACGGTCTCGGGCCATCCCTCGCAAGTAGTTGTCGCGTCCGCGTACCCAACACTCAAGGTTACGCGCCGGTCACATCGTCAGCATGCCCAGCGCGCCGGGTGTGGGACACGAAACGCCGCAGAAACTGGCCCGCCCATTACAGATCCCGACCGAGGAGGTGACCACTCGCGAAACGTGGGTTGGTGAAGAGTCAAGGCGCAGCGAGGAGTGAGTACCGCGGGACGCGAGTGGCGCTTTCCGGTCCGGTCGGAACGAAGTTCCGAACCGTGGAGTCCGTGCTGGTAGCTGCGGGTCGCGCTGGAAGGTGCGCTTGCGCTGCAAGCGCATGCTTCAGCCCGGTGGTCACGTGGGTGAGTCGTGGAGCCGGTTGCGTCTGGGTCGTTGTTCGGGGTCGACCCAGCGTGGTGGGATCCAGTGGGGTCGGCCGTTGTGGATGATCGATTTCCAGCCCATGCGTTCGAAGGTGGCGTGGTTGGCGGTGCACGCGAGGGCGCCGTCGTCGACTCGGGTTCGTCGGGTGATGGCGTAATCGGTGACGTGGTGGGCTTGTGTCCACGCGATGGGTGCATCGCAGCCCCAGTAGGAGCAGCCTTTGTCGCGGGCGAACATGGCGAGGCGCTGTTGCTCGGTGAACAACCTTTGCTTGTCGGAATACGCCGCGATCCCTTTCGTCTTCGACAGCAGCACCAGGATCGCGCGGGCTTCGGGTTCGAGCCATTGCTTGGCGACCTCGTCGGGGATCGCGTAGCCGTGGGCGGTCTGGACGATGCCTTGGCCGGTGGCAAACGCGTCGAGCTCGGCGTGCAGGACCAGGGTGGTGGCGCAGCCGTTGGCGGCGGTCGGCAGCTGGCCGGTGGCGTAGAGCAGTTTGAAGGCTTCGAGCAGTCCGTCGTGGCGTCGCTGGGCGGGGGTGCGCAGGTCCCGCTGCCCGGTCTCAGTGTCGGTGGTGGTGTCGGGCGGGGTTTGGCCAGGACGTCGAAGATGGTGTGCAGGTATTCGGCTGCTTCGCAGGTCAGCTCACCGGACAGGGTGCCGGACCCGTCCGGGCGCCGCTGCAGGGTCACCTCGCGGCGCCGGTGGGCACGTTGCAGGTCGTGGTAGGCGCCGTCCTGGTCGAGCTTGATCCGCATCGCGTGCGCATACTTGCCCAGCGTCTCGGGGTCGTGCTCACCGGCGAACTCGAGCAGATGAGTTTCGAACAAGGGCCCCGCGTCGTCGGCGACCAGATCGTCGATCGTGTCAACCGTGGCCACCACCGTGCCCGCCGCGCGGGTCGAGATCGTCCCCGCAGCCAAGGCGGCGGCGGTCTGCGGATGGGCCGGCTCGACCGGCTCCCCGGTGAGCGTCGTCCGCCCGCTCACCGCCGTGGCGAGCTTCACCCGGCCACCGGCATCACGAGCACCGATGTTCAGGGCGAACCGGAGCAGGCGACGGTGTTCTTCGCCCCCAGCTCGAAGGCCACCCCACGGGCTTCGAGGCGGCCGATCACCGCCAACGACACCAGCTCAGCTTCGTGCTTGATGCGTTCCTGCTCGCGCAACACGTCCAGCAGCTCCGGGCCGGACAACCGGTCCAGCTCCTGCTTCGTCGGCGTGCTCACCTGTTCGATATTACACCTTCCGTGGAAGGAAAAACAGCCCTGCGCACAAAGAATCCGCAGAAATATATGGGGATTCCGCGTGAGCGAGCTCTACGTGATGTCGCGGTTCATCGTCAACCCCGCCCCGATCACGGCCGGGATGAACGCCCACAGCAGCAGCACCAGCACGCCGCCGCCGCCGGAAAGCAGCGTGATGCCGTTGGCATCGCGCGAGCCGGTGACGATGAACAGTGAGTCGACTGCGCCCACCGGGGTGTAGGGGAAGACATGCTTGACGCCGGGAATCGCGAGCAGCACGTTGTTGATGACGAGCAGGAAGATCACACCGACGCTCACGGCAACGATCTGATTGCGCAACAGCGCGCCTGCGCCGAGCCCGACGACACCGAACAGGGCGACCGCCGCGAAGACGCCGAGCAGTGCGCGCGGCACGTGGTCGCTCGTCAGCGAGATATCGATGCCCTTGGACGAGAGCCACGGCAGTGCCACGGCCATTTCGATGGCCACGCAGATGAGCGCGTACACGGCGCCGACCAGCGCGTAGGCGATCAGCTTCGCCGAGATGAGCTTCCACCGGGACGGCGTCACGAGAACCGTGGCTGTGATCGTCTGGTAGCGGAACTCGGTGGTCACGCCCAGCACGCCGAGCACGAACACGACGACGTAGGCCGAGCCCGACACAGTCAGCGAGTCGACGGCCTGCCCGTAGTCGTGCACACCGTCCGAGGGCGCGAGCTGCGCGACCAGAAGCAGCACGGTAACCGCAACCGCGGCGAGGAGCAGCCAGAACCAGACCTGGGTGGTCCGCAGCTTGGTGAACTCTGCTCGGATGAGGCGGATCACGGCGTCGCTCCCGGTGCCGGTGGCTGCGATTGTTGAGCGGGCTGCGGCCCGTTCGCCGCGGACGGCTGGTCCTCGGTCAGCTGGAAGAACAGGTCTTCGAGATCGAACGCGTGCTTGCTGAGCTCGTGCAACTCCACGCCGGACGTGAACGCGAGATGACCGACCATGTCGGTGTCACCGCCCTGTACCTGGAACGACGTCGGGCTCGTCTGCATCGGTTGGAGGCCCTGCGCGCGCAGCGCGGCGTCGAGCGGTCCGAGCTGGGGCCCGCGCACCACGACGGTGTCGGTGCCTTCCAGCAGTTCGCGGATCGAGCCGGCCCGCACGAGCTGGCCGCGGTTGAGGATGACGACCCGGTCGGCGATCTCTTGCACCTCGTTGAGCTGGTGGCTCGAGACCAGCACGCTCCGTCCCTCGTCGGCCAGGTGCCGGAAGAAGCCGCGCAGCCACCGGATGCCCTCGGGGTCGAGACCGTTGGCCGGTTCGTCGAGCACGAGCACGCGCGGGTCTCCGAGCAGTGCACACGCCAGGCCGAGGCGCTGTCGCATGCCGAGCGAGTAGCCCCGCACCTTGCGTCTTCCAGCCGGTCCGAGGCCCACCATGTCGAGTACCTCGTCCGCCCGGTTGAGGGGGAGATTGGCAGCGATGCACTGGATACGCAGGTGGTTGCGCCCGCTGCGTGCCGGGTGGAAGCTCGACGACTCGAGCGCGGCACCGACGTGGCTGATCGGGTTGTGCAACGACTTGTACGGCAAGCCGTTGACGGTGGCCGTCCCCGACGTCGGGTGGACCAGCCCGAGAACCATCCGCAACGTCGTGGTCTTGCCCGCGCCGTTCGGGCCCAGGAACCCGGTGACCGAACCGGGCTCGACCGTGAAGCTGAGCCGGTCGACCGCGCGGATCTTGCCCCGGAACACCTTCGTCAGCTGATCGACGACGATTCGTCCGCCCGCGTCGGGCGCGATCTCGGTCATGTGCCCTATTCGATCACGACTTCATACGTGTTCAGTGCAGGATCGCGCGCGTACGCGACGCGCACTCCGCTCGCCGCTGCCGCCTCGAGGGCCGTGCGTACGCCAGCAGTGCAGCGTCGCCGTCGTCCACCGATCAGTCGTCGAGCGCGGGGATGACCTGTGACTCGAACAATTCGACGCTGCTGCGGTCGTAGGCAGCGTCGATGAAGTAGCAGATCGCGTACGTCATGCCGAGATCCTCCGCCTGCGTGAGCTTCTCGACGATCTGCTCCGGCGTGCCGACCAACGGACCGCCCCGCAGCGCGGTCATCGTGCGTTCGAGGTCGTTCGACGGGACGAGGGGCTTCAGGTGCTCCTCGACCCACGCGAACTTGTCGGCGACGGCCTTCTCACTTTCACCGATGATCACGTTGAAGTTGCTCGAGCGGGTGATCGCGTCGAACTCGGTGCCGACGTCCTTGCAGTGCTGCGCCAGCACCTCGGACTTGTGCTTGAACGTCTCCGGTGTTGCGTCGAAGTTGGTGTAGCGCGCGTACTTCGCGGCCGTGCGCAGCGTCTTCTTCTCGCCACCGCCGGCGATCCAGAACGGGATGCCGCCGTCCTGCAACGGCAACGGGCGGCAGATGGCACCGTCGACCTGATAGTGCTTGCCGACCAGGGTGGTGGTTCCGGCCGTCCAGAGGTCGCGCATGATCTGCACGCCCTCGTCGAGCATGCCGAGCCGGTCGCCGGCGCCGGGGAAACCGTATCCGTACGCGTTCCACTCGTGCTCGTACCACCCGCCACCGATGCCCATTTCGACGCGCCCGCCGGACACGATGTCGGCGGTCGCGGCGACCTTCGCGAGATAGGCGGGATTGCGGTAACCCATGCAGGTGCACATCTGGCCGAGCCGCACACGCTCGGTGACCGCACCGAACGCCGACATCAGCGACCAGGCCTCGTGCGTCGCCTCCTGGGTCGCGACAGGGACGGTGTGGAAGTGGTCGTAGACCCACAGTGACGTCCAGGGCCCCTTGTCGGCAGCCTGCGCGAGCTCGCGCATCACGCGCCATTGGTCCTGGGGGTCGATGCCGGCGAGATCGAGCCGCCAGCCCTGCGGGATGAAGATTCCGAAGCGCATCGGTCCACCCTAGGCTTGGCAGATGCGCCGCGACGAGCAGTGGACACGGGAGCGCTTCGAGCAGTCGAAGGTGGCCCGGCTGGCGACCGTGTCGGGCGACGGCTCGCCGCATGTCGTCCCGATGGTGTTCGCGTTGGACGGGACGAAACTGATCAGCGCGGTCGACCACAAGCCGAAGGAGACGACCGCGCTGCGACGCCTCGACAACATCGCCATCAACCCGTTCGTCAGCGTGCTGGTCGACGAGTACGGCGACGACTGGGACCAGTTGTGGTGGGCACGCGCCGATGGGTGGGCCCGCATCGACGAATCGATCGACGTTGCTCCGCTCGTCGCCCGGTACGAGCAGTACCGCGACCGTCCGCCGGAGGGGCCGGTCATCGTGATCGAGGTCGACCACTGGTCGGGCTGGTCGGCGAGCTGACCGGCAACACCCACGAGCACACTGAACCCGTGAGCGAGTCCACTGCAGGTTCGACCGAGGTCGAGACCGAAGAGCAGGGCTCGCCGACGCCGCACCGCGGCAACCCCGACCATCCGGCAACGCACAGCGCCGGACTGCTCGGCCTGGCGCTCGGCGCGATCGGCGTCGTGTTCGGCGACATCGGCACGAGCCCGCTCTACGCGCTGCAGACCGTGTTCTCGATCGACGGGCACGCGGTGAAGCCGACGAGCAGCGATGTCTACGGCGTGATCTCGCTCGTGTTCTGGTCGATCACGCTCATCGTGTCGGTCAAGTACGTCATGTTCATCCTGCGTTCGGACAACGACGGCGAGGGCGGCATCATGGCGCTCGCCGCGCTGATCCGGCGCACCCTCGACACCAGGAGTAGACGCGTCGCCGTGGCGATGGTGCTCGGTGTCATCGGCGCCGCGTTGTTCTACGGCGACAGCCTGATCACCCCCGCGATCTCCGTGCTCTCGTCCGTCGAAGGTCTCGAGGTCGCCGCACCCAGTGCCCACGATCTCGTGTTGCCGATCGGCATCGCCATCCTGGCGGCGCTGTTCGTCGTGCAGCGGTGGGGGACCCACGTCGTGGGCCGGCTGTTCGGACCGGTGATGGTGATCTGGTTCGTGGTGCTCGCGATCACCGGCCTGCCGCATGTGATCGCCCATCCCGGCATCCTGCGCGGGCTGTCGCCGACCTACGTCGGATCGTTCATCGCCGATCATCCGTACACGGCGTTCATCGCGATGGGCGCGGTCGTGCTGGCCATCACCGGCGCGGAGGCGTTGTACGCCGACATGGGTCACTTCGGACGGCGCCCGATCCGTGTCTCGTGGTTCGCCCTCGTCTTCCCCGCTTTGATCATCAACTACCTGGGCCAGGGCGCGCTCATCCTCGAATCGCCCTCGTCGGTCTCGAACCCGTTCTATCTGATGACGCCGAGCTGGGCGCGCATACCGATGGTCGTGCTCGCGACCGGGGCGACCGTGATCGCCTCCCAGGCCGTCATCTCCGGCGCGTTCTCGGTGTCACGGCAGGCGGTGCGTCTCGGGTTCCTGCCGCATCTGACGGTGCGTCACACGTCGACACGGGAGAGCGGTCAGATCTACGTCCCGGCGGTGAACTGGCTCCTGTTCGCCGGTGTGCTGCTGTTGATGCTGTCGTTCCGTTCGTCCGGCAAGCTCGCCACTGCCTACGGGCTCGCCGTCACCGGCACCCTGCTGCTGACGACCACCCTGTTCCTCATCAACGCGCGGGCGGCGTGGAAATGGCCGACGTGGCGGCTCGTGCTGGCCGCGATCGTCTTCGGCGGTACCGAGCTCACGTTCTTCGCCGCGAACCTGACGAAGGTCGTGCACGGCGGATGGCTGCCGCTGGTCATCGCCGTCGCCGTCGTCACCGTGATGATGACGTGGCAGCGGGGACGGCGCATCGTCACCAAGCGCCGCAACGAGATCGAGGGATCGCTCGACGAGTTCGTCGAGCAGATGCGCACCGAGCATCCGCGGCGGGTTCCGGGCACCGCCGTGTTCCCCCATCCGACCAAGGAGACGACGCCCATAGCGCTGCGTGCCAATTGGGAGTTCAACCACGTGCTGCACGAACGAGTCGTCGTGGTGTCGGTCGTGTCCGAGAACGTCCCGCACGTGCCGACGGACGAGCGACTCGCCGTCGACGAGCTGGGCTACTCCGACGACGGGATCGTGCACCTGAGCATGCGGTTCGGCTTCCAGGACGAGCAGGATCTTCCCGAGATGCTCCGGCACGCGCGGGGGATGAGCGACGAACTCGACATCGATGTCGACGACATGCTGTTCTTCCTGTCGCGCATCTCTATAGAGCGCAGCGCCGCCCGCTCGGGCGAGGGCGACGAGCGCATGGCGCGGTGGCGCAAGCGGTTGTTCATCGGGCTCGCGCACAATGCTGCGTCACCGGCGGCGTACTTCTGCCTGCCGCTGGGCCGCACGGTGGTGATGGCCTCGCAGGTCGAGCTCTGACCCCGTTATTGCCAATTGCTTGCAATAAAGGGCGCGCCTTCCTAGGGTGGGGACGTGCCGGCCGACAGCGGATTCTCGCGATTCCGCCTCTCGCTGACCCGGGACGACCGGCGCTCGCTGCTCGGCATGGCCGGCTTCGTGGTGCTTCTGCACGCGGTCGGTTTCGGAGTGCTCTTCGGCCTAGTCGTGCCGCAGCACTTCGCGCTGGGCAAGTCGGCGGTCTACGACATCGGCGTCGGCGTGCTCGCCTACACCTTCGGGCTGCGGCACGCCTTCGATGCCGACCACATCGCCGCGGTCGACAACACCACCCGCAAGCTCATCGCCGACGGACAGGGACGCGCCGACGCCCGCAAGCCGCTGTCGGTCGGGTTCTGGTTCTCGCTCGGCCACTCGACGATCGTCTTCACACTGGCCTTCCTGTTCGCCGCAGGCGTTAAGGCGCTCGCCGGCCAGGTCACCGACGGCTCGTCCGCACTGCACTCGATCACCGGGGTCGTCGGCGCCTCGGTGTCCGGCACGTTCTTGTGCGTGCTCGGCGGGCTGAACCTGGTCGCCCTGCTCGGCATCATCCGCGTCTTCCGCGAGATGCGGTCGGGACGTTTCGACGAGCAGCAACTGGAAGCGCATCTCGAGAAGCGCGGGTTCATGTACCGGCTGCTCGGCGGCCTGACCAAGTCGGTGCGCAAGCCGTGGCACATCTATCCCGTCGGCGTGCTGTTCGGCCTCGGCTTCGACACCGCGACCGAGGTCGGGCTGCTCGTGATCGCCGGGGGAGCGGCGGCGTTCAACCTGCCGTTCTACTCGATCCTGGTGCTGCCGGTGCTGTTCGCCGCGGGCATGTGCCTGATGGACACGATCGACGGCGTCTTCATGAATGCCGCCTACGGCTGGGCGTTCGCCAAGCCCGTCCGCAAGGTGTTCTACAACATCACCATCACGGCGCTGTCAGTGGCAGTCGCACTGATCATCGGCGGCATCGAGCTGGTGGGCGTGCTCGCCCAGGAGCTGCACATCACCTCGGGCCCGATCGCCGCGGTCGCCGGGATCCCGCTCGACTACGCCGGCTACGGCATCGTGGCGCTGTTCGTCGTGGCGTGGGCCGTCGCGCTGGGCGTGTGGCGCTTCGGACGGGTCGAGGAACGCTGGTCGGCCGGACTGGTGCACACGCGCGACTGAGGTCGCGTCAGCCGGCCTGGTGCGCCGACGCGCGGTAGATCTCGGCGATCGAGGCGTCCAGGGTGGCGTTGAACTCGTCGTCGCTCTGCCCGTCGGAGAGGCCTTCGAGCAGCGCCCGCGAGAAGCTCGCGATCAGGCTGCGGTCCTTGGCCAGCAACGCACACGCCTCGTCACGGCTGTACCCGCCCGAGAGCGCGAGCACCCGCAACACCCGCTCGTCGGCGGCGAGGTCGGCGTACAACCCGACCTCGGTCGGGATGGTGAGTTTGAGCATGATCGTGGCGTCGGACGGCAGCGCTTCGATGTGTGCCTGCAGCGCGTCGCGCAGCAGCGCCTCGGCCTCCTGTTTGTGGGGGCTCTTGATGCTGACCTCCGGTTCGAGGATCGGCACCAGCCCGGCTGCGGAGATCTGCGCCCCCACCTCGAACTGCTGGTCGACGATTGCGGCGATCCCGTCCTTGTCGGCGTCCTTGATCACCGAGCGCATCTTCGTGCCGAAGACGCCGTGGCCGTTGGCGCGCTGCAACATCTCGTCGAGGGCGGGCATCGGCTTCATCAGCTGCACGCTGTGCTGCTCGTCCGCCAACCCCTTGTCGACCTTCAGGAACGGCACGACCTGCTTCTCGTCCCAGAGATAGCGCGAGGTCGGGACGCCGGCCATGTCGCGGTCCATCGTCTGCTCGAAGAGGATCGCGGCGAGCACGCGTGAGCCGTCGAACGCCGGACTGGTGATGATGCGGGTCCTCATCGCATGGACGAGGTCGAACATCTCCTCCTCGGAGCTGTACCGGCTCTCGTCGACCCCGTACTCGGCCAACGCCTTGGGCGTGCTCCCGCCGCTCTGGTCGAGAGCGGCGAAGAAACCCTGTCCGGAGCGGACCTTCTCGAGCTGCGTTGCGTCCATAGCCACATCCTCTCAGCCGATGACCCGCCCGCGCGAGGAACCTTGGTCACCGGTCACGATCGTCGTCATCGTCCGGCACCCGCGATCCCGCCTTGACCGTCGCACCGGAATCGAGCTCGACGCGAAGCCCCAGCAACGTGATCGCGTCGTCGCCGCCGATCCTCGCGTCGGGCCCGACCACCACGTCGTCGTCGACGACGGTGCGCTCGACCCGCGCGCCTGCACCCACCCGGCATCCCGGCAGCAGAATGCTGTCGATCACGGTCGCGCCGGCCTCCACGACCGCGCGCGGAGCCAGCACGCTGTGCACGACCTCGCCGCCGACGTGAGCGGCGGACGAGAGCAGCGAGCTGCGCACCGACGCCGAGTCGGTCACCCACGCAGGCGAGCGCAGACCCCCCTGCGTGCGGACGGCCCACGACGGGTCGTCGAGGTCGAAGGGCGGTTTGTCGGACAGGAAATCCATGTTGGCCCGCCAGTACGCATCGACGGTGCCGACATCGCGCCAGTAGCCGGGCTGCGCGTAGCTGCGCACGACGCCGTCGGCTACGAGCTCCGGCAACAGCCGGTCACCCAGATCGCCCAACCCATCCTTCTCGGCGTCGTCGGCGAGGCGCTCGAGCAGGTCGAGCACGGGACCGGTCGAGAACACGAAGACCTCGTTGGTGACGAGGTCGCTCGTGGGGTCGTCGGGCTTGTAGGAGTACTCGCGCACCCGCCCGCCGGTCTCGTCGCCGTCGACCTGCACGACGCCGTAGCGTCCGGCATCGTCGATGTCCACGTGGGTCGTCACCATCGTCAGGACCGCGCCGGAGTCGGTGTGCGCTGCGACGACGTCACGGTAGTCGAGGCGGTACACGGCGTCGGCGCTCACGAGCACGATCACCTCGGGGTCGATCTGCCGGATGAGCTCGGCGTTGCGCCACAGACCGTCGGCGGTGCCTTTCGTCCAGCCCTCCCGTTCGTCGCCCTGGTAGGGGGGAAGCACCAGCAGGCCGCCCGACGTCCGGTCGAGGTCCCACGGCCGGCCGTTCGACAGATGATCGTTAAGTGAAGCCGGCTGGTACTGCTGCGCGACCCACACGTCGGAGACCCTGCTGTGCAGGCAGTTGCTCAACGGAAAGTCGATCAGCCGATAACCGCCGGCGAACGGGACGGCCGGTTTGGCACGGTTCGCAGTCAGCAGATCGAGCCGCGAACCCTGTCCACCGGCGAGGACGAAGGCCAACACATCAGGATCGGACATGCGGGGTTTCCTACCCCGATCTAGTCAGATGCTGTCGACCGCGAGCTTGGCTCCGAAGCCGACGAGGGCGCACCCGGTCGCGACGTCCATGCTGCGGCGCACCGCTCGGCGCTGCAGGACGGTGCGAGCGCGGTTCATGGTGGCGACCAGCAGCGACAGATAGCTCAACGAGAGCAGGGCGTGGCTGAACGCGAAGATCATGAGCACCGGGATCGCGGCATGTTGGCCGAGGAACTGGGGCAGGACGGCGAGGTAGAAGACCAGCACCTTGGGATTGGTGATGTTGGACAGGAATCCCTGCCGCCAGCCGCGCAGCCGAACGCCGGGATCCGCCGTGTTCTCCGACGTGGACGCATATCGTCCGCGTAACGCCGACCGGAACGACTGCAGGGCGAGGAACAGCAGGTACGCGATGCCCGCCCACTTGACCGTCTCGAACACGGGTTGGCTGCGCGCGATCACCGCGCCGAGCCCGGTCGCGGCCGCGAGGCCCTGCACCGTGTTGGACGAGGCGACTCCCAACGCGCTCCACCAGCCCCGCCGCCGTCCGCCGACGAGCGTGTTCCTGGTGACGACGGCGAAGTCGGGACCGGGGATGAGGACGAGCACGACTGCGAACGCGAGGAACGTGCCGTAGGTCGACCAGCTCACGCAACCCACTGTAAGTCAGCCGGACGGCGTGATCTCGGCGAGACGACGACGCAGGTAACGGGTCTCGACGTCGTTCGCCGTGAGCAGCAACGCCTCGCGGTAAGCGGCGACCGCGGCGTCGAAGCGGCCGAGCCGGCGAAGAAAGTCGGCGCGAGCTGCCGGCAGGTACGGATAGCCGGCCAGGTCTGCCTCGCCGGCGAGCGCGTCGAGTGCGGTCAGTCCGGCGTCCGGACCGTGCGCCGCGCCGAGTGCGATGGCCCGGTTGAGCGCGACGACCGGGCTCGGCCACCGGCGCAGCAGGACGTCGTACAGCTCGAGGATCTGCTGCCAGTCGGTGTCGGCCGCGGTCGTCGCCTCGGCGTGGAGGGCGGCGATGGAGGCCATCACCGCGTACTTGCCGCGCCCGCCGGCCTGCAGCGCCGCCCGCAGCAGGCCCAGTCCTTCGGCGATCGCCGCGGCGTCCCATGCGCGTCGGTCCTGCTCGTCGAGCGGGACGAGGTCGCCCTCGGCATCGGTGCGTGCCGCCCGCCGCGCATCGGTCAGCAGCAACAACGCCAGCAGGGCACCGGTCTCGGCGTCGGCCGGCAGCAGCTCGTGCAGCATCCGCGCGACTTGCAGCGCGCGGTCGGCGAGGTCGGTGCGCATCAACGTGTCGCCGATGGCGGCGACGTGACCGGCGCTGTAGACGAGCTGCAGCGTGTCGAAGACGGACTCTAGGCGTGCGGGGAGTTCGGCCGGTGTCGGGGTGCGATAGGGCAGCTGGTCCTGCGCGATCTTCTTCTTCGCCCGCGTGATTCGCGCCTGCATGGTCGCTTCCTTGACCAGGAACGCCCGTGCGACCTCCGCAGAGGTCAGGCCGCACACCATCCGCAGGGTAAGTGCCACCCGGGCCTGCGCCGGAAGCGCCGGGTGACAGCAGATGAACACCAGCCGCAACCGGTCGTCGGGCAGGTGCTCGAACGCCGTGCCTGCGCTCGGGTCGTCGGGAGTGACGTCGATGTCGCCGTTGTCGATCGCGAGCGCGGGCAGCTTGCGCGCCGCCGTCGCCGCCCGTCGCTTGGCTTGGAGCACCTCACGGACGGCAACGGTGGTCAGCCAAGCGCCCGGACGGTCGGGGATCCCGTCGCGACTCCACCGCTGCAGGGCCTGTGCAAAGGCATCCTGCACGCAGTCCTCGGCGATATCGAAGTCACGCGCTACGCGCACGACGGTGGCGAGCACCTGGGTCCATTCCGTGCGGTACGCCTGGGCGATCGCGTCGGCCACGACTGTCGTCACCGCACGATCGTGCCGCAGTAGTGCGGTCGGCGTTACTCCATGGAGTCGCCGAGCGGCCAGAACTCGCGTACTTCGATGCGCCCGCCGTAGGCCATCGGATGCTTCGAGGCGATGCGGATCGCCTCGTCCATCGAGTCGCACTCGAGGATGTCGAATCCGCCGATCCACTCCTTGGACTCGGTGAAGGCGCCGTCGGTCACGAGCACCTCGCCGTTGCGGACGCGGACGAGTTTCGCGTCCTGGACCGGCCGCAGCCGCTCGCCGAGAACCCACTTGCCGCTCGGGATCTCGTCGAACCACTCGTCGATGGACGGGACGGGTGCGCCGGAGGTGTCGGGCGCGGGGTCGACGCAGACGAACATGATGTAGCGCATGGTGGTTCTCCTTCGTGGGATGCGGTTCAAGGTCTCGGACCACTGACGCTCGTCGTCGCGTCCGTCGCAGGCGATCATGCCGAAGTCCGGCATTGCGACAGCCATCCGCCCTCCTGGATCTCGTCGTACCGTTCACCTACCCGATGCACGAGGTCGGTCCGGATCGACATTCCGGTCCGGGAAGTTCTTCGTCCGCAATCCGTCGTAGCGTCTGCGCCATGGCCGACTACACGATCAGGGCGCTGACGGACGAGACGTGGGACGCTTTTGCGGCGCTGTGCGAACGCAACAACGGAGCGGGGATGGGCGGGTGCTGGTGCACCTGGTTCCACAACGCCACCAGTGCCGAGCGCCGTGCCAACGGCGGCGACGACTGGCGTGGCTACAAGGAACGGTTGGTCCGCTCAGGTGAGGCGCATGCGGCGCTGGTCTTCGACGGCGATGAGGCGGTTGGGTGGTGCCAGTACGGCGCTCCCGCTCAGTTGCCGGGGATCACCCATCGTAAGGAGGTCGAGTTCGAGGGAGCCTTCGTGCCCGACTACCGGCTCACCTGCTGGTTCGTCGGTCGGGGCCACCGGCGCAAGGGAGTCGCCAACGCCGCATTGGACGGCGCACTGCGGTTGATCGCCGAGGCCGGTGGGGGAGTTGTCGAGGTCTATCCGTTCGACACCACCGGGAAGAAGGTGTCGGCCTCGTTCCTCTACAACTCCACCCGCGCCATGTGCGAGCGGGCGGGCTTCGACTACGTCGGCCCGAAGGGCAAGAACCACTGCATCATGCGCAAGACCGTCGAGCCCGCCCGTGCCGGTGCGGCTGCCGCGTCTCACGAGCCGAACTGAGCACGGTGCCACGTACGTCCGCCGTCGTCGGTCGTGTAGAAGCTCGTCCCGTCCTGGGTGACGGCGACCCCGTGGCCGTCGTTCGAGAAGCACACACCGTCGCCGCGGACCGGAATCGTCTGGGTCCGCTGCCACGTCCGGCCGCCGTCGACCGTGACATAGAACGTGGTTGAGACGGCACCCGGGCCGTAGCCGTGCGAGGTGTCCGCGACGACGATCCGTTGGTCGCCCTGTGCGCCTTGCAACTCGATCGAGTCACCGTGCGGAAGCCGGTGCCCGACGAAGGCGGTTGACCCGGGCGGCGCCACGCGCAGGCCCGACCCGAGGCAGTCGACGATCAGCGCGCCGTTGTCGGCGACGCCACTGCCGTTCCCGAGGAACGCGTCGTCCTGCGGGTTCCTCGCCGCACCGCAGACCTGGCCGGCGAGCCGCGTCCAGGTGCGTCCGCCGTCGCCGGACCGGAAGATCCCCGCTCCGGCATTCGCTTCGGTGAGCCCGGCGAACAGGTACACCTGCGTACCGGCGACCGCCAGGTTCGAGCTGTACAGGCCGATCTCCCGCGACGTCGGCGTGCTCGTCTGCCACCGCGTCGTGCCGATCGGCGCGAACTGCACGCTCCCGGCGCATCCTGATGAGCACTGGTGGATCGGTGCGATTCGCACGACCGAGCGGCCGACGACGACGAGCTTCGAAGCGCCGTCCCAGTCGTGGGCCGGGTCGACGTAACGGGACCAGTGGCGGCCGCCGTCGGTCGTCGCGTACAGGTCGTGCAGGCTCCACAGGTAGCCGTCGGACGCGTTGGCGAACAGCACCGCATCGACACACGGGCCGTGGACGTCGCCGTTGGTGCCGCAGGAGCCCGTGTCGAAGGTCGACACCAGGCCCTTCGGGACGGCGAGCGCCCGCCACGACGCCCCGCCGTCGGTCGTCGCCAGTAACGCGGGGCAGTCGTTCTTCCCCGACGGGCAGCGCGCGTCGCCCAGTGCCCAGCCGTGTTGTGCGTCGCTGAAGTAGAGGTCATTCGCGTCGAAGTGCGGCACGACGGGCGGGCCCAGATGGGGCGTCGGCACGGGGACGGTCTGGTGGTGCGCGGGCGGGGTCTTGTGACCCCGGTCGGTGATCACCCTTGCCACGACCACCGCCCCGACCGCCACCGCAACGATCGAGGCGACCGCGATGAGCGGCATCATCCAGCGGGACGACCGGCGGTGCGCTGCGAGCCTCGTGACCGCCGGTCGGCCGCTGCGCGCATTGGCCAGCAGCAGGTCGGCGAGATCCGGGTCGGGTTGCGTCGCGCCGGCGACGTCGGTGAGTGCGGCGCGCAGGACGACGTCGAACTCCTCCGGTGCGCTTCGGTTGGTCATCATCGGCTCCCTTCTGCGGCGGCGGGCGCGCTGAAGTACGCGGCGCGCATCGCGGCGACGCCGCGGCTCACCAGGCTGCGGACGGTCGCCGGGCGACAGCTCAGTGCCGCGGCCACGTCGTCCTCGGGCAGGTCGTAGAAGTAGCGCATCACGAGTGCTGCGCGTTGCTTGTACGGCAGCGTCCCGAGCAGCTCCCATATCGTGCGCGACACCGCGACCCGCTCGCTCAGGTCCGACCCGTCCCAGCGTTCGGGCAGCTCCCAGCGCGATTCCGCGCGGGCGGCCGGGGCCCGGCTCCTGCTCACGGCGCGGTTGGCGAGGCTGCGCTGCACGTAGGCGACGGGCTTGTCGGCCGCCATGACCTGGTGCCACTTCGGGTACAGGCGACTCAAGGTGTCCTGCAGGAGTTCCTCCGCCTCGAACCGGTTGCCCGTAAGCAGGAACGCAGCACGGAACAGCGCCGCCGTGTGCTCCCGGACGAACCGTTCGAACGCGGTGTCGTCACTCATGGCCGATGCTTTTCACTCCCTACCGACGCCGCGGACCGCCAAATCGTGGCAGCGGGTTTGCGCGCGCGCGAGGCCGGGTACGGCACTCACGAGCTCAACCCGAGCCGTGCTGCCTGTCCGGCGGGGCCGTCGTGGCCACCGGAGTCGGCCGGTTGTTGTCCGTCCCCTACCAGCTCATCCGCCGTCCGCTCGAATCATCGACGAGCGCGCGGTCAACAAGCTCCCGTCCGGGAACCCCAACACGAACCGGCCGGATCCGACGGCCCGGACTCGTCCGGCTGAGTGCCCCCGCGATCAGCGGGCCTGTTCGCGGGGGCACCACAGCGTCGTGCGACCGCCGACGCGCGAGCGCGTCAGCGCAGCGCCGCACCGGGGACAGTGCGGGTCGGGAAGATCGCGGACGTCGGTCAGCCAGCCGCGCAGGTGCGGCACGCACCCGTGGCGCACCGAGGTACGAAGGATCTGGCGCATCGCCGTGTGCAGAGCACGCACCTCGTCCTCATCCAGATCGCCGACCGAGCGGGTGGGACGGATGCGGGCGCGCCAGCAGATCTCGTCGCTGAGCAGGTTCCCCAGCCCGGCGATGATCTCCTGATCCGTGAGGGTCGGCTTCACCGCACCTCGGCGGGATGCCAGTGCCTCGCGGAAGCCGGTCAGGTCGAGATCCAGCGCGTCAGGGCCGATAGCGCCGATGACCTTTGCTGCGTCGACGTCATCGTCGGTGAGCCAGACACCCCGCAGTTTGCGCAGGTCCTGGTACCTCAGCTCGCCGTCGTCCAGCGTGACGCGCAGCCGCGTGTACGGCGCAGGCTCGTCGCCGTGGTCGGTGACGCTCGGTCGGCCGGTCATGCCGCTGTGCACCAACAGCACCGGATCGTCCGTCGGCAGGATCAGCCACTTCCCGATCCGGCGGGGCGCCCCGAAGGTGTGTCCGGTCAGGCGTCGCTTGAACGACACGGCGGTTGCGTTGCGCAGCACGCCTGCATCGTCGACCGTGACCCGCGTGACGCGTCGCCCGGCGAGCCTGGCAGCCAGCTCGCGGCGGTAGCCCTCGACGTCGGGAAGCTCGGGCAAGCCGTTCCTTCGGCGGTGGTTGCGGCGGCAGCGGGTTCGGGCCGGTATCGCGTCAGCTACCCAATGACGATCAGGGCATAACCCGCCTTAGCCAGGTCAGAGCCTCACTCGGGCGAGTGGCGTCTGCGCCGCAGCCCCGCGGTAGCGCCGCTCCGGTAGAACTTGCAGGGTGCGGTACTCGATCAACATCCCGAACTTCGGCGACTTCGCCGACGCGCGCGTGGTCGCCGAGGTCGCCGGCGAGGCAGAGGCGGCCGGCTGGGACGCCGTGTTCGTCTGGGACCACGTCGTCCACAACAAGCAGGCCCGCAAAGGCCAACCGTTCGGCGATCCGTGGATGCTGTTGACCGCTGCCGTGCTGGCGACCTCGCGCGTCCGTCTCGGCCCGCTGGTGACGCCGGTGGCGCGCAGGCGTCCGGAGCAGCTGGCGAGACAGGTCGCCACGCTCGACACCTTGTCGGGTGGCCGGGTCGTGTTCGGTGCCGGGCTGGGCGGTCCGATCGACGACGAGTTCGGCAGCTTCGGCGACAGCACCGACCCGGTCGTCCTTGCCGAGAAGCTCGACGAGGGGCTGGGGCTGCTTTGCCGCTACTGGTCGGGCGAGACGGTCGACCACGACGGGCGGCACTACCGGGTGCGTGACACAGCGTTGCTGCCGGCAACGGTGCAGCGTCCTCGACCGCCGGTGTGGATCGCCGGCTACTGGCCCAGGCGCCGACCGATGCGCCGCGCGGCCGAATGGGACGGTGCTGTGCCGCTGTTCGAGTCGGCGCGGCACGGCGAGGCGCCGGCACCGAGCGAGGTGCGCGAACTCGCCGACTTCATCGCACAGCAGCGTGGCGACCGGGCCGACGAGCCGTTCGACATCGTGGTGGGCGGGGCAAGTGATCCGTCGTCCGCCGCGGATGTGATCGGCCCGCTGCGCGATGCCGGCGCCACCTGGTGGGACGAGCGGCAGGTCCAGTCGACACCCGATCACTACAGCGCGACAGCCGTGCTGCGACGAATCGCGGC
Organism: uncultured Actinomycetota bacterium; assembly: GCA_963785425.1. Lineage (GTDB taxonomy): Bacteria > Actinomycetota > Actinomycetes > Mycobacteriales > Jatrophihabitantaceae > RYN-133. Next base: position 452,566 of record CAWAVG010000002.1, read on the forward strand.
CGGCCCGCCCGCGATCGGCTGAGCGCGTCCCGGTGGCGGAGGTCGCGCGCTGTTGAGCGGCGCTACAACCGGGGATCGACCGGCTCGGACTCCGGGGCGAGCACGCCGAACAGGCACTCGTGCACACGACGACTGTTGAGATGCCTTGAGGGCCCGCGTTTTCGGCGGTCCGTGGGAGGTCCGTTGGCTGGCTGTGGCGGTTTGCGACTCGGATGTGTACCCCACGTGTACCCCCGAACGACAAGCCAACGTCGATCGCGGCTGACCAAGGCTTTCCACCAGGTCGGGTCGCAGACCACCGCCAGTGTCTGAGGCGGATGTGTCCCGGAGTTTTGGCGAGCCTATTGCCGTCCAGCGGCACAAGGTGTGAGATGTGGGCGAAATACCCAATTGCCTGACCTCGTCGTGGAGGTTCGCATGATGCACCGGCGCTTGAGGCTGTGGCTCGTCCCCGTTGCGGTCGTACTCCTTGTCCTCGGCACGTCCATCGGAGCACCGAACGGCGCTGGGGCGATCACCTCGGCGCAGTGCGCGGATCGCGTCAACAACACTGCGGTGAAGCTGGTGGAGTGCATCCGGACCAACGACCTCTGGAAGCACATGAGGGCGTTCCAGGCGATCGCCAACGCTCATCCGGGCCCCGACGGGCACCCGTCGCGCAACTCCGGCGAACCGGGCTACCTCGCGTCCGCGATCTATGTCGCCAATCTGATGTCGAAGTGGGGCTACAAGGTCCATATCCAGACCTACAAGTTCCCCTATTCGTCCTATGTCGGCACCCCGGTCTTCCGCGAGGTCTCACCGACCGCCCACCGCTATGCGTTGGTGGACGATTGGAACGCAGGCCTGAGCAATGGCACGACCACCGCTGCGCTGCAACCGGCGGGTGGCATCATCATTCCGCCGACGCCGTCGCCGAGTTCGGCCAGTGGCTGCGCCGCGTCCGACTTCAGTAACTTCACTGCGGGGCGCATCGCTTTGATCCAGCGGGGAACCTGCAACTACGGAGTGAAGGTCATCAACGCGCAGGCGGCAGGTGCGTCCGGCGTTGTCATCTTCAACGAAGGTAATCCCGGTCGTACCGACGTGATCAACGGCAGCCTGTCCGACGCGAACAACAACCCGATAACGCCGACGATCCCGGTCGCGTTCACATCCTTCGCCATCGGACGGAACCTGTACCGCCAGTACAACCGAGCGGTCCACGCCAACACCGCGTTGCCTAGGATCAACCTCGCCGTCAAGTCCATCAGCAACCCGAAAGCCGATGACTACAACGTGATCGCCGATTCCCCGGGCGGCGACCCGAACCACGTGCTGGTCGTCGACGCCCACCTTGACGCGATCTACGGCGCGGGCATGCTCGACAATGCCTCGGGTTCCGCGACGATCCTCGACATCGCCCACATGATGCGCAACGTCCATCCTCGGAACAAGATGCGCTTCATCTGGTTCGGGGGCGAGGAGCTGGGTCTGTTGGGGTCGTCGTACTACGTGAACAATTTGAGCCCGAGTGCGCTGGGCAAGATCGGGTACGACCTCGACGCCGACGTGACGGCGACGCCCAACTACGACATCGGAATTCTTGACCCCGCCGCCCCGGACTTCTTCGGTCGCACGGTGACAACGACCTTCCCGTCGAACGTGTACGGCCCCTCGAAGATTGCGCGCAACCAGGCGATCCAGTACTTCAACTCAAACGGGATGCATCACATCCTGTTCTCTCCTGTCGGTACGGATGCGTTCACTTTCAACGAGGCAGGTATTCCGGCAAGCGGTGTCTTGACCGGCCAGGATTGCTGCAAGACGAGGCACGAGGTCAACCTCTTCGGCGGCTACACCGGCAACTACGAAGGCAACATTCCGAGCACCGACGGCGGCTGCGTCGACAACCCCTTCCGCTGGTGCGACAACCTCGGCAACAACAACCCGGCTGTCATGACTTTCATGTCACGGGCATTCGCAAAGATGGTGATCCACATGGCCTTTGCCCATCTGACGAACACCACCGCCAAGGCAAATGCCCCGCACGCCGAAGGTCGCGGCGTCGCGAGAGGCAACCCGCTTCGCTGACACAGAGTGGACAACGACGCAGTACCGTCCCGGTAGCTCCGTTCACCACCGAACCTCATTATGTCCAACCCTCTTGGCCCGCTCGGCCACGCAGGGTTGGGATCGGTCCGCTCGGCGGCGATTTCTCGGCTATGTGCTGGAGGGCATGTAGGCGCGAGCATGTCGTTGCGGGTGGCGATCGAGGTTGGTGCGGGCGACGTCCGACCTGACCCGCACCGGACATTTCAGGTCACGTCCGTTCCGGATGCCTCGTCTTCAGAGGAGAAGGCTGCTCTGCTGGCTGCGGGGCCCTGCCGCGCTCGGTAGTCGCGCTCTACCCCAAATGCCGTCGTTCTATCGTGATCGCGTCGCCGGTCACGATCGGCCGGGTGCGATTCGCTCACTGCCCGCGATCGGCCTAATGTCGCTGAATACGGCAGTCCGAACAACGGGCCGCTGAACGGTCCCGCCTTCTCTGAGCGTCGGGACCGTAACTCGCTCCGCAAGCCATCGGGTCGCGGAGTTGCCGGTGCGAGCCGGCTGCGGAGCTCCCCAAACCGCGGGGCGCCAACGCATTGGTCGGTCGGCTGCGGTGACATCACCGTGACCCGCCGACACCCACTAACGATGATCTGGAGAGCCGTATGACTGACCCCCACCAGCGGTCCGACGCCGAGCAGAGCCGCGACGGCCTGCTCAGCTCGATCAAGGGCAAGGCGAAGGAAGTCGCTGGAGCCGCGCTCGGTAACGATTCCCTCGCCCGAGAAGGACAACTGCAACAAGCCGAAGGAAGCGAGCGCCGCACCGCGAACATCGAGCGCGCGATCGCCGACACCGAAGCCGATGCGGCGGCCGAACGGCTGACGCAGGAGAACGACAGGGCGCGTGCCGCACGCTCTGCGGTGGCCGCCGAGGAACAACGCGGCGTGACCGAAGCCGAGCGGATCAAGGATCGTCAGATCGCCGCCGCTGAGGGCCAAGCCCGCGCCGCGAAGGACGAAGCGGCTGCGGCGGCCGAGCAGCACACCACGAGCGTTGTCCAGGATGCCGCCGCCGAGGCGGTGAGCGAGCATCGCCAGGCCGACGCCGAACAGGCTGACGCAGCACGCAAGCATGATCGGCTGCTCCGCGAGGCCGACGCTGCCGAATCCGCCGCAGCCCGGAGCCGGCGCACCGCAGACCAACTCGCGGCCGAGACCGGCGAGTAGAACCCCACTTCCCGACCGACGATCTGAAAGGACCCCCATGACCACCACGTCACGAGCACGGACCGCGCTTCGAATCCCTTACACCATCGCCCGAACCCCGCTTGCCGTACTCGACAACCACCTGGTCGGACGCCTGCCCGACTCCTCGCGCGTCAAGGCAGGTTTCTCCCGCGGATTGGCCACACTCGACGCGGCGGCTGGACGCCTGATCGGCGACGGTCGGCTCGAGCGACGCGGCGAGGCGACGTCGGAGAAGATCGACAACCTCGAACACGCCGATCGGGCCGAAGCCAAAGCTGATGCTCTCCGGGCCCAGGCAGCGGAAACGAAGCAGAACGCCGCCGCCCAGGCCTACGAGCGCCACAAGGAGGCGGATGCCGAGGAACGCGAGCGGATCGCTGACGCCCTGCTGGAAGAGACCGAGGCGACCGAGCACGTTGGCGAGCTCGCCGAGGCCGATCTGGCGGAGCAGAAACGCCAGGCCGAGCTCCGCGCGAAGCACTTGCAGCAGGAGCAGGCCGAGCAGGCCCGAGCGAAAGAACGTCGCATCGCGGTAGAAAAGGCAACCAAGACTGCGCCGGCGAAGAAGCAGCTCAAGGCCGCGGCGCGGACGCGGGAGACGGCACGCGCTCGTGAGGCCAAGGCCGACAAGCTCGACGCCCTCGCCGAGACCGAGAAGTCCACTCGCCGCGAATGAGGCGAAGCCACTTCGCTATCGCGCTTCTCATCACCGCAACACTGACGGTCGGCGCGTGCTGGGTTCTGTTCGGCCCGGCACGCGGAGCGCGCAACGACATTGCTCATGTGCGCACTGATCTGCACGCTTCGCGCCACGGCATCTACGCGACCCTGCGCACCGGACGCCACAATCTCGCCGTTGCCACCAGGCAGCTCAGGACCACCGAGCGGTCGCTGACGATCCAACGGCAAGGCCTAGCCGTGGCGAGGTCGTCCGAGCAGATTGCCCGCACTACGGCGGATTCCACTCAAGCCATCCTCCGCCGCACCGACGAGGCGCTGTCGACCGTACGCCGCGTGTTGCGGGCTCTCGGGCCGCTGCAGAGCCTGCGCGGCCAGCTCGCCGATGTCGTACACGGCGTGCGAGCCGGCGTCGCTCTCGCACGAGCAGCTCTCAGCGTCGCGCACCGTACCTTGTCCACCGGTCAGGCAGCTCTCGCCGTCGCACAGCGAACACTCTCCGTCCTGCAGCAATCACGCAACATTCAAACTCAGCAGCTGCAGATCGCTCGCGAGACGCTGCGTCAGACGGTCGAGATCAATCGCAAGATCCCCACGCCCCCGGTGTTCCCCACGGGGACCACCACCCCGCGCTGAAGACCTTGTAGCTCCGACCGCATTCAAATCGGCGCCACCGGATCCGCGTCGAAGACGCCTTGTCGCTTGATCACGGGACGACGGGACCACATCAGACTGCGGACGGCGCTCAATGCGATGCAGCAGCACGCTGTGCCGGTGTGTACCCGATGTGTACCCGGCCTGGTTGGGGCGACTGGGCGACATCCTCCGAAGACGACGAAGGCCCGGAAATCCGGGCCTTCGACGGCGTGCCCCCGGCAGGATTCGAACCTGCGCCACCGCCTCCGGAGGGCGGTGCTCTATCCCCTGAGCTACGGGGGCCGCAAACCGGATCAGCCTAGCGCAGCCGGCCGGCTGGTTCAGCCGCCGTTGAACGGATGTCCGGGATAGCTCTGAGTGGCCTTGAAACCGTCGTTGGCCGAGGCGGGGTCGCAGCCTGCGTTCGGTTCCGGTGTGACGTCCTTCGCGTGGCGCAGCGCGTTGACGAATGCCTGGATTCGCGGGTCCTTGGGCGAGCTCAGGAACAGCTGGTAACCCCACGCCTGCAACGAGATCGGCGTCTTGAGGCCCTTGTACGGCGACAGCGCCATGCGGTCGATGCCGTCGATGTAGTGGGTCTTCAGGTAGTCGACGTCGGTCTTGCTCAGCGTGTCCGGGTTGTAGGTGATCCACACCGTGCCGTGCTCGAGCATGTGCACGGCGTTCTCATTGGCGATCTGGTGGTCGTAGGTCACGCCGTTGCAGTACGCCCAGTACGCGCTGTGGTTGCCGCCGATCGGCGGGCTCATGTCGTACTTGACGAGGGGATTGGTGTTGCTCTGGTTCGGGACGTGGGTGTGCTGCGTCTCCGGGTGGTAGATGATCCCCTTGATCTGCTTCGCGGCGGCGACCTCGGGATACTTGTAGGGGTCCTGCGGGCCGCTCTTGTGCCGCGTCACGGCATAGGCGACGATCCCGCCGGCGAAGAGCACCAGCACGGCGACGATCGCTATCAGAGTCCACGGCGTCTGACGCTGGTTGACGATCGACTTGCCGGGTTTGCGCGTCGGCGGCCGGCCGGTCGTGGCCGGACGGGCACCGGTCTTCTTGGCGGGCGCCTTCTTCGCAGCTGTCTTCTTCGCCGCGGCGCTCGGTGGTTTGCGCTGTGCCATGAGTCGTGTGTCTCGCTGACGTCGGTTCGGTCGGGACGCAACGCATTCTAGGTGGCACGGCTGTGACCCGGCTCGGGACGGACCGCCGCCACGTAAACCGGGCCCGTCGCCCCCACTACGATTGCGCAGTGAGCAGCGCATGACACCGGCAGACCTCTCCGCGGCCGTTGTGGCGGCGGTTGCGGCGTGCATCGACGCCGGCGAGTTCGCGGGTACGGCCCCGGGCGAGGTCGTCATCGAGCGGCCCCGCAACCCCGAGCACGGCGACTACGCCACGAACATCGCCCTGCGCCTGGCGAAACCCGCGGGCAAGCCGGCGCGCGAGGTCGCCGAGGCGATCGCGGCACGGTTGCGCGAGACGGCCGGCATCGACCGGGTCGACATCGCCGGCCCGGGCTTCCTCAACATCACCCTCGGCGCCGGGACGCTCGGCGGGCTGGCCCGGGACATCGTCACCGCCGGCGGCCGGTACGGCTGCAGCGACGACCTTGCCGGCCAGCGCATCAACCTCGAGTTCGTCTCTGCCAACCCGAACGGGCCCGTGCACCTGGGGCACACCCGCTGGGCGGCGCTCGGCGACAGTCTGCACCGGCTGCTGGAGGCGGCCGGCGCAGAAGTCTCCGCCGAGCACTACATCAACGACTTCGGCACACAGATGGCGCGCTTCGGCGCATCGCTGATGGCACGTGCCCACGGCCGGCCGCTGCGCGAGGACGGCTACCACGGCCAGTACATCGACGAGGTCGCCAAGCAGTTGGTCGCGGCCGACCCCGGCCTGCTCGAGATGAGCGACGACGACGCCCTCATCGCCTTCACCGAGGCCGGGTACGAGCAGATGCTCGAGCTGATCCGCACGAGTCTCGAACGCTTCCGCGTCCACTTCGACGTCTGGTTCTCCGAACGGTCGATGCACGAGAGCGGAGCCGTCGATCGTGCCTTGGACTCGCTGCGTGAACAGGGCCACGTCTTCGATCGCGACGGTGCCGTCTGGCTGCGCACGTCCGACTTCGGCGACGACAAGGACCGCGTGCTCGTGCGTAGCAACGGCGAGAAGACCTACTTCGCCGCCGACTGCGCCTATTACCTCGACAAGCGCGGCCGCGGGTTCGACAAGTGCATCTACATGCTCGGCGCCGATCATCACGGCTACGTCGGGCGGTTGCGCACCATCGCCGCCTGCGCGGGCGACGACCCGTCCCAGACCCTGGAAGTGCTGATCGGGCAGCTGGTCAACCTAATGCAGGACGGCGAGGAGCTCCGGCTGTCGAAGCGAGCAGGCACCTTGTTGACGCTCGACGAGTTCGTCGATCTCGTGGGCGTGGACGCAGGCCGGTACTCACTAGCGCGCTGGTCGGCGGACACCCCGCTGACGCTCGACATCGCCGAGGTCACGCGGCAGTCCAACGACAACCCCGTCTACTACGTGCAGTACGCCCATGCGCGCACCTGCAATGCCGCGCGCAACGCGCGCTCGGTCGGCATCGGCCTCGACGTCTTCGCGCCCGAGCTGCTCAACAGCCCGTACGAGACGACCCTGCTCACGGCCCTCGGGGAGTTCCCGCGCGTGGTGTCGGCCGCCGCCGAGCTGCGCGCACCGCACCGTGTCGCGCGCTACCTGGAGAATCTCGCCGGCGAGTACCACCGGTGGTACGACCACTGCCGCATCGTGCCGCAGGGCGATGACGAGATCACGGACGTGAACCGCACGCGGGCGTGGCTCAACGAGGCAACCCGCGTCGTCCTCGCCAACGGCCTCGAACTGCTCGGCGTCACCGCGCCGGAGCGGATGTAGTCGACCGATGTCCAGGTCAGCACATCCGGCCGGGCCGCGCCACGCGGACGTGCTCCCGGAGACGCACCGGGCTTCCGCACCGTCGGATCTCAATGCGCTCGACGCAGTCGTCTGGCCGACGTCCGCCGAGCGCGTCGATGGTGTCCTGCAGGTCGGCGGCTGCGCGGTACCCGACCTCGTGCAAGAGCACGGCACGCCTGCGTTGTTCCTCGACGAGGACGATCTGCGGGGACGTGCTCGCGCGTACCGCACGTCGTTCACCGAGCTGGGCATCTACTACGCCGGCAAGGCCTTTCTGTGCACCACCGTCGCCCGCTGGATCGCCGAGGAGGGCCTCGGACTCGACGTGTGCACCGGTGGCGAACTCGCGGTGGCCCTCGCCGCCGGGTTCCCGCCCGAACGCATCGGCATGCACGGCAACAACAAGTCTTCCGCCGAGCTGACGCGAGGTGTCGAGGCCGGTGTCGGACACGTCATCGTGGATTCCTTCGACGAGATCGAACGGCTTGCGTCGATCGCTGCCGTCGCCGGCGTGGTGCAACGGGTGATGGTGCGTGTCACTGTCGGCGTCGAGGCGCACACCCACGAGTTCATCGCGACCGCGCACGAGGACCAGAAGTTCGGGTTCTCGCTGCGCGACGGGTCGGCCGCGCGGGCCGTCGCCGCCGTTCTCGACGCGCCGTCGCTGCAGTTGGGCGGCCTGCACTCGCACATCGGCTCGCAGATCTTCGAGACCGCGGGGTTCGAGGTCGCGGCGCACCGCGTCGTCGGACTGGCGGCAGCCGTCCGCGACACCCACGGCGTCGAGGTCGACGAGATCAATCTGGGTGGCGGCCTCGGCATCGCCTACGTCGCAGGCGACGATCCGGAATCGCCCAAGCAGACCGTCGAACGGCTGGTGTCGATCGTCGAGCGTGAGTGCGCGGGCGCCGGCTTGCGCGTCCCGCAGCTGTCCCTCGAGCCGGGACGGGCGATCGTCGGGCCGAGCGCGATCACCGTCTACGAGGTGGGCACGGTCAAGCGGGTGACCCTCGACGGCGGCGTCGTCCGCACCTACGTGTCGGTCGACGGCGGCATGAGTGACAACATCCGAACGGCGCTCTACGACGCCGAGTACACCTGCGCGCTCGCCAACCGTTCGTCCGACGCTGCGCCGGTGCTGGCACGCGTCGTGGGCAAGCACTGCGAGAGCGGCGACATCGTGGTGCGTGACACGTGGCTGCCGTCGGACATCCGCTCCGGCGACCTGATCGCGGTCGCAGCGACCGGCGCGTACTGCCGCAGCATGGCCAGCAACTACAACCACGTGCCGCGGCCACCGGTCGTCGGCGTGCGCGACGCCCGCTCGCACGTCATGGTGCGCCGCGAGACCGAAGCAGACCTCCTCTCCCTCGATACCGGAGTGGCAAGGTGACCAGGAACGTGAGCGATCGGGCGAAGAGCGGGCACCGATGAGCGCCGCGATACGAGTTGCACTGTTGGGTTGTGGCGTCGTCGGCTCGCAGGTCATGCGGTTGCTGGACGAGCAGTCCGACGACCTGGCCGCACGTGTCGGGGCGCGGCTCGAGCTCGCGGGTGTCGCGGTGCGACGCCCGGCCCGGCACCCCGAACTGCCGCCCGAGCTGGTAACGACCGACGCGGCCGCGCTCGTCACGCGTGACGACGTCGACGTCGTCGTCGAGGTGGTCGGCGGCATCGAGCCCGTCCGCAGCGTGCTGCTCGCCGCGCTCGCTGCCGGCAAGAGCGTCGTGAGCGCCAACAAGGCGCTGCTCGCCGAGGACGGCGCGATGCTGCACGACGCTGCGGCGAAGGCCGGTGTCGACCTGTACTACGAAGCCGCGGTAGCAGGCGCGATCCCGTTGTTGCGCCCGCTGCGCGAATCGCTCGCGGGCGACCGCATCACGCGGGTCATGGGCATCGTCAACGGCACCACCAACTTCATCCTGTCGCGCATGGATGCCACCGGCGCGGGCTTCGACGAAGCACTGGCCGAAGCGACGGCGCTCGGGTACGCCGAGGCCGATCCGAGCGCTGACATCGACGGATTCGACGCGGCGGCAAAGGCGGCAATCCTGGCCGGTCTCGCCTTCCACACGCGCGTGACGATGTCGGACGTGCACCGTGAGGGCATCAGCGAGGTCACCGCCGCGGACATGGCGAGCGCGGCCGCGATGAACTGCACGGTGAAGCTGCTGGCGATCTGCGAGCGTGCCGTCACCGCTGACATCGAGCGCGTCTCGGTGCGTGTGCATCCGGTGATGCTTCCGCGCACACACCCGCTCGCCGGCGTCGGCGACGCGTTCAACGCGGTGTTCGTCGAGGCCGAAGCAGCAGGTTCCCTGATGTTCTACGGACGGGGCGCAGGTGGCCCACCCACCGCCAGCGCCGTCCTCGGCGATCTCGTGGCGGTTGCGCGCAACCGCCTCAACGGGAGCAGGGGCGCGGGCGAGAGCGCCTATGCCGAACTGCCGATCCAGCCGATGGGCGAGTCGATCACCCGCTATCACATCGCGCTCGACGTGGTCGACGAACCGGGGGTGCTGGCAGCAGTGGCCGGCGCGTTCGCCACCCAGGGCGTGAGCATCCAGACCGTGCGTCAGGAGGGACGCGGCGATGCGGCCACGCTTGTGATCGTGACGCACACCGCCAGCGACGCGGCGCTCGCCTCGACGGTGCGGCAACTGAGCCGGATGCCTTTCGTCGGGCGCCCGGCCAGCGTCATGCGAGTCGCAGGGATGGCCAGTGACAACTGATGACGACTGAACGTGCCACGATCCGGCCGTGGCCCGGACTGATCGAGGTCTACGGCGACCGGTTGCCGGTCACCGACCGCACGCCGAACGTGACGCTGTGCGAGGGAGGCACACCGCTCATCCCGGCCCGCGAACTCTCGCGCCGTACGGGCTGCGAGGTCTACCTCAAGGTCGAGGGGGCCAACCCCACCGGGTCGTTCAAGGACCGGGGCATGACGGTGGCGATCTCCAAGGCTGCCGAGGAGGGCGCGCAGGCGGTCATCTGCGCTTCGACGGGCAACACGTCGGCGAGCGCAGCTGCCTACGCGGTCCGTGCCGGCATGACCTGCGCTGTGCTGGTGCCGCAGGGCAAGATCGCCCTGGGCAAGATGGCGCAGGCGCTGGTGCACGGCGCGAAGCTGTTGCAGGTCGACGGCAATTTCGACGACTGTCTCGAGCTGGCCCGCAAGCTCGCCGTCGACTATCCGGTCGCGCTGGTCAACTCGGTCAACCCGTTCCGCATCGAGGGGCAGAAGACCGCAGCGTTCGAGATCTGCGACGTGCTCGGCCGGGCGCCGGACGTGCACTGCATCCCGGTCGGGAACGCAGGCAACATCACCGCGTACTGGAAGGGGTACCAGGAGTACGCGAGCGACGACGTCGTCGCGACCAGCCCGCGCATGTTCGGCTTCCAGGCGGCCGGCGCAGCACCGATCGTCAACGGCGCGCCGGTGCTGACGCCGGTCACGATCGCGACGGCGATCCGCATCGGCAACCCTGCTTCGTGGACGTTCGCCGAGCAGGCGCGCGACGAGTCGCACGGACTCATCGATGCGGTCACGGACAAACAGATCCTCGAGGCCTACCGCATCGTCGCCCGCCACGAAGCGGTCTTCGTCGAGCCGGCGTCGGCTGCCAGCGTGGCCGGGCTGTTGATGACCGCGGCGGACGGCCGGCTACCCGCCGGGTCCGTCGTGGTCGCCACCGTGACCGGCAACGGGCTCAAGGATCCCGAGTGGGCGATCGCCGGTGCCCCGAAGCCGATCACCGTCCCTATCGACGGCCACGCGGCCGCGGTGCGCCTCGGACTGGCGTGACCGATGAGACCAGCCTTCCGGGCCGGCCCCGTGCACGTGCGCGTGCCTGCGACCAGCGCGAACCTCGGGCCCGGTTTCGACTGCTTCGGGCTTGCGCTGAACCTGCACGATGATCTCGTGGCCCGGGTCGTCGACAGCGGGTTGAGCATCGACATCGCGGGGGAGGGCGAGGCTCTGCCGCGCGACGAGTCGCACCTGGTCGTGCGTGCGATGCGCGACACGTTCACCCGCCTCGGAGGCCAGCCGCGGGGGATCGAGCTCTCGTGTGCCAACCGCATCCCGCACGGGCGCGGTCTCGGCTCGTCGGCCGCGGCCATTGTGGCCGGTGTCGTGCTGGCCCGGGCACTGATCGTCGGCGGCGAGGCCGCGCTACCCGACCCGGCCGCCTTCGCGCTGGCCGCGGCGATCGAGGGCCACCCCGACAACGTCGCCGCGGCGCTGCACGGCGGATTGACGATTGCGTGGACGCAGGACCACCAGGCCCGTGCCGTGCGCGCGGCCGATCCCGCTCCGACGATCCGTCCGGTGGCGGTGGTGCCGCCGTTCGAATCGTCGACCGACACCGCCCGCGGCTTGTTGCCGGCGACCGTGCCGCACATCGACGCCGTGTTCACCGCGGCACGCAGCGCTCTGCTGGTCACCGCCCTCACCGGCACGGCCCAGGATGCGCTCTTCGCGGCGACCGAGGACCGCCTGCACCAGCCCTACCGCGCGGCCGGCGCGCCTGCCACCGCCGACCTCGTCGCCCGGCTGCGTGCCGCGGGGCTGCCGGCCGTCGTCTCCGGCGCGGGCCCGACCGTCCTCGTACTGGCTCGAGATGAGGTCGAGGTCGAGAAGACCGCAGCCGAAGTGCCCCCCGGATGGACCTGTCATCACCTGACCATCGACCCGGTCGGCGCCACGGTGGTGCGTGACACCGCAGTCCCAGCGGGCACCGACAACACCTGACCCGCAGCACCCGACGGCAGCCTGCACGGCCCTCGCTGATTGTGATCAAGCCGGAATATGCGGTGCCGCAGCCGGTGTTGCTGGTGGTGAACGGAGCGTCTACGCTCTGTGCATCGGTCCGGACGCCGCCCAACAAGCGGCCCGCCGTCTTCCCACCACCCGCACCGCATCGGCGGTGTGCGAGGGGACAGGACCGAGGTTTCCAACCCTGCCGGAACGCGCCGTATCGGCGTAGGTCCGTCAGGACGGGCGAGTCCGCGAGATTCGGAACCGCCCGCAGCACCGGCCCGGACTCGCGCAGAAAGGCCGCGAGACGGCGCCACTTCGGAAGGATCCGACACCACTGTGACCGACATCTCGGAGCAGGCACCTGCCGCTGACGGCGGTAGTGCCACCCCCACGCGCGCCAAGCGCGCGTCGCTGAACACCATGCTGCTGTCCGAGTTGCAGCAGCTCGCCGGCGGAATGGGCATCGCCACCGCGAAGCTGAAGAAGAGCGACCTCGTCGCCGCCATCAAGGCGGCACAGGCGGGCGGTACCGCGCCTTCGGCGAAGACCCGCGCCCCCAAGACCGCGTCGCCCGACGAAGCCGCCGCAGCGCGCACCGACGAGCGCGCCAACGGCCGGAACGAGGCGAAGTCCGACACGACGAAGGCCCCTGACACGGCCTCCGCCGACACGAAGTCTCCTGACACGTCCATCGGCGGCAGCCCTGCCGAGCCGAAGGCCGAGCAGCGGGAGCGGCAGCGCGGCAACGACAGCCGTAACGGTGCAACCCAGGGCGGCGCCCGGAACGGCAATCAGAGCAGTCAGCGTGATCGCGAACCCAACAGTCAGGGCCAGGGCGGCAGTCAGAACAACCGTCAGGGCAACGACAGCACCGTCCAGACCAACAACCAGGACGGCCAGAACACCAGTCAGAACGGCAACCAGAACACTGGCAACCGCGACGACGACGACTACGAGGGCGGCGGACGTCGGCGCGGTCGGCGCTATCGCGACCGGCGCGGACGCAACCGCGAGCGCGGCACCGGCCAGGGTGGCACGACGAACACCGACGTCGAGCCCACTGTTTCCGAGGACGACGTCCTGATCCCCGTCGCGGGCATCCTCGACGAGGTCTCGGACAAGAACACCTGGTTCGTGCGCACCGGCGGTTACTACGCCAGTCCCGAAGACGTCTACGTCGCGAACTCCTACGTGCGTCGCTACGGCCTACGCCGTGGTGACGCGGTGACCGGCGCGATCAAGCAGCAGCGCGACGGCGATCGTCGTGAGAAGTACAACCCGCTCGTGCGCCTCGACACCGTCAACGGCCGCAACCCGGACGAGCTCAAGAACCGCATCGAGTTCACCCGGCTCACGCCGCTGTACCCGCAGGAGCGGCTGCGGCTCGAGACCGAGCCGCACATCCTCACCACGCGCGTCATCGACCTGGTGATGCCGATCGGCAAGGGTCAGCGTGCGCTGATCGTCTCGCCGCCCAAGGCCGGCAAGACCATGGTGCTGCAGTCGATCGCGAACGCGATCGCCACGAACAACCCGGAAGTGCACCTCATGGTGGTGCTCATCGACGAGCGTCCCGAAGAGGTCACCGACATGCAGCGTTCGGTGAAGGGCGAGGTCATCGCCTCGACCTTCGACCGCCGCCCGCAGGACCACATCACCGTCGCGGAACTGTCGATCGAGCGCGCCAAGCGCCTGGTCGAGATGGGCCACGACGTGGTCGTCCTCCTCGACTCGATCACCCGTCTGGGCCGCGCCTACAACCTGGGCGCACCGGCCAGCGGGCGCATCCTGTCCGGCGGCGTCGACTCGACCGCCCTGTACCCGCCCAAGCGGTTCCTCGGCGCGGCACGCAACATCGAGAACGGCGGATCGCTGACGATCCTCGCGACCGCCCTCGTCGAGACGGGCTCGGCCGGTGACACCGTGATCTTCGAGGAGTTCAAGGGCACGGGCAATGCCGAGCTGCGCCTCGACCGCAAGATCGCCGACAAGCGCGTCTTCCCGGCGGTCGACGTCGATCAGTCCTCGACGCGTAAGGAAGAGATCCTGCTCTCGCCCGACGAGCTCGCCGTGACGATCAAGCTCCGTCGCGTGCTGCACGCCCTCGAGTCGCAGCAGGCGATCGATCTGCTGCTCGACCGGCTGAAGAAGACCCGGACGAACATCGAGTTCCTCATGCAGATCGCGAAGACGACCCCCGGCCAGGAGTGACCGAGGACGTCGCCGGTCTCGACGACGTCCTCGCGACCGACGGCTGGCCCTACGCGTCGTCGCTCCCGGTCGCGACTGACGATCCAGGTCGTTTCCACGCGCTCTTCGGACGGGACTCGCTCATCGCGTCGCTGCAACTGCTGCCGGTACGTCCGGACGTCGCGCGGGCGACGCTGCGCGCGCTCGCCCACAGGCAGGGCCGGACCGAGGACAGCGGCACGCTCGAGGCGCCCGGCAAGATCGGCCACGAGTTCCGGGACGAACCGCCTGCGTCATTCGTGGGCTGGCCGTCCGGACCGTTTCGTTACTACGGAACCGCTGACGCCACGTCGTGGTTCCTCGTCGTCCTCGCCGCGACCGGTGATGCCGCGTTGGCGGACGAACTCGAACCGAATTGGCGCGCCGCAGCGCAATGGATCCGGATCGAGCTCGACCGCGGTGACGGCCTGGTCCGCCACGCAGGCGGTGACCTCGGCGGCCTGACCCATCAGGGCTGGCGCGACACGATCGACCCGCGCACCGACGCGAACGGTGGCGGCACGCTGCGCGCCGACGGCACCGACCCCGTGCCGCCGCTGGCCGACGCCGACACGCAGGCCGTGACGGTCGCTGCATTGCGTGCGGTCGCACAGTTGTCGGCCGAGGACGAATGGCGCACCCGCCACGACGAGCTGCGCGCGCAGGTCACTCGCACGTATCTGCCCGACGTCATGTTGGTCGATGCCGACGGGCCGGTGCGCGGGGCGGGGTCGCAACTCGCCTGGCTGTTGTGGGCCGATGCGCTCGAACCCGATGTGGTGCCCGATGTTGCCGCTCGTCTGTGCGAGCCCGACCTGCTGACCGACTACGGGCTCCGGACGTTGTCGAGTTCGTCGCCGGTCTTCCGGGTCGACGGCTATCACCGCGGCACGATCTGGCCCTTCGACAGCTGGCTCGGCTGGGGCGGCCTGCGCGCCGCCGGACGGCTCGACGAGGCCGAAGCCGTGCGGCGTGGCGTCCTGAGCGCGGTCGAGGAACTGGGCGGCTTTCCCGAGCTGTACGGCGTCGCTACTGATGGCGAGTTGCGGCGTGTGCCGGCGGCGAATCACGTACAGGCGTGGACGATCGGGGCGCGCTGGGCGCTCGCCCACGGATGGGACGCGCGCACCTGGGCATGACGGCGACGCCTACGCGCTGCGCTGCGCTGCCTGCAGGTCGGCGAGTCGCCGCGCGACCGTGCCGACGACGGCACGGGCCCTACGCGCCCCCGTGGGCAGCGTCGGTTGCAGGAGCGACGGCGGGACGTCGACGAACGTGCCGTTGGCGCGGGTGATCCGCACCGTCCACGTCGTGCCACGCACATGCGTGGTGTCAACGTCGGCGACCTCGTTCCATTCGACAACGTGCTGCCCGAGTGCCGAGCGCACCCAGATCCCGGTGTCGTCGGCGACGAGCACGTACCGCACGGCGAGCAACGCGCCGGCCAGCGCCGCGGCGGCGATGACACAGGACATGATGAGCGCGCCGACGCTCGGCGACCCGTAGATGTCGAACGCGAGCAGCGCGGTGGCGACGAGGATCAGTGCCGCGGGCTGCCAGCTCGGGATGCGCCACGCCTGCGGAAGGCGTGACGCTTCGTCCATGTGTCGAGATTAGCCGGGCGACGCAGGTCGGTTACCTTGCTCGAATGGACGAGCGCGACACCATGAGCCGGATCGGTGCAGTGGTGGTCGCTGCAGGCGTGTGCCTCGTGCTTCTCGGGTTGATCGTGCTGCCGTGGTACCGGGTGTCGTCCGACGACTTCTTCGCCCACTTCTTCGCAGGCGCCGGCGGAACGGCGGGTTTCCGCGAAGTGCATGGCGCCCTCGACCGGTTCCACGAACTGCTGGTCCAGCAGGGCATCGCGCCCTACGTCTCGTTCGGCGTGGCCGGCTCGTACTTCGCCTGGCTCGGGTGGGCGCTCGCCGTCGCGTCGGCAGCCACCGGAGCACTCGCGGTCTCGCCGGTCGGCGACCGGCGCTGGAGCCCACGATGGCTGGCTGCAGTTATCGCGTTCGCCGGTGGCGGCATCACGGTGACCGCGCTCGATCTGGTGAGTTTCGCCGGGAACCCACCGCCCGATGCGAGACCGCCGTCCTACAGCCAATTCCTGGAGCACACGTCGCTCGGCCCGTGGGTGCTCGTCGGCGGGTACGCGCTGATCCTCGGCGGTGTCTTCGCGCCGCACGGAGCCGCGTCCGACAAGCGCGAGACCGGCAATCGTTTCCCCTCGGTGCGGCGGAAGTAACGAATAGGTATCTGCTCGGCCCATGTCGTTCCCTCCCGGTTACCCACGTGACATGTTGTGCTCGACGTGTAAGGGCTTTCGGTTGTTCAGAAGGGACGGCCCATGCGGTTCAGAAGTACGGCAATTGTCTCGATTGCCTTGGCGGTCGCCGGCTCCTCGCTGGTGGCGTGCTCCTCCTCGAGCGGCGGCAACTCCGGCGGTGGCGGCGGTGGCGGTACCAAGGCCACTGGCACCGGGCCCATCACTCTGGTGACGGGCAAGGACAACAGCAACGTGTGGCCCCACCTCGCCGATGCGTGGAACAAGCTGCACCCCGACCAGAAGGTCACGGTCAAGCAGCAGTCGGCGGAGGCCGACCAGCAGTTGTCCGACCTGCAGCAGCACTTCCAGTCCAAGGACGCCGGCTACGACGTGGTCACCGTCGACGTGGTCTGGACGGCCGAGTTCGCGGCGCAGGGCTGGTTGATGCCGCTGTCCGGGCGCCAACGGACTCGACACCAATTCGCTGCTTGCCGGCGACCGTGAAGGCCGCGACCTACAACAACACGCTGTACGCCGCGCCGTACGCCTCCGACGGCGGCCTGCTCTACTACCGCAAGGACCTCGTCTCGAAGGCTCCGACGACGTGGGACGAGATGATCGCCGACTGCAAGGGCAAGACCGCGAACACCATCACGGGTTCGCAGCCGGGCTGCTACGCGGGTCAGTTCGCGAAGTACGAGGGGCTCACCGTGAACGCGGCCGAGGCGATCAACGCGGCCGGCGGCGAGATCGTCAAGGCCGACGGCAAGACGCCGGACATCAACACCCCGGCGGCGGCCAAGGGCCTCGACTTCCTGGTGAACGGGTTCAAGCAGGGCTACATCCCGAAGGAAGCGATCGGCTTCGAAGAGACGGAGAGCCTCAACGCCTTCTCCGCGGGCAAGCTGATGTTCATGCGCAACTGGCCCTACGCCGACGCGATCCTGAACGCGGCCCCGTCGAAGGTGATCGGCAAGTTCGGCATCGCGCCGCTGCCCGGCCCGAATGGCCACGGCGCGTCGAGCCTCGGCGGGCACAGCCTCGCCGTGAGCAACTACTCCGACCACAAGGCGACCGCCCTGGCATTCGTCAAGTGGATGGAGGAGCCGGACCAGCAGAAGTGGGACCTCACCCAGGGCACGCTCGCTCCGGTCATCTCGTCGCTGTACAGCGAGCCGGACCTGGTGAAGAAGTTCCCGTACCTGCCGGTGCTGCTCAAGTCGATCCAGACCGCAGTGCCGCGGCCGGTGACGCCGTTCTATCCCGCAGTGACGGAGGCGATCGAGACCAACGTCTATGCAGCGCTGCAAGCGACAGAAGTCGACGCAAGCGGCATTAGCCGACATCCAGAAAGCGATTCAGTCCGCGTCGTCGTAGCTACGCGACTGCGCGGTGGTGTCGCTGTCGACACCGGTACACAGCGTGACCGCGACAGGCGGGGGTTTGCCGAAGTCTTGGCAACCCCCGCCGGTCGTGGCACGGTAAGCCAAATCGGTGTAAATCCTCGTGCCAGGAGGTTGCAATGACGGTTGCTGGGCCAGTCGAGGAAGCCGAGGTCGAAGACAAAGAGCCTGCGCCACAGCGCGGGCAGAAGAAGCGCAAGAAGCTCACGGCCGGCGAGGGGCGGCTGGCGCTCGCGCTTGATCGCGCCGACGATCATCCTGCTGGGCCTGGTGGTCGGTTACCCGATCGTCAAGGCGATCTACCAGTCGTTCCTCACCGACAAGGGACTGACCCCGACCGGATTCTTCGACGCCGGGTAACAAGTGGAACGGCGTCACGAACTACAAGTACTGGCTGCTCGAACAGTGCCCGACCACGACAGGCGGCACGCAGCACTGCCCGCCCGGCCTGCTCGGTGCCGAGTTCTGGAGCTCCGTCGAGATCACGCTGTTCTTCGCGTTCGTCACCGTCGTGCTCGAGACCATCATCGGCATGGGCTTCGCGCTCGTCATGAACAAGGCGTTCCGCGGACGCGCCATCGTCCGCGCGGTCATCCTGATCCCGTGGGCCATCCCGACCGCGGTCACCTCGAAGCTCTGGGGCGTGATCTTCGACCCGCAGGGCATCCTCAACCACCTGCTCGGCACCCAGATCCAGTGGACGTCGGACACCATGGCCGGCACGGGTCGCGATCATCATCGCCGACACGTGGAAGACGACGCCGTTCATCGCGCTGCTCATCCTCGCCGGGCTGCAGGGCATCAGCGCCGATCTCTACGAGTCGGCGAAGCTCGACGGCGCCAGCGCGTGGCAGCGGTTCACCCGAATAACGCTGCCGCTGGTCAAACCGGCGCTCGCCGTCGCGGTGATTTTCCGCGCACTTGACGCCCTGCGGATGTACGACCTGCCAGCGATTCTTACGCACGGTGCGAACGGCACCACAACGCTGTCCGTGCTGGTCGTCCAACAATTGACGTCCAAGCAGAACTCGGCATCCGCGCTGTCGACGATCACGTTCATCCTCATCTTCGCGATCTCGCTGCTGCTCGTGCGGCTTGTTCAACGCGAACATCGTCGGGGCGCAGAAGTCGGCCAAGAAGGAGGGCAAGTAGTCATGGCTACCGCAGTCGACACCCCGACAGCCCCTCCGGCCCGTGCGGCGTCCGCGCCGACGAAGGAACCGTTCAAGTGGAGCAACATCGGCAATGCCGGCGTGCTCGTGTTCATCGTGCTGTGGTGCCTGTTGCCGTTCTACTGGATGCTCGTCGAGGCCTTCCGCAGCAACGTCTACACCTACGACAACACGTTCTGGTTCACCCACGTCACGTGGAGCAACTTCCAGTACGCGTTCAACACCACGAACAACCACTTCGGACGGTCGCTGGTCAACAGCATCATCATCGGCACCTGCGTCACCGCGCTGGCGATGGCGATCGGCGTCTTCGCCGGTTACGCGCTGGCCCGGCTCGCCTTCCGGGGCAAGGGCATCGTGCTCGCGGCGATCCTGGCGGCGTCGATGTTCCCCGGCGTCGCGATCCTGACGCCGATCTTCCAGCTGTTCACCGACTGGGGCTGGCTGGGCACCTACCAGGGCCTGATCCTGCCGCAGATCTCGTTCTCGCTGCCGCTCGCGGTCTACACCTTGACCAGCTTCTTCGCGGACATGCCGTGGGAGCTGGAACAGGCGGCGCGCGTCGACGGCGCGACACCCGGCCAGGCGTTCCGGCTGGTGATCCTGCCGCTCGCGGCGCCGGCGATGTTCACGGTGTCGATCCTGGTGTTCCTCGCTTCGTGGAACGAGTTCCTGCTCTCCAGCGTGCTGTCCAACGGCAACACGAACGTGCAGCCGACGACGGTGGCGATCGCGTTCTTCACGGCCGGCCCGCACGTCCCGGCGAACACCCAGACGATGGCCGCAGGACTCGTGGTGACCGTGCCCCTGGTGATCGTCGTGCTGCTGTTCCAGCGGCGCATCGTCAGCGGTCTGACCGCCGGTGGCGTCAAGGGCTGACGGCACCGCGTCCGCTCGTCGTCGCGCGCGCTCCGGGAATCCTCGGGGCGCGCGCGGCGTTGCTACGGGTGTCCGTCCGTTTTGGAGCCTGCCGGGGAGCCTGGCAGACTGGGACGGCACACCGCCCGGCTCCGGTTCACGTCCGAGCAGCACCAGGACGACCCGGCGGCCACCTCGAAGGGATCCCATCAGTGAAGAACGACATCCACCCCGAGTACGTGGTGACCCAGGTGACCTGCTCCTGCGGCAACACCTTCACCACGCGCAGCACGGCCAAGTCCGGTCAGATGCACGCCGAAGTCTGCTCGGCCTGCCACCCGTTCTACACGGGCAAGCAGAAGATCATGGACGTCGGCGGCCGCGTCGACAAGTTCGAGAAGCGCTACGGCAAGCGCGTCCGTAACTCCTAACTCTGCCGACGACGCCGCCCATGGCCACTCGCTCGTCGGGCCCGAGGCGCGGTGGCGCTTCGCGCGAAGAGCGCGCCGCCGCACCGATCGCGACGTGGCGCTCCTCGAGGATTTGCCCGGCGCAGCGTGACTCGATTGAGGCGTGGTTGAGCCGGCGTTACCCGAACTGCTGGCCGAGTACAGCGAGGTCGAGAAGGCGCTGTCCGACCCCGCGGTGCACGCCGACCAGGCGCAGGCGCGCAAGCTCGGCCGCAGGTTCGCCGAGCTGGCGCCGATCGTCGCGACCGCGCACGACCTCGACGCAGCGCGAGACGATCTGGGCACCGCCCGCGAACTCGCGTCGGAAGACGCATCGTTCGCCGCGGAGGCGACTGCTCTCGAGCAACGCATCGACCAGCTCGAGGACCGGCTGCGCGAGCTGTTGCTGCCGAAGGATCCCAACGACGGCAAGGACGTCATCCTCGAGGTCAAGGCCGGCGAGGGTGGCGACGAGTCGGCGCTGTTCGCCGGCGACCTGTTGCGCATGTATCTGCGCTACGCCGAACGTCAGGGCTGGACCACCGAACTGCTCGACGAGGAACCCACCGACCTCGGTGGCGTGAAATCGGCGACGCTGGCGGTGCGAGCGCGCAAGGCCGACGACGACGCACCATGGACCAAGCTGAAGTACGAGGGCGGCGTGCACCGCGTGCAACGCGTTCCCGCCACCGAGTCGCAGGGCCGAATCCACACGTCCGCGGCCGGTGTGCTCGTCATGCCCGAGGCCGAAGACGTCGAGGTCGAGATCGACCCCAACGACCTGCGGATCGACGTGTTCCGCTCGTCCGGGCCGGGCGGGCAGAGCGTCAACACCACCGACTCGGCGGTGCGCATCACCCACGTGCCGACCGGCACGGTGGTGTCGATGCAGAACGAGAAGAGCCAGCTGCAGAACCGTGAGGCCGGGCTGCGGGTACTGCGCGCGCGGCTGCTCCAGGCCGCGCAGGACGAAGCCGATGCCGCCGCCTCGGAGTCGCGTCGCTCGCAGGTGCGCACGGTCGACCGGTCGGAACGGGTACGCACGTACAACTTCCCCGAGAACCGCATCAGCGACCACCGCGTCGGGTTCAAGGCCTACAACCTCGACCAGGTGCTCGACGGCGCGCTCGACGACGTCATCGAGGCGCTGACCCGGGCCGACGTCGAGGCATTGCTGGCCGGCGCGGGTGGCTGACGCGCGCACACTGCTGTCAGCCGCGGCCACCCGCCTCGCGGCGGCCGGAATCGCGTCGCCGCGCGTCGACGCCGAACTGCTGCTCGCAGCCCAGCTCGACGTGCCCCGGACCCGACTGCTGACGCAGGGCCACGTGTCGGCCTCGGACGCCGCGCAGTACGAGCACCTGCTCGTCCGCAGAGCTGCCCGGGAACCGCTGCAGTACATCACCGGGCGGGCGCCGTTCCGCAATCTCGACCTCCGCGTCGGCCGGGGCGTGTTCATCCCGCGCCCGGAGACCGAATTGCTCGTCGACGCCGTCCTGCCGGACCTGGCGACGAGTGCTGCGCCGCTCGTCATCGACCTCTGTGCGGGATCGGGTGCGCTCGCCCTCGCGATCGCCGACGAGGTCGCTACGGCGCGAGTGGTCGCCGTCGAGAATTCCGCGGCCGCCACGCGGTGGCTGACCCGCAACGCCGCCGGGACCGCGGTACAGGTGGTCGACGGCGACATCCGTGACCCCGAACTGCTGCGCCCACTGCACGGCCGTGCCGACGTCGTGGTGAGCAACCCGCCATACGTCCCGGCCGCCACCGAAGTCGAGCCGGAGGTGCGCGCCGATCCCGCCGAGGCCGTGTTCGCAGGGACAGACGGGCTCGGCCTGATGCCTGCCGTGATCGATCGCGCTGCCCTGTTGCTGCGCTCCGGCGGGCTCGTTGCCGTCGAGCACGATGCCACCCACGGCACCGCCGTGCCGGACCTGATGCGCGCCGACGGCCGCTTCGCCGAGATCGTCGACCACGACGATCTGAGCGGCCGCGCGCGCTTCGTGACGGCTCGCCGCTGCACCGCGCACAGCTGACTGGGGCAGGATGTCAGGCGTGGCACTGTTCTACGACTGCAACGACGCAACGGTCCGGGGTGCCGCACTGACCTCCGCGGCGCACTGTGTGTCATCCGGCCAGCTGGTCGTGCTGCCCACCGACACGGTCTACGGCATCGGCGCCGACGCCTTCGACGCCACCGCGGTCACTGACCTGCTCGCCGCGAAGGGACGTGGCCGCGACATGCCCGTCCCGGTGCTCGTCGGGTCGTGGACGACCATCGAGGGCCTGTCCGTCACCGTGGCGCAGCGCACCTGGGACCTGATCGAGGCATTCTGGCCCGGCGGGCTGACGCTCGTGGTCGACGAGGCGCCCTCGCTGAACTGGGATCTCGGCGACGCGCGCGGGACGGTCGCGGTGCGGATGCCGCTGCACCCGGTCGCCATCGAGCTGCTCGAGCGCACCGGCCCGATGGCCGTGTCGAGCGCCAACCGCAGCGGTTCCCCGCCTGCGCTCACAGCCGCCGACGCCCAGGACCAGCTCGGCGACGACGTCGCCGTCTACCTCGACGGCGGCCCGGCCAAGACCGGCGTCGCATCGACGATCGTCGACGTCACCGGCGAGGTCCCGCGCATCCTGCGTGCCGGCGCCATCGCCGCCGACACGCTGCGCTCCGTCGTCCCGGACATCGCGGGCTAGCCCATGCCCCATCCCACCCATCCGAGTCTGGAGTACCTGCTCGTCGCGGCTGTCGCCGGCGCCGGGTCGTTCCTCGCGACTCCGATCGCGCGAGCGATCGCGGTGCGATGGGGCGCGATCGCCCGGCCCCGTGACCGCGACGTCCATGCGGTCGCGATCCCGCGCATGGGCGGGCTGGCGCTGCTGCTCGGTTTCGGGCTCGCGCTGCTCACCGCAAGTCGGCTGCCAACGCTGCGCGACGCGTTCAACACCACCACCGGCGGTCCGGAGATGCCCTGGATCCTGGTCGCTGGAGGGTTGCTCTGCCTGATCGGGGCCATCGACGACCGCTACGAACTCGACTCGCTGACCAAGCTCGCCGGGCAGGTGCTCGCGACCAGCATCATGGTCACGCTCGGCAACGTGCAGCTCGCCTTCATCTTCCCGCCGTGGGGGCACACCGGCACGATCGTGCTCGGCCAGGACCTCGCGATCCCAGTGACGATCCTGCTGACCGTCCTCACCATCAACGCCGTCAACTTCATCGACGGCCTGGACGGGCTGGCTGCAGGCGTCACCGCGATCGGCGCGCTGTCGCTGTTCGCGTTCAGCTACAACCTCGGCCGCAACGACTTCCTGCAGATCGCCGCCCCGCCCATGCTGCTGACCGCGGCGCTGGCCGGCACCTGTATCGGGTTCCTGCCGCACAACTTCTTCCCGGCGCGCATCTTCATGGGCGACTCCGGCTCGATGCTGGCCGGGCTGATGCTCTCGGCCGCCGCGACGACAGCGACGACCAACGCCGACCCGCAGGGTTTCAACGGCGGCGCGCTGAAGACGCTGCCGTTGTACCTGCCGCTGATGATCCCGATCGCGGTGCTCGCGATCCCGTTCATCGATCTGCTGCTCGCAGTGCTGCGGCGGGTCAGCGCCGGGCAGTCGCCGTTCGCGCCGGACAAGCGCCATCTGCACCACAGGTTGCTCGAGCTCGGTCACAGTCATCGCCGGGCAGTGCTGCTGCTCTACTTCTGGTCGGCCCTGGTCGGATTCGGCGGCGCCGCCCTCGCGATCTTCAACGGCGCGTGGGTGCTGATCGTGCTGATGATCGCCGGGGTCGCGGTCGGCGTCGTGCTGCTCGTGGTGCCCCGGCTGCAGGCGCGGAGGCGCACCGCTCGCGCCCGGCGCCAGGCCGCTGCGCGCGAGCCCGGCCGCCTCGCCGGCATGGCCGCCGCGGCGCCGCCGAGCGTCCCGGCCAACGCCGCCAATCGGCGTCCAGAGGGCGATCTCAGTCGCCCCAAAGCCCTGTGATAAGTTCGCCATGCCGTAGAAATGCTGCGGAAAGCCCGCGTCCTGCGAGCAGTGAGACCGGCTGTAACGCCTGGCCGTGAACGATCCGGACGACACGAATTGCTAGGAGCCGCCCGTGAGTGATTCACACGCACAGGCGCCCCTGCATCGGTGATCCGGACGGGCCGGCCAGGTGCACGACGAGCAACGTGACGGCCTCGGCTGGGGAGACCTGGCAACGGCCGGACTGACCGTTGCGGGAACCATCGCCGTCGGCGTCGTCGTGGGTTGGCTGATCGACCGGCTCCTGGGCACGCTACCGATCTTCTTGTTCGTCGGTCTCCTGCTCAGCGTCGCCGGGGCCGTCTGGTACCTCGTCCTGAAGTTCCGTGCATATCTGACCAAATGAGTGGGAGAACGTCTTCGTGGAACCGGCCGTATACACCCCGGTCTCTGCCGTAGCGAACCTGCGCCGATCCGTGCTCATCAGCGCCGCGCTCGGGATCGCATCCGTGATCGTGGCCTCGATCTACGGTCACCCGTTCCTGGGCATGTTCGTCTGTGTCGGGTTCGCCCTCGGTGCGGTCAACAACCGCATGCTGCAGCGCTCGGTCATCCGACGCGCGCAGGGTGAGGTGTCGCTGGGACGGTTCAACGGCGGCGTGTTCGGCCGGCTCGGGTCCATCACCGCGGTGGCCATCCTGCTCGCGCTGCTCGTCCGACCGGACGGGCTCGGCACGTTCGCGGGGCTGGCCGTGTTCCAGGTGCTCATGCTCGTCGGGGCGGCCGTCCCGGTCTTCCGCAGTTTGCGACCGACGTCATGACCCACACCGTTATGACCGCACCACACCGTTATGACCAAGTCTCTCGCGACGATCCACATCACGCCGGGCGAGCACAAGATCGTCTGGCACGTGTTCGGCATGACGGTGCACGGCGACACGATCATCAGCACGCTCATCGCCGGCGCCATCATCCTGCTGCTCGGCTTCTTCATGCGCAGCCGCCTGAACATCCGCAAGCCCGGCAAGGTGCAGCTGTTCTTCGAGACCGTCACCGACCAGGTCGAGAAGCAGGTCGAGGACTCCGTGGGCATCAAGACCGCCCCCTGGGTGGTCCCGCTCGCGTTCACCTTGTTCCTGTTCATCCTGATCGCGAACTGGCTGGCGCTCATCCCGACCAAGGAATACATCCCGCCGCCGGCGTCCGACCCGAACCTGACCTACGCGCTCGCGCTGCTCGTGATCATCACGATGCATGTGGCGGGCGTGCGCAAGAACGGCGCGAAGTACTACGCGCACATCTTCGAGAAGCCGCGCGTGCTTGCGCCGTTGCGCATCATCGAAGAGGTCATCAAGCCGGTCACGCTCTCGCTGCGTCTGTTCGGCAACATCTTCGCCGGCACGATCATGTTGGCCCTGATCGCCGCGCTGCCGGCGTTCATCCTGTGGGCGCCCGAGGTGCTCTGGAAGCTGTTCGACGCCTTCATCGGCCTGATCCAGGCGTTCATCTTCGGTCTGCTGACCGTGCTGTACCTGTCCTCCATCAAGCCGCACGACGAGCACCACGCGGAACACGAGGGCGGCGGACACGGTGAGAGCGACGGACACGAGGAAGCGGCCGCGTCACGCGAGGCTCGCGAACCGCTGCAGGAGGTCCACTCCTGAGCATTGCCCCGGAGCACCACGCACTTCGCCAAGCAACAACGTCAAAACGTCCCGCAAGAACATCGAGTAGGAGAAGAATCAATGGCTGACAATCTGCCGGTCCTGGGTGGACTCATCGGCGGCGGACTCGCCCTCGGCGGCGGCGCCGTCGGCGCCGGTATCGGTGACGGCATCGCCGGTAGCTCGCTGATCCAGGGCGTTGCCCGTCAGCCCGAGGCGCAGGGGCAGCTGCAGACGCTGTTCTTCCTGACAGTCGGTCTGGTCGAGGCGGCGTACTTCATCAACCTCGCCTTCGCCGTGCTGTTCGTATTCGTGCTCGGCGTCAAGGGCTGACCGTGTCCGCTGGGACCACCACACTCGCCGACAGCAAGAACTTCCTGATCCCGGACGGGACGTTCATTGCCGAGCTGGTCGCGTTCGCGATCATCCTGTTCGTCATCGCGAGGTACATCGTGCCGCCGGCGCAGAAGGCGCTGCGCGAACGGCAGGCGATGATCGACCAGCAGGTCAAGGACGCCGACGCGGCTCGCGAGAAGCTCGCCGAGGCCGAGGCCTCGTACAAGAACGCGCTCACCGAGGCGCGCGTCGAGGCCGCGCAGATCCGCGAGAACGCGCGCGCCGAGGCGCAGCGCACCGTCGACGAGCTGCGCACGCAGGCCCAGGAGGAGTCGGCACGCATCATCGCCCGCGGCGAGGAGCAGCTGGCCCGCCAGCGCACCGCGATCGTGCGCGACCTGCGCGCCGAGATCGGCACCCTGGCCGTCGAGCTGTCCGAGAAGATCGTCGATCAGCGGTTGGCCACCGACGCCGACGTGCGCGCGACCGTCGACTCCTTCATCGCCGGACTGCAGGCGCACGACCGCGCGGCGGACGCGGCTACCTCTGCGAACGGCTCGGCGGGTACTTCGTCGTGATGCACGCAGCCAGCCGCGAGGCGCTGGGCACGGTTCGCACGCAGGTGGACTCCGTCCTCGGCCGGTTCTCCAAGACCAGCGGTCTTGTCGGCCTGGCCGAGGAGTTGTACTCCGTGGCGAGCCTGCTCACGACCCAGCCGCGGCTGCGCCGGCGGCTGGCCGACCCCGCGTCCACGCCCGAGCAGCGCAGCGGTCTGGCCGATGCGCTCTTGAGCGGAAAGATCAGCGCCAGCGCGCTGTCGATCGTCGACGCCGCGACGGCGGCCCGTTGGTCGGCCGGTTGGGATCTCGTCGACGCGATCGAGACCAGCGGCGACGACGTGTTGCTTGCGGCCGCCGAGAGCGAGAACGTCATCGGTGCGGTCGAGGACGAGCTGTTCCGGCTCGAGCGAGTGCTCGACGCGCAATCCTCGCTCACCACGCTGCTGGACGAGGCGACCGCCGATCCGGTCAAGCGGGTGGGGCTCATCGAAGGCCTGCTCGACGGCAAGGCACACCCGCTGACGGTCGCTCTCGTGCGCCACGCCGTGACCACGCAGCGCAAGCGCAGCATCCTGCTCGCGCTGGACGACCTGATCGTCGCAGCCGGCGCGCGTCGCGAGCGTTCGGTCGCGCGGGTGACGAGCGCGGTCGACCTGACCGACGCGCAGCAGCAGGCGTTGGCCGAGCGGCTCAGCGAGATGTACGGGCGCCGCATCGACGTCCGCTACGCGCTCGACCCGTCGATCCGGGGCGGCCTCGTCGTCCGGGTCGGCGACGAAGTGATCGACGGCAGCCTGATCTCCCGGCTCCATGACGTCCGTGCCGCGTTCGCGGGCTGACAGCAACGACAGACACATCGATTCAGCAACAGACGAAACAGACAGAGGATCATTGATGGCAGAGCTGACGATCTCGGCAGACGAAATCCGCAGTGCGATCGAGAGCTACGTCTCGTCGTACTCGCCCGAGGCCTCGCGCGAAGAGGTCGGCGTCGTGTCGGAGACCGGTGACGGTATTGCCCGTGTCGAGGGCCTGCCGAGCGCGATGACGAACGAACTGCTCGAGTTCGAGGGCGGCACGCTCGGTATCGCGCTGAACCTCGACGTGCGCGACATCGGCGTCGTGATCCTCGGTGACGCGTCCAAGATCGAAGAGGGCCAAGAGGTCAAGCGCACCGGCGACATCCTGTCGGTGCCGGTCGGCGACGGCTACCTGGGCCGCGTGGTCAACCCCCTGGGCCAGGCGATCGACGGTCAAGGTGAGATCGAGACGGACGAGCGGCGCGCGCTCGAGCTGCAGGCACCCACCGTGGTGCAGCGCCAGGAAGTGCGCGAGCCGCTGCTCACCGGTATCAAGGCGATCGACTCGATGACGGCGATCGGCCGCGGCCAGCGCCAGCTGATCATCGGCGACCGGCAGACCGGCAAGACCACCGTCTGCCTGGACGCGATCATCAACCAGCGCGACAACTGGGCGACCGGCGACCCGAAGCAGCAGGTGCGGTGCATCTATGTCGCGATCGGTCAGAAGGGCTCGACGATCGCGGCGGCGCGCCAGGTGCTGGAAGAGGCCGGCGCGCTCGAGTACACGACGATCGTCGCGGCCCCGGCCTCCGACTCGGCAGGCTTCAAGTACCTCGCTCCGTACACCGGCTCGGCGATCGGCCAGCACTGGATGTACCAGGGCATGCACGTCCTGATCGTGTTCGACGACCTGTCGAAGCAGGCCGAGGCCTACCGCGCCGTCTCGCTGCTGCTGCGCCGTCCGCCGGGCCGTGAGGCGTACCCCGGCGACGTGTTCTACCTGCACAGCCGGCTGCTCGAGCGCTGCGCGAAGCTGTCCGACGACCTGGGTGGCGGCTCGATGACCGGCCTGCCGATCATCGAGACCAAGGGCAACGACGTGTCGGCCTACATCCCGACCAACGTCATCT
Organism: uncultured Actinomycetota bacterium; assembly: GCA_963785425.1. Lineage (GTDB taxonomy): Bacteria > Actinomycetota > Actinomycetes > Mycobacteriales > Jatrophihabitantaceae > RYN-133. Next base: position 481,711 of record CAWAVG010000002.1, read on the forward strand.
CGATCACCGACGGCCAGTGCTTCCTCGAGACCGACCTGTTCAACGCCGGCGTGCGTCCGGCAGTCAACGTCGGCATCTCGGTGTCGCGCGTCGGTGGTGCCGCCCAGCCGCGGGCGATGCGTGACGTCGCGGGTCGCCTGCGTGTCGACCTGGCCCAGTACCGCGAGCTCGAGGCCTTCGCGGCCTTCGGTTCCGACCTGGACAGGGCCAGCCAGCAGCAGCTCGCGCGTGGTAGCCGCCTGGTCGAGCTGCTCAAGCAGCCAGCCGCCTCGCCGTTCCCCGTCGGACGCGAGATCGCGTCGATCTGGGCGGGCACCCGCGGCCACCTCGACGACATCGACGTCGGCGACGTGCGCCGCTTCGAAGGCGAATTCCTCGACTACATCCAGCACAACGCCGACGGTCTCTACGACACCCTGGCGACGGCGAAGAAGTTCGACGACGAACTCAACAGCCAGCTCGAGCAGTTGATGGACGACTTCAAGAAGCAGTTCCAGCCGACCGAGTCCGACTCGGACAAGTAGGCGGATCGGTAGCGGATGGGAGCCCAGCAGCGCATCTACCGTCGTCGCATCTCGGCGACGCAGTCGACGCGCAAGATCACCAAGGCGATGGAACTCATCGCCGCGTCGCGCATCGTTCGCGCGCAGTCCCGCATGAAGGCCGCGCGTCCCTACGCCGACGAACTCACCCGCGCCCTCAAAGCGGTGCTGCAGGACAAGTCACTGAAGAACCCGATGTTGGTCGGCGTCGAGAACCCGCGACGCACGGCGATCCTCGTGATCACCAGTGACCGTGGCCTCGCCGGCGGTTACAACGCGAACGCGCTGAAGCGTGCGAACACGTTGGCTGCCGAACTCGAGGGCGACGGTCGTGAGGTCGTGCGCTACGTCATCGGTCGCAAGGGGGTGGCCTTCTACAACTTCCGCCACATCCCCATGGCCGGTTCGTGGACGGGCTTCAGCGAGCAGCCGTCGTTCGCCGACATCCGCGAGCTCACCGAACAGATCGGGTTCGCGCTGCAGGCGACGTCGGAGGGCGAGTACCGCGACGAGCCGGGTGTCGACGAGCTGTACATCGTGTACACGCAGTTCACCAACTCGGTCACCCAGACCGCGGTGTCGCAGTTGCTCGCGCCGGTCAAGGACGCCGTCGACGAGGCGGAGGTCGATTCGGACGGCGACGGCGACGAGCAGGACTCGAAGGACGGGCAGAGTTCGCTCCCGACCGTGTACGAGTTCGAACCGGATGCCAACCGGTTGCTCGACGCGTTGCTGCCGCGCTACATCAGCGCGCGCATCTTCTCGGCGCTGCTCGAGTCGGCGGCGTCGGAGTCGGCGGCGAGGCGGCGCGCGATGAAGTCGGCGAGTGACAACGCGACCGAACTCATCAGAACGTTCACCCGGCTGGCCAACCAGGCCCGACAGGCCGAGATCACCCAGGAAATCAGCGAGATCGTGGGCGGCGCCGACGCGCTCGCCGCGGCAGGAGCAGAGGAATAGCCCATGACGACCTTGGAGAAGGACACCGACACGGCTGACGCCGGCACGTCCACCGGACGCGTCGTCCGGGTCATCGGCCCGGTGGTCGACGTCGAGTTCGGACGCAACTCGATCCCCGCGCTGTTCAACGCGCTGACCGTCGACGTCGAGCTCGGTGAGCTGTCGAAGATGCTCACGCTCGAAGTCGCGCAGCACATCGGCGACGACATGGTGCGCACCATCGCCCTGCAGCCGACCGACGGTCTGGTCCGCGGCGCCGAGGTGACCAACACCGGTTCGTCGATCACGGTGCCCGTGGGCGACGTGACCAAGGGTCACGTCTTCAACGCGCTGGGCGACCCGCTCGACGTGAAGAAGGAAGACCTCGAGATCACCGAGCGCTGGTCGATCCACCGCGAGCCGCCGCCCTTCGACGAGCTCGAGGCCAAGACCGAGCCGTTCTGGACCGGCATCAAGGTCATCGACCTGCTGACCCCGTACGTGGTCGGCGGCAAGATCGGTCTGTTCGGCGGTGCCGGTGTCGGCAAGACCGTGCTGATCCAGGAGATGATCTACCGGGTCGCCGAGAACTTCGGCGGTGTGTCGGTGTTCGCCGGTGTCGGCGAGCGCACCCGTGAGGGCAACGACCTCATTGCGGAAATGACCGACTCCGGTGTCATCGAGAAGACCGCGCTGGTGTTCGGGCAGATGGACGAGCCGCCGGGCACCCGCCTGCGCGTCGCGCTGTCAGCCCTGACCATGGCCGAGTACTTCCGTGACGTGCAGCAGCAGGACGTGCTGCTGTTCATCGACAACATCTTCCGGTTCACCCAGGCCGGCTCCGAGGTGTCGACGCTGCTCGGGCGCATGCCGTCCGCGGTGGGTTACCAGCCGACCCTGGCCGACGAGATGGGTCAGCTACAGGAGCGGATCACGTCGACGCGCGGCCACTCGATCACCTCGATGCAGGCGATCTACGTGCCCGCCGACGACATCACCGACCCCGCGCCGCACACGACCTTCGCGCACCTCGACGCGACCACGACCCTGTCGCGGCCGGTGTCGGAGAAGGGCATCTACCCCGCGGTGGACCCGCTGGACTCGACCTCGCGCATCCTCGCCGCCGAGTACGTCGGCAAGGAGCACTACGACGTGGCGAACACGACCAAGCAGATCCTGCAGCGCTACAAGGAACTGCAGGACATCATCGCCATCCTCGGTATCGACGAGCTCTCCGAGGAGGACAAGGTCATCGTCGGTCGCGCGCGGCGCATCGAGCGGTTCCTCTCGCAGAACACGTTCGTGGCCAAGCAGTTCACCGGTGTCGACGGGTCGTTCGTCCCCGTCGAGGAGACGGTCGACGCGTTCAAGCGGCTCACCGAGGGCGAGTTCGACGACTACCCCGAGCAGGCCTTCTTCATGTGCGGCGGCATCGAGGACCTCGAGCGCAAGGCGAGCGAGCTGAAGAACTCGTGACGCAGGCTCGCCCGACGAATCAGGGACGCTGACCCATGGCCACGATGCAGGTTGAACTCGTGTCGGTCGAGCGTGCGCTGTGGTCCGGCGAGGCCACGGCGGTCTACGCGCGCACGGTCGTCGGACAGCTCGGCATCCTGCCCGGGCACACGCCGCTGCTCGGCGCGTTGGCGCCGGGGTTCACGGTGCGGATCGACCGTGAGGGCGAGGACTCGCTGACGGTGGCGGTGCACGGCGGCTTCCTGTCGGTGCGCAAGGACGGAGTGTCCGTGCTCGCCGAGATGGCCGAGACCGCCGACGAGATCGACGTGTCGCGCGCACGTGCGGCCCTCGACCGCGCCGATGCGGACACTCCCGAAGGAGCCGCCGCGCGCGACCGTGCCATGGCACGGCTGCGCGCAGCCGGCGAGTCCGTCTGACACGCGGCACAGACCCGACGCAGGACGGCGGACGTGCACATCATCGACATCACGGTGGTGTGCGTGACCGCCCTGGCGCTGCTGGCGTGCGTGCTGATCCTGGCCCGGCAGCGGTTCATGATGCGCGCGCAGGGTGCAATTCCGGTCGCCCTGCGACCCCGGCCAGGGGCTCGCTGGCAGTACGGGGTCGCGCGGTACGCGGGTGGTGAGTTCCGGTGGTACCGCTCGCTCGGCGTGGGGACCCGGCCCACCCGGATCCTCGAGCGGCGCAAGGTGTCGGTGGTCGGTCGACACGCACCGATCCGCACCGACCTGCAGGCGCTGCCGGCCACCGCGGTGATCGTCGAGTGCCGCTACCGCGGCGCCGATCTGTACCTGGCCCTGGGGGAGAGCGCCTACACCGGTTTCGTGTCGTGGCTGGAGTCGTCGGCGCCGATGGCCTGAAGCACCCGGCGCGTGACCTCGTCCGCAGTCGGCCCGATGTCGACGGTGACCGCAGGCTCGTCCGGGGCGGGCGGCTCGAGGTCGGCGAACTGCGAGTCGAGCAGGTTCGCCGGCATGTAGTGGCCGTGGCGCGCAGCGAGCCGCTGCGCGATCACGTCCTTCGTCCCGCGCAGATAGACGAACACAACGTCGGTTCCTGAGCCTCGCAACAGGTCGCGGTAGCTGCGTTTGAGCGCCGAGCAGGTGACCACGCCGTCGCGCCCGCTGTCGGCGTGCTGGGCGATCCACGCGGCAATGCGGTGCAGCCACGGCAGCCGGTCGGCATCGGTCAGCGGCACTCCGGACGTCATCTTCGCCACGTTCTCCGGTGGGTGCAGCGCGTCGCCCTCGGCGAGCTCGCAGCCGAGGCGTTCGGCGAGCAGCGCGGCCACTGTCGACTTCCCGCAGCCGGACACGCCCATGACGACGAAGACGGTCAGCGTTGGCCCCCGGGGAGCCACTTCACGTCGCCATCGGGATTGGCGACGCGAGCGAGGATGAACAGCAGGTCCGAGAGCCGGTTGAGATAGAGCATCGCGGTGCGGTTCGTGACGTCCGGTTCGACCTCGTACAGCGCCCAGGCGCTGCGCTCGGCGCGGCGGGCCAGCGTGCGGGCCTGGTGGAGCAGCGCAGCGCCGACGGTGCCCCCGGGCAGGATGAAGCTGTCGAGCTTCGGCAGCTCTGCGTTGAACTCGTCGCACCAGTTCTCGAGGCGGGTGACGTAGTCGTCCTCGACCCGCAGCGGCGGATAGGCGGGATCCGCGACCACCGGGGTGCACAGGTCGGCACCGACGTCGAACAGGTCGTTCTGAATCGTTCGCAGCACCGCGGCGACACGCTCCGGGAGCGCGCCGAGGGCGAGCGCGGCACCGAGCGCGGCGTTCGTCTCGTCGCAGTCGGCGTACGCGGCCACGCGCGGGTCGGTCTTGCGCACCCGCGACATGTCGCCCAGCGCCGTCGTGCCGTCGTCGCCGGTCTTGGTGTAGATGCGCGTGAGATGAACTGCCACTCCCGGACGATAGCCTGGGTGCCGTGCAAGTACTCCGAGTGACCGGCGGCGCGCGTCTCGACGGCGAGGTGTCCGTCGTCGGAGCGAAGAACAGCGTCCTCAAGCTGATGGCCGCGGCGCTGCTGGCGCCGGGCAGCTCCACGCTGGGCAATCTGCCGGCGATCTCGGACGTGGCGATCATGCACCAGCTGCTCGAGCGGCTCGGGTGCGAGGTGAGCGAGTCCTTCCACGGCCGCACCGACGAGGTCACCGTGACGGTGCCCGATGTTCCGCTCGACGAGGCACCGTACGAGTTGGTGCGCCGGATCCGCGGCTCGATCTGCGTGCTCGGGCCGTTGCTCGCCCGCACCGGACGGGCGAAGGTCGCGTTGCCCGGGGGCGACGCGATCGGGTCGCGTCCGCTCGACATGCACTTCGCCGGGCTCGAGCGCATGGGCGCCGAGATCCACGTCGAGCACGGGTACATCGTCGCCGAGGCGTCCGAACTGCGGGGCGCGCAGATCTGGCTCGACTTCCCCAGCGTCGGCGCGACCGAGAACATCATGACCGCCGCCGTGCTCGCCAAGGGCACGACCGTCATCGACAACGCGGCGCGTGAGCCGGAGATCGTCGACCTGTGCCGCATGCTCGTGGCGATGGGCGCGCAGATCGACGGCATCGGTACGTCGACGCTCGAGATCAACGGGGTGGAGCAGTTGCATCCGGCCACCCACCATGCGGTTGCCGACCGCATCGTGGCCGGCACCTGGGCGATGGCCGCGGTCGCGACGCGCGGCGACGTCACCGTGCGCGGCGCCGACGCCGGTCATCTCGAGATCGCGCTCGACAAGCTTGTGCGCGCCGGGGCCGACGTCGATGTGAGCGCCGACGGCTTCAGGGTGTCGATCGACGACCGCCCCAAGAGCTTCGACGTCGTGACGCTGCCGTACCCGGGGCTCGCGTCCGACCTGCAGCCGCAGGCGATCGCGCTGCTGTCGATCGCCGACGGGACGGCGATGATCACCGAGAACGTGTTCGAGGCGCGGTTCATGTTCTGCGACGAGATCGCGCGGATGGGCGCCGACGTGCGGACCGACGGTCATCACGCCGTGGTGCGGGGCAAGGAGCGGCTCTCGGGTGCGCCCGTGCGGGCGACCGACATCCGCGCCGGGGTCGGGCTCGTGCTCGCCGGCCTCGTGGCCGAAGGGGTCACGGAGGTGGCCGAGATTCATCACATCGACCGCGGTTACGTGCGCTTCGAGGAACAGCTGCGTGCGCTCGGCGCGGACGTGCAGCGGGTCGACACCTCAGCCGAGTAGCTCGCGCGCACGGTCGACGTCCTGGTTGAACACGAGCAGGTCGTAACGGCCGTCCTTGCGCAGCGAGGTCGACGCGCGGATGCCGCCCTCGGCGAGGCGGCCCCGCTGGTCGGCCGCCTGTTTACGGTCGACGGTGGCGACGACCATCAGCAGCCCGAGTTCGCGCGCGTCGGTGGCGTCCATGCGCTCGATCCGGCGGTGTGGGCGCGACGGACGGAACACCCAGCGTGCGGCGAAGGTCAGCCCGACCACGACCGCGACCGCCGCGATCTCGGGGTATCCGTCGCTGGGGAACGACATCTCGGTACTGCGCCTCTCAGTGCTCTGTCGCGATGCCGGGGGGGTACTTGCGGTCGCGCAGCCCCTTCACGATGGCGAGCAAGAAGAAGTATGCCGAGCCGACGTAGAGCATCGGCCGGACGATGTACCAGTGGTGCGGGTACGCGAACGTCCCGATCACCATGCCCCCGACCCAGACGACCGTCCCGATGATCGTCGGGATGCGCCAGAACTTCGCCCGCGCAATGTGCGGGAACGGCAGGTTCGTCAGCGACGCTACGGACAGGATGAGGGTGATCACGGCGCCGACCGACGTGCGCGCGTCGAGCAGGAACATGACCGGCGCGATCATGTTCCACGCGGCCGGGAAGCCTCGGAAGAAGAAGTCGTCGGTCATCATGTCGCGGCGCGCGAACCAGATCGCGGACGTGAACACGAGCACGCACAGCACGAGCACGCCGAAGTTGTTGTGCGGGACGACATGGAACTCGTACATGAAGCACGCCGGCACGATCACGCACGCCACGTAGTCGATGATCAGATCGAGGGTGTAGCCGTCGATGCGGGGCACACGCTCGGACACGCGCAGCGCTCGCGCGATCGGCCCGTCGATGCCGTCGATCGCCAACGTCAGCAGCAGCCACAGGATCGCGTAGTCGGGGTGATGGGTCAGCACGTCGCGCAGCGCGAGCATCGACGCCACGATGCCGAGCGCGGTGAAACCGTGGACTGCCCACGCCCGGCCGCGCTCACCGGGCGTCCACGGACCGCCGGGCATGCTCGGTCCCGTGCCCGCCGGGAGCGGCTTGGCCGGGCCGGGATCAGGCGATACGGGGCGTGCCACCTCCCGACCCTAAGGCATCACCTGTGCGGTCCAGGGCTACGCGCCCAGCTGTCGCCGCAGGCCCTTCTCGCCCGCCCGCATCATCAGATCGTGGTTGAAGCGCAGGGCCGGACGCGCAAAGCGCCCCGCGGCACGCACGAGCCGCTTGTGCACGTCGACCTCTTCGTCGAACACCGCGACGCTGCCGTCGCCGTCAGGCGTGATCGTCCATTGGCTCATGCCGGCGAGATCACCGCTCATCCGCGCGCGGAGCACGCGCTGCACCGGGTCCTCGACCTCGCGATGCACCACGAAGCTGAGGTCGTAGGGCAGCAGGCTGCGGCAGCGCACCTCGCCGCTGTCGTCGTCGAGCCAGCGCGCACCGACCACCTGCGGCCACCACGACGGATAACCGGCGACGTCCTGCAGCGTCGTGTAGACCTCGTCCGGGCTCGCGCCGACGCGCCACTGCGACCGGAAGACGTACTCGGGTCCGTCGTCGGTCGTCATGCGTCCTTACTACGCGTGCCGACGACCGGCGGTTCGACCGACCACGGGAAATTGATCCAGAGGTCGGTGCGGCGCCACACGTACTCGCACCGCACGGAAGAACGGGTCTTCTCGTAGACGACGGCGCAGCGCACCTCGGCGACGTGCTCGGCGCAGAAGTCCTTGACCAGCCGCAGCGTCGCGCCGGTGTCGGCGACGTCATCGGCAATCAGCACGCGGGCGCCGGACAGATCGACCGGTTTCGGGACAGGCGGAAGCATCACGGGCATGTCGAGGCGCTCATCGACGCCGGTGTAGAACTCGACGTTGACTACATGCAGGTTCTTGACGTCGAGGGCGTAGCCCAGCGCGCCGGCGACGAAGAGTCCGCCGCGCGCGATCGCAAGCACGACGTCGGGCCGGAAGCCGTCGGCGTCGATGCGGACGGCGAGTTCACGCGCCGCCGTGCCGAACACGTCCCAGGTCAGGTTCTCGCGGGGTTCTGCGCTCGGAGCGGCCACGTGGCGAGCCTGCCAGACGTGCGAAGTCCGCCACATCCGTTACTCATGAGTAACCATTGCTGAAATACAGTGAGGCATGCCATTTCCCGTGGACGACGAGCGTGACCGGCCCTGGCTCATGCGGACCTACGCGGGGCACTCGTCGCCGGGCGAGTCGAACGCGCTCTACCGCCGCAACCTGAGCAAGGGCCAGACCGGACTCTCGGTCGCCTTCGACCTGCCGACCCAGACCGGCTACGACCCCGACGCGGAACTCGCGCGCGGCGAGGTGGGCAAGGTCGGCGTCCCGGTTTCGCACATCGGCGACGTGCGGACGTTGTTCGACGCCATCCCCATGGAACAGATGAACACGTCCATGACCATCAACGCGCCGGCGATGTACCTGCTGGCGCTCTACCTCGCGGTCGCCGAGGAGCACGACGCCGATTTCGGCAAGCTGTCCGGCACGACCCAGAACGACATCATCAAGGAATACCTGTCGCGGGGCACGTATGTGTTCCCGCCTGGGCCGTCACTGCGGCTGATCACGGACATGATCGCGTACACGGTCGCGCACGTGCCGAAGTGGAATCCCATCAACGTCTGCAGCTACCACCTGCAGGAGGCGGGCGCGACGCCGGTGCAGGAGGTGGCGTTCGCACTGTGCAACGCGATCGCGGTGCTCGATTCGGTGCGTGCGTCGGGACAGGTCGCCGACGAACAGTTCGGCGAGGTGGTCGCGCGGATCTCGTTCTTCGTCAACGCGGGAGTGCGGTTCGTCGAGGAGCTGTGCAAGCTGCGCGCGTTCGGCGATCTGTGGGACGAGATCACCCAATCCCGTTACGGGGTAGTGGATCCGAAGCATCGCCGGTTCCGTTACGGCGTGCAGGTGAACTCGCTCGGGCTGACCGAGGCGCAGCCGGAGAACAACGTCTACCGCATCCTGCTCGAGATGCTGGCTGTGACGATGTCCAAGAACGCGCGCGCCCGCGCGGTGCAACTGCCCGCCTGGAACGAGGCCCTGGGCTTGCCCCGTCCGTGGGACCAGCAGTGGTCGTTGCGGATGCAGCAGATCCTCGCGTTCGAGTCGGATCTGCTCGAGTACGAGGACCTCTTCGAGGGCTCGGTCGTCGTCCAGGCGAAGGTGGACGAGATCAAGGCCGGGGCGCGCGAGGAGATCGACAAGATCCTCGAGATGGGCGGCGCGGTGGCCGCCGTCGAGTCGGGCTATCTCAAGTCGTCGCTGGTGTCGTCGTTGGCGCTGCGGCGGCGGCGCATCGAATCGGGTGAGGACGTCGTCGTCGGCGTGAACAAGTACACCGACACCGAGCCCAACCCGCTGCAGGGCGGCGAGGACGGCGGCATCCTGTCGGTCGACGAGGGGGTCGAGCAAGCCGCGAAGGAAGCGATCGTCGCCTGGCGCGCCGCACGCGACGCCGCTGCGGTCGACCAGGCCCTGACCGCGCTGCGTGACGCCGCGAAGACCGACACGAACCTGATGGAACCGTCCCTGGCGTGTGCGCGGGCCGGCGTCACGATGGGGGAATGGGCCGATGTGCTGCGCGGGGTGTTCGGTGAGTACCGGCCGCCGACCGGCGTCGCGCAGGCCAGCGGCGGCGGCCACGACGGCTCGCTCGCCGGTGTGCAGCAGCGGGTGCGCGCACTGGGTGCGCAGCTCGGTCGCCCGCTGAAGTTCCTCGTCGGAAAGCCCGGGCTGGACGGGCACTCGAACGGTGCGGAGCAGATCGCGGTTCGAGCGCGGGATGCCGGTTTCGAGGTCGTCTACTCCGGCATCCGACTCACGCCGGCGCAGATCGTGTCCGCCGCGGTGGAGGAGGACGTCGACGTGGTGGGGCTGTCGGTGCTGTCCGGTTCGCACCTGTCGGTCGTCCCCGAGGTGGTGGCCGGGCTGCGCTCGGCCGGGCTCGACGACGTTCCCGTGGTTGTCGGCGGCATCATTCCGGAGCGCGACGCGGCCCGGTTGCAGGCGGACGGCGTCGCCCGGGTGTTCACCCCGAAGGACTTCGAGATCACCGCCGTCCTCGGCGCGATCGTCGATGCGGTGGAGGCAGCCCGCAGCGCTGGTTGAGTGACGTCCACCGGTTTGAGTGACGTCCGCTGGGGTTGAGTGACGGCGTTTGGGGCGTCACTCAACCCCGTGAGGCGTCACTCAACGGACGAGACGTCACTCAACGGGAACGCGAAGACGCCTCACGCAGGACGATCCGGACGGCGCGATCGGCGCGGCGCTGCGCGATCTGCATCGCGACGGCGCGGCGTTGTACAGCGGTCATGGTCTAGAGGTACGCGCCCGGGCCGCCCTGATACATCCGGGCAGCACCCCCATTCGGGTGGGTACCCACCCCGAGATCTCAGACCGGGCCGCCCTGCCCCATCGCGTCGAGCGAGGCCTGCTCCTGTGCCTTGGTGGGACGGTTGGCCTCGAGGATGTGATGCGTCTCGACGATGCCGAGCAGAACGGCGAGGTCCAGGTCGTCGGGGGCGGTGACACGCCACGCGAGGGACCACTTGCTCGCGCCCACCGTTGTCGAAGAGATGACGACCTCGCCCGAGGCGTCGTCCCTGACCGACCATGTGCGGTCGGTCAGGGTGCCCTTGAGCGTCCAGGTGCGCCCGTCGAGCAGGTCGATGTCCTGCTGAATGGCCGCGTGCGACGCAAGCGCCGCGATCATCCTCCCGGTGTGGTCGAGCACCTCGTGATTGCGGGTCATCCGCCGCGGCTTGCGCCCGGTGCACAGCACCGAGCCGTCAGGGCGATGCACCTCGAACGACGACCCGTGTCCCGCACGGGTCGTCGTGGCGACGGGGGAGCCGTTGTCGTCGGTAACTTGCGCTTCGAGGCGTTCGAAGGTCGTGAACCGAAGGACGGTCACGGATTGAAGTGATCCGGATCCGGACCGGTGCGCTCGTCGCGGTTCAGTCCGGTGATCGCATCGACGTCTTCGGCGTCGAGTTCGAAGTCGAACACGTCGATGTTCTCGGCGATGCGGCTCGGCGTCACCGACTTGGGGATCACGACGTTGCCCAGTTCGAGGTGCCAGCGGATGACGACCTGTGCCGGCGTCTTGCCGTACTTGTCGGCCAAGGACGAGATCGTCTGGTCCTTGAGCAGTTCCCCGCCCTGGGCGATCGGCGACCACGCTTCGGTGGCGATGTCGTGACTGGTGTCGTACTCGCGCAGCGGTCCCTGGGTCAGGTAGGGGTGCAACTCGATCTGGTTGAGCGCCGGCGTCACGCCGGTCTCGTCGGCGATGCGGTCGAGGTGGCCCGGCTGGAAGTTCGACACGCCGATCGAGCGGATCAGTCCCTCGTCCCGCAGCGAGATGAGCGCCTTCCACGTGTCGACGTACTGGTCCTTGGCCGGGAGCGGCCAGTGGATCAGGTACAGGTCGAGATAGTCGAGGCCGAGCCTGTCGAGGCTCTCGCGGCACGCGTTGCGGCCGGCGTCGTAGCCGTGGGCGTTGTTGTTCAGTTTCGTGGTGATGAACAGCTCGTCCCGCGGAATGCCTGACGCGGAGATCGCGGCAGCGACGCCCGGTTCGTTCTCGTACATCGCGGCGGTGTCGATCGAGCGGTAGCCCGCCTCGAAAGCGGTGCTCACGGCCCGTTCGGTCTCGTCGTTCGGAATCTGGAAGACGCCGAACCCGAGCTGCGGCATGTGGTGGCCACTGTTGAGTACGACGGTAGGAATGTCAGCCATACGACCTACCTACCCAGCGGGTAGCCTCACGTCCCGTGCGGTTGGTGATCGCGAGGTGCGCTGTCGATTACATCGGCAGGCTCACCGCGCACCTCCCGCCGGCCACACGATTGTTGATGATCAAAGCCGACGGCTCGGTGCTCGTGCACTCCGACGGCGGGTCGTACAAGCCGCTGAACTGGATGAGCCCGCCGTGCACGCTCGTCGAGACCGATCTGCTGTGGACGGTGACGAACAAGGCGGGGGAGCAGCTCCTCGTGACGATCGAGGAGGTGCTGCACGACTCCGCGCACGAACTCGGCGTCGACCCGGGGCTGGTCAAGGACGGTGTCGAGGCGCACCTGCAGCGGTTGCTGGCCGAACAGATCCAGACCCTCGGCACGGGCTACCGCCTCGTGCGCCGCGAGTTCCCGACCGCCATCGGGCCGGTGGACATCATGGCGCGCGACCCGAACGGCATCGCGGTCGCCGTCGAGATCAAGCGGCGCGGCGAGATCGACGGAGTGGAGCAGCTGACCCGCTATCTCGACCTGCTCAACCGCGACCCGCTGCTGGCACCCGTCCGCGGGGTCTTCGCCGCCCAGGAGATCAAGCCCCAGGCGAGGACCCTCGCCGAGGACCGCGGCATTCGCTGCCTGGTGCTCGACTACGACCTCCTGCGCGGCGTCGACGACCCGTCCCTGCGCCTGTTCTGACCCCTCTTCTGGTATCGAAACGCCAGATTTCGCGGTCAACTCCGGTCGATCGGTACCAGAAGCGGGGTGCGGTGGTGAGGTGAGCCTCATCGTTCTGCGGGGCCATGACAGGCTGGCTAACCTCTTCTGAACCGGTACGGCAGAGAGGACGTGCGATGGCACGCGAGTTCCACAAGGTCGGTGTGGTCGGCCTCGGCACCATGGGCGCCGGGATCGCCGAGGTGTTCGCCCGCAACGGACTCGCAGTGACGGCGGTCGAAGTCGACGAAGCCGCCCTCGAGCGCGGCCGGCGCCACGTCGAGGACTCGACCGGCCGCGCGGTCGCGCGCGGCAAGTTGTCCGAGGCCGACCACGCCCAGCTGCTCGAGCGCATCACCTACACCGCCGACATGAACGACCTCGCCGACGTCGACCTCGTCATCGAGGCCGTCCCCGAGCAGCTCGACCTGAAGCGGTCGATCTTCACCCAGCTCGACAAGATCTGCGGTCCCGACACCATTCTCGCCACCAACACGTCGTCGCTGTCGGTGACCGAGATCGCCGTGTCCACCGGCCGTCCGGGCAAGGTCGTCGGGATGCACTTCTTCAACCCGGCGCCGGTCATGAAGCTCGTCGAGGTCGTGCGCAGTGTCGTCACCGAGCAGGAGGTCGTCGACGACGTCGAGGCCTTCGCGCAGACGCTCGGCAAGACCGACGTCACGATCGGCGACCGCGCCGGGTTCATCGCGAACGCGCTGCTGTTCGGATACCTCAACCACGCCGTCTCGCTCTACGAGTCGCACTACGCGAGCCGCGAGGACATCGACGCGGCAATGAAGCTCGGGTGCGGGTTGCCGATGGGCCCCCTCGCGTTGCTCGACCTGATCGGACTCGACACGGCGTACGAGATCCTCGACACGATGTACCGGCAGAGCCGCGACCGGCTGCACGCGCCGCGTCCGGTGTTCAAGCAGATGATCACCGCCGGGCTGCTAGGGCGGAAGTCCGGACGCGGCTTCTACACCTACGACAAGCCGGGTTCGCCGAACGTCGTTGCCGACGCGGCCACGCCGCCCGACCTCGCCGAGATCGAGGGCGCGCGCGAGGTCACCAAGGTCGGCGTCGTCGGGTCGGGGACGATGGCGACCGGCATCGTCGAGGTGTTCGCCAAGGCCGGCTACGACGTCGTCTTCGTCGCTCGCAGCACGGACAAGGTCGACAAGGTCGTCGCGACGATCACGCGCTCGCTCGAGAAGGCGGTGCAGCGCGGCAAGCTCGCCGAGGACGCGCGCGACGCCGCACTCGTGCGCGTCACCGGCACGACGAGCCTCGACGATCTCGCCGACGTGCAGCTGGTCGTCGAGGCGGTCGTCGAGGATCTGTCCGTCAAGCAGGCACTGTTCTCGAATCTCGACGACATCTGCGCCCCGAACACGGTGCTGGCCACCACCACGTCCAGCCTGCCGGTGATCGAGTGCGCCTCGGCGACCTCGCGCCCGTCCGAGGTCATCGGGATGCACTTCTTCAACCCCGCCGCGATCATGAAGCTGGTCGAGGTGGTCTCGACGGTGTCGACGACCCACGACGTCGAGGCGACCGTGCTCGACGTGACCCGCAAGATCGGCAAGCACGCCGTGCGCTGCGGCGACCGGGCCGGGTTCATCGTCAACGCCCTGCTGTTCCCGTACCTCAACGACGCGATCAAGATGCTCGAGGCGCACTACGCGACCGCCGACGACATCGACTCGGCGATGAAGGTCGGCTGCGGTTATCCGATGGGCCCGTTCGAGCTGCTGGACGTGGTCGGCAACGACGTGTCGCTGGCCATCGAGCGCGAGCTGTTCGAGGAGTTCCGCGAGCCCGGGTTCGCGCCGGCGCCGCTGCTCGAGCACCTCGTCACGGCGGGCCGCCTCGGCCGCAAGACCGGCAAGGGCTTCCGCGACTACAGCTGAGCAGCGCGCGTCCGTCGCGAGTGGTCACTTGTGGCGCGAGTGGTCAGCTATAAGTGACCACTCGGTGCATAAGTGACCACTCGCGGGACAAAGAGGTCAGTCGGCGGGGAGGGCGGGCGCCTCGGCCTCGGAGCGCTCGATCTCGGCCCCGAGATTCGCGTGCAGTTCGCGCAGGTGCGCGTGCGAGCGGTCGCGCAGTTCTGCCAGCCGCTTGACCTCGGCCTGGGCCGTCGCGATGAGTTCCGCGGCGAGCGCCTTCGACTCGGTGCGGCGCTGCTCGATCTCGCGGTACGCGTCACTGCGGCGCCGGCGCAGCGTCATCTCGAAGTCCTCGTTCGCCCGGTCGCGGCGCACCCGCGCCTCGGCATCGAGCCGGTCGCGCTCGGCCTCGGCCTCGGCGTCGAGACGTGTGCGCTCGGCGTCGGCGGCCTTCGTCAGCGACGCCTCTTGCGACTCCATGCGTTCACGCGTCTCGGCGAGTTCGGCCTCGACCTCGCTGCGGTGCTTGTCGACCTCGGCCATCTTGGCGCGGAACATCTCGTCGGCCTGCGCCTTGCGTTGGGTGGCCTCGCCGGTGATGCGCTCGGCCTCGGTCTGCGCAGCCGCGCGGGTACGCGCGGACGCGTCGGCCGCGCCGTTGCGGATGCGCTCGGCCTCCTCGTGGGCGTTCGAACGCAGCAGCGCCGCCTCGTTCTGCGCGGCCCGCAGGATCGCGGTGACGTGCGAGTCGACGTTGTCGGCCGTGACCTCTTCGGAGGCAGCGCGCAGTTGCCTGCGCAACGACTCGGCTTGAGCCTGAGAGCTCGCCAACTGGGCCGCGAGGTCGGCCGTCCGTGCGGCCGCGGCGTCGCGTTCGGCATTGGCGGCCCGGACGTCGGCATCGAGCCGCGCCAGGTACGAATCAACCTGCGCGCGGTCGTATCCGCGCATGACCGAGTCGAATCCGGGGTTCGCGTCGGTCAGCATGGGCAGGACATCGGTGTTCGAGCTGGTGTCTGCACGTCGATCGACCATGGCTCGATTGTCCCACTGCTACCCCTGGCGAGACCAACCTGGGAGGCGGACTTTCAGACTCCTCGGAACCGGTTGATCGCGTCGATGTGCTCGGCCCGCAACGCGGAGTCACGAACACCCAGACCCTCTTCCGGCGCCAGGCACAGCACTCCGACCTTGCCCTGGTGCATGTTGCGGTGCACGTCGTAGGCGGCCTGGCCGGTTTCGGCGAGCGGGTAGACCCGCGACAGCGTGGGGTGGATGGCGCCCTTGGCGATGAGCCGGTTCGCCTCCCACGACTCGCGGTAGTTCGCGAAGTGCGACCCGATGATCCGCTTGAGCGTCATCCACAGGTAGCGGTTGTCGTACTCGTGCATGTAGCCCGACGTCGAGGCGCACGTCGTGATGGTGCCGCCCCGCCGCGTGACGAACACGCTCGCGCCGAAGGTCTCCCGTCCCGGGTGCTCGAACACGATGTCGATGTCGTCGCCGCCGGTGAGCTCGCGGATCTTCTTGCCGAACCGCTTCCACTCGGACGGCTGCTGCTCGCCGTCCTTCCAGAACTGGTACCCCTCCGCCGACCGGTCGATGATCAGCTCGGCGCCCATCGCCCGGCAGATCTCGGCCTTCTCCGGCGACGAGACGACGCACACCGGGATGGCCCCGCCGTTGAGCGCGTACTGCGTGGCGTAGCCGCCGAGACCGCCCGACGCGCCCCAGATCAGGACGGTGTCGCCCTGCTTCATGTTCGCGCCGTGGTGGCTGACGAGCTGGCGGTAGGCGGTCGAGTTGACCAGGCCGGGGGCGGCGGCTTCCTCCCAGGTCAGGTGCCCCGGCTTGGGCATGAGCTGGTTCGACTTCACCAAGGCCAGCTCGGCCAGCCCGCCGAAGTTCGTCTCGAAGCCCCAGATGCGCTGCTGGGGATCCATCATCGTGTCGTCGTGGCCCTGCGGGTCCTCGAGCTCGACGGACAGGCAGTGGGCGACGACCTCGTCGCCGGCCTTCCAGCGGGTGACGCCCGGCCCCACGCGCAGCACGACGCCGGACAGGTCGGAACCGACCACGTGGTAGGGCAGATCGTGCTTGGCCGCCAGCGAGGACGAGGCGCCGTAGCGCTTGAGGAACCCGAACGTCGACACCGGCTCGAAGATGGACGTCCAGACGGTGTTGTAGTTGATCGCGCTCGCCATGACGGCGACGATCGCCTCGCCCGGGCCGAGCTCGGGCGTGGGCACCTCCTGCAGGTGCAGGCTCTTGCGCGGGTCCTTGTCGCGGCTGGGGATGCCCTCGAACATGCCGACCTCGTCGGCGCGGACCACCTGTGCCTGGTAGGTGCCGGGGACGGGCAGCTCGGCGATCGAGTCGAGCTGATCGGTCAGGATCGCGGTGCGGATGTCATCCACGTCGAAGGCCTTTCACGTCGGTCGCGGTCGGTCGTGGGGGACGATGTTACTAGACGGTAACTTGTTCCGCCGGTTGAACCAGCTCGACCAGGACTCCGCCGGCGTCCTTCGGGTGGATGAAGTTCACCCGCGAGTCGGACGTCCCCCGCCGGGGCTCGTCGTAGAGCAGCCGCAGGCCGCGCTCGCGCAGCGTCGCCGACACCGCATCGACGTCCTCGACGGTGTAGGCGACCTGCTGCACACCGGGCCCGTTGCGGTCGAGGAACTTCGCGATCGTGCTCTGCGGTGACAACGGCGCGAGCAACTGGATGCGCGTTGTGCCGTCCCCGACGGCGAGCATCGCCTCGCGCACGCCCTGCTCCTCGTTGACCTCCTCGTGGACGCTCACGATCCCGAACGTCTCGCGGTAGAACGCGATCGCGTCGTCGAGGTCCGGCACCGCGATTCCGACATGGTCGATCTTCGTGAACAGGCCATCCATCGCCTCATCGTGGCAACTGCAAGCGCTGTAGGTCCTGTCCGCGTGCCACCGGTCACAGCCGAGCCAGCCTCGTCCTGGCTAAGGTTGACGCAATTCCTGCGAGGAGGTCGCTCATGGCTGGATCGGTCATCGTCAACGGCGCACGCACGCCGATGGGCCGGTTGATGGGATCGCTGAAGGACTTCTCCGGCGCCGACCTCGGCGGCTTCGCCATCACGGCTGCGCTGGAGCGTTCGGGCGTCGCGCCCGAGCAGGTGCAGTACGTGATCATGGGTCAGGTGCTGCAGGCCGGCGCGGGGCAGATCCCGGCGCGTCAGGCCGCGCACAAGGCGGGCATCCCGCTGAACGTCCCGGCGCTCACCATCAACAAGGTGTGCCTGTCGGGCCTGGACGCGATCGCGCTTGCCGACCAGCTGATCCGCGCCGGCGAGTTCGACATCGTCGTGGCCGGTGGACAGGAGTCGATGACCAACGCGCCGCACCTGCTGCCGAAGTCGCGTGCCGGGTACAAGTACGGCTCGATCGAGATGCTCGATGCGATGGCCTTCGACGGCCTCACCGACATCTTCGAGAACATCCCGATGGGCGAGTCGACCGACAACGTCAACAAGAAGCTGTCGATCGGACGCGAGGAGCAGGACGAGTTCGCGGCACGTTCGCACCAGCGCGCTGCGATCGCCGCGAAGAACGGCGCCTTCGACGACGAGATCACGCCGGTGCTGATCCCGCAGCGCAAGGGTGACCCGATCGAGTTCCGCGACGACGAGGGCATTCGGGCCGACACGACCGCCGAGTCGCTGGCCAAGCTGCGTCCCGCGTTCAACAAGGACGGCACGATCACCGCCGGGTCGGCGTCCCAGATCTCGGACGGGGCCGCCGCGGTCGTCGTCATGAGCAAGGCCAAGGCCGAGGAGCTCGGGCTGACCTGGATCGCCGAGATCGGTGCACACGGCAATGTCGCCGGTCCTGACAACTCGCTGCAGTCGCAGCCGTCCAACGCGATCAAGGATGCATTGCGCAAGGAGAACCTCTCCGTCTCCGATCTCGACCTGATCGAGATCAACGAGGCGTTCGCAGCAGTCGGCATCCAGTCGATGAAGGACCTCGGCGTCAACGAGGACATCGTCAACGTCAACGGCGGTGCGATCGCGCTCGGCCACCCCATCGGCATGTCCGGCGCGCGGCTCGCGCTCACCCTCGCCTACGAGCTCAAGCGGCGCGGTGGCGGCACGGGTGCGGCCGCGCTGTGTGGCGGCGGTGGCCAGGGCGACGCGCTCATCCTGCACGTGCCGGCCTGATCTGCCGGCTGCCACCGCGTGCCCCGTCGCAACGTCGACCAAGCCGCGATCGACGACCTGGTCGAACGCACTCGCAAGTCCGAACCGCGGGCAGTAGCGCGACTGATCTCGCTCGTCGAGAACGATTCGCCGCGGCTGCGCGACGTCGCCGCCGCGCTCGCCCCACACGCCGGTCATGCCCAGTTCGTCGGGCTCACCGGCGCGCCGGGCGTGGGGAAGTCGACGACCACGTCCGCGCTGGTGACCACCCTGCGCGCGGCCGGCAAGACGGTCGGTGTGCTCGCGGTCGACCCGTCCTCGCCGTTCTCGGGCGGCGCCCTGCTCGGCGACCGCGTGCGGATGCAGGACCATGCCACCGACACCGGGGTGTTCATCCGGTCGATGGCTTCGCGCGGGCAACTGGGCGGGCTCTCGGGAGCGGTACCGCAGGCATTGCGGGTGTTGGACGTGGCCGGCTGCGACGTCGTGCTCGTCGAGACCGTGGGCGTCGGCCAGGCCGAGGTCGAGATCGCCTCGCTGGCCGACACGACGCTCCTGGTGCTCGCGCCGGGGATGGGTGACGGCATCCAGGCCGCGAAGGCCGGCATCATCGAGGTCGCTGACGTGTTCGTCGTCAACAAGGCCGATCGCGACGGCGCCGATCAGGTGGCGCGCGACCTGCGGTACATGCAGTCGCTGGGCGGGCGGCACAGCGACGCGGGCGCGTGGCGACCGCCGATCGTGAAGACGTCGGCCGCCCGCAACGAGGGCATCGACGAGGTCGTCGCCGCGATCGAGAAGCACCGCACGTGGATGGAGGAGCACGGCGAACTCGAACGCCGCCGCCGCGCCCGGGCGGCCACCGAGATCGAGGCGATCGCCGTGGGGGAGGTGCGGCAGCGCTTCGCAGCGGTTCACGGATCGAAGGCGCTCGACGCGGCAGCAGCGCGCGTCGTGGCCGGCGAGACCGATCCCTACGCCGCCGCCGAGGACCTCATCGCGACGCTCTAGGTCGGCAACGACTCGATGAACTGCATCGTGTACTTCAAGGTCAGCTCGGGGTGTTCGAACTGGGGTACGTGACCGCAGTCGTCGAGCACGATGGATCGCGCGTCCGGCAGGGCCTCGGTGACGAACCGCGCGAATCCCGACGGCACGAGCACGTCGCGGTCGCCCCACAGGAACAGCGCGGGCGGTTTCAGCTCGGGCAACCGGTCCCAGAATCCGTCCGCGCCGAAGGGTTCGTCGAGATACACGTGCCGTAGCGCCGAGAAGGTGGCCAACCGGTTGGCGCGGATGCCCAGTACCCGCGCGAACTCGTCGATGGCCGAGTCGTACCAGGTGTCGGGCAGGCGCGACGGGTCGGCGAACAGGTTGCGCAGGCCGCGCATCGCGAGTGCGCGGGGTAGCCGCAGCGGCAGTGACACCACCTGATCGGGCACGAGACGCACGAACGGGACGAGCTGGCGCAGCTTGCGGAACGCGACGGCCGGGCACAGCAGCACCAGCCCGCGTACCGCGTCCGGCGCATCGAGCGCCGCCTGCAGGGCGGTCCGTCCACCGAGGCTGTTGCCGACGAGGACGGCGGGCTGCGAGCAGGTCTCGCGCAGGAAGGCCGCGAGCCACTTCCCGAGGTACGCCGCCCGGTGGGGCGAGGTCGTCGCCTGGGTGCCGCCGTGGCCGGGCAGGTCGGGCGCGAGCACGCGGTACGAGCGGGCGAGCGCCGGGATCATCGGCAGCATCGAGGCATTCGTGGCCGACAGCCCGTGCACGAGCACCACCGGCGGGGCATCGTGCGGGCCCGACTCGAGGTAGAACGTCTCGATCCCGTCGGCGTGCACCGACCGGGTCAGCGTGCGCGAGTCGTCGGCGGGATCGCCCGGGAACAACCCGTCCAGCTGCAGCGCCAGCGCGAGGTTGCCACGCACGGTCAGGTCGCCGGCGAGGAACGCCTCGATACCGCTGCGCCGTCCGGACACGACATCGGTCAGGACGGGCATCGGCGCGCGAACGGTCGTCGTTGGCACGATGGGCATGCCGACGCGTGCCGAGGCCCGCCCGCGGTCGATGTCGACCGTCCAGCTCGCCAGGCCACCCGCCGTGAACAGGATCGTGGCATTCGTGTCGGCCAGCAGTGGGGAGTAGAGCCCGATCAGCCGATCGCGCAGCAACGGCAGCAGATCGGTATCGGACACGTGTCCATCTTGCATCAGTACGATTCGCGGATGCCCAGCCTGGACCGCGACGGAGAGGTCTTTCTACTCGACCTCGGCGATACCGAGAACCGCTTCCATCCCGACTGGCTCAAGGAGGTGCAGCAGCATCTCACCGAGATCGACGCCGCCGAGGGCGACCGCGCACTCGTCACGACCGCCACTGGGAAGTTCTTCTCGAACGGGCTCGATCTCGAGTGGCTGTCGCAGAACGGCGAACGGTTCCTCGACTACGTCATCGACGTGCACGCAGTGCTCGCGCGGCTGCTGGCGCTGCCGGCGCCGACGGTCGCCGCTGTGCAGGGACACGCGTTCGCCGGCGGCGGCATGCTCGCCCTCGCGCACGACTTCCGGGTGATGCGCGCCGACCGGGGGTTCTTCTGCCTGCCCGAGGTCGACATCAACATCCCGTTCACCCGAGGCATGTCGGGGTTGATCCAGGGCAAGCTCTCGCACAAGGCGGCGCACGAGGCGATGACGACCGGACGGCGTTACGGGGGCACCGACGCGCTCGCCGCGGAAATCGTCGACGCGGTCGCGCACGAGGACGACGTGGTGTCCTCGGCGATCGAGCTGGCCCGTCCGCTCGCCGGGAAAGCGGGCACGACACTCGGGACGATCAAGGAGCGCATGTACGCGGACGCTCTCGCGGCGCTGCGAGACACCGACCACCCGATCGACTGACAGTGGTCAGTTCGGGCCTCAGTGGTCAGCTAGGACCGACCACTGGGGCCGAAACTAACCACTGTGGGGCGGGGCGGTGGGGGAGGAGCCGGCCGAGGATTCCTCGACCTCGAGCAGGGACGCCTCGTGCAGGGATTCCTCGTACGCCTTGTGGCCCCCGCGGATGCCGAACAGCCGCTTCGACAGCAGCAGGTAGACGACTGCAGCCACGTTGATGATCAGGATGACAATCTTGAGCCAGCTGATCTTGTCGACGAGCTCGTAGATCTCGAGCGGGATGAACGCCGTCGTCCCGACCACGGCCACGTATTCGCCCCACCGCTTGAGCGACCACAGGCCGATGCCCTCGGCGATCTGCAGGGCGGCGTAGAGGATCAGCGCGATGCCGATGCCGGTCAGCGTCGACGACTTCGCATGCAGGATCTTCTCGATCGAGGTCACCGTGCTCGAGTCGGACACCTTGAAGTGGATCTGTCGGAAGAACGGGTCGAGCGATGTCAGGTCTCTCTTGAAGACGTCCTGCAGGCTCACCTGCGTCGTCTTCAGCTCGAGCACTCCGATGCCGAGCAGGGCCAGCACCAAACCGCGGAACCACCGCTCGATGGCCAGGGCCCGGAGGATGAACGCGCTGCGCAGGGCCTTGCCCCTGAGCAGTACGGGAGCGTCGTCGGCCGGCCCGGCGCCGTTCGGCTCGCCGAGCACGTAGGTGCCGCACCGCAGGCACCGCCACGCACTACCCAGCGGAGTCCCCGCCTCGAGCTTCGCGCGGTACTCGGGCTCGTCCGGCGCGTAGGTCACGTGCCCCTTGCGGGAGCAGGTGCGCAGGTTCCAGTCCATGGTTCGACGAGAGTAGTCACCGCATGGAATCGCCTGGAAAGGGTGGCGATTCCGCGGGGATCCCGACTTGCCCGCCCGACCGGCCATCGATTGTCGATACGGTCGGGGCACGCTCGTCGGATAATTGACCGGCCCGACAGGCGGGCCGCGAAGCGAGGGGACCAACGATGTCGCAGTTCCTCATCCTCATCTACGACGACGAGAAGGCCTACGAGAGCGCCGGCGAGGCCGGGATGCAGGCGATCATGGAAGGCCACAGCACCTTCGGCGAGAAGAACGGCGCCGCGCTCCTGGGCGGCAACGCGCTGCAGACCGTGTCGACCGCAACCACCGTCCGTCCCGACGGCAACGGCGGGTTCAGTGTCACCGACGGCCCGTTCGTCGAGACCAAGGAAGCCCTCGGCGGGTACTACCTGGTCGAGGCCGCCGACCTCGACGAGGCGATCGACATGGCCAAGCAGATCCCGGTCATCAGCGGCGGCCTCGAGGTGCGGCCGATCATGGTCTTCAACTGAGCAGCAGCACCGCCGGCGCAGCCGTCGCTGCGGCTGTGGCGGACGCGCACCGTCGCGAGTGGGGCCTCGTCCTCGCCGCGACGGTGCGCGTCACCCGCGATCTCGATCTGGCCGAGGAATGCGTGCAGGACGCCTACGCGCGAGCGCTGACGAGGTGGTCCGAGGACGGCATCCCGGCACGGCCGGCAGCGTGGTTGACGACGACCGCGCGTAACCGGGCTCTCGACCTGTTCCGCCGCGACGCGCTGTTCCGGCGCGCGATGCCCGAGCTGGTGATGGACGACGTGGTGCCCGACCTCGACCTCGACGAACACGATGCCATCGCCGATGACCGGCTGCGCCTGATCTGCACCTGCTGCCACCCCGCGCTGTCGCGCGAGGCGCAGGTCGCGCTCACTCTCCGCCTGCTCTGCGGGCTTTCGACTGCGGACGTGGCGCGCGCCTTCCTCGTGAGTGAGCCCACTATGGCCGCGCGCATCACCCGCGCGAAGAAGAAGATCGCGGCTGCGCGCATCCCGTACCGCGTGCCGGCGGCGAGCGAACTCCCGGAGCGCATCGCCGCAGTCGCCGAGGTCGTGCACCTGCTGTTCACGACCGGCCACACCGCCCCGGCCGGCGCCTCGCTGGTGCGCCGCGATCTGGTCGAGCGGGCGATCGACCTGGCCCGCATGCTGCATCTGCTCGTGCCCGACGCCGCCGATGTCACCGGGCTGCTCGCGCTCTTGCTGCTGACCGACGCGCGGCGCGGCACACGTCTCGATGCCCACGGCCGGCTGGTGCTGCTCGAGCACCAGGACCGTAGCCGGTGGGATGTGGCGGCGATCACCGAAGGCATGACGCTGGTGCGCGAGGCGCTGCGGCACAGGCCGCCGAGCCGCTACGCGCTGCAGGCGGCCATCGCCGCCGTGCATGCCGGCGCGCCGAGCTGGGACGAGACCGACTGGCACGAGGTGGTCGCGCTGTACGGCGTCCTCGGTGAGATCTGGCCCTCACCCGTCGTGGCGCTGAACCGCGCCGTCGCGGTCGGTTTCGCCGACGGCCCGGCCGCGGGACTCGCGGCGTTGGACCAGCTCGGCACGGACCCCCAGCTGGCAGGCTACGGGTACCTCGCCGCGGCCCGTGCCGAGTTCCTGCACCGCCTCGGGCGCGACCGGGAGGCCCGGATCGCCTACACCGAGGCGCTGCACCTCACGTCCAACGAGGTCGAGCGCGAGTTCCTGCAGGGCCGGCTCGAGGCCGTGCCCGGGTCGTGAACGACGGCGTCATCTGACGCCCGAATCGCCCCGTTCGGTGGGCATTTGTCGTCCCCTCCCGCGTGTCCGTCCCGTGTCGCGTTTTGGTCAATGGCGGTGGCGTCGCTTACGGTGGCTCGTCGTAACCGTTTCGTGATGTGACCGTGAGGACGCGAATGTACAAGGCAAAGCACCGCAGGCAGCGCGAGATCAGCGTGCCGATCGGCAAGGGTGTCGCCGTCGGCGTCGCCGCAGCCGGGCTCGCAGGCGCCGCCGTCGGAGCCGCCCCTGCCGCGCAGGCCGCCGGCACGGTGTGGGATCGCGTCGCGTCGTGCGAGAGCGGCAACAACTGGCACATCAACACCGGTAACGGCTACTACGGCGGCGTGCAGTTCTCACGGTCGACGTGGGCCGGCTACCACGGCACCAAGTACGCGGCCCGCGCCGACCTCGCAACCCGGCTCGAGCAGATCGAGGTCGCTCGCCGGGTGCTGGCCAGCCAGGGACCGAACGCCTGGCCGGTGTGCGGCCCCCGAGCGGGGCTCACCCGAGCCTCCGGTGAGGCGACGTCGGCGCCGCTGCCCGCGCAGGCCGCCCCGATGCACTCGACCGACTCGCACCGCACGCGGCACCGCAAGCACCACGCGCGCAAGCACCGCCACCACCAGCGTCACCACGGCACGCGGCACAAGCAGGCGCACGGCACGCACTACCGCGTGCGTCCGGGGGACACCTTGTCGACGATCGCGCGGCGCCTCCACGTGCACGGCGGCTGGCACGCGCTGTGGATGCACAACCGCTCGCGCATCCACAACCCGAACTACATCCGGGTCGGGCAAATCCTCGCCATTCCGCGCTGATCCGGTTCCCCCGCGCGGTTGAGTGGCGCGTTCTGCCCGTAGGTGGCGCGATATCTCGCGCCACTCACCACGAAACGCGCCACTCGATGGGACGGGGACGGGGTGTCAGCGAAAGGCGTCGATGCCGGTGAGCCGACCGCCGATCACGAGCGTATGCACCTCGTGCGTGCCCTCGTAGGTGTAGACGGTCTCGAGGTTCACCGCGTGCCGCAGCACCGGGTACTCGGTGGTGATGCCGCTGCCGCCGAGCACCGAGCGCGCCTCCCGGCAGATCTCGAGGGCGCCGCGCACGTTGGCGAACTTGCCGAAGCTGATCTGGTGCGGCGCGATCCGGCCCGCGTCCTTGAGTTCGCCGAGGCGGCGCGCGGTGAGCTGCATCTGCTGCAGTCGCACGGCGAGGTCGGCGAACTTCTTCTGGGTGAGCTGGAACGACGCGATCGGCTTGCCGAACTGGCTGCGGGTGCCGGCGTAGTCGAGGGTCGCGGCCAGCGCGTCGCGTGCTGCCCCGGTGACGCCCCAGATGATGCCGAACCGGGCCTCGGTCAGGCAGCCGAGCGGACCCTTGAGCCCGCGCACCTCGGGCAGCATCGCCGAGTTCGGGACGCGCACCTCGTCCAGGATCAGCTCGCTGGTGATCGACGCGCGTAACGAGATCTTGTGGTGCACGTCCTGCGCGGTGAACCCCGGCGTGCCCTTCTCGACGAGGAAGCCGCGGATGCCCTCCTCCTCGGTGCGCGCCCACACGACTGCGACATCGGCGATCGACCCGTTGGTGATCCACATCTTGTTGCCCGACAGCACCCAGTCGTCGCCGTCGCGGCGCGCGCGGGTACGCATCGATCCGGGGTCCGAGCCGGAATCCGGCTCGGTCAGTCCGAAGCACCCGATGGCCTCGCCATTGGCCATGCGCGGCAGCCACTGCTGCTTCTGCTCCTCGCTGCCGTAGGCGTGGATCGCGTACATCGCGAGGGAGCCCTGCACGCTGACCAGGGAGCGCAGCCCGGAGTCGATCGCCTCGATCTCGGCGCACACGAGGCCGTACTGCGAGGCCTTCGCCCCCTGGCACCCGTAGCCCTCGAGGTGCATGCCGAGCACGCCGAGATCGCCGAACTCGCGGGCCAGGTCGCGCGCCGGCAGAGTGCCGTCCTCGAACCACTGCTGGATGTGCGGGCGCAACCGGTCGTCGGCGAACTTGCGCACGGTGTCGCGCAGCAGGCGGTCGTCACCGTCGAGATCGTCGTCGAGGTCGAGCAGGTCGAGGCGGTCGAGAGCGTCACTCATGAGATGGACGTTACTGCCACGCCAGACCCGTGTAGTAGGAGATGAAGCGCAGCACGTCCGTGCGTTCGGCGACGAGCGCGTCGTGCGAGCGGCCGTAGCCGTGGCCACTCGCGCTGTCGACCCGTAGCAGCGCGACGGCCTCGGGAGGTGACACGGCCTGCAGTCGGGCGGCGAACTTGAGACTGTGTGCCGGGACGACGCGGTCGTCGTGGTCGCTGGTCATGACCATGACGGGCGGGTAGCCGGCGCCGTCGCGCAGGTTGTGGAGCGGCGAGTAGGCATGGATCGTCGCGAACTGCTCGGCGTCGCCGAACGGGTCGCCGAAATCGGACGTCCACGCCCAGCCGATCGTCCAGAGCGGGAATCGCAACCCGTCCAGCACGCCCACCTCGGGGACCACCGCGGCGAACAGATCCGGCCGTTGCGTCAGCACAGCTCCTGCGAGCAAGCCACCGTTCGAGCGGCCGGTGAGCGCGAGGTGCTCACGGTCGGTCCACCCCTCGGCGACGAGGTGCTGGGCACAGGCGATCGCGTCGTCGAAGACGTTCTGCTTGTTGGCGAGTCGACCTGCGTCGTGCCAGGACGCGCCGTATTCGCCGCCGCCGCGCAGGCACGCGACGGCCACGACGCCACCGGCCGAGGCGAAGACGAATCGCGTGGCGTCGAAGGTCGGCGTCATCGCGATGCGGAAGCCGCCGTACCCGTACAGCCACGCCGGATGCGGACCGCCGATGGCGCTGACGTCGGGACGGTGCACGAGGAACAGCGGCACGCGCGTGCCGTCTCTGCTCGTCACGAAGACCTGATCGGTGACGAGGTCGCTGTCGAGCGGGGTCTCGAAGACCGTCGTCAGTTCGCCGGTGTCGACGCCGTACTCGAGCACGGCCGGTGGTGCGGTGAACGTCGTCCACGCCAGGTGCAGCACGGTGTCGTCGGCGTTCGCCTCGAGCTCGGTGACGCTGCCGAGCCCGGGAAGGCCGACCTCGGCCCGCAGTGCGCCGTCGACGGCGTGGACGGTCAACCGCGCGGCAGCGTCGTGCAACCACTGCACGACCAGTCGATCCCCGACCAGCCGGGCGGCCTCGAGCTGGTCGCCGCCCTCGGCGACGAGCTCGCGTACCGCGCCGTCGCGCGCCACGGCCACGAGGCGGCTGAGCGGCGCGTCGAGGTCGGTCAGCATGACCAGCTCGTCGCCGAGCGAACCGACGAGTTGCCAGGCCGCGTCGGCGGTGGGGATGAGCGGACGCAGTTCGGGGCCGTGCGCGAGCTCGGCGACCCAGACGCGGGCACGGTGATCGGTGCCGCGGGTGCCAAGCACGACAAGCCAGTGCCCGTCGTCGGTCACCTCGGGCCAGAAGTTCACGTCGGGCTCGTCGGGCAGCGCGAAGACCAGCTCGTCCGGCTCGGTGCCGAGGCGGTGCAGCATCAGCCGCATGCCGGCGTTGCTCGACATGAGCGCGTCGCCGGTCGGCGCGTCGAACGCACCGTAGAGGAAGCCTGAGCCGTCCGGCAGCCAGGTGGGCCAGGTGAACTTCGACCAGCGCACCTCGTCGGGCAGGTCTTCGCCGGTCTCGGTGCGGCGCACGCGCCACGTGCGCCAGTCGCTTCCGGCCTCGCTGTAGGAGTACGCGACCAGGGCCCCGTCCGGGCTAGGCCGCGCGGCGGCGAGCGAGACGGCGTCATCGCCCAGGGCGTTCGGATCGATCAGTACGCGCGGGCTGCCGAACGGCGCGTCGGCCACCAGCAGCACGTCCTGTTGCTGCACCCCGTCGTTGCTGGTGCGGAACCAGTGCGGCCCCCTGTGCACCGGAAGGCCCGAATGCGGCAGGCGGACGGCGCGATCGAGAGCGGCAGTGATCGGCGTGGCGTCGGGCAGGGCGTCCAGGTGCGCCCGGGTGTGCGCCGCCTGCGCGGTGAGCCACGCCGAGACCTCGGGCTCGTCGCTGTCCTCGAGCCACCGGTACGGGTCGGCAACGAGGGTGCCGAAGTAGTCGTCGGTCTGGTCGACGGTGGGGGTGTCCGGACGCGGGCGAGCGATCATGCGAGCGAGTATCACCGGCGGTTGTCGATCTCGATTGCGTGGGGCTCGATAGCGTGGGGGCCATGCCGCAGCCGCCGCTCGACTTCGACCCGATCGAACGGGCCGGTGCGCTGTGGGAGCGCCATTGGCCGGACGAGCCGGCCGAGGTCTACGACTCGATGCGCGCGGTCACGTCCATCATGCGTGCGCAGCAGATTCTGATCGCCGAACTCGATGCCCGGTTGCGTCCCTACGGCATCACGTTCAGCCGGTACGAGGCGCTCGTCCTGCTGATGTATTCGCGCGGCGGTTCACTGCCGCTGTCGAAGATCGGCGAACGGCTCCAGGTGCACGCGACCTCGGTGACCAACGTGATCGACCGCCTCGAGTCGGCCGGGCTGGTGCGCCGCGAGCCCAATCCGCGCGACGGCCGCGGCACGCTCGCGGTGATCACCGACGAGGGCCGTGCCGTCGCGACGAAGGCGACCGCCGACCTGAACGCCGCGCGCTTCGGCATGTCGGCCCTGGAACGTCCGCAGCTCGCCCAGGTCTACGCGCTGCTGCGTCAGCTGCGCGCGGACGCCGGTGACTTCGGCCCGTCCCCGAGTGGTCATTAATGGCCCGAGTGGTCACAAATAGCTGACCACTCGCGCCATAAGTGACCACTCGCGTGGGGTTGGGCGGCGCTTGCGCCCGGCGGGATCAGGTGCGGGCGGACGTGGCCCTGGCCGAGGTCAGGAACGCGTTGACGATGATGTTGTAGTCGTAGTCGACACCGTGCAGTTCGCCGCAGGTGATGATCACGACGCGATTCTTGGTGTGTTGCGCCATGAGCGGACGTACGTAGCCGGCGTCGGCCTTCGACACCGCGAAGGCGCCGCGCACGGTGTAGCGCAGGGTGCCGGCCGGGGTGCGCAGCGTGATGACGTCACCGTCGAGACGGGTCACCGGATAGGTCGCGACGTTGCTGATCAGGTGCAGCCGGCGGTGCGCCACCTCCGGCAACACCTCACGCATCGCGGGCGCGGAGATCTTGTTCAGCACCTCGAGCCGGTCCTCGGCCCACGAGTGCCCGAGCACGTAGGTCGTGCCCCGCGCCTTGCTGCCCGGAGCGAACCCGAAGTCGTGCTGCACCCAGCACACCGTGTGGTGTTGCTCGCCGGGCGGGTCGAGCGGGCGGACGTACTCCATGCCGCACACGTTCGCTCGGATCGTGTAGTGCGGCGCCGCGTACGTGAACGAGGTCGGTGCCGCTGCGGCCACGAAATCGTGTGGCACCGCCGGCACGGCCGGCACCGCGGTAGGGGTCGCACGCACTTTCGGTGTCCGCGTGGGGCTCGGCCTGGCGACACGGGCGCCGACTATCTTGGCCGCCGGCGGACTGATGCCGCTGTCGCGGTTCAGGACCACGACCAGCGTCACGGCCAGCGCGGCCACCACTGCGACCGAGATGCCCAGCAGCACCGGCCGCCGGCGGTTTCGCGGGGGCGTGGGTTCGGTCATAACCGTTCCAGGATAGGTCGCGCACACTCGGCCACGAGCGACATGACAATTACTAGGACGTCCAAGTAAATTGGGAGCCATGACCGACGACACGGAGGCCGGCCGCGCGCGCTGGCAGGAGCGCTACGACGCCGCGCGCAAGCGCGACCGCGACTACACGACGCTGTCCGGGCTCGACGTCGACCCCGTGTACGGGCCGACGGGTCCGGATGACCGCATGGAGCGCATCGGCTGGCCGGGCGAATACCCGTTCACGCGCGGGATCCACGCCACCGGCTACCGCGGCAAGCCCTGGACGATCCGTCAGTTCGCCGGCTTCGGCAACGCCCGGCAGACCAACGAGCGCTACAAGATGATTCTGGCCGAGGGCGGCGGCGGGCTGTCCGTCGCGTTCGACATGCCGACGCTGATGGGCCGCGACTCCGACGACGCGCGCTCGGTGGGCGAGGTCGGGCACTGCGGGGTCGCGATCGACTCGGCTGCAGACATGGACATCCTGTTCGACGGCATCGACCTGGCGACCACGACCACGTCCATGACGATCAGCGGGCCCGCCGTCCCGGTCTTCTGCATGTACGTGGTCGCGGCCGAGCGGCAGGGCGCCGACACGTCCGCGTTGAACGGCACCCTTCAGACCGACATCTTCAAGGAGTACATCGCGCAGAAGGAGTGGATCTATCCTCCCGAGCCGCACCTGAAGCTGATCGGCGACCTCATGGAGTACGTCTCGACCCAGGCGCCGGCCTACAAGCCGATCTCCGTGTCGGGCTACCACATCCGCGAGGCCGGCTCGACGGCCGCGCAGGAGCTCGCGTTCACCCTCGCCGACGGATTCGGCTACGTCGAGCTCGGCAAATCGCGCGGCCTCGACATCGACCAGTTCGCGCCCGGCCTGTCGTTCTTCTTCGACGCGCACATCGACTTCTTCGAAGAGATCGCGAAGCTGCGTGCGGCCCGTCGCATCTGGGCCCGATGGATGCGCGACGTCTACGGCGCGAAGACCGACAAGGCGCAGTCGCTGCGTTTCCACACGCAGACGGCCGGTGTCTCGCTCACCGCCCAGCAGCCCGAGAACAATATCGTCCGCACCGCGATCGAAGCGCTGGCAGCGGTCATGGGCGGCACGAACTCGCTGCACACCAACGCCTTGGACGAGGTGCTCGCGCTGCCGTCCGAGAAAGCCGCGCAGATCGCCCTGCGCACGCAGCAGGTGATCGCCGAGGAGACCGGCGTCTTGAACGTCGCCGACCCGCTCGGCGGCTCGTGGTACGTCGAGGCCCTCACCGACAAGCTCGAAGCCGAGGCCGAGAAGATTTTCGACCGCATCAAGGACCTCGGTGGCGATGGCACGATCACGTCCGGGCTGCTGCGCGGCATCGAGGACGGCTGGTTCATCGGCGAGATCGCCGACGCGTCGTTCACCTATCAGGTCGCCTTCGAGAAGGGCGACAAGAAGGTCGTCGGGATGAACACGCTGATGGGCGACGTCGGCGAACCGTTGGAGATCCTGCGGGTGTCGCACGAGGTCGAGGTCGAGCAGCGCGACGTGGTCGCCCGGCGCCGCGCGTCGCGCGACCAGGCCACGGTCGACGAGGCGATCGCCCGCATGGTGCACGCCGCCGAGACCGGTGAGAACACCGTCCCGCCCATGCTCGACGCCGTGCGCGCCGAGGCCACCCTCGGCGAGATCTGCAACGCCTTCAAGCCGCTGTGGGGCGAATACCGCGAGCCGGTCAAGTTCTAGTTCCGCGAGTGGTCATCTGTGGCGCGGGTGGTCGCTTATAGGTGACCACCCGGCGCGTAGGTGACCACTCGCGCTAGGTGGTGGCGGAGGTGCCGCCGTGGCGACCGGCGCCGGCCGCGAAGCGCTGCGCGCCGGCGAGGGCCCCGGCGATGACCTCGCGACCGTGGGCGAACTCGCTCGCCAGAGCCGCGCTGGGTTCGGCGCCGAGAGCGGCATAGACCGAGCGGCGGTCCGAACGCAGGCAGTCCTGCGGCAGCTCGGCGAGTCGGGCCGCGAGTGCCTCCGCCTCGGCACGTGCGGTTCCCGGTTCGACGAGCCGGTTCGCGAGCCCGATCGCGAGAGCCTCGTCGGCCTCGACCGCACGTCCGGTCAGGATCAGGTCGAGCGCCCGGCCCAGGCCCACGATGTGGGGGAGTCGCACCGTCCCGCCGTCGATGAGCGGCACGCCCCACCTGCGGCAGAACACACCGAACACGGCGTCGCGGTCGACGACACGCAGGTCGCACCAGAGCGCCAGTTCCATGCCGCCGGCGACCGCATGACCGCTGACCGCCGCGATCACCGGTTTCGAGAGCTCGAGCCGGGACGGACCCATCGGGGCATCGGCATTGAGGTCGGCGTCGAGCGGGTTCGACATCTCGTGCAGGTCGGCGCCGGCGCAGAAGGTGCCACCAGCTCCCCACAGCACCGCAACCCGGGCCGCGTCGTCGGCGTCGAAGCGGCGGAACGCCTCGGCGAGCTCCGCGGCGGTCGGCCCGTCGACCGCGTTGCGGCGTTCGGGACGGTCGATGACCACCGTCCACACCGGCCCCAGCTTGTCGATCCGCACGTTGGCCACGGCGCTCACCTCACCGGGTCGCGTTCCACGTGTCAACGTCTGAGAAAATGACGGGATGCGCCCTGGAGGACGTCCCGGTAATCCGAGCCGCGGCCAGCAACGGCCGCCGCAGCCCGATCCCGTGCTGACCGCTGCCATGTCCGGCGCGGTCGACCTGGCCGCGGTCAAGGCCCGCAACGAGGCCGCAGCGCGCGCTGCCGAGGCACCCGCGCCGGCCGCCGGCTCCTCCGTCGTACAGGTGACCGAGGCCAACTTCCAGAGCGAGATCCTCGACCGCTCGTTCCAGGTGCCGGTGCTGCTCGTCGTCACCTCCTCGCGCGCGGCGTCGGCGGCGCCGATGGTCGAGGCCCTCGAGGCCGTCGCCGCCGAGGGCCAGGGCGCGATCGTGCTGGGCAAGGTCGACGCGGACACCGACATGCGGGTGGTGCAAGCGCTGCAGGTGCAGGCCGTACCCACCGTGTTCGCCGTGATCGGCGGCAGGCTGGTGCCGGGCTTCGAGGGTGTGCTTCCCGACGACCAGCTCCGCGAGTTCGTCGGCGCGGTGCTGCAGGCGGCCGCGCAGGCCGGTCTGCAGGGGCCGGCGACGGAGTCCGACGGGGACGAGCCGGGCCAGCCCGCCGAGCAGCAGATCCCTGAGGACCCTCGCTTCGACGCGGCCGAGTCGGCACTCGCCGAGGGCGACTACGCCACGGCCCGCGAACGGTTCGAGGCGATCCTCGCCGCCGAACCCGCCAACGCTGCCGCAGCGCTCGCGCTGCACCAGGTCGACCTGCTCGCGCGTGTCGACGGCCTGGGCGACGTCGCCGCCGACCCTGCGCCCGACGACCTGTCCGGCCAGCTTGCCGCCGCAGACCTGTCCTTCGTCAACGGCGACGCCGACGCAGCTCTGCAGCGGCTTCTTGCTCTCCTGACCCACACGTCCGACGGCGACCGCGAGACCGTGCGGCAGCGCCTGATCGAGTACTTCGAGTTGCTCGGCCCGGACGATCCCCGGGTCGGCCCTGCGCGCCGCGAGATGGCACGAGCACTGTTCTGAACCACGACGAAGCTCTTGATCGGGTCCGCGAGCTGGTGGCGAGCAGCGAGGCCGATCCGCTCGCTCCGTTCGCGCTGCGGCCGGACAAGCAGTACGTCTTCTCACCGGACGGCGCGGCAGCCGTCGCATATCGCGTGCGGCTGCGCACCGCGGTGGCCAGCGGCGATCCGCTCGGTGCGCACGCTTCATGGCCGGCAGCGGTCGAGGTCTTCATGGCGTTCGCGAGAACGCAGCGGCTGCGTGTCGCGGCCATCGCGATCGGCGAGCGTTCCCGCCCGATCTGGGCGGCCCACGGGCTGTGGGTCGTGCCGATCGGACGCGACGTCGTGGTGCGCTGTCGCGAGTTCGACCCGCGCGGGCGTCGCTTCCGTAACCTGCGCCAGGCCGTGCAGCGCACTCGCAACAGCGGGGTGACCGTGTCCGTCGTCCGCGAGGGCGACGTCGATGCAGCGACCGTGCTCGCCGTCCGGGCCGTGATGCGCGCGACCAAGCAGAACGACGAGCGCGGTTTCTCGATGATCCGGGGGCACCTGTTCGACGGCACCGCTCCGGACGCCGTGCTGGCAGTCGCGCGGCACAGGGACGGACATGTCGTCGCGGCGCACCGGTACCTGTGGGCCGGGTCGAAGGACCTCTCCCTCGACGTGCCGATCCGCTCTTTCGACGCACCGAACGGTGTCGACGAGCGCCTGGTGGCCGAGATGGTCGACTGGGCCGCCGAGCACGGGGTGGAGCGGGTGTCCCTCGCCTTCGCGCCGTTCCCGGAGTTGTTCGACGACCCGCGACAGTTCGGGCGTGTCGGCGTACTGCTGTCATGGATCACCCACCTGCTCGACCCGATGATCCGCGTCGAACGGCTCTACCGGTACCTGCGCAAGTACCACGCGTTCGATCAGGAGCGGTACGTGATGCTGCGCAAGCGGCAGGTCGTCATCGTGGCGCTGACGCTGCTGCTGCTTGAATTCCGGACATGAGCACCCCACGAAAACGCTCCGCGAAGAACGCTCCACGTTTCCGCGGGGAAGGCGCAAACCGATGACCACTCACGGCACGCACGACTACGTCGAGGATCCGCGTAACGCCGACGTGCTCGTGTACGTCAACGGGGACCTTCTCCCGCGTGCGCAGGCAACGGTCTCGGTGTTCGACGCCGGGTTCGTCCTCGGCGACGGCGTCTGGGAGGGTCTGCGCGTCCACGACGGGCACCCCGCGTTCCTCGAGCACCATCTCGACCGGCTCTACGAGGGCGCCGCGGCGATCATGCTGGACATCGGAAAATCGCGCGACGAGCTCACGTCCGAGATCTACCGCACGCTTGCAGCGAACGACATGCACGGCGACGGCGTGCACGTGCGGCTGATGGTGACCCGCGGACCGAAGTCGACGCCCTACCAGGACCCGCGCATGTCGGCCGGTCCGGCGACCATCGTGATGATCTGCGAGTACAAGGATCCGCTGCCCGCGACGGTCGAACGCGGACTGTCGCTGTTCACCGTGCACGTGCGCCGTTCCGCTCCCGATGTGCTCGATCCGAAGCTCAACGCGCACAGCAAACTCAACGACATCACCGCGTGCATCCAGGCGTACACGGCCGGCGCCGACGAGGCACTGATGCTCGACCCGAACGGCTTCGTCGCCACCTGCAACTCGACCCACTTCTTCGTCGTCAAGCGCGGCGAGGTGTGGACGTCGTCCGGTGAGTACTGCCTGGGCGGAATCACGCGTGCCAACGTGCTGCGGGTCTGCGCCGAAGCCGGTATCCCCGCGTTCGAAAGGACATTCAGCCTCACGGACGTGTACAGCGCGGACGAGGCGTTCGTCACCGGCACCTTCGCCGGGCTCGTACCCGTACACACCGTCGACGGGCGCACGATCGGCGGGGGATTGCGCGGGCCGGTGGTCGAACGGCTGCAGTCGCTCTACCAGAATCTCGTGCGCCGGGACGTCGCCGGCCGATGACCGGCGTCCGTCTCGCCGTGTGGTCGGGCCCGCGCAACATCTCGACGGCCTTGATGCGGGCGTGGGAGAACCGTGCGGACACCAGGGTCGTGGACGAACCGCTGTACGGGTTCTATCTCGACCGCACCGGGCTCAACCATCCCGGTCGCGACGAGATCATCAGGGCGATGGGCAGCGACTGGCGGCCGGTCGTCGCCGAACTCGTCGCACCGGTCGGCGCGGGCCGCGTGTTCTACCAGAAGCACATGACCCACCACCTGATCCCGGAGCTGCCCCGCGACTGGATCGCTGCACTGACCAACGTGCTGCTCATCCGCGACCCCGCCGAGGTGGTTGCTTCCTACACGCGCGAGCGCGCCGATGTCGTCGCCGCCGACATCGGGCTCGTGCAGCAGGCCGAGCTCTACGAGCAGCTCGGTGACGTGCCCGTGATCGACTCCGCCGACTTCCTGCGCAATCCCGAGGGCTATCTGCGCTGGCTGTGCGACCACGTCGACGTCCCGTTCACCGACTCGATGCTGCGCTGGCCCGCAGGACCGCGCGACTCGGACGGCGTGTGGGCCAAGTACTGGTACGACGCGGTCGTCGCGTCGACCGGGTTCGCACCGTACCGGGCGCGCGAGGTGTCGCTCGAGGGCGCGCCCCTCGCGGCCGCCGAACAGAGCCGCGAGCACTACGAGCGGCTGCACTCGGTGCGGGTCGTCATCGAATGAGCGGCGTCGGCAGTCAACTCGCGGCGCGGTGCCGTTGCCGGCGAGCACGGTGCCGCCGGCCGGCTGACCGGACAGCTTCATGCCGACCGGGCTTTCCGAACGCGAGCCGGCGGTGCGGCCGGACGTTGGGAAGGGTGACATCGGAGATCCGCCGGGCAGCGAGGGCGAGCACCGCTGTCGAGAACGGGTGCTCCGGCGCGGCCAGCACCAGCGGATGGCCGGCGTTGATCGAGCGAGGCACATCACCCGTCGCGGGAAACTCGTTCTGGATCGACGTGCGCAGCGCATCTTCGATGTCGGCGTGAGACAGCCCGGCCTTCGCATCGGCGCGATTGAGGACCATCGTGCGGCGAGCGTCGGCATAACCGAGAAGTTCGAGCATCTCGAGCGTGAGCCGCATGTTCTTCAACGCCGGGAGCTCCGGAGTGGTCACGAGCACGTGGTGTTCGGCGGCATCAAAAGCCTCGAGCACGTGTTCGGAGAACTGTGACGGGGTGTCGACGACGATGTAGTCGTAACGCTTGCGCAGTTGCGCCAGCAACTCGCCCACGACCCGAGCCGGCACCCGGTTGAGGTCGCCGGGACGGATCGGCGCGAGCACGGCGTCCAGGCCTGATTGGTGCGACGTGACCAGGGCCGCCACGGACGATTCCTGTGCCAGGTCGAGTCTCGCCGCCTCGGCGATGTTGCGCCCTGATGGCAGCCGGAGGCAGACGCCGATGTCACCGAACTCGAGATCGAGGTCGACGACGCAGGTCCGGTAGCCGTAACGATTGAGCGCGAGCGCGAGGTTCGTCGACACCAGCGTTTTCCCGCTACCGCCCTTCGGCGAGAACACGACAGCGATCTCGCCCTTCTCGTCGTCATCGTCGTCTTCGTCGTCTCTCGTCGTCTTCGTCGTCTCGTCGTCGTCATCGTCGTCGTCATCGTCGTCATCGGCGCTGGCCGCGCCCGCGGACCAGAAGTGGTCGACGTCCTCCTCGAGCAGCTCCGCATGGGCACGTCGGAGTCCCTCGATGTCCTCGGCGGCGACGATCTCGACGATCCCGGCGCTGAATGCCTCGTCGGCGAGGTCGTACTCGTGCGCGTGCCGAAGGAGCAGCAGTGCCGTATCCGGATCCAGCGCGAGCACGTGCCGCGCGAATGCGGCGACCTCGTCGAACGGCACGTCCGCGCCGATCACGACAACGCGCTCCTCGGCGCTGTAGTCGACCCAGCCCGCGGCGTCGTCAGCGCTGCTGACCACTCGCAACGGCGCAGTGGCGCCGGCGTTCTGGTCGGCGACGAGCGCGCGCGCTTCGGCGGCTGCACGGGCGCGATTCGGTTCCCAGAGAACAGTCATGGCACTCACTTCAACCAGGCGGCGGGGTGGATACGCAGGCGGGGCGCAAACTAGTTGCCCCGTCAGTTGCTTCCGATACGACCATACCCTCTGACTTCACAAGGATTTAGCATCGACGCCGCAGATTTCGCTCAAGATCGACGAATCGCGCCGCCGAGAGGTCGTCGTCATGATCTCCCGCCGACCTTGCCGTCACCCGGTGTGCGGCATCAATGCGTTCTCGGGGACGACGCCGAGCCGGCCCGCCTGGAAGTCCTCGATCGCCTGGATGAGCTCTTCCTTGGTGTTCATCACGAACGGGCCGTAGTGGGCGACCGGCTCGCCGATCGGACGTCCGCCGAGGAGCACGACCTCGAGCGCGGGCCGGTTCGAGTCCTGGCTCTTGTCGGCGGCGATCGTCAGGCGGTCGCCGGCGCCGAAGACAGCCAGCTGGCCGCCGTGGATCGGACGGTGCTCCGCGCCGACCGTCCCGTTGCCCGAGAGCACGTACACCAAGGCGTTGAAGTCGGGCTGCCACGGGAGCGACAGCTCGGCACCGGGCTGGATGGTCGCGTGCGCCATCGTGATCGGCGTGTGTGTCGAGCCCGGGCCCTGATGACCGTCGACAGCGCCCGCGACGATGCGCACGAGCGCTCCGCCGTCGGCCGAGCTCACGAGTCCCGCGTGCTCGCCCTCGATGGCCTGGTAGCGGGGCGCGCTGAACTTGTCCTTTGCGGGCAGGTTCACCCACAGCTGCAGGCCGTGGAACACGCCGCCGGACATGACCAGCGCCTCCGGCGGGGTCTCGATGTGGAGGATGCCGGCGCCCGCGGTCATCCACTGCGTGGCGCCGTCGTTGATGACACCGCCGCCGCCGTGACTGTCCTGGTGCTGAAAGGTGCCGTCGATCATGTAGGTCACCGTCTCGAAGCCGCGGTGCGGGTGCCACGCCGTGCCCTTGGGCTCGCCCGGCGCGTAGTCGACCTCACCCATCTGGTCCATGTGGACGAACGGGTCGAGGTCGCGCGTCGACACGCCCGCGAACGCGCGCACGACGGGGAAGCCCTCGCCCTCGTATCCGCGCGGGCCGGTGGTGATCTGCTTGACGGGACGCTCCGTGTCGCCCAGCCCGGCCGCGGCAATGCGCGGCAGGCTCAACGTGTCAGCGGTGACAGCAGGCATGTCGTCCTCCTTCTGGTTGCACTTGCAACTATATGACACGTCAACCGCGGACGGCTGGGTGTCATTCCCGCGGCCGGCCGCCGCGGCGTTGCCCCGCCAGTGTGCGCCCGCCGAGCGGCACAGCATGCACTCGCGGGGCAAAGCTGCAGGTGCGACGGGGTGCGCCGGCGGCGAGGTCGGGTCAGCCGGCGTAGCGCAGCCACAGCGCGCCGAGCGGCGGCACGCGCAGCGCGACGGACGCGGGCTGGCCGTGCCACGGCTCGTCGACCGCGTCGACGCCGCCGAAGTTGCCGACCTCCGAACCGAAGTACACCCCGGCGTCGGTGTTGATGACCTCGTCCCACCGGCCCGCGCGAGGCAGACCGACCCGGTAGCCCTCGTGCGGGACGGCCGAGAAGTTCGCGATGCACGCGAGCATCGAGCCGTCCGAACCGAAGCGCAGGAACGAATACACGTTGCCGGACGCGTCATTCGCGTCGATCCAGTGGAAGCCGGCCGGGTCGCTGTCCTGCGACCACAGGGCAGCGGTTTCGGCGTAGACGCCGTTCATGTCACTGATCAGCCGCTGCACGCCGCGGTGGTCGGGCCCGTCGAGCAGCCACCAGTCGAGCGAGCGCGATTCGGCCCATTCGTGGCCCTGCGCGAACTCCTGGCCCATGAACAGCAGTTGCTTGCCCGGATGCGCCCACATGAAGGCGTAGGCCGCGCGCAGGGTGGCCATCTGCTGCCACCGGTCACCAGCGATCTTGTTCAACATCGAGCCCTTGCCGTGCACGACCTCGTCGTGCGAGATCGGCAGGACGAAGTTCTCGGAGTACGCGTACATCATCGAGAACGTCATGTCGTTGTGGTGGTACTGGCGATGGACGGGCGCGCGCGACAGGTAGTCGAGCGTGTCGTGCATCCAGCCCATGTTCCATTTGAACCCGAACCCGAGTCCGCCGAGATGCGTCGCGCGGGTGACACCCGGCCACGATGTCGATTCCTCGGCGATGGTGACCGCTCCGGGGACGCGCTTGTAGACGGTCGCGTTCATCTCCTGCAGGAAGGAGACGGCTTCGAGGTTCTCGCGCCCGCCGTGGACGTTGGGCACCCATTCGCCCTCCTTGCGCGAGTAGTCGAGGTAGAGCATCGACGCGACGGCGTCGACCCGCAGCCCGTCGACGTGGAACTGCTCGAGCCAGTACAGGGCGTTCGCGACGAGGAAGTTGCGCACCTCGGTCCGGCCGAAGTCGAACACGTAGGTGCCCCAGTCGGGCTGCTCGCCGCGGCGCGGGTCGGCATGCTCGTACAGCGGGGTGCCGTCGAAGCGGGCCAGCGCCCAGGCGTCCTTCGGGAAGTGCGCGGGCACCCAGTCGATGATCACGCCGATGCCCGCCTGGTGGAGCTGATCGACGAGGTAGCGGAAGTCGTCCGGGTTGCCGAAGCGCGCGGACGGTGCGTAGTAGGACGAGACCTGGTAGCCCCACGACCCGCCGAACGGGTGCTCGGCGACCGGCAGGAACTCGACGTGGGTGAAACCCGTCTCGCGCACGTAGTCGACGAGTTCGATGGCCAGCTCGCGATAGGACAGCCCGTACTTCCACGACCCGAGGTGCACCTCGTAGATCGACATGGGCGCCGCGACCCAGTCGGTCTGCGCGCGCCGTTCGAGCCACGCGTCGTCATTCCACTCGTGCCGGTCCTCGTGCACGACCGACGCCGTCGCCGGCGGCACCTCCGTCGCGAAGGCCATCGGGTCGGCCTTGTCACGCCATTCGCTGTCGGCGCCGAGCACCTGGAACTTGTACCGCGCGCCGGCACCGACTCCGGGGACGAACAGCTCCCAGACGCCGGACGAGCCGAGCGAACGCATCGGCAGCGCATGTCCCATCCAGAAGTTGAAGTCGCCGGCGATGCGCACACCGCGTGCACTCGGGGCCCACACCGCGAACGACGTGCCGGTGACGGCGCCGCCCGGTGTGTCGTAGCTGCGCACGTGCGCGCCCAGAACGTCCCACAGCTGCTCGTGGCGTCCTTCGCCGATCAGGTGCAGGTCGATGTCGCCGAGCGTCGGCAACCAGCGGTACGGGTCGTCGACGAGGTGGTGATCCTCGGCGGAGGAGCCGTAGGCCACGTCGAGGCGGTAGTCCGGCGGCGGCCCGTCGATGATCGCCTCCCAGATACCGCCGTCGTGCACCCGGCCGAGCGGGGCCCGGCTCTTGCCCACGACGAGTTCGACACTGGTTGCATCGGGCCGGAGCGTGCGCACGACGGTGCGCCCGTCGCCGGTGGGATGCGCGCCGAGGATGCTGTGCGGGTCGTGGTGCGAGCCGCCGATCAGCTGCTCGAGTTCTCGGGAACTGACGGACACGGTCATTCGGGATTTCCTTCCGCGCTCGCCAGGCGCTGCAGTGACGCGAGTGGGATCGTCACCCACGCTGGGCGGTTGCGTGCTTCGTAGACGGCTTCGTAGACGGCCTTGTCGGCCTCGAAGGCGCGCAGGGGCACGATGTGCTCACGCGCGTCGCTGCCGGCGCCCTCGGCGTAGCCGTCGAGGAACGCGTCGCGGTTGCGCTGCGTCCATTCGGTTGCGCGATAGGCGAGTTGCGGCAGGTTGCCAACCTCGACCAGACGGTGATGCCCGGCGTACTCGAACGAGCGCAGCATGCCGGCCACGTCGCGCAGTGGCGAGTCGGGCAGGCGGCGATGTTCGAGGTCGGCCATCGGCTCGCCCTCGAAGTCGATGACCACCCAGCGCTGTGCTGTGCGCAGTGCCTGGCCGAGGTGCAGATCGCCGTGGATGCGCTGCAACTGCACCTGCGACGCTGCGTTGCCGAACGAGTCGTAGATCGCGCGCAGCCCGTCGGCCAGCTCGGCGAGTTCGGGCACGACGGCGATCGCGGCGTCGAGTCGGGCGTGCATGGCCTTGGTGCGGTCGCGCAGGTCGCCGGGTTCGGTCACGCCGAAGGCGTCGGCCAGATCGGCGTGCACCTCGGCGACGGCGACACCGAGCCGGTGCGCCTCCCCGGCGAAATCGCCGCCGGCCTCGTCGGCGTGCAGATCCGCCTCTGCCATCAGGTCGCGCACGCTGGCCTTGGCCAGTTCCCAGCCGTCGGTCGCGGTGGTCATGTACTCCTGCAGCATGCCGATCGCGAAG
This sequence comes from uncultured Actinomycetota bacterium, assembly GCA_963785425.1. Classification (GTDB taxonomy): domain Bacteria; phylum Actinomycetota; class Actinomycetes; order Mycobacteriales; family Jatrophihabitantaceae; genus RYN-133. The sequence continues at coordinate 523,546 of CAWAVG010000002.1, forward strand.
AGCTCGCCGTCACGCTCGATCTCAACCGATCCGAGCAGCCGCGGAACGTGCCGCGCACCGTGTTCGGTCAGTGCGACACCGATCTCGATGTCGGGGTTGACGCCGGGCTGCAGCCGCCGGAACACCTTCAGGATCGCGATGTCGCCGTACATCAGCGAGGTGTTCGACTGTTCGCCGGTCAGTACGAGGCTGGTCTGGTCGACCGGCAGCGCATCGGCGTCGCTGTACCGGTGGAACCGCAGCGGTCCGTCGACGCGCTCGGTGCGGATGGACTCGACCCATACGCCGGTGACGTCCTTGTCGTGCAGCGCGTCGTAGATCCACACCGGTCCGTTGCCGGTGTCGGCCGTTCCGAGCAACACGTGGTCGAGGTAGTCGACCGGCTCCGGGTGTGCGATCAGCGGGAGCTGGTACAGCTCGGTGCCTTCACTGCCGTACGTAACGCGGGCGAGCCACAGTTCGACGACGTCGGACAGGTTCGTCACCAGCTCGACCCCGACCGAACCGGCGCGTCCCTTTCCGGCGTACCAGCGTTGCGCGGGCAGCCAACTGGCGACGCAGACGTTGCAGTTGGTCGGTAGGGATCACGAGTCGTCCTCCGGCATGGGTTCGGGTGTCAGGACGTCCGTGGGCGCCTCATTGACCAACTCCTCGAAGTCGGCGACACCGGATGGCGGCAACGCAGCGGGTTCGGCGTCGGGATGCGGCACGCGCGGGATGCGCAGCCAGTAGAAGCCGTGGCCGGCGACGGTGAGCAGGTAGGGCAGCTCGCCGATCCTGGGGAAGTGGGCCCCGCCGAGCAGTTCGACCGGTTCGGCGCCCTCCCAGGCACGCAGGTCGAGCTCGACCGGTTGCGGGAATCGCGACAAATTGTTGACGCAGAGCACGATGTCGTCGCCGAAGGCGCGCACGAAGCTGAGCACACACGGGTTGCTGCCGCCGATGTCGGTGAAGGTGCCCATGCCGAACGCGGGGTTCGCCTTGCGCATCTGGATCATGCGGCGGGTCCAGTGCAACAGCGACGAGCCGTTGCGGGTCTGCGATTCGACGTTGGTGACCTGGTAGCCGTAGATCGAGTCCTGGTTGACCGGCAGGTAGAGCCGGCCGGGGTCCGACGTCGAGAAGCCGGCGTTGCGGTCCGGCGTCCACTGCATCGGCGTGCGCACGCCGTCACGGTCGCCGAGCCAGATGTTGTCGCCCATGCCGATCTCGTCGCCGTAGTACAGGACGGGTGAGCCGGGCAGCGACAGCAACAACGCAGTGAACAGTTCGATCTGGTTGATGTCGTTCTCGAGCAGCGGGGCGAGTCGTCGACGGATGCCGATGTTGGCCTTCATCCGCGGGTCGGTCGCGTACTCCGCCCACATGTAGTCGCGCTCTTCGTCGGTGACCATCTCGAGCGTGAGCTCGTCGTGGTTGCGCAGGAAGATGCCCCACTGGCAGTTGCTCGGGATCTCGGGCGTCTGCGCCATGATCTCCGAGATCGGGTAGCGCGACTCGCGCCGCACTGCCATGAAGATGCGCGGCATCACCGGGAAGTGGAAGGCCATGTGGCACTCGTCGCCGCCGGTCGCCGGATCGCCGAAGTACTCGACCACGTCGGCGGGCCACTGGTTCGCCTCGCACAACAACACGCGGTCGGGGTAGTCCCGGTCCACCTCCTTGCGCACGCGTTTCAGGAACTCGTGCGTCTCGGGCAGGTTCTCGCCATTCGTGCCGTCACGCACGTACAAGTAGGGGACGGCGTCGAGCCGGAAGCCGTCGATGCCGAGGTCGAGCCAGAACCGCAGCGCATCCAGGATCGCCTGTTGTACGTCGGGGGAGTCGAAGTTCAGGTCGGGCTGGTGGTTGAAGAAGCGGTGCCAGAAGTACTGCTTGCGTACCGGATCGAACGTCCAGTTCGACGGCTCGGTGTCGACGAAGATGATCCGCGCGTCGGGATAGCGGGTGTCGTCGTCGCTCCATACGTAGAAGTCGCCGTACGGGCCCGTCGGGGTCGCGGCGGCTGGCCTGGAACCACGGATGCTGGTCGGAGGTGTGGTTCATCACGAAGTCGACGATCACGCGCATGCCGCGTTCGTGAGCGGCGTCGAGGAAGTGCTTGAAATCATCGACGGTGCCGAACTCGGGCAGCACGCCGGCGTAGTCGCTCACGTCGTACCCGCCGTCCCGCAGCGGCGACGAGTAGAACGGTGGCAGCCACAGGCAGTCGATGCCGAGCCACTGCAGGTAGTCGAGCTTGTCCGTGAGACCGCGCAGATCGCCGGTGCCGTCACCGTTGGAGTCGGCGAAGCCCCGCACCAGCACTTCGTAGAACACGGCGCGTTTGAACCAATCGGGTTCGCGCCGTGCGATCGGGGATTCGGGTACCTGTTCTGCCAGGTCGTCGGGCAACGCGGTCACGATTTCCTTCCTATCAGGGTGTCGATGTCGCGTGCGAAGCCTTCTCGAACCTGGCTCAGTTGGGCAGCACCTGGAAGATGTGGGCCGGCCGGTGGTGCGGATCGAGGCGCACGTAGTTGTGCTGCCCCCACTCGTACTCGGCTCCGTCGAGCAGGTCGCGCACCCGGAAACCGGTGTCCCACTCGATGCCGAGGGCCGGCAGATCCAGGGACGTGGTCCCTTCCCGCCACTCGTGCGGATTGACGGTGCACACCACCAGGACGGTGTCACCGGTCTCCTCGTCGCGCTTGCTGAACGCCGTGATGTCGGGGCTGTCGACCTCATGGATGCGCAGGTTGCGCAGCTGCTGCAACGCCGGGTGCTCGCGCCGGATCTCGTTCAGCTTCGTCAGCAGCGGTGCGAGCGAGCGTCCGTCGGCGAGTGCGCCGGCGAAGTCGCGCGGGCGCAGCTGGTACTTCTCCGAATCGAGGTACTCCTCGCTGCCAGGCTTCTGGTTCAGGTGCTCGTAGAGCTCGAAGCCCGAGTACACGCCGTAGGTCGGCGAGAGCATCGACGCGAGCACGGCCCTGATCGCGAACGCTCCCGGCCCGCCGTGCACCAGATAGTCGTTGAGGATGTCAGGCGTGTTGGTGAAGAAGTTCGGCCGCATGTAGTGCGCCTTGCCCACCAGCTCCTGGCCGTAGGACTCGATCTCTTCCTTGCTGTTGCGCCACGTGAAGTACGTGTAGCTCTGGTGGAAGCCGACCTTCGCCAGCTCAGACATCATCGCCGGACGGGTGAACGCCTCGGCCAGGAACAGCACGTCCGGGTTGGTCTTGCGCACCTCGCCGATGAGCCACTGCCAGAAGTTGATCGGCTTCGTGTGCGGGTTGTCGACGCGGAAGATGTTCACGCCGGCGTCGATCCAGTGCCGCACGATACGCAGGCACTCGTCGTACAGACCCTTGGTGTCGTTGTCGAAGTTGAGCGGATAGATGTCCTGGTACTTCTTCGGCGGGTTCTCGGCATACGCGATCGAGCCGTCGGGACGGGTCGTGAACCACTCCGGATGTGATTCGACCCATGGGTGGTCGGGGGCGCACTGCAGGGCCAGATCGAGTGCGATCTCCATGTCGAGTTCCTTGGCGCGCTTCACCAACGCCTGGAAGTCGGCCATCGTCCCGAGCTCGGAATGGATCGCGTCGTGGCCCCCCTCGCTCGACCCGATGGCCCACGGCGAGCCCACGTCCCAACTCGCGGCCACCAGGGTGTTGTTCGGCCCCTTCCGGTTCACCTGCCCGATCGGGTGGATCGGCGGCAGGTAGACGACGTCGAAGCCCATGGAGGCGACGTAGTCGAGATGCTCGGCGGAGTCCTTGAAGGTGCCGTGCCGGACGGGGCGGGCCGGCGCCGTCGGGTCACCGGCGAGCTCTGCCCCGATCGAGCGCGGGAAGAACTCGTACCAGGAGCCGAACAGCGCGCGGTGGCGATCGATCCACAGCGGGTAGCGCGGTGAGCTGGTCACCAGGTCGCGCACCGGGAAGGCGTGGACGAGCTCCTGGAGGAAGTCGTCGAGGGCCGGCGCGACCCGGTGGGCGACATCGAGCGTGGTGTCGCGCAGTGCCTTGGCGGCCGCCACCGCCCGGGGACGCTCGTCCTTGGGCAGGGACTTGGCGAGTCGGTCGAACAGACGCGCGCCGTCCTCGAGATCGTTGGCGAGGTCCTCGGCGCCCTGACCCGCCTCGATCTTCGTGGTGACGGCGTGGTGCCAGGTCGACATCGGGTCGCTCCATGCCTCGACGGCGAACGACCACTGGCCCATCCGGTCGGCGATGACCGTGGCATGCCACCGGTCGGTGCCCGGCGCGCCCTTGTCCATCCGGATCGGCGGCGCCTTGCGTCCGGCGGGGTCGCGCAGCACGACGTTCGCGCCGACCGCGTCATGACCCTCGCGGAACACGAGTGCCGAAATGGGGATCGGCTCGCCCACGGCACCGTGTGCCGGGTGTTCGCCGGAGTTGGTGGAGCCGACGACGGGCGTGATGTTCGAGAGTCCGAATCGTCCAACCACGGATCCAACCTACCCATGTCACGGTGCCTCGTAAGCCCTTACGGAAACTCCCGCTTAGGAGCGATTCCGGAAGCCCTTTCGGAACTGCTAGCGTGCGGGCGCGTGAAAGCTTTAAGGCGCTTGACCGTGCGCGCCGCTCTGCCGCCGCAGCTGGACCAGCTCGTCGAACTCGTCGAGAACCTGCGCTGGTCATGGCATCCGGAGTCGCTCGACCTGCTGGAATCGGTGGATCCGGCACTGTGGCGGGCGTGCAATGGTGATCCTCGTCGCATGCTGGGCGAAGTCAGCGCTGAGCGCATCGACAAGCTCGCCAAGGACCGCAAGTTCCTGCGCCGCCTCGCCGACGTCCACGACGACCTGACCGACTACCTCACGGCGCCGCGCTGGTACCAGACCCAGCTCGCCGAGGGCCACGAGCTGCCGAGCTCGATCGGGTACTTCTCGCCGGAGTTCGGCATCACCGAGGTGCTCCCGCAGTACTCCGGCGGCCTCGGCATCCTGGCCGGCGACCACCTCAAGGCGGCCAGCGATCTCGGCGTCCCGATCATCGGCGTCGGGCTGCTCTACGGCGCGGGCTACTTCCGGCAGTCGCTGTCGCCGGACGGCTGGCAGCTCGAGCACTACCCGAACCTCGATCCGGGTGGCCTGCCGATCCACGCGCTGAAGGACGGCGACGACGCACCGGTGCGGGTGGCGATCGCCCTGCCCGAGTCGCGCACGCTGTACGCCCAGGTCTGGGTGGCCCGCGTGGGTCGCGTGCCGCTGCTGCTGCTCGACAGCGACATCGAGGAGAACGACCTGGCGGCGCGCCAGATCACCGACCGGCTCTACGGCGGCGGCCGCGAGCACCGCCTGGAGCAGGAACTGCTGCTCGGCGTCGGCGGGGTGCGCGCCATCCGTGCCTACTGCCGCGTGACCGGCGCGCAGGCGCCGGAGGTGTTCCACACCAACGAGGGCCACGCTGGGTTCCTGGGCATCGAACGCATCCGCGAGCTCGTCCAGGACGCGGGGCTCGACTTCGACGAGGCGCTGCAGGCGGTGCGCGCGGGGACGGTCTTCACCACCCACACGCCGGTGCCCGCCGGCATCGACCGCTTCGACCGCGACCTGGTGGCGGCGCACCTCGGCGGTATGACGGGCGTGCCGATCGAGCGGGTGCTCGACCTCGGCGCGGAGGACGATCCGGCGATCTTCAACATGGCGCACATGGGCCTGCGAATCGGCCAGCGCGCGAACGGCGTCTCTGTGCTGCACGGCCAGGTGAGCCGCGAGATGTTCAGCGAGCTGTGGCCGGGCTTCGACGCGAGCGAGGTGCCCATCACCTCGATCACGAACGGCGTGCACGCCCCGACGTGGATGTCGCGCGATGTCCTCGAGATCGCCGAGCGCGAGGTCGGCGCGGCCGTCATGGCGCACGGCGGCGGCTGGGAGGCGATCGACAACGTCTCCGATCGCGAACTGTGGGACGTCCGCAACACCCTCCGGGAACGCCTCGTCAACGAGGTGCGCCGGCGCGTGCGGGTGTCCTCGCTCGAGCGCGGAATGATCCAGGCCGAGCTCGGGTGGACGAACACGGTCTTCGACCCGAACGTGCTGACGATCGGTTTCGCCCGGCGCGTGCCGTCCTACAAGCGGCTCACGCTCATGCTGCGCGACCCCTCAGCGGTTGCGCGCGCTGTTGCTCGATCCCGAGCGTCCCGTTCAGATCGTGATCGCCGGCAAGAGCCATCCGGCCGACGACGGCGGCAAGCAGCTCATCGCGCAGATGGTGAAGTTCGCCGACGACCACGGCGTGCGCCACCGCATCGTCGTTCCTGCCCGACTACGACATCGCCATGGCGCGCTACCTGTACTTGGGCGTCGACGTGTGGCTCAACAATCCGTTGCGCCCGCTCGAGGCGTGCGGCACGTCCGGCATGAAGGCGGCGCTGAACGGCGCGCTCAACCTGTCGATCCTCGACGGCTGGTGGGACGAGTGGTTCGACGGCGAGAACGGGTGGGCGATCCCGTCCGCCGACGGCATCACCGACGCCGACCGGCGCGACGATCTCGAGGCGCACGCCCTTTACGAGCTGATCGAGAAGAGCGTCGCGTCGCGCTTCTACGACCGCGACAGCAAGGGAATCCCGACGCGGTGGGTGCAGATGGTGCGGCACACGCTCAAGTCGCTCGGGCCGAAGGTGCTCGCGACGCGGATGGTGCGCGACTACGTCGAGCGAGCTCTACGCACCGGCGGCACGGTCGGCGAAGGCGGTGAGCGCCGACAACTACGCGCCGGCCCGTGAGCTCGCCGCATGGCGCCGACGGGTGCTCGCCGCGTGGCCGGGTGTGAAGGTGCTCTACGTCGACTCGCAGTTGATCGGCGAGTCGACCCTCGGTGCGCATCTGACGCTGCGGGCCGAGGTCGCGCTGAACGGGCTGTCGATCGACGACGTGTGTGTCGAAGCGGTCTACGGACTCGTCGATGTCGACGACCGGCTGATCGAGCCGACCGCCGTGGCGCTGAAGCCCGCCGACGCCGTCGACAGCACCACCTGGTTCGAGGGCGAGGTGCCGCTCGAGCACACGGGTGCCTTCGGGTACACGGTGCGCGTGCTGCCGTCCAACGACCTGCTGGCGAACCCGGCCGAGCTGGGAGTGGTCGCAGTAGCTTAGTTGTTGCGCCGCGGTCGAATCCCGATCTGGCCGCTCGCCGCGCTCGGGGCCGTCTCGTGATCCGATGCGCTCGCTCCGCTCGCGCGGCAAGCTCGCTTCGCTCGCGCCGGCGGCGAGTCGGACCAAGCCTCCTCGCCCGAGCGGGCTCGTCGACTTGGTCCTCCTATGTCCGGCGTTGGGTGGCGGCGACGGCGAGGGAGTCGAGTGCGGTGCGGGCGTCGGGACGGATGGCGGCCTCGCGCAGGCCGGCGCGGGCTTCGGCGGTGCGCGCGGCGATGCGCTGCTCGACGACGTCCAGCGCGCCGGTGTCGACGAGCACCGAGCGCAACTCGTGCACCTCTTGCGCGTCGAGCCGTAGCGTGCCGAGGCGTCGGCGCAGCAGCGCCGACTGCTCGGGTGTCGCCCGCTCCATCGCGAGCGCCACGAGCAGCGTGCGCTTGCCCTCGCGCAGGTCGTCGCCGGCGGGTTTGCCGGTCTCGATCGGGTCGCCCCAGACGCCCAACACGTCATCGCGCAGCTGGAAGGCCTCGCCGATCGGCAGTGCGTAGGCGCTCAGTGCGGCGAGCACGTCGGGCGACGCGTCGGCACGCGGCCGCCCCGAGATGCAGCGGACCCTCGACGGTGTACTTGCTCGTCTTGAACGCGATGACCCGCAGCGCGTCGGCGGCGGAGAACTCGCCGCGCGCCTGCACCTGGACGTCGAGGTACTGCCCGGCCATCACCAGCTGGCGCATGTCGTCGTAGACGGCGCGAGCGGTGGCGCCGAGTCCGGTACGGGCGAACAGCGCGTCGGCCCACGACAGCAACAGGTCGCCGAGCAGGATCGCGCCGGCTGCGCCGAACACCTCGGGGTCTCCCGGCCACGAGTGCGCCCGGTGCAGCTCGGCGAACGCGGCATGCGCTGCCGGATGTCCGCGGCGGGTCGCCGATCGGTCCATCAGGTCGTCGTGGACGAGCGCGCAGCAATGCAGCAATTCCAGGCTCGCGCCGGCCACGACGAGCGCGTCGGTGACGTCGTCACGCACTGCGCGCCAGCCCCAGTAGGCGAACAGCGGACGCAATCGCTTGCCGCCGTCGAGCGCGATGCGACGTGCGGCATCGGCGACATCGACCAGTTCGGGCCCGACCTCGGCCAGCGACTCGCTTCGTTCGTCGAGGAAGTCCGAGAGCGCTGCGTTGACCTGTGCGACGAAGTCGACACCGTCATCGCTCATGCGTCACCGCATCTGCTCACGCGGCGGACACTACGCTGAACCCCATGTCGCGGACGGTACGGGAGTGCTTCGCCGAGGGCCGTCCCACATTCTCCTTCGAGTTCTTCCCGCCGAAGACTCCGGAGGAGGACCGCCTGCTGTGGAAGACGATCCGCGAGCTCGAGTCGCTGCACCCTTCGTTCGTGTCCGTCACCTACGGCGCGGGCGGCTCGACCCGGGCCCGCACTATCGAGATCACCGAGAACATCGCGTCCGACACCACTCTGCTGCCGGTGGCGCACCTGACGGCGGTCGACCATTCGGTCGCCGAGCTGCGCACGTTGATCGGCAACCTCGCCGCGGCCGGGGTGACCAACATGCTCGCGTTGCGCGGAGATCCGCCCGGCGATCCGAACGGCGAGTGGAGACAGCATCCGGACGGCGTGGCCTACGCCTCCGATCTGGTGCGAATCATGCGCGAGCACGGCGACTTCTGCGTAGGCGTCGCGGCCTTCCCCTACAAGCACCCGCGCTCGGCCGACGTCGACGAGGACACCCGGTGGTTCGTCGAGAAGTGCCGCGCCGGCGCCGATTACGCGATCACCCAGATGTTCTTCGAGGCCGACGACTACCTACGGCTGCGCGACCGCGTTGTTGCCACGGGATGCGACGTGCCGATCATCGCGGGCATCATGCCGGTCACGAACATCAACGTCATCAAGCGATCCGAACAGTTGTCGGGCGCGCCCTTCCCCGCGCGGCTCGCCGCGCGGTTCGACGCCGTCGCGCACGACAGCTCTGCCGTGCGTTCGATGGGCATCTACGAAAGCTCGAAACTGGCCGAACGGCTGTTGGACGAGGGCGTCCCCGGCATCCACTTCATCACGTTCAACCGGTCGAAGGCGACGCGCGAGGTATGGGCGAATCTGGCGCTCGGCGTCCGGACCTGACCACCGCTGGGTGGGCCGAGCTGCACCACGGCATCGACCCTGACCGGGTCCCGCTGCTGCGCGGGTGGTTGCGGGTCGTGTGGGCGATCGCCCGACCGCTCAAGGCAGTTCCGCCGCTCGCGATCACCGCCACCGGCGCTGCCCTCGCTGTCGTCGCGATCGTGGTTGCACCGCTCTGGGCGCTGCTGCTCGTCCTGGTGTCCGTCCTGTGTGACGCCCTCGACGGGGCGGTGGCCCTCGTGGCAGGGCGGGCGTCGCGCTTCGGCGCGGCCGCCGACAAGGTGGCGGACCGGATCGCCGACTCGGCGTTCGCGCTCGTCGTGTGGCAGTGCGGCGCGCCGCTCTGGCTCGCGATCGTCGCCGGCGCCACCACGCTCTCGCTCGAAGGCATCCGGGTGATCCGCAAGGGAGCCGCGCTCGCACGGATCACTGTCGCCGAGCGGCCGACCCGCACGATCTGCGCCGTCCTCGCCTGCGCTGCGGCCGCCGTGTCGAGCGCGGCCTGGCCGCCGACGGTGTGCGGCGCCGTGTGGGCCCTGCTCGGCGCTGTCGGCATCGCGCAACTGGTCGCGTCATGACGCTTTACGTGCTGGTCGGCGCAGCCGGCTCGGGAAAGTCGACCTGGGCCGCGGAGCGGTTCGCGCGCGGCGAGATCGTGTCGTCGGACGCGCTGCGTGCTGCGGTCGGGACGGGCGAGGCCGACCTGGATGCCTCCCGCGACGCGTTCGCCGTGCTCGACCTGGTGATCGCCGCCCGGTTGCGGCGCGGCCTCACCACGGTCGTCGACAGCCTGGGGCTCGACGTCGAACGCCGCCGTGGCTACCTGGCCGCCGCCCGCACGGCTGGCATGCCCGCGGTGGCGGTGCTGTTCGAGACCGATCCGGAGCTGTGCCGCGCGCGGAACCGGGAGCGTGACCGTCCGGTGCCGGCGCCCGCGCTGACCGCTCAACTGCGACGAGCGCGGGCCGCCGCGACCGAGCTCGACACTGAGGGCTGGGATCGTGTCGAGCGCATCGCGGGACGGATGTCCGAACCGGGGCCGGTGCCTGCGACGCCTGCGCCGTCCGCCCAGGGACGGCTGCAGTTCATGCTGCAGCTCTCGCGCTTCCCGTGGGACGACGACGGTCCCGCGCGTTGGCTGACCGCGATGGCGACGAGCGCCGCGGCGAGCGGATTCGACGGCATCGCACTGATGGACCACTTGATCCAGATCCCGCAGGTCGGCAGGGCGTGGGAGCCGATTCCCGAGCCGTGGGTGACGCTCGGCCTGCTCGCCGCGCTGCCGACCGAATTGCAGCTCGGCACGCTGGTGAGCCCGATGTCGCTGCATTCGCCGGGACGGCTCGCGAAAGCGGCGGCCACGCTCGACGCGCTCAGCGGCGGCCGGGCGTTCTGCGGTGTGGGCGCCGGATGGTGGGAGCGCGAACATCTCGGCTTCGGCCTGCCGTTCCCGTCGGCACAGGAGCGGATCGCCTTGCTGCGCCAGGCCATTCCCGTCATGCGCGCGCTGTGGGCGCCGGGTACGAAGGCCGCGGCGGGGTTGCCGGAGACGACGGCGTATCCGCGGCCGGTGGGCACATTGCCCGTGCTCGTCGGCGGGCGGAGCAGGCGCGTGCTGCAGATCGCGGCGGAGCTCGGCGACGGATGCAACGTCCCGGCGACCACCGAGCACGTGACGCGCGCCGCGGCGCTCATGGACGGCAAGCGCGTGACCGTCCTCGACGTGCCGGTCGTAGGGCGCACCCGTGACGAGGTCGCGTCACTCGTCGAACGGCTGCGCGGGCGGGTGTCCGCTGCGGCCTACGCGCGCACGCACCATGCCGGCGTGGTGTCCGAGCACGTGGCGCGGTACCGCGAGCTCGGTTCCCTCGGCGTGGACACGGTGTTCGTGGCGCTCCCGGATCTGCGCGGCCCCGCCGACCTCGAGAAGTTCGCCGAGGTGATCGCCGCGTCCCACGGGGTTGAGTGACGTCCCACGAGGTTGAGTGACGGCGAAATCGCCGTCACTCAACCCGCGGGGACGTCACTCACTGGGGGAGGCGTCACTCAACGGGGCAGACGGCGGCCCTTCCAATTCACCCGGCCACGCGCATGCTGGACGTGCGAGCGGACCGTCAGGCATCCGAACAGCGCGATCGACACAGGGTGCGCGAACGAGTCGACTGCCCGCCCGCCGGTGCGGTGCGCGGAGACCATCCGCCCGAGCACACCGGCGAGGTATCCGACGGCACCGACGCGCGAACCGCGAAGCGCGGCGACCGCGGGCACCACGTAGGCGAGCCCGAGCGCGCCGAGCACCGCGGCGCTGCCCCACGAGCCACCGAACGCCGACCACAGCGACTTGCCGTACCCGTCGCGCAGCTCGGCCCAGCTCGAGTACATGCGGCACGTCGCGAGCGACGTGCCGTCGACCACGACGCCGCGACCGCCCGAGCGCTTGATCGCACGCAACAGCGCAAGGTCGTCGAGCACGGCGGCACGCACGTGACCACCGGCCCGGTCGTACGCAGACCTGCGCACGACGAGGAACTGCCCGTTCGCCGCCGACAGCGACGGTCGCGGCGAGCGCTCGGCAAGGCGCAGCGGAAGTGTGGTGAGGAACGACCACTGCAGCAGCGGTTGCACGAGCCGTTCCGGCACCGTCACCGCTTCCTGCCGTGGGTGCGGCGCGACGAGATCCAGCCCGGTCGACTCGAGCAGGTGGACGCTCGCACGTACCGCACCCGCACCCAGACGCACATCCGCGTCGACGAACACGAGGACATCGCCGGTCGCCGCCGCTGCGAGCTGCATGCACGCATGCGGCTTGCCGAGCCAACCCGCCGGCAGCGGCGCGCCCTCGAGCACGCGGGCGCCGTGGTCACGGGCAACCGCGGCGGTCGCGTCGCCCGAGCCGTCGTCGAGCACCAGCACCTCGTCGGCACCGTCGATCGAGTCGAGACACGCACCGATCCGGTTCGCCTCGTTGCGCGCGGGAACGAGCACCGACACCCGCGAACGCACCGGCCCGTCCACCGGGCGGCGCAGCAACACCGCATTCACCGCCGTGTGCACGGTGCCCGCGACCGCGAGCGCGGTGCCGAGCGCTACCGGCCTCAGCGCCACAGCGAACGCGCCAGCGGCACGGCCACGACGCCCATGCCGATCGCGACCCAGAGCCCGGCCGCAGGCAGGCCGAAGAACACGGCGAGCGCGAGCGCCGAAGACGCCCACGTCCAGACGTAGAAGCCGAGCGGCCACCGGTCGTCGTCCGAACCGCGCCGCAGCACGGCCTGCAGCCCGAGCGACATCAGCGCCGAGACCAGCAACCACCCGGCGTAGTTCGAGAGCGGGACGCCCGGCACCCCGGGCAGGTGCGGATCCGGATGCTTCCACGTCCAGTGCCCGGTCGCGGCCATCTGCGGATCGAGGAACAGGTCCCACGCCGCCAGTGCCCAGGCGCCGACGACCACGCGCGCTGCGAACGAACGGCACAGCCGGCGCGCAGCGAGCGCTGCCGGCCACGCGACCATCGGCCACGCGAACGCCACCACCGCAGGTACGCCGAACACGCTCGCGCCGAGGCCGCCGGTGTAGCGGTAGTCACCGAACGGCACACCGGTGTGGACGCCCAGCACCTCTACGGTGAACCCGCCGACCACGCTGATCAGCGCCAGCACGGCACACGTCCGCGGCCCCCGCGAGACGAAGGCATGCGCGAGCGAGGCCACCGCCACGAGCAGCACGGTCGCGACGGTCAGGACGTCGCGCGCACCGCCGGACGTGAGCGGATAGCCGATCTGCGCCGCCACCGCAGCACCGAACAGGCACGCGACGAGCGAGACGGACGTGCGCCCGGCGACCTCAACTGCCATCGAGCTGCAACGGCAGGCGCGCGCCGAGCACCGCGAACGGCCGCACGTCGCCGGGAAACAGGTAGTGGCGGCGCAGATCGACGAACCCGACGTGGCGGTACAGCCGGAACGCGCGGGTGTCGATGTCCGGCGTCGACAACAACATCGAATCGTGCGGCAACCCACCGGCGAGTTCGCCGAGCAGCACCCGTCCGGTGCCGCCGCCCTGGTAGTCGGGCAGTACGTGCAGCTCGGACAGTTCGAAGGCGTTGCCGAGCCATTGCCGGGCCTGCTCTGCGTTGAGAGCCCGGCGGACGAGGTCGTGCCACCACTGGCCGGGCCGGGTCGTGTACCCGTAGCCGAATCCGACGAGGGTGTCGTCGTCGAGCACGGCGGCCCGGCACGCGAAGCCCGGATGCGTGGCGTGCCGCCGTGCGGTCACCGCCCGCTGGCCGGCGGCGTGCTGCGGATAGTTCATCGCCTGCACGTAGATGTTCATCGCGTCGTTGACGCGCAGCGCGAACTGTTCGGGGGTCCACTCGACCACGCGGGGGACCGCCGTCGCGGCATGCTCGGTCGACTGCACGTATTGATGGTGCCGCATGCCGTTCAGGACTGGCGAAGAAGCCCACAAACCGGCCACCATGAATTCATGATCAACGACATCGCGGCCGGGCACCGGCCGATGAGCCTCGACCGGTTCGTCGACGCACAGGACGGTGTCTACGACCGCGCGCTCGCCGAGCTGCGTGCCGGCCGCAAGACCTCGCACTGGATGTGGTTCGTCTTCCCGCAGATCCACGGGCTCGGATCGAGCCCGACGGCACAGCACTACGCGATCGCATCCCTGGCCGAGGCGCGCGACTACCTCGCCCATCCGCTGCTCGGGTCACGGTTGCGCGAATGCGCCGGCGCGGTCGGCGCTGTCGAGGGACGCAGCGCCGAGCAGATCTTCGGCGGCATCGACGCGATGAAGTTGCGCTCGTCCATGACGTTGTTCCACCGGGCAGCGCCCGACGAGAAGGTCTTCGCGCAGGTGCTCGACAAGTACTTCGACGGCGTGCCCGACGCCGCGACCGACGAGCGGCTCTAGGCGACCTCGGCGGGACGGCCACCGGTGAGCCGCAGCAGTTCCTCGTAGGTGGTCGGGAACACCGCGTGCGGGATGCCGCCGGCCGCCCAGATCTCCGGGAATCCGACCAGCTCGACGTCGACGAGCGTGCGCAAGGGAGCCGGGTGACCGATCGGGGCCACGCCGCCGATGCGTTGCCCGGTCGCCGAGTACACGAGGTCGGCGGACGCCCGATTCAGCGCTGCGACACCGAGCAGGGCGGCGGCCTTGCCGGTGTCGACCCGATGGGCACCACTGGTCATCACCAGCACCGCCTCGTTGTCGGACGTGGCGAACACGAGCGAATTGGCTATGGCGCCGACCTCGACACCGAGTTGCGCAGCCGCGGCAGCAGCGGTCGGTGCGGCGTCAGGCAGCAGCCGCACGCGGCCGCGGCATCCGCTCGCCTCGAGGATCGCGTCGATCGCCGCGCAGTTCGGATGCACGCGCCCACCCTAGGGGCAGGCCGTCACCGCGTCGTGGATGCCGCACTCGGTCTTCGACAGCCCGGCCCAGCGGCCGGCGCGCAGGTCCTCGCCCGGCTTGATCCTCCGGGTGCACGGTCCGCACCCGACCGAGCCGTAGCCGTCGTCCAGCAACGGGTTGACGATGACGCCGTGCTCGGCGATGTAGGCGTCCACGTCGTGCTGGGTCCAGGCGGCGATCGGGTTGAGCTTGACCATCGAGCGCCGAGCGTCCCATTCGACGACCTTGACCCCGCCGCGTGACACCGCTTCGTCGCGGCGCAGTCCCGACGCCCAACCCTGGTAGCCACGCAGCGCCTGACGCAGCGGCGTCACCTTGCGCAGCGCGCAGCACTGGTCGGGATTGCGCTCGTACAGCCGCGCGCCGAAGCTCGCATCCTGTTCGGCGACGGTCTGTCGCGGACGGATCGAGCGCACCGTGACCGGCAGGGTCGCCGCGACGGCGTCGCGTGTGCCGATCGTCTCGGCGAAGTGATAGCCGGTGTCGAGGAACACGACATCGACACCGGGACGCACGCGCGACGCCAGGTGCGGCACCACGGCATCAGCCATCGACGAGGTCACGCACCACGTGTCACCGAGGTGTTCCTGCGCCCAGCGCAGCACGTCGAGCGCCGAGGCGCCGTCGAGTTCGTCGCCGGCACGTTCGGCCTCGTGCCGCAGCCGGTCGAGGTCGGGGAGCACGGCGGTCAATGCAGCCAGGTCTCGTCGGCGCGCGCGACGTATGCGGCGAACGACTCGTCGCCCTCGCGACGCTCGAGATAGCCGCGCAGCACGCGCTCGGCGTAGTCGGGCGCCTCGGCCGCAGTGACGCGAAGCCCGCGGAACTTCCGCCCGAAGTCCGCCTGCTCGCCCATGAGGCCGCCGAGGTGCACCTGGAACGCGTCCTCGTCGCCGTCGACGCCCTTGGCCACGACGCCCTTGAAGCCGATGTCGGCGACCTGGAAACGCGCGCACGAGTTCGGGCACCCATTGACGTTGATCGTCACGGGAGTGTCGAAGTCAGGCAGCCGCCGCTCGAGTTCCTGCTGGATCGTTTCCGCGCGCTTCTTCGTCTCGACCAGCGCGAGCTTGCAGAATTCGATGCCGGTGCAGGCGATCGTCCCGCGCCGGAACGCCGACGGGTGCACCGCCAGCCCGATCGAGTCGAGCTCGGCGGCGAGGTCGCCGGCACGCGAGCGCTCGACGTCCACGATCACGAGCCCCTGCTGCGCGGTGAGACCGATCCGGCCGCTGCCGAAGCGTTGGGCGAGCTCCGCGACCTGGCGCAACGCGTCGCCGGACGTGCGTCCGGACTTCGTCGTCGCCCCGACCGACACGAGACCGTTGCGCTGCTCGCGCACACCGGTGTGGTCGCGGTGCGCGGGCGAGGCCGGCGGCGCGTCGCCGTCCGGCAGCTGCCGGTGCAGGTACTCGTCCTGCAGCACCTTGCGGAACTTGTCCGGTCCCCAGTCGGCCATCAGGAACTTCAACCGCGCGTGGTTGCGGCTGCGCCGGTAGCCGTAGTCGCGGAACACCGAGATGACCCCGGCCCACACGTCGCTGACCTCGTCCGGACGGACGAAGACGCCGAGCCGTTCGGCGAAGCGCGGATTCGTCGACAGGCCGCCGCCGACCCATAGGTCGAATCCCGGCTCGCCGTCGGGGCCGATGACGCCGACGAACGCGACGTCGTTGATCTCGTGGTTGGTGCAGTGCTGCGCACACCCGGAGATCGACGTCTTGAACTTGCGCGGCAGGTTCGAGAACTGCGGGTCGCCGAGATACTTCTCGACGGTTTCGCGCAGCGCAGGGCCTGCGTCGAGTACGGAGTCGGCCGCGACGCCCTCGAGCGGGCAGCCGAGCACCACGCGCGGAGTGTCACCGCACGCCTCGGTCGTCGACAGGCCGACGGCCTCGAGGCGGTTCCAGATCTCTGGGACGTCTTCGATACGCACCCAGTGCAGTTGCACGTTCTGCCGGTCGGTCACGTCGGCGATACCGCGCCCGAACTCCGAGGCGATGTCGGCCACGACGCGAAGCTGTTTCGCGGTGAGCGCGCCGCCGTCGATGCGGATGCGCAGCATGAAGTGTTCGTCCTCGAGCTCTTCCGGCTCGAGGGTCGCGGTCTTGCCGCCCGGGATTCCGGGACGTCGCTGCGTGTACAGCCCGAACCAGCGGAACCGACCGCGCAGGTCGGCCGGGTCGATGCCGGCGAAGCCGGTGTGCTGATAGATGTCGATGATGCGCTGGCGGACGTCGAGTCCGTCGCTGTCGCGCTTGGCGCGCTCGTTCGGGTTCAGTGGTTCTCGGTAGCCCAGGGCCCACTGCCCTTGTCCTTTACGCGCAGGCATGCGCGTGTCCCTTCGACGTGGCGATTACGGACGGGCGTGCGACGGAGCTGAGTCCGCGCAGGGGGCATCAACAGCCCTGGCCCGCCACCCGTACCAAGTCGATGTGACGGCGAGAGGTCAGCATGTAATCGACCAGTCGCATGTACCCATGGTCGCACACGACCGGTGACGGCAGTACCCGTTGTGGCGCACGCCGTATGCCCAGATCTCCGGTGGACAAGGACAATCGGGAACGTGACCGGCTTCCCGCTCCTGCTGGACGTGCGTGATCGACCGGTGCTCGTGGTCGGCGGCGGCGCCGTGGGGACGCGTCGTGCGCTCGCGCTGAGCGAAGCCGGCGCGCAGGTGCGAGTGGTCGCGCCACGGCTCTCCGACGTACTGGCGGGCGTTCGGGCCGGCGTCACGATCGAGCGCCGCGAATTCCGGATCGACGACCTCGACGGCGCCTGGCTCGTCATGGCGTGCACGTCGGATCCCGCGGTGAACACCACGATCGCGAACGAGGCCTCCGCGCGGCGGATCTTCTGTGTGCGCGCGGACGACGCAACGGGGGGCACCGCCCGGGTGCCCGTCGTGGTCCGGCGCGACGACCTCACGGTTGCGGTCAACGGGGGCGACGACCCGCGCCGCGCGACCGCGTTACGCGACGCGATCGCGACGGCGCTCGACCTGGGCGAGTTGCCTGTTGCACGGCACCGTCCGGCGGCCGCGGGGTCGGTGGCTCTGGTCGGCGGCGGCCCGGGCGATCCCGAGCTGATCACGGTGCGCGGGCGCCGGCTGGTCGCCACCGCGGACGTGGTGGTGGTCGACCGGCTCGCGCCGCGCGCGCTGCTCGACGGCCTGCCGCCCGGCACCGAGGTGATCGACTGCGGGAAGTCCGCCCACCGCCACAACCTCAGCCAGGACGAGATCAACACCGTTCTGATCGATCGCGCACGCGCCGGGAAACGGGTCGTGCGGCTCAAGGGCGGCGACCCGTTCGTCTTCGGTCGCGGCGGCGAGGAGTGGCTCGCCTGTGTCGCCGCCGGCGTTCCGGTCACGGTCGTGCCGGGCCTGAGCTCGGCGCTCGCCGCGCCGGCGAGCGCGGGGATCCCGCTGACGCACCGCGGCGTCGCAGCCGACTTCACGGTCGTCTCCGGCCACCTCGACCCGGGACGGGCGGCGGGGCAGGGAATCGACTGGCCCGGCCTTGCCACCGGGGCCGGCACCCTCGTGCTGCTGATGTCGATGGATCGGTTGGGGCTGATCGCGGACGAGCTGATCAAGCACGGCCGTCCGGGCACCACCCCGGCGGCCGTCGTGCATCGCGCGACGCTGCCCGGCGAGCAGACCGTGCGCGCACCGCTGGCCGATCTCGCCCGAGCCGTCGCCGAGGCCGGTGTCGGCGCGCCTGCGGTGGTCGTCATCGGCGAGGTGGTCGACATCCTGGGTGCGTAGTCCGGACCATGGTTGCCAGAACCGAACGGGTGATCTAATATCGAACACAACCGTTCGATAGGGGGAACGTCATGACGACCCAGCAGGCAACTAGGCCGGTGCCGGGTTCGGCGCTCGCGCTGGTCGCGCAGGCGCGCGCGGTGCTGGCCGACGCAGCCGCCGCGTGGGATGCGGGCGAGCGGTTCCGGCTCGCGCACCTGGCGGCGTTGCGGGCTGCTGCGGCCGTGCTCGCCGATCGCGGGCGGCCGGCGGGTGCCCGGCGCCGCCTGATGAGTGTGTGGGTGCTGCTCGACGTGATTGCGCCCGAGCTGACCGACTGGTCGCGCTACTTCGCCGCGGGGGCACCGGTGCGCGCGGCCGTGGAGGCCGGCGCGCGCCACGCCGTCGAACGCCGGGTCGCCGACGACCAGGTTCGCTCGGCCGAGGAGTTCATCCGGACCGTCGAGCGGTCTCTCGGCATGCTCGCGCCGCCGCTGGCCAGCTGACTCCTTGCTCGACGCTCCTGGGTGCCGGGCCGCGTCGGCACGCTGATGGTGTCGGTCCTCGCGGCTACGCTGACTACGTGTCGAGCCGTGTGTCGAACGAGCTGTCCGGCCAGCACGAGAGGCACGCCGCGCTTCCGGTCCAGGTCGACGACCTGCTGATTGCGGCACTCGGCTCAGAGCCGCGCACCGCGCGGGTGCTCGACTGCGGTGGCGGAACCGGTCGGTTCGCGGTTCCGCTCGCCGCGGCGGGAGCGTCGGTCACCGTGCTCGACGCGAGCGTCGACGCGTTGGCCACCCTGCGCCGGCGCGCGAGCGAGGCCGGGGTGGCGCAGCGCGTGCATGCCGTGCAGGGCGATGTCGAGACCGTCGCCGAGGTGTTTGGGTCGCAGCGCTTCGACCTGGTGCTCGCCCACGGGGTGCTCGACGCGGTCGACGATCTGTCCGGTGCGTTTGCCGGCATCGTTGCCGCCGTCCGACCCGGCGGCCTGCTCAGCGTGCTGGTCGACAACCCCGTCGCGAGCGTGCTCGCCCGGGCCCTCGCCGGCGACCTCGCCGGCGCCGAGCGTGAAATCGACGCGCTCGACGCCGGCGGCCGGATCGGCCCCCAGCCAGTGCTGATGCTGTGTGCCGAGCACGGCCTGGCCGTTGAGCAGCAACACGGCCTCGGCATCTTCCGCGACCTCGTACCCGGCCAGGCGCTCGACCAGCCGGGCGCGCGGGACGCACTTGCCCGGCTCGAGGCCGCGTGTGCCCAGCGCAGCCCCTTCGCCCAGATCGCAGCACGCGTGCACATCCTCGCCCGCCGCGCGGACGGGGACTGACCCGACGTGGGCCGCAGCGCCGACATCCCACGCGCATCGGGACGCACCGACGGCGACGACACCGGCTGCCGGATCCTGCACGTCGACATGGACGCGTTCTTCGCCAGCGTCGAGATCCGCAACAATCCCGACCTGCGCGGCAAGCCGGTCGTCGTCGGCGGGGGAGTGCGCGGTGTTGTCGCCGCGGCCTCGTACGAGGCCCGCAGGTACGGCGTGCGCAGCGCGATGCCGATGACTCGCGCCTTGCGGCTGTGCCCCGGCGCCGTCGTCGTCCGTCCCGACCGCGCCGCCTACACGCAGGCATCCGCAGCGGTGATGACGATCCTGCGCGAAATCACCCCGCTGGTCGAGCCGCTGTCGCTCGACGAGGCGTTCCTCGACGTCTCCGGCGCGATCCGCGCCCAGGGCCGCCCCGCCGTGATCGCCGAACGGATCCGCGAGCGCACGGCGCGAGAGCTCGCGCTGACGTGCAGTGTCGGGATCGCGCCCACGAAGTTCGTGGCCAAGGTGGCGTCCGCGCGCTGCAAGCCGGACGGCATGCTCGTCGTCCCTGCCGCCCAGGTGCTCGACTTCCTGCACCCGTTGCCGGCCACCGCCCTCTGGGGGGTGGGCGCCCGCACCGCCGAGTCGCTGCACCGCATCGGCGTGCGCACCGTCGGCGACGTGTCCTCGACGCCGCGCGGCGTGCTGGTGCGCGCAGTCGGTGCCGCGATGGCCGAGCATCTGGCGGCGCTCGCCGACGGCGTCGATCCGCGCGAGGTCAGTCCGGACGAGGTCGAGAAGTCGATCAGCGCCGACCACACGGTCGAGGTCGATCTCACCGAGGTCGACGACATCCGCCGCGAGTTGCTGCGGCTGTCCGGAGACGTCGCTCAGCGGGTCCGCAGCCGGGGGTGGCTCAGCCGCACAGTCGGCATCAAGATCCGGTTCGCCGACTTCACGACGGTCACCAGGGTGCGCACCCTGCCGGCCTGGACGGATGCCACCGCGACGGTCTATACGACCGCCGCCGAGCTGTACGACTCGCTCGGCCTCGATCGTCCGAGGGTGCGTCTCGTCGGGGTCAAATGCGAGAACCTGCGCGAAGCCGACACTGTCGGCGAACAGCTCAGCTTCGACGACCTGATCCCGCCTTCTGGTATCGACCGCCCGGAATCAGGCGCCGGATCCGGTGATTGGGTACCAGAAGCGGGCGCGCAGCGGGGGGATCGTGTGCGGCATCCGGAGCGGGCCACCGACTCGGTCGTCGACGCGGCCCGCGAGCGGTTCGGTGCCGGCGCGCTCGGCTTCGCGACGTTGTTGCGACGCCCCGGTGCGCCGCCGGAGGAGCAACATCTGCCCGTGCCCGACAGTGGGGCCGACCCGTAACCAGATCACAGCTTTCGATCCGGCCGATCGCCTCGTATGCTCGAAGGTGTTGGCCGAAAGCACGAGACGTGCCGATCGACACGATCGGTGAGTAAAGGAGGGCATTGTGCCGCTCTCCGAGCATGAGCAGAGGCTGCTCGACGAGATCGAGCAGGCGCTCTACGCCGAGGATCCCAAGTTCGCGTCGTCGGTGCGCTCGGTGCGTACGCGCCGCCGCGTGCGGACCTCGATGCTGCTGTGCGTGGTCGGTGTCCTCGCCGGGCTGGGGCTCGTGCTCGTCGGCCTGCTCGCCAACGTCGTCGCCTTGAGTGTCGTCGGGTTCGTGTTGCTCGTCGGCGCGGTCGGGTACGCGACGCAGTCGCTGCGTCACCGCGACAACGTCGAGTCCGTCCCGGGTGTCGCTCCCAACAGTGCGGCACGAGTTGGACGCTCGAGCAGCTTGCGTGCCCGCATGGAGGACCGCATGCGCCGCCGTTTCGACGAGAACCCGTAAGTTGTCCCGGCCGAAGCCCTAGCCTCAGCCCCGGGAGCACCACCCCGAGCAGAATTCCGGCGCGTCGCCCTCAGTGCCGGCGCGTCGTCGGGTTTCCAGGTAGCCATCGGCCCACGCCGCGCACCCGGGACCAGTCCAACGACGCCGGCCAGAACCGGGCGCGCATCCGCTCGCGCGGCGAGCGGCGCATGCCGAGCCCGGCGGACACCTTCGCGAACTCCCGGGAGAGATCGGTGTCGGCGTCGGAGTCGGCGACCGCGCGGCTGTACCGCGCACGCTCGACGGCCGCAGTGAGCACCTGCACCGAGCTCGAGGTCGAGTCGCCGGAACTGCCCAGCCAGTGGGCCACCTGGCGCGGGGTACGGGCGTCGGACCAGACATAGCCGAGATCGGTCGTGGTGTCGGCCAGTTCGGCCCACAGGGCCTCGGTGTCGCCCGTGCGGACCCGGCGCAGGCGGCGCCGCCGGCGTCGCCACCGGACGAAGGCCGGCGTAAGGCCGACGAGCACCAGCACCACGACGACGCCGAGCGCGATCATCGGGACGGTGAACGACGTGCTCGTGTCGACCGCTCGAACGACCCGGTGCTTGGTCGGCGCCACCGTCGGACTGGCCGAATTGGCGCTGGAACTGTCATGGGGGATGACCGGCTCGATGCTGCCGTTGTTCTTCGGGTGCGGCGCCCACGCGAGGTCGTTCGCCGCCCCGCCCGAGATACCGGCGAGCGGGGTCGGATCGAACGGCACCCAGCCGACGCCGCCGAAGTACGCCTCGACCCAGGCGTGCGCGTCGAAGGTCGTGACCTGGAACTCGCCAGTGGGGTCGGGGACGGCGTGCGCGTAGCCGAGGACGACGCGTGACGGCACGCCGGCGAGCCGCAGCATGACCGCCATCGAGGCCGCGAACTGCTGGCAGTACCCGACGCGTCCACCCGGACGCAGAAAGTCGGTCAATTCGTCGCCCGAGTCGCCGACCGCGCTCTGCAGGCTGTAGGAGAAGTTGTTCTTCGGGTCGGCGAAGAAGTCGCTGATCGCGCGGGCCCGTTCGTACGGCGAGCGGGCGTTCTTGATGATCCGGGCGGTCAGCGCGTGCACGTACGGACGCACCGCCGGCAGTTGCAGCCAGTCGCCCATCTGCGGATCGACGCCGTTCGAGGCGCTGCGCAGTTGGTCGAGACTCGGTTGTGGCTGGGCAACCTGCTCGGTGATCACCTGCCCGTTCTGGGTGATGGAGTGCTCCAGCAACTGCTCGTGCGGGTTCCACACCGTGTCGTTGGCAACGCCGTAGACCGCCGTCGGCGACGCGAAGACCGGCGGGTTCGAGCGCAACCCGGAGACGGTGATCTGGGCGGAGTACTGCACCGTGCTGGGCGCGAACGGCACGCCCGGCTCGCTGGCGTACTGCGTGTTGCTCAGCGGTTCCGAGGCCTGCTCCCCGCCGGGTCGCCAGCCCGTCCCTTCGAACAACGACAGCGTGTTCATCCGCAGATAGAACGGCTGCACACCGTGAGCCCTCCCGACCGACGGGTCGGCGGAGGTGATCTTGACGGCGAAGAGCGGCACCTGGTGCTCACGGGTGAGCTCACCGCGCAGCGCGGCGAACGGATCGATCCCGCCGGTGCCGAGGCCGCCGTTGAGCCCGGCGCCGAACCCCGATTCGCCGTCCCCGCCGTTGTGGAACAGCCGCGAGAGCAGGTTCTTCGAATCCGACGGGATGAACAGGGGCACGGCGAGCGCGAGCACGATCGCGATCACCGCGATGCGCTGGCCCGACACCAGCCGCCCGGCACGCCGAGACGCTCGTTGGGTGCGCGGGACGAAATAGCCCCAGCGCTGGACGTCGTCGCTGGAGTCGAGGGCCAACAGGATCAGGAACCCGATTGCGGTGAGCACGAACCAGATCCACGACACCGGATGACGCGGCACCGCACCGGAAACGGTGAACACGATCAACAACGGCACGCCTGCGAGTGCGCCGTGGCGTCCCACGACGGCGAGCAGGTCGACCAGGGCGGCAACGAGCCCGAGCAGGGCGCACAGCGCCAACCGGGCCGGCACCGTCGTGTGGATCGGGGCGACCCCGACCGAGGTCGTGTGATGCAGGGCGGTGAGGTCGGCGCCGATGTCGTGCCAGGTTCCGCTCAGGGGAAGGAAGCCGAACACCGCGTGCTGACGGACGAACGTCAGCGTCAGCCACGGCACCATCAGCAGGACGCCGATCCAGATCTGACCGGCCGTCGCCGGACGGGTGCGGCGCAGCAGCGCGGCCGGGGCGATGACGACCGCCATCGTCAACCAGACGTCGACAAGCCACCCGGTGTCGGTGAAGACCTCGCAGAGCGGGAACGCGCCGAGGGCGCTGGCCGCCAGCGCGAGCATCGTGCGCCGCACATCGCTGCGCTGCGGTCGGTTCTGCCCGCGCGACGCGCCGCCCGCCACGGGCGAGGCAGCCGCGGAGGTCTGCGGTGCGGTCGTCTTCGGTGCGGTCGTCTTCGGTGCGGTCGGCGTCATCGTTGCCTCGCGTAGCCGGCGAGTTCGGCCAGCGCGTTGGTGCCGGCCCGCGGCGCGAGCATCGTCTGCGCCGCCGCTGCGACGCTGTCACCGCAGCGCACGACGTGCGCCTGCCAGCCTGCGGCGCGCAGCACGCGGGCCGCGTTCTGCACCCGCGAGTTCACCACCGCCGCCGCACCGTCGAGCCCGGCACCGAAGCCGGGCCCGTCGGCCCAGGTGCCCACGTCGAGCAACAGCGCCAGCGCGCTCGTCGACGTCGCCCGCGGGTGCACACTCGCGAGCAGCCGCAGGCTCGCCGGGTCGAGTTCGCCGAGGATCGCGATCAACGTCGACTCACGTGCGATCGCCGGCAGCACTTCCGAGAGGGTCTCCAGCGAGGTCCGGACGCTGGTGCGCACGAGCGCCAGGTGATCGCTGACCTGGTTGGCGGCGAGCATCGGCAGCCGGGTCGGCGTGCTGAGATCGGTGATCATCCCGACTTCGCGGTTGCTCAGCACGCCGAAGGTGGCGACCGTTGCGGCCGCGCTGACCGCCCACTCGAAGCTGCTGTTCAGGCGCTCGTCCGCGTCGCTCTCCGGGGTGGTCGCGCCGGTGACGTGCGCGCGGCCGCGGGTGTCGAGCAGCACGCTCATCTGGCCCTGCCACGGACGCTCCTCCTGGCGAACCATGAGTGCGCCCGTGCGCGCGGACGAGCGCCAGTGGATCTTGCGCAGGTCGTCGCCGGTGCGGTACTCGCGCGTCGACGCGTCATCGGCACCGTGCGCGCCGATCGAGTGGCTGCCGGCGTCGTCGCCGACGTCGAGCGAACGCGGCGGCTCGGCCGTGCGCAGCCTCTCGACAACGGGTGCGACGACGATCTCGCTCGTCGCGGTGAACGAGCGCCGCACGTCGACGAGGTGGAAGGGATCGGTCAGCCGGATGTTCAGCGGGCCGGCGCGGTAACGACCGCGCGGCAGTCGCGGCATGCGGTAGGACACCGTTCGGCTCTCACGGCTGAACAACCCGTCCAGCACGAACCGGGCGTTGCCGCGGATCTGGGTCGGCAGCTGGTCCTCCAGCATCAGCGAGCCCGTCGGGATCAGCGATCGATTGGTGATCGTCAGGTGCATCACGACGGTGTCGCCCGAAGTCGCGCGCCGCGGTTCGACGCGGCGCCGATTGGCGATGCGTACCCGTGAACGCAGCACGATCGACGCGCTCAAAAGCGGGACGGCCAGAGCGAGCACGCCCGCGCGGGCGAGGTCGACGATGCCGAGCAGGAAGCCGCACAGCAGTGCGGTGCCGCCGGCGGCGAGCAGGCAGGACGCGCGCGTGGTGAAACCGGCACGTCCCGAGGAAGCCATGGTCAGGCGGTCCGCGACGTGACGGCGTTGGGGATCGCCACCCGGCGCCCGATGTCGGTGAGCGCGTCGACGGCGGTGCGTCCGGACACGTGCGCGTCGGCGGTCAGCAGCATGCGGTGCGCGAGCACGGGGATGAGCATGAACTGCACGTCGTCGGGAAGCACGTAGTCGCGGCCCTCGAGCGCCGCCCAGGCCTTGGCTGCACGCAGCAGCTGCAGGGTCGCGCGCGGCGAGGCACCGAGCCGGATGTCGGTGCCGGCGCGGGTGGCCGCGGCAAGATCGACCGCGTACGCCTTGATCGTGTCGGCGACGTGGACGGCGCGCACGCCGCCGATCAGCGCGCGCACCTCGCTCGCGTCGGAGACCGGCCGCAGCGAGTCGAGCGGATCGATGGCCGCGTGCTCGTCGAGCATCTGGATCTCGGCGCGCCGGTCGGGGTAGCCCATCGAGATGCGCGCGGTGAACCGGTCGCGCTGCGCCTCGGGCAGCGGGTAGGTGCCCTCCATGTCGATCGGGTTCTGCGTAGCGAGCACGAGGAACGGCGACTCGAGCCGGTAGGTGACACCATCTACGGTGACCTGCCGTTCCTCCATGCACTCGAGCAGCGCCGACTGTGTCTTAGGCGACGCGCGGTTGATCTCGTCGCCGACGACGATGTTCGCGAACACCGGACCGGGCTTGAACTCGAAGTCGCGGTCCTCGGCGTTGTAGACGCTCACCCCGGTGACGTCGCTCGGCAGCAGATCCGGGGTGAACTGCACGCGGCGCACCGAGCAGTCGATCGAGCGGGCGAGAGCCTTGGCGAATTTCGTCTTGCCGACGCCGGGGACGTCCTCGATCAAGAGGTGGCCCTCGGCGAGCAGGACGGCGACGCCGATGCGCACGGTGTCGTGCTTGCCGTCGATGACCTGGTCGATGTTGGCCACGATCCGCTCGCCCGCCGAGCGCACGGAGTCGACGCCGAGCGCCGGCTCGGACCCGCCACCGGCCGCGTGGCTACCCGGGTAGCTCGTGTGTCTCGGCTCGTCGTGCCCCGTTGCGGCGTCCACCTGTGCCCGTCCCATCAGTCGATCTTTGTCCCTCGCAGTCCTGGCTGAGTCAGTATCACCGACACCCGGCGCGATTCGGTAACAGTTCGGCTCACCCTTGCATCCCCTGAAGACAGACGTGCCGGCGGCCCGATTTGTTCAACCCCGGCGCCCTCGGCCGTAGCGAGGTCGCGACACCGGCACGAGCGTGTCGGCCCCGGACTTGGATCAATGTGGCCAGAAGTGGGGTAGAGTGGGGATCAGTGGGGAAGAGTGCAGCGGGTCGTCAGGTCGGAGGTGAGTGCCGGTGTTCCTCGGCACTCACACACCGCGCCTGGACGACAAAAGCCGCCTCGCTCTTCCCGCGAAGTTCCGACCCGAACTGGAAGGGGGACTGGTGATCTGCAAGGGCCAGGACCGCTGCCTGTTCGTCTTCCCGACCGACGAGTTCACCCGCTTCACCGCGGCCCTTGCCGACGCCCCCGTCACCGACCGCCGGGTGCGTGACTACGGGCGGGTGCTGTTCGCGAGCGCCTCGCGCGAGACCCCCGACGGCCAGGGCCGGATCACGGTGCCCCCGCAGCTGCGGCAGTACGCGGGCCTGAGCAAGGACTGCGTGGTGATCGGCGCCAACCGGCGCATCGAGGTGTGGGACGCCGAGACCTGGAACGCCTATCTCGAGGGCAGCGAGCAGGCCTTCGCCGACATCGCCGAGGAGGTGCTCCCCGGCGTGCTGTGACTCCTCGAGCTGAGGTTCGGCCTCCTCCCGTCTTCCGCAATGTCACTCCTGACGCACTTCCCCGGCGCCAGGCGGACGGGACGGGCGGGGACCCGATCGCAGCTCGACCCCCGACTCTCCCCACCGGTCCCCACCCTCCCCACCGCCGAGTCGCCGAGAGGTTTTGTCCATGAGCGCACCGGACCACGTCCCGGTCCTGCTCGAGCGTGTGCTCACCCTGTTCGCCCCGGCGCTCGCCGACCGGCGCGCCATCATCGTCGACGCGACACTCGGCCTCGGCGGCCACGCAGAGGCGCTGCTCGAGGCGCACCCGCAGCTCACCATCGTCGGGCTCGACCGCGACCCCGCGGCGCTCGAGCGAAGCGAACAGCGCCTGGCCAGGTTCGCCGGCCGCACCCACCTCGTCCACGCCGTCTACGACCGCATGCCCGACGTGCTCGCCTCGCTCGGGCTCGACGGTGTCGACGGCGTGCTGTTCGACCTCGGGGTGTCGTCGATGCAGCTCGATCTCGCCGAGCGCGGCTTCGCCTACGCCCAGGACGCCCCGCTCGACATGCGCATGGACACGACCGCAACGACCACCGCCGAGCAGATCGTGAACACCTATCCGGTCGCCGACCTGGCACGGGTGCTGCGCGAGTACGGCGAGGAGCGTTTCGCGCTGCGCATCGCCCGGGCGATCGATCGTGCCCGCCGCAGCGCCCCGCTCACGTCGACCGCGCAGCTGGCCGAACTGGTGCGCGCGGCGATCCCGGCGGCGACCCGGCGCCACGGCGGTCACCCGGCCAAGCGGACCTTTCAAGCCCTGCGCATCGAGGTCAACGGCGAGCTGGACGCGTTGCGCGCCGCGGTGCCCAGCGCGCTCGAGGCGCTCGTGGTCGGAGGACGGATCGTGGTGCTGAGTTACCAGTCCCTCGAGGACCGCATCGTCAAGCAGTCGCTCGCCGCGCTGGCCACCGACACGACGCCGATCGGGCTGCCGGTGCCGCTTGCCGACCGCGGACCGCACCTGCGACTGCTGACTCGGGGCAGCGAATCCGCATCACCGGCCGAGATCGACGCCAACCCCCGCGCCGCGTCCGTACGGCTCCGCGCCGCCGAGAAACTCAGGGAGATCGCGTGAAGGCATCGCACGGGCAGGCGGCGCGCGCAGCCGCGACGGGCAGACGCGGCGCGAACCAGCGCACGCCCGCAGCTCGGCACGCACCGGCGGCCCGGCGCACACCGTTCGTCCTGCTCATCCTGGGCCTGCTCGTCGGCGGCATGGGGCTGCTGCTCGCGCTGAACACCGCTTCGGCCGCCAACGAGGTCGCCCGGCACGACCTGGCCTCCGGCGACCAGAGCGCGGCGGCGCGGCTGGTCGAGCTCGAGAACCAGGTGCAGGACAGCGCCGCCCCGGCGAACCTCGCGGCGGCCGCGGCTGCGCTCGGCATGGTGCCGGCCGGCAATCCGGGCTTTCTCGAGATCGGCGCGACCGGACGGGTCCGGGTGCTCGGCCGCGCGGCGCCCGCCAGCGCGGTACCGGTCGTGATCTGGCACCCGGCCGCGACGACGACCGCGCCGGCGGGCAAGCACGCGAAGAAGAAGACGACGAAACCCGCCAATAACAAGAAGTCGCACGAGCACGCGCGGCCCGGAACGAGGACGACCAGGGCGCAGGGATCGGCGAAGCACCGGACGACGAACGGCACTGCCGGGCATCATCACCGTCGGACGCCCGCGGCGGCGAACTCGACACCGACACGCACACCGACGCCCTCCCCGACACCCACCCCGACGCCGGAGACCACGCTGCCCGGAGGCAACCGATGACCCGCTTCGGACCGCCGCCGCGCCGCGGAACTCCGGCCCGCCCGTCCACCCGCACTTCTGCCCGCACTTCTGCCCGCACTTCTGCCCGCACTCCTGCCCGCTCCCAGTCGGCGCGGTCGCCCGAGCGCCGCCAGCCGACCCGCCAACCGACCCGCCGACCGGCCCGCCGCCCCGCTGCTCGACGCCGGGCGCGCGCGCTGCGGCTGGGTGCGCTGCACCCGAGATTGAAGTTCGGCTTCGCCGCCATGTGCACGCTGCTGCTCGTGATCGGCGGCCGGCTCGTCCAACTGCAGGGCGTGGACGCCCAGAAGTACGCGGCCGGCGCCGCGGCGCAGCGGGTGTTCACGATGACGCTGCACGCGATCCGGGGTCAGATCGTCGACCGTGACGGCACTCCGTTGGCGTACACGTCGACGGCGCAGGACATCACCGCCGACCCCAAGCAGATCAGGGACGCCGCCGCGACCCAGGCCGAGCTGACAGGGCGCGCCGCCACCGACGACCTCGTACGCACCTACGCGACCAAGCTAGCGCCGCTGGTCGGCCGCAGCGCAAAGGCGCTGGTGCGCATCCTCTCCGTACAGGGGCAGTACGCCCTCGTCGCGACCGCACTGTCGCCGGTCGTCGCGCAGCAGGTCAGCGCGCTGGGCCTGGCCGGCATCTACACCCAGCCGACGACGCAGCGTCAGTACCCGGGCCGCACCACGGCCGCGAACATCATCGGCACGGTGCACTCGGACGGGACGGGAGCCGCCGGCATCGAGTCGGCCTACAACGACGTGCTGTCGGGCAAGGACGGCAGCCAGACCTACAGCACCGACAACCTGGGCAACATCAACCCGGCGAGCAGCACCGTCACCGACCCCGCCCGCAACGGCGGCACGGTGCGCCTGACGATCGACCAGAGCCTGCAGTACACCGCTCAGCAGTACCTCGACACCGCCGTGCGCGAGTCGGGCGCTCGGAATGCGGAGATGGTCGTGCTCGACGCGCACACGGCGCAGGTGCTGGCGATGGCGTCGTCCGGCACCTTCGACGCCGCGAACCCCAACACCATCAACCCCGACCAGCCGATGAACCCCCCGGTGATGTCGGCCTTCGAACCCGGCTCGGTGCAGAAGTCGATCACCTTCGCGGCCGCCCTGCAGCAGAAGCTGATCAAGCCGAACACCGTGATCTCGGTGCCGCCGACGATCAACATGGGCGGGGTCACCGTCAGCGATGCCTGGTACCACCCCACAGAGCGGTTCACCGCGACCGGAGTGCTCGCCGAGTCGTCGAACGTCGGGACGTTGAAGATCGCCCGCATGCTCGGCCCGTCCGTCTGGGACCGCTACGAGCGCAAGTTCGGCGTCGGCACCAAGACCGGCATCGAGTTGCCCGGCGAGAGCAGCGGTTACCTGCCGCCGATGTCGCAGTGGTCGGGCTCGTCGTTCGCGAACCTGCCTTTCGGCCAGGGCGAGAGCATGACTGTGTTGCAGCTTGCCTCGATCTACCAGACCTTCGCCGACAACGGCGTGCGCGTGCCGCCCCGCATCGTCCAGTCGATCACGGGCGGCGACGGCAACGTCATGACGACCCGGCACCCTGCCGGCAAGCGCGTCATTTCGGCCAAGACCGCGAAAACCCTGCGCACCATGCTCGAATCGGTAACCCTGCCGGGTGGCACCGGAACCAAGGCGGCCGTGCCCGGCTACCGCGTGGCCGGCAAGACGGGTACCGCGCAGCAGCCCGACCCGAACCACGGCGGCGCCTACTCGAGCTGGATGAACTGGGACACCTTCGCCGGCATGATCCCCGCCGACAATCCGCAGTTCGTCGTCGCGATCATGGTCGACAACCCGGCGCACGGGCTCGAGGGCGGCGACGTCGCGGCTCCACTGTTCAACCAGATCGCAACCTACGAGGTCGCACACGCCCACATCCCGCCGACCGGCTCGCACTCGAAGCATGTGCCGCTGCAGGTGTGTGACGCGGTCACCAGGATGGCCGCACCCAGTACCGTGTGCTGACGTGGCAGCGGATGTTCCCCCGGTCGTCCCACGCCCGGCCGGCGTCCTGCCGGTGTCGCTGGGATCGCTGGCCCGCGCAGTCGACGCGCAGCTGAGCGGCTCGGACGTGGCGGTCACGGGCATCACGATGGCGAGTGACCGCGTGCGGCCGGGCGACCTGTTCGGGGCCGCACCCGGACGCACGGCGCACGGTGTCGAGTACGCGCCGGGGGCTCTCGCCGCCGGTGCGCTGGCCGTCCTGACCGATCCGCCGGGGGCGTCGCGGCTCCCGCCCGACGTCCCTCGCCTCGTCGTGCCCGACGTGCGCGCCCGCGTGGGCGCTGCCGCCTCACTCGTCTACGGCGACCCGTCCGGCGAGCTCGACGTGCTCGGGGTGACGGGGACGAGCGGGAAGACCACGACGAGCTACTTCCTGCACGCCGGTCTGCAGGCCGCGGGGCGCAGTACCGGCCTGATCGGCACGGTCGGGACGATGCTGGGCGACACCGAGATCAAGACCGGGTTCACCACACCGGAAGCGCCGGAGCTCCAGGCCCTGCTCGCAGTGATGCGCGAACGCGGCGCGACGCACGTCGCGATGGAGGTGTCCAGCCACGCGCTGCGGATGGGCCGTGTCGGCGGCACGACGTTCGCCGTGGCCGGCTTCACGAACCTGTCCGAGGACCATCTCGACTTCCACGCCGACATGTACGACTACTTCGACGCGAAGGCCGAGTTGTTCGATCATCACCCGCAGGTCGACGTGATCGTCGTCGACGACGTGTGGGGACAGCGGCTGTCGCAGATCGTCGGTTCCGGCGTCACGGTGAGCACGACCGGCGCACGGAACGCCGCGTGGCAGGCGAGCGAGATCGACGAACTGCCCGACGGCACGACCCGGTTCCGGGTCACCGGCCCGGGTGTCGACCTGATCACTTCGTGCGCGGTGCCCGGCCGCTACAACGTCGCAAACGTGCTGCTGGCGCTGGCGATGCTGCACGAGAACGCCGTCCCGGCCGAACTGGCCGCACGCGCGATCGCCGTCGCCACCGTGCCGGGGCGGATGGAGCGCATCGAGGGCGGCGAGGACGTGCTCGCCGTCGTCGACTACAGCCACAAGCCGGCGGCCGTCGACGGTGCGCTGCGGGCGCTGCGTCCGCTCACGCGCGGCCGGATGATCATCGTGCTGGGGTGCGGCGGCGACCGCGACCGCGGGAAGCGGCCGCACATGGGACAGATCGCGGCGCGCGGAGCCGACCTGCTGATCGTCACCGACGACAACCCGCGCACGGAGGATCCGGCCGCGATCCGCGCCGCCATGCTGGCCGGCGCCCAGGGGGTGCCGTCCGGCGAGCGCGGCGAGGTGCGCGAGGTCGGCGATCGCGCCGAAGCGATCGCCGCGGCCGTCAGCGCCGCACGGCCCGGCGACACCGTGCTGATTGCGGGCAAGGGCCACGAGCCCGGTCAGGAGATCGCCGGGACGGTGTATCCCTTCGACGACCGCGCGGTGCTGCGCGCCGCTCTGGAACGTGTGACACGCGAGCGGGAGCTGGAACGCCGGTGATCGAACTGACCCTGGCCGAGATCGCCGCGGCCGTCGGCGGCAAGGTGCGCGACGCCGACCCGGAGACCGTCGTGACCGGTTCGGTCGAGTACGACTCGCGCGAGGTGGGCCGGGGTGGGTTGTTCGTGGCCCTCCCGGGCGAGCGCGTGGACGGCCACGACTTCGCCGAGGCCGCTGTCGCCCAGGGTGCGGTCGCGGTGCTGTGCACGCGCCGGGTCGCCGCCCCGCGCATCGAGGTGGACGATGCGATCGAGGCACTGACCGCGCTGGCGACCGTGGTCGCGCGCCGGCTCGACGCGACCGTCATCGGCATCACCGGTTCGTCCGGCAAGACCTCGACCAAGGACCTGCTCGCGAGCGTGTTGGCAGTCGCGGGGCCGACCGTCGCCGCAGTCGGTTCGGCCAACAACGAGCTGGGTCATCCGTACACGGTGTTGCGCGCGGACGCCTCGACGATGTTCCTGGTGCTCGAACTCGGCGCACGTGGCATCGGGCACATCCGGCACCTCACCGAGATCGCCGCGCCGCAGATCGGGGTCGTCCTCAACGTCGGGAGCGCGCACCTCGGCGAGTTCGGCTCGCGCGAGGCGATCGCGCAGGCCAAAGGCGAGCTGGTGGAGGCGTTGCCGCTCGAGGGGGTGGCGGTGCTCAACGCCGACGACGAACTCGTGGCGGCGATGGCGGAGCGCACGCACGCCCACGTCGTCGAGTTCGGCACGACCGCGCACGCCGACGTGCGTGCCACCGACATCAGGCTCGACGACCTCGGGCGGCCCGGCTTCACGCTGCATGCCGCCGGCTCGTCGGCGCAGGTGCAGCTGCAGCTCGTCGGCGCCCATCACGTGAGCAACGCGCTCGCCGTCGCCTCGGTCGCGCTGTCGGTAGGGATGACCGTCGACGTGGTCGCGCAGGCGCTCGGCGCCGCCGTCCCGGCCTCGCGGTGGCGCATGGAGGTTGACCGAGCGCGACGACGGGGTGGTGGTGATCAACGACGCCTACAACGCCAACCCCGAGTCGATGCGCGCGGCGCTCGACGCGCTGGTCGCCGTCGCCGGCCCGCGCGGCGGGCGCACGGTCGCCGTCCTCGGGCCAGATGGCGGAGCTGGGGCCGGACGAGCTCGCCGCGCACGAGGAGATCGGACGGCGGGCCGCGCAGCTGTCGATAGCACGGTTGATTGCTGTGGGTGAGCTGGCCCGCGCCATCGCCGACGCCGCCGCTCTGGAAGGGTCGTGGACCGGCGAGGCCAGCCGAGTGCCGGACGCCGAGACTGCGATCGAGTTGTTGCGCAACGAGCTCCGGCCGGGCGACGTCGTCCTGGTCAAGGCATCACGCGCGGCGAGCCTGGAGCGGGTCGCGGCGGCCATCGCCCAGGATCGGACGGACGATCACGGCGGCGCGGGAACGCTGTGCGGCCGGAGACCGGAGGAGGTGACGCGTGGGCATCAAGACGATCCTGATCGCCGCCGTCGTCGGTCTCGTCGCCTCGATCCTGTTCACGCCGCTCGTCGTCGCCTATTTCCGTCGCCGCGGGTTCGGGCAGGAGATCCGGGTGGACGGCCCGCAGAGCCACCTGGTCAAGCGCGGGACGCCGACGATGGGCGGCGTCGCCATCGTCGGGTCGACGATCGCGGGCTACAGCGCGGCCCACCTGTCGATCGCCATCAACGGCGGCGGCGGCCCGAACGCGTCGGGGGTACTGCTGCTGTTCCTGATGACAGGCCTTGGCGTCGTGGGTTTCCTCGACGACCTCATCAAGATCCGCAACCAGCGCAGCCTCGGCCTGCGCGCCCGCGCGAAGTTCCTCGGTCAGCTCCTCGTCGGGGTCAGCTTCGCCGTCCTGGCGCTGCAGTTCCGCAACAAGCTCGGCCTGACGCCGGCATCGACGCATCTGTCCTACGTGCGCGATATCGCGACGATCGGGCTCGGATCGATCGGCTTCGTGCTGGTGGCGTATCTGATCGTCACCGCGACCTCGAACGCGGTGAACCTCACCGACGGGCTGGACGGACTCGCGGCGGGTGCCTCGGCGATGGCGTTCGGCGCCTTCACGGTCATCGCGCTGCTGCAGTTCCGTAACCCGTGCGGCACGAACCCGATCGGCGGCTGCTACCACGTGCGCGACCCGCTCGACATCGCGCTGGTGGCGGCGTCGGCGATGGCGGCCTGCTTCGGCTTCCTGTGGTGGAACGCGTCGCCGGCCCAGATCTTCATGGGCGACACCGGGTCGATGGCGCTCGGCGGCCTGCTTGCCGGGCTCGCGATCCTGTGCCGCACCGAACTGCTGCTCGTCGTCATCGGCGGGTTGTTCGCGACGGTCACGTTGGCTTCGGTGATGCAGTACACCTGGTTCAAGTTCACCCGAATACGCACCGGCACAGGTAAACGGATCTTCCGCATGGCGCCGCTGCACCACCACTTCGAACTGGGCGGCTGGCAGGAAGTCACGATCATCGTGCGCTTCTGGATCCTGGCCGGGCTCGCCGTGGCGTTCGGCATCGGCCTGTTCTACGCGGACTTCGTCGGCAGTGGCTGAGCCCGGGAACCCTGCGCCCGCGGAGTCGATCGGGCAGCGTCTGGCCGCAGCCCGGGTGCTGGTGTGCGGCGTCGGGGTCGCCGGCACCTCGGCGGCGAAGGCGCTGCTCGACCTCGGCAGCGATGTCGCGCTCACCGCGACGAGCGAGGGACCCAGCGTCGCGGAGCTCGTCGCCCGCGGCGCGCGGTGGATGGGGCCGCTGGGCGAACTCCCGGACGTCGACCTCGTCGTCGCCTCTCCGGGGCTGCGCCCGACGGACCCGTTGCTGATCGCGGCGCAGGTCCGCGGCGTCCCGGTGTGGGGTGAGGTGGAACTGGCCTGGCGGCTCCGCGGCCCGGACGCCGCTCCCTGGCTCGCCGTCACAGGCACCAACGGCAAGACCACGACCGTCCACATGCTCGAAGCGATGCTGCTCGCCGCGGGGCTGCGCGCCGTGGCGGTCGGCAACGTCGGCGAGCCGTTGATCGACGCGGTCGTAGCCGCGCCGCCGTACCAGGTGCTCGTCGTCGAGGTGTCGAGCCAGCAGCTGCACTTCGCGCCGTCGATGCGCCCGCTGGCCGGCGCGCTGTTGAACCTGGCTCCCGACCACCTCGACTGGCACGGGTCGTTCGAGGACTACGCCGCCGCCAAGGCCGGCGTGTGGTTCGGTGCGGTCGCGGTCGGCAACGCCGACGATCCGCTCGTCGCCCGGCTGCTCGGGACCGCGCCCGGCGAGCACGTCTCGTTCACCTTGGACGAGCCGGAGCCCGGCCAGGTCGGGGTCGCGTCCGGTCATCTCGTGTCGCGTGCCTTCGGCGACGACCACACCGTGCTCGCGGCGGTTGACCGACGTGCGCCCGGCCGGGCGCGCACAACGTGGCGAACGCCCTCGCGGCGGCGGCCCTCGCGCGTGCCGTCGGGGTGGGCGCGGAGGCCGTGGCCGCCGGTCTCGCCGCATTCGTGCCCGACCCGCACCGCAACCAGCCGGTAGGGCGTGTTCGGCGGCGTCGCCTGGGTCGACGACAGCAAGGCCACCAACGCGCACGCCGCGCGCGGCTCGCTGCTCGCCCACGACCGCGTCGTGTGGATCGCCGGCGGCCAGCTCAAGGGCGCGGCCGTCGACGACCTGGTGGCCGAGATCGCGCCGCGGCTCGCCGGGGCCGTGCTGCTGGGTGCCGACCGGGCGATCGTCGCAGCAGGCGTTGCGGCGACACGCGCCGGATGTCCGCGTGATCGTGGTCGACACACACGACGATGGAGCCATGCTGGAGGTCGTCCGCGCAGCGGCCGGGTTGGCGCGCCCGGGTGACACCGTGCTGCTCGCACCCGCGGCGGCCTCCTACGACATGTTCGCCAACTACTCCGCACGGGGACGGGCGTTCTCGGACGCGATCCAGGCTCTGCACGGATGATCAACGCCGTTCACCGGGTCCGCGACCGGCTGCTGCCCGCGCCGGACGGCCCGCGGTTCCTCGACCGCCCGTACGCGTCGGTGCAGCTGCTGCTGCTGGCCTCGGCCGGGCTCGTCGGCTTCGGGGTGCTGATGGCCGTGTCGACGACGATCGCCGCGTCGCACGCTGCCGACGGGGGATCGACAGGCACGATCTGGACGCAGGTGGTCAAGGAGGGCTGGTTCCTCGCGATCGGGCTGCCGCTGTTCTGGTTCGCGATGCGGCTGTCGCCACGGGCCTACCGTGCGCTCGCCTATCCGGTGCTCGTCCTCGGCGTCGTCGCGCTCGTGGCCGTGCTGGTGCCGGGCATCGGCGTCGAGGTCTACGGGGCGCGGCGCTGGGTCGATCTCGGCCCGCTGCAACTGCAGCCCTCCGAGATCGCGAAGGTCGGCGTGCTGCTGTGGGGCGGCGACCTGCTCGCGCGCAAACAACAACTCGGCACGCTGCGCAAAGCGCGCCACCTGTTCCTGCCGCTCGTGCCCGGCTTCGTGTTCGTGATCGCGCTCGTCATGCTCGAGCCCGATCTGGGCACGACGCTGTGCTACCTGCTGATCCTGCTCGGCCTGCTGTGGATGGTCGGCATGCCGATCCGCTACTTCGCGCTCGTCGTCGGGCTCGATCGTGGCCGGCGTGACCGCGCTGGCCGTCGCCGAGCCGTACCGGCTGCAGCGGCTGACCTCGTTCACCGACCCGTTCAAGGACGCGCAGGGTTCGGGCTTCCACACCGTCGAGAGCCTCTACGCCCTCGGGTCGGGCGGCATCTTCGGCGTCGGCCTCGGCGACGGCACGTCGAAGTACTGGGTGCCGAACTCCAACTCCGACTACGTGTTCGCGATCATCGGCGAGGAACTCGGGTTGCTCGGCGCGATCGCGGTGCTCGCGCTGTTCGCACTGTTCGCCTACAGCGGCGTGCGGGTGGCTCGCCGCAGCGCCGATCCGTTCGTGCGGCTGGTCGCCGGTGCGGCGACGATCTGGATCTGCGGTCAGGCCGTGATCAACATCGGCTACGTGACCGCGCTGCTGCCGGTCACCGGAATCCCGCTGCCGTTCATCTCCGCCGGCGGGACGTCGTTGCTGGCGTCGTTCTTCGTTCTCGGCATGCTCGTGTCCTTCGCGCGGCACGAGGCGCCGGCGGTCAGCATGGCGCGCCGCGACCAGCGCCTCGGCCGCCGCTCCCGAGTGCAGCGCTGGCTCCGCATCCCCGTCCCTCAGCCCGTACCGCCCGCCCAAACGAAGAACACGATCTGACGCTGGTACGCGAGCTCGCAAGGTGACCACCCACGCGATGAGCGCTCGCGCGAAGAGCACGCCGCCCGCGCGAGCGCCAGCGAGCTTGCGGCGTGGAGCGCTGGACGGCCCCGAGCGCAGCGAGTGGGTCAGACAGCGATCCACTTCCGGCGGAACGGGTCAGCGCTCATCGCGTGGTGGGTCCAATGGTGGGTCACCATCTCGACGGGCTAGTGGGTGGTGACCGAGGTGGCGCCGCCCAGGATCGTGGTGGCCGGGTGGGCATTCGGCGGGGCACATCGAGCCGGCGATGAACTTCGCGGATGCGGTGCGCCGGCTGTCGCCGTCGGCCGAGATCACCGCGCTCGGCACCGAGCGCGGGCTCGACACGACGCTGATCCCCGCGCGGGGGTACCCGCTGGAGCTGATCCCGCCCGTGCCGCTGCCGCGCAAGACTGAACCGCGCGTTGCTGGCTGTGCCGACGCGGCTGCGCGCGTCGGTGCGGGCGGCGGGCGCGGTGCTCGACAAGACGCGGGCGCAGGTGGTGGTGGGCTTCGGCGGCTACGTCGCGATGCCCGCCTACGTCGCCGCGCGGCGCCGCCACATCCCGATCGTCATCCACGAGGCGAACGCGCGTCCCGGTGTCGCGAACAAGGTGGCCGCCCGGCTGACGAAGCACGTCTTCACCGCGTCGAAGTCGGTGCACCTGCGCCACGGGCAACCGATCGGCATCCCGCTGCGTCCGGCCATCGCCACGCTCGATCGGGCCGCGTTGCGGCCCGAGGCCCGCGACCCGATTCGGCCTGCCGGCCGAGGGTCCGGTGCTCATGGTGACCGGCGGCTCGCAGGGTGCCCAGGCGATCAACGGCGCGGTCTCGGCGGCGGCACCGCAGCTGCGTGCGGCCGGCATCGCGGTGCTGCACATCGTGGGCCCGAAGAACACCGTCGGCGTGCCGGCCGGTACGCCGCCGTACGTCGTCGTCCCGTACGTGGACGCGATGCAGTACGCCTACGCCGCCGCCGACTTCGTCGTGTGCCGGTCGGGCGCGATGACGTGCGCCGAACTCACGGCCGTCGGTCTTCCCGCCGCCTACGTACCCTTGCCATTACGCGGCGGCGAGCAGCGCACGAACGCCGAGCCGATCGTCGCGGCCGGTGGTGGAGTGATGGTCGAGAACGAGAACCTGACCCCGGAATGGATCGTGCACGAGGTGATACCCCGGTTGACCGATCCGCAGCGGTTGCAGGCGATGTCCGAGGCAGCGTCGTCGTCCGGTGCCCGCAACGCCGACGTCGTGCTCGCCAGGGCCGTCCTCGAACTCGTCGGGGCGTCGTCGTGACCCGGCCCGTGGCCGACCACGCCGCCGACCGTCCCGAGGGCTGGGAGGCGCCGGGTGCTGCACTGGTGCGCAGTGCGGCGACCGACGTCGTGCCGCCCCTGTCCGAGCTCGGCCGGGTGCACATCATGGGTATCGCCGGGACGGGCATGAGCGGGCTGGCGCGCATCCTGCTCGAACGCGGCATCGAGGTCAGCGGCTGCGAGGCGCGAGACTCGCTGGGTGTCACCGCACTGCGCGCACTCGGCGCGACGGTGCACATCGGACACTCGGTCGATCATCTCGACGACGCCGACTCGTTCGTCTACACGACCGCCATCAATCCGAACCACTTCGAGTTCGTCGCCGCGCGCGAGAGCGGGAAACCTGTGCTGCGCCGCGCGGTCGCGCTGGCGGCCGCGCTCGAGGACCGCCGCGTCGTCGCGATCTCGGGCACGCACGGCAAGACGTCGACGACCTCGTTGCTGACCGTCGGCGCGCAGGCCTGTGGCGTGGACCCGTCGTTCGCGATCGGCGGCAACCTCTACGAGACAGGCAAGA
This sequence comes from uncultured Actinomycetota bacterium, assembly GCA_963785425.1. GTDB lineage: Bacteria > Actinomycetota > Actinomycetes > Mycobacteriales > Jatrophihabitantaceae > RYN-133. The sequence goes on from CAWAVG010000002.1 coordinate 563,218, forward strand.
ACGCGCATCTCGGGACGGGCGAGGTCGCGATCGTCGAGGCCGATGAGAGCGACGGCTCGTTCCTGCTGTCCCGTCCCTCCGCAGCGGTGGTGACCAACGTCGAGGCCGACCACCTCGAGAACTACGGAGACCTCGAAGGCATCTTCCGGGCGTTCGAGGCGTTCGTCGATCGCGTCGAGCACAACGGGCTGCTGTTGTGCTGCGCCGACGACCCAGGGGCGCAGCGCGTCGCCGCCTACGCGCGCGAGTCCGGCCGTCGGGTGCTCACCTACGGCACGTCCGAGTCGGCCGACATCGCGGTCAGCGGCATCGTCCCCGCCCACGACGGCGTCGAGTTCGACGTCACCGGCATCGGCGACACCACCAGGCACGTGCGCGTCGGCGCCCTGATCGGCCAGCACATGGCGCTCAACGCGACCGCCGCGCTCGCGATGGCCGCCGAGCTCGACCTCGACGTCGACACCGTGATCGCCTCGTGGGGCTCGTTCGGCGGCGTGCACCGTCGCTTCGAATCGCACGGCGTGGGTGGGGGAGTGCGGATCTTCGACGACTACGCGCACCACCCGACCGAGATCGCGGCCTCGCTCGAGGCGGCGAAGTCGGCCGCGGCTCCCGGTCGCCTCATCGCGGTCTTCCAACCCGGCACCTACAGCCGCACCCAGACCTTCGCGCACGAGTTCGCCGATGCGATGGCGCTGGCCGACGTCGCCGTCGTGATGGACATCTTCCCGGCGCGCGAGGAACCGATCCCCGGCGTCACCGGCGCCACGATCGCCGATCTGATCCCGCTGCCCGCGGACCGGGTCGTCTACGAGCCGCGCTATGCCGCCATCCCGGACGTGATCGCCGCGCTGGCTCGCAGTGGCGACCTCGTGATCACGATGGGCATCGGCAACGTCTACCTGCTCTGCGACGACATGCGCGAGGCGTGCGAGCGCCGCTCGCGCGCGATGGCCGGCTCATGACCCGGCTCGCGACCACGGCCCTGCGGCCGTCCGACGTCGACGTCGACGACGACCAGCCCCGTCCCGGGATCCCGCACCGCAAGCTGATTCTCGGCACCGTCGCGGCCGTGCTCGTCGCCGCGGTCGGCGTGTGGCTCGTCGCCTTCAGTTCGGTGTTCGGGGTGGGCACCGTCCATGTGCGCGGTGCGCATGACGAGTCGGCCGCCCAAGTGCGCTCGGTCGCCGACATCGCCGACGGGACGCCGCTCGTGCGACTCGACACCGACGCGATCCGCACCCGGGTCGAGGCACTGCCGGATGTCGCGTCGGCGCAGGTGACGACGTCGTTCCCGTCGACGGTCACGATCACGGTGACCGAGCGCGAGGGGCTCGGCGTCGTGCAGTCGTCGGCCGGTGGCTACATGCTCGTCGACCGCACCGGCGACCAGTTCCGTCATCTGGACGCGCGCCCGAAGCACCTGCCGTTGTTCGTCGTCCCGAACGGCACCGACGCGCAAACCACCGGGGGCGCCGTGGCGACGGTGGCTGCCGCGTTGCCGGCGCGGGTGCGTGCGCGCATCGCGTCGATCCAGGCACTCGACCCGAACGCCATCACCCTGCTGATGCACAACGGGCGGGTCGTGCGCTGGGGCAGTGCCGTCCGTAGCGCCGACAAGGCCAGGATTCTGCCGGCGTTGCTGGGTCGGCCCGGATCGCAGATCGATGTGACCGATCCGGATCAACCGTTCCTGAGACCCTGACCCTGGACACCTAGCCGCTCTATGCCTAGAGTCGCTAGGTATGGCGAGCAATCAGGTGAAAGGCAGCCTCGAGCTGCTGCTCATGGGGGTCCTGCAGCACGGCCCGGCACACGGCTACGCGATCATCGCCGCGCTGCGCGAGCGCAGTGACGGGGCCTTCGATCTCGCGGAGGGCACGATCTACCCGGCGCTGCACCGGTTGGAGGAGTCGGGCCACATCAGCAGTTCTCTCGCAGTGGCCAACGGCCGGCGCCGCCGCACGTACGCCTTGACCGCGCCCGGCAGGCGCGCCTTCGCCACGCAGCGCAAGGAGTGGCTGGGCTTCGTGCAGTCGGTCGCCGCCGTCGTCGGGATGGCGACATGACCGAGCCGATCGAGCAGTACCTGGACGAGCTGTACCTGCACCTGCGCACCGACCCGCGCAGTGCGCGGCGACTGCTCGACGAGGCGGCCGATCACCTGCACGGGGCGGCCGACGAACTCGAGGCGGGCGGCATGGCACGGCTCGAGGCCGAGCGCGAGGCCGTGCGCCGGTTCGGCGCCGGCGCCCCGCTCGCCCGCGCCGATGCGCAGCGCACCTTCGCCGGGCTGCTCGCCGACACCGCCAAGGCCGTGACCTTGCTCGGCGCGATCGGTCTCGTCGCCGTCGGCATCAGCGGACTGGTCGCCGCGGCGATGAACGCCCTGTTCGGCGAGCAGTTCGTCGGCGGCGGGCTGGCACAGTCGATCTTCGGCGGGCATACCGCCACGATGACCGAGGACGCCGGCGACGCGGTGTCGCTGCGCGTGCTCGCCGGGCTGGTCGGCGCCGTCGTCCTGGCAGTGTTGTGGGGGCTGCGGCGCGCACGCCCGGACCTGATGCGGTTGCGGGTGCTGCCCTCGGCCTACGTCGATCTCGTGGGGCTCGTCGCCTTTGCGAGCGCGGCGATCCTGCTCCTCGCCGCGAGCATCGACCAGCTCGTGCAACATGGCGGCCACGGAACGGGATTCTTCCTCTCCGGAGCGCTCGTCTCGCTCGTCGGCGCACTGGGTTACGGCATTCGGGCGGTGCGGTCGGTGCTCCACCTCGCTCCCCGTCCGTCCTGACCGCGCCTTGCCCCGCGAAGGTGAGTGACCCGGCGGCCCCAGCGCACCTTGGCGGGGCGAAGTGGCGGGCGGTGGTGCGCAACGCGCGGAATGTGTAAAGACCTCGGCGTGTCGTCGGCGTGCCTTCCGCCGATCGCCGTCGCGTCCCTCTAACTTCGGCTGCAACATCCCAGGTTGACATAACATTAACGGTCTACTTGAGGGTGAGGGTTCAGACGCCGAGCGGCGCCACCGAAGGAGACAGGGAGAGACCCATGACAGCACCGCACAACTACCTGGCGGTCATCAAGGTCGTCGGTGTCGGCGGCGGCGGCGTCAACGCCGTGAACCGCATGATCGAGGTCGGCCTCAAGGGGGTCGAGTTCATCGCGGTGAACACCGACGCCCAGGCACTGCTGATGAGCGACGCCGACGTCAAGCTCGACGTCGGGCGCGAACTCACCCGCGGCCTCGGCGCCGGAGCGCAGCCGGATGTCGGCCGCAAGGCGGCCGAAGATCACCGGGACGAGATCGAAGAGGTGCTCAAGGGCGCCGACATGGTCTTCGTGACCGCGGGTGAAGGTGGTGGCACGGGCACCGGCGGTGCTCCGGTCATCGCGAGCATTTCCCGCAAGCTCGGCGCACTGACCATCGGCGTGGTCACCCGTCCCTTCAGCTTCGAGGGTAAGAAGCGCGCCACGCAGGCCGAGGACGGCATCGACATGCTGCGCCAGGAGTGCGACACGCTGATCGTGATCCCGAACGATCGGCTGCTGCAGATCTCCGAGCGCAACGTGAGCGTCATGGACGCCTTCCGCAGCGCCGACCAGGTGCTGCTCTCCGGCGTGCAGGGCATCACCGACCTGATCACCACCCCCGGCCTGATCAACCTCGACTTCGCCGACGTCAAGAGCGTCATGAGCGGCGCCGGCTCGGCCCTGATGGGCATCGGCTCGGCACGCGGCGACAGCCGCGCCCGCCAGGCCGCAGAGATCGCGATCGCCAGCCCGTTGCTCGAGGCGAGCATGGAGGGTGCGCACGGAGTGCTGCTGTCGATCTATGGCGGCTCCGACCTGGGACTGTTCGAGATCAACGAAGCCGCCTCGCTCGTGGCCGAGGCCGCGCACCCGGAGGCGAACATCATCTTCGGTGCGGTCATCGACGACACGCTCGGCGACGAGGTGCGGGTCACCGTCATCGCGGCCGGGTTCGACAGCGGACAGCTGCCGTACAAGAAGGTCGACATCCGGCGCGAGCCGGCCGCCGCCGCCCGTCAGCAACACCACTCGACGGCTGCCGAGACGCCGATCATCCCGCGCGACGAACGCCCGGCACCGCCGCCGCCGGCGGCGGCCCGGACGCCCGTCAGCCTCGACGACGACCTCGACGTGCCGGACTTCCTCAAGTCCTGACCGCTCCATGCCGGACGAGCACCACCACCCCGAACATCAATCGGACGAGCGCACCGCCGAGCTGGTCGGGTCGCTGGCAGGGGTCCGCGCCCGGATCTGCGACGCCTGCGAGTCGGTAGGGCGCGACCCGCGCACGGTGACGTTGGTCGCGGTCACCAAGACCTACCCGGCCAGTGACGTCGCGGTGCTCGCCCAGCTCGGCGTGCTCGACATCGGCGAGAGCAAGGACCAGGAAGCCCGCACCAAGGTCGCCGAGCTGAACGAGGCCCATCCGGACCTGCCGTTGCGCTGGCACCTGGTCGGCCGGCTGCAGACGAACAAGGCGAAGAGTGTCGTCGGCTACGCCCGGGCCGTCCACTCGGTCGACCGGGCCAAGCTGGCGCGCGCGCTCGCCGACGCGGTTGCCGCCCGGCAACCCCGCGACCCGTTGGACGTGTTCGTACAGGTCAGCCTCGACGCCGACCCGAGCCGCGGCGGGGTGCTCGACGCCGATCTCGACCAGCTCGCCGACGTGGTCGCCGCGCGTCCCGAACTCGCACTGCGCGGCCTGATGGCCGTCGCACCGATCGACGCCGACCCCGACCGGGCCTTCGCGCAGCTGGCGCGGCTGTCCGAGCGGATCCAGCGCTCGCACCCCGGCGCCCAATCCGTGTCGGCGGGCATGAGCCACGACCTCGAGGCGGCGATCCGCAACGGCGCGACACACGTGCGTGTCGGTACGGCGTTGCTCGGCCGTCGCCCGCCTCTTTTCGGCTAGCGTCCAACTTCGAAGCACGCAATCACCACTGATCACGAGCCGGACTACCACCCGGTCCACCACAGGAGGAACCCGATGCCCGGAGCGATGCACCGGATGGGTGTGTATCTCGGCCTGGTCGAGGACGACGAGTTCGCCGACGGTGAGGCCTGGGACGACCCGCGCGAGCATCATGGCGAGCGTGCCGAGCGCACCCCCGCGCGCCGCGACGGCTACGCCGAACCCCGATACTCCCGCGCCGCCGCCGCGAAGCACGAACCGCGCGGCGGGGTCGAGACGCTGCCGCGCGAGCGCGGCGCGGAGCGTGGCCGTGCCGACTACGACGGTTACAACGGCAACGGCGGCTACAACTCCGATTACAACTCCGATTACAACGCCGATTACAACGCCGGCTCCGGATACCAGATCACGGCGCTGCACCCGCGCACCTACAACGAGGCACGCACGATCGGCGAGGCCTTCCGCGCGAGCACGCCGGTGATCATGAACCTGTCCGAGATGGACGACGCCGACGCCAAGCGCCTGGTCGATTTCGCCGCGGGTCTGACGTTCGGGCTGCACGGCCGCATCGAGCGGGTCACCGCGAAGGTGTTCCTGCTCAGCCCGCACAACGTCACCGTCACCGCCCAGGACAAGGCCCGCATCGAGAACGGGTTCTTCAACCAGTCCTGACGGTCCTTCGCACAGCCGACGACCGCGACCTGGCACCATTGGAGGTGCCGGGTCGTTGTCTTCGTGACCGCCGGTTGTCAACAGGCCGGTGGGCAGGACGAGCGAATGCGGAGGTGCGGCGGGTGACGACCTTCTTCGCTGCGCTCGAATACGCGCTGTACCTGTACGTCATCGTGATCTTGGCGCGGGTGGTCGTCGAGATCACCAGGCAGTTCGCCCGGTCGTGGCGGCCGGTCGGTGTCGCTGCCATCAGTCTCGAATTGGTCTACGTGGCAACCGATCCGCCGATCAAGCTGCTGCGACGACTGGTCCCGCCACTGCAGATCGGCGGCGTCAGCCTCGACCTGTCCATCCTCATCCTGCTGCTCGCGATCCTGGCTCTGCGCTGGGCGCTGTCGTCCTATGCGGTCTGACGTGGCAGGATGCGTAGCAATCAAGCCATAACCGTCAAGCACAGATTGAAGCTGCCAGTGCCGGAGAACGTCCGGATCGCGACGAGCACCGAGGTGACCGAATGCCGCTGACCCCTGCTGAAGTCCACAACGTCGCATTCAAGAAGCCGCCCATCGGCAAGCGCGGCTATGACGAGGAAGAGGTCGACGCCTTCCTCGACATCGTCGAGGTCGAGCTCGCCCGCCTGATCGAGGAGAACAACGATCTGCGGGCGCGGTCCAACGGCGGCGCGCCGTCGGCCCCGGTCGCCGGTGCTCCGGTCGACGACGGCCGCCTCGACGCCGTGCAGAACGAGCTGAGCGCGGCCCAGCACGAGCTGAACACCGCCCGTGAGGACAACCAGCGGCTGCAGGCGCACGTGGGTGAACTGGAGCGGGCGCTGTCCTCGGGCAACGACGGCGCGCAGCAGCAGGTCGTCCACCTGCAGCAGCAGCTCGCCGAGACCGAGCAGCAGCTGTCCACCTCGCGCGGCCAGCTCGAGCAGGCCCAGCAGGCGCTCGCCGAGGCCCAGGCCGCGCAGGCGTCGCAGCCCGCCGACTCGGGGCAGGCGGCGATGACCACCGAGCACCACCAGCAGGCCGTCCAGATGCTCGCGCTGGCGCAGCAGACCGCCGACCAGCACCTGGCGCAGTCGAAGGCCGAGGCCGAGCGGTTGCTCGCCGAGGCCCAGCGCAACCACGAAGAGACGATCGGCAACGCGCAGGAGCAGGCCAAGCAGCACCTGACCGAGGCCGAGACCCGCGCGAAGCAGCTCGACGAGGAGAGTTCGGCACGCGCCCAGCGCACCGTCCAGGACGCCGAGCAGCGCGCCGCCACGATCACCGCCCAGTTCGAGCAGCGCAAGGCCGCGCTCGAGCGCCGGGTAGAGGAGCTGCGCACCTTCGAGCGCGAGTACCGCACCCGGCTCAAGAGCTACCTCGAGTCGCAGCTGCGTGACCTCGATGCCTCGGGCAACGCCGAGCCGGCGCAGAACGAGGAAATGGTCGACGCGCAGGGCTAGTCACAACCGGGTGCGCTGACCGCGACGTCGGCGATGGGTATGACCGCTGTCAGCGGCCATCGCCGGTGACGGCCCCACGAGGACGGAAGTGACTGCGCGATGGTTCTGATCGGGCTGCTGCTCGTCGCCCTGGCCTGCCTGATCATCGGGCTCATCCTCGCCAACGCGGTCTGGCTGATCGGGTCGCTGGTCGCGAGTGCCGTCGCCGGCTACCTGCTGTTCCGCCAGCGCGAGAAGCTCGCGGTGCGCGCCGGCACGTCCAAGGACCAGGCGGCACCGATCACCTCCGCCGCGTCGGCGCAATCACAATCGCCGTCGCCGGCCGGCGGGACGGCGACGGCGGATCCGTCCACTGCTGCGTCCACTGCTGCGTCCACTGCTGCGTCCACTGCTGCGTCGCCACCTGCATCGCGACCGTCACCGAAACCCAAGCCCGCGCCGGCCACCGCGAACCCCGAGCAGCAGGTCTGGGTGGTCGACACCCTGCCGCAGTTCCACACGCAGGACTGCGCGGCCATCCAGAATCTGGACTCCGAAGCCATCTCGCTCGCCCAGGCGACCGAGGACGGCTTCACCGAATGCACCGTGTGCAAGCCGACGGCGTCGGCGAGCCGCTCCGAGCAGGTCTGGGTGGTCGACGGACGTCCCGACTACCACCTGCAGGACTGCCGCAGCCTGAAGATCGCCGGCTCACAGCAGCAGACCGATCCGCAGGAGATCCCGCGCGCGCAGGCCGTCGAGGACGGCTTCTCGCCATGCCCGGACTGCCGTCCCGACGGGGCCGCGCCGGCCGATGCCCCTTCCGCGCCCGCCGAGCCCGTTGCAGACGCGCCTGCCGAACCCGACGCGCCTGCCGAACCCGAGGCACCGGCGGAGTCCGAGGCTCCCGGCACCGTCTGGGTCGTCGACGGGCGGCCGCGCTACCACCTCGCCGACTGCATGATCATCAAGGATCAGGACGCCGAGGAGATCCCGCTCGAGCAGGCCACCGAGGACGGCTTCATGGCCTGCTCGCTGTGCAGCCCGGCCGGCGTCTCGGCCTGACCCAAACCCACCACCCACCCGTCCCCGCGAGTGGTCAGTTATCCCCCGAGTGGTCACTTATAGGTGACCACTCGCGGCACTGAACTGACCACTCCGGTGCGGAGGGTCGGGTGGCGGAGCGGTCAGCCGGCGGTTCGACGGAGCCAGAGGTGCAGGCCGAGTTCTTCGTCGGACGCCTGGTACCAGCCGGTTCCGGACGGCTCGCCTTCCTCGAGACGGGTCGCCAGCACCTCGCCGGCCAGTTGGTCGGCGTGCCTACGGATCGCCTCGGCCGGCTCCGGTGAACCGCCCACGCGCCAGCACACCTCGATCCGGTCGGTGACCTCGTAGCCCGCGCTCTTGCGAGCGTCCTGCACGATCCGGACGATGTCGCGCAGCGTGCCGAGCAGGCGCAGCTCGTGGGTCAGTTCGAGGTCGAGCGCCACCGTGTCGGCGCCGCTCGCGGCCACCGTCCACCCCGAGCGCGGCGTCTCGCTGATCACGAGCATGTCGCCGGCCAGCGGCAGCGTCTCGCCGTCGATCTCCACGGTCAACGTGCCCTCGCGGACGCGCGCCACGAGCGCCTCGACGTCAGCTGCCGCCGCGGCCGTGATGGCGGTGGCCACCTGCTGGGTGCGCTTGCCGAACACCTTGCCCAGTTCGCGGTAGTTCGGCTTCACGCTCAGCTCGACCAGCTCACCGGCGTCGGACAGGCGCGCCAGTTCGACGACGTTGAGTTCCTCGCGCACCTGCTCCCGTAGTTCGCCCGGCAGGGTTCCCCATCCCGGCGCCGAGATCAACGCCTGCGCCAACGGCTGCCTGGTCTTGATCTTCGCGTCGGCGCGCGCCGAGCGGCCCAGCTCGACCAGCCGCCGCACCAGTGCCACCTGCTCACCGAGCCCGCGGTCGATCACTCCCGAATCAGGGTCGATCACGGGCCACCGCGCGAGATGCACCGACTCCGGCACGCGGTCGCGACCGGCGAACATCGCCGACCACACCTTCTCGGTCACGAAGGGCACGAACGGCGCGAGCAGCAGCGTCAGCACGTACAGGCACTCGTGCAGCGTCGACAGCGCCGCCGGGTCGCCGTCCCAGAACCGACGCCGCGAGCGGCGTACGTACCAGTTCGACAGGTCGTCGATGTAGCCGGCGAGCGCGCGGCCGGCGCGCTGGGTGTCGAAGTCCTCGAGGGCGGCATCGACCTCGAGCGCGACGCGATGGACCTCCGACAGCGCCCACCGGTCGAGCAGCGTGGGCGCGCCGCCCTGCTCCGGGCTCCAGTCGTTGGCGCGCGCGTACAGGGCCTGGAACGAGGCCACCGACCAGTACGTGCGCAGCACCTTGGACGCGATCTCGTCGAGCACCTTGTGCCCGATGCGCCGCTGCGCCCACGGCGAGCCGCTGCACAGCATGAACCAGCGCAGCGCGTCGGCCCCGTGCCGGTCCATCAGCGGGATCGGCTCGAGGATGTTGCCGAGGTGCTTGCTCATCTTGCGGCCGTCGTCGGCGAGGATGTGCCCGAGGCACAGCACCGTCTTGTACGAGCTGCGGTCCTTGACCAACGTGCCGACCGCCATGAGCGAGTAGAACCAGCCACGGGTCTGGTCGACCGCCTCGCAGATGAAGTCGGCCGGATAGGCCGCCGCCGCCTCGAGCTCGTTGTGCAGCGGCGCGCCGAACTGCGCGAACGGCATCGAGCCTGAGTCGAACCAGGCGTCGATCACCTGCGGCACCCGGCGGTACGTGCCTTCCTCGCCCGGACGGGTGAACGTGATGTCGTCGACGAAGGGCCGGTGCGGGTCGGCGAGGCGTACGCCGGAGAGTTGCTCGAGCTCGTCGAGCGAGCCGACACAGATCATCCGCGAGGGATCGGCGTCGTTGCGCCACACCGGCAGCGGCGTGCCCCAGAAGCGGTCGCGCGACAGCGCCCAGTCGATGTTGTTCTTCAGCCAGTCGCCGTAGCGGCCGTGCTTGATCGTCGCCGGGTACCAGGTCGTCGCCTCGTTCTCGGCGAGCAGCTGCTCCTTCGCGGCCGTCGTGCGCACGTACCAGGACGGCAGCGCGTAGTACATCAACGGCGTGTGGCAGCGCCAGCAGTGCGGATAGCTGTGCTCGTAGGCGACGTGCCGGAACAACACGCCCCGCCTGTCGAGATCGGCGATGATCGGCTCGTCGGCGTCCTTGAAGAACATGCCGCCCAGCTCGGGGACGTCCTCGACGAACCGGCCGCGCCTGTCGATCGGGTTGACGAGCTCGACCCCGTTGCGCCGCACCGAGTCGAAGTCGTCGGGGCCGAACACCGTCGCCTCGTGCACCAGGCCGGTGCCCTCGTCGGTCGCCACGTAGTCCTCGGCCACGACGAAGTGGGCACGCCCCGGCCACGGCACGAGATCGAACGGACGCGTGTAGGTCCAGCCGACCATCTCGGCACCGGTGACGGTGGCCTGCACCTGCCACGAGTCGCCGAGCACCTTCTCGACCAGATCGCGGGCCACCACGAGCTGCTCCGAGCCGTCGGTCGCGATCGCGTACTCGACATCCGAGCGCACCGCGACGAGGGCGTTCGACGGCAGGGTCCACGGCGTGGTCGTCCAGACGAGCAGCGCGGCCGAACCGGCGTACGGACCCGACGTGAGCGGCAGGCGCACGTAGACCGACGGGTCGACGACCGTCTCATAGCCCTGCGCGAGCTCGTGGTCGGACAGCCCGGTGCCGCAGCGGGTGCAGTACGGCGCGACGCGGTAGTCCTCGACCAGCAGGCCCTTGTCGAAGATCGTCTTGAGCGCCCACCACACCGATTCGACGTAGTCGGGACGCATCGTCCAGTAGGCGTTCTCGTAGTCCGACCAGTAACCCATGCGTTCGCTCATCGTCTCGAAGGCGTCGACATGGCGCTGGACGTTCTCGCGGCACGCCGCGTTGAACGCCTCGATACCGAACGCCTCGATGTCCGGCTTGCCGGTGAAGCCGAGCTCCTTCTCCACGGCGAGCTCGACCGGGAGGCCGTGGCAGTCCCAGCCGGCGATGCGGGGCACGTGGTAGCCCTTCATCGTCTTGTAGCGGGGGAAGACGTCCTTGAACACCCGGGCCTCGACGTGGTGGGTGCCGGGCATGCCGTTGGCCGTGGGCGGGCCCTCGTAGAACGTCCAGGACGGACCGTGGGCGGTCTGCTCGAGGCTACGGGCGAAGATCCGGTTCTTGGCCCACCACTCGATCACGTCGTGGTCGAGGGCCACGAGGTCGACGTGGGCCGGTAGCGGGTCGTACATGGTGCTCCTCGAGTCGGTCGTCACGGCTCGAGGGACGACCGGCGCTCGTGCGCGGCCGCGGTACCACCCTCGTTGGCGCCCGACGGGCACCCACTTCGTTCGGGTTCCGGTTCTACTGGGGAGCCGCCGTCTCGGCCGGCTCCCGTTCTTCCGGTGCTCGGAGGTGATTTCGCCACCGGCCCGGCCGCCGGGCTCGCACCGCCCCCGGCTCGCTTCGGACCGACGAATCCCGGTGGGTACTCGTCCTCGTCATCGCAGGTTTCTTCCAACGCCTATGGTAGCCATGCTGTCTGGTCGGTATCCGCAGATCCGGGGCGAACTCGGCGCGGCTACTGGCACAGGCGGCGTCGCGGACCATATAGTGGGCCGCTTTCGAACGCATAATTGGATTCCGGCTCAAGTTGCGGCGCACCTGCCTTTCGATGCGGACCCGTGCCGGCTGACGGAAGGGTGGGACGACGGCATGGCCGCAGTTGGACGGATCGGGCGTGCGCTGCGCCGCAGGGGCGCCGCCGCCGCCGCGGCGGCCAAGGCGCCGGCAAAGAAGACGGCCAAGACAGCGGCAAAGGCGGCCAAGAGCGCAACCCGCCCGAGCTCGAAGCCCGCGAAAAAGGTTACGAAGCAGTCCGCGCCCGCGACGAAGGCGGCGAAGAAGACTGCGCCGGCCAAGAAGGACGGCGAAGAAGACTGCGCCCGCCAAGACAGCTGCGAAGAAGACGGCGCCGGCCAAGACAGCTGCGAAGAAGACGGCGCCGGCCAAGACAGCTGCGAAGAAGACCGCGCCGGCCAAGACAGCTGCGAAGAAGTCCGCGCCGGCCAAGAAGCGGCGAAGAAGTCCGCGCCGGCCAAGACAGCTGCGAAGAAGTCCGCGCCGGCCAAGAAGGCGGCCAAGAAGGCGGCCAAGAAGACTCCGCCCGCCACGAAGGCGGCGAAGAAGACTCCGCCCGCCAAGAAGGCGGCCAAGAAGACCGCGCCCGCCACGAAGGCGGCCAAGAAGACTCCGCCCGCCAAGAAGGCGGCCAAGAAGACCGCGCCCGCCACGAAGCGCCGCGCCACGAAGAAGGCCGCTCCTGCGACGAAGACCGCGACGCCGACGGCGCCCACCCAGGCAGCGGGCGTAGCTGCCGCTGATGTCGCTGCAGATGTCACCCCGGACGTGATGGCCGGGCAAGGACCGCCGCCGGCACCCCGGTCCGCTCCGACGCCGAAGACGATCGCCGTTCCCAAGGGCTCGGAATGGACGAAGGCCGAACTCGCGGCGGTCCGGCAGGACCTCGTAGCCGAACTCGACGAGATGCGCGCCGCCTACGACACGTCCCTGCGTGATCTCAACGACCTGCAGCAGTCCGGCACCGACGGCGCAGGTGACGACCAGGCCGACGCGGGCAGCAAGACGTTCGAGCGCGAGCAGGAACAGTCGATCGCGGCGAACCGGATGGATCTGATGGTGCAGATCCAGCGGGCCGTCGAACGCATCGACGCCGGCACCTACGGCTACTGCGAGAGTTGCGGCAAGCCGATCCCGAAGGCGCGGCTCAAGGCGTTCCCGATGGCCACGCTCGATGTGAGCTGCAAGCAACGCGAGGAACGCCGCTGATCCGCTCGCCGGGCCTGGGCGATGATGGACGGGTGAGCCCCGCGGACGACCTCGACACTTCGACGCCGCAGCAGGTCGTCCCGGCGCGGGCGCCGCGCCGCATCGTCCTGTTCACCGTGATCGCGCTGCTGGTGCTGACCGTCGACGTGGTGTCGAAGGTGCTCGTCGTGGCCAACCTCCGGCCCATGGAGCAGACCCGCCTGCTCGGTGGGGCGATCTATCTCGACATCGCGCGGAACTCGGGAGCGGCGTTCTCGCTGGGCACGGGCTTCACGGCGATCCTGACGATCGTCGCCATCGCGGTCGTCGTGGTCATCGTGCGCACGGCGAGCCGGCTGCACTCGCGTGCCTGGGCGGTGGCTCTGGGGCTCATCCTGGGCGGTGCGTTCGGCAATCTCGTCGACCGCATCTTCCGCGACCCGGGCGTGTTCCGCGGGCACGTGGTCGACTGGATCAGTCTGTTCGGGCCGGACGGCGCGCACTGGCCGATCTTCAACCTGGCCGACTCGGCCATTGTCTGCGGCGCGGTGCTGGCCGCCGTCCTGAGCCTGTTCGGGGTCTCGCTCGACGGAGCCCGCAGCCGTGACTGAGAGCCGGCTGCTGCCGGTGCCCGACGGGCTGGACGGGCTGCGCCTGGACGTCGCGATCGCACGGTTGCTCGGCTTCTCCCGGACGGCCGCGGCGGAGTTGATCGACGCCGGCCGGGTCAGCGTCGACGGGCAGATCCCGGCGCGCAGCGTCAAGGTGCACGGCGGCTCGATGCTCGAGGTCACGATCCCGCCGCCCGAGAGCCTGGCCGTGGTGCCGGAGCCGGTCGCCGGGCTCACCGTGCTCTACGACGACGACGATCTGCTCGTCGTCGACAAGCCGGTCGGCGTGGCGGCCCACCCGTCGCCCGGCTGGACCGGACCGACGGTCGTTGCCGGACTCGCGGCGATGGGCTACCACCTGGCCAGTTCGGGCGCGGCGGAGCGGCAGGGCATCGTCCACCGCCTCGATGCCGGCACCACCGGCGCGATGGTCGTCGCCAAGAGTGAGCGCGCCTACTCGGCCCTCAAACGCGCGTTCAAGCAACGCACCGTCGACAAGCGCTACGCCGCTCTGGTGCAGGGTCACCCCGACCCGACCAGCGGCACGATCGACGCGCCGATCGACCGGCACCCGTCCGCCGACTACAAGTTCGCCGTCGTCGCGAGCGGACGCCCGAGCGTGACCCACTACGAAACCGTCGAGGCATTCCGGGCCGCCACGCTGCTCGACATCCGGCTCGAGACCGGCCGCACGCACCAGATCCGGGTACACATGGCGGCGGTGCGGCATCCGTGCGTCGGCGATCTCACCTACGGCGCCGACCCGACGCTGGCCAGACGGCTGGGCCTGACCCGGCAATGGCTGCACGCCCGCGAGCTCGGCTTCGAACACCCCGGCACGGGGCAGTGGCTCGTCGTCGAGTCACCCTTTCCCGACGATCTGCAGCACGCCCTCGACGTTCTCAGTGACGAATCCTGACGTCGGGGTAGGACGGACGTATGCCTGCTGACAAGGGTTCTGCCGGTCTGATCGTCGCGTCCAACCGGGGCCCGCTCACCGTTGCCGCGGTCGAATCGTCCGGCGACGGTGACGACGAGATCCGGCGGGGCGGCGGCGGGCTCGTCAGCGGCATGCAGGCCGCGCTGTCGGCAACGCCCGGCGCGGTGTGGGTGTGCGCGGCGCTCAACGACCGCGAACGCACGTTGGCACGGCAGGCCACCGACGGGCGGCTGTCGAACCTGCCCCAGGTCGCCGATGCGCTCCACGGCGACTTCGACGTCCACATGCTGCCGATCGACGCGCCGACCTTCCGCGCCGCGTACAACGGCATCGCGAACTCGACGTTGTGGTTCGTGCTGCACCAGTTGTTCGACCTGCCGACCCAGCCGGTGTTCGACCTGACGTGGCGGCGGCAGTGGACCGCCTACGTGCGCTACAACCAGGCCTTCGCCGACGCGATCATCAGCGACGCCGCCGAGGGTGCCGCGGTGATGGTGCAGGACTACCACCTGTTCCTCGTGCCCCGGCTGCTGCGCCGCGCCCGCCCCGACCTGCGCATCGGGTTCTTCACGCACACGCCCTGGGTGCCGTCGGACTACTTCACGACGCTGCCCGACGACGTCGCCTACGAGGTCGTCGACGGCATGCTCGGTGCCGACGTCATCGGCTTCCACACCCAACGGTGGGCCGACCTGTTCGCCGACACCGCGCGCGTGCTGTGCGGGGCGGACGCCAGCGGTGTGCAGGTGTTCCCGCTCGGCACCGACAACGACGAGATGCACAAGCTCGGACACCGGCGCGTCGTCGACAGCGCCATGCGCATGCTCGACGACGTGGTCGGCGACCGTGTCGTCATCGGTCGCGTCGACCGCACCGAGCTGTCGAAGAACGTGTGGCGCGGGCTGCTGAGTTACCGCGAACTGCTGCGCAAGTACCCCGAATGGCGTGGACGCGTCGTGCACTGCGTCTACGACAACCCGTCCCGCGAGGACCTGCCGGCCTACCGCGAGTACACCGCCTCGCTCGAGCGGCTGGCCGCCGAGATCGACGACGAGTTCTCGACGGACGAGTGGACGTCGATCATCCTCGAGATCCAGGACGACTACCCGGTCGCCCTCGCGGCGCTGCGCCGCAGCGATGTCGTATTCGTCAACTCGGTGCGCGACGGCATGAACCTCGTGGTGCTCGAGGCGCTGGTGCTGTCCGAGCGCGACCCGGCCGTGGTCATCTCGCGCGAGATGGGCGCGGTCGAGCTGCTCGGCGACGATGCGATCTCGGTCAACCCGTTCGACGTGTCGGCCGGTGCCGACGCCCTGCACGCGGCGTTGCAGATGCCGGCCGAGGAACGCGCCGAGCGGGCCGCACGGATGCGCGCCGCAGCGGTGCGGTTGCCTCCGACCGACTGGTTCCGGGCACAGCTCGACGCGCTGCCCGACCCGAAATGAGTCCGCGCGAGAAGTGGCGTCAGCCCAGTAGCGAGCGCAGGAACGTGACCGCATCGGCCGGTTCGGCCACGCTGGCGTCGGCGGCCTCGGCGGCACGGGCGACGCCGGACGACCGCACCGCCACGCCGTAGGCGGCACGCCCGGCCCTGCGCTGCGCGCGGAGGTGCTCGAAGGCCGGCACATCACCGAGGTCGTCGCCGAGGTACACCACCCCGGCGTGCGAGTCGGCGAGGCGGTCGATCGCGCCGGCCTTGTCGTAGCCCGGCAGGCGCAGCTCGAGCACGTCGCGTCCGGGATGCATCTCGAGCCCCAGGTCGTCGGCGAGGGCGGCGATCGGGTCGTGCAGCGGCGCCAGCGCCGCGTCCGGATCGCTCGCCCGGCGGGCGTGCACGACGAGCGAGAGCCGCTTGTCCTCGATCCAGAGGTCGGGGTCGGCGCCGTCGAGCAGGTCCGGCAGGCGCTGCTTCAGCGCGTCGATCTGCTCGGGGGTCTCGGGCGTGTCGAGCGCGCCGTCGTGCCAGGTCTCGATGCCGTACAGCCCGGCGACGACCACGCCGGGGATCGCGTCGAGCCCGCCCAGACGAACCACGGTTTCGGCGTCGCGGCCGGTGATCACGCCGATGTGCGCGCCGGCGCGGGCCAGATCGGCCAGGACGTCGATCGCGCCGTCGACCGGGCGTGACTGCTGCGGGTCGGGGACGAGGGGCGCCAGCGTGCCGTCGAAGTCGGTCGCGACCATGACGTCGGGCATGACTGCGCGCAGCGACGCGGCGATCTCGGGCAGTTCCACCCGTCCATCCTGCCTTTCCCCGCTGGTGCTCGGCTCGGGCCGTCCAGGGCGAGCACCAGCGGGGAAAGCTACGGGACGGTTCCCCGGTGGTGCTCGGCTCGGGCCGTCGGGAGCGCGCACCAGCGGGGAAAGGCGCGG
Organism: uncultured Actinomycetota bacterium; assembly: GCA_963785425.1. Lineage (GTDB taxonomy): Bacteria > Actinomycetota > Actinomycetes > Mycobacteriales > Jatrophihabitantaceae > RYN-133. The sequence goes on from CAWAVG010000002.1 coordinate 580,077, forward strand.
GACGGGACCTAGGGTGAGCGGGTGATCCGGCCGTCCCGAACGACGTGGCGAACCCGCAGCTGCTCGTCCAGGTGCACCAGGTCGGCCCGCCCGCCCGCGGTGATCGCGCCGGCTTCGAGGCCGACGGCGCGGGCGGGGTTCGTGGCCGCGGCCGCGGCCACCTGCGCCATCGACCGTCCGACCTCGTGCACCGCGCGTCGCACCGCCACGTCCATCGTCAGCGTGCTGCCCGCGAGCGACCCGGTGGATTCGAGGCGCGCGACACCGTCGCGCACCATGACGGCGAGCCCGCCCAGTTCGTGGTGTCCGTCGCCGGTGCCCGCGGCGACCATCGCGTCGGTGACGAGGACGGTGCGGTCGGCGCCCACGAGTCGTTGCATGGCCGGGTGCACGTGGTGCCCGTCGTTGATCAGCTCGCAGAAGGCGGCGCGCTCCACTGCGGCGATCGCCGGTCCGGGTGCGCGCGTGTCGATCTTCGGCATGCCGTTGAACAGGTGTGTCGCGACGGTCGCCCCGCGCTCGAAAGCCCGGACGGTCGTCTCGAAATCGGCATCGGTGTGGCCGACGGCGACGACGACCCCGGCGGCCAGCGCCGCGTCGATCACGGCGTCGGCGCCGGGGAGCTCGGGCGCGAGGGTGATCATCCGCAGGGTGCCGCGGGCGGCATCCAGCAGCCGCGCGAACGTGTCGGCGTCGGGGGACGCGAGGTGTGCCGGGTTCTGCGCGCCGCTCCGGGCGGCCGACAGGAACGGGCCCTCGAGGTGCGCGCCCGCGAGCACGGTCGTGCCGTCGGCCACGACGTCGGCGATCACCGCGAGCTGGGCGCACAACGCGTCGATCGCGTCCGTCACCAGGGAGGCCAGCAGGCGCGTCGTGCCGTGGCCGGCGTGGAAGGCTGCCGCCGCGCGCACCTCGTCCGGGTCGGCGGCGGTGAGGCTGGCGCCGCCCCCGCCGTGGCAGTGGATGTCGACGAACCCGGGCACCAGCCAGCCGGCACCGAGCTCGGCAGCCGGTTCACCGGTGCGGCTGCGCAAAGCCGCGATGCGCCCGTCCGCTACGACGACCTCGGCGTCGAGCACGCCGTCGGGGGCGCCGTCGGGGGTGACGACGCGCGGGCCGCGCAGGATCATGAGCCGCACGTTAGTGACCTCGCCGTGATCGGCGCGATAGACATCGGCGGAACGACGATCAAGTCGGCACGCGTCGGCGCGGACCTGCAGGTCGGCGCTGAATCCCGCGCGCCGACCCCGCGGGCCGACGGACCGGACGCCGTCGTGGCGGCGGTGTGCGACGTCGCGCGAGGTCTCGATGGCGTCGACGCGATCGGCGTCGCCTGCCTCGGCCTCGTCGACGAGGGGGCCGGACGCGCCGTGTACTCCGCCGCGGTCGGCTGGCGCGACGTGCCGCTGACCGCGGTGCTCACCGAGGCCGCCGGGGTGCCGGTCTTCCTGGGCCACGACATCCGTGCCGCGGCCCGGGCCGAGGCCGAATGCGTGCCCGGCGCGCCGGCCGAATCCATGCTGTTCCTCGCGATCGGCACCGGGATCGGTGCGGCGATGCGCGTCGGGGGACGTGAGGTCAGCGGGGCGAGTTACCGGGCCGGCGAGATCGGCCACGCCCCGGCTCGGCCGGGCGGCAGGGTGTGCGGCTGCGGTGCCCGCGGCTGTCTCGAGGCGTACGCGTCGGCGGCGGCGATCGGGCGCGACGGATCGGTCGCCGCCGGCCGCGAGGTCAGCGCGCGGGAGGTAGCGGACGCGGCCGAGCGGGGCGAGCCGTGGGCCGTCGGGGTGTGGCAGGGCGCGCTCGAGGTGCTCGCCGACGCGATCGTGTCGGCCTGCGTGCTGGCCGACCCCGAGGTGGTCGTCGTCGGCGGCGGGCTGAGCCTGGCCGGTGCGGTGCTGCTCGCGCCGCTGACCGAGCTCGTCGCGGCCCGCTACCCGTTCGCCGGGGCGCCGCCGGTGCGACTGGCGAAACTGGGTGACCGGGCGGCGCTGCTCGGCGCTGCGCTGCTCGCGCGCGACGGCGGGATATCGTGAGGCGGTGCAGCGCGCCGTCCGGTACTGGGTGCTTGCCGCCGCGGCGGCAACTGCGCTGGCCGGCTGCGCGCAGACCGCCGCACAGACCACTGCACAGACCACTGCACAGACCACTGCACAGACCACTGCGCATCGTGTGGCGGCACAACCGGCACGGCATGCGGTTCGCCACGCCGCGCCCGCGGTGGTGCGCCACGCGCCCGCCGTCGAGCGGGCCGTCACCCGTCCCAGGCCGAACCGGTGCGCGCACAACGCGGCCCCGCAGAAGGTGATCGTCAGCATCCGGCGCCAGCACCTGTGGATGTGCGCGCGACACCGGCTCGTGCGTCAGAGCGCGGTGACGACCGGCATCGTCGGCCAGTACACGAACACGCCGACCGGCAACTACGTGATCCAGGACCGCGTGCGCGACACGACGCTCACCCTCATCACCGGCGCGACCTATGCCGTGCACTACTGGATCCCGTTCGAGGGACCGCTGTTCGGCTTCCACGACTCGTCCTGGCAGAACTTCCCGTACGGCAGCCCGCGCTACAAGACGCAGGGGTCGCACGGCTGCGTACACATGCCGCTCGCAGCGATCGCGTTCCTGTACCGCTGGTCGGCGCGCCCCACCGCCGTCCACATCTCCTGACGCTCCACCCGAGGTCGAGAGACTCGCGTCCGAGCCTTCGACACGTTGTCGCCGCCCGGTGAGAAGATCGGGGTTCCGGCAGCGACGGTGGGAGCGACACAGCAGTGACCTCGGGGACGACCGACTCGTTCGTGCACCTGCACGTGCACACCGAGTACTCCATGCTCGACGGCGCCGCCCGGCTCACCGAACTGTTCGCCGAGACCGCCCGCATGGGCATGCCCGCGCTGGCGATGACCGACCACGGCAACGTCTTCGGCGCCTACGATTTCTACCGCAAGGCCACCGACGCCGGGGTCAAGCCCATCATCGGCATGGAGGCCTACGTCACGCCGAACACCCACCGCGGTGACCGCACCCGCGTCCGGTGGGCGGAGGGCGGCGAGAACGACGTCTCCGGCGGCGGCGCGTTCACCCACATGACCCTGCTGGCCGAGTCCACGCAGGGCATGCACAACCTTTTCCGCCTGTCCTCGCGCAGCAGCCTCGAGGGCTTCTTCTACAAGCCACGTGCCGACCGCGAGCTCCTCGCCGAGTACGCGCCCGGCCTGATCGCGACAACGGGATGCCCGTCCGGCGAGATCCAGACGTGGCTGCGCATCGGCGACTACGCGAAGGCGCGGGCGAGCGCCGCCGAGTTCCAGGACATCTTCGGCAAGGACAACTTCTTCGTCGAGCTGATGGACCACGACCTCGACATCGAGAAGAAGGTCCGGACGGGGCTGCTGCAGCTGTCCAAGGACCTCGACATGCCGGTCATCGCGACCAACGACCTGCACTACACCCACCGCGAGGACGCCGACGCGCACGAGGTGCTGCTGTGCGTCCAGTCCGGCAAGACCATGGCCGACCCGAAACGGTTCAAGCTCGAAGGTCACTCGTACTACCTCAAGAGCCCGGCCGAAATGCGTTCGCTGTGGGCCGACAAGCACGACCTGCGCGAGGCGTGCGACAACACGCTGCTGATCGCCGAGCGCTGCGACGTGAAGTTCACCGAGGGCAACGGCACGTACATGTCGCGGTTCCCGGTGCCCGACGGCGAGACCGAACACTCCTGGTTCGAGCGCGAAGTGGCGGCCGGGCTGCAGCGCCGGTTCCCCGGCGGCATCCCGCCCGAGGTGCGGAAGCAGGCCGACTACGAAGTCGGCGTCATCGAGCAGATGAACTTCCCCGGCTACTTCCTCGTGGTTGCCGACTTCATCAACTGGGCCAAGGACAACGGCATCCGCGTCGGGCCGGGTCGAGGTTCGGGTGCGGGCTCGATGGTCGCCTACGCGATGCGCATCACCGACCTCAACCCGCTCGAACACGGGCTGATCTTCGAGCGGTTCCTCAACCCCGACCGCGTGTCCATGCCCGACTTCGACATCGACTTCGACGAGCGTCGGCGCGGCGAGGTCATCCGCTACGTCACCGAGAAGTACGGCTCCGACCGGGTCGCGCAGATCGTCACCTACGGCACGATCAAGTCCAAGCAGGCGGTCAAGGACGCCGGACGGGTGCTCGGTTACCCGTTCTCGATGGGTGATCGCATCACCAAGGCCATGCCCGCCGCCGTCATGGGCAAGGACGTCCCGCTCAAGCTGATCTTCGATCCGTCCCACGAGCGCTACAAAGAGGGCGGCGAGTTCCGCGCGCTGGTCGAGTCCGACGCCGAGGTCGCCAAAGTCGTTGAGACGGCCAAGGGGCTCGAGGGGCTCAAGCGGCAGTGGGGCGTGCACGCCGCCGGCGTGATCATGTCCTCCGATCCGCTGCTCGACCTCGTCCCGATCATGAAGCGCGAGCAGGACGGCGCGATCATCACGCAGTTCGACTACCCGGCGTGTGAGGCGCTCGGTCTGATCAAGATGGACTTCTTGGGGTTGCGCAACCTCACGGTCCTCGACGACGCCGTCGACAACATCCGGGCCAACCGCGGCGAGGAACTCGTCCTGGAAGACCTGCCGCTCGACGACCTCGCGTCCTACGAACTGCTCGGACGCGGCGACTCGTTGGGTGTCTTCCAGCTCGACGGTGGCCCGCTGCGCTCGCTCATGCGACTGATGCACCCGGACAACTTCGAGGACATCTCCGCGCTCATCGCGCTGTACCGGCCGGGTCCGATGGGCGCCGACTCGCACACCAACTACGCGCTGCGCAAGATCGGCCGCCAAGAGGTCACGCCGATCCATCCCGAACTCGCCGAGTCGCTGCAGGACATCCTCGACACGAGCTACGGCCTGATCATCTACCAGGAGCAGGTGATGGCGATCGCCCAGCGCGTCGCCGGCTTCTCCCTCGGACAGGCCGACATCCTGCGGCGCGCGATGGGCAAGAAGAAGAAATCCGAGCTCGACAAGCAGTACGCGGGTTTCGCTGCAGGCATGAAGGCCAACGGGTATTCCGACGGCTGCGTCAAGACGCTCTGGGACATCCTGCTGCCGTTCTCCGACTACGCGTTCAACAAGGCACACTCGGCCGCCTACGGCCTGATCTCGTACTGGACGGCCTACCTCAAGGCCAACTACCCGGCCGAGTACATGGCCGCGCTGCTCACGTCCGTCAAGGACGACAAGGACAAGATGGCGGTCTATCTCGCCGAGTGCCGGCGCATGGGCATCAAGGTGTTGCCGCCGTGCGTGAACTCCAGTGACGCCAACTTCACTCCGGTCGGCACTGACATCCGCTTCGGGCTCACGGCGGTGCGCAACGTCGGCGCGAACGTCGTCACCTCGATCGTCGCGACGCGCAGCGAGAAGGGTGCGTTCGCCGACTTCGCCGACTTCCTGCGCAAGGTCGAGGCGGTCGTCTGCAACAAGCGCACCATCGAGGCACTCATCAAGGGGGGCGCGTTCGACTCGCTCGATCACGCCCGGCGCGGGCTGATCAACGTCTACGAGCCGGCGGTCGACGCCGTGCTCGACACAAAGCGTGCCGAGGCGATCGGGCAGTTCGACCTCTTCGGGTCCTTGGGCGACGATCTCCCGGCCGAGGCGGGCGTCGACGTGTTCGCCGTGCAGGTGCCCGACGGCGAGTGGGACAAGAAGGTGCTGCTGCAGTTCGAGCGCGAGATGCTCGGGCTGTACGTCTCCGATCATCCGTTGTTCGGCCTCGAACACGTGCTGGGTGCGGCCGCCGACGACTCGATCGCCAACGTGATGGCCGAGGCGAGCGAGGAACCGAAGTCGATCACGCTTGCCGGCATCCTGTCCTCGGTGAACCGGCGCGTCACCAAGGCCGGTGCGCCGTGGGCAAACGCGGTGCTCGAAGACCTCGAGGGCTCGATCGAGGTGATGTTCTTCCCCGCCACCTACGCGCAGGTGGCGCTGACCATCACCGAGGACGCCGTCGTGTCGATCAAGGGACGTACCGACGCCCGTGACGACACCGTCAAGTTGATCGCGTCCGACATCGCGATCCTGAACACCGACGTCGACGCACCGCGCGGCCCGGTCAGGGTGAAACTGGACGCGACCCGCTGCACCCCGCCGCTGGTCGACCGGCTCAAGGACGTGCTGGCGGCGCACCCCGGCCAGACCGAGGTGCACCTCCAGCTCGTCAGCCGCAACAGCCCCTACGTCGTGCTCGAACACCGCGTCAAACCCTCGGCGGCGTTGATGGGCGACCTCAAGGCGTTGCTCGGCCCGTCCGCCATCTCGGCCTAGGCGGATTTCTGGTAGCTGCGGAACGCACGCGTCGCCGCCCAGGCCATGACGAGCGCGAGCAGGGCGAGCCAGCCGAGCCGGGGGAGCACCGCCCCCCACTGCGGGTCGCCCGTGAGGGCCGACCGCGAGGCGACGACCGCCCAGTCGACCGGGTTGTAGCGGGCCACGTCCTGCACCCATCCGGGCGCGAGCGAGGTCGCCATGATCGCGCCCGACACGAACTGCAGCGGCAGCACGATGAACTGGCTGATGCCGATCAACGCCTCCTGCTGGCGCACGAGCAGCGCGATCGCGTTCGACAGTGACGCGATCACGACGGCGATGAGCACCGCCGCGAGCGCGGTGACCGCCATCCCGCCCGCACCGCCGGGGAACCGGGCACCGGCGACGAACGCGATGCCGAACACGATCAGCGTCTGGATGACCGTGGTGAACGCCTGATAGGCCAGCGATCCGATCATCAACGCCCCGCGTCGCACCGGCGAGGCGAGCAGGCGGTCCATCACTCCGAGGTTCATGTCGTCGATGTACGCAGTGCCCGCCCAGCCGCTCGAGAACAGTGCGGTCATGGCGATCACGCCCGGCGTGATGTATTCGAGGTACGTCGTCCCGGCGGGGAAGCCCGGGATGTGCACGATCGATCGGAACAGGGATCCGAACAGCAACAGCCAGATCACCGGTTGCACCAGGCTGATCGCGAGGTAGGCGGGTTGCCGGGTCAGGGTGCGGATCGCACGGGTGGTCAGCAGGTACGAGTCGGTGGTCAGTGCGGCCATCAGGCCACCTCCTGGTAACTGCGGCCGACGTGGCGCAGGTAGACGTCGTCGAGGGACGGCCGGGCCACGGTCACCGAGGCGACCGCGACGCCGGCGTGGTCGAGGGCGGCGAGCATGCCGGGGACCTCGCGCGCACCGCTGCCGGCGCGGGCGTGCACGGCGGCGCCCTCGACGGTGATCTCGCGCAGGCCCAGTCGCTCGAGGGTGGCGTGCGCGACCGCAGTGGCCGAGGCCTCGACGAGGTCGACGTGCAGGGTGTCGCCGCGCAGCTCGCTCTTGAGCTGCTCGGGCGTCCCTTCGACGACCACGCGGCCGGCGTCGACGATCGCGAGGCGGTCGGCGAGGTGGTCGGCCTCTTCGAGGTAGTGCGTCGTCAGCAGAACGGTCATCCCGTCGGTGCCCGCCAGCGTGGCGATCTCGGCCCACAGCTGCGCGCGTGCCTCGGGATCGAGCCCGGTCGTCGGCTCGTCGAGGAACAGCACGTGCGGCCGTGCGACGAGGCCGATCGCCACGTCGAGCTTGCGGGCCATGCCGCCGGAGTAGGTCTTGGTCAGGCGGTCGGCGGCGTTACCAAGATCGAACCGGTCGAGCAGCTCGACGGCTCGGGCACGTGCCGCGGCGCGCGACAGGCCGTGCACGCGCGCAGCGAGCACCAGGTTCTCCCGCGCGGTCGCCATCGGGTCGGCCGACGACTTCTGCGACACGAGACCGATCGCGCGCCGCACCTGCTCGGGCGAGCGCCGCACGTCGAGCCCGGCCACCAGCGCCTGACCGGAGTCGGCGTGCACCAGCGTGGTGAGGATCTTGACGGTCGTCGACTTGCCCGCGCCGTTCGGCCCGAGCAGGGCGAACACGCTGCCGGGGTCGATGTCGAGGGACAGGCCGTCGAGGGCGCGCACGCGCGGTGCGCCGCGCCCGCCCGGATAGGTCTTGCTCAGGTCGCACGCGCTGATGGCAGCGCCGGGGTCGGACATGGGACTCCTCCAGTAGGACGGGAGTCGCGTCCGCAGCACCTATCGTGGGAGTGCGCCTCGGGACAGGGCTACGGCTCGACTCGGGTGTACCGCCCCTGGCCGGTGTTGCCGCACCGGTCAGGGGTTCTTGCTGGTATGTGGGGTCACTGGGGATCGAGCAGGACCCGCGCCTCCTCTCCGAGCAGGCCGACCGGGTCGGCCATGATGTGCTCGAACGACATGCCGCCGCCGCGCAACTCGTGCAGCTTGCGCCACAGCGCCGTGCCGCCGAACTCGCCGGACCGGATGCGGGCCACGAGATCGGTCACGAAGGCCAGTTCCGCGCCGAGCATGGCGGCGCGGAAGGCGCCCTCGACCCAGAAGACCTCGGGCAGGCCGATCTCCGCGCCGGCCTTGCCGGCTTCGGCCAACGCGGCGAGCTCGCGGCGCAGCGCGAGAATGCGCTGGTCGAGCATGCGCGCGACGTCGTCCGGCGGCAGCCCGGCCATGAGCGACAGGCCGGCCTCGAGCGAGTGGTAGTCGCGTACCGGGGTCGAGAGCAGCTCGGAGAGCCAGTCCTCGAACTCGTCGATGCCGGCCGCAGTGATCTCGTAGACGGTGCGCTCCGGCCGGCGGCCTTCCCGAGTGGTCTCGCGCGAGGTGATCAACCCGTGCTTCTGCAGCGATTCGACGACCGAGTAGAGCGACCCGTAGTTGAGTTTGATGCTCTGCTCCTTGCCGCGCGTGCGCAGCGTCGTGGAGATCTCGTACGGGTGCATCGGCCGCTCGTGCAGGCAGGACAGGACGGCCAGCGCCAGCGGGTTCGACACGCGACGCCTGCTCATACATTCCTCCGACTCGAATACTCCGTTCAGAGTATTCGCGATGGCATTCAACTCGTCAACCGGATTAGGGTCGATACGTGACCTCGTCCGAGCCGGAGTACCTGCGCAAGCGCACCGGCGAGCCGGACGTCGGCGAGTTTCGCCAGGGTTCGCCGCTGAGCCAGTGGGGCCTGGCGCGCTACCTCGTCGGGCGCGCGATCACCGAGTCGGTCGGTACGGCGTTGCTCATCGTCGCGGTGGCGGTGCTGGCGCTGGCCGCGCTGCTCGAGTGGGGCGCGCACTCGACCGTGCTCGCCGTGCTGATCGTGCTCGTTGCCGTCGGGGTGCTGATCCTGCGCTGGGCGATGCTGTCGATCATCCGGCGGCTCACCGGTTTCCGGCGGTTCGGGCCGCTGGAGGACCGGATGACCGCCCTGGTCGACGACACCCGCTCGGACGTGCTGCGCGAACTGCGCCGGCTCGGCCTACCCGGGCGGACGTTGACGCTGCCGCTGCTCGCGTTCCGGTTCCTCGGCCGCGCGCGACGCAAGGACACCGTCGCGAAACTGCGCAAGTTCGACGTCGGGCGGGCCGTGCCCAAGGCCCGGGTCGACGAGATGTTCCTGCTGCTGCGGCAGGCCTTTACGGGCGGGGTCGACCCGGGGGCCGACTGGCAGACTGGGCCGCATGGTTGATCCGGTCGCGGCCCTGCCGGCACGTCCGGATGCGGCCGGCGAGCGGCGTGCGCAACTGCGAGCGGCCGGCCTGGTCGTGCTCGCGCTCGCCGTGCTCGGCGCGCTGCTGGGCCTCGTGTGGCAGGCGTGGAGCCCGCCCGGCCCCATCGGGATCCGGTTACCGGACGGCATCCAGGCCGACGAGACCGAGGCCTGGGCCGCGGGCGACGGCAGGTACACGATCCTGTCGATCGCGGTCGGCGTGGCCGCGGCGATCGTCGCCTGGTACCTGCCGGTGCTGCGGCGCGCCCGTGGTCCGTTCGTCGCCGCCGGCCTCGTGGCCGGGGCGCTGGCCGGTGCCGGCCTGACCGATCTGGTGGGGTGGGCCGTCCGCGGCGACGGCAACGACTACACCTGTGGCGCCGGCACGTGCATCGACCACCTGCCGCTGACCGTGCACATGCACGGCCTGTGGTTCCTCGAGGCATTCATCGCAGTGCTCGGCTACGGGCTGTTCGCCGCCTTCGCCGTCGCCGACGACCTCGGCCGCCCGGAGCTGCGCACGCGCGCGTCGGTGCCGCCGTCCGATCCGGAACCGGTGGCCAGTTCAGTTGGCCCGCAGCACCAACCGCAGGACGGCCGGGGACACGGCGATGCTGCGGGTGTTCCGTAGCAGCACCACCTCCCGGCGCAGCACGCGTTGCACGTGCAGCAGGCGCGCGGCCGCCGTGTCGTCCTCGAGCAGGTCCTGGTGGTCGCTCTGGGGGAGCGGGGCCTCGGTGGCGAGCTGGTAGGACAGCAGCACCGGGTCGCTGTGGTACGGCTGGGCCTCGCCGGGACGCTCGCCCGAGCCGCCGGTGAGCGCGCCGATGAGGCGGCGATACTCGACGGCGAGCGCCTGCGCCTGCGCGGGGAGCTGCTCGGGGAGGTCCCCGGTGAGCTCTTCGAGGAAGCTGACCTCGGCCTCCAGGTACGGCTTCGAGCTCTCGACGATCCGCTCGATGCGAAAGCGTCGGCTGCCGCCGGTGAGCACCTCGAACGTGCCGTCCGGCTGCGGGTCGACCTCGAGGACCTCGGCGATCGTGCCGATGGTGGCCAGCTGCGGCGTGGCGTCGTCGAACCCGCTCTCGACCTCCGTGCCCGCCAGCAGCGCGGGGACCCCGAAGCACCGCAGCCCGTCGGCGACCGTCACGTCCTCGAGCAGCTGCCGGTAGCGCGGCTCGAAGATCCGCAGCGGAAGCGGGCAGCCGGGCATCAGCACGTGCCCCAGAGGGAACAACGGGATCACCTGACCGGCCACACCGCCCAAACTAACCCCCGGCCACGACGCCGGGCGTCGGGATCAGGACGGTCCGGACGCGATCAGGACAGGATCAGGACGGGATCAGGACGGGATCAGGACGGGATCAGGACGGAATCGCCTTGATGACGTGCAGCGGGCCGGTCAGGCGCGGGCGCCGGATCCATTCGACGAAGTCGTCGGCCGGCATCGGGCGGGCGATCGCGTAGCCCTGCACCACATCGCAGCCGAGCTCGGCGAGTTGGTCGACGATCTCGTCGGTCTCGGCTCCCTCGGCGACAACGCGCAGGTCCAGAGCCGAGCACAGCGACGCGACCCCGGCGATCAGGGCCCGGCTTGCCTGCGAGGTGTCGGTGAGGCCGAGCACGAACGACCGGTCGATCTTGACCTCCTGCACCGACAGGCGCTGCAGGTACGACAGGCTCGAGTACCCGGTGCCGAAGTCGTCGAGCGAGATTCCGACGCCCGACGCCGCCAGTTCCAACAGCACCTTCTGCTGGTGCTCGCTCACCAGGCTGCTCTCGGTGATCTCGATGATGAGGCTGGACGGGGGCAGGCCCACCCTGCGTAGCGCCGATGCGACCTGCCGGGGCAGGTCCAGGTTGGCGGCGTTGCGCGCCGAGAGGTTCACCGAGACGCTGATCGGCACGGCGCGGTCGTGCCAACGGCGGCACTCGCGCAACGCAGCGTCCAGCACGATGGGCATCAGCTCGTCGATCAGGCCGCTGGTCTCGAGCAGCGGGATGAACCGATCCGGCATGACGACGCCGAGCGTGGGATGGTGCCAGCGGGCAAGCGCTTCGGCGCTGACGACCTGGCGGGTCCGCAGGTCGACCTGCGGCTGGAACAGCAGACGGAACTGCTCCTGCTGTTCGCGCAGCGCGGTGCGCAGTTCGGCGAGCAGCGCGAGGTTCTCGACGCGGCCGCGGTCCATATCGGGGTGGTAGACGGCGACCTTCGGCTCGCCCGCACTCCCGCCGGCCTTCGCCGCGTACATCGCGGTGTCGGCGCGGCGCAGCAGGTCGGTGCTCGACACGGCTCCGCGGTCGGCGAACGCGACGCCGATGCTCGCCTCCGCGCTGACCTGCGCGTCCTCGACGCTCACCGGACGCGAGAGCGCCAGGGCGACCCGGTCCGCGACGCCTCGCGCGGCTGCCTCGTCGTCGCCGAACCCGGGCAGGTGCACCGCGAACTCGTCGCCGCCGAAGCGCGCCACCGTCGCGCCGGGCGGCACCGCCTTGCGCAGCCGTTCGGCCACGACGCAGAGCAGGCAGTCACCGGCGGCATGGCCGAGGGCGTCGTTGACCTCCTTGAACCGGTCGAGGTCGAGCAGCAGCACCGCGGCGCCGTGCGGGTCGTCGGCGTGCTGCGCGATCCCGCGCGCGAGCTGGGCGCGGTTCGGCAGGCCGGTGAGGGCGTCGTGGTTGGCGTCGTAGGCGAGCCGCTCGACCATCTGCGCGCTACGCGTGGCAACGGCGAGGTGCCCGGTGAGCGTCTGGAGCAGCGCTAGGTCGTCGGCGGTGAAGGTCGCGGTGTCGCCGAGGCGGTCGACGACGGTGACGATGCCGACGATGCCGCTACCGGCGGGGAAGCCGACGAGCATGGCGTCGCGGTGGCCGTGTCGCGCGAGCCAGTCGACGACGGCGGGATCGCGGTCGGTGCGCGCCGCGAGAAGCGGCTGGTGCTGCGTGAGGGCGCGCAACATCGCCCAGTCGCTGGTTTGCCCGGCGTCGTTGTGCACGGCGAACCCACCGTCGTCGGCGACGAACCGGGTCAGGGTGCGGGGCAGCGCGCCGGCATCGGCCGGCGACTCGGCGACGGACATCTCGACCCGGGCGGCCCGCAGCAGCCCGCGGATGCGTTCCAGCAGCTGCTGCGCCGCGCCGGCGGCGCTCTCGGCGCCGGGCTTGCCGGTGACGAACTCATGGACGAGTTCGAGCGCGGCGTGGCGGCGGCGGGTCTGCAGGTAGCCGCGGTAGAGCATCGCCGCGGTCGCGGCGGTGATGACGACGATCAGGGCACCGGCCGCGCCCTGATCGGCGATCATCAACCCACCTGTCGCCACAGCGACGCTGACGGTGGTCATCACCAACGACGGCACGAGCACGCCGACGGCGTCACGCAGTGAGACCGGGCCGTTGTGGATGCGGATCATCGCCAGCACGAGCGTGCTGACGAGTTGATCGGCCACGACGACCACTCCCAGAAGGATGGCTACCGTGGCGAGGTCCAGCACGGCGTGGCGGGGGGCGAGCCAGCGCACGAGTGCGGTCACGAGCGCGGCCTCGCATGCGAACGAGGCGACGTTGTAGAACCATTTCGCCGGCGCCATTCGCGAGTGCGCCAGGGCGAGGCCGGCCCCGAACACGCGGGCGAGCACGACGATCGGCACGGGCGTGAGCAGAGCGCCCAGCACCAGAGCCGGGCCGCCGAGCGTGATCGTGTGCGCCTGGCGCCGGAACTCGATCACCATCGGCAGCCGCTCGCCGAGACCGAACAACGTCGCGAGCCCCACGAACATCGCCCAGGTGGGCACGTCCGATCCGAGCACCGCGGTGGCGTCGGCGTCCAAGCCGGTCACGACCGCCGCTGCAGCCGCCAGCGCGACGGTCAGGGCGAGCGTGAGCCACTGCGCGCGGGTGCGCGGGACGAGTGCCGACGGGTCAATGGTCATGTCAGGGTCCGGATCAGTCCACGACGGCTGCTACGTCAGTTCCAGTCGTCGGCGGACCACGCGGAGCCGTCCCAGCGGGAGGTGTCCCACCGAGCGGTGTCCCAGCGTGAGGTGTCCCAGCGCGACGTGTCCCAGCGGGAGGTGTCCCAGCGCGCGCCGTCCCAGCGCGAGGTGTCCCACCGCGCCGTGTCCCAGCGCGAGGTGTCCCAGCCACCTGTACTCGCCCAGCTCGATCCGGTCCACGTGGCGCCGTTCCACCGGCCGCCGTCCCACGCGGTCGCGCTGGACGAGGCCGCCCACCATTTCGCCGGATCCCACGGCATGCCCTGCACGTCGATCTCGCCGGACAGCACGGCTCCGTTGGGGTCGATCAGGTCGCTGCCGGCACGGGCGGCCTCGATGGAGCCGTGGCCGTCGGAGGTCGGGAAGGTCTGCGTGTAGGCCGAGGCCGGGAAGGCCCTGCTCAGCAGCTTGGAGCTCATCAACTTGGCCATGACGAGCGCGGCAGCGACGTTGAGCTGCCCCGCGCCCGCGGTGAGCGGCGTGCTGCTCATGACCGGCGTCGCGGTCTGCGTCAGCAGGTACTTGACCTGGTCCGGGGTGAGGTCGGGGTGGGCCTGCAGCAGCAACGCCACCGCGCCCGAGGTGACCGCGGCGGCCTGGCTCGTGCCGCTGCCGCGGAACAACCGGCCGGACGTGTCGCCGGTGACCATGCCCTGCGGGAAGGTGCGGTCGACGTACGAGCCCGGGTCGCGCAGCGAGACCAGTGAGCGGCCCGGCGCCACCAGATCGACGTGGCGGGCGGCGTTGCCCGAGCTGCTGAACGACGCCACGTTCGGGTACGCCCAGCCCACAGCGGAGTCGTTCCCGTCGGACGCGCCGACTGCGAGGACGTAGGGATCCATCGCGGGATCGGTCAGCCGTCCGGCCGACTGGCCCTCGTTGCCGCCCGACACGACCACGACGATGCCGTGTTTCCAGGCGTTTTCGACCGCGGCGGCGAGCGGGTCGGCCTGGTACGGCTGCACGGAGTCGGTGCCGTAGGCGAGGTTGACGACCCGGATCGGGGTGCCGTCGGCCGTCACGGGGTGCTGGACGACCCAGTCGAGGCCGGCGATGACCTGGCTGACGTCGGCGCTGCCGTCGGTGGTCGCGAGCTTGAACGACTCGAGCTCGGCGTCCGGCGCGACCCCGAGCTGGACCGAGGGGTCGAGCTGCAGGATCCCGGAACGGGTGAGCGTGGCCGGGTCGTGCGCGGCGATGATGCCGGCCATGAACGTGCCGTGGCCGTTGGTGTCGTGGTCGACGAGGTCGGGGTTGTTCGACTCGATCGAGAGGTCCGGACCGTAGGTCAGCTTGTGAGCCGCGTCGAGTCCGGCGATGTCGGCCGTCCCGGTGTCGAGCAGGGCCACGCCGACGCCCTGGCCGGTGATCTGCCGGCCGGCAGCGTCGCGGGCGAGCCAGACCGCGCGAGCGCCGATCGCGTTCTCGACCGTGTAGAGCGAGCCGGGATCCTGGGCGGCCCGGTAGCCGCGGTTGCCGGTGAGCGCGGCCGCGTTGGCGAGCGTGTCGCCCCAGAGCGTGCCGACGGGGCCGCTGCGCGCCGATGCCGAGGTCGCCGGGGCAGCGGTCGCGGCGGTCGTGTCCGCGGTCGTGGCTGCAGTCGCTGCCGGAGCGCTCAGCAGCGCGACCGCCGTACTCGCCACGAGGCCGAGCGCCAGGGCCCGACCGGTCGCCGGGCGACCGCGCCTCGCGCGCGAGTCGCCGGCCGGACGGTGCAGACGATCGTCGGTCATGCGAGTGCTCCTGCGGGGTAGGAAGACCCGGGGCTTCAGCGAACTCCGGAGGCGGAGGTTGGTCATGCCTCCGAAACCCTCATCGGCAGGTTCGGCCGATCCGTAAACTAAATCCGTGATCCGTCGTCTCGATCTGCGTTCGGCCACCCCGGCAGACCTGCGCCGGGTGCTGCCGCGGGCCGAGGTCGACGTGCAGGCGGCGCTCGCCGCGGTGAGCCCGCTCGTCGCCGACGTCGCGGCCCGCGGCTACCCGGCGGTGCGCGAGGCGACTCTGCGTTTCGACGGTGTGGACGTGGCGACGCCCGCGGTTCCGGCCGCCGCGCTGGCCGACGCCCTGTCCCGGCTCGACCCGGCCGTCCGGGCCGCGCTCGAGGAGTCGATCCGCCGGGCCCGCATCGTCCACGAGGCGCAGCGGCGCGAGCGCGTCGACGTCGAGGTCGTACCCGGCGGCACGGTCACCGAACGCTGGATCCCGGTCGCCCGGGTGGGCCTGTACGTCCCGGGTGGGCTCGCGGTCTACCCGTCCAGCGTCGTGATGAACGTCGTTCCGGCGCAGGTGGCCGGGGTCGGTTCGATCGCCGTGTTCAGCCCGGCGCAGAAGGAGTTCGACGGGCTACCGCACCCCACCATCCTGGCGGCGTGCGCGCTGCTCGGTGTCGGTGAGGTCTACGCGGTCGGCGGCGCGCAGGCCGTCGCGCTCGCCGCGTACGGTGATGCCGACCTCGACATCGCGCCGGTCGACGTGGTCACCGGCCCCGGGAACATCTACGTCGCCGCGGCCAAGCGCCTCGTCCGGGGCGTCGTGGGCATCGACTCCGAGGCCGGCCCGACCGAGATCGCGATCCTGGCCGACGACACCGCCGAGCCGGTGCACGTCGCCGCCGACCTGATCAGCCAGGCCGAGCACGACACGATGGCCGCCTCGGTGCTGGTGACCGACTCGCCCGCGCTGATCGAGGCCGTCGAGGCCGAGGTCGAGCGGCAGGTCGAGCTGACCAAGCATGTCGAGCGGGTGAGCGCGGCGCTGTCCGGCGCGCAGTCGGCATTGTGCCTGGTGCGGGATCTCGAGCAGGGCCTGTCTGTCGTCGACGCCTACGCCGCCGAGCACCTCGAGGTGATCACCGCCGACGCGCGTGGCTGGGCCGAGCGCGTCACCAATGCCGGCTGCATCTTCGTCGGCCCGCACGCACCGGTGTCGCTCGGCGACTACTGCGCCGGGTCGAACCACGTGCTGCCGACCGGGGGCACCGGCCGGCACTCGTCCGGGCTGTCGGTGCAGTCGTTCCTCAAGGGCGTGCACCTCGTCGAGTACGACGCCGCGGCGCTGGCCGACGTCGCGCCGCACGTGCTCGCGCTCTCGGCGGCCGAAGACCTGCCGGCGCACGGCGCAGCCGTCAGCGCGCGGTTGTGAGCGTGACTCGGCCGAGCGAATCCCGGGGTCCCCGCGGAGTTGACGAGCGAGGCGAGGGACCTTCGTGGGGTGGCCTGCCGATCCGGGACGAGTTGCGCGGCGAACAGCCTTACGGCGCCCCGCAGCTCGACGTCGCGGTGCAGCTGAACGTGAACGAGAACCCGTACCCGCCCGGCGACCAGGTGGTCGCGGCCATGGCGGCCGCAGTCGCCGACGCCGCGCGGTCGCTCAACCGGTACCCCGACCGCGACGCCGTGGCGCTGCGCGCCGACCTCGCGTCCTATCTGAACGCCGACGGCGCGTCCGGCATCAGCGCGGCGAACGTGTGGGCCGCCAACGGCTCCAACGAGGTCATGCTGCACCTGCTGCAGGCGTTCGCCGGGCCGGACCGCACCGTGGTGTCGTTCGCGCCGACCTACTCGATGTATCCCGAGTACGCGCGCGACACGCATTCGGCCTGGGTCGTCGGGCGCCGGGCCACCGACTTCACGATCGACGTCGCGGCCGCCCGCGAGGTGATCGAGGCGCACCGGCCGTCGGTCGTGCTGTTGGCCTCGCCGAACAACCCGACCGGCACGGCGCTGCCGCTGGCCGACGTCGAGGCGGTGCTCGAGGTGGCCCCGGGGATGGTCGTTGTCGACGAGGCTTACGCCGAGTTCCGCCGGGCGGCCACGCCGAGCGCGCTGTCGCTGCTGCCGCGCTACCCACGCCTGGCGGTGACGCGCACCATGTCGAAGGCGTTCGCGCTGGCCGGGGGCCGGCTCGGCTACCTCGCGGCGGCGCCTGCGGTGGTCGACGCGCTGCGCATCGTGCGGCTGCCCTACCACCTTTCGACGGTCTCCCAGGCCGTCGCGCGGGTTGCGCTGGCGCACGCGGGCACGCTGCTGGCGGCGGTGGACGAGCTGCGTGCCGAGCGCGACCGCACGGTTGAGTGGCTGCGCTCGATCGGGCTGCAGGCTGCCGACTCGGATGCGAACTTCGTCCTGTTCGGCAGGTTTGCCGACCGGCACGCCGTCTGGCAGGGCCTGCTCGACCGCGGCGTGCTCATCCGGGAAACTGGACCCGACGGCTGGCTGCGGGTCTCGATCGGGACGCCCGCGGAGATGGCAGCCTTCCGAACCGCACTGCAGGAGGTCTGCTCATGACGCGCACGGGGCGTATCGAGCGCGCGACGCGCGAGACCAAGGTGCTCGTCACGATCGACCTCGACGGTCACGGCCACACCGACGTGGCGACCGGCGTCGGGTTCTACGACCACATGCTCTCCTCCTTCGGCAAGCACGCGCTGTTCGACCTCACCGTCCAGGTCGAGGGCGACCTGCACATCGACGCGCACCACACCGTCGAGGACACCGCCATCGCGCTGGGACAGGCGTTCGCGCAGGCCGCCGGCGACAAGGCCGGCACGCGCCGGTTCGGCGACGCCATGATCCCGATGGACGAGTGCCTGGTGCAGGCGGCGGTCGATCTGTCCGGCCGTCCGTACCTGGTGCACCGCGAGCCGGACGGTGCGCCGCCCATGATCGGGCCCGACTACGCGACGACGCTCACCCGGCACGTGTTCGAGTCGTTCACCCATCACGCCGCACTGGCGCTGCACCTCATCGTGCATTCCGGACGCGACTGGCACCACGTGACCGAGGCGCAGTACAAGGCGGTCGCGCGTGCGTTGCGCGCCGCGGTCGAGCTCGATCCGCGCGTCGACGGTGTGCCGTCCACGAAGGGTGCACTATAAAGCGCGTCGTCGTCCTCGACTACGGATCGGGCAATCTCCGCTCTGCGCAGCGTGCCCTCGAACGGGTCGGGGCCGACGTCACCGTGACCTCGTCCGCTGCCGCGGCACTGGCCGCCGACGGCCTTGTGGTGCCGGGAGTCGGTGCGTTCGCAGCGTGCATGGCGGGGCTGGCGGCGATCGACGGCGCGGCCACGATCGCCGCGCGACTGGCTGCGATGCGTCCGCTGCTCGGCATCTGCGTCGGCATGCAGGTGCTGTTCGAGGCCGGGGTCGAGCACGGTGTCGAGACGGCCGGACTCGGTGTGCTGCCCGGCCGTGTCGAGGGACTGCAGGCGCCCGTCCTGCCCCACATGGGGTGGAACACGGTCGAGATGTGCGCCGGCTCGAAGCTGTTCGCCGGCCTCGACGCCGACACGCGGTTCTACTTCGTGCACTCCTACGCCGCCGGTCACACGTCCGGGCTGGTGTCGTACGCGTCGTACGGATCGCGCTTCGCCGCCGCGGTCGAGGACGGGCTGGTGTCGGCGACGCAGTTCCATCCGGAGAAGTCCGGCGACGCCGGCGCGACCCTGCTCGAGAACTGGCTGGCCACCCTGTGACGCTCCTTCCACCTCCGGCAGTGGTCAGTTCGGCCCACAGTGGTCAGTTACAACTGACCACTGTGGCCGAAACTGACCACTGTCGGGACGGGAGTGGGACGTGAGCAAGGAGCGCGCGCGGGCGAGGGCGGTGCGGGAGGCCGCGGCGACGCAGCGCGCGGCCGCCGAGCGCGAGCGGCGCGAGAAGGACGCCGCCCGGGAGCGCCGCCGCGAGCGGCGCGATCTGGTCTGGCGACGCAACCGGCTGTGGCGCCACGGCTCCGGCTATCGCCGGCGCAAGGAGTCGATCGCCGCGCTGCTCACGCTCGACCTCGTGGTGCTGCTGCTCGCTTACCTGTTCACGAGTTCGCTGTCGGCGGTGCTGCTCGTGCTGCTCGTGCTGATCGTCGCGACTCCCGCGCTGGCGATGCTGACATTCGATCGGAGCAAACGGTGAGCCTGACCCTGCTGCCCGCCGTCGACGTCGCCGACGGCGCCGCGGTGCGCCTGGTGCAGGGCGAGGCGGGCTCGGAGACGTCGTACGGCGATCCGCTCGAGGCGGCGCTGACGTGGCAGCGCGACGGCGCCGAGTGGATCCACCTGGTCGATCTCGATGCCGCCTTCGGACGTGGCGACAACCGCGAACTGCTCTCCGGGGTCGTCGCCCGCCTCGACGTCGCGGTCGAACTGTCCGGCGGCATCCGTGACGACGCCTCGCTGACCGCGGCACTCGCGACGGGGTGCGCACGGGTCAACCTGGGCACCGCTGCGCTCGAGTCGCCCGACTGGGTGCGCGCCGCGATCGCCGAGCACGGCGACAAGATCGCCGTGGGCCTCGACGTGCGCGGGACGACACTCGCAGCGCGCGGCTGGACGCAGGACGGCGGCGACCTCTGGGAGACCATGGCGCGCCTGGACGCCGACGGCTGCGCACGCTACGTCGTCACCGACGTGCGCCGCGACGGCACGCTCACCGGACCCAATCTCGACCTGCTGCGCGAGGTCTGTGCGCGCACGCACGCCGCTGTGGTGGCCAGCGGCGGCGTGTCGTCGCTCGACGATTTGCGGGCGATCGCCGCGCTGGGCACCGTCGAAGGCGCCATCGTCGGCAAGGCCCTCTATGCGGGTGCTTTCACGCTGTCCGACGCGCTCGAGGCCGTCCGTTGAGCCTCGCGGTCCGTGTCATCCCGTGCCTCGACGTCGACGCCGGACGGGTCGTCAAGGGCGTCAACTTCGTCGGGTTGCGCGACGCCGGCGACCCGGTCGAACTGGCCCGGCGTTACGACGCGCAGGGTGCCGACGAGCTCACGTTCCTCGACATCACTGCGTCCAGCGGCGACCGCGAGACGACCTACGACGTCGTGCGGCGCACCGCCGAGCAGGTGTTCATCCCGCTCACCGTCGGCGGCGGCGTGCGCACTGTGGCCGATGTGGACGCCCTGCTGCGCGCGGGTGCCGACAAGGTCGGCGTCAACACCGCCGCCATCGCCCGTCCCGAACTGGTAGCCGAGATCGCCGAGCGGTTCGGACGGCAGGTGCTGGTGCTGTCGGTCGACGCGCGGCGGGCGGGGACACCGTCCGGTTTCGAGGTCACCACGCACGGCGGGCGGCGCGGTACCGGCATCGACGCGGTCGGCTGGGCGCAACAGGCGGCCGAGCTCGGCGCGGGGGAGATCCTGGTCAACTCGATGGACGCCGACGGCACCAAGGACGGCTACGACCTGGAGTTGATCCGCCTCGTGCGCGCGGCAGTGACCGTCCCGGTGATCGCCAGCGGCGGAGCGGGCAAGCTCGCGGACTTCGCCCCCGCGGTGCACGCCGGCGCCGACGCCGTGCTCGCCGCGAGCGTGTTCCACTTCGGCGACCTGACCGTCGGCGACGTCAAGGACTCGCTGCGCGCCGCTGACCTTGTGGTGCGGTAACTCCCCTGAACAGCACGAACGCGGCGGCGGCGGTCAGGGCCTCGAGCGCGACGGTTGCGTTCAGCACCGTGCGTGGGTCGAACACCTCGCCGAGCGCCCCACCGACGAGCACGCTGACGAGCAGGGCCGCGCTGCTCAGCGCACCAATGAGGCTGAATACTCGCCCGCGGAATTTCTCCGGCGTTGCTGTCTGCAGCAGCGTGATGAATGCGACGAACGCTGCCATTCCGGGGAGTCCGAGCAGGATTTCCAGGCCGAGGTAATACCCGAACCAGCCCGTGACGCTCGGCCCGTTCCAGATGAGGAACTCGATGACAGCGGATGTGGCCAGCCCGACCTTGAGGATCAATTCAGGACGAAGGCGCGCTGCGTAGATGGTCAGGATGATCCCGGCAGGAAGCGTGCCGATGACCTGGAAACTCCGGAAGACGCCGACCGCGGCGCTGCCGCGATGCAGGTCGGTCACGAAGAACGCGACGATCAGCGCGAGGGCGATACCTTGCGCCAACTGGTTGATCACCACGAGAACGAAGCAGTTGCGCAGCTGAGCCGTGCGCCGGACAAGCGTCATGCCCTCGCGCCACCGGCGGAACCGTCCCTTGCCGTCGTACGCGTCGTCACCCGGTGGTGTCGCAACCGGGAACCGCACTGCCAGCAGCAGCGCGGCGGCGACGAACGTCAGCGCGTCGACAAGGACGACCCCGTCGAGACCGATAGCGGCGAGCACGATCCCGCCGGCCGCCGCTCCGATGAGTTTGGAGACGTCGTTCGCCGTGCTGACGACCGTATTCGTCCGCATCAGCTCGTCCGGTTCGACGAGCGACGGGACCAGTGAGCTTTCGGCCGGTCCGGACACAGTGGACACGGCTGACTGCACCGCCGAGACGAGATAGACGATCGGGAGTTCTCCCACGCCGCGTACCGCGAGCAGCGGCAGGAGCAGCACGGCCTGCACGAGGTTCGCGATCACCAAGAGCAGGCGACGATCGAACCGGTCGACCACCAAACCCGCAAACTGCCCGAACACGAGGGCAGCGACGAGTTCGAGTGTCATCGTGCCGGCGGAGCGCAGCGTCGACCCGGTCAGCGCATATACGTAGATGGGGAGCGCGATCGCGAGCAGCCAGTCGCCGATTCCGGAGATCAGCCCGGCGCCGACCAGCCGCAGAACGGAGGGCCGCGCGACAACCGCAAGGCGCTCCGCGATCGACACTGTCGGCAGTACCTCAGACGGCGATGTCGGCGCCACGGACGCGCTGGACTGCGTCGGCGAGGCCGTCGTACTCGACCCTGGCCACCGGCTGACGGCCGAACGCGACAAGCGCCAGTTCCGCGGGCGCGCCCGTCACCGTGACGGCCCGCTCCCCGCGCCCGACCGAGATCTCGCCGTGCTCGGGCCACACCAACCGCACCGGGACCGGCATCGCGCGCAGGGTGAGTTTGGCGCCCAGCCGTAAGCGTGACCACACCGCGGCCTGCCGCTGCGGGGGAAGCACGCGCGGCACCCATCCGCTCGCGGCCCGGCGGATGTCTTCGTGGTGGATCACGTACTCGAGCAGGTTCACCGCCTCCCGTGCCGCGGGCAGGGCGAACGGCGACCAGAGCGGCGGTCCGACGGCGACGGCGGACACGATGTCGCGATACGGCGTGCGCGACACGTACGCATCCAGTGCGCGCTGCGCCACCGCGTGCGCCCGCTCGGACGGCACCCGTCCCAGCACTTCGGTGATCGAGCGTTCGCGCAGCACGAGATGGGCAGCGAGCTGGGCCGCCGACCACTCGCCGCACAACGTTGCGGCGGCCGGTTCGGTGCTGCGCAGGGTTTCGGCGAGTTCGACTCGCTCTTGAAGCGCGTGTCCGGGCATGGTCTGACTCTAGAATCCGTTCGTGCCCCCACGTGCAGCCGACGACGACATCCACCGCGAGGCACCGCCCGTGGTGATCGGTGCGGTCGCTGCCGGCGTGGCTCCGCTGCCGTTCCTCGCCGTCTACGCGGTGCTGTTCATCACGCGCGGCACGGTGCACCCGGTGACGCCGCCGGACGTCGGTGACAGCAAGACCAGCGAGTTGCTGGCCGGTCTGCTGGCGCTCGCGCTGTTCATCATCGGCTCGCTCGCCGCGTACTGGTTGCTGGACGGACGGCGGCGCTGGCTGTTCGTGCTGTGCCAGCTGGCGCTGCTCGCGACCTCGATCTACTTCCTCAGCGACCGCTCCAGCGGGTCGGCGACGATCCCGATCCTGCTCGCGATCACGTCCCTGGCCTCGCTCGTGCTGGCGATGATGCCGGTCACCTGGGAACACCTGCGCCAGGACGTGCCGCCCTGGATGCGCCGCGGCGGCACCGCTTCACAGGCGCCGGCACCCGATTCGGCACAGGAGCACATACCCTAGTCACAGCAACCGCCCAGCTTCGACTCAGCGCCACCCCTCAGTCTGGATACAGCGGACGCTTACCGCGAGCGCCCATGCTGGTCCGAGGAGAGAAGATGAGTGCAGCGATGTCGTCCGGAACATCCACGAAGCGCCGGGTCCTGGTCGTCGACGACGAGGACAACGTGACCCACCTGGTCTCCTCGGCACTGCGTTTCGACGGTTTCGAGACGCTCACGGCCGACAACGGCAACGACGCGCTGGCCAAGATCGCGCAGTACGACCCCGACCTGATCGTGCTCGACGTGATGATGCCCGGACGCGACGGCTTCGGCGTGCTGCAGGAGCTGCGTGCGGCCGGCTCGCAGATCCCCGTCATCTTCCTCACCGCCCGCGACACCGCCGGCGACCGCGTGGGCGGCCTGCGCGCCGGCGCGGACGACTACGTCGTCAAGCCCTTCTCCATCGAGGAGCTGCTCGCCCGCGTGCACGCCGTGCTGCGCCGCTCGGCGCCCGAGGAGGGCCGCGACGGCGTGCTGCGCATCGCGGACCTCGAACTCGACGAGAACAGCCACGAGGTCACCCGCGCAGGGGTCGAGGTGCACCTCACCGCCACCGAGTTCGAGCTGCTGCGCTACCTCATGCGCAACGAGCGGGTCGTGCTGTCGAAGGCGCAGATCCTCGACCGGGTTTGGAAATACGACTTCCAGGGTCAGTCGAACATCGTCGAGCTCTACATCGGCTACCTGCGCAAGAAGGTCGACTCCGTCGAGCCCAAGCTGATCCACACCATCCGCGGCGCCGGCTACGTGATCAAGGCGCCGCGCGTATGAACCCATGACCTCCGCCGGCCTCGTGCCGGACGGGTCGCGCCGACGGCGGCTTGGCGATCGGCTCGGCCCACGAAGCCTGACGGCCCGCTTGGTCACCGGTGTCGTCGCGCTCGTGGTCGTGCTCGTCGCGCTGATCGGCGGCGGCACGTGGTTCGCGCTGCGGTACTTCCTCGACCAGCGCCTGGACCAGCAGTTGCAGTCAACGGTCTCGCAGGCGTCGCTCGCACAGATTCTCAGCGTCCAAGAGCACTCCGGTCCGGTGCCGCCCCCGACCGATGTATGGCTCGTCGCCCTGTCGCCGGGATCCGGAAAGATCCTGACGTACGCGCCGATGTCTCCGGGGTCAGAAGGCTGCACCTCGATGCGACGCAACGTGCACTGTTCGGCGAACATGAGTCGGCCAAGAATCTCGCGAGGTCGACGACGACCGACGGCGAGGGCTTACTGGTCAGCGACGCGGTCGGCGATTCCTCGTCGGGCGATCAGCCGGCCCTGCTCGTGATCGGACTATCGACCGACGAGGAACATCGCACGCTGCACCAGCTGATCATTCTCGAATTCATCATCGGCGGCGCAGCCATTGTGATCGCCGTGCTTGCCACGTCGTACGGCGTGCGGTTCAGTCTGCGTCGGCTGCGCAGGGTGACAGCCACGGCGAACGAGGTCGCCGCCGAACTCTCGCCGACCGGCGCCGGGCTCGAACGGCGTGTCGAGGTGGACGACGACAGCACCGAGGTCGGCCAGCTCGCACAGTCGATGAACACGTTGCTGTCTGCGGTCGAGACTCAGTTCGCGGCCCGTCTGGAGAGCGAGGCGCGGCTGCGGCAGTTCCTCGCCGACGCGTCGCATGAGCTGCGCACGCCGCTCACGTCGATCCGCGGCTACGCCGAGCTGGCGCGGATGCAGCGCGCTGCTGGTGAGATGCACGACGACAACCTGTCGCGCATCGAGTCCGAGGGCACCCGGATGTCGCGACTGGTCGAGGACCTGCTGATGCTCGCGCGCAGCGATCGCAGCGGCGAGCCGGTCAATGAACTCATCGACGTCGCCGAACTCGTCGATGACGCCGTCGCCGGCACTCGCGCCGCGTTCCCCGAGCGGCAGATCGACGTCGAATCGGCCCCGGGGCTGCACGCCGTCGGCGACCGCGACCAATTGCTGCGCGCGGTGCGCAACCTGATGACCAACGCCGCTGTGCACACCGCGCCCGAGCGTCCCATTCGCGCGACGTCCGCGCTGCAGGACGACTCCGTGGTCATTCAAGTCATCGACGGCGGGCCGGGCCTGCCCCGGGACGAGGCGGCGCACGTCTTCGAGCGTTTCTGGCGCGCCGACAAGGCACGCAGCCGGCAGCGCGGCGGATCGGGTCTGGGCATGTCGATCGTGGCCTCGATCGTCGCCGCCAACAACGGGACGGTGTACTTCGACAGCTCGGTAGAGCACGGCAGCACGGCCACGATCGCACTGCCCGCGGTCACGAGTTGAGGCCGTTCGGCACAATCGAGGGGTGCCGCTCGACCCAGCCATCGCCGCGCGCCTCAAGCGCGACCCCGCCGGACTGATCGCCGCCGTTGTCCAGCAACACGACACCGGCGAGGTCCTCATGGTCGGCTGGATGGACGACGAAGCCCTGCATCGCACGCTGACGACAGGGCGGGCGACCTACTGGTCACGCTCGCGCCGCCAGTACTGGGTCAAGGGCGAGACGTCGGGCAACGTGCAGTACGTGAAGTCGGTGGCGCTCGACTGCGACGCCGACGCTGTACTGGTGAAGGTCGATCAGGTCGGCGCTGCGTGTCACACCGGCGACCGCACCTGCTTCGACGCGGACTTGATCTCATGATCTCGCGCGCCGATCTCGACGGCCTCAAAGCGACGCACCGGCTCGTGCCGATCACACGCACGTTGTTCGCTGACGCCGAGACTCCCGTCGGTGTCTACCACAAGCTTGCCGGCGGACGGCCCGGAACGTTCCTTCTCGAGTCCGCCGAGCCGGGACGCTCGTTCAGCCGTTGGTCGTTCATCGGCGTGCGCGCCTGCGCCACGCTCAGTGCCGACGGCGACGACGCGGTGTGGACGGGCGACGTCCCCGCGGGGCTGCCGACCGAGGGCAATCCGCTGACTGTGCTGGCGCAGTCGTGGCGAGCCGTGCGTTCACCGCGGCTGCCGGGGCTGCCGCCGCTGGCCGGCGGGTTCGTCGGCTACCTGAGCTACGACGTCGTGCGCCACCTCGAACCGCTGCCGTCCGTCGCTCGCGACGACCTCGGCCTCCCGCAGCTGGCGATGCTGCTCGTCACCGATCTCGCAGCGGTCGACCAGCACGAGTGCAGCGTCGTGCTGATCGCCAATGCGGTGATCTCACCGGACATGACCGCAACCGACCTCGATGTCGCCTATGACGACGCGATTGAGCGCCTCGACCGCATGCAGGCAGACCTGGCCACGCCGACCCCGCCGTCGCTGTCGGCGATCGACCGCACGGTGGTGCCCGGCGAACCGAAGTCGACCTGCGCTCCCGGCGAGTACCAGGACATGGTGCGACGCTGCATCGAGTACGTCCGCGCGGGCGAGGTGTTCCAGATCCTGCCCGGCCAGCGCTTCCAGGTGGACACCGACGCCGACCCGCTCGACGTGTACCGCGTGCTGCGCACGCTCAATCCGTCGCCGTACATGTACTTCCTGCATCTGGACGGGCTCGATCTCGTCGGATGCAGCCCGGAAGCACTCGTGACGGTGCACGGTCGCGAGGCGACGATCCACCCGATCGCAGGCACCCGCAAACGTGGCGACACCGCCGAGCGCGATGCTGAACTCATCGGGGAGCTGCTCAGCGACCCCAAGGAGCGCGCCGAGCACGTCATGCTCGTCGATCTCGCCCGCAACGACCTCGGCCGCGTGTGCACGCCGGGCACCGTCAACGTCGTCGAGTTCGGCGTGGTCGAGAAGTACAGCAACGTCTCGCACATCGTCTCGACGGTCACCGGCGAGGTGCGCGAAGAGTTCGACGCGTTCGACGTGTTCGTCTCGGCATTTCCGCACGGCACGGTCACCGGCGCGCCGAAGGTGCGTGCGATGCAACTGATCGACGAGCTCGAGCCGGTGCGGCGCGGTATCTACAGCGGCGCGCTCGGGTATCTCGATCCCGCCGGCGACATCGACATGGCCATCTGCTTCCGCACCGCCGTCATGGTCGGCGGAACGGCGTACGTCCAGGCCGGAGCCGGTGTGGTCGCAGACAGCAAGCCGGAACTCGAGGAACTGGAGACCCGCAACAAGGCCCGCGCGGTGCTGCAGGCGATCGCGACCGCGGAGACGTTGCGCCCCGTGCGCCGATGAAGGCGTTCGCCGCCGCGCTGGCCGCACAGATCGTCGGTGCCGGTGCGGTACTGCTGATCGCGACTCGCACCTGGCAGACGATCAGGACCGCGCGTGAGCACCCGTTCACCGACGACGTCGTCTCCGTGTCGGGACGCACTGTCGACGGCGCGGTCACCGCACTCGCTCTTGTCGCCCTCGCCGGGGTCGTGGCCGTCATCGCCACGAAGGGCGGAGCGCGACGCGTGATCGGTGCGCTCGTCGCAGCCAGCGGTGTGGCCCTGATCTGGCGGACGGCCTCGGCGATGCCCGCCGTCGATGCCACGCGCGCGCGTGAGCTCGTGCGCGCAGCGCATCCCCAGGTCGCCGGCACCCCGCACGTGGCGACCCATCCCGGCTGGGCCGTGCTGTCACTCGCCGGCGCCGTGCTCGTCGTCGCTGCCGGGTTGCTGATCGCCTGGCGCGGAGCACGGTGGGCGGGCCTGTCCGCCCGCTACGAGCGCGCGCCCGTCGACCCTGAGCAGGCGCGCGCCCGCGCGGATGCATCGATGTGGACAGCGCTGGAACGCGGCGACGACCCCACCGAACGCGACCCACGGGACGCGCACTGAGCCGCGGCGGTTAGTCTCGTACCGGACGGAACGACCGCCGAACACGATTGCCACGGGGGGTTGACGACGTGGGCGACATGTCTGGCGACGTGTCCGGTAACGCCCCGAGCGACGTGCTCGCAGAGATCGTCGCCGGCGTCCGTGAGGATGTCGCGGGTCGCGAAGCGGCTGTGCCGTTCGACGAGGTCAAGGCCCGCGCCGCCGCGGCCCGTCCCGCCGTGGACGGCCTTGCGGCGCTGCGCGCACCGGGCGTCGGCGTGATCGCCGAGGTGAAGCGCCGCAGCCCGTCCAAGGGCCCGTTGGCCTCGATCAGCGATCCGGCCGCTCTGGCGGTCGAGTACGAGGCGGGCGGCGCCCGGATGATCAGCGTGCTGACCGAGCAGCGTCGCTTCGGCGGTTCGCTCGACGACCTGGACGCTGTGCGTGCCCGGGTGCAGGTGCCGGTGCTGCGCAAGGACTTCGTCGTCAGCTCCTACCAAGTGCACGAGGCGCGAGCGCACGGTGCGGACGTGGTGCTGCTGATCGTCGCGGCGCTCGAGCAGAACGCGTTGACCGGGCTGCGTGAACGCATCGAGTCGCTCGGCATGACGGCGCTCATCGAGGTGCACACCGAGGACGAGGCGTCCCGCGCCGTCGACGCCGGCGCGCGGGTGATCGGGGTCAACGCCCGCAACCTGAAGACGCTGCAGGTCGACCGGTCGACGTTCGAACGGATCGCACCCGGGCTGCCGAGCGACGTGGTGAAGATCGCCGAGTCGGGAGTGCGTGGCCCGCTCGACCTGATCGAGTACGCCGCGGCCGGTGCCGATGCCGTGCTCGTCGGCGAGAACCTGGTCACGACCTCCGATCCACGGCATGCCGTCGCCGAACTCGTTACGGCCGGAGCACATCCGGCAACCCCGCGTCGCGCTCTGTGAATGCGATGAACACGGACCCACGCGAATCGCTCGGCACCCGCGATCCCGACACCCAACCGCTGCGTCCCGTCGAGACGGGTGAACGCCAACGCGCCGCGATCGCACTCGGCGTGCTCGCGATCGTCGCGCTGGTCATCGTCGGGATCATGGTGGCCGTGCTCGGCAACAGCAAGAACACGACGACGACCGCCGGCAAACCCAAGGGCGGCCCGGCGGTCACCGTCACCGGTGGCAGCAGGCCGAGCAACGCGTCGTCCGGGCCGGTGACCAAGCCCCACCGCCACCATCACAAGACCCGGCCGAGCAATACGGCGGTCTCGTGCCCGTCCAGCGCGCCGTGTGACCTGCCCGACGACGTGGGCAATGCGGTGCGCGCGCTCAACGCCTACCGCGCGCAGCACGGCAAGCCTGCCGTCCACGGTTCGGTGACCCAGGCTGCGCGCACGTGCGCCGTCACGGCGGGCGACCAGTGCCCGAGCGGCTTCTACTGGGAACCGGTTGGACAGAGCGGGCGCCAGGTCATCGCGAAGATCGCTGCGAACGGAGGCGACAGCTGGCTGCTCTCCGACAGCATGACCGCCGTGCAGGTCGGGTGGGCCTACATTCCGTCGTCGCGCAGTTTCGAGTGCGCGCTGGTGTCGAACGCCCCGTAATTCCGGTCTAGTGCTCGGCCTGCGCGCGGAAGCTGCGCGTGATCGTGCCCGTCTGCGGCAGCGACGGCCCCAGGGTGGGGTCGAACAACAGCACCACGCCCAGCGTGTCGCTGTCGGCCCAGACGCCGACGGTCGCGTCGAGGCCGTCGACGTGCACCGCGCTGCATTCGAGCGAGCCTCCGAACGGCCCCGCGTCGACCGGGACGGAGTTGGCGGAGGCGCCTGCGCCGGCCAACACGGCCTCGGTGACCTGCGTGGCGTCCTCGGAGCGCAACTGGCTTCCGATGGTCGGGCTGTCGGCGGCGTCGAACCCGACGAACAGGGCGCTCGGCGCCGACTGCGCACCGCGGCCATAGATCGCGATCTTGGCCGAGGCGAGGTCGGCGTTCGAGATCGATCCGAACGTGCCGGTGCTGCCGAAGATCGAGCTCACGTGACTGCCGCTCACCGTCGACAGGCGCACGTAGGGACCGGCGGAATCGGGCAGGCTCAGGCCGCGCTGGGCCGGGCCGGCGGCGCTCACCGCGAGCACGCCGATGACCGCCAACAGGGCGAGCACCACCGCGGTCACGACGGCGATCGTGCGGCGCCGTGCGGTGCGGTCGACGCCGCCCTGGGGCACCCATCCCTGCCCGGGCGTCCAGGTACCGGTCGGCGCTGCCGGCACAGGCGGGTACGGCGGCGGGTACGCGAATCCGATCGCCGGATAGACCGCTACCGGCTGCATCGGTGACGCGGGATATGTCGTGCGGCCGTACACCGAGAGCTCGTTGAGCGGCGCGCCACGCAGGGACGGCGGCGCGAACGGCGCGGGCGCTTCGTAGCCCTGCGACTGCGCCTGGTCGTCCACGGGTCAACCGTAGCTGCCACACCTCGGCCGTCTCCGCCGAATCGGCACGCCCGCCTGGCGATTTCGACGGGTTACTAGACTCGGGGCATGCAGGTGGTCGGAAGCGGGCGATGGCACGCGTGACGGAATGTCACCAACGTCGTCCCTCTCACCTGCCTGGAGTTCTGTCATGACCGACTCTGCCGTCGTCCCCGATCTGTCCGGACACTTCGGTCGCTACGGCGGCCGGTTCGTCCCCGAGGCGCTCGTCGCCGCGATCGACGACCTGACCGTCGCCTTCCATGAGACGCAGGCCGATCCCGCGTTCCGCGCGGAGCTGCAGGCGTTGCAGCGCGACTACACCGGCCGCCCTTCCCCGATCACAGACGTGCCGAAGTTCTCGCAGGCCGCCGGCGGAGCGCGCGTCATTCTCAAACGCGAAGACCTCAACCACACCGGATCGCACAAGATCAACAACGTGCTCGGCCAGGCATTGTTGACCCGGCACATCGGCAAGAAGCGGGTCATCGCCGAGACCGGTGCCGGCCAGCACGGGGTCGCGACGGCGACCGCCGCGGCGCTGCTCGGTCTCGACTGCGTGGTTTACATGGGCGAGGAGGACACGCGGCGCCAGGCGCTCAACGTCGCGCGCATGCGGTTGCTCGGTGCCGAGGTCGTGCCCGTGACGACCGGATCACGCACGCTCAAGGACGCGATCAACGAGGCGATGCGTGACTGGGTGACCAACGTCGACACGACCAACTACGTGTTCGGCACGGTGGC
This sequence comes from uncultured Actinomycetota bacterium, assembly GCA_963785425.1. GTDB lineage: Bacteria > Actinomycetota > Actinomycetes > Mycobacteriales > Jatrophihabitantaceae > RYN-133. Next base: position 611,345 of record CAWAVG010000002.1, read on the forward strand.
GGGCCCGCATCCGTTCCCGTTGATGGTGCGCGAGTACCAGCGTGTGATCGGCGACGAGGCGCGGGCGCAGATGCTGGAGCGATGCGGACGCCTGCCCGACGTGGTTGCCGCTTGTGTCGGGGGTGGGTCGAACGCCATCGGCATCTTCACCGCGTTCGTCCCCGACCCCGACGTGCGTCTTGTCGGCTTCGAGGCCGGCGGTGACGGCGTCGACACCGGGCGCCATGCCGCGTCGATCACCGGCGGGACGCCGGGAGTGCTGCACGGCGCGCGCTCGTATCTGTTGCAGGACGAGAACGGGCAGACGATCGAGTCGCATTCGATCTCGGCCGGGCTCGACTATCCCGGTGTCGGACCCGAGCACTCGTATCTGCACGACATCGGCCGCGCCGAGTACCGGCCGATCACCGACGCGCAGGCCATGGACGCGTTCGCGCTGCTGTCACGGTCCGAGGGGATCATCCCCGCTATCGAGTCGGCGCACGCGCTTGCCGGTGCGCTCGATCTCGGACGCGAGCTCGGACCGAACGCGATCATCCTGGTGAATCTGTCCGGTCGCGGCGACAAGGATGTCGAGACCGCGACGAAGTACTTCGGAATGGACCTCGAGGACCAACTCGACGAGCCCGCTGCGACGCACAATCCGGAGACCGTCGCATGAGCGCCGTGTCCGACGTCCTGGCGAAGTGCCGGGCAGACAACCGTGCTGCGTTGATCGGTTACCTGCCCGTCGGCTTTCCGTCCGTCGAGTTGTCGATCGAGGCGATGCGTGCGCTCGTCGAAGGCGGGTGCGACATCGTCGAGGTGGGCGTGCCGTACAGCGATCCGGTGATGGACGGCCCCACGATCCAACGCGCCACCGAGGTGGCGGTGCGGGCCGGGGTCGGCGTGCGCGACGCCTTCGACGCCGTGCAGGCTGTGGTCGACGCCGGCGCCGCCGCCGTCACGATGGGCTACTGGAACCAGGTCGAGAAGTTCGGAGTTTTGGCTTACGCTGCAGCACTTTCCGCTGCGGGCGGCTCAGGAGCGATCACTCCCGACCTGATCCCGGAAGAGGCCGGCGAATGGATCGCCGCGACCGACGAGCACCACCTCGACCGCGTCTTCCTCGTCGCGCCGTCCTCGACCGATGCACGTATCGCATCGACTGCCGCCGCGTCGCGTGGCTTTGTCTACGCCGCAGCGGTGATGGGCGTGACCGGGGCTCGCCAATCGGTCGGCGACGCGGCGGCGAGGCTTGTCGAACGAGTGCGCTCCCTCGTACCTGACACGGCCGTGTGTGTCGGTCTCGGCGTCTCGTCTGGTGATCAGGCCGCACAGGTCGCGAGGTTCGCCGACGGCGTGATCGTCGGTTCGGCGCTGGTGCGGTGCCTGCTCGATGCACCTGACCAGTCGGGAGTTGCAGCGGTGCGCGCGCTGGCGGCCGAACTGTCCGAGGGCGTCCGCCGGCGTTGAAGATCACGGGCCGACGATGTGTGTTGCGCGACTGGACGCCGGGCGACGTCGCCGTCTACCGCGAGTGGCTCCGCCCTGAACACGACTGGCACGACACGAACGGCCCGTACTTCGGCCGTCCGAACGAGGTCGAGGCTGACCGCGCCGCGGCACGCGCCCGGGAGATGCTGTTCGCGCCGCCCACGCCTCGCACGATGCTGGTCGTGTCCCGTCCCGATGACGATCACCTGATCGGCATGGTCAATTGGTACTGGGAGTGCCGCGAGACCGACTGGCGACGACTCGGCATCGGGCTCTACGACCCGGCCGTCCGCGGTAAGGGCATCGGCACCGAGGCGTTGGGGCTTTGGACGACCTACCTGTTCGCCACGACCGGCGCGCTGCGCCTGGATCTGTCGACTTACTCGGGAAACCCGGCGATGTGCCACGCCGCCGAAGCTGCCGGCTTCGTCCTCGAAGCCCGTCTCCGCGCCGCCCGCCGCTGGAGCGGCGGCGTGCACGACGCGCTGATCTACGCCGCGCATCGCGACACCTGGGCCTGGGATCTCACTGCATGATCTGTGACCACGGATCCCAGCGACAGAGGTGACCACTGCGGAACGCACCGGTGACGCTGCCAAGGCGTGCTTCAGTCGGCTTTGGGCACGGTCCGATCACGGGCAGTCGTGGAGTCGGTTTCTTCGTGGTCGTTGTCGGGGGTCGACCGAGGTGGGTGGGATCCAGTGGGGTCGGCCGTTGCACGTCGAGCAGCTCGGCCCCGGACAGGCGGTCCAGCTCGTCCATCGTCGGCGTGCTCACCTGTTCGATATTATACCTTCCGCGCAAGGAAAACAGATCTGTGGACAAAGAATCGCCATAAATAGCCGGCGATTGTGCCAGTCACGCGTGACTGGACGTAACCGGGTTCACCGATGCATCGACGTCGACGACCGCGCGCGACCGCGCAGACCGGCAACCACGTGCGCGGCGTCCATCCACGTCCATGCGGCGGCAATGGACAGCGGGAGAGCGATCAGCAGCAGCCAGCCGAGCAGACCCTCGGCATGGGTGACCGACAGCAACGTGAGGCCGAGCATCCAGCCGGGGGCGAGGGCGGCGAGGAACAAAGCCGTGGTCGCGTACCAGGCGCGGTGGACATGCAGCGCGTCACGGTAGTCGCTGCGAGTCGCGAAGCTCACCCACCCATCGTGACACCGCAGCGAGCGGTGTTCCAGCGACTATTCGGACTGCCAACTCACCGGTCCCGCTCGGGACGCGCCTGCTGAGAGTTGCGTGAGTGATCCGGGTACGTACGAATGATCCGATTTCCCGCAGGGCGAGGAGGAGCCATGGCGAGCGGGTTGAGCAAGGGGACTGACATCGCGCCGGCCGACCTGCGCAAGCTCTCCGACCAGGCGATCCAACACGTGCTCAATCAGCAGGGCACGGACAGCGGCCGCCGCACCGGCTGGCTGATGATCTCCACGATCCTGATCGAGGCGTGGGACCTGTACTCGATCTCGTTCCTGCTGATCTTCATCACGGCCGAGTTCAATCCCAGCTCGGCGATGCTCGGCCTCACGAGCGCCGCCGTGCAGGGCGGTGCGCTGCTCGGCGCGGTCTTCGGCGGCTACCTGTCCGACCGGTTCGGCCGGCGTCCGGTGTTCCTGACAACCATGGTGCTGTTCGTCCTGCTCGCGATCTGTCAGGCGTTCGTCACGAGCATGTGGCAGCTGATGGTGATCCGGCTCCTGCTCGGGTTCCCCCTCGGCAGCGATGTCGCGTCCGGCTACGCCTACATCATGGAGACGATGCCCAGGCACAAGCGCGAGGTCATGGGCAGCCGCTGGCAGGGCATGTTCGGCCTCGGCGAAATCGCCGCGATCATCGTCATCACGATCATGTACCTGTCCGGCATGGACACCGGCACCCTGTGGCGCGTCGGTCTGGCACTCGGCGCGCTGCCGGCGCTCGCGCTGCTGATCGGACGGCTGGACGTACCTGAGACGGCATCGTCGCTGATCCTGCGCGGCAGGTTCTCGCAGGCGAAGAAGGTCGCCAAGCAGATGTTCGACGACGACTTGCCGATGCTGCCCGACGAGGACTACGACCTGAAACGACCGCGCAACCGCGACTTCCTCAAGGACATCTGGCGAGACCGCACCCGACGCCGGGCGAGCATCTTCGCCTGGATCTCGAACGCGTGCCAAGGCGCCGAGTTCACGGCGTTCGGCTACTACTTGCCGGTGATCCTCGTGCTCACCGGGGTGTCGAGCGTCGGTGCGACGAACTTCCTCACCGGAGCCATCTACGTCGTCGCCACCATCAGCGGGTTCGTCGCGCCGTTCGCCCTGCAGAAGCTCGGGCACCGTGGCCTGTCGCAATGGGGTTTCGGCATGGCGTTCGTGTCGTTGTTGCTCGCGGCGCTGTTCCTGCATCTGAACTGGACCGCACTCGTACCCATCGCAGCCGCCGGTTTGATGTGGGGTCACTACTGGGATGCGTCCAACGGCATGACGATCGCGTCGATGGTCGCGCCGACGCGGTACAAGGGCACGGCATCGGGCTTCGGCTACATCTTCGTCAAGGGAGCCTCGTTCGTGACGATCTACGGGTTCCCGCAACTGTTCGACGCGCTCGGCGTGCCGACGGCGACCGTGCTCATCTCGGTGATCTCGCTGATCGGCTTCCTGAGCGCGCGATTCATCCTGCCCGAGGTGTACGGGCACGTGGAGACCGAAGAACCCGTGCCGGAAGCTGCGGCCGCGGCGTGAGTCCACGCGAGCACATGCGCATCGAGGCCGTCGACGTCATCGTCACCTGTCCCGGCCGCAACTACGTCACCGTCAAGATCACGACCGACGCCGGCCTCGTCGGCTGGGGCGACGCCACCCTGAACGGGCGCGAACAGTCAGTCGTGGCATACATACGCGAGCACGTGGCGCCGCTACTCGTCGGTCGGGACGCGAGCCGAATCTCCGACACCTGGCAGTACTTGTACAAGGGCTCGTACTGGCGGCGCGGCAGTGTCGCCGCAACCGCGATCGGCGGCATCGACATCGCCCTGTGGGATCTCGCCGGAAAGGCCCTCGGCGTTCCGGTGTACCGCTTGCTCGGCGGCAGGGCCCGCGACGGCGCCACGATCTACGGCCACGCCAGCGGCGCCGACATCGACGATGCCGTCAAGGACGTCGGCGAGTTCCTCGCCCGCGGCTACCGCGCGGTACGGGTGCAGTCGCTCGTGCCCGGACTGAGCTCGAACTACGGCCTCCGGCAGGGCACCGGGCTGACCTACGAACCCGCGGCCGGTGAGCTGCCGGCGGAGGAGGTCTGGGACAGCGCCGCGTACCTCGACTTCGTGCCCACCTTGATGCGCCGGGTGCGTGAGGAGCACGGCTACGGGTTCGCGCTGCTGCACGACGTGCACCACCGGCTCACGGCCAACGAGGCGGCCCGGCTCGGCCGGAGTCTCGAGCCCTACCGCATGTTCTGGATGGAGGACCCGACCCCCGCCGAGGACCAGGCCGCCTTCCGGCTGATCCGCTCGCGCACGACGACGCCCATCGCCGTCGGCGAGATCTTCTCCGGGATCTGGGACTGCCAACAGCTGATCAGCGAGCGGCTCATCGACTACATCCGCGTCGCCGTCCCGCACGCAGGCGGCATCTCCCACGTGCGTCGCATCTGGGACCTCGCCGACCTCTACGGCGTCCGCACCGGTTCGCACGGGCCCGGCGACGTGTCGCCGATCGGCATCGCCGCTGCCGTGCACATGGATCTCGTCGCGCCGAACTTCGGCGTGCAGGAGTACATGGGGCATCTCGATCCGGCGGGTGAGGTGTTCCGCGGCGGCTATCACCTCGCCGACGGCATGCTGGACGTGTCGGATGCGCCAGGGCTCGGTGTCGAGTTCGACGAGGAAGCCGCGGCCCGCTACCCGTATTCGCCCAAGTACCTGCCGATTGCCAGACTTGCTGACGGCAGTATGCACGACTGGTAAGGAGTCCTGATGAGTTTCGACCGTCTCCGCGAAGCGCTCGCGGCAACGCGGGTGCTCGCCATCTTCCGAGCCAAGACGAGCACGCACTTCGTCGCGGCCGCGCAGGCGCTCGCCGAGAACGGCATCCAGGCGCTCGAGTTCACCCTGACCAGCGACGGTGCGCTCGATGCGTTGCGCCGGTTGCGTGCCGAGACGCCTGACCTGCTCGCCGGGGCAGGGACCGTGATCACGCCGCAGGACGCGAGCGACGCCGTCGCCGCCGGCGCGCAGTTCCTCGTGGCGCCGTGCGTACGTGTCGACACGCTCGAACGGGCCCGCGAGCTCGACGTCCCGATGGTCGCCGGCGCGACGACGCCCACCGAGGTCGTCACCGCATTCGATCACGGCTCGCAGTTGGTGAAGCTGTTCCCGTCCGCCGTCGGGCCGGCCTACATCCGTGCGGTGCGCGATCCGTTGCCGCACATCGACCTGGTCGTGACCGGGGGAGTGGCGCTCGACGCGATCGCCGGCTTCCTCGGTGCGGGCGCGTTCGCCGTAGGGCTGGGTACGCCGCTGACCGGCGACGCGCTCGACAGCGGCGACATCGCCGGCATCACCGAGCGGGCCAGGGCAGCGTTGGCGGCGGCCGCGATGGAGAAATCTGTCTCGTGAGCGGTCTGGTCACCGTCGGCGAACAACTCGGCCAGGTCTCGACCTGGACCGAGGGGCCGATGCGCGCCGGGGCGCCCGCCAGGTTGTCCGTGTGCGGCGCCGAGGCGACCGTGGCGATCGGGTTGCGCCGGCTCGGGTTCGACGCGACCTACATCGGCCGGGTCGGCGACGACGCGTTCGGACGGATGGCGCTGAACGTGCTGCGTGGGGAAGGTGTCGACGTCACTTGTCTGCAGGTCGATGCCTCAGCGCCGACCGGGGTGCTGCTGCGCTCGCGCCGCACGTCGCAGCGGGTCGTCGTCGAGTACCTGCGCGCGCACTCGGCCGGTTCGCGACTTGCGCCCGACGACATCGACGCCGACCTGGTCGCCGGGGCCGACCTTCTGCACGTCACGGGCATCACCCCCGCGTTGAGCGACTCGGCGGCCAAGGCACTCGACACCGCGGTGGCAATCGCCAAGGACGCCGGGGTCGGGGTGAGCTTCGATGTCAACTACCGCGCGACGCTGTGGACGCGCGACGAAGCCGCCCCGGTGCTGCGCCGGCTGGCCGCGCAGGCCGAGGTGGTCTTCGGCGGCCCGTCCGAGCTCGACCTGCTCGGCAGCGACCTCGAGGCAATCGCCGCGCTCGGCCCGCGCGAGGTCGTGCGCACCGAGGGCGCCGCCGGCGCGAGCGTCTTGTGCGACGGCGTCGTCGAACACGTCGCCGCGCGCACGGCCGAGGTGGTCGACGTGGTCGGGGCGGGCGACGCATTCGCCGCCGGCTATCTCGCCGCCCGGCTGGACGGCCGATCGGTCGCGCAACGGCTCGAACTCGGCGTGCTGCTCGGCACGTTCGCCGTGAGCACCCGGGGCGACTGGGAAGGCCTGCCGCGCCGGGCCGAGCTCGGCCTGTTCGAGCACGGCGACGACGTGCTGCGATGACTGGGCGCCGAGTGCGGTGCCGACTGCGGTGGTGACGCCCTACGGCAGCAGCAGGAGCTTGCCGGTCGTCTCGCGTCCCTCGAGCGCGCGGTACGCCTCGGCTGCTCGTTCGAGTGGGTAGGTCGCTCCGATCGCGATCCGCAGCGACCCGTCGGCGATAGCGGACAGGATCTCGCCGGAACGCCACAGCAGCTCGTCCCGTTCGGCGGTGTAGTGCTTCAGAGTCGGACGGGTCAGGAACAGCGACCCGCCCGAGTTGAGCCGCTGCGGGTCGACGGGCGGCACCGCGCCGCTGGCGGCACCGAACAGCGCGAGCATCCCGCGGCGGCGCAGGGCGGCCATCGACGCGTCGAAGGTGGCCTTACCGACACCGTCGTAGGCGACGTGCACACCGCCGTGCGAGGACGCCCGCACCGCCTCGGCGAGGTCGTCGACCTCGTCGTAACGGATCACGGCGTCCGCGCCGAGCTCGAACGCGATCTGTGCCTTGGCCTCCGCGCCGACCGTCGCCACGACGTGCGCGCCGCGGGCCTTGCACAGCTGCACGAGCAACTGCCCGACACCACCGGCCGCCGCGTGCACCAGAACCTCGTGCCCCTCGCCTACCGCGAACAACGATGTGACGAGGTAGTGGGCCGTCATGCCCTGCAGCATCGCCGCGGCCGCCTGCTCGGCCGAGACTCCGTCCGGCACGGGCACGACGCCCTCGACGGCCACGGCGACCGCGCCGGCCATCGCGCCCGACGCGTCGGCACTGGCCACCAGGTCGCCGACGGCGAAGTCGGTCACGTCCGAGCCGACCGCGCTCACGTGTCCCGCGCACTCGCCCCCGAGCACGAACGGCGTCGGGATGGCATAGACACCTGTGCGCTGGTAGACGTCGATGAAGTTCACGCCGGCGGCGGCGACCTCGATGACGACTTCGTCCGGCCCCGGGGTCGGCACCGGGCGATCCTCGACCGCCAGCACCTCGGGGCCGCCGTTCGACGTGACGACCAACGCGCGGATCCGCTCTCCAAGCATCTTCCGACCGTACGGCCGATACCGTTGGGGCGTGCAACCGGTCGCCTACCTCCCGAGCCCCTCGCAGAGCGTGTGGCATCTCGGGCCGATCCCGGTCCGCGCCTACGCACTGTGCATCGTGGCCGGCATCTTCGTCGCACTCTGGCTCGCCGCGCGGCGCATGCGAGCGCGGGGCGGCACGCCGGAGGACGTGTGGGACGTCGCGGGCTGGGCGATCGTGCTGGGCATCATCGGCGGCCGGCTGTACCACCTCCTCACCGACCCGGAGCTCTACTTCGAGGGCAAGCCGGGCACGAGCCCCATAGATGCCGTGAAGATCTGGGACGGCGGCCTCGGAATCTGGGGCGCGATAGCGCTCGGCACGTTCGGCGCCTGGATCGGCTGCCGTCGCAAGAACATCTCACTGCTCGTCTTCGCCGACGCCGCCGCGCCGGGAGTGCTGCTGGCACAGGCCATCGGCCGCTGGGGCAACTGGTTCAACAACGAGCTCTACGGCGGCCCGACCAGCCTGCCTTGGGGGCTGCAGGTGCACTGCCTCGACGTCACCGTCGGGCACGCCGTCGCCGGTGGCACCGCGTCCGGCGGCGAACGCTGCGTGGCCGGCGCGACGGCGCTCGCCCAGCACTACCAACCGACGTTCCTGTACGAGTCGCTGTGGGACATCGCGATCGCCCTGCTGGTGCTCTACCTCGACCGGCGGCTGCGCCTGGGCCGTGGCAACGTCATGGCGCTGTACGTCATGGGTTACACGGCGGGCCGGGTGTGGATCGAGGCGCTGCGCACCGACCACGCCAACCACATCCTCGGACTGCGGCTGAACGTGTGGACCAGCATCATCGTGTTCGCGTTGGCGCTGGTCTGGTTCGTGCGGCACGGCGCCTTCCACGCCGAACGCGAGACGAGTCCGTACACCGGCGACCGGCAGCCGCACGATGCCGAACCACACAGCGACGAGCCGCGCGATTCCGAACAACGACACGACGACGGACGAGGCGGCGACGGCGAACGGAAGGAGGACCCGGTCGATGTCGGATCGGACGAGTGAGCTGATCGGCGACCTGCCCGAGCAGCCAAAGGCCGAGGTCCACCACGACCATCGGGACGTCAGCGGTGGCTGGCTTCGCCCGACGGTGTTCGGGATGATGGACGGTCTCGTGTCGAACTTCGCGCTGATCGCCGGTGTCGCAGGCGCGAGTGCGTCTACGTCGCAGGTGTCGCTGGCCGGCGTCGCCGGACTGGTCGGGGGCGCCTTCTCGATGGCCACCGGCGAGTACATCTCGGTGCAGAGCCAGAACGAGTCGACGCAGGCCGAACTCGAGGTCGAGTTGCACGAACTGCGCAACAACGCCGAGGCCGAGCAGGCTGAGCTCACGCAGATGTACATCTCGCGAGGCGTCGACCCCGAGACAGCCGGCAAGGTCGCCGAGCAGCTCTCTCGCGATCCCGAGCAGGCGCTGTTGATCCACGCGCAGGAGGAGCTCGGCGTCGACCCGACCCAGTTGCCGAGTCCGTGGACGGCCGCGGGTTCGTCGCTGGCGTCGTTCAGCGTCGGTGCCCTGCTGCCGCTGTTGCCGTACGTGCTCGGCGCCACCACCCTCGCGATCTCGGTCGTCGTGGCGGTGCTCGCGCTGTTCCTCGCCGGTGCGTTGTCCGCCCGGTTCACCAACCGGTCGTGGGTCTTCGCCGGCACCCGTCAGCTTGTGCTGGGCGTCATCGCCGCGGCCGTCACGTTCGGCATCGGCACGCTGTTCCACGTCTCGACCGGCTAGCACCGCCCGATATCGGGGGGTTAGGCCCGTTGCGGCGCGCCGCAGCGGGCCGATTGAATCGCCGGATGCAGCGCTGGGCACATTTCGTACTACGCCATCGCCGATGGGTGATCGCGTTCTGGTTCCTCGTAATCGTGGCCGGCGCTGCCATCTCGAGCACCGTGTCGAACCGGCTCACGATCGACTTCTCGCTGCCCGGTCAACCCGGTACCGAGACCGCAGCCAAGATCAAGCAGCTGTTCGGGAACGGCGGTGACACCAGCCCGTACGTGGTGACGGTAACGATGCCGTCGGGCCAGACGATCACCGGGCACGAGGCCGAGGTGGCGAAGACCTTCGACGCCATCACCAAGGCGAACCCGCAGCTGCGCGTAGTCGACGAGGCGAACACCGGCGACAAGGCGTTCCGCACGCCGAAGGACGACCGGACGGCCTACGCACTGGCGTTCTACCGGTTCAACCCGTCGCCGACCGGAGTGCTGCCCACCGACGCGATCCGCACGGCTGCCGACGCGGCCAAACCGGCCGGCGCAACCGTCGGAGTCACCGGCGAAGACGCGCTCGCGGTCGGCAACCAGGGCGACAGCGGTCCGGGCGTCCTCGGCGAGACCTTGCTCGGCGCGGTCGGCGCGCTGGTCGTGCTGGCGTTCGTGTTCGGTTCGCTGCTTGCCTTCTTGCCGCTCGTCGTCGCTGCGGCGTCCATCCTCGGCACGTTCATCCTGTTATGGCCGATCACTTATGCCACCGACGTGTCATTCATCGTCGAGTTCCTCATCGCGCTCGTGGGCCTCGGTGTCGCGATCGACTACTCGTTGCTCGTCGTGACGCGCTGGCGCGAGGAACGCGACCACGGCCGCGACAACGAGGAGGCCGTTGTCGTGGCCATGCAGACCGCCGGCCATGCCGTCCTGTTCAGCGGCGTGACGGTCGCGATCGGGCTGCTTGCACTGATCGTGCTGCCGGTGCCGTTCATGCGCAGCATGGGCTACGGCGGCGCGCTGATCCCACTTGCCAGTGTGATCACGACGCTCAGCCTGACGCCCGCGATCCTCGGCGGGATCGGCCCGCGCATCGACTGGCCGAAGCTGCGGCACGAGAATCGTGCGAGCCGCGCGTGGAGCGGATGGGCCCGCGCAGTCGTGCGTCGTCGCTGGTTCGCGGCGGGCGCAGCGTTCGTCGCGCTCGGCGTGCTCGTCGTCGCCCTGTTCGGCGTGAAGATCGGGCAGGCGTCGTCCGGCTCGCTGGCGAGCAGCGGTCCGGCTTACGAAGCGCTGAAGACATTGCGAGACGGCGGGGTGTCGACCGGCGTGCTCACCCCGATTGAAGTGTTGGTCACGACCGACGATGCCGAGTCGACCGCAACCGCTTTGGCCAAGATCGAAGGCGTCGCGCACGCGTTCGTCCCCAGCGGATCGAGCAGCAACCGCGACGGTGAGAGCGTCGTCGTGCTGCAACCTGCGTACGAGACCGTGAACTCCAAAACCGTCGGCGTGGTCACTCGGGTGAAGGACGCAGCCGCGAACCTGCCCGGGGTCATCGGGATCACCGGACTCGGCGCGGCGCAGATCGACTTCCTACATGCCGTCTACGGCAACTTCCCGCTGATGCTCGCGATCATCGCCGTCCTGACGTTCTTGTTACTGGTGCGCGCGTTCCGGTCACTGCTGCTGCCGCTCAAGGCCGTGCTGCTGAACCTGTTGTCATTGGCTGCGACGCTCGGCGCGATGGTCCTGTTCTGGCAGGACGGGCACGGCTCGAACGCGATCTTCGGCATCGCGGCGACCGGCGCGGTCACGTTCTGGATCCCGCTCATGGTGTTCGCGTTCTTGTTCGGGCTCTCGATGGACTACGAGGTGTTCATCCTGTCCCGCGTGCGAGAGGAGTACGACGGCGCGAAATCGACCGACGCCGCAGTGATCGAGGGGATCGGACGCACCGGTCGGCTGGTGACCTGCGCGGCGCTCATCCTGTTCCTCGCGTTCAGCGCGCTCGCGTCAGGTCCGGGGACGGATCTCAAGACGCTGGCCACCGGTCTGGGCATCGGCATCCTGCTCGACGCCACCATCGTCCGCTCGCTGCTCGTCCCGTCCCTCGTGTCGTTGTTCGGCAAGTGGAACTGGTACCTGCCGGCCGGGTTCGCGAAGCTGATGCGGGTCGCGCCGTCGACACCGCACCCCGAACCGGCGCGTGGACCTCGCGAACCGCAGCCGAGCAGCTGACTCTTGTCGTACCGACCGGTCGGTCGGTAGGGTCGCGGGCATGGCGGAGCTGCCCGGGGTCGACCTCGACGCACTGGCCCGGTGGCTCGATACCGAACAGCCCGGGCTGCGCACCGGCGAGCTGAGCGGTGAGGTCATCGCCGGGGGGAAGTCGAACCTGACCTACCGCATCACCGACGGCAGCTCAGCGTGGGCACTGCGCCGGCCACCGCTCGCGCACGTGCTGCCGACCGCACACGACATGGCGCGCGAGTACACCGTGATGAGTGCCCTCGGCCCGACCGACGTCCCGGTGCCGCAGACCCTCGCGTTGTGCACCGACACCGACGTGCTCGGCGCGAACTTCTACGTGATGTCGTTCGTCGACGGCATCGTGCTCGACCGTCCCGACGCCATCGCCAGGCTGACCCCGGACCTGGCCCGCAGCACCTGCGACCAGCTGATGGACACCCTCGTGGTACTTCACGGCGTCGATCCCGCCTCTGTCGGGCTCGGCGAGTTCGGGCGTCCCGACGGCTTCCTGGCACGTCAGGTAAAGCGGTGGTCGCAGCAGTGGCAGGCGAACGAGACCGAGCCTCGCCCGATGTTGCCGGCACTGCTGGACAAGCTCGCCGGCACGATGCCCGCGCAATCGCGTTCGGGCATCGTCCACGGCGACTACCGCCTCACCAACGTGATGTACGCGCCCGACCTGTCCGGGATCGCGGCCGTGGTCGACTGGGAGATGGCGACCCTCGGCGACCCGCTGACCGACGTCGGCCTGCTTGTCGTCTACCAGACCCTGTCGGCCGAGGACGACGGCGTCATGCCACGGATGAGCCCGGCCGACGGCTTCCCGACGGCGGACGAACTCGTCAGGCGGTACGCGGCCGACTCCGACCGTGACCTGAGCGATCTCGACTGGTACGTGGCGCTGGGCTACTTCAAGCTCGCGGTCATCTCCGAGGGCATCCACAACCGCTATCTGCAGGGCAAGACGGTCGGCGAGGGCTTCAGCCACTTCGGCGACTCCGTCCCGCGCCTGCTCGACACCGCGCTGCTCACCCTCGCGGCCCGCTAGGAGACACGATGGACTTCCGGCACAGCGAACGATCACTGGAGCTGCAGGAACAGGTACGCCGGTTCCTCGACAACCACGTCTACCCCGCCGAGCACGACTTCGAGCGCGAGGTCGCCGAGAACCGCGCGAAAGGCGATCCGTTCCGCACACCCGCCGCACTCGGCGGCCTGAAGCAGGCCGCGCGCGAGCAAGGGTTGTGGAATCTCTTCCTGCCTGACGAGAAGTACGGCGCCGGCCTGTCCGTGCTCGACTACGCGCCGATCGCCGAGCTTTCCGGCCGATCGGTGGCCATCGCGCCGGAGGCGATGAACTGCTCGGCGCCGGACACCGGGAACATGGAGTTGCTCGCCATGTTCGCCTCCGACGAGCAGGTCGCGCAGTGGCTGCGCCCGCTCCTCGACGGCGAGATCCGCTCCTGCTTCTCGATGACCGAGCCGGCAGTCGCCTCGTCGGACGCCACGAACATCGCCACGACGATCACCCGCGACGGCGACAGTTACGTGGTGAACGGACGCAAGTGGTGGTCGACCGGCGCGCTTCGTCCCGAGTGCAAGGTCGCGATCGTGATGGGCGTCAGCGACCCGGACGCACCACGGCACGCGCGGCACTCGATGATCCTGGTGCCGCTCGACACCCCCGGTGTGACGATCGAACGGTCCACGACGGTGTACGGCTACGACGACGGGCCGCACGGCGGTCACGGCGTCATCAACTACGACCACGTGCGGGTTCCGGCGGCGAACCTGCTCGGCCCGCAGGGTGGTGGGTTCATGATGGCGCAGGCCCGGCTCGGCCCCGGTCGCATCCACCACTGCATGCGGAGCCTCGGCATGGCCGAGCGCGCGCTCGAGCTGATGTGCGCGCGGGCCGTCTCACGCACGGCGTTCGGTAAGACGATCGCCGAGCAGGGCGTCGTGCGCGAGTGGATCGCCGAGTCACGGCTCGCGATCGACCAGGCACGATTGCTCGTCCTCAATGCGGCGTGGTTGATCGACACTGTCGGTGCAGCCAAGGCGCGCACCGAGATCGCCGCGATCAAGGTCGCCGCCCCGCGCGCCGCGCTGTACGTGGTCGACAAGGCCGTGCAGACCTACGGCGCCGCCGGCGTCTCCGGCGACGCACCGCTCGCCGCGATGTGGGCCGCACTGCGCACGCTGCGTCTCGCCGACGGGCCGGACGAGGTGCACCTGCGCTCGCTGGCCCGCGAGGAGCTGCGGAAGATCTCGTGACCGCGACGACGGCGAGCACGGCCACTGCCCGCGAACGCATCCTGGCCGCAGCGGTTGATCTGTTCGCGACCCAGGGCTACGACGCCACGTCGGTGACCCAGGTGATCGACCGCGCCGGCCTCACGAAGGGCGGCTTCTACCACCATTTCGCCAGCAAGGACACGCTGCTCTACGAGGTGTACGGCGATCTGATCACCCGCCAGCTCGAGCGCATGGACGCCATCGTCGCGCGACGGCTCCCGCCTGCCGAAACGCTTCGCACCCTCATCGTCGACCTCGTCGAGTCGACCGCCTCGTCGGCTCAGCAGGCGATGGTGTTCTGGCGCGAGCTGCACCGCCTCGGTGACGAGCACACGGCGGCCTACCGGTCGGCCCGGCGCCGTTATCACGACGCCGTGCGTAAGGTCATCCGCGCCGGGCAGGCGTCGGGGGAGTTCTCGCAGGTCGCATCGGCCGACACCATCACGTTCACGATCTTCGGCGTCATCAACGAGCTGCCGCTGTGGTATCGCCCGTCCGGGCGGAAGAAGCCGACGCAGATCGCGACAGAGATCGCCGACTTCGTCCTTGCCGGATTGGAGAATCGCTGACATGGGCTGGGGATTGACGATCCCGAACATCGGGACTCCGCTGCTCGACCACGAAGCGCTCGTGCGGCAGTTGCCGCAGTGGGGCTACACCGACGCGTGGTCGGCCGAGACAGCCGGTACGGACGCGTTCGTACCGCTTGCGCTCGCTTCGACCTGGGAGCCGACGTTGCGGCTCGGCACCGCGATCGTCCCCGCCTTCACCCGCGGCCCTGCGCTGATCGCCATGTCGGCGGCGACGATGGCCACCGCGGCGCCGGGACGCTTCGTGCTCGGCCTGGGCACGTCCAGCCCCGTGATCGTGGGCAACTGGAACGGCATCGCGTTCGACGAGCCGTACAAGAAAGCGCGCGACGTACTGCGGATCGTGAAGCGGGCGCTCGCCGGCGAGCGGGTCGACGGCACCTTCGACACCGTCACGGTCAAGCGGTTCAAGCTCGAGCAGGCGCCTGCGCAGCCGCCGCCGGTGATGCTGGCCGCGCTGCGTCCGCAGATGCTGCGCCTGGCCGGCCGCGAGGCCGACGGTGCGATTCTCAACTGGCTCGCCTCGACCGACGTCGCCCAGTGCCTCGACGCGATCGGGACGCAGACCGAGACCGTGGCACGCATCTTCGTGTGCCCGACCGAGGACGCGAACTACGCACGCACGATGGGCCGGACGCTGATCTCGACCTATCTCACGGTGCCCGCCTACGCCGCGTTCCACGAGTGGCTCGGGCGCGGTGACCGGTTACGCGAGATGAACGAGAAATGGGCGGCGGGCGACCGCAAGGGTGCCGCGGCCGCCGTCCCTGACGACGTGGTCGATGCGCTCGTGCTGCATGGCTCGCCGGAATCGGTTCGCAATCAGGTGCAGGCCTACCAGGACGCCGGAGTGACGACGCCGGTGATCGCCCTGCTGCCCACGCCCGACGCCGACGTGGCCGACATCGTCCGCAGACTCGGTAAGGGATCCTGATGGAACTCGGCGGGAAGGTCGCCGTGGTCACCGGCGCTGCAGGTGGCATCGGTTCGGGTCTGTGCGCCCGTTTCACGGCCGAGGGCGCAACCGTTGTCGGAGCGGACCGCGTTGCGCGGCACGGTATTCGGCAGTGCGACGTCACCGACGCGTATGCGGTGAAGACGCTGGTCGACGACGTGATCGCCGAGCACGGCGGCGTCGATCTCTTCTGCTCCAACGCCGGCATCACGACCGGCGTCGCGCTCGACGACCCCGACGACCTGTGGCACACGGCCTTCGAGATCAACACGATGGCGCACGTCTACGCGGCGCGTGCGGTCGTTCCGCACATGATCCAGCGCGGCTCGGGCTACCTGCTGAACACCGCCTCGGCCGCCGGCCTGCTCACTTCGCCCGGCGATGCGCCGTACGCGGTCACCAAGCACGGCGCGGTCGCGTTCGCCGAGTGGCTGGCGATCACCTACGGCGACCGCGGGATCCGCGTCAGCGTGCTGTGCCCGATGGGCGTCGCGACGCCGATGTTGATGGATCCGCTCGCTGCGGGAGACCCTGGTGCGCAGGCGGTCGCGAACTCGGGGGACATCGTGAGCGTCGAGCACGTCGTGGATCAGGTCGTCGCCGGGCTGCGCGACGAGCGGTTCCTGATCCTGCCGCATCCCGAGGTCGGTACGTTTTGGGCACAGAAGGCCGCCGAGCCCGATCGATGGTTGGCCGGTATGCGCCGGCTCGTCAACAGATAGGAGACAACGAATGCCAGGAGTGCAGGACCGGGTCGCGCTGGTGACCGGTGCCGCCCAGGGAATCGGAGCCGCCGTCGCCCAGCGACTGGCCGCCGACGGCGCGAAGGTCGGCGTTCTCGACCTGCAGCAGGAGGCGGCGCAGTCGGTGGCCGACGAGATCACCTCGGCCGGCGGGACGGCGATCGGCCTCGGCGCCGACGTCTCGAAGCGCGAGCAGGTGCAGGCGGCTGTCGACCGGCTCGCCGGTGAGTTCGGCGGGCTGCACATCCTCGTCAACAACGCGGGCGTGTTGCGCGACAACCTGCTGTTCAAGATGAGCGACGACGACTGGACGCTGGTCATGGAGGTGCATCTGCGCGGCGCGTTCCTGTGCAGCCAGATCGCCCAGAAGCACATGGTCGGGGCCAAGTACGGCCGCATCGTCTGCATGTCGTCGACGTCCGCCCTGGGCAACCGCGGCCAGGCGAACTACTCGACCGCGAAGGCCGGGCTGCAGGGACTCACGAAGACGCTCGCGATCGAACTCGGCCCGTTCGGGGTCACCGCCAACGCCATCGCGCCCGGCTTCATCGAGACGGCGATGACGAAGGCGACCGCCGAACGGATCGGCACCACGATCGAGCAGATGCGCGAGGGTGTGGCCTCGGTCGTCCCGGTCCGCCGCGGCGGCGTGCCCGAGGACATCGCGAACACCGTGGCGTTCTTCGCCGGTGAGGAGTCCGGCTACGTGACCGGGCAGGTCATCTACGTCGACGGTGGTCGCGGGCTGCTCTGAGCCAACAGCTGGGACGGTGCGTGCCGCGTCACCGCGGCGCGCACCGCTTCGCCGCTGCGCGGGTCGAGCGGCACCTCGAAGGTCGGTCGGTTCACGCCGTCGATGTCCCGTGGCGCGAGCGCCGGCGCGATCTGCGGGTGGTCGGCGACCTCGTCGAGCGGCACCAGCCACACCGCGTTCGTGCCGATCCGCACGGCAGCCATGTGCGCCCAGCGCAGCCGCCACTGGTTCCGGCGCACCAGATCGCGCCCGATTGCGTCGTCGTCGACGACCAGCACGTCCTTCGGCGCCAGTGACGCGGCCACCAGCGCGGCGCCGACGAGAAGCAACAGGATGCCGAGCACGAGCAGCAGCACGCTCGCATCGGCCACGAAGGCGACGGCGCCGATCACGCCGAGCACCAGTGACAGCGCCGCGACCGTCCACGACCTCGGCGAACCGGCCCGGGCGAGGGTGATCGTGTCGGCGGGGTTCTCGGCCACGGCATCCGAGCCTAGGCCCACAGGCGGCAAACTCATGGATAGCGCAAGCCTTCGACCGGCCCGATCTACTGCATACTGGCCGCATGGTCGCCGGGGTGCCGGACGGACCCGCTGAGCGCCTCATCGACGCCACACTCGGCCGTGCCGATGAAATGGACCTTCCCTCCGGGGCAGGCGCCGAACTCCGCACGTTCGTCTTCGCCGACATCCGCGGCTACACGGAGTTCACCCAACGCCGGGGCGACGAGGCAGCCGAGATCCTCACCGCCACATTCGCGAGCACGACCCGAGACAAGGCAGCCGAGTACGACGGCACTGTCCTCGAACTGCGCGGCGACGAGGCGTTGTGCGTGTTCGTGTCGCCGCGGCAGTCGCTGCGGTTCGCTGTCGCGTTGCAGCAGCGGTTCGTCCAGTTGACCGCCGCCGACCCGGATCATCCGATGACGGTAGGGATCGGTGCCGACGTCGGTGAGGCGGTGCGCGGCCCGGACGGATACCGGGGCGGCGCGCTCAACCTCGCCGCGCGGCTGTGTGCGCGGGCGCGGGCCGGCGAGATACTCGCCACGGTCGAGCTGAGCCACCTCGCCCGCACGATCGACGGCGTGCGGTACGAGCAACGGTCCCCGCTCACCCTCAAGGGCCTTGCCGAACCGGTGCGTCCGGTACGCGTCGTGCCGGTCGACGTCGATCCCGTGCAGGAACTGACCGCCCTGCTCGCCGGTCAGGCACCAACCCGCCGAACGGCCAGATGGGTTCCACCACCGTTCGCGAGACGTCCGAGAGTGACGCTCGCCGTGGTGACGGTTGCGCTCCTCGCGGCAGCCGCGGCAATCGTTCTCGCGGTGAGCACAGGCGACGCGGCGAAGCGCGCGCAGTGGGCGGAGAACTCCCTCGTCCTGCTCGACCCCGGATCCGGTGCCCCTCGCGCGACCGTCCATCTGCCGTTCGCTCCGGGACCCAGCGTGAGTGACGGGCACGCTGTCTGGACGGTCGACCCCGATGCCGATCTGGTGTCGCGGGTCGACCTGGTCACGCACGACATCCGGCAGATCTCCGTCGGCGAGGTACCCGTGGCCATCGCGGTCGGGCTGGGGTCGGTGTGGGTGGCCGACAACGGATCGGGGTCGGTCACCCAGATCGATCCGGCAACCGGCGACGCGCACGAGATCTCCGGCGTGGGGGTGGGGCCCAGCGGCATCGCAGTGGGGGACGGCTCGGTCTGGGTCACCGTCGCCGGTGACGGCGAGGTGGCGCGCATCGACCCGGTCCGCAGTCGCGTCGTCGAGCGGATCCCGGTCGGTGACGGTCCGACGGGCATCACCGTCGCGCACGATGTCTGGGTCACCGATTCGACGACGCACTCCGTCGCGCGGATCAACGGGGCGGGACCCATGCACCACGTGGTGCAGACGTATCCGGTCGGCAACGGTCCGATCGGGATCGTCGCCCTGGACGGCGCGATGTGGACTGCCAACAGCATCGACGGCACGGTATCGCGGATCCCGCTCGACGGCACCGGGATCACCTCGCTCCCGGCCGGCCCCGAGCCGTCGCAGATCATCGCCGCAGGAGGGTCGCTGTGGGTGGCCTCGCACGCAACCGGGGTCATCACGGCGCTGGCCGCCTCGGGGTCGGCTGCGCCCCGGCCGCTGCGGATCGCAGTGTTGCCGGCAGGACTCGCGAGCGCGCGCGAGGGGGTCTGGGTCGCGACGACCTTCAACCCCGCAGCGCACCGGGGCGGCACCCTCAACCTCGTCGGTGATCCCCTGTTGGGCGTCGATCCCAGCGACGCCGCCCACGACCCCGCCTCGTTCTGGCTGCTGAACGGCACTTTTGACAGTCTGGTGGGTTACGAGCACGCTCCCGGCGCACAAGGCGCCCTGATCGTCCCGGATCTCGCGGTCGCGTTGCCCGACGTCTCTCTCGACGGAAGGACGTATGCGTTCCAGCTCCGACGGGGGATCCGCTGGTCGACGGGCGCGCCGGTCACGGTGAACGACATTCGCCGCGGCCTGCAACGGGCGGTGCTGTCGGCTCCCGAGATCTTCGGCGCCATCATCGCCGGAGCGAGCCGGTGCTCCACGCGACGGTGCCCGATCAGTGGGATCTCGGTCGACGTCGCGGCTCGCACCATCCGTATCACGCTCACCCACCCCGACGCAGCATTCCTGGACTCGCTCACGGGTACGTATGCCGTGCCGGCCGCGACCCCGCTTGCGACGAACGATCGGCGCATCGTCGCGGCGACGGGACCGTACGAAGTCGATCGGTACGTCCCCGGCCGGATCGTGTCATTGTCGCGCAACCCGTACTTCCACGAGTGGTCACACGCAGCCCAGCCGGCGGGATACCCGTCCCGGATCGCGTACCGGAGCCTCGGCCCGAGTGCGACGATGCGCCCGGCCGGCGTCGCCGCGGTACTGCGTGGCGACGCGGACTGGGCCGACGGTCGTGGCGTCGACGACCTCGAGGGCCGATTCGGGGCCCGCCTGCACGTACTGACCTCGGCGACGCTGCACGGCCTCTCGCTGAACACCGCGATCGCGCCGTTCGACGATAGGCGGGTGCGACGGGCCCTCGCCTACGCGCTCGATCGCCAAGCCGTGGCGAGAAAATGGTTCACCCCTGCGACACCGACGTGCCAGTTCGTCCCGCCGAGGTACCCCGGCCACCGCCCGTACTGCCCATATGGCGGGGCGACCGACGGCACCGGGCGGTGGCTGCAGACCGACCTCGCCCGGGGTCAGCACATGCTGCGCGGGGTCGACAAATCGGTGCCCATCAGCGTGTGGTCCACGCCGTTGGCCCAGCCGGCCCTCACCGAGGTGGTGAGTGCCCTCCGGGCTCTCGGCTTTCGGCACGTCAAGTTGCATATCGACGCCGACGACATGAATTACTTCGGCACCGTGGCGAACAGTCGCTCGCGCATCCAGGCCGCGTTCTACGGCTGGCTCCCCGGCGACGCCAGCGCGGACGATCTGCTGAGCGTCTGGCGCTGCGACGCGATCAGGCTCGGGAGCGACCTCAATCTCAATCCTGCGCAATTCTGCAGCCATGCCGTCGACGCACTGATCGATACCGCTCGACGGCTACAACGCACCTCGGTGGCGAGAGCGGGCGCGGCATGGCATCGCGTCGACGTCGCACTCGTCAACGCGGCGCCGTGGATCCCGTTGGTCAACCCGACCTGGGAGGACGTCGTTTCCACCCGGGTTACCGGCTTCGAGCGGAATCTGTGGCTGGGTCCGCTGTTCGATCAGATGCGCGTCCGGTGAGTCCGGTCGCGTGGGCGCTCCTGGACTCGTTGCCGGAGCAGGCCCGTCGCGAGGTGGTGGCCACCGCGCACCCGCGCAGCTTCGGACGCGGCGACGTGGTGTTCCACGAGGGCGATCCCGGCGACAGCCTGCACCTCGTCCGATCGGGGATGTTCGCGATCCGGGTCTCGGCCTCCGATGGTGAAACGCTGACGGTCAACGTCGTGGCGCCAGGCGAATTCTTCGGTGAGCTCGCCCTGATCCGCGCTGCGCACAGGCCGCGGCGCACCGCCACGGTCATCGCACTCGTCCCGTCCACCACGTTGGCACTCGCCGGGTCTGCATTCACGGCGCTGCGGGCGGCTCATCCGTCGGTCGACCAGTTGGTTGTTGCCGCGCTCGCCCAGCGGGTGGAGGAGCTGGGTGGGCGACTCCTCGAAGCGCTCTACGTCGGCGTTGACCGGCGGGTGTACCGACGGCTGCTCGAACTGGCGGAGGTGTGCAGTCGAACGTCGTCCGACGGGCTGATCCCGCTGTCCCAGACGGACCTGGCCGGGATGGCCGGTGCCTCGCGCCCGACGGTGAACCAGGTGCTGCAGCGGCTGGTGGCTCGCGGCACGATCTCGCTGCACCGTCGGCAGATCGTCATCGAGGACCTCGCCGCCCTCCGTGCGGCAGCGCCAGGTTTCGACTCCTGATCGACAGGATCGCGCGAGTGTCAGCGATCCGACGTTGCGAGTGTCAGCGGTCGGACACTGCCGGCGGCGCTGCACACCGATGGTTGTCCTTGTGAGCACGAACACCAGACCACGGCGAAGGGCCGTGATCGACCGAATCGAAGGAACCCGATCATGACCGCAGCCCGTACCACCACGTCGCCCACCGTCACCCTCATGCCGGCTCGCCGCTCGAAGAAGCTGCTCTGGGCCGTCGTCGCCGTCATGGTGACCGCCATCGCCACGATCGCGGTGACCCTGGTGTTGCTCTCCGGACGCAGTTCGCCCGCGTCAGGACCGGCCAACCCACCCATCAGGACGGTGCAGAACCACAACCAGTCCGACAACGGTGCACACGGCGCGGATTGCCTCCCGTCGCGCGTCATCCACTACTGCTGACCGACCTCGAGCCAGCGGCAGAGGCCCGGATCGCCGGGTCTCTGCCGCTGCGTGGCGTGGTCAGTAGGCTAGGAAGACGAACCGAACGTTAGGAACCCTCCTTGTTCGACACGCTTTCCGACCGACTGACGTCCGTCTTTGCCAACCTGCGAGGCAAGGGGCGGCTTTCCGACGCCGACATCGACGCCACGGCGCGCGAGATCCGCATCGCGCTGCTCGAAGCGGACGTCGCGCTGCCGGTCGTGCGGTCGTTCATCGCCGCGATCAAGGAGCGGGCCCGCGGCGAGGAGGTCAGCAAGGCTCTCAACCCCGCCCAGCAGGTCATCAAGATCGTCAACGAGGAGCTGGTCCGCATTCTCGGCGGGGAGACCCGGCGGCTGCAGTACGCGAAGAACCCGCCGACGGTGATCATGCTCGCCGGCCTGCAGGGCGCCGGCAAGACGACCCTGGCCGGCAAGCTGGCACGTTGGCTGCGCGACCAGGGACACGCCCCGATGCTGGTGGCCTGCGACCTGCAGCGTCCCAACGCCGTGAACCAGCTGCAGGTGGTCGGCGACCGGGCCGGCGTGGCGGTCTACGCGCCGCAGCCGGGTAACGGCATCGGCGACCCGGTGCAGGTCGCCCGCGACTCGGTCGACGTCGCACGGCGCCAGCAGCACGACATGCTCATCGTCGACACCGCGGGCCGGCTCGGCATCGACGCGGAGATGATGCAGCAGGCCGCGGACATCCGCGCCGCTACCGAGCCGCAGGAAGTGCTGTTCGTCGTCGACGCGATGGTCGGCCAGGACGCCGTCAACACCGCCGAGGCCTTCCGTGACGGCGTCGGCTTCACCGGCGTCGTCCTCACCAAACTCGACGGGGACGCACGCGGTGGTG
Source organism: uncultured Actinomycetota bacterium (assembly GCA_963785425.1). Classification (GTDB taxonomy): domain Bacteria; phylum Actinomycetota; class Actinomycetes; order Mycobacteriales; family Jatrophihabitantaceae; genus RYN-133. Next base: position 634,446 of record CAWAVG010000002.1, read on the forward strand.
CCGCGCTCTCGGTGCGCGAGGTGACCGGGCAGCCGATCATGTTCGCGTCCAACGGCGAGAAGCTCGAGGACTTCGACGTCTTCCATCCCGACCGGATGGCCTCGCGCATCCTCGGCATGGGCGACATGCTCACGCTGATCGAGCAGGCGCAGAAGAGCTTCGACGAGGACGAGGCCGAGAAGATGGCCGCCAAGCTCGCGGCCGGCAACCAGTTCACCCTCGAGGACTTCCTCGACCAGCTGATGGCGATCCGGAAGATGGGCCCGATCGGCAACATCCTCGGCATGATGCCGGGCATGGGGCAGATGAAGGAGGCCATGGCACAGGTCGACGACCGCGACCTCGACCGCACGGCCGCGATCATCCGCGGCATGACCCCCGCCGAGCGGGCGAACCCGAAGATCATCAACGGCTCGCGACGGCTGCGCATCGCGAACGGCTCGGGGGTGAAGGTCAACGACGTCAATCAGCTCGTCGACCGCTTCTTCGAGGCCCGCAAGATGATGGGGCAGATGAGCGGGATGATTCCCGGGATGCGCAAGCGCTCGGCGACCAAGTCGTCGAAGAACAAGCGCAAGTCGGGAAAGGGGAAGAAGGGTGGCCGTGGCCCGACCCAGCCGCGAATGCCCGCCGGTTTCCCGGGTGCGATGCCTGGTGGGATGCCTCAGCTGCCGCCGGGCCAGTTCCCGCCGGGGACGGACCCGAACAACCTGCCCGACCTGACGAAGCTGAAGTTCCCCAAACAGCCCTAGGTCGGCCGAGTGACTGCACCCGACGATCGGGCCGCGGCGATCGCGCAGGTTATGCCTTCACCGGCACCGCGCTCGAATTCCGCGCTCGGCGCGGTGGTACCGGCGTCCCGCTGCGCGCAACGACGACCGCCTCGGCCCCCGCGTCGGTGACCCAGGCTGGGAACGTTAGGAAACGGGCCGATTCCGGGTCCGGTCCCAACCCCTGACGTTCCATTTTTCGAAGTCACCGGACGGCTTCTGCCTGCGATAGGCGACCCAGAACTTCTCGTACTGGAACGTGACGGTTTCCTTCACCGAATCCTCGGTCGGCGGCCGAGGTGATCGACGTGACGGCTACGTTGCCCATTCCGTACACGAGGTAGCTGACGAGCGAGGATGCGCCACCACTGCTCTTGTAAAGAAGCAGATCGACGTACTTGAACGTCGTCCCCGCGCATTCGTTCGTGAACAACACCGGTGTCAGCACATCGGTCTTGCCGGGTCACCGAGAAATTGTCGAAGTGGACTCGGCCGCGACTGCGTGCCGCGCTCGTGCCGAAGCTGACGGTGTTGCTCGACCCGAAGCTCCAGTCAGCTCGAGTTCGAAGAATGCGGTGCGGCTGGGTCGTCAGGCGCCGGCCGGCCAGGCAGCGGGTCGGTGTAGTTGCTCCTCGGCATTCTCGGTGTACTCGCTGGCGAGAAGGTCGCCGTTGTTGTTGGTGATGACCAATAGGCCATTGGCGGTCATGAGCGTCTCCAGACGATGGACAGGTCAGCTCAGATCGACGGTGATGACGGCTTCGCCGCCGCCGGCGGAGTCAGCGGCACTGCACGGTCGTGTACGTGCCGCGCGCGAGTGCGTAGCGACCGGATCCGCCCGTGATGGTGAAGGCGGCCGCGCCCGGTGACGGTGACGGTGCCGGTGCGCCGTGAGGGTGCCGTCCTCGAGCTGCAAGAGGTGATGTTCAAGACGAGTCGGTGACCCGTCGTCGACCACGTCGTGCGAGAGCACGGTCGCGGACGAATACAGCTGCCCGACGACCGGGCCGTCCGCGTGATTATGCAGCCGGCCGACGACGGTGATGTGCTCGCCCTCGTGCGTCCCGGCGCGGCGACAGCGTGCGCAGGTGGGAGCCGTGCAGGCGGAAGGAGCGTCCCGGCGGCGACGCCGACGCTTCGGACTCGCCCACCCGGACCACGGCAACAGTGCCGGCCGCAACACCGGCCGAGCGCAGCAGGGCACGGCGCGACATCAGACTCATGGGTCCCCTCCCCGATGACGACAGGGTCACCCAAGCACGCCAAACCTGCCCTCCTGGGCAATCGCGGGTCAGGATTCGGTCAAGACGAGGCTGGCGGCCGCAGCGAGTCGGCGACGTGAGCGGGCACGACATCCAGGCGCGCGAAGGAGCGGGTGAACCGGCCGGTGCCTGCGGTCAGCGAGCGCAGCGTGATCGCATAACGGACCAGTTCGGCATCGGGAATCTCGGCGTGGACGAGGGTGCGTTCCATCCCGACCGGCGCGGTCTCGTCGGGGACGGTGCCGGTGACGCGGCCGCGCCGACCGGACAGGTCGGACAGCACGGCACCGACGTGCGCGTCGGGGACGGTGATCTCGACCGCGGCGATCGGCTCGAGCAGTGCCGGCTGCGCGGCCCCGGCCGCGTCCTTGACTGCGAGCGCTCCGGCCATCTGGAACGCGGCGTCGGAGGAGTCGACGCTGTGCGCCTTGCCGTCGACGAGGGTGACCCGCACGTCCTCGATCGGGACGTGCTGCTGGTCGAGCCCCTGCGCCAGCTGCAAGCGCACACCCTTCTCGACGGAACTGATGAACTGCGACGGCACGGCGCCGCCGACCACCTTCTCGGTGAACTCGACTCCTGACCCGCGAGGGAGCGGCTCGACCTCGATGTCGCACACGGCGTACTGCCCGTGCCCGCCGGACTGCTTGACCAGCCGTCCGTGCCCCCTGGCCGGCGCGGTGAACGTCTCGCGCAACGCGATACGCAGCGGGACGGACTCGACGTGCGCACCGGTCGCGCGCAGCCGCTCGAGCACGACCTCGGCATGCGCCTCGCCGAGGCACCACAGCACGAGCTGACCGGTGTCCTGGTGTCGTTCTACGCGCAGGGTCGGGTCGCCGGCGGTGAGCCGCGCGAGCGCCTTGGCCAGCGCGTCCTCGTCGGCGCGGGTGGCGGCCTCGACCGCGATCGGCAGCTGCGGCTCGGGCATGTGCCACGGCTCCATGAGCAGGGGGGCGGTCTTGGCCGAGACCGTGTCGCCGGTCTCGGCGGTGCCGAGCCGGCCGATCGCGCAGATGTCACCGGCGATGGCCCGCTCGATCGGACGCAGCGTGGCGCCGAGCGGGGAGAAGATCTGGCCCACCTTCTCGTCGGCGTCGTGGTCGGGGTGGCCCCGGTCTCCGCCGCCGTGCCCGGAGATGTGCACGGGCGTCTCCGGCGTGAGCGTGCCCGAGAACACCCGCAGGATCGACAGCCGACCGAGGTAGGGGTCGACCGTGGTGCGCACGACCTCGGCGACGAGTTCACCGGACGGGTCGCAGGTCAGCGTCGGCGTGGTGCCGCCGTAGAGCGCCATCACCGCCGGCGGGTCGAGCTCGGTCGGCGGTGGGAACGCGCCCACCAGCACCTCGAGCAGCTCGGCCAGACCGAGGCCGGTCGCCGCGCACACCGGCAGCACCGGGTAGAAGGTGCCCCGCGCGACCGCCGTCTCGAGATCGTCGATCAACACCTCGACCGCGATCGACTCGCCGGCGAGATACCGGTCGAGCAGCGATTCGTCCTCGCTGTTGTTGATGATCGCCTCGATCAGCGCGCTGCGCTGGGTTTCGACATCGACTTGTGTCGTCGAGGTCGGCCGACTCCTTGGGCGGGTAGCCCGCGCCGTAGTCCAGTCCCGTCCCGGAGAGCAGCCCGACCAGCCCGTGCGGTGCCGCGCCGGCATCGCCGGACGCGCCGCCGACCGGCACGTACAGCGGCAGCACGTCCTGCCCGTCTGTGCCGCCGAACAGCCGCTGGCACTCCGCGAGGGTGGCGTCGTAGTCGGCGCGCGGCGCGTCGAGGCGGCTGATCACGACCGCGCGCGGAGTGCCGACGGCCGCGCACTCCTCCCACAGCGACACCGTGATCGGGTCGATGTTGTCGGCGGCCGAGACCACGAACAACGCCGCGTCCGCCGCGCGCAGGCCTGCGCGCAGTTCACCGGTGAAGTCGGGATAGCCGGGGGTGTCGAGCAGGTTGACGATGAGGTCGGTCGTACTGCTGGCGCTGCCCGCCGAGCCGTCGCCGCAACGGATCGGGCACACCGACAGTGCCACCGAACGCTGTTGCGCGACCTCGGCCGGGTCATGATCGCTGACCGTCGTCCCGTCGGGGATCGTGCCGGCGCGGGTCAGCTCGCCGGTCGCTACGAGCAGTGCCTCGACGAGGGTCGTCTTGCCTCCCCCCGAATGGCCGACGAGGGCGACGTTGCGGATGTTCTCGGGACGAGCAGCGGTGTCGAACGTGGCAGCTCCGGCTTTGGGTCCGGCCTTCTTGTTCGCCATCCGCGCAGCCCCCTGATGATCATTTTTCGAGAAAGTCCGATCCCGGCATTCGACACCCGCGCGGCGTCGCTCGACAAGGGGCGTCCGATCCCCGAACGGGCGTTGGCCGGTGCTTGGCGATCCCCGCACCCCTATCGCCGATATCGTGGGACGACTCATCCCGCCGGCCCCCGCCGGCCGATACCCGGATCGGACCGAACTTCCACCCGTGCTGAACATCCACGCCCGTGCCTCGATATCGAAGGCCCTCGAGCCGATGGGGCGCGCAATCGCCAGGGCTGGGGTGTCCCCGAACGTCATCACCGGGATCGGGACGGTCGGCGTCGTCGCGGGCGCACTCGTCTGCTACCCGCAGGGCTGGTTCTTCGGCGGGACGCTCGTGATCTGGGCCTTCGTCATGCTCGACATGGTCGACGGCGCGGTCGCGCGCGCCGGCGGCACGGCGAGCCCGTTCGGGGGAGTGCTCGACTCGACGGGCGACCGCGCGGCCGACGCCGCCGTGTTCGGCGCCCTTGCGTGGTACTTCAGCCAGCACGGCCAGCGCTGGCTGTTGCTCGCCGCGTTGCTGAGCCTGGTGCTCGGTTCGCTCACGTCCTATATCCGCGCGCGCGCCGAGGCCGCGGGCTTCACCGCCACCGTCGGGATCGCCGAACGGGCCGAACGCCTGATCATCGTGCTCGTCGGCACGGGCCTGACCGGCGCGCCGTTCCACGTGCCGTTCGTGCAGGCGGTCGCGCTCTGGCTGCTCGTCGGGCTGTCGTCGATCACCGTCGTGCAGCGGGTGGGCACCGTACGCAGGCAGGCGGTCGAGCGTCGCCACGAGACGGTGGCCGGGTGATGTTCGACCGGACCCGCGGCCGCGTCGTCGGCAGGGTCGCCGGCCGTGTTGCCGACATCGGTTACGCCGCCGGCTGGAGCGTGATCAAGACGGTGCCGACCGGTGTGTCGCGGCGCGGGTTCGACGCGGTGGCCGACGCCGCGTCCGTCCGCAACGGCGCAGGCGCGCGGCAGCTCCGCACGAATCTGCGACGCGTCGTGGGGCCTGACTACTCCGAGCTCCAGATGGACGCGCTCGTTGGTGCCGCCCTGCGCTCGTACTCGCGGTACTGGCTCGAGACGTTCCGACTGCCGCGGATGGACAAGCGCGAGGTCGTCGAGCGCACCGAGGCCGGGACGATAGGAGCCGAGAACCTCGACGCGGCGCTCGCGAACGGCAAGGGCGCGATCGTCGCGTTGCCGCACATGGGCAACTGGGACGTCGCCGGGCTCTGGCTGGTGCACCACAGCGGGCCGTTCGCCACCGTGGCCGAGCGGCTCAAACCCGAGTCGCTGTTCGACCGCTTCGTCGAGTACCGCGAGAGACTCGGGTTCGAGATCGTGCCGCTCACCGGCGGCGCCCGCGGACCGCTGGAGGTGCTGCGGGAACGGCTGCGCCAGAACAAGGTGGTGTGCCTGCTCGCCGACCGCGACCTGTCGCACCACGGCGTGCCCGTCGACTTCTTCGGCGAGGCGACGCGCATGCCCGGCGGACCCGCGCTGCTCGCCGCCACGACCGGAGCGGCGCTGCTGCCCGTCGCGCTGTGGTTCACACCGGACGGGTGGGCGCAGGTGATCCACCCGCCCGTCGAGGTACCCGAGGGCCGGTTGCGCGACCAGGTGCCACAGCTGACGCAGGCGCTGGCGCGCCGGTTCGAGATCGACATCGCCGCCCACCCGGCCGACTGGCACATGCTGCAGAAGCTCTGGCTCGCCGACCTGCCCCCGCGCCGTCCGGACGAGGGCCGTTGACGTCATGCGCATAGGCATCGTGTGCCCGTACTCGTGGGACATCCCGGGCGGCGTCCAGGCACACGTCCGCGACCTGGCCGAGCAGCTGATCGCACTCGGCCACCAGGTCTCGGTGCTCGCGCCGGGCGACGAGGACTCCCCGGGTCTGGCGCCCTACGTCGTGATGGCCGGCAAGGCCGTCCCGATCCCGTACAACGGCTCGGTCGCGCGGCTGCAGTTCGGCGTGGTGAGCGCAGCGCGCGTGCGGCGCTGGTTGCGCGACGGAGCGTTCGACGTGGTGCACGTGCACGAGCCGGCGCCGCCGAGCCTGTCGCTGCTCACCTGCATGATCCACGACGGCCCGATGGTCGCCACCTTCCATGCGGCCACCGCCCGCTCGCGCTTCCTCGCCATGTTCGACACCGTCCTGCAGCCGTTCCTCGAGAAGCTCGCCGGCCGCATCGCCGTGTCGGCGGCCGCCCGCAACGTGATCGTCGAGCACCTCGGCGCCGATGCCGTCGTGATCCCGAACGGCGTCGAGGTGTCGCACTTCGCCACGGCGCTGCCGTTGCCCGGCTACCCGCGCGACGGCGGCACCCTCGGCTTCGTCGGCCGCTACGACGAGCCCCGCAAGGGGATGGACGTACTCGTCGACGCGGTCGGGCACCTGTCCGCCGAGCGCCCCGACCTGCAGGTGCTGGTCGCCGGGCGGGGCGATGCGACCGAGTTCCGGTCACGGCTGCCCGCCGAGGTCGCCCCGCGGTTCACGATGCTCGGCCAGGTCAGCGAGGCCGACAAGGCCCGGATGTTGCGCAGCGTCGACGTCTACTGCGCGCCCAACACCGGGCAGGAGAGCTTCGGCGTCATCCTGCTCGAGGCGATGGCCGCCCGGACACCCATCGTCGCCAGCGACATCGAGGCGTTCCGGCGCGTGCTCGACGGCGGCGCGGCGGGCGAGCTGTTCGGCGCCGGCGACGGCCCCGACCTGGCGCGCGCAGTGGGCGCGCTGCTCGACTCGCCCGAGCGCCGCAGCGGCCTCGTCGCCGCCGGCGAGCTGGCCGTCGCCCCGTTCGACTGGCGCGTCGTCGTCCAGGCCGTGCTGCGCGTCTACGAGCTCGCGATCGCCGGAGCCGGGCTGACCAGCACCTAGGCCGGGACGGCTAGGGTCCCGGCCATGCTTCCCGTCGGCTGGCTCATCGCCGCGGTCGTCGTCGCGATTCTGGTGTCGATGTGGGTCACCTTCACGCTCACCCGCCTCGACCGTCTGCACGCCCGGGTGGACGCCGCCCGCGCCGCCCTCGACGCGCAACTGGTGCGCCGCGCTGCGGCGCTGCTGCACCTGGCCGAAGCGCCCGAGACCCCGCTCGAACCCGGCGAGCGCGCGGAGCTGCAGGCCGTCGCGCTAGCGGCGACCTCGCCGGAGGGTCCGGAACGCCGAGAGGGCGTCGAGAACGCGGTCGGGCGCGCCGTCACGCGGCTGGTCGGCGGCACCGGCCTCGGCGCGGAGGCAGCAGCGGAGCTGAGAGAGGCAGCAGTTCGTGTGCAGGTCGCCCGCCGTTTCTACAACGATGCCGTGCGCGACACCCGTACCCTTCGAGCGCGACGGATGCCACGGCTGCTGCACCTGGCCGGCCGCGTGGAGCTGCCGCAGTACTTCGACATCGACGACACGGAGCCCCCGTTATGACGACTCCCAAGCGTCTGGGACTGACCTCGCTCGGAGCGGCACTGACCCTGCTCGCGGCCGGGTGCACGAGCAGCGGATCGTCGGCACCGACGTCGTCCGCGCCACCGCCGCCGCCGAGCTCGTCCGCGACTCCCACACCGACGCCGACGCACAAGCCGACGGTGCATCACAAGCACACGGTCGCAGTCAACCCGCTCACCGGCTTCGGGACCGCGCCGAAGCTCCCGCTCATCGCCGTCAAGATCGACGACACTGCGCCGGGGCGTCCGCAGCTCGGCATCGATCGCGCCGACGTCGTCTACATCGAGGCCGTCGAGGGCGGCCTGACCCGGCTCGCCGCCCTGTTCGGCACGTACAAGCCGGTAGTCGGCTACGTGCGCAGCACCCGTCCGAGCGACCCCGATCTGCTGCTGCAGTACGGCAAGATCACCGAGGCGTACTCGGGCGGCGCGCACGACTCGCTGCCGCGCGTGCACCGCTCGGGCATCACGAGCTGGAGCAACGACGCGGGCGCGCCGTTCTACCGCCGAGTGCCACGCGCGGCGTCGAGCTACATCAACCTGGCCCTCAACCTGCGCCAGGTCGCCGAACACACCAAGACCCCGCCGCCGCACGGCAACGGCTGGACCTTCGCCAAGCGCATCACGGGACTGCACACCGAGCCCGGCTACAACGTCCGCACCGTGGTCACGGGTTCGTACCAGTCGGGCACGCCCGTCCAGTTCCGCTACAACCCGAAGCTGCACAAGTACGTCCGCTACATCAACGGCGAACGCCAGCACGCCGCCGACGGCAGGCTGGTCGCCGCGGCGAACGTGATCATCCAGTCCTGCCACGTCGTCTCGCATCCGCGCGACACCGACGTGGTCGGCAACCCGTCCCAGTTCACCTACACCGTCGGCAAGGGCCCGGTGCAGGTGTTCCGCGGCGGGCACCGCATCTTCGGCACCTGGTCGCGCAAGCGGCCGGCCTTCGGTACGCAGCTGCACGCTGCGAACGGGAAGCCGATCCCGCTGACGCCCGGCAACACCTGGGTCGTGCTCATCCGCAAGGGCGTCCGCGTACAGGCGTGACGCGGCGGTGATGGAAGACTGACCGGCCGTGGAGCCTGACCGCAGGACGCGTGCGCGCCTGGAGCGCAGCAATGCTGCACACGGCGAGTTCGCCCGCGCGCTCGGCTCCGGCGCGTCAATCGAGCACGCCACGTACCGGGGCGTGCTCGCGCTCACCGCGATCCAGGAACCGGACGCCGCCTGGGCGCTCACCGAGGCGGTACGGCGCCTGCCCTCGGGCGATGTCGCCGCACAGCTGGGGCGCATCGCGTTGCGCCATCGCCAGGCGCAGTTCGACCGGGTGTGGCAGCTGGCCGCAGCTCTCGACGACGACGTGCTCGCGACCTACGTGCCGGTCGAGGCCGTCGACGGCGCGCTGTCGGCTGCCGGGCGGCGCCGCCCGCGGGCGGATCGCGTCGATCGTGGCGGCACCACAACGCTTCGCCGGCACCGTGCTGGTCGATCTCGCCGGACGCCTGCTCGTCGCGGGCGAGCGCGCTCACGCGCACGCCCTGATGGCCGAGCTGCACAGCCGTTCCGAGCCGGAACTCGACCCCCGCACCCGCGCGTCGGCACGGCACATCGATGCCGCGCTCGCCCGCGCCGCGAAGCCGGTGCCCGACGGCGCCGTCCCGTTCGCGATCCTCGACTACCAGTCACCCGACCAGGAGTCGGCGTCGAGGAACCTCGGTGACTACATCCAGACGCTGGCACTGATGGGCAACCTGGCCCGGTTCAGCGGGGTGCGGTTCAGCGGAGAGGACGGCCTCGGCACGCTCGCCACCGAGCTTCAGGAGCTGGTGCGCGGCGATCTGCGCCTGTCCGAGCAGAAGGGCGCGCTGCACCTGCTCGACGTGAACCGTGAGTACAGCAGCGGCGACGCCGTGCCGCCCGACACCTGGACGATCGCCTTCGGCTGGCACATGCACCCGCTCTACCGCCTGTTCTGCGACTTCCCCTACCACCCGAACCTGCGCCCGATCTTCGTCGCGTTCCACGTCAACAATGCCGCCATGCTCGACGACGCGGCGGTCGCATATCTGCGCCGGTACGGCCCGATCGGATGCCGCGACTGGACGACCGTGCACCTGCTGCTCAGCCGCGGCGTCGACGCGTTCTTCACCGGCTGCCTGACGCCCACGATCGACGCGATCTTTCCCGAACGCGACGACGTCTCGGACGGCAGCGGGCCGGTCGGCGTGATCGATCTGCCCCGCGCGGCCGCCGGACCAGGTGCCGCCGACGAGGCGGTCGTCGTCAGCCATGCCGTCGACGAGTACCGCGAGATGACGCTGGTCGACGCGATGCGCACCGCTCGTGCCCTGCTGACCGAACGCCAGGCCGAGTTCTCGCGCGTCGTGACATCGCGGTTGCACGCCTACCTGCCTTTCGTTGCGCTCGGCGTGCCCGTCGACTTCCGTCCGCACCGGCCGGGAGACGTGCGCTTTCCCGGCCTGACCGGCATGACGCCCGGCTCGCCGCCGCTGCGGCGCATGCAACACACGGTGCGCGAACTGCTCGCCGACGTGCTCGGCCTCGTGCTCGAGGGCGCCTCCGAGGACGGGGTCCGCACCCGGTGGCGCGAGCTCACCGCGGAGCGGGTCGAGCGGGCCCGCGAACGATTCGCAGCGGTGGCTGAACCGCGGCAGACCTCCCTCGACATCGCCGCGGCAGTCGCGGCGACGCGAGCCGCCGCCCGGCTGCTACCGGGGGGAACCGCGGCGCGGCAGCCCCTGCGCCGACCGATGTCGTGCTGTGGGTCGACGCTGAGCTTGCGGCGCCGACATCGGTGCTCGTCTCGTCGATCGTGGCGAACGCAACCGGCCCGGTGCGGCTGTGGCTGCTCGCCCGCGCGCTGCCCGACGGGTGGGAGCAACGGCTCGCGGCGGCGTTCCCCACCACCACGATCACAGTGTTGCCGCTGGACCACGTCGCGGCGCCGGCCCGGCTCGAGCCGCAGACCGTCGACCGGCTGCTACTGCCCGAGCTCCTCGCCCGACGTCGCGCCGCGCCGTCTACCTCGACGCGGCCACCCTGGTGCTAGGCGACGTCGCGGACCTCGCTGCCCTCGACCTCGACGGCCACGCCCTCGCGGCCCGCGACTCGCACCTCGCGGCCAACCGCGAATGGCGCCGGGTCGCGTCCCCGCTGCCGCAACGGCGCGCCGCCGAGTGGCTGCGCATGATGCTCGCCGGACAGCCGTTCGACGCACCGGCCCTGGACGGCGCCGTCCTCGTGCTCGACCTCGAACGGCTGCGCGCCGACCGGTTCACCCACGTCTGGCTCGCCGCGGCCGAGCAGTACGGGCTCGACACCGCGGTGGCACTGCTCGGCTACGCCGGCGCCCGACCGCGTCGCTCTCGAGCCGCGGTGGAACGCGCGGCTGCTCCGGGAGGACGTCGCCGACCCGGCGATCGTGCACTGGACGGGTACCGCGATGCCCTGGCACCCCGTTCTGAGCCCCGCTCAGGAGCGGTGGCAGGCCTATGCCCGGGACGCCCCAGACCACCCGATGCCAGGCGGACTCGTCCTGGTGGGCTCGCAGCCGTCCTGGCGGCTCGTAGAATCGGGTTCATGTCCGAACACACCGTAGGGACCTCGCGGGTCAAGCGCGGCATGGCCGAGATGCTCAAGGGCGGCGTGATCATGGACGTGGTCACCGCCGAGCAGGCCAAGATCGCCGAGGACGCCGGCGCCGTCGCGGTGATGGCGCTCGAGCGCGTGCCGGCCGACATCCGCGCCCAGGGCGGGGTCTCCCGGATGAGCGACCCCGACATGATCGAAAGCATCATCGGCGCCGTCTCGATCCCGGTGATGGCCAAGGCCCGCATCGGCCACTTCGTCGAGGCCCAGGTGCTGCAGAGCCTCGGCGTCGACTACGTCGACGAGTCCGAGGTGCTCACCCCGGCCGACTACGCCAACCACATCGACAAGTGGGCGTTCACCGTCCCGTTCGTGTGCGGCGCGACCAACCTCGGCGAGGCGCTGCGCCGGATCACCGAGGGCGCGGCGATGATCCGCTCGAAGGGTGAGGCCGGCACCGGTGACGTCTCGAACGCCACCACCCACATGCGCACACATCCGCCAGGAGCTCCGCCGGCTGCAGAACCTCGCCCGAGGACGAGCTGTTCGTCGCGGCCAAGGAGCTGCAGGCACCGTACGAGCTCGTCCGCGAGGTCGCCGCGGCGGCAAACTGCCCGTCGTCCTGTTCACCGCGGGCGGCATCGCCACCCCGGCCGACGCCGCGATGATGATGCAGCTCGGCGCCGAGGGCGTGTTCGTCGGCTCGGGCATCTTCAAGTCGGGCAACCCGGCCCAGCGGGCCATCGGCCATCGTCCAGGCGACGACCTTCTACGACGACCCGGACGTGATCGCCAAGGTCTCGCGCGGGCTCGGCGAGGCGATGGTCGGCATCAACGTCGACGAGATCCCGCAGCCGCACCGGCTTGCCGAACGCGGCTGGTAGATCGCGACTGTTGATCCAGCCGTACGGCGGAGTGGCGCGATACGTACCAGTCACAGCCGAACGTGACCACTGCGAGGAGTGGCGCGCGCGTGACCGCGACCGACGGTCGGGGTCTTCGCGCTGCAGGGCGACGTGCGGGAGCACGCCCGCGCACTCGAAGCCGCGGGGTGCGCCGCGGTGCCGGTGCGCCGCCCGGCCGAGCTCGACCGCGTCGACGGGCTCGTGCTGCCGGGCGGCGAGTCGACGACGATGATCAAGCTGGCGCGCACGTTCGGGCTGCTCGACCCGCTGCGCGAGCGCATGCGGGCGGTCTGCCCGTGTACGGCTCGTGCGCCGGGATGATCCTGCTCGCCGACCGGGTCGACGCGGCGGGTCGCCGCTGGAGGACACCATCGGCGGCCTCGACATCACGGTGCGCCGCAACGCGTTCGGCCGCCAGGTCGACTCTTTCGAGGAGGACGTCGACGATCACGGCATCGACGGGCCGCCGGTGCACGCCGTGTTCATCCGCGCACCCTGGGTGCAGGGGGTCGGGCCTGGCGTCGAGGCGCTGGCCACGGTTGACCCTCCGCCGGGCCAAGTCGTCGCCGTCCGGCAGCGATCTGTTGGCCACCTCGTTCCATCCCGAGATGACCGATGACGTACGGGTGCACGAGTACTTTTGCGCCATGGTGGCCGGAAAACGGTGACGGCAGGCCCGTTCGCGCCGGCGGGGCTGGTCGTCGCCGCGCTCGCCCTGGCGGCCTGCGCCGCGGCGGTGCTGACGATCGCGGGCGCGCACGTGCGGCCCGGCGGCCACGGGCACGTCCCCGGCGCGGGCGGCGGCGCGGTCGCTGCGCCGACCCTGGTGCGGAGCCGGCCGCCGCAGACGCCGCAGCCGACGAAGCGGCCCCGGCCGAGCACGGCGACCGACGTCATCGGCGGCGTGCTGCTCGTCCTCGGCCTGATCGGTGTCGGCTTCGGCATCGTCATCCTGACGTGGCTGCTGCGCACGGTGATCTATCGCCGGCAGCTGGCGCGGATGCGGCACCGGGCACCGCCCCCGGCGCCGCCGGACGCGGCCGGCGACCTCGCGGTGCACCTGTCCGCCGCGGTCGACGATGCGCTGTTCGAGCTCGGCTCGACAGGGCCGGTCAGCGACTCGATCATCGCCTGCTGGCGGCGCCTGGAAGATGCCGCCGCCCGGGCGGGCATCCCTGCTGCCGAGTCGGACACTGCGCAGGACCAGGTGGAACGGATCTTCGCCGCACGTCAGGTGCGCACCGAACCGCTCGTCACCCTCGCCGACCTCTATCGCGAGGCCAGGTTCTCGCGGCACCAGATGACCGGACACGACGTCGACGAGGCGCGCGCAGCGCTCACCCAGATCCTGGCCGAACTCGGACAGGACGCCGGTGCCGTACGCTGACCGGGCGTCGTCGCGGCGTGCGCGGCTCGCTGTTGCGGCCAGATCTCTCGCGATGGCGGCGGTCGTGGGCGGCCGTCGCCGCGCTCGTCGCCTACGAGAGCGGGGTGCCGTCGCCCTGGGTCGTCGGGACGGCCGGCTTCGTCGCGCGTCTGGTCGCCGGCGCGGGCATCGCGGCGCTGCCCAGTACGCGCCCCCGGAAGGTGCTCCGGTCGGGCAGACGCCGCGCGCGCCGAGTGACCGCGAAGCCGGCGGGCTGCGCCGCGTCGAGCGCACCGTCGTGAGCGGTCTGCGCGACGTCGACCGGTTCAACCTGCGCGTGCGTCCCTGGCTGGTCGCACTCGCCGAACAGCGCCTGCACCACCGAGCCGGCATCGACCTGGCCGAGGATCCCGATCCGCACGTGACCTTCTGGGAGGCACCCTGTGGCAGTTGACCCAGCAGCCGAGTACGGCCGCGCCGACGCACCGCGAGCTCGCGGACTGGATAGCGCGGCTGGAGGCGCTGTGACCGAGGGGGCCGTCGACATCGCGCCGGTGACCGCGCTGTGCGCGGCGGTGCTCGACCAGGTCGAGCGCGCGGTGGTCGGCAAGCGCGCCGCTGCGAGCTGGTGCTCGCCGGCGATCCTGGCCGGCGGCCACGTGCTGCTCGAGGACTATCCCGGGCCTCGGCAAGACCCTGGCCGCGCGCTCGTTCGCCCAGACGCTCGGGCTGCGAGTTCCGCCGGGCGCAGTTCACCCCCGACCTGCTGCCCGCCGACCTCACCGGCTCGTTCATCTACGACCAGCGCGACGGCGAGTTCGACTTCCGGCCCGGGCCCGCTGTTCACCGGCCTGCTGCTGGCCGACGAGATCAACCGCACCCCGCCGAAGACCCAGTCGGCGCTGCTGGAGGCGATGCAGGAGCGGCAGGTCACCGTCGAGGGCCGCACGTTCCGGCTCGCCGCAGCCGTTCCACGTGCTGGCCACGGCCAACCCGGTCGAGTACGAGGGCACCTACCCGCTGCCCGAGGCGCAGCTCGACCGGTTCCTGCTGCGGGTCGCGTTCGGCTACCCGACGCCGCGAGGAGGAGTGCGACGTGCTGCGCAGCCGGATCGCCCGCGACGCGAGGAGGTCGTGCTCGAGCCGGTCACCGACGCCGCCGGGCTGCTCGCGCATGCAGGCGGCCGTCGAGGAGGTCGACGTCGACCGCGAGCGTCGGCGGGTACTGCGTCGCGCTGGTCACCGCGACCCGGGGCACCGCGCAGGTGCTGGTCGGCGCCTCGCCGCGCGGCTCGCTGGCGCTGATGCTGACGCGCCCGGGCGCGCGCGGTCATCGCCGGGCCGCGACTACGTCGTGCCCGAGGACGTCAAGGCGGTCGCCGTGGCCGTGCTCGCGCACCGGATCACGCGTCAAGCCGGAGCTGTGGATGCGCGATGGTCCTCGACCGCGGACATCGTCGCGATCGGTGCTCGCGCACGTCGCGACCCCGCGCGCCGACACCGACCGGGTGTCGTGACGCAGGCGTACCGGCTGGCACCCGTCGATCGCCCTGGTGTCGTGCGTGAGCGGCGGGGGCGTGTTGCTGTTCGGCGGGGTCGCGCTGCACCGGCCCGACCTGCTCGCCCTCGCCCTGCCGCTGCTGACCTGGCTCGCCGCGCAGTTGCTGCGTGCCGGACGGCGGCGAGCTGCGGCGTGCGCGTGCGGCCCGCCGCGAGCACGCTGTTCGAGGACCAGGCGACTGCGGCCCGCGTACGGGTCCGCGCCCGCGGCGACCGACGCGCTCACCGTCAGCTTCGTCGCCGGCGAGTGGCTCGACAGCAGCGCGGGACGGCCGACGCCGTCGTCGCCGCCCCGGCCGAGGGCCGCACCGGGATCACCGAGTTCCCGGTCTCCGCGCGGCGCTGGTCGCGCGCGTCGGTCGGCACGGCACGCGTCACGGCCTGGGGCGGCACCGGACTGTTCACCGCCAGACCGACGCGCTGGGGTGGCCGGTCAAGGTCGTGCCCTACCGCGAGCGGTTCACGGTCGGGGACGCGCTGCCGGTCACCAGCGGCATCGTCGGGCACGCATCGCTCACGCCGCCCCGGTGAGGGGACCGACCTGGCCGGCATCCGCCCGTTCCAGGTCGGCGACCGGCTCAAGCGGATCAACTGGCCGGTGTCGTTGCGGACCCAGACCCTGCACGTGACGGCCACGCTGACCGACCTCGACGCCACGGTGATGCTCGTGGTCGACAGCTCGACCGACCTCGTGCCGGGCGCCGACCCGCGCGCGTCGGCGGCACGCTCGACACCGCGGTGCACGCCGCCGCGGCGATCGCCGAGCACTACCTGCGCGCCGGCGACCGGGTCGGCATCGTCGATGACGGGCAGACCATGCGCACCGTGCCGCCGGCCGCCGGACGCGCGCACCTCAACCGGATCGTCGACGCGCTCATCGATGTCGACACGGCGCCGGGCAGCGCCGGCAGCCGGTGCAGCTCGTCCGCTGCTCACCCGGATCGCGCCGCGGGCGATGATCATCCTGATCACCCCGCTGATCGAGCCGGCACGTCCCGAGCTCGCCGTCGAGATCGCGCGCTCGGGCCATCCGGTGCTGGTGATCGACAGCCTCGGTGACTACCGGGCCCCGGACGGGGCCGCCGGGCTCGATCCCGGATCTGGCCTGGCGCCTGCAGCGCCTGCAGCACGACTTCGACGTCGACCGGCTGGCCGACGCCGGCATCCCCGCGGTGGCGTGGCGCGGCGCCGGGAGCCTGAACGCCGTGCTGGCCCGGCTGAGCAGGGCGGCCGCTGCGCCTCGGGTGCGGCGATGACCCGCGCGCGCCTTCGCCGCTCGCCATCCGCGCGGTCGCCGGCCTCGCGGGCGCCGCCCTGGTGCGTCGTCCCGGGCAATCTCGGGTGGTTCCCGGTGCTCGTCACCGCGCCGGGGCGGTCGCCGCCGTGGTCGCGCCGCGCACCGTCGGCAGCCTGCCTGCCACCGTCGGCTTCGTGCTCGCTTGGCTCACCGCCTCGGACTCGGCGGTGAGCCTGCCCGTCGCGCGCACCTGCATCGCTGCCGTCGCGCTCTACGTGCTGCACGTGAGCACCGCGCTGGCCGCGGCGGTGCCGCTGGGGGCGCGGGTGGAACGGGCCGCCGTCCTCGCGTGGTTGCGTCGCCTGCTCCGGCGGCGGTCGCGGCCGCGGCCCTGATCGCGCTCGACGAGGTGCTGCCGCAGCAGTCGGGGTCACCGTGGATCGAGTTCGGGGGGCTGCTCGGCGTGCTCGCGCTCGCGGCGGCGGCGGCGCTACGCCATGCGCCGCAGGAGCGCACCGCTGGCTAGACTCGGGAGGTTGCGATAACGGTTGCGACGACGCGAGTGACGGGACGGATCAGTAGTGAGCGGCCATTCCAAGTGGGCCACGACCAAGCACAAGAAGGCGGTCATCGACGCCAAGCGCGGCAAGCTGTTCGCCAAGCTGATCAAGAACATCGAGGTGGCGGCCCGCACGGGCGGCGGTGACCCCGACGGCAACCCGACGCTGTACGACGCGATCCAGAAGGCCCGCAAGAACTCCGTCCCCGTCGACAACATCGACCGTGCGGTCAAGCGCGGATCGGGCGCCGAGGCCGGCGGCGCCGACTGGCAGACGATCATGTACGAGGGCTACGGACCCAGCGGCGTCGCCGTGCTGATCGAGTGCCTCACCGACAACCGCAACCGCGCCGCGTCCGAGGTGCGCACCGCGATGACCCGTAACGGCGGCTCGATGGCCGACCCCGGCTCGGTGTCCTACCTGTTCAGCCGCAAGGGCGTCGTGCATCGTCCCGAAGAACGAGCTGTCCGAGGACGACGTGCTGACCGCCGTGCTCGACGCCGGCGCCGAGGAGGTCAACGACCTCGGCGACTCGTTCGAGGTCGTCGTCCGAGGCGAGCGACCTGGTCGCCGTGCGCACCGCCCTGCAGGACGCCGGGATCGACTACGACTCGGCCGATTCGTCGTTCCTGCCGAGCGTGCAGGTGCCGCTGGACGAGGACGCCGCCCGCAAGGTGTTCCGGCTCGTCGAGGCGCTCGAGGACTCCGACGACGTGCAGAACGTCTACGCGAACTTCGACGTCAGCGACGAGGTGCTCGAGGCGGTCGGCGCCGAGTAGGCGGCACGAGGCGCTATTGTGAAAGCACGCGCCGCTCATGTCCGAGCGCTGCCCGCCGATAGGGAGGGCATGGAGTTTGCGTCCAGCGCGTTCGACGAGGCGTCCCGCGCGGTGATCGACTTCCTCGACCGAGACCGTCCCGCTGGGCATGTGGACGGTGACCCGCTACGACGGCGAACGCCAGGTCTACCTCAACGTCGCCGGCGCGGAGCCTCTGCACGAGGCCGGCGACAGCATCGCCTGGACGGACAGCTTCTGTCAGTACTCCGTCACCTGGAGCGGCGCCGTCGGTCATCGCCGACGCCATGACCGACCCGCTCTACTCGACGACCGAAGCCGCCCGCTCCGGGCAGGTGACGACCTACGTCGGTCTGCCGATCCGCAGCGGCGACGGCGCGCTGTTCGGGACGCTGTGCGGCGTCGACGCGCAGGTACAGCCGGACGGTGGTCGCGCAGAGCAAGCTGCTCACCCTGCTCACGGGACTGCTCGGCCACGTGCTCGACGCCGATCTCGGCCGTGCCGCCGCCGCCCGCGACGCGGCGTCGGCCGAGACGCTCGCCCAGACCGACCCGCTCACGGGACTGCTGAACCGCCGCGGCTGGGACCGCATGCTCGCCCTCTACGACGAACGCAACCGCGTCGTCGGCGACCCCTGTGCCGTGCTGGCCATCGACCTCGACGGCCTCAAGCAGGTCAATCACGCCGACGGGCACGAGGCGGGCGATGCGCTGCTGCGCCAGGCCGCGGGACTGGTGCGAACCGCAGTGCGCGGAGGCGACGTCGTGGCGCGCCTGGGCGGCGACGAATTCGGCGTCCTCGCCGGCCTGACGCCTGCCGAGGCGCTGGCCCTCGTCGCCCGTCTCGACGCGCTCCTGCACTCGCGCGGCATCAGCGCGTCGATCGGGGTCGCTGACGCCACCGCCCGCGACGGGTGCGCCGCGGCGTGGAAAGCGGCGGACGCAGAGATGTACGCAGCGAAGGCCGAACGCAAGCAGATGCGGCAGCTGTCCACCCTCGGCTAGAGGTTGCGGCCGACGAACCGTAGCTGCGCCGGCGCCTGCGAGCGCCAGAACTCGGAGTCGTGACCGCCCGGTTCGATGCCACCGGCCGGCGTCGGGTGACGCGGGCGCGCAGCTCGCGGGTGATCGGGGCGAACCCGTCGGAGGCGCCGCAGTCGATGCGCAGCGCGATGCCGTGCAGCCGGCTGCAACCGGCGGGTTCCGAAGATCGTGTGCGCGGCGAAGTCGGCGGCGTCGTCGAACGCGCCCGCGACGGTCTGCGCCGCGGTCGGCCAGATGGCGGGACTCTCGGCGACCGCGACGGCCACCCGCGAGCGGCCGAGGACCTCGGCCAGGTAGAGCGCGCCGTACCCGCCCATCGACGGGACCGAGCAGGCCGATCCGCCGCACGTCCAGACCGTGCTGCGACAGCAGCGGCAGGAATTCGTGCACGACCATCCCGGCGGGGTCGGTGCCGCGGCGCGGATGCCAGTACTCGTGGTCGCCGCCGTCGACCGCGGCGATCGCGAACGGGCGCGTCCCGTGCGTCACGGCGTCGGCGAGGTACTTGTCCAGGTGCAGGCTCGAGCCGAAGGCGGCGTTGTGGTCACCGCCGCGCATGTGCAGGAAGACCAGTACCGGCAGCCGGCCGGCGTGCTTGCCGGGCGGATACGCGATCGTCCAGCCGACGTCGGTGTGGCGGTACCGCGACCGGAACGACCCGCTGACCAGCGCGTCCGCTGCCGACATCGGGCACGCCGTCGGGCAGCGAGGAACAGCGCGGCGAGAGTCACCAGGGCGCTCCCGAGCAGGGCCGCGCGTCGGGTCAGTTCCATCAGAGCGGGTTCTTCACCCAGAACTTGAAGAACTCGCGACCGATGAGCCAGAGGAACCCGCTCGCGCCGCTGCGGTCGTACAGCCAGCCGGCGAAGGAGAAGAACGCGTCGTTGAGCGGCCGGAACTGCAGCAACACGATCACGCCGATCATGCCCCACGGCTTGATCTTGTCGCCCAGTTCCGGGTCGGGCGGTCGAGGTACGGCTCGATGATCGAGTAGCCGTCGAGGCCCGGGATCGGCAGCAGGTTGAGCACCGCCGCGGTCACCTGCAGGAACCCGAGGAAGGCGAGCGCGGACCAGAACCGGATGTGCTCGGAGTCGCCGTTGGCTGCGCACGAGCAGCAGCAGCACCACGGCCACGACCAGGTTGGTCGCCGGGCCCACCGCCGCGGCCAGCGCCTGGGCCCGCTTGCTCCGGAACAGGTGCGGGTGCAGGTACACCGCGCCGCCGGGCAGGCCGATGCCGCCGATGAGGATGAAGAACAGCGGCAGGACGATCGACAGCAACGGATGGGCGTACTTGAACGGGTTCAGGGTGAGGTAACCGCGCGGCTTCGACGCTGCGGTCACCGGCGCGGTAGGCGGCATAGGCGTGCGCGAACTCGTGCAGGCACAGCGACACGATCCAGCCTGCCGAGCACGAAGACGAAGCACGCCGAGATCGCCGAGGCGCGAGCCCGGGCCCGGTCGTCGGCCCAGGCGAGCACGCCGCCGAGCGCCGCGAGCGCGACGAAGGCGAGGAACAGCGGGCTCGGGCGGACGGCCCGGCGCCGCCGGCGCGCCTTGCCGAGGTCGTACACCATGGCGACGACGGTACGGGGCAGCGGCGTGTCTGCCCGGGCAAGGACGCGCAGCGCACCTAAGCTGGCTCGAACGACCGTTCGACAGTCCGGTGGAGTCGGCAGAGGGGTGCTCGCGTGCGCGTGCTCGGTGTCGACCCCGGCGTGACCCGCTGCGGCATCGGCGTGGTCGACGGGGCTCCCGGGCGCGGCGCTGGCGGCCGTGCACGTCGAGGTGGTGCGCACCGATGCGGGCGGCGAGATCGGGGCGAGGCTGCTCGCCCAGTTCGACGCAGTCACCGCCGCGATAGCCCGCTTCGCCCCGGACGTGGTCGCCGTCGAGCGGGTGTTCAGCCAGCACAACGTCCGCACCGTGATGGGTACCGCGCAGGTGGCCGGGCTCGCGCTCGTCGCGGCCACGCGCGCCGGCATCCCCGTCGCGCTGCACACCCCGAGCGAGGTCAAGGCCGCCGTCACCGGATCGGGACGGGCGGACAAGGCGCAGGTGGGCGCCATGGTCACCCGGCTGCTGCGGCTCGACGCCGATGCCCCGTCCGGCCGACGCCGCCGACGCGCTCGCCCTGGCCATCTGCCACGTGTGGCGCGGGCAGGCGCAGACCCGCCTCGCGAGCGCGGTTGCCACAGGTGGAAATCGGTCCACGATGAATCTGGAATCGAGCGTCGACCCCGAGACGCTGCACGAGATCTATGCCGAACCCGACGACGTCCGCGGCCGCATCCAGCAGCTGCGCGCCGAGGTGCGTGACGCGCTCGACGTGATCGACGAGCTGCGCGCGCGCGGTGAGCTGGTCGAGTTCCTGCGTGGCGTCGGCGACCTGGACGACGCGCTGGCCGAGGCCCGCCGCGCGGTCGACCGCGCCGACATCGCGGGCAACGGCGCCCAGCAGCACATGGCCCGGCTGCGGCTGGCGCACGTGCAGCAGTGGCGCGGCGAGTTCGTCGAGTCGAACCTCATCTTCACCGAGCTGCTCGCCGTGGCGGCGCAGTTCGGGCCGGTGATCGAGGCGTTCACGCACCAGCACGCCGGGATGAACGACTACGACCAGGGGCATTGGGACGATGCGCGCGCCCGCTTCGAGCGTGCGCTCGCCATCCGTGCCGAACTCGAGCTCGACGAGGCGCAGGCCAGCCGCGTCGCGCTCGCGGCCGCCGAGCGCCGCAGCGGCGCGCAAGGTCAGGACGTCCGATGATCGCGAGCGTCCGCGGCACCGTCGCCGCTCTCGGCCCGGACGGGGCCGTCGTGGAGGTCGGCGGCGTCGGGCTGTCGGTGTCGTGCTCGCCCGGCACGCTGGCCCGCCTGCGCCTGGGCGAGGTCGCCCGGCTGGCCACCAGCCTCGTCGTCCGCGAGGACTCCTTGACCCTCTACGGCTTCGCCGACGACGACGAGAGGGCGCTGTTCGAGCTGCTGCAGACCGCGAACGGCGTCGGGCCGAAGCTGGCCCAGACGATGCTCGCAGTGCATCCGCCGCGTGAGCTGCGCCGGGCGATCGCGACCTCCGACTACGCCGCACTCACCGCCGTCCCCGGAATCGGGCGCAAGGGCGCCGAGCGCATCGTCATCGAGCTGCGCGACCGCATCGGGTCGATCGAGGGCAGCGACGGTGGTGCCGCACGGGTCGGCATCACCCCGGTCGCGCCGTGGCGCGACCAGCTCGCCCACGCGCTGGCCGGGCTCGGGTTCTCGGGCAAGGAGGCCGGCGACGCGATCGACGTCGTCGCCGCCGACGTCGACCCGGGTACGGGTGAACCCGACGTGTCCGCACTCCTGCGCCGGTCCATCCAGCTCTTGGGGAGGACGAGGTGACCGGAGCGACGGGTGAGTCCGACGCGACCACCGACGCGATGAGCGCTCGCGCGAAGAGCGCGCCGCCGCGCGAGCGGAGCGAGCCTGCGTTCGGATCGCAGGACGGCCCCGAGCGCAGCGAGTGGGTCAGCCAAGATCCGATCTCGGCGGCGGAAAGGGAGGTCGAGGCGTCGCTGCGGCCGAAGACACTCGGTGAGTTCATCGGCCAGCCCAAGGTGCGCGAGCAGCTCGAACTCGTGCTCGAGTCGGCCCGACGACGCAATCGACCGCCCGACCACATCCTGTTGTCCGGCCCGCCCGGGTTGGGCAAGACCAGCCTCGCCATGATCGTCGCGAGCGAGCTCGCGACCCCGATCCGGGTGACGAGCGGGCCCGCGATCGAGCGCGCGGGCGACCTCGCGGCCCTGCTCACCAGCCTCACCGAGGGCGAGGTGCTGTTCATCGACGAGATCCACCGCATCGCGCGTCCGGCCGAGGAACTGCTGTACATGGCGATGGAGGACTTCCGCGTCGACGTGGTCGTCGGCAAGGGTCCGGGGGCGACCGCGATCCCGCTCGACCTGGCGCCGTTCACGCTCGTCGGGGCGACAACCCGCGCCGGGCTGTTGACCGGCCCGCTGCGCGACCGGTTCGGGTTCACCGCGCACATGGACTTCTACGACCCGCCCGAGCTCGAGCAGGTGCTGTCGCGCTCGGCGCAGCTGCTCGACGTCGACGTCGACGCCGACGGGGCCCGTGAGATCGCCTCGCGGTCGCGGGGCACTCCGCGGATCGCGAACCGGTTGCTGCGGCGGGTGCGCGACTACGCCGAGGTGCGTGCCGACGGCCGGGTGACCGCGCCGATCGCCCACGCCGCCCTGGCCGTCTACGACGTCGATGACCTCGGTCTCGACCGGCTCGACCGCGCCGTGCTCGACGCGCTCGTGACCCGCTTCGGGGGCGGCCCGGTCGGTGTGGGCACGCTCGCCGTCGCGGTCGGCGAGGAGGTCGAGACCGTCGAGGAGGTCGCCGAGCCGTTCCTGGTCCGCGCCGGACTGTTGGCCCGCACCCCGCGGGGCCGGGTCGCTACGCCCGCCGCGTGGGAGCACCTCGGCGTCAGCGCCCGTCCTGAGGGCCCGACGTTGTTCGACGCGTAACCAGCCGCCCACCAGCCGCCCACCAGCCGCCAACCCCGACGCGGCGTAGTTTGAGGGTGTGTTGTGGCCCTATCTCGTCGTGTTCGTGCTGCTCGGGACGCTGCTCCTGGTCAGCGTCCGTAACCGCAAGCGGGCGATGGCGGAGCAGGTCGAGCGCGCCGGACGTATCGACGTGGGCACCGAGGTGATGACGACCTCGGGCCTGTACGGCACGGTCGTCGCCAAGCAGGGCGACGGCACCGTGCTGCTCTCGATCGCGCCCGGGGTCGAGGTGAAGTGGGCCGCGGCGGCGCTGCGCGACGCGTCGTCGCTCTCGACCGACTACCGCCGCGGGCTCGACGAGCACGCTGCCGATGCCGACCCCGATGCCGATCCCGATGCCGACGTTGCGGGTGAGGAACCCACGATTCACAAGTCGGACGACGGGGCATAAGCGGGGCGCCCAGCAGCGTCGGTCATACTGAGGCACCGGGTGCACCGGCTCGGCGCACCCGCGCGTCAGGCTGCCCGCTGAACCAATGAGGAGTGCATTCCCCGTGGCACCACCCGCCGGAACGCTGCGCGTCGGGCGTTATTTCCTGGCCCTCGCTGCGCTGATGGCGCTGCTGTACGCGATCGTCTTCGTCGGCTCGCGCCACACGCCCAAACTCGGCATCGACCTGGTCGGCGGCACCGAGGTGCGCTTCACGGCGGTGACGCAGGGCGGGGGAGTGCCCCCTGCATCGAGCATGACCGAGGCCCGCCAGATCCTGTCCGAGCGTGTCAACGGCACCGGCGTCACCCAGGCCACGGTTGCTGTCCAGGGCAACAACCAGCTGGTGGTCGACATCCCGGGTCAGGACGCGACCGACGTCCAGTCGCTCGGCGCGGCAGCAGTGCTCAACTTCCGCGGTGTCGTCGCCCCGCCGGTCGTCGTGACCTGCGGGACGGCCGCGACCTCCCCGAGCGGCAGCACGACGCCCGGCTCGTCGCCGACGGGTAGCTCGACCGGGTCGAGTTCATCGGCTCCGGCGTCGAGCAGTTCGTCCTCGGGCGGGGCGAAGGCGGGCCTGCCGGCGCCGTCGCACTCCGGCGCGGTCGCGAGCGCAACGCCGCTGGGTAAGCCCAAGAGCTCCGGCTCGGCGACGACCTCGGCGAGCCCCACCTCCACACCGACCAGCAGCACCACGCCGACCAGCAGCACCACGCCGACCAGCAGCACCACACCGAGCACGTCGCCGACGGCCGTCGCCCCGACCGCGTCGGCCACCTGCAGCAAAACTTCCGTGAGCGACGCCGCCAAGGCGGGTGGGTTCGCCGTCCCGCTCACCGACACCGACTACAACAAGCTCTCGCAGACCGACCAGACCCAGTTGCAGGCTGCAGTGAGCAGCTTCGACTGCAAGTCGGCCTCGTCCGAGCCCGATCTGCCCAAGTCCTACTTCATCGCCTGCGCGCCGGCGACCGACTACAGCCCGACGGCGCCAAAGACCCAGAACGTTGCCTTCCTGCTCGGCCCGGTCATCGTGGCCGGCAGCCAGATCGACACGGCCGACGCGCTCGCGCCGAACGCGGCGCAGGGGCAGTTCGGTTGGTCGGTGCAGGTCTCGCTGAAGGGCAGCGGCCAGTCGGCCTGGGCCGGGTACACCAGCGCGCACAACGTTTCCGGCGACCAGAATGCGCCCGGTGTGACCAGCTGCGGGCAGAGCTCGACGCCATGCGCCGACTACGTGGGCTTCACCCTCGACGGCAAGGTCATCTCTGCGCCGGTCAACCTCAACGCGATCAACGGCCAGAACACCCAGATCACCGGCAACTTCAACAGCGACTCCGCGACGACTCTCGCCAACCAGCTGAAGTTCGGTGCGCTGCCGCTGTCCTTCCACGCGCAGAAGGCCGAAACCGTGTCGGCGACGCTGGGTACGGCGCAGCTCAAGGCCGGCCTGCTCGCCGGCGGTATCGGGCTGCTGCTCGTCGTCATCTATTCGCTGATCTACTACCGCGCACTCGGTCTGGTCACCATCGCGTCGCTGCTGGTCTCCGGCGCGCTCACCTACGGCAGCCTCGTGATGCTCGGTACCCAGATCGGGTTCACCCTGAGCCTGGCCGGAATCGCCGGCTTCATCGTCGCGGTCGGCATCACCGCCGACTCGTTCGTGGTGTTCTTCGAACGGCTCAAGGACGAGGTGCACGAAGGCAGATCGGTGCGCGTAGCCGTGCCGCGGGCGTGGGTCCGGGCGCGCCGCACGATCCTGTCGGCCGACACGGTGTCGTTCCTCGCAGCCGCGGTGCTCTATTACTTCACCACCGACGAGGTGCGCGGCTTCGCGTTCACCCTGGGCCTGTCGACGATCCTCGACCTGGTCGTGGTCTTCCTGTTCACCCACCCACTCGTGTCGCTGCTGTCGCGTTCGCGCGCGTTCGGCTCGGCGCGCTTCACCGGCCTGGACTCGTTGCGCTCCGGCCCGGCGATCGCCCCGGCGCCGACGCCGCGCGCGCGTCCGGCGCGTGGCGCCACGTCCACTGCCGTCCTCGAGCGCGAAGCGACGACGACGCAGGACGGGTTCGACGAGGTCGACGATCCGGAGCCGGTGAACGACGTGCGCGAGGACGAGCCGGTGGGGGACGAGTCCGTCGAGCCCGATACAGCTGAGGAGGCCGACGACGCTGCCGAGCGCCGCCGCACGACCCCCGAGCCCGGCTCGGCGGCCGAGCGCGCTGCCGCGCGGCGGGCCCGGCTGCGCGGGAACCCTGACGAGAAGGGCAAGAACTGATGTCAGGACGCATCCGGCGCCTATACCGCGGCGAGACGAACATCCAGTTCATCGCGACGCGGAAACGGTGGTACCTCGCATCGGCGATCATGCTGGTGATCTGCATCGCCAGCATCATCGTCCGTGGCTTCAACTTCGGCATCGACTTCTCCGGCGGCACGCAATTCGCGATTCCGTCGCAAGGCGGCAGGATCACGACGTCGCAGGTCGACACGGCCTTCGCCGACGCGGGCGTGTCGTCGGCCGAAGCCGCGCAGCTCGTCGGTTCGGGATCGGCGGAGACGGTCCGCGTCAAGACGGGCAGCCTCGACGTCGCCGAGCAGAGCAAGGTGCAGCGCACGGTCGCCAAGGAACTGCATCTCCGACAGGCGCGGTCAACACCGACAGTGTCGGGTCCGACTGGGGACACGACGTCACCGTCAAGGCCATCGAGGGCCTGATCGTCTTCCTGATCGTCGTGTCGATCTACATCGCGATCAGGTTCCAGTGGCGGATGGCCGTCGGCGGCATCGTCGCCCTGTTCCACGACCTGCTGATCGCGGCCGGCATCTACTCGATCGTCGGTTTCGAGGTGACCCCCTCGACGATCGTCGGCCTGCTGACCATCCTCGGTTTCTCGCTCTACGACACGGTGGTCGTCTACGACAAGGTCGCCGAGAACTCGCGCGATCTGCTCGCCGGCTCGCGAATGACTTATTCCGACGCGGCGAACCTGGCCGTGAACCAGACGCTGATGCGCTCGATCAACACCTCTCTGATCGGCTTGCTGCCAGTGGCGGGGCTGCTGTTCGTCGGTGCCGGCATCCTCGGCGTGGGCACCATCAAGGACCTGGCGCTGATCCTGTTCGTCGGGCTGGCCTCCGGTGCGTACTCGTCGTTGTTCCTCGCGACGCCGATCGTCGTCGACCTCACCGAACGCACCCCCGAGTACCAGGCGCTCACCAAGCGTGTCGTCGCGAAGCGCTCGGCCGAGGCCAGGCGCGCCGCGGAGGAAGCCGAACTGGCCGCCGCCGGCATCGTCCGCGAGCGCCCGCTGCGGCGCAGCAGCGGCCCGGCTCCCGCGCCCAGACCCGGCGTGCGCCCGAATCGACGCACCGGGCCCAGGCGCGGCCGGTGACCGTTGCCGAGCTGATCGCGGGCCGGCTGCGAAACGTCCCCGACTTCCCGACGCCGGGCATCCAGTTCAAGGACATCACCCCGCTCCTCGCCGACGCGGACGCGTTCGCCACCGTCGTCAGCGAGCTGGCCGCGGTGGCGCCCCAGGTCGATGTGGTCGCCGGCATCGAGGCCCGCGGGTTCCTGCTGGCCGGCGCGATCGCCGGCCAGCTCGGTCGCGGGCTCGTGCCGGTACGCAAGGCCGGCAAGTTGCCGCCGCCGACGCTGCGTGCCTCGTACGACCTCGAATACGGCTCGGCCGAGATCGAGGTACCCCCGGACCTGTTGGACGGGCGCACCGTGCTGGTGGTCGACGACGTCCTCGCGACCGGCGGCACGATGCGTGCGGCGAGCGACCTGATCACGCGCGCCGGCGGCAACGTCGTCGCGTTGGCTGTGATCCTCGAACTCGGCTTCCTGGACGGCCGCACCGCACTCGCCGGCCTCGCGCCGCTGACCGCGCTGTTGACGCTCTGAGCACCGCAGCCGGGGAGCCGGGCGAGAATACTTGTCGCCCTCTAGACTTTGCGGTGGAAGAACCTCGCAGAACAGGGGAGCTTCGCTGAAGTCAGACGCCGTCACGCCGCGCTCGGCCGAGCCGGTGAGCGCTTGCCGCGCCACCGGTCGATCTTGCCGCCGTCCGCGCAGCGCGGCCGACCGCCGGCGAAGCGGCGCCGAGCCGCCGCGTCCAATGACAGCAGCGCCGACCGAGCCGGCACCGAAAGCCGAATCGCCCACGCTGAAGGTCGAGTCGACCCAGCGACGCCGCGTCCGCGACCGCCTGGCGCGGCGCCTGACGACGACCAACCGACAGTCGTCGGTCGAGCCCGTCCTCGAACCGCTGCTCGCAATCCACCGCGGCGCGCACCCGAAGGTCGACGCCCGACTTCTGCAGCGCGGCTACGACCTGGCCGAGCAGTGTCATCGCGGTCAGTTGCGCAAGAGCGGCGACCCCTACATCACCCACCCGCTGGCAGTCGCGACGATCCTGGCCGAGCTGGGCATGGACACCACGACGCTGGTCGCGGCGCTGCTGCACGACACCGTCGAAGACACCGGGCTGACCCTCGCCGACATCGAGGAGGAGTTCGGGCCCGACGTCGCCCACCTCGTCGACGGCGTCACCAAGCTCGACAAGGTCAAGTTCGGCGCGGCGGCCGAGGCCGAGACGATCCGCAAGATGGTCATCGCCATGGCGCGCGACCCGCGCGTGCTCGTGATCAAACTCGCCGACCGGCTGCACAACATGCGCACGCTGCGGTTCCTGCCGCCGGCCAAGCAGGAACGCAAGGCGCGCGAGACCCTCGAGGTGCTCGCGCCGCTCGCGCACCGGCTCGGCATGAACACGGTCAAGTGGGAGCTGGAGGATCTCGCGTTCGCCACCCTGTACCCGAAGCGCTACGACGAGATCGTGCGGCTCGTGGCCGAGCGCGCGCCGAGCCGCGACACCTACCTCGGCGAGGTCATCGAGCGCATCAACCGCGACCTGCGCGCCGGCAGCATCAAGGCCGCGGTCACGGGACGTCCGAAGCACTACTACTCGATCTACCAGAAGATGATCGTGCGCGGCCGCGAGTTCACCGACATCTACGATCTCGTCGGCATCCGCGTGCTGGTCGAGGACGAACGCGAGTGCTATGCGACGCTCGGTGTGATCCACGCGAACTGGCAACCGGTGCCGGGCCGCTTCAAGGACTACATCGCGATGCCGAAGTTCAACATGTACCAGTCGTTGCACACGACTGTGATCGGTCCGGGCGGCAAGCCCGTCGAACTGCAGATCCGCACGCACGCGATGCACCGCACGGCCGAGTACGGCATCGCCGCGCACTGGAAGTACAAGGAACAGAAGAAGATCGAGGTCGCCGACCCCGGCAACGTGGTGTCGGACGAGATGGGCTGGCTGCGCCAGTTGCTCGACTGGCAGCGTGAGGCGCAGGAACCGGAGGAGTTCCTCGACTCGCTGCGCTACGACCTCGGCGCCGGCGAGGTGTACGTGTTCACGCCCAAGGGCGACGTCATGGCACTGCCCAACGGCGCCACGCCGGTCGACTTCGCCTACGCCGTCCACACCGAGGTCGGGCACCGGTGCATCGGTGCGCGGGTCAACGGCAAGCTGGTCGCGCTCGAGTCGACACTCGACAACGGCGAGACCGTCGAGGTGTTCACGTCCAAGGCCGAGAACGCCGGTCCGTCGCGCGACTGGTTGAACTTCGTCAAGTCACCGCGGGCGCGCAACAAGATCCGGCAGTGGTTCGCCAAGGAGCGGCGCGAGGACGCGATCGAGGCCGGCAAGACCGCGCTGTCGAAGGCGATGCGCAAGGCTGCCCTGCCGATCCAGCGCGTGCTCGGCGGGGACCAGCTGCTCACCCTCGCCCACGACATGCACCTGACCGACGTGTCCGCGCTGTACGCGGCCATCGGCGAGAACCACGTGTCCGCGCAGAACGTCGTGCAGAAGCTCGTCGCGATGCTCGGCGGCACCGAGGGCGCGGTCGAGGACATCGCCGAGGCGATCATCCCGTCCGTCACCGAGACCCAGGCCGTCCCGCGGCGCAGCACCGGAGACAGCGGCGTCATGGTCAAGGGCGTCTCGGACGTGTGGGTCAAGCTCGCGCGCTGCTGCACGCCGGTGCCCGGCGACGACATCCTCGGCTTCGTCACCCGCGGTGGGGGCGTGTCTGTGCACCGCCGCGCCTGCACCAACGCCGCCGGTCTGCTCCAGCAGAGCGACCGGCTCGTCGACGTCGAGTGGGCGCCGTCGTCCGACTCGACGTTCGTGGTGTCGATCCAGGTCGAGGCCCTCGACCGGCACGGCCTGCTGTCCGACGTCACGCGCGTGCTGTCCGACGAGCGCGTCAGCATCCTGTCGGCGAACGTCTCGACCACCCGCGACCGTGTGGCCGTCAGCAAGTTCACGTTCGAGATGGCCGAGGCCAAGCACCTCGGCCAACCTGCTGCGCACCATCCGCAACGTCGAGGGCGTCTACGACGCGTACCGGGTCCACGCCCAACATTGATTCGCCGAGGATTCGATCTGGTCTGACCCGCTCGCTGCGCTCGGGGCCACCCTGCGATCGAAAGCTGCAAGCTCGCTGCGCTCGCGCAGCCGGCGAGGTCGGCGCGAAGCCGGCTCGCCCTGCGGGGCTCGCCGGCTTGCACCTCCCGTGGTGGTCGTTTCCAAATCTGCTTTGCCCCGCTGAGGCTCGTGATTCGCGCGTTCCAGCGTGCTTTCGCGGGGCAAGGCGGCGGCTTTGCCCCGCTGATGCACGTGATCTGCGCGTTCCAGCGTGCTTTGGCGGGGCGAAGCGCAACGGGTGTGCCCCTGAAAGCGGTGCGCGTCGGCTAGTTGACGGCCTTGAGGTCGACGATGAAGACCAGCGGTGAGTTGGCGGGGATGGCGGGGGGACTGCCGGTCTTCCCGTAGCCGAGGGCCGACGGCATGATGATGATCCGGCGGCCGCCGACCTTCATGCCGGCGATGCCCTTGGTGCCGCCGATGCCCTCGGTGAAACCGTCGATGACGCGGCCGGGGCCGAGGGTGAAGGTGGCCGGTTGCGCCGCGCTTCCACGACGAGTCGAAGTACTTGCCGTCCTTGTAGAGCGCGCCGTAGTACTGCACGGTGACCGACGAGGTCGGCTTCGCTGCCGCGCCCTTGCCGGTCACCAGGTCCTTGACCTCGAGGTTCTTCGGATCGCCCGACCCCTTCGACGTCACCACCGGGTAGCCCTTGAGGTCGGTCGGCGCCCTTGACGGTGACGCCGTTGAACGTGACGGCAGCGCCCTTGGCCGGCGGGTAGGACGTCGTCGGCGACGGTGACGGCGAGGTCAGCGTGTTGGTCGGCGAGGTCGAGGGTTTCTTGTTCGCGGCGGGGGCGGGCTTGTCGCTGCCGCTGTTCGCCCAGATGACGACGATGATGATGACCGCGATGATCGCGATCGTTCCGGCGATCGATGAGATCAGCGTCACCCGCCGGCGCCGCGCCTCCCGCTCCTCGCGGCGCTGCAACTGGCGTTCAAGATGACGGCGCGCGGTCTCTCGGCGCTGCTTGTTCGTCGGCACGAGGGGGAAGTCTACGAAAGTCCTTCTAGGTACGCGCTGTGTGACCCCGAAATCGTCCGGCCCGCTCTCGGTAGGCTCATGAAGTGTTCATCGCAGGCTTCCCGTCAGAGGTGACCGCCACCAACTGCTGGGTGGTCGCCCCGGGAGCCGGCGAGCAGTGCATCGTCATCGATCCGGGCATCGGCGTCGGCCCGCAGCTGGACGAGGTGATCGCCGAGAACCGGCTGCACCCGGTGGCCGTGCTGCTGACCCACGGGCACATCGACCACACGTTCTCGGTCGTGCCGGTGTGCCAGGCCCGCGACGTGCCCGCCTACATCCATCCGCGCGATCGCGAACAGCTGACCGACCCGTGGTCGGGGATCAACATGCCGAAGGGCTCGCCGATGTTCGGCTCGCTCACCTTCGCCGAGCCGGACGACGTGCGCGAGCTGGGCGACGGCGACAAGGTCGTCACTCGCCGGCCTCGACTTCCGGGTGCGCCACGCTCCTGGTCACACGAAGGGCTCGGTCGTGTTCGGTCTCGCTGCCGACGACGAGCCGATCCTGTTCAGCGGCGACGTGCTGTTCGCCGGCTCCATCGGACGTGTCGACTTCCCCGGCGGGTCGATGGCCGACATGCAGCGCTCACTGCGCGAGGTCATCCTGCCGATGGACGACGCAACCGTCGTGCATGCCGGGCACGGCCCGTCCACCACCATCGCGCGAGAGCGCGCCACGAACCCCTTCCTCCAAGAGACATGACGACATCCCTGTCCGGCTTCCCGGAACTGCTCCCGTCCCAACGCTTCGTCGAACTCGCCGTCCTCGACCGGCTGCGCTCCGATCTTCGAGCTGCACGGCTTCGCACCCGTCGAGACCCGCGCCGCCGAACCGCTCGACTCGCTGCTGCGCAAGGGTGAGATCGACAAGGAGGTCTACGTGCTGCGCCGCCTGCACGCCGAGGACGGCGACGCGGGGCTGGGCCTGCACTTCGACCTCACCGTCCCGTTCGCGCGGTACGTACTCGACAACGCCGGGCATCTCGACTTCCCCTTCCGCCGCTACCAGATCCAGAAGGTGTGGCGCGGCGAACGGCCGCAGACAGGTCGGTACCGCGAGTTCACGCAGGCCGACATCGACGTCGTCGGACGCGACACGCTCGCCCCGCACCACGACGTCGAGATCGCCCGCGTCATGGCCGAGGCGCTCGGCTAGCTCGACTTCCTGCCGCCGCTGCGCCTGCAGGTCAACAACCGCAAGCTGATCGAGGGTTTCTACCGCGGCGTCGGCGCGACCGACATCGCGTCGGTGATGCGCATCATCGACAAGCTCGACAAGGAACCTGCCGATTCCATCGGCAAGCAGCTCGTCGACGACGCGGGGCTCACCGAGCAGCAGGCCGGCCAATGTCTTGCGCTGGCCGAGATCCGCGGTAGCGACACCTCGTTCGTGTCGAAGGTGTGGGCGCTCGGTGTCGCACACCAACTGCTCGACGAGGGCCTCGACGAGCTGGCTGCGGTGATCGAGGGCTGCGCGTCCATCCGCGGCGTCACCGTCGAGGCCGACCTGCGCATCGCGCCGCGGGCTCGACTACTACACCGGCACCGTGTTCGAGACGCGCATGGCCGGTCACGAGTCGCTCGGCTCGGTGTGCAGCGGCGGTCGCTACGACTCGCTGGCCACCGACGGCAGGACGACGTTCCCGGGCGTGGGCATCTCACTCGGGGTCACCGGTCTGCTGATCCCGCTGCTCCACGACGGTGTACTGGACGCGTCGCGCTCGGTGCCGTCGGTCGTGCTCGTCGCGTTGCCGGCCGACGTCGGATCGCGAGCGGTGCACGGCGATCGCGCAGACGCTGCGCTCGCGCGCGATCGCCGCGGAAGTCGCGCCGTCCGCGATCAAGTACGGCAAGCAGATCCGTTACGCCGAGCGGCGCGGCATCCCGTTCGTGTGGTTCCCCGGTGGCGGCGACGACGCCGATCAGGTCAAGGACATCCGCAGCGGCGATCAGGTCGACGTCGACGCGACGACCTGGATGCCCCCGATCGAAGACCTGCGCCCGCAAGTGATCTCCCGTAAGGACGAACAGTGATACGCACGCATGACGCCGGTTCCCTCCGCGCGTCCGACGCCGGACAGACCGTCACCCTCGCCGGCTGGGTGGCCACCCGACGCGACCACGGCGGGGTGACCTTCATCGACGTGCGCGACGCGAGCGGTTCGGCCCAGGTCGTGTTCCGCGAAGTCCGACGCCCACGCAGCTGCGCAACGAGTGGGTCATCGCCGTCACCGGTGAGGTGCGGCTGCGTCCCGAGGGCAACGTGAACTCCGCCATCCCGACGGGCGAGATCGAGGTCGTCGCATCGTCGCTCGACGTGCTGAACGAGGCGGCCACGCTGCCCGTTCCAGGTCGACGAACACGCCGAGGTCGGCGAGGAAGCGCGACTGAAGTACCGCTATCTCGACCTGCGCCGTCCCGGACCGGCGGCCGCGATCCGGCTGCGGTCGAAGGTCAACCGCGCCGCGCGCGAGGCGCTGCTCGACCGAGGGTTCGTCGAGATCGAGACCCCGACGATGACCCGCTCCACGCCGGAGGGCGCGCGCGACTTCCTCGTGCCCGCGCGGCTACGTCCCGGCAACTGGTACGCGCTGCCGCAGTCGCCGCAGCTGTTCAAGCAGTTGCTGATGGTCGCGGGCATGGAGAAGTACTTCCAGATCGCGCGCTGCTACCGCGACGAGGACTTCCGCGCCGACCGGCAGCCGGAGTTCACCCAGCTCGACATCGAGATGAGCTTCGTCGACCAGGACGACGTCATCGCGCTGGCCGAATCCGTGCTCGTGTCGGTGTGGCAGCTGATCGGCTACGACGTGCAGACGCCGATCCCGCGGATGACCTACTTCGACGCGATGGACCGCTTCGGCACCGACAAGCCCGACCTGCGCTTCGGTGTCGAACTGCGTCGACTGCACCGACTTCTTCAAGGGCACGCCGTTCCGCGTCTTCCAGGCGCCCTACGTCGGTGCGGTCGTCATGCAGGGCGGGGCGTCGCAGCCGCGTCGCACGCTCGACGGTTGGCAGGACTTCGCACGCCAGCGCGGGCACCGCGGCCTGGCCTACGTGCTGGTCGGCGACGACGGCGAACTCGGCGGACCGGTTGCGAAGAATCTGTCGGACGAGGAGCGCGCGGGCATCGTCGCGCACGTCGGTGCGGCACCGGGTGACTGCATCTTCTTCGCCGCCGGCGGCGGGAACTCCGCACGGGCACTTCTCGGCGCGACCCGGCTCGAGATCGGCCGGCGCAACGGGCTGATCGACGAGTCGCAATGGTCGTTCGTCTGGGTGGTCGACGCGCCGCTGTTCGAGCCGAGTTCCGACGCGGTCGCCGCCGGTGACGTCGCGGTCGGCTCCGGCGCGTGGACGGCGGTGCACCACGCGTTCACGTCCCCGAAGCCCGAGTACCTCGACACCTTCGACACCGACCCCGGGTCGGCGCTGGCCTACGCCTACGACATCGTCTGCAACGGCAACGAGATCGGCGGCGGGTCGATCCGTATCCATCGCCGCGACGTCCAGGAGCGCGTGTTCGCGGTCATGGGGCTGACCCAGGAGGAGGCGCAGACCAAGTTCGGGTTCCTGCTCGACGCGTTCAAGTACGGCGCACCGCCGCACGGCGGCATCGCGTTCGGCTGGGACCGCATCTGCGCGCTGCTCACCGGTGCCGAGTCGATGCGCGAGGTCGTCGCCTTCCCGAAGACCGGCGGCGGCTACGACCCGCTCACCGGCGCGCCCGCGCCGATCACGCCCGAGCAGCGCAAGGAAGCCGGCATCGATTATGTGCCCGGAGGAACCCGAACACCAAGTAGAGCAGCGCCTGGCCGTAGGCCTCGGCGGCATCGTCGGCCTCGAAGTCGAGGTGGCGACTGGTCGAGCGTCGATCTC
Organism: uncultured Actinomycetota bacterium; assembly: GCA_963785425.1. GTDB lineage: Bacteria > Actinomycetota > Actinomycetes > Mycobacteriales > Jatrophihabitantaceae > RYN-133. Next base: position 669,710 of record CAWAVG010000002.1, read on the forward strand.
GACCAGCCACCCGTCCTGGACGCGCGACAGCCGGCGGAACGTGCCACCGAGCAGTTCGCGCAGCTGGGTCTCGCTCGGCAGCCACACCGAGTTGTGCGCCTCGACCGAGTCCAGGGCCCACTCGACCGTGCCGTTGAAGCCGATCACCTGGCCGGACGGGAACTGGTGCACCTCGACGGTCATGTCCGACAGCGTGAACACCTCGTCGTCCATGCCGCGGTCGGCGACGACGAACCGATCGCCGCGGGCGGGTTCCCACCGCAGCCCGCCGTCGCGCAGCTTGCGTGCGAGTGCCACCGAGATCATGTGACCGACGGTAGTCGGCGTGAGAAACGTCCCCGATCCCATGCAGACATAGGCTGGACGGCGTGACCCTGTTCGAGCCCGAGGCGCCGCGCACCGATCCTGCGCCGTTCGACCCGGGCGCTCCGTTGGCGGCGCGGATGCGTCCGCGCACGCTCGACGAGGTCGTCGGTCAGGAACACCTGCTCGCGCCCGGGTCGCCGCTGCGCCGCCTCGTGGAGGGCGACGCGCCCATGTCGCTGATCCTGTTCGGGCCGCCCGGCACCGGAAAGACCACCCTCGCGCTCATCGTGTCGAGTGCGACCAACCGTCGCTTCGAGCAGCTGTCCGCGCTCAACGCCGGCGTCAAGGACGTACGGGAGGTGATCGCCCGGGCGAAGGCGGAGCTGAGCCGCGTCGGACGCCAGACCGTGCTGTTCATCGACGAGATCCACCGCTTCAGCAAGACCCAGCAGGACTCACTGCTCGGTGCGGTGGAAGCGCGCCACGTCACGCTCGTCGCGGCGACCACCGAGAACCCGTTCTTCTCGATCGTCTCGCCGCTGCTCTCGCGCAGCCTGCTGCTCACGCTGCAGCCGCTGGACGAGGCGGCCGTAGGTGAGCTCGTTGACCGCGCGCTGCACGACGAGCGCGGGCTCGGCGGCGCGGTCACCCTCGACGACGAGGCGCGTGGGCACCTGCTGCGCATGTCCGGCGGCGACGCGCGGCGCGCGCTGACCGCGCTCGAAGCCGCGGCCGGGACGATCCAGGCCGAGGGACGCACCGCGATCGATCTCGAGACCCTCGAGCAGGCAGTTGACACCGCCGCGGTGCGCTACGACCGCGACGGCGATCAGCACTACGACGTCATCAGCGCGTTCATCAAGTCGATCCGCGGGTCGGACGCCGACGCCGCGCTGCACTATCTCGCGCGGATGATCGAGGCCGGCGAGGATCCGCGGTTCATCGCGCGCCGCCTGGTCGTCCACGCGTCCGAGGACATCGGTCTGGCCGACCCCACCGCGCTGCTCGCCGCCACCGCCGCGGCCCAGGCGGTGCAGCTGATCGGGATGCCCGAGGCACGCATCAACCTCGCCCAGGCGACCGTCCACCTGGCACTCGCACCGAAATCCAACGCGATCGTCATGGCGATCGACGCGGCACTCGCCGACGTCCGCGCCGGCAAGGCCGGCTCCGTCCCGCCGGCGCTTCGTGACGGGCACTACCCCGGAGCCGCCAAGCTCGGACATGCGCAGCGCTACGTCTACCCGCCCGGCGTGCCCGAGGGTGTCGCCGAGCAGCAGTACCCACCGGACGAACTCGTCGGGACCGACTACTACGAGCCGGTGCAGCGCGGCGCTGAACGCCATCTCGTCGAGCGCGTGGCCAAGCTACGGGCGATGATCCGCGGAACAGGCACCAAGTAGGGTCAACCGCGACCTGTTACAGATCCGATCGAGGAGGCCCCGGTTGTCCGGAGGGGCGATTGCCGCGTTGATCGCGGCGGGCGCGTTCGTGCTGCTCGTTTTGCTGTTGGCCATCCCGCTGCTGAAGATGGGACGCGTGCTGGACGAGGCCACGCTGGCCATCCGCACGGCGCACGAGGGCATGGGTCCGCTGCTGACCGACGCCAAGGGCACCCTCGGCCAGGTGAACTCGCAGCTCGAGCAGGTCGACGGCATCGCGCGGAACGTGAACTCGATGACCACCAACGTCGCGGCGCTGACGTCCGTCGTGTCGAGCACGCTGGGCAGCCCGCTGATCAAGGTCGCCGCGTTCTCCTACGGAGTGCGGAAGACGGTCGCCGACCGTCGTGACGCCGAGATCGTGCGTGACGCCCGTCGGAAAAGGCGTGTCAAGCGATGAGCGCTCTCGCGACGAGCCAGGAAACACAGCCCGCGACGAAGGAGCGGATCGATCTGAAGCCGGGCCCGAGCGAAGCGAGCGGTCGGGGTGAAGATCGATGAGACGACTCTTCTGGCTCGCCATGGGCGTCACGATCGGGGCCCTGATCGTGCGCAAGCTCTCCGCAGCTGCGCAGAAGCTGACGCCGGGCGGAATGGCAGACAGTCTCGGCACGGCGCTCACCGACCTGTCCGATTCGCTGCGCGAGTTCGGCCATGACGTGCGCGCGGCGATGGCCGAGCGCGAGGAGCAACTGCGGTCCGGTACCGGCCTGGACGGCGATCTCGGGAACAAACCCGCATAGCGCGGTTGCGACAATGGACAGATGAGCGACGCCTGCGGAGCGAATCACACGTTGCACAGCAGTCCTTCTGCCTCGCAGCCGTTCGCAGCGAAGCGGGAACGGCCGTGAGATCTGCAGAGATCCGCCGGCGCTTCCTCGGCCATTTCGAGGCGAACGACCACACGGTCGTGCCGAGCCTGCCGCTGCCGTTCAACGACCCGAACCTGCTTTTCGTGGTCGCCGGCATGGTGCAGTTCGTCCCGTACTTCGTGGGCCAGGAACAACCGCCGTACTCGCGCGCGACGAGCATCCAGAAGTGCATCCGCACCCAGGACATCGACGAGGTCGGTAAGACCACCCGGCACGGCACGTTCTTCCAGATGAACGGCAACTTCAGCTTCGGCGACTACTTCAAGGACCGCGCGATCCAGCTCGCGTGGGATCTCTCGACGAAGTCGGTCGACGACGGCGGGTTCGGCCTCGACGGCGACCGCATCTGGGCGACGGTCTACCTCGACGACGACGAGGCGGTCGACATCTGGCACCGGCAGATCGGTCTGCCGATGGAGCGGATCGTCCGCAAGGGGATGGACGACAACTTCTGGTCGATGGGCATACCCGGCCCGTGCGGGCCGTGCAGTGAGCTCTACTACGACCGCGGTCCCGATTACGGCGTCGAGGGCGGCCCGGCGGTCGACGAGGACCGGTACATGGAGTTCTGGAACCTCGTCTTCATGCAGAACGAGCGCGGGCCCAACCGGGGTTCGGGCAAGAGCGACTTCGAGATCCTCGGCGAGCTGCCGAAGAAGAACATCGACACCGGCATGGGCATGGAGCGCGTCGCCACCCTGCTGCAGGGCGTCGACAACCTGTACGAGATCGACGAGACCAGGCCGATTCTCGATCGGGCGGCGCAGCTGTCCGGCAAGACCTACGGTGCGCACTCGGGCCATGCCGCCGCCGAGTCGCACCCGGACGATGTCCGGCTGCGCGTCATCGCCGACCACGTGCGCTCGGCGCTCATGCTCATCGGCGACGGTGTCGTACCGGGCAACGAGGGACGCGGCTATGTGCTGCGCCGCCTGCTGCGCCGTGCCATCCGCGCTATCCGCCTGCTCGGGTACGAGGATCGCGCGTTCCCGGAGCTGTTCCCCGTCGCGCGTGACTGCATGGCGCCGTCGTACCCGGAACTCGCGAAGGACTACGAGCGCATCTCGGGCTACGCCTACGCCGAAGAGGACGCGTTCCGCCAGACGCTGCGTGCGGGCACCACGATCCTCGACGTCGCCGTGAGCGACGCGAAGCGGGCCGGCAGTGCGCAACTGTCAGGCGAGCGCGCGTTCCAACTCCACGACACGTACGGCTTCCCGATCGACCTCACCCTCGAGATGGCGGCCGAGCAGGGCATCGCGGTCGACGAGGCCGGGTTCCGCCGGCTGATGGCCGAACAGCGTGCGCGCGCCAAGGCGGACGCGCGGGCGAAGAAGACCGGGCACCTCGATCTGTCGCTGTACCGCACCGCGCTCGAGCAGGGCAGTTCGCAGTTCACCGGGTACACCGAGGTGGCGCGCGAAGCGAGTGTCACCGCTTTGATCGGTCCCGCGGGACTGCTGCCCGCCGCGCACGAGGGCGACGAGATCGAGGTCGTGCTCGACGCGACGCCGTTCTACGCCGAGGGCGGCGGTCAGCTCGCCGACTGGGGACGGTTGTCGGTGAATGCCGGTGGCCGCGAGGCCGAACTCACCGTCACCGACGTGCAGTCGCCGATCCCCGGGCTCGTGGCGCACCGCGCGACCGTGCTGTCCGGCGAGATCCGTCCCGGTGACGTCGTGCTCGCGCACGTCGATCTGCAGCGGCGGGTCTCGGTGTCGCGATCGCATTCGGCCACGCACCTGCTGCACGCCGGACTGCGCCGCGCGCTGGGTGACTCCGCGGCGCAGGCCGGCTCCCTGAACGCGCCGGGACGGCTGCGGTTCGACTTCACCACGCCCGCGGCGGTGCCGCACAGCGTGCTCGGCGACGTCGAGGACGAGATCAACGAAGTGCTGTTGCGCGATCTCGAGGTGCGCTGGTTCGTCACCGACCAGGACGAGGCGCGCCGTATCGGTGCGATCGCGATGTTCGGCGAGAAGTACGGCGACCGGGTGCGCATCGTCGAGATCGGCGACTACTCGCGCGAACTCTGCGGCGGCACCCACGTGCCACGCAGCTCGGTGATCGGCATGGTGAAGCTGCTGGGCGAGTCGTCGATCGGCTCGGGGGTGCGCCGCGTCGAGGCGCTCGTAGGGCTCGACGCGTTCCAGTACCTGGCGCGCGAGCACGTCCTCGTCCAGTCGCTGGCGACCGAGTTCAAGGCGCAGCCCGAGGAGTTGCCCGAGCGGATATTCGGCGCGCTCGATCGACTCAAGAACGCCGAACGCGAGCTGGCCAAGCTGCGGGTCGGTCAGGTGCTCGCCTCGGCCGGCTCGCTGGCGGCGGCGGCGCAGGACGTCAACGGGGTGCAGCTGGTCGTGGCGCAGGCGCCCGACGGAGTCGGCGGCAACGATCTGCGCTCGCTGGCCCTCGACGTGCGGGGCCGGTTACGTGCGAGCGATCCTGCGGTCGTCCTGCTCGCGTCGCCCGCCGACGGCAGCGGCGCCGCGTTCGTGGCCGCGGTCAACGACGCGGGCCAGGCGGCCGGACTCGCGGCCGGCGAACTGGTGCGCACCTTCGCGCCGGTCCTGGGCGCCCGCGGCGGCGGAAAGGCCGACCTGGCCCAAGGCGCCGGCGGTGACGCCACCAAGCTCGCCGAAGGCTTCAATGCCGTCAGGGCGGCCATCGCTTCGCGATGACCGGGGTATGGGTCGGCGTGGATGTCGGGACGGTGCGGGTGGGGGTTGCCCGCTCCGATCCGGCCGGAATCCTGGCCTCTCCGCTCGCGACGCTGGCCCGCGACCCGGCGCGTGACAGCGACATTGCGGAGCTCGCGGGCCTGGTCGCCGAACTCGGCGCTGTCGGCGTCGTCGTCGGCCTGCCGCGGACGCTGAGGGGCGCTGAGGGCAAATCGGCCGAAATGGCGCGGAACTACTCCGAGCGCCTGGCCGCGAAGATCTCTCCAGTTCCGGTCCGACACGTGGACGAGCGCCTGACGACGGTGAGTGCACAGCGTAAGCTGCACCAGAATGGCGTCCGGGGAAGCAAGAAGGTCCGGGCGGTCATCGACCAGGCTGCGGCCGTCGAGTTGCTGCAACATTGGCTCGACGTGATGCGCGAACGGTGACCGCGGGTAACACTGGACCGCTACACCGTGAACAGAACGGAGTGCTCTAGCGTGACGCAACGCGAGCGCGAGTCGTTGGCCCCGGGGGTACCGGGCGACGATCCGCACTCGTTGCTCTTCGGAGAGGACGACGGCAGCGACTTCCCGCTCGAGCAGACGCGTGCCGACCGCCGCCGGGGTGAGCAACGTCGCCGCCGCAAGCGCCGTACGCGCGGGCGGCTGTTCGTGCTGCTGGTCGTCGTGATCGTCGCCGCCGTCGCATACCTGGTCGTCCCGAAGGTGATCGACTACTTCTCCGTCGCCGACTACAGCGGCCAGGGCTCCGGGTCGGTCACCATCACGGTGCAGAACGGTGACAGCACCAAGGACATCGCGAACACGCTGCAGCACAAGGGCGTGGTGAAGAGCGCGCAGGCGTTCACCGACGCGTGCGGCGACACCAAGTGCGCCGGCATCAGGCCGGGCCAGTACGACATGCGTCTGCACATGTCCGGTGCGGCCGCGGTCGCGCTCATCCTCGATCCGACGGCGCGCAGTGCCGGCAACGACCTCGTGATCCCTGAGGGGGCCACGAGCCTCGACGTCGAAGCGCGGCTGGCGAAGATCTTCGGAGACGACCAGAAGAACGCCATCCAGTCGGCGCTCAAGGGCGGGGCGAACCTCGGGCTGCCCCGCGGTTACACCGGCAAGGGCGACGGCATCCCGACCTCGGTCGAGGGTTTCCTGTTCCCGGCGACCTACACGGTCGATCCCGGAACGACCGTGGCGAAGGTGCTCAGCGATCAGGTCATCCCGCGGTACCTGCAACAGGACCGGCAGACCCACTTCGCCGACGGCGCCGCCAAGCTGCACATGACGCCGTACGCGGCCCTGATCATGGCCTCGATCGCGCAGTCCGAGGCGAAGTACAGCTCGGACATGCCCAAGGTGGTCCGGACAATCCTCAACCGCATCAAGATCGGGCGCGAACTGCAGTTCGACTCGACGAGCTCGTACGCGTGCAAGCTCGCGGGCACGCCTGCGGACAAGTGCATCTACAAGGACGTCGAAGGCCCGTACAACACGTACACCCACAAGGGACTGCCACCGACACCGATCGACAACCCCGGTGGTGCGGCGATGGCCGCAGCCGTCGCTCCCGCGTCAGGCAACTGGTTGTACTTCGTGAACAAGGACGCCGCCGGGCACCTGTTCTTCACCAACAGCGAAAAGGCCTGGTCGACTGCGGTCACCAAGTGCGTCAAGAACCACTGGGGCTGTGGCTGACCCAGTGCGCCGCGCGGCCGTGCTCGGACGTCCGATCGCGCACTCGCTCTCGCCGTTGCTGCACACCGCCGCGTACGAGGCACTCGGGCTGAAGTGGCGATACGAGGCAATCGACTGCGGGGTCGACGAGTTGCTTCCGGTGCTGCGCGAGCGTCGCGACTGGGCCGGCTTCTCGTGCACGATGCCGCTCAAGCACGCCGTGCTCGACATCGCCGACGAGGTGCGGCCGATCGCGGCCGCCGTCGGCGCCGCCAACACGCTGCTGCCGCGCGCCGGCGGCGGCTGGATCGCCGACAACACCGACGTGGCCGGGATCGTCGCGACCGTGCGCGAGGCAGAGGTCGCGCCGGGGTCGGTGACCGTGCTGGGCGCCGGCGGTACCGCGCAGGCACTGCTCGGCGCGCTCAGCGAGCTGGGGCGTCCGCGCTGCACGGCGTTGGTGCGCGACCGGTCACGCGCCGCACGTCTCGAGTCGACGGCGCGCGCCATGGGAGTCGAGTTGCTGGTCGCCGACCTCGTCCCCGACGCCGCAGCGCTGCGCGCCGATCTCGTCGTGTCGACGCTGCCCGGCAGTTCGGCAGACGCCTTGGCCGGTGCGCCCTGGCACGCTGGTCAGGCGGTGCTCGACGTCGTCTACGAGCCGTGGCCGACGGTGCTGGCCACCGCCGCCGAGAGTGCCGGTGCGGCGGTACTGAGCGGCGCGCGGATGCTGCTGCACCAGGCTGCAGCTCAGGTCGAGCTGATGACCGGCCGCCCTGCGCCGGTCCAGGCCATGGACGCGGCACTGCGACGTACGCTCGCCTCATGAGCGTGACCACGACACGGCGGGCCATCGTACGGCTGCCCGCCGGCGCCGCGCCGACCACGGCGCCGGACGACCTCGCCGTCGAGGATCCGCTCGTGTTGGGCATGGACGGCGAGGCGATCGCCACCCTCATGCGTACGCCGGGTCACGATCTCGAGCTCGCCGCCGGCTGGCTCGTCGTCGAGTCGGGAGTGCGCACGCCCGAGGACATCGTGACGCTGCGCGCGTGCCGCGAGGACGACACCGACCGCGTGCACATCACCTTGCGCGCCGGGGTGCGGCCGCCGCGTCCCCGTGCGTTCGTGACCTCGGCGGCATGCGGCGTCTGCAGCGCGGACGTGCTCGACCTGACGTTGCTGCGCACCTCGGAACCGCACCGAGACGGGTGGACGGTGTCACGGGAAGCACTGACCTCGTTGCCCGATGCGATGCGCGCGCGACAGCGGGCGTTCGACCGCACCGGCGCCGTGCACGCGGCAGCGCTGGCCAGCGGGGACGGCGTGCTCGGTGCGGTGCGTGAGGACGTCGGCCGGCACAACGCGGTGGACAAGGTCGTCGGGCACGCCCTGCTCGACGGCCGGTTGCCGGGTACCGACCAACTGCTGGTCGTGAGCGGACGGGTGTCGTTCGAGATCGTGCAGAAGGCCGTGGCGGCGGGTGTTGCCGGCATCGTCGCGGTGTCGGCGCCGTCGAGTCTCGCGGTCGACCTGGCGCGCACCCACGGACTGTTGCTCGTGGGAATGGTGCGCAGCGGCCGTATGAACGCCTATGCCGGTGAGCAACTGATCACCTGAGGCTCATCTCGGCGTGGGAGAACCTGTTGCAGTGGGCAGACTCGCGCTGATGCCCGAATCCACCACGCGCCGCGCGTTCCTCGCAGGCGGCACCGTCGCCGCCGCCTCCGGCACCGCAGGTTTGCTGCTGCCGAGTTCTCGCCCGCGAGTGGTCACTTATCGCCCGAGTGGTCAGGAATAACTGACCACTCGCGGCATAAGTGACCACTCGCGCCGCCGGATCAGTCGGCGTGCGCGCCGAACATGTACCGCCGATAGGCCTGCGTAATGGTCTCGCCCTGCTCGGGACGATGGACGACGGAGATGTCGTCGCCGGCGCGGATGTGTCCAGGGACGACGACGCGCAGGTAGGCGCCAGGACGGGACACCTCGGTGAAGGTCTTCAGCCAGCCCTTCTCGCCGACCCAGCCGCGGAAGGTCGCACACGGGATGCGTGGGTCGGTGACCTCGACGACGACGGTGTCGCCGATCTGCCAGCGCTCGCCATGCAGCGCGCCGTTCACGTCGAGGCCGCGGGTGGTCAGGTTCTCGCCGAAGAACCCGTTGGGCAGCGTGCGGCCGAGCCGCTGCTGCCAGTCGTCGAGATCCTCGCGCGCGAACGCGTAGAGCGCCTGGTCAGCGCCACCGTGGTTGGCGACGTCGCCGATGTAGTCGCCGACGACGCCGCTGCCGAGCCCGGTCGTCCTCGGCCCGGGGTCGCGCACCTCGACCGCGCCGTCGACCGGTCGCTTGTCGATACCGGTGCGGTCGACGTCCTTGTCGGGGTTGGGTCGCGGATGCGCGATATTGACCGAGTCGAGTGTGGGCACGCGTCAATGGTCCCAGTCGGCGGCGAGCCGTTTCGCGATCTCGGCAGCGGCCGCGACGTCGTCGGCCGAGCCGCCGCGCAGGCCCGCGGCGAGGCCGACCAGGAAGGTCGTGAGCGGGGCCGCCGGGCGGGCGACGCCGTGCGCGGCATCGCGCGCGAGATCGAGGACGAGGTCGCGATCGGGGGCAGCAGGAATGTCCAGGGCGGCGCAGAGCTCGTCCATCCATCGGGCCAAGTCGTCAGGCACGACGCGCCTGCTCGATCTCGGGCCAGGTGTCGAGGTCCTCGCCCCAGCCGCGGTCATCCTCCAGGTCGGCGACGTCCACGTCGGCGAACAGATCTCTCGCGGCGGCCCCGTCGACGCGCCCAAGCTTCGCCAGCGCCGCGCGCAACGCATCGGTACGCCACGCCGCGGCCAGATGGTTGCGCACGCCGTCGCAGCTGAGCACCGCGACGTCGGCGTGCGCCGCCGTCGTCAAGAGCATCGGCACGGCAGCACCGACGCGCGGCAGGTCCGTGGCCAGCACCAGACACCACGTCGCCGTGATCGAGGGCAGCGCGGCGGCGATCCCGGCCACCGGGCCGCCGCCCGGTGGCTGCTCCTGCACCCAGATGACATCGCGGCTCACCGCGCGGCGCGGCCCGGCCACGACCACGCGCTGCGCGTCCCCGGCTGCGGCGACCACGATGTCGAGCAAGGTGCAGCCCCCGATCTCGACCGCGGCCTTGTCGGCGCCGCCGAGCCGTCGCGACCCGGCGCCGGCGAGCACGATCGCGTCGAACACAACGTGCACGCTACTGCTTGAGCTTGCGCCAGCCGCCGGCCCGGTTGTTCGCGACGATCTGCTCGAACATCCGCCTGAGTGCCGGTCCGTCGACCGACGAGTCGCGGTAGACGGAGATTTGGCGGGCCGTCTTGTTCCCGTGGCCGGAGGTGATGATGCCGTCAGGGTCTGGGACGATGCCGCCGTCGTAGAGGAACACGTTCACGTGGTCCTTCGTGGCGAGAAGCGCGCAGATGTTGCCGTCCAGTACGAAGTAGGGCTGCACGCTGCGCTTGATCGTCTCCGCGACCTCCGGATCCGCCGCGTGGACGAGATCGCGCACCCGCTCGCAGATCTCCCGCTGCCAGTCGGGCAGCGAGCGGATGTAGTCGTCGACCCTGGGATCCTTCGGATACGGCCGACGCGTCGCCATGACGACATCCTTGCGTCACCGGGGGGCTACACGAAACACCTGTGCAGGGGATAGGTTCTCGGCATTGTCCGATTTGTTCTCTTGGAGGAGAAGTGACGACGAAGTCACCATCGAGACTGCGCGGCGTCCTCGGCGCCACGGCCGTCCTGGGCCTGGTCGCTGCCGGAACGTTCGCCGTGGCCGACGTGAGCGCCGGTGCGGCTCCGGCCGCACGACCCGCCGACGGCGCGTCCGCCTGCAAGCTGGGTCATGGCGTCAAGCACGTGATCAGTCTGGTGTTCGACAACGTCCACTTCGCACGGGACAACCCCAACGTCCCGTCGGACCTCGAGCAGATGCCGCACCTGCTGCACTTCCTCGAGAACAACGGCACGGTGCTCTCGAACGTGCACACGCCGATGATCGCCCACACCGCCGACGACAGCCTGTCGATCTATACCGGCCTGTACGGCGACCGGCACGGGCAGCCGCTGACGAACTCGTACAAGACCTACAACCCCGACGGGACGACCGACCCGGCCGCGTCGTTCGCGTACTGGACGAGCCCGGTAGTCGACACTGCGTCGAGTCCGACGAGCGGTCACGACACTCTGCCCACGATGGCGTATTCGGCCACCACCCCGGCGAAGCACACGAACACCGGTCAGCAGACCCCGGCGCCGTGGGTGCCCTACACCCGCGCGGGGTGTTCGGTCGGTGACTTCTCCACCGCGAACATGGTGCTCGAGAACACCAAGCAGGACATCAACACCGTCTTCGGCACGAACTCGCCCGAGTCCGCGCAACTGAATGCCGACACCGATCCGTACAAGGACAACGAGGTCGCTGACTACATCGGTGTGGCCGTGCACTGCGCGAAGGGCGACACAACCTGCGCCGACGCGCAGGCGGTGAAGTACGGCCAGTCGTCGCCCTCACCGTCGGCGAGCGCGGATCTGCTCCCGACCGAACCCGGCGGCTACCACGGTTACCAGGCGCTGTTCGGCGCGCGCTACGTCGCGCCCGTCCTCGGCCAGGGCACACCGGACAAGACGCACGACGGCTACCAGGTGACCAATTCATCCGGAAACCTGGTCGACCTCAACGGCGCCGAGATGGACGGCCAGTACACGTCGCCGGCCCGTCCGGGCTTCCCGGGCTTCAGCCCGACCCCGGCGCAGTCGCTGGCGTACGTGGCCGACATGCAGGAGAGCGGCGTGCCCGTCACGTACGGCTACATCTCCGACATGCACGAGCGCAAGGCGGCGACCACCGGTACCTGCACGACGGCGACCGCCACGAAGGCGGGCAACCCCGTCGGGCCGGGCGACAGCTGCTACGTCAGCAACGCCAAGGCCTACGACGACGCGTTCGCGAAGTTCTTCGAGCGCCTGCAGGAGGACGGCATCACGCCTGCGAACACGCTGTACATGATCAGCTCTGAGGAGAACGACCAGTTCGACGGCGCGAACGTCGGACGGGCGACCCAGCCGACGCCGGCGGGGTGCGACGGCGTGACGGTGCCGTGCAACTACAGCTCGAGCCAGATCGGCGAGGTGCAGGCCAACATCAAGGGTCTGTTGTCGACGACCCAGAGCGCGAACACCCAGTTCGACATCGAGCCGCAGGGCGCCTCGATCTACGTCCACGGACAACCGGCGGCCGACGACGCGACCGTGCGTCAGCTCGAACGCGACACCGCGGGCATGACCGCGGACAACCCGTACAGCGGGGCGGTCGGACAGCACATCGTCAACTACCAGGCGGGGAAGGCCGAGCAGCGGATCCTGCACATGCAGACCTCCGATCCACTGCGTACGCCGACCTACACGCTGTTCCCCGTTCCGGACTACTACTTCTCGACGTCCGGACCGAACATCTCGACGCTCAGCGGGTACGCATGGAACCACGGGTACTACTCGCCGAACATCGACATCACCTGGGCCGGCGTCGCCGGACCGGGGGTCGCGAACAATGGGCTCGACGGACCGCAGCCCGCCGACGGCAACGAGGCGAACGACCCGAACTCGACGAACACCGTGCCACAAGCGAGCCGACAGGGCACGTACGTCGACGAGGTCGACCTGCGCCCGACCCTGCTGCACCTGACCGGACTGCGCGATGACTACCAGACCGACGGCACGGTGATCACTGACGTGCTGAGCCGGCCGCGCCACGCGTTGCGATCGGTGCAGGCGTTGGCCGTGGCCTACCACCAGCTCAACTCGAGCGTCGGTGCGTTCGGGACGGACACGTTGATCGCTTCGACGAGGGCGCTCAAGAGCGGCTCGGCGTCGAACGACTCGACCTTCCGCAGGGTCGAGGACACACTCACCTATCTCGCCGACAAGCGCGACAGCCTCGCGACGAAGATCAAGGTGATGCTCGCTGACGCGGCAGCCGGGCACGGCGTCTCGCGCAACCGGGCGCGCACGCTGATCGACCGGGCCGACCGGCTGATCAGCGCGGCGCGCCGGCTCGCAGCCTCGTCCTGACCGTGTCACGGTGCGTGGGCCAATAGGCTCACGCACCGTGACCTCGGTTGTCGGAGCTGCGGCGGGTGCCGCGGTGTGCCTTGCTGCGACGCCGTATCTCGCTCGGCTCACCCGCACCGTTCCCGACCGCGAGAACCCGCGCTGGTACGTCGGTGCCGCACCTGACCGGCGGCGCACACTGCTCACCGCGGTCGCGGCGCTGGTGATCGGCGCGCTCGCCGGTGCCGCAGCAGGATGGACCGCCTTGCTGGCGGCCTATCTGTGCCTTGCGCTCGCAGGCACGCCCCTGACCGTCATCGATTACGAACATCACCGCCTGCCCAACCGTCTCGTGTACCCCGCGGCCATCGGGGCGTTCGCGCTGCTCGCACTTGCGGCGGCCGTCGACGACCGATGGCACGACTACCTGCGCGCGGTCGAGGCAGCGGCCGTCGCGTACGCGGCGCTGTTCCTGCTGAAGTTCATCTCGCCGCGTTCGTTCGGGTGGGGCGACGTGCGGCTCGGCGCGGTGCTCGGTGCGTACCTCGGCTACCGCAGCTGGCTCGCCGTCTACTTCGGTCTGTTCGGCGGATTCGTGCTCGGCTCGGTGATCGCCGTCGTGCTGCTCGCCACGCGCCGCGCCACCATGAAGACCGCGCTGGCGTTCGGCCCGATGCTGCTGCTCGGCGCTCTGCTCGTCCTCGCCTTCGACATCACGCCATCGCTGGCCGGATAGCCGCAGGGCGCCGCACCGTCACTCCGTGACGGCGCCGCAGCGGCACTCCGTACTGTGATCGACATGGCGTCCGCTAAGCCCACCGCTTTCGTTCTGTTCGGCGCGACGGGCGACCTCGCCAAGCGCATGGTGCTGCCGGCGTTCTACCGGTTGTGGCAGGAAGGACTGTTGCCCGCCAAGTGGAAGCTGATCGGCAACGGACGCGGCGACGTCGATCACCTCGACTTCCGCAGGTACGTCCGCGGCGTGCTGACCGAGTTCGGCGCCAAGCCCGACGCCAAGACCTGGTCGCAATTCGCCGACCACGTGTACTTCGCCGGCGGCGGGTTCAGCACCGACAGCCCGGGCAGCCTGCTCGACGTACTCAAGCACGCGAAGGAACATCTCGGCAGGGGTGCGCAGCTCGTCCACTACTTCGCGGTCCCGCCCGCCGCGTTCGAGGGACTCACCAAGGCACTCGGCGAGCACCAGCTCGCCAAGGGCGCGCGCGTGGTCTACGAGAAGCCGTTCGGTACGTCCGGGGCCGAGTTCCGCTCGCTCGACCGTGTCGTGCACTCGGTGCTCGACGAGCAGCAGGTCTACCGCATCGACCACTTCCTCGGGAAGGAGGCGACGCAGGACCTGCACGTGCTGCGCTTCGCCAACGGGCTGTTCGACGCGATGTGGCATCGCGACCATGTGCGGGCAGTACAGATCGACGTGCCGGAGCGGCTCGGCGTCACCGACCGGTCGGAGTTCTACGACGCGACGGGCGCGGTACTCGACATGCTCGTGACGCACCTGTTCCAGATCGCGGCCGAGGTCGCGATGGAGACGCCGGCCTCGCTAGCCGCGGCCGATCTGCAGGCTGCCCGCGAACAGGTCATCGGCAAGTTCCGCAAGCTCGACCCCGCCGAGGTCGTGCTCGGCCAGTTCGACGGCTACCGCGAGGTGCCGGGCGTGGCGAAACGGTCGACGACCGACACTTACGTCGCCGCGCGGCTGTGGATCGACAACCCGCGCTGGCGCGGTGTGCCGTTCCTGCTGCGCACCGGCAAGCGCCTGGCGCAGAGCCACCAGCGCGTGAGCCTCATCCTGCGCGAGCCATCCGGAGCGCTGGCGAACGTGCCCAAGCACGGCAACGTCCTCAGCTTCGAGCTCAAGGGCGACGGTGAGATCTCGTTGCGGCTCGTCGCGAAGCGACCCGGTGCCGAACTCGATCTGGACGTTGCCGAGACGGCGATCCCGCTGTCGCAACTCGACGGCGCCGACCCGTTGCCGCCGTACGTGCGGCTGATCCACGACGTGCTGCAGGGTGACCGGTCGCTGTTCACCCGCCCTGACGGGCTGGCCGCGGTGTGGAAGGTCGCGGCACCCCTGCTCGACGCGCGGCCCCGCACCAAGCCCTACGCGCAGGGCTCGTGGGGACCCAAGGCCGCGGCCCGCCTCGCCGCACCGGACGGCTGGCTGCTCGGACAGTAGGGGACAATTGCCGGCGTGCTGCGATGGATCACCGCCGGCGAGTCGCACGGCCCTGCGCTCATCGCGGTCGTCGACGGCCTGCCCGCGGGCGTCGAGGTGACCACCACGGCGGTGGCGCGCGAACTCGCCCGACGCCGGCTCGGCTACGGCCGTGGTGCCCGGATGAAGTTCGAGCAGGACGAGGTCGAACTGACCGGTGGCGTACGGCACGGGCTGACGATGGGCGGCCCGATCGCGGTCCGCGTCGGTAACACAGAGTGGCCGAAGTGGACGACCGTCATGTCCGCCGACCCTGTCGACGCCGACGAGCTGGCTGCCCAGGCCCGCAACGCGCCGCTGACCCGGCCCCGCCCGGGTCACGCCGACCTCGTCGGCATGCAGAAGTACGACCTGCCCGACGCCCGTCCCGTGCTCGAGCGGGCGAGCGCGCGTGAGACTGCCGCACGCGTCGCGCTCGGCGCTGTGGCGAAGGCCTTCCTGCAGCAGAGTCTCGGCGTCGAGGTGCTCAGCCACGTCGTGGGCATCGGCACCGTCTCGACACCGGCCGGCGTGCTGCCGAAGCCCGGCGACCTCGAGACCGTCGACGCCTCGGAGGTGCGCTGCTTCGAACCGGACACCGCCACGGCGATGATCGATGAGATCGAGCAGGCCAAGAAGGCCGGCGACACCCTGGGCGGAGTGGTCGAGGTGCTGGCCTGGGGACTGCCGCCGGGGCTCGGCAGCCACGTGCATGGTGACCGGCGCCTCGACGCGCGGTTGGCCGCGGCCCTCATGAGCATCCAGGCGATCAAGGGCGTCGAGGTCGGCGACGGGTTCGGACTCGCGCGGCTGCGCGGCTCGCAGGCCCACGACGAGATCGTCAGCCGCGACGGCGCGATCCGGCGCGTGAGCGGACGCTCCGGCGGCACCGAGGGCGGCATGACGACCGGGGAGGTGCTGCGGGTGCGGGCGGCGATGAAGCCGATCTCGACCGTGCCGCGGGCCCTGCAGACCGTTGACGTCGCAACGGGGGAGGCCGCCGTGGCGATCAACCAGCGCTCGGACGTGTGCGCCGTGCCCGCCGCCGGCGTCGTGGCCGAGGCGATGGTGGCGATGGTGCTCGCCGAGGCGACGCTCGAGAAGTTCGGTGGTGACTCGGTTGCCGAGACCCGCCGCAACGCGGAGTCCTACCTCGCCCGGCTCGCCGAACGCGGGCTGTCCGCGACCGGACCATGAGTCCACGCATCGTCCTCGTCGGATTGCCGGGTGCCGGCAAGTCGACCTCCGGGCGGCGCCTCGCCAAGATCATGTGCGTGCCGTTCGTCGACTCGGACGACATCATCGAGGCTGCCGAGGGACGCACGGTGCAGCAGATCTTCGACGCGGGCGGGGAAGCCGCGTTCCGCGCTGCCGAACACGCCGCGGTCGTCTCGTGCCTCGCCGACGGGTTCGACGGCGTCCTGTCCCTGGGCGGGGGAGCGCTGACGTACGAGCCGACCCGCGCGGCCGTCGTCGCATCCGGAGTGCCGGTGGCCGTCCTCCATGCGCCGATCGAGACGCTGCTCGTACGCATCGGCGACGGCCGCACTCGTCCGCTGCTCGCCGCTGACCCCGCCGGCCGCCTGCGCACCGTCGCCGAGCAACGCACCCCGATCTACGACGCGGTGGCCACGATCAGCGTCGACACCGATAAGCGCACACCCGGCCAGGTCGCCGCGCACCTCGCCGCCCGTCTCCATGAGACCACCGCACGAAATCGCGTCGCAAAGCACGCTCCACGATTCGGCGGCGGCCCCGGATGAGCGACCGGTCCGTCATCGCTGTGAGCGGCGCGGCGCCGTACGACGTCATCGTCGGGCACGACGTGTCCGACGCCGTCGTGCCACTGCTCGCCGATGCCGCGCGGGTGGCCGTCATCCATCCGGCCGTGCTGGCCGATCGGGCCGCGGCACTGCGCGACGGCCTCGACCACGAGGTCGTGCTGATCGAGGTGCCCGACGCGGAGCAGGCGAAGACGCTCGCCGTCGCGGGCCGGTGCTGGGACCGACTCGGCGACGCCGGCTTCACCCGCTCCGACGCCGTCGTCGGGCTGGGCGGTGGCGCCACGACCGACCTGGCCGGCTGGGTCGCGGCGGCCTGGCTGCGCGGTGTGCGGGTGGTACAGGTCCCGACCACTCTCGCGGGCATGGTCGATGCGGCCGTGGGCGGCAAGACCGGCATCAACACCGACCGCGGCAAGAACCTGGTCGGAGCATTCCACCCGCCCGCCGGGGTGGTGTGCGACCTGAGCCTGCTCGAGACACTGCCGGCCGCGGACTACGTCGCCGGCCTCGCCGAAGTGGTCAAGTGCGGCTTCATCGCCGATCCTGCGATCCTCGACCTGATCGAGGCAGATCCCGCGGCGGCGGCGCAGGCGGGCTCGGCGGTCGAGCGCGAACTGGTCGAACGCTCGATCCGGGTGAAGGCCGAGGTCGTGGGCGCCGACATGACCGAGCAGGGACTGCGCGAGATCCTCAACTACGGCCACACGCTCGGGCACGCCGTCGAGCGCGCGGAGGGCTACCGCTGGCGCCATGGCGAGGCGGTGTCCGTCGGGCTGGTCTACGCAGCCGCCCTCGGCCGCCTGCTCGGCCGGCTCGACCCGGACACCGCGGCCAGGCACGGCCGGGTGCTCGGTGCGCTCGGCCTACCGACCGCGTACCGTCGCGACGCCTTTCCCGAGTTGCTCGAGACCATGCGTGTCGACAAGAAGGCGCGCGGTCGGAAGGGTGCCAACCGGATACGGTTCATCGTGCTGGACGGACTGGCCACGCCCGGCACGGTCGACGACCCGGATCCGGCAGTGCTCGCGGCAGCGTATGAGGAGGTGGCGTCGTGACGAGGGTCTTCGTGTTGAACGGCCCCAACCTCGGCCGGCTCGGTACGCGGGAGCCGGAGATCTACGGCACGACGTCCTATGCCGAGCTCGAGGCGCTGTGCGTGCGCGGCGGCGAGGAACTGGGCCTGGACGTGACCGTGCGGCAGAGCGACCACGAAGGGCAGTTGCTCGAGTGGCTGCACGCGGCCGCGGACGACCGCACGCCGGTGGTACTGAACGCCGCCGCGCTCACGCATACTTCAGTGGCGCTCGGCGACGCGTGCGCGATGCTCACGGCGCCGCTGATCGAGGTGCACCTGTCGAACATCTACAAGCGTGAACCGTTCCGGCACCACAGCTACGTCTCGCCGCACGCGTCCGGTGTGATCGTGGGCCTCGGACCCGAGGGCTATGTGCTGGCGTTGTCATGGTTGGCCGCGGAACTCGTCTCGGAACAGGACGGCTGATGGACTGGACCCTCGCGCTCGGCGCGCTCGTCGTCGGCACCGTCGTAGGCCTCACCGGGATGGGTGGCGGCGCCCTGATGACGCCGATGCTCGTGCTGCTGTTCAATGTCTCGCCGCTCTCGGCCGTGTCGAGTGACCTCGTGGCCGCCGCGGTGATGAAGCCGGTCGGCTCGTTCGTCCACATGCGGCACGGCACGGTCCGGATGGACCTGGTCAAGTGGCTGTGCATCGGGTCGATCCCCGCTGCGTTCTGCGGCGTGCTCATCGAACGGGCGCTGGGCAGCGGGCAGACCGTCGAGGACTTCGTGCAGTACGCGCTCGGCGTCGCGCTCATCCTGGCCGCGATCGGGCTGTTCTTCCGTTCCTACCAGCGCCTGGCCGAACGCGCCGCGCAGCGTGACGGCCGTCGCGAGAAGGATCCCGAGGGGCCGCCGCACCTGACCATCAAGCCGGTCCCGACCGTCCTCATCGGCGTCGTGGGCGGCCTGGTCGTCGGCATGACCTCGGTCGGCTCGGGCTCGCTGATGATCATCGCGCTGATGTACCTGTACCCGAAGCTGCGCGCCCGCGAGCTCGTCGGCACCGACCTCGTGCAGGCCGTCCCGCTCGTCGCTTCGGCCGCGATCGGGCACCTGATCTTCGGCGACTTCCAGTTGTCGGTCACCGGCGCGCTGCTGGTCGGGTCGATCCCCGGTGCGTTCATAGGCGCGCAGCTGTCTTCGCGGTTGCCCGGCGCGATCATCCGCCGCGCGCTGGGCTTCGTGCTGCTCGCCTCGGCCCTCAAGCTGCTCAGCGTCGACTCGTTCGCGACCGGGGTCGTGCTCGTCGTCCTCGCCGCGCTCGCCGGTCCGGCCTGGATGCTGCTGCGCCGCAGCCACGGCTTCCCCGCGCTGCCGAAGAACGAGAAGCAGGCCGAGGCGCAGGCCGCCGCCGGCTAGACGACCGGTTGGACGACCGGTTGGACGACCCGTTGGACGACCGGTTGGACGACCGGTTGGACGCCGGTCAGACCTCGGTGTCGGACACCAGCCGGCCGGCCACGACCGTCCAGGCGCGGCTCGGCCCCAGCTCGGCGAGGAACGCCTCGTCGTGCGACACGACGACCAGGGCTCCGCGGTAGGCGCGCAGCGCCGCGACCAGCTGCGCCACGCTGTCGAGATCGAGGTTGTTCGTGGGTTCGTCGACGAGCAGCAGCTGTGGCGCCGGATCGGCCAGCAGCAGGCAGGCGAGCGTCGCGCGGAACTGCTCGCCGCCCGACAGCGTGGCTGCCCGCTGCGCCACGCGCTCGCCGCGTAGCAGGAACCGGGCCAGTTGCGCACGTACCTCGTTCGGGACGGCGGCCGGCGCGACCCGGCGGACGTTGTCGAGCACCGACAGACCCGGATCCAGCAGATCCAGCCGTTGCGGCAGGTAACCGACCGGCACGGTCGCCAGCGACGCGAGCCGGTGCAGCAGGGTCGTCTTGCCCGCGCCGTTGCGCCCGCGCAGCGCGATGCGTTCGGGGCCGCGCACAACCGTGGTGCCGAAAGCGAGCACGGTGCGTCCGTTCGGAACAGCGGTGGCGGGCAGGTCGATGCGGATGACGTCGTCGTCGCGCACGCGCGCCTCGGCCTCCTCGACCGCCGACCGCGCTGCCGCGACCTTGTCGGCGTGCAGGCCGCGCTGCCGTCCCGCGCTGACCTCGGCACGGCGCTTCATGAACTGCGCGGTTGCCTTGTCGAAGCCCTTGTTGGCGAACGCGGTTCGTCCCGCACGGTCGCGACGGTCCTGTTTGACCTGCGCCTCCATCTGCACCCGACGCTCACGGCGAAGATCGGCATCGGCGGCGCGTACACCGCGGGCGGCGGCCTCCTGCTCGGCGGCGATCGCCTGCTCGTAGGCCGAGTAGGTGCCGCTGAACGTGCGCGCGGTGCCGTCGCGCAGCTCGACGATGCGGTCGACGCACTCCAACAGGTCGCGGTCGTGGCTGACCACGACGAGCACGCCCGGCCAGGTGCGGACGGCCTCGTAGAGCAGTTCGCGGGCAGGGCGGTCGAGGTTGTTGGTCGGCTCGTCGAGCAAGGTGATCGGTGCGCGCCGCACGAGCAGGCCGACAACCCCGGTGAGCACCGCCTCGCCCCCGGACAGGGTGCCGACCGTCCGGTCCAGATCGGCGGGCAGCCCGAACCGCGACAGCAGCTCGACGGCGCGCTGCTCGACGTCCCAGTCGTCGCCGACGGCATGGAAATTCGTCTCGGAGGCATCGCCCGCCGTGATGGCACGCACCGCGCGCACCGCGGCGCCGATACCGAGCAGGTCGGCGACCGTGCGTGTGACCTCCGACGGCAGGGCCTGCGGCAGGTACTCGACGCCGCCGCTGGTGGTGATCGTGCCCCGCGCAGGGGTGAGCTCACCGGCGATCAGGCGCAGCAGGGTCGACTTGCCGCAGCCGTTGCGCCCGATCAGCCCGGTGCGGGCGGTGTCGAACGCGACGTCGAGCTCGGTGAGGGCGTTCGTGCCGTCGGGCCAGGCGAAGCCGAGCCGGCTGCACACGACGGCGTGGGAGGTGGTGGAGGACATGACGGATCCCGGGGTAGACGCTGGGGTCGGACGATGTCTCAGAGCTCCACGCCCGCAAGGTTAGCCGACCACCACCGCACCTCTAGACTGAGACCTCGTGGCTACGACCAATGATCTGAAGAACGGCCTGGTGCTGAACATCGACGGCCAGTTGTGGACCGTCATCGAGTTCCAGCACGTCAAGCCCGGCAAGGGCGGCGCGTTCGTGCGCACGACGTTGAAGAACGTGCTCTCGGGCAAGGTCGTCGACCGCACCTTCAATGCCGGGACGAAGGTCGAGACCGCGACCGTCGACAAGCGCGCGATGACCTACCTCTACAAGGAGGGCACGGACTTCGTGTTCATGGACGGCCAGACCTACGACCAGGTGCACGTGCCGTCCGAGACGGTCGGCGACGGGGCCGACTACCTGCTCGACAACGCCGAGATCGCCGTCGCCATCCACGACGGCACACCGCTGTACATCGAGATGCCGACCTCGGTCGAGCTCCTCATCAGCCACACGGACCCCGGCCTGCAGGGCGATCGCTCCACCGGCGGCACGAAGCCGGCAACGCTCGAGACCGGCGCCGAGATCCAGGTGCCGCTGTTCGTCTCGACGGGCGAGAAGGTCAAGGTCGACACCCGAGACGGCCGCTACCTCGGCCGGGTGAATTCCTGATCCATGGCTGCTCGCTCCAAGGCGCGTAAACGCGCGGTCGACGTGCTGTACGAGTCGGACGTGCGCGGCGTCGACTCGCTCTCGACCCTGCGCGACCGGGTCGACCTCGCCGACCCGCCCGTGAACGAGTACACGGTGTCGCTGATCGAGGGCGCGCAGGAGCACCGCGCACGCATCGACGAGATCCTCGCCGCGTACGCCGAGGGATGGACGATCGAGCGCATGCCCGGCGTCGACCGCGCGGTGCTCCGGCTCGGCGTGTACGAGCTGTTGTGGCGCGAGGACGTGCCCGACGCCGTCGTGATCGACGAGGCCGTCGAGCTCGCGAAGTCGCTGTCGACCGACGAGTCGCCGCGCTTCGTCAACGGCGTGCTGGCGCGAGTGCTGCGCGACCGCGCCGTCCTCGTCCCCGTCGCCCCCTAGTCACGCTCGCCAGCGGGTCTAGGAGTAGGCGCCGGCGTCGATGTCGGCGATCAGCGTCGGCCCGGTCGGCGTCCACCCCAGTAGCTCCTGCGTCTGCGCGCTGGTCGCGGCGAGGTCCATCGCGAAGAAGGCGCCGATCCAGCCGTAGTGGTCGGCGACATCCTCGGGCGCGATCGACGCGACCGGCAGGTCGAAGGCGCGGCCGATCGCCTCGGCGATCTCGCGGGTGGGCACGCCGGTCTCCGCGACTGCGTGCAAGCGGGCACCCGCTGGTGCCTTCTCGAGGCCGAGCACGTTCATCCGGGCGGCGTCCGAGCGGTGCACGGCGGCCCAGCGGTTCGTGCCGTTACCGGGATAGCCCGAGACACCCTTCTCGCGGGCGATTCCGGCCAGGTGGGCGATGAACCCGTGATCGCCGGTGCCGTGCACGGTGGGCGAGAAGCGCAGGCTGACGGTGTGCACGCCCTGCTCGACGAAGTCGAACGCGAGGTTCTCACTGCCGCCGCGCGGCGACTCGGGGCCGCTGAAGGGGGACGGGTCGTCCTCGGCGGCCGGTCGGCCCTGGGTCAGCCCGGCAACCCCGGAGGCGATCAAGAACGGCCGTCCGGTGCCGGCGAGCGTCTCGCCGATCGTGTGTGTCGCGGCGCGTTCGGCGGAAGCGGTGCCGGCGGGGTCCGACCAGTCGTGCTTGTTGGCCAGGTGGATTACCGCGTCGGCCTCGCGCGCACCCGTCCGGATGCTGTCGAGGTCGTCGAGGTCGCCGCGCAGCACCAGCGCGCCCTTGGCCCGCAGCGCTGCGGCAGAGGAGTCCGAGCGGGCGAGCCCGGTGACCTCGTGGCCGGCAGCGAGCAGCTCCGCGACGGTCGCCGATCCGATCCAACCCGATGCTCCGGTGACGAAAACGTGCATGTAGTACTCCTCCGTGATGTCGGTGACTGACGTCAGAAACTGACATTACACCTCGAAGTCAGTCACTGCCATCACTACACTGGGCAAGTGCGTTGGGAACCGGGTACGCCGCAGCGGCTGCAGGAGGCCGCCCTGCGGCTGTTCGCCACGCGCGGGTTCGAGCAGACCACGGCCAATGACATCGCGCAGGAGGTAGGGCTGACCGAGCGCACCTTCTACCGCCACTTCGCCGACAAGCGTGAGGTGCTCTTCCACGGTCAGGACACGTTGCTGGACGCGTTCCTGGTCGGTGTCGCCTCGGCGCCGTCGACTGCGTCCGCGCTCGAGATCGTCGCCGCCGCCTTGCGCTCGGCGGCGCAGTTCTTCCCCGACGAACGCCGCTCGTTCGCCCGCGTCCGGGCCTCGGTCATCGAGAGCAACCCTGGGCTGCAGGAGCGCGAGCAGCACAAGCTCGCGACGATCGCCACGCGGGTCGCCGATGCGCTGCGCGAGCGGGGGGTGCCTGACCCGGGCGCCACGCTGGCCGCGCAGACCGGATCGACGGTGTTCCACATCGCGTTCGTCCAGTGGATCCGGCCGGGCGAGGCGCGCGGGCTGGACGATATCGCCGACGCCGTGTTCCAGGAACTGCGTTCATTGGTGACCGTCGCTTAGTTGCGATCATCGGGCACCTCTCGTAGCTTCGCGGGTATCCCCTTTCCGAACGGAGTTGGACAAGGCGTGCCCTCGTTCCGCCCTCGCGTCCTGGCGCACCGGGCCCACATCGTCGTAGTCGCCCTGGCGCTCGCGGCGACCGCTCTGACCGCCTTGACCGGGGCAGTCGCGCACGCGCGGCCCTCGTTGCATCGGTCCATCGCGCAGGTGTCGTCGCTGCTCGACCGGCTGGGCAAGCAGAACGAGATGCTGGACGAGCGTTACAACACGGCCGTGCTCGCGGCCGCCCGGCAACAGCGGATCGCCCGGCAGGCAGCCCGTGACGCGCGCGCCGCCACCGCGTCCGCCGCTGCGGCACGCGACCACCTGAGCATCGCGGCCGCCCAGCGGTACGAGGCGGGCGCACTCGACTCGACCGGCCTGCTGCTCACCAGCAGCGACCCGCAGGCCTACCTCGACGATCTCAGCTCGATGGACTACCTGTCGCACCAGTTCGCGACGCTGGCCGCCCAGGCCCGCGCCAGTGCCGTCCACGCCAAGACCGCGTCGGCGCGCGCGGCTCGCGAGCTGGCGATGGCCCGGACGAAGGTGCGCGAGGTCCGCAGCCAGCAGACCGACCTGCAGGCACGCACCAAGCACTTCCAGGCGGTGCTGGCGAGCCTGAACGCCGAGCAGCAGCGCCGCTACGAACACGCGCGCATGGTCGCGCTGGCCAAGGCCCAGGCGATCGCGCGGGCCCAGGCGCGCGCGGCACGCTCCGCCCCCACACCTCGTTCGGCCGCGCACCCCCACCCGAGCGGGCCGGTGCCCGTGCCGCCGTCGACACCGACCAGCGCGAACGTCCAGCGTGCCATCGCCTACGCCGAGGCGCAGGTCGGCAAGTCGTACTCCTACGGCGCGGCCGGTCCCGACTCGTTCGACTGCTCCGGGCTGACGATGGCGTCGTGGGCCCGTGGCGGGGTGTATCTGCCGCACTCGGCAGCGGCGCAGTACAACGTGGGCACGCACATCCCGTACGACCAGCTGCAGCCCGGCGACCTGATCTTCTTGTACCAGCCGATCGGACACGTCGAGATCTACGTCGGCAACGACCTCGCGGTCTCCGCGGCCGACCCCGCGCTCGGCGTGGTCTACGTGCACCCGTCGCGCGACATGTCCGACTACGTGGGGGCCACCCGCCCACAAGGCTGAACCGGAGTGGACGGGTGACAGCTCTGCTGCGCGTCGACGGCCTGGTGCGCCGGTTCGGAACGGTGCGCGCCCTCGACGGGCTGACCTTCGACGTGCCGGCCGGACGGCTGGTGGGATTCCTCGGGCCCAACGGAGCAGGCAAGACGACGACGATGCGCGCGGTGTTCGGGCTGACCGAGCTCGAAGCCGGCACCGTGACATGGGAAGGGCGACCGATCGACCCCGCGCAGCGGCGCCGGTTCGGGTACATGCCCGAGGAACGCGGTCTGTACCCGTCGATGGCACTCGCCGAGCAGGTCGAGTACTTCGGCCGGTTGCACGGCATGTCCGCGCACGACGCCCGCACACAGACGGCGAACTGGCTCGACCGGCTCGGGCTCGGCGAGCGCACCGGCGCGAAGATCGAGGCGCTCTCGCACGGCAATCAGCAGCGCGCGCAACTCGCGGCCGCGCTCGTCCATGATCCGGAACTGCTGATCCTCGACGAACCACTCGCCGGGCTCGACCCCGGCGGCATCGACGCGGTCGTCGACGTGTTGCGCGAACGGGTGCTGGACGGGTGCGGAGTGCTGCTGTCGAGCCATCAGCTCGATCTCGTCGAGGACATCTGCGAATCAGTCGTGATCATCGATCACGGGCGCCTCGTCGTCGACGGCACGGTCGACGAGCTCGCCACCAGCGGGCCGGAGCACCTGCGCGTGCGCATCGACGGTGTCGACGACGCCGAGTGGGCGCAGTCGCTTCCGGGTGTGACCGTCCTGGAAGTGAAGGCGGGGACGGCCCGGCTGCAGCTGGACGAGAGTGCCGACCGCAGCCGGGTGCTGGCGGCGGCCATGGCCCGCGGACCGGTCAGCGACTTCGGCGTCGTCCGTCGCCGGTTGTCCGAACTGTTCCGCGAGGCGACCCGATGACGCGACAGTGGTGGGCCGTCACGATGATCGTCGCCGCGCGGGAGGCCCGTCA
The DNA here is from genome assembly GCA_963785425.1 of uncultured Actinomycetota bacterium. GTDB lineage: Bacteria > Actinomycetota > Actinomycetes > Mycobacteriales > Jatrophihabitantaceae > RYN-133. The sequence goes on from CAWAVG010000002.1 coordinate 695,622, forward strand.
GCGGGTGCGGGGGCGCGCGTTCCGCGTGGCCACCGCGCTCGTCGTGGTCGGCGTCGCCGCGGCGATCATCATCCCGAAGGTCACGAACAGCAGTTCCGCGCCGCCGCCGCAGCACGCGGGGGTCATCGGGACGCTCACGAACGCGCAGCAAGCCGCGTTGGCCAAGGCCGCGCGTGCCGCCGGTGTGACGGTGACCCTCCGGCCGGTCGGCGACCGCAACGCCGCCGCGCGCGAGCTTCGATCGGGCGCGCTCGACCTCGTGGTCGACCACGGCACGTCACTCGTCGTCTCGAAATCCATCACGTCCGACGACACCTCCGACACGGCGACGACCGTGCGGGCGTTCGCATCGGCGCTCGGCGTCCAAGCTGCAATCGCGCGAGCCGGGTTGACCGCGCGGCAGGTGCGGGTGTTGTACGCCCGCGGACCGGTGCCCGTCCACGCACTGCAGCAGCAGAAGGCGTCCGCTCCGGTCAACCAGGCAGCGGCCACGATCGGGCTGGTCGTGCTGTTCATCCTCCTGTCGCAGTACCTCACGTGGACGCTTGTGGGAGTGATGGAGGAGAAGTCGAATCGCGTGGTCGAGGTGCTCCTGGCGACCGTGCGGGCGATGCAGCTGCTGACGGGCAAGCTGGTCGGCATCGGCGCGACCGTCTTCCTGCAGGCCGCGCTGATCGCGGGCGTGGCGCTCGGACTCGCGGCCGCGATCGGCTCCGATCCGCTGCACGGCCCGTCGCCACTCTTCCTCGGCACCACGCTGCTGTGGCTGTTCCTCGGCTACGCGTTCCTGAGCTGGGTGTACGCGGCCGCGGGTTCGCTGGTCGAACGGCAGGACCAGGTGCAGAGCCTCGCGATCCCGCTCGTGATCCCGATGGTCGTCGGGTACATCAGCGCGATATCCGCCGTCGCCGGCGGGCACGCGTCCCTGTTCATCACCGTGCTGGCCTACCTGCCTCCGACCGCGCCGTTCGCGATGCCGGCACTGGTCGCGCTGCACGCCGTGGCGTGGTGGCAGTTCGTGCTGTCGATACTGATCACCCTCGCTGCCACGGTCGTGACCGCACGCCTCGCAGCCACGGTCTACCGCCGCGCGGTGCTACGTACCGGTGGCCGGGTGCGGCTGCGTGAGGTGCTCGGCGCAGGCACTGCCGACCCACGCAGCAGCTGAACGGCGATGACGACCGTCCAGACCAGCAGCGCGAGCACCGGGACGAAGGCGACCGCGCCGAGCAGCGCGATCGCGACCACGATGCCGAGCACGTAGGTGCGACGTCCGAGCACACCGGTCGACCTTCCCTGCACGCTGAGGCAGGCGATCGCGAGTGCCGCCGGCACCATGCCCGCGACGCCGACGAGAGCGAAGCCGAGGTCGTTGCTCAGCCGCAGCACGTCCGCTCGGGGCAGCGGATAGGTGCCTATCAGTTCGCCGCCGGAAACGAACGCCATGACGACTCCGCCCGCGCAGATACAAGCGGCCGACGCCGCCGCAACGACAATCGGCAGCGGACTGATCGTCGGGACTGCAGCATGGATGCGCTGCCAGACACAGACGAAGAATGCGGCGAGCGTCACGCCGGCGAGGACGAGCAGCAGACCCGTCGCCAAGTGCCGCGCCTGTTCGGACGTGGAGCTGTAATTGGCGGTCCACTGCGCGTCCGAGGCATTGTCGGCGGGCGGGTTGCTGATCAGGACACTGGCGGCGAACAGCGTCGGGAACGCGATCCCCGTCCATGCCGCGCGGATGGCTCCGGTCGTCGACGTCATGACGAGCTCCTCTCGATGAGTGCGATCGACACGAGGCTCGCAGCGCGGCGCGGCCCGGCGCGTCGTCCGCCCGTCGGGTTTGCTGTGGCCCGTGCACTGATTCGCAGACGTGCTTGCGGAGGAGCGCGGTCAGCCTTTCGGTGGACGCCAGCGAGCGGCCGCGCCGTTACGCTGCCGCCATGGGCTCGGCCGACGGGCGCCTCGCACGGAGCCGCGAACTGTTCCGGCGGCATGCGATTGCCGTCGACGTTGCGACGTCCGCGGCCTTGACCGTCGCTGGTGTGGTGGCGGCGGCCGGATTGCAGAGCGACAAGACCGTCGCGATCACTGTCGTCGGCGCGATCGCCTGTACCACCGCCGTCTCGTGGCGGCGGCTCGCGCCGACCTCGGCCTCGTCGGTAGTGCTGACCGCTGTCGCCGTTTACCAGATCTCGGGCCACGACCCGCAGGGGGCGTTCGTCGCGATCTCCGTCGTGCTGTCGCTCTACGCGCTCGGCCGATGGGCGACGCCGCGACGACAACTCGCGGTCGCGGCGGTCGGACTCGTCACCGTTACATCGGTTCAGATCGACTCCGGTTTCTCGCTCGGCAACGACCTGCTCACGTGGGTGCCGGTGGTCCTCGTACCGATGCTCGCCGGCGCGGTTGTGACCCGACGTGCGGCCATGGCTCGCGAGTTGCAGGACAAGCAGGGTCGCCTGCAGGACGAGAACGAGATCGCGCAGGCTCGGGCGGTTGCCGAGGAACGCTCGCGAGTCGCGCGCGAACTCCACGACGTGGTCGCGCATTGCGTGAGTGTCATGGTGATCCAGGCCGGTGCTGCTCGCCTGCATGTGCGTACCGACCTTGCGGCCGCGCGGACCGCCATGCAGATCGTCGCGGCGTGCGGACGCGATGCGTTGGCCGACCTACGTCGCCTCGTCGGCCCGTGGCGCCGCACCGACGACGCGGATGTGGTTGCCTCGCCGCGAATCGCGGAACTGCCGGAGTTCGTCGCCCAGGTGCGCGACTCGGGCACGGCTGTGCGGCTGCACCTCGACGTCGACATCGATCTGCCCGCCGATCTCGATCTCGCGGTGTACCGGATCGTCGTTGAATCGCTGACAAACGTCCGAAAGCACGCACCGTCGGCAGCTGCTGAGGTGGATGTCACGCTGACCGAGACCACCGTCGAGATCACGGTTGCCGACACCGGGCCGAAGCAGCTGTCCGTCGCTCCTGGCACCGGCAACGGCCTGATCGGGATGCGCGAGCGGGCCGCACTGCACCGGGGTGAACTGCAAGCAGGCGTGACACCGGCCGGGGGATTCGTCGTGCGGGCGCACCTGCCGCTGGCGCCGTCCCCGACGGCAGCGACCGTGGCGCCCGAGCCGTCCGACGTCGGGTTGCTGTGGCGACCGACCGGCCGCCAGATCGACGTGATGTTCTTGATCGCCTGGCTCGTACCGGGCGAGATCGAGGCCATCACCAGCACGCACCGAACCGGCGCATTGGCGTGGAACATCGCCGCAGTTGCGGTGATGGCGCTTGCCGTCCTCGTTCGGCGTCGGCTACCACTTTTGTTCGTGACGGCGATCGGCGCGCTGACCGCCGCACTCTCCGGCGGGATCGCCGCGCCGCAACGCGCAAGCGTCATCGGGACGTATGCCCTCGTCGTCGGGGCGTACACGGTCGGCGCGTACTGCGGCCGCGTCCGGGCGCTCGTCGGGCTGGGTGGCATGGTCGCGACAGTGATCGGCATGACCGCGGTGCACCACGCCGCCGGGGGCGTCGCTGTCGGCGGAGCACTGCTGGCCTGTGTCATCTGGCTCGCTGGTCGCATCGTTCGCGACCAGCGTCTGCTGCTCGGCGAACTCCGAGCGGTGTCGAGTCGGCTCGCGGCCGAGCATGTGCAGCGCACACTGGTCGCCGCGCGCGAAGAGCGCGTCCGGATCGCGCGCGATCTGCAGACCATCGTGGCGCAGCTGATGACGACCATGGTCGTGCAGAGCGAGGCCGTCACCGAGCTCCTGGGCGTCGACGAGGACGCCGCTGTGGACGTGATCACCGCCGTCGAGCACGCCGGGCGCGACGCGCTCACTCAGCTGCGGTTGGTCCTCGGGGTGCTGCGGAACGAGAGCGACCCGGCGCCCCGTCACCCGCAACACGGGAGCGCCGTGACCCGGTCCGGTGGCGCGCTGGCCGCGGTGCGTCCGGCATGACGCGCGTGGTGATCGCTGACGATCAACACCTCGTTCGGACCGGTTTCCGGATGATCCTCACGACGCAGCCCGACATCGAGGTGATCGGTGAGGCGACGAACGGTGCTGAGGCGGTCCAGGCAGCCTCCGAACTGCTGCCGGACGTCGTGCTGATGGACATCCGAATGCCCGGCATCGACGGCATCGAGGCCACGCGCCGCATACGAAGCGACGAGCGCACCGATGACGTGCGCGTGCTGATCCTCACGACCTTCGATCTCGACGAGTACGTCTACGACGCCCTCCACGCCGGCGCCAGCGGGTTCATGCTCAAGGACGCACCACCCGAGCAACTCGTCTCAGCCGTGCGGACGGTCGCCTCCGGCGACGCACTCCTCGCTCCGTCCATCACCCGCCGGCTGATCGAAGCGTTCGCAGCAACGCGCCGACCATCGGCACTGCGCCTGGACACATTGAGCGCTCGCGAGGCCGAGGTATTCGGGCTCGTCGCCCGCGGATTGTCGAATCGGGAAATCGCCGAGACGCTGTTCCTAGGGGACAGCACGGTCAAGACGCACGTGACGCGAATGCTCGCCAAGCTCGGCGTGCGCGATCGTGTGCAGGTCGTCGTCCTCGCCTACGAGAGCGGTGCCATCAAGCCGGGCTGGAGCTGACCCAGCACCGAGCGCTACGCGAACAGGTCGTCAAGATCAGGGACGGTAACCGTCGACGCGGCGACCGGTACGGCGTCACGATCGATCGGCGCCGTGGTCGGCTCGATGACATCCATGGCAGCGCATGCCTGCTCGGTGAGGAACCGGCTGGGCTTCGTGATGACCTGGCGTGCGCCGAAGCTGGTCGGATGCGTCGGCAGGCGGACCGGCGTGTAGACGCGCAAAGTGTCGCGGGCGCGGGTGAGTGCGACGTAGAACAACCGTTGCTCCTCGGCCAGCCCGTCGTCGGTGCTCAGCGCCATGTCGGACGGGAACGCGCCGTCGGCCGCGCGCAGCAGGTGCACCGCAGTCCACTCGAGACCTTTCGCCGAGTGCACCGTCGACAGGGTCAGGTAGTCCTCGTCCAGGTGCGGCTTGTGCGCGTAGTCGGCCGCCGCGCTCGCCGGGTCGATCGTCAGTTCAGCGACGAAGGCGCGCAGATCACGCTGTCGTGCCGCGGTCTCGGCGAGCCGGTCGACGTCGTCGGCACGGCGCGCCCAGTCGGCGTAGTGCGCGCGCACCAGCGGACGCATGGCCTCGTGGCACGGCGGCACGATGCCGGCGGCCGGTGCTTGTCGTTGCGCCTGGCCCAGCAGGCGCAGCGTGTTCTGCAATGCCGAGCGCGCCTTCGGCGGCGCGGCCGCGACGACCTCGGGATGGGCGCTGACGTCAGCGCCGACGAGCATCGTCGCGAGCGCACGGGCGTGCACCTTCCCGATGGCACGGTGCCGCGTCAGCACGCGGTACCAGGACACCTCGTCCGAGGGGTTGGTGGCGATGCGCAACGCCGCCACGAAGTCGCGCACGTGCGCGGTGTTGACGTACTCGATGCCGCCGTACTTGACGAACGGGATGTTGCGTACCTTGAGCTCGATCTCGAGCTGGTTGCTGTGCGAGCCGGCCCGCATCAGCACGGCCTGCTCGCGCAGCACGAGCCCGTCCTGGTGCGCGGCGAGCACGGCGTCGGCAACCGTGCGTGCTTCGTCATCTGCGTTGGCGCAGCGCACAAGTGCCGGGCGGGTGCCGCGTTCGGCCCGGTGCGCGGTGAGCTGCAGGCGCAGCTCACCAGGACGCACGACGTTGGCGAGATCGAGCACGGGCTGCGTCGAGCGGAAGTTGCGTTCCAGCCGCACGAGCGTCGAGTGGGCGAGTTGGGCGTGCAGGTCGAGCAGGTGGTCAGCGCTCGCACCGCGGAAGCCGTAGACGGCCTGGGCGTCGTCGCCGACGACGGTGAGCCCAGCGCCGTCGGGCCGCAGCAGGCGCACGATGTCGACCTGGATCTTGTTCACGTCCTGGTACTCGTCCACGAGCACCCAGTCCCACCGGGCCCGCAGACGGGCACCGGTGTTCTCGTCGGCGAGCAGCGCGCGCCAGTAGAGCAGCAGGTCGTCGAAGTCGAGCAGGCCGCGCTCGCGCTTGCGCGCGACGTAGCCACGCAGCAGCGCGTTGATCTGGTCGGCATGGTCGAGGCACCACGGGAAGAGGGCGCTCATCACCTCGCGAGTCGGTCGGCCGGTGTTGGCGGCGCGCGAGTACACGTCGGCGATCGAGGCCGTCGTCGGCAGCCGCCGCTCGGTGCCGGTGAGCCCGTGCTCCTCCCGCATCAGGTCGAGCAGGTCGATCACGTCGTCGGGATCGAGCACCGTCACGTCCGCGAGCCCGAGGTGCTGGGCGTGCTCGGCGACGACCCGGTGCGCGACGGCGTGGAACGTCCCACCGCAGATGCGCTGCGCCGCCGCGGGATCGGCGCTCAGCGCCGCGGCGCGCGACGTCATCGCGGCGGCGGCGCGACGGGTGAACGTGAGCAGCAGGATGCGCTCGGGGGCGACGCCCGATTCGAGCAGCCGGGCGACACGCGCGGTGAGCGTGCGGGTCTTGCCCGTGCCCGCTCCGGCGGCGATGATCAGCGGGCCGCTGTCGTGCTCGACCGCCGCGAGCTGCGCGTCGTCCAACTCCGAGAACCAGGCATGGTCAACCATACGTTCGATTCTAGGCACGGATAGGGCCGTTGCGTTTGACGCGGACCTCGCGTCGCGGGACTTTTTTCCACGCCATGCCTGGAAATCCCCGATGAGCGACGGCGACACGTCCGCGCCTCGTCCGTGGCTGCGTTGGTATGCGGCGGGCGTTCCGGAGCAGGTCGACGTCCCCGAAATCGCCCTTCCCGAGTTGCTCCGGCTGTCCGCGCGCGACTTCCCGCGGCGCAAGGCGATCCGATTCCTCGGTCGCACCATGACCTACCGCGCGCTGGACGAGGCGGTCGAAAGATTCGCCGAGGGGCTGCAGTCGCTGGGTGTCGGGATCGGCGACCGGGTGGGGCTCGTGCTCCCGAACTGCCCGCAGAACGTCATCGCGTTCTTCGCCGTGCTGCGGCTGGGGGCCGTCGTGGTGCAGCACAACCCGCTGTACACGCCGTCCGAACTCGAGCACCAGCTCGCCGACTCGGGCGCGAGCATGGCCATCGTCTACGACGGTGCGTACAGCAGGTTGTCGCAGGCGCGCGAGCACACGTCCCGATCGTGGTCACTCCGGACGACCTCGCGCTGCTGCAGTACACGGGCGGGACGACGGGGCTGCCCAAGGGGGCGATGCTGACCCACCGCAACCTGGTCGCCAACGCACACCAGGCCGCTGCGTGGGATCCGCAGATGCAGCGTGGCCGTGAGACGGTGTTGGCCGCGCTGCCGATGTTCCACGTGTACGGCCTGACGATGTGCCTGACCCTGAACATGCTCATCGCCGGGACGTTGGTGCTGCTGCCCACCTTCGAGCTCGGCCTGTTGTTCAAGGCGATCGACAAGACGCGGCCGACGGTGTTCCCCGGGGTGCCGCCGATGTACGACCAGATCGTGCGGTCGCGGCGCATCTCGCGACACGACCTCAGCTCGATCCGCGCGTGCGTGTCCGGGGCGATGCGGCTGCCACCGGAGACGATCGAGCGGTTCCAGCAGTTGACCGGGGGCCGCCTCGTAGAAGGCTACGGCCTGACCGAGAGTTCGCCGGTCGCGTTGGCCAACCCGCTCAACGACACCGCGCGTCCGGGAACGATCGGGTTACCGCTGCCGAGCACCGAGGTGCGCTTCGTCGACGTCGACGACCCGTCGCAGGTCGTCCCGTTCGGACAGACAGGCGAGCTGTGCATCCGCGGCCCGCAGGTGTTCGCCGGCTACTGGGGCCAGCAGGCCGAGTCGGCAACGATGCTGCGTGACGGCTGGCTGCACACCGGCGACATCGCGGTCATGGACTCCGACGGATTCGTCACCATCGTCGACCGCAAACGCGACGTGATCCTCGCCAGCGGGTTCAGCATCTTCCCGACCGAGATCGAAGAGGTGCTCGCCGAACATCGCGCCGTCGCCGAGTGCGCGGTCGCAGGCGTGCCGCGCAACATGCTCGGGAAGGTGTTGCGGCGCGTGCTGCGGGAGGAGCACGAGGCGGCGCGCGAGCGGTTCGCATCGCTGCCGCAGGTCATCGCCGTCCCCTCGGACGACGGCCCGGCCGTGCGCCGTCCGAAGCCCTACGTCGAGCCCGCCGACGCGGCGGGGCTGGTCGGCGAGCTGGAGCGGCTCACGAAGCTGCGCGATTCCGGCGCGCTGACCGACGAGCAGTTCGAGACCATCAAGGCGCGGCTGCTGTCGTGACCGTCTGGAGGACATGACCCGGCGGTCATGAATATTGCCGTTCGCTCGCGGCACGAACGCGACGAAAGCTGTCGGTGGTTGGTCGTAGCCTTGTGGGCATGAGTACCGAGACCGACAACAAGGTCGGTAATCCAGTCGACGACAACTCGGGGCCGCCACCGGCCCAGGGGCTCGACCGCAGAGTCATGATCGTGGCCGGTGTCATCGTGCTGGGCGCAGTGATGTCCATCCTCGACATCACGGTCGTGGCGGTGGCGCAGCGCACGTTCCAGAACATCTTCCACGCGACGCAGGCACAGGTCGCATGGACGGCGACGGGTTACACGCTCGCGCTCGCCACCGTCATCCCGCTGACCGGGTGGGCCGCCGACCGGTTCGGTACCAAGCGGCTCTACATCATGGCGATCGTCATGTTCACGGCGGGCTCGGCGTTGTGCTCGTCGGCGCAGAGCCTCGAGATGCTCGTGACGTTCCGAGTGATCCAGGGCCTGGGCGGCGGCATGCTGATGCCGCTGGGAATGACGATCCTGACGCGCGCCGCAGGTCCTGAGCGACTCGGCCGGGTGATGTCGATCCTCGGTGTCCCGATGCTGCTCGGCCCCATCTTCGGGCCGATCCTCGGCGGCTGGCTCATCGACGTCGCCTCCTGGCACTGGATCTTCCTGATCAACGTCCCGATCGGTATCGGCGCAGCCGTCTACGCCTACCTCGTCCTCGACCGCGACGAGGTCCACCCGTCCGAGAGCTTCGACTTCGTCGGCATGCTGCTGCTGTCACCCGGGCTGGCCTTACTCCTCTACGGCGTCTCGTCGATTCCCGCGGCCAAGCAGGAACACGGGACGATGTTCACCGCCAACGTGGTCGTCACGTCCGTCATCGGGCTCGTGCTGGTCGCGACATTCGTGTGGTGGGCGCTGCGGCGCAAGAACGTCCATCCGCTGATCTCGCTGCGGTTGTTCGCCAACCGGCACGTGACGGTCGCCGTGATCACGATGGCGTTGTTCGCGATGGCGTTCTTCGGCGCCAGCCTGCTGTTCACGCTGTACTTCCAGCAGGTCCGCGGCGAGTCGCCGCTGAGCTCCGGCTGGCTCGTTGCGCCACAGGGCTTCGGAGCGATGCTGACGATGCCGATCGGCGGCTACCTCGCCGACAAGATCGGTCCCGGCAAGGTCGTGCTCACCGGCCTCGTCCTGGACACCGCAGGCATGGGCATGCTCGTGGTTGCCGACGACAAGACCTCCTACGGCTACCTGATCACATCGTTCGTGATCATGGGTCTCGGCATGGGCGCCACGATGATGCCGGTGTTCACGGCCGCGCTGGCCAGCCTGCGCCGGCACGAGGTCGCTCGCGGATCGACGTTGATGAACATCACCCAACAGATCTCGATCTCGATCGGTACCGCGCTGTTCTCGGTGCTGCTGACCAACGCCTACAACAGCCACGTCGGAGTCGTCGGGCCGACGCTCGCGCTGCAGAACGCGGGCAGCCCGCAGCAACGGCAGGCGGTGCTCAACCAGCTGCACCTGTCGGCTGAGCAGGCCCGCACGGTCACCGCGCAGGGCCTGCACTACATGGGCACGTCGTTCGGCAACGTCTTCATCGTGTCCACCGTGCTCGTGGGTCTGTGCCTGATCCCGGCGTTCTTCGTCCGCCGCAAGCCGGCGGAAAGGTCAGCCCAGCCCGCGCCCGAGCAGGCAATGGCGATCGGGGTCTGACAATCACACTCCAGGCACGGCCGGTACGCGTAGCGCTCAGTGGCCGCGGAACGCGTCCTGCAGCCACCACGACCCGCCGTCGTCGACGATCTTCGCGTCGACGAGCAGCGGACGGCCACGATCGCCGGCGAGCCAGGCCGCGACGGCGTCCAGGTCATCGGCCCGGCGCACGGTCACACCGTCCAGCCCGAAGCCGCGCGCGATCGCCGCGAGGTCGGTCTCCGGGAATCGCACCGTGTCCAGAGCGTGCACCGTCCGGACCGAAGTGGTGCACCTCGGCGCCGTAGGCCTCGTCGTTGTAGACGACGACGATCATGTCGAGGCCGAGCCGGGCGACGGTGTCGAGTTCGGCGATGCTCATCGTCGCGCCGCCGTCACCGAGCGCGGCGACCGTGAGCCGATCCGGACTGCGCGACCGCAGCACCGATCGCGCTCGCGAGACCGAGCCCGATCGACTGGAACGCCTGCGTGAAGCAGAAGCCGAGCTCGTCGGGCACCGACAGGAACATGCTCGGGTAACCCATGAAGTTTCCCGAGTCGACGCACACCGTGCGCTCGGCCGGCAGTAGGTCGTCGAGCGCGATCGACACGGTGCGCGGGTCGATGCGGTCGGCGGTGGACGCGTCGTCGTACGGCACATCGCGCCAGCGGCGCCGGCCGGCGATGCGCGCCCGACCTCGTCGGTGCGGTAGCGCGCCGCCCGCTCGACACGCGACCGCGGACGCAGTGGCCGCGACGTCACCGGCGATGCCGAGCTCGATCGTCGCGGTGCCTGCCGAGGGCGTCGCGCCTCGTCGTCGACCTGCACGACGGTCGTGCCGGGCGCGATCAGCTCGCCGTGGCGCATCGTCCACATGTTCAGCGCACAGCCCCAGCCGACGATCAGGTCGGCGCCGCGGATCAGCTCCGCGGCCAGGGGCGTGGCGAATCCGCCGGACACGTCCAGCGACCACGGGTCGTCGTGGAACAGGCCCTTCGCGGCCGCGCTCGTCGCCAGCAGCGCGCCGGTCTCGTCGGCGAGCGACCGCAGCGCGTCGCGCGCGGCGGGCGAGCGGGCGCCGCGGCCGGCGACGAACACCGGCCGTTGCGCCGACGCCAAGACCGCGGCCGAGCCGCGTCGAGCTCCGCTTCGGCAGGGACGGAGCGCCGGCGCGGACCGCGGCGCGGGCAGCGACCACCCGCCCGCCAGCTCCTCGGCCTGGGCGGCCAGCGGCAGGTTCAGCACGACGGTGCGGCGCTCGTCGACGGCGGTGCGATACGCAGCGACGGTCGTCGCGACCGCGTCGGCGGCCGACGTCACCCGCATCGACACGGCGCCGACCGACGTCGCGAGCGCGTCCTGGTCGACGTAGAAGTTCGACCGCGGGTCGTTGGCCTCGGCCGCGAGCACGATCATCGGCGTGCGGCTCTTCGCGGCCTCGGCGATGCCGGTCATCGCGTTGGTCAGCCCGCAGCCCTGATGCACGATAGCGCGGCGACCTCGGCCGCTGAGCCGGCCGTACGCGTCGGCCATCGTCGCCGCGCCGTTCTCGTGCCGGGCGGCGACGAAGCGGGCGCCGGCGTCGATCAGCGCGTTGGTGACGTGGAAGTTGCCCGAGCCGACGACGCCGAACACCTGGCGCACGCCGAGGTCGGCGAGCACCCGACCGACCGCCGACACCGACCTTCGTGATCAGCGCTCGACGAGGGCGAGCACCCGCGCCGGGCTGCCCGACCCGTTCACGATGCGCAGCGGGCTCGGCGATCACGCACCGCGCCGGTCGGCGGCAGCCGGTCGAGGTTGCGCAACTGGGTCAGCCCGTACTTTCCCGCGCCGTGCATGAACGAGTGGCAGGGGAACATCGGGTCGAAGCGTCGCGGCCGCGCCGGCGTCGCTGCCGACCGTCTCGACACCCATGCCGATCACCGGCGACTCCTGCGCGACCCACTGCGCGCACTCCGCCGACAGCCCAGGCGTGTGCGGGCCGTTCTCGTCGGCGTTGAGGAACTCCTCCTGCGAGTGCGCCCGTGCGTCCCAGCCGGTGCGCACCAGCAGCCAACCGCCGTCGGGCAGCGCGACCGTGCTGCTCCTCCCACGCCTTGATGTGGTCGATCTCGACGAGGAAGTCGGGGTTCGCGCTCGCCTCGCGCCGAGAAGTCGAGCACCGCCGCGGGCCCGACCAGCTGCGCCGGCGGCACCGACGCCACGTCCTCGCCGTCCTTGCCCGGTGACCCAGTGGATCGGTGCGTCGAAGTGCGTGCCCGTGTGCTCGCCGGTGCGGAAGTTGTTCCAGTACCACGCCGGGCCCGGCGTCGTCGTAGCGCGAGATCTCCTCGAGTTCGAAGCGCGCCGTCTGGCCGAACTGCTCGGGCAGCATGCAGCAGCGGGGTGTCGCGCGAGAGCGGCGCGGTCAGGTCGACGACCTCGACCGCTCCGGACGCAAGCGCGCCGACGAGGTCGGACAGCACAGCCATGGTCACTCCTCACCCGTGGATGTCCTCCGGACGCTACCCGCGTCGGGCTTACGGTCCGAGGTTGCCAGCTGAACCAGCGCGAGGTCGGCAGTGGCCGGTCCCTGACCCACCGCACGAGCGTGCCCCCGCGAGCGCGTCCGCAGACGGGGCGAACGTCCCGCACAATGTGCGACGGTGGATCCCATGGCGACGTATGCGGTGAACGAGGCGGCCGTCGATCACGCGCGGCGGCTCATCAGAGGCAAGCAGTACGTGCTGAACAGCGACTGGGGCACCGTCCAGCCCGACGCGGCGGCGCAGAACGCGTACCTGGAGCGGCACAGCTGGCAGGAGTACGCGGCCTGGCATCTCGGCCTGACCGAAGGCGCGGCCGACGAGACGAAGGCGCGCTACGCGTTCGGGTACGGCGACTTCCGCCGCATCCACCGGACCGGCCTCATCGCCTGCGTGTATCGCGCATCGGAATGGCGGCACAAGGCCGTCGAGCTCGCCGCCCACGAGCTGCTGCAGTACCTGGACGAGGTCAGCGGCTGATCGGAGATCAGCCCTTCCGATCGGCGGCCAGCGCGGCGGCGTCCTCGGCGAGCTTCGGCCACCCGAACCGCGCGCACCAGGCTGGGAAGTCGTCGGTGGGGCCCTGCCAGCGCCAGGCGTCGACCGTGCCGACCTCTGCGTCGGCGCGCAGGGTGGCAAGGTCCTTGAACAGCTCGGCGTCCGCGCGCTGCGCTGCGAGTGTTGCCGCCAGCTTGGCGGCACCGCGCACCGTGACCTCCCAGTCGTCGGCGCTCGCCGGGATGTCCTCCAGGTGCCCGTACCGCGCCAGCAGTGACGCCGCGGTCTTCGCGCCGAAGCCGGGAATCCCCGGGAAGCCGTCGGCGCTGTCGCCGACGAGTGCCAGCCAGTCCGGGATCGACCCGGCAGCGACGCCGAACTTCTCCACCACGCCGCCGGCGTCGACCAGCTTGTCCTGACGGCGGTCGAGCTGCACGACCTTGCCGCCCACGCACTGCCCGAGGTCCTTGTCCGGCGTGCAGATGATCACCTTCTCGACGCGCTCGTCCGCGGCGGCGACCGCGGCAGCACTGGCCAGCCCGTCGTCGGCCTCGACGTCGACCATCGGCCACACCGTCACGCCGAGCGCCTCGAGTGCGTCCTCGAGCCAGCCGAACTGCGCCAGCAACAGCGGGTCCATGCCGGCACTCGACTTGTAACCCGGCCACAGCTCGTTGCGGAAGGACTCGATGACGTGGTCGGTCGCGACGCCGAGGTGGGTCGCGCCGTCCTGGAGCATGGTGAAGATCGACTGCACGACCCCGCGGGTCGCGCCGATCTCGAGGCCGTCGTCGTCCAGATGGCCGGGGCGCGGCGCGTAGTACTGCCGGAAGATCTCGTAGGTTCCGTCGACCAGATGCACGATCACGCCCCGAGCGTGTCATAGAGATCCCGGATGCGACGGCGCCGAGGGAGTGCGCCACGATGGCGGTATGACCGATCCGAAGGACGAACTGCGCGACCTCGACCAGCAGATCGACGTGGTGACCCGCGACATCACCGAGCTGCGCGACCAGCTGGCCGACGCCGGCACGATCGAGTCCGAGGAGCGCGCCGCGATCCTCACCAACCGCGCTGAACTCGAAGGCGTCCTCGACGGGCTGCGCCGGCGCCGGGAGACGATCAGCGAGCGACTCGCCGGGCAGTGAGCCCGGCGGCGAGCGCCTGCGCGCTGCTAGGGTGAGCGACGACCGACGACCTTTAACGTTCGTCCCGTGAGGCGAACAAGGACGGGGTGATTTGTGACTGGTGCGCGCGTGCCCGCTGACAGCTCAGCGAACCGCCCCGCCGGCGACACCCTCCTCTCCGCCGCCGACCTGGCGCGCGTGGTCGACCGGATGGCCCACGAGATCATCGAGAACACCGCCAAATCGGGGTTCTCCGCGGTGCTGCTCGGCATCCCCACCCGGGGTGTTCCGCTGGCCAAGCGGCTGGCCGCCCGCATCGCCGCGTTCGCCGAGGTGGACCTGCCGGTCGGATCGCTCGACATCACCCTGTACCGCGACGACCTGCGCCTGCGCGGAGTGCGCCCGCTCGGCGAGACCGTCGAGCCCGAGGGCGGCGTCACCGACCGCACGGTGATCCTGGTCGACGACGTCCTGTTCTCCGGACGGACGGTGCGCGCGGCCCTCGACGCCCTCACCGAGCTGGGCCGTCCCCGAGCGGTGCAGCTCGCCGTGCTCGTCGACCGCGGCCACCGGCAGCTGCCGATCCGCGCCGACTACGTCGGCAAGAACGTGCCTACGGCGGCGTCGCAGACCGTGCGCGTGACGCTCGCCGAAACGGACGGGACGGACGGGGTGAGCATCATATGAGCGACGCTCGCGGAGCGAACAGGCCGATGGAGCGACGCTCGCGAGCGAACAGGCCGATGGCGACGCTCGCGAGCGAACAGGCCGTTGAAGAACCTCTTGAGCGCAGCCGACCTCGATCGCGAGCCGAGGCGTTCGCCATCCTCGACACCGCGGCGCGGATGCACGCGATCCAGACGCGCGAGGTGAAGAAGCTGCCGCCATTACGCGGCCGTACCGTGGTGAACCTGTTCTTCGAGGACTCCACCCGCACCCGCAGCTCGTTCGAGATCGCCGGCAAGTGGCTCTCGGCCGATGTGATCAACGTCAGCGCGAAGGGATCGAGCGTCAGCAAGGGCGAGTCGCTCCGCGACACCGTGCTGACGGTGGCGGCGATGGGTGTCGACGCCCTGGTCGTGCGCCACAACGCATCCGGCGCCGTGCACCGCCTTGCGAGCTGGGTCGACTGCCATGTCGTCAACGCCGGCGACGGCACCCACGAGCACCCCACCCAGGCGCTGCTGGACGCGTACACGCTGCGCGAGCGCATCGGCGAGTTCACCGACCGCCATGTGGTCATCGTCGGCGACATCACCCACAGCCGGGTTGCGCGCAGCAACGTGCTGCTGCTGAACACTCTCGGTGCGCGCGTGACCCTGGTGGCGCCGCCGACGCTGATGCCGAGCGGTGTCGCCTCGTGGCCGTGCGCGACCAGCTGGGACCTGGACGAGACGCTCTCGGGCAAGTCGCACGGCGATGTCGACGCGGTCATGATGTTGCGGGTGCAACGCGAGCGCATGGCCGGCGGTTACTTCCCGACCGAGCGCGAGTACGCGATCGGCTACGGCTTGTCACCGGCTCGGCTCGACCTGATCGGCGACGAGGTACCGATCCTGCATCCGGGCCCGATGAACCGCGGCCTCGAGATCTCCTCGGCCGCCGCCGACAGCGCGCGGTCACTGATCTTGAACCAGGTGCAGGCGGGGGTGTCGGTGCGCATGGCGGTGCTCTACCGGCTGCTCGCCGGCGCAGAGGAGGTCGGCGTATGAGCGACGCTTGCGGAGCGAAGGGCACACAATGAGCTGGCTTCTCAAGGGAGCGCGGTCGCTCGGCGGTGAGCCGTCGGACGTCCTGATCGCCGACGGCGTGATCGCCGGCGTCGGCAGCAAGCAGTCGGCCGACCGCGAACTCGACGCCGACGGGCTGGTGTTGCTGCCGGGTCTCGTCGATCTGCACACCCACCTGCGGGAACCCGGCCGCGAGGACACCGAGACCGTCGCGACCGGCTCGGCCGCGGCGGCGCTCGGCGGGTTCACCGCCCTGCACGCGATGGCGAACACCGACCCGGTGGCCGACAACGCCGAGATCGTCGAGCAGGTCGCCAGGCTGGGCCGTGCCGCCGGCCTGGTCGACGTGCGGCCGGTCGGCGCGGTGTCGAAGGGCCTCGCCGGCGAACAGCTCGCCGAGATCGGCGGCATGGCGCGTTCGCACGCTGCGGTCCGCGTGTTCAGCGACGACGGGAAGTGCGTGTACGACGCACGGTTGATGCGCCGCGCGCTCGAATACGTGAAACCGTTCGACGCGGTCGTCGCGCAACATGCCCAGGATCCCCGGCTCGCCGATCACAGCGCCTGCGCGCACGAAGGGGACGTCTCGGGCCGGCTCGGCCTGCCCGGCTGGCCCTCGGTCGCCGAGGAGTCGGTCATCGCCCGCGACGTGATGCTCGCCGCGCACACCGGCTCGCGACTGCACGTCTGCCACGTCAGCACGGCCGGCTCGGTCGAGGTGATCCGCTGGGCCAAGCAGCGTGGCATCGACGTCACCGCCGAGGTCACACCGCACCACCTGCTGCTGACCTGCGAGCTGCTCGAGCACTACGACCCGGTCTACAAGGTGAACCCGCCGCTTCGCCCGGACGAGGACGTCGAGGCGCTGCGCGCCGCGCTCGCCGAGGGCACGATCGACGCCGTTGCCACCGACCATGCGCCGCACGCCTCGCACGACAAGGACCACGCTTTCGCCGACGCCGCCTTCGGCATGCTCGGCCTCGAAACCGCCCTGGGCGTGGTCGCCGCGAGCATGGTCGAGACCGGCCTGCTCGACTGGGCGGGCGTCGCCGACCGGATGAGCGTGCGACCCGCGCGCATCGGCCGGATCGCCGATCAGGGCAGGCCACTCGCCGTCGGCGAACCCGCCAATCTGACGCTCGTCGACCCGGCGTCGTCGTGGACGGTCGACCCCACGGCCCTGGCTTCGCTTTCGCGCAACACCCCGTTCGCCGGATTCGCGCTGCCCGCCCGCGTCGTTGCCACCTTCTACGGGGGTACACCGACCGTCCTGGACGGGCAGCTCGCCGGGGTGACCGTCCGATGACGCTCCTGGTACTCGAGGACGGCCGCACGTTCACCGGCGAGCCCTACGGCGCCGCGGGGGAGACGTTCGGCGAGGCTGTGTTCGCGACCGGCATGACCGGCTACCAAGAGACGCTGACCGACCCGAGCTATCACCGACAGGTGGTGGTGCAGACGGCGCCGCACATCGGCAACACCGGCATCAACGACGAGGACCAGGAGTCGCCCCGCATCTGGGTCGCCGGCTACGTCGTGCGCGACCCGGCTCGGCGCCCGTCCAACTGGCGCTCGAAGCGAAGCCTCGACGACGAGCTGGACGCGCAGGGCATTGTCGGCATCAGCGGCATCGACACCCGCGCGCTCACCCGCCACCTGCGCGAGCGCGGCGCGATGCGGTGCGGTATCTCGAGCACGCTCGACCGCGACGAACTGCTCGCGAAGGTGCTCGACTCGCCGCCGATGACCGGAGCCGATCTCTCGGCCGAGGTGACCACGCGCGAGCCCTACGTGGTCGACGCGATCGGGCACACGCGCTTCACCGTCGCCGCGCTCGACTACGGCATCAAAGCGATGACTCCGCACCGCATGGCCCAGCGCGGCATCGCCAGCCACGTGCTGCCTTCGACCTCGTCCGCCGACGAGGTGATCGCGACCGGCGCCGACGCCGTTTTCCTCGCCAACGGTCCCGGCGACCCGGCCACCGCCGACGCCGCCGTCGACACCGTGCGCGAGCTGATGCGGCGCGACGTGCCGGTCTTCGGCATCTGCTTCGGCAACCAGGTGCTCGGACGGGCCTTCGGGTTCGGCACCTACAAGCTCGGCTACGGACACCGCGGCATCAATCAGCCGGTGCAGGACCGCACCACCGGCAAGGTCGAGATCACCGCGCACAACCACGGGTTCGCCGTCGATGCACCACTCGACAAGGCCACCGAGACCGACTTCGGTGCGGTCGAGGTCAGCCACGTCTGCCTGAACGACGACGTCGTCGAGGGGCTCGTCGCCCGCGACACCAGAGCGTTCAGCGTGCAGTACCACCCCGAAGCCGCGGCCGGTCCGCACGATGCGGGCTATCTGTTCGACCGGTTCGTCGAACTGCTCGAGAAAGGGCGCAATGCCTAGGCGCACCGACCTCCGTCACATCCTGGTCATCGGCTCCGGCCCGATCGTCATCGGCCAGGCCTGCGAGTTCGACTACTCCGGCACGCAGGCCTGCCGGGTGCTGCGCAGCGAGGGCTATCGCGTCAGCCTGGTCAACTCGAATCCGGCGACGATCATGACCGACCCCGAGTTCGCCGATTCCACCTACGTCGAGCCGCTCACGCCCGAGTTCGTCGAGAAGGTGATCGAGGTCGAGCGCCCGGACGCGGTGCTGGCGACGCTCGGCGGGCAGACCGCGCTCAACCTGGCGGTCTCGCTGCACGAGCGTGGCGTGCTCGAGCGCTACGGCGTGGAGTTGATCGGCGCCGACATCGACGCCATCCAGCGCGGCGAGGATCGCCAGCGGTTCAAGGAGATCGTGCGCAAGGTCGGGGGAGAGGTCCCCGACTCACTCGTATGTCGGACGCTCGACGAGGCGGTCGCATTCGCGGCGACGGTCGACAACAAGGTCGTCATCCGGCCGTCGTTCACGATGGGCGGTCTCGGCTCCGGGCTCGCCGACGGCGCGGACGAGGTGCGCACGATGGTCGCTCGCGGCCTGGCCGCGAGTCCCGTGCACGAGGTGCTCGTCGAGCAGTCGGTGTTCGGGTGGAAGGAGTTCGAGCTCGAACTCATGCGCGACCGGCGAGACAACGTCGTGGTCGTCTGCTCGATCGAGAACCTCGACCCGATGGGTGTGCACACCGGCGACTCGATCACGGTCGCGCCGGCGATGACGCTGACCGACCGCGAGTACCAGCACATGCGCGACGTCGGCATCGCCGTGCTGCGCGAGGTCGGTGTCGACACCGGCGGCTGCAACATCCAGTTCGCGATCAACCCCGCCGACGGGCGCATGATCGTCATCGAGATGAACCCGCGGGTGTCGCGCTCGTCGGCGCTGGCGTCGAAGGCCACCGGCTTCCCGATCGCGAAGATCGCCGCGAAGCTCGCGGTCGGTTACACGCTCGACGAGATCCGCAACGACATCACCCGCGAGACGCCTGCAGCCTTCGAGCCGACGCTCGACTACGTCGTCGTCAAAGTTCCGCGGTTCGCGTTCGAGAAGTTCCCCGGAGCCGATCCGGTGCTCACCACGCACATGAAGAGCGTGGGCGAGGCGATGTCGATCGGACGCAACTTCACCGAGGCTCTGGGCAAGGCGCTGCGGTCGATGGAGACCAAGGCCGCCGGGTTCTGGACGACGGCGCACGAGCCTCTCGAGAAGGACGAGCTGCTCGCCCGTGCCGCGGTGCCCACCGACGGGCGACTGTACGCGGTCGAGCACGCGATGCGGGCCGGTGTGACGGTCGACGAGCTCGCGGTCGCCACCGGCATCGACCCGTGGTTCCTCGACCAGATGGCGCTGATCATCGAGGTCGGCACCGCCGTGCACGAAGCCCCGACGCTGTCGGAAACCCTGCTGCGCAAGGCGAAACGGCACGGCCTGTCCGACCGGCAGATCGCCGCACTTCGTCCCGAACTCGCGGGGGAGGACGGCGTGCGGTCGCTACGGCACAGGCTCGGCATCCGCCCGGTGTACAAGACCGTCGATACCTGTGCCGCCGAGTTCGCGGCATCGACGCCGTACTACTACTCGTCCTACGACGAAGAGACCGAGGTCGCCCCGCAGCCCGACCGCGAGAAGGTGATCATCCTCGGCAGCGGCCCGAACCGCATCGGGCAGGGCATCGAGTTCGACTACTCGTGCGTGCACGCGGTGATGGCGCTGCGCGACGCCGGCTACGAGACCGTGATGGTCAACTGCAACCCCGAGACGGTGTCGACCGACTACGACACCGCCGACCGGCTCTACTTCGAACCGCTGACGTTCGAGGACGTGCTCGAGGTCGTGCACGCCGAGCAGCAGTCCGGCCCCGTCGCCGGGGTGATCTGCACCCTCGGCGGGCAGACCCCGCTCGGCCTGGCGCAGCGGCTCAAGGACGCCGGCGTGCCGGTGCTGGGCACGCAGCCCGAGGCCATCGACCTGGCCGAGCACCGCGGCGCGTTCGGACGGGTGCTCGCCGAGGCCGGGCTGCCGGCGCCCAAGCACGGCACGGCGCACTCGTTCGAGCAGGCCAAGGCGGTCGCCGACGGCATCGGATACCCCGTCCTCGTGCGGCCGTCCTACGTGCTCGGCGGCCGGGGAATGGAGATCGTCTACGACGAGCAGCACCTGCTCGACTACATCAACCGGGCGACCGAGATCACCGCCGACCACCCCGTGCTCGTCGACCGCTTCCTCGACGACGCGGTCGAGATCGACGTCGACGCCCTCTACGACGGTCACGACCTCTACCTCGGCGGCGTGATGGAACACATCGAGGAAGCGGGCATCCACTCCGGCGACTCGGCCTGCGCGCTGCCGCCGATCACGCTCGGCGCGGGCGACATCGACGCCGTGCGCCACTCGACGCTGGCGATCGCGCAGGGCGTCGGTGTGCGCGGGCTGCTCAACGTCCAGTACGCCCTCGTCGGCGACGTGCTGTACGTGCTCGAAGCGAACCCGCGCGCGTCGCGCACCGTCCCGTTCGTGTCCAAGGCGACGGCGGTGCAGCTGGCAAAGGCGGCCGCGCGCATCGCGGTCGGGGCCACCATCAAGGAACTGCGCGACGAGGGTCTGCTGCCGACCACCGGGGACGGCGGCGACCTGCCCGCCGACGCGCCGATCGCGGTCAAGGAGGCCGTGCTGCCGTTCGCGCGGTTCCGCACCCCGGCCGGTGACCAGGTCGACTCGATCCTCGGCCCTGAGATGAAGTCGACGGGCGAGGTGATGGGATTCGACGCCACCTTCGGCACCGCGTTCGCGAAATCGCAGGCCGCGGCATACGGGTCGCTCCCCGTGAAGGGCACCGTGTTCGTGAGCATCGCCAACCGCGACAAGCGCGCGGCGATCTTCCCGGTGAAACGCTTGTACGACCTCGGCTTTCGCGTGCTGGCGACCGCCGGCACTGCGCAGGTGCTGCGCCGCAACGGCGTCGATGCCGAGGTCGTGGGCAAGTTCAGCGACGGGCCCGACAACGTGGTCGAGAAGATCATCGCCGGCGAGGTCGACCTCGTGCTCAACACCCCGTGGGGTTCGGGCGGCCCGCGGCTCGACGGGTACGAGATCCGCACCGCCGCGGTGAGCGCCGGCATCCCGTGCCTGACGACGGTGCAGGCCGCGGCGGCCGCCGTCCAGGGCATCGAGGAACTCAGCCGGGGCGACGTCGGCGTGCGCTCGCTGCAGGATCTGCACCACCACCTGGCGACCTGGCGCGGGAGCGCGTCATGAGTCCTGTGCAGGAACGCTGCGAGATCTTCTCGGTGCAGCGGGTCGGTGCGTACTTCCAGTTCACCGTGATCGCGCCCGACATCGCCAAGGCGGCGCAGCCGGGGCAGTTCGTGGCCGTGGCGGTCGGCGGCGAGAACACCGCCATGGTGCTGCGCCGCGCGTTCGCGCTCTACAACGCGACCCCGGGCGGCGAGTTCGCCGGGACGATCCAGTTCGTCGTCGCCGAGCACGGCCCCGGCACCCGATGGCTGACCCGGCAGCGCACCGGCGACGTCATCGACATCGTCGGCCCGCTCGGCACCCCGTTCCCGCTGCCTTCGGGACCGTCCCCCGCCGTCCTCGTCGGCGGGGGCTACGGCACCGCGCCGCTCATCCCGCTCGCCCAGGCGTTGCTCGCGAACGGCTCGCCGGTCGAGATCGTGATCGGTGCCGCGACCGCCGACCGCCTCTTCGGCGAGATCGTCGCCAAGCGCCTCGTCGGCGAGGTCACGGTGACCACCGACGACGGCACCGGCGGCACCCGCGGGCTGGTGACCGACGTGCTGCCCGACGCGATCGCTCGCATCAACGCCGAGGTGGTCTACGCGTGCGGCCCGATGCCGATGCTGCGCGCCGTGGGCGACGTCGCGCGGGCGCACTCGATCCGTGCGCAGGTCGCCGTCGAAGAGGCGATGGCGTGCGGCATCGGGGTGTGCATGACCTGCGTGCTGCCGGTGCGCGGCGACGACGGGCAGTCGCGATTCGTGCGCTCGTGCGTCGACGGCCCGGTCTTCGACGCCGACCGGGTGCGGTGGGCCGACGTCGGCACCCTGCCCGCCGATCTCGTCGGCGCCGAGTCGATGGGAGGCGCCCACTAAATGGCGGACATGACCGCGCGGCTCGGGCCGCTCGAACTGCCCAACCCGGTGCTCACCGCGTCCGGCTGCGCGGCCGCCGGGCGCGAGCTGCAGCAGTTCTTCGACGTCGCCGACCTCGGCGCCGTGGTGACGAAGTCGATCATGCCGGCACCTCGGTCGGGACGGCCCACGCCGCGTATGGCCGAGACGCCGAGCGGCATGCTGAACTCGATCGGGCTGCAGGGTCCCGGCATCGAGTCGTTCATCGCCAACGACCTCGCCTGGCTCGCCGAGCACGGCGCCCGCACCGTGGTGTCCATCGCCGGCTCGCACACCGACGAGTACGTCGATCTGGCGCGCCGGCTCGCCGGCCATCCGGCGGTGTCGATGATCGAGGTGAACATCTCCTGCCCCAACGTCGAGAGCCGCGGTCAGGTGTTCGCGTGCGACGCGATCGCGTCCTCGCGGGTCATCGGCGCGGTGCGCCGCGCCGCCGATCCCGCGCAGCCGGTGTTCGCCAAGCTTTCGCCCGACGTCACCGACATCACGTTGATCGCGCGGGCCTGCGCCGACGCCGGGGTCGACGGCTTCTCACTCATCAACACGCTGCTCGGCATAGTGATCGACACCGACACCATGCGGCCCGCACTGGGCGGGGTGACCGGCGGGCTCAGCGGCCCGGCGATCCGTCCCGTTGCTGTGCGGTGCGTATGGCAGGTCCGCAACGCCTTGCCACATCTGCCGATTCTCGGCATGGGCGGCATCCGCACCGGCCTGGACGCGCTGCAGTTCGTGCTCGCCGGTGCCGCGGCGGTGTCGGTCGGCACGGCGGTCTTCGGCGACCCGACGGCGCCCGTGCGGGTGCTCGCCGAACTCGAGCACGCCCTGGACGAACGCGGTTTCGCCAGCCTCGCCGACGCCGTGGGGCACGCACACCGCGCCGGCGACAAGGAACTCGTCACGGTATGAGCGCCCCCACATGAGCTTCGGCAAGCGCCTGGACGCCGCGCTCGACGCGCGCGGGTCGCTGTGCGTCGGCATCGACCCGCACCCGGCCCTGCTCGAGGCATGGGGGCTGCCGGACGATGCCGAGGGCGTCGGGCGGTTCGCCGACATCTGCGTCGAGGCGTTCGCCGGCGTCGCCGCGGTGATCAAACCGCAGTCGGGCCTGTTCGAGCCGTACGGATCACGCGGGATCGCCGTGCTCGAACGCACGGTCGCGGCGTGCCGTGCCGCGGGCGCGCTGGTCGTGCTCGACGTCAAGCGCGGTGACATCGGCACCACGATGGCGGGGTACGCGCGGGCCTACCTCGACCCGGCGGCCCCGCTCGCCTGCGACGCGATCACGCTGAGCCCCTATCTCGGCGTCGGCTCGCTCGAGCCGGCCTTCGAGCTGTGCGAACGCCACGACGCAGGCGCCTTCGTGCTCGCGCTCACATCCAATCCGGAGGGGCCGCAGGTACAGCACGCGCGTGCCGCGGACGGCCGCACCGTCGCCCAGGTCGTGATCGACGAGCTTTCCGGGCGCAACGCCGGCGCGGACCCACTGGGCAGCCTCGGCGTGGTCGTCGGCGCCACCATCGGTGCGGGCGGCGCGAAGCGTCTCGATGCGCTCAACGGCCCGTATCTCGTCCCGGGCATCGGGGCGCAGGGGGGTACGACCGACGACGTGCGCCGCATCTTCGGTTCGGCATCGCGCAACGTCGTCCCGAGCGCGTCGCGCGAGGTGCTGCGGCACGGGCCCGATCTCGCGGCGTTGCGGGCGGCGCTCGCGAACCAGATCACACAATTCGGGTTTTTGCGCAACTAAGCCGCAAGCCCGACACCTGAGATCCGGCCTGGTCCTCGGCCTGCCTTCAGGCGCCGTTGAGATCCACTCGGTATGGTTTGCGCGGGCTGTGGCCCGAAATCAACCCTTATCCATGCTCGTCACCGACCCCACAGGGAAGGAACAACCGTGACTGCAACCGTCACCACAGCAGTAACCAAGGCCGCCGCCGACATCCTCGACCACGGCTACGCCGTCGTGAAGCTGTCGGAGTTCGACGCACACAACCTTCAGAACGCGATCGCCACGGCGAACAACTTCTTCAGGCGTCCTCTCGAGGACAAGATCGCCCACGGCAGCACCGACCACAACTACGGCTACCGCCCGTTCGGCATCGAGTATTCCGCGACGCCGGACCGTCCGGACATGAACGAGTGCTTCACCGTCTGGTCCAGCCGGCTCGACCTCATCCCCAATGCCACGGACATCCATGACGTCACCGACTCGTTCCTGGCCTGGCGCGACTCGCTCGCACCGCTGGTGGGTGCGGTTCTCGACGAGGTGTCCAAGAGCTTCCACGCGGGCCGCGCGCCGGAGTTCGAGAAGGCGTCGTACCTGCAGATGAACTACTGCCTGCCGACGCCGGCCGAGCGCGACCTGCTCCAGGACAAGCACGAGGACGGTCACATGGTGACCGTGCTGCATGCGACGGCGCCGGGCCTCGAGATCTACGTCAACGACGAGGTCAAGCCGATGCTCCCCGACGCGGACGAGATCGTGATCATGCCGGGCTCGGTGCTGACCGCGCTGTCCGGCGGCAAGATCCCGCCGCTGTACCACCAGGTGCGCAACCACGGTCTCGACGACCGTCAGTCGATCATGTACTTCGTGAACCCCGAGGTCGACGCACCGCTGTACTCGTGGATCGACACGCCCGACGGCACGCGCGAGGACATCCGGGAGCACGTGCAGAACGCCCCCACGATGTTCGGCCTGCCGCCGGTCGAGGCGCTCTAGCTGCTGGTGATTTCGTCGAGCGTCGCGAGGTCTGCGACGCTCGGCGACCAGTTGCCCGCGGCGACGTTCTTCTTGACCTGCTCCGGTGACGTGGCGCCCGCGATGACGCTCGACACCGCCGGCTGGGCCGCCAGCCCGCCGATCGCGACGTCGAGCAGCGTGATGTCCCGCTCGTTGGCGAACGCCTCGAGCTTGTCGAGCACGTCGAAGGTCTCGTCGGTCAGCAGCGCCTCGCGTCCCCACGCCTGGATGCGACTGCCCTCGGGCGCTGCTTCGCCACGCCGGTACTTGCCGGTCAACAGCCCGCTGGCCAGCGGGAAGAACGGCAACAGCCCGATGCCGTAGTGCTCGAGCGCCGGGACCAGGTCGTCCTCGACGTCGCGCTCGAGCCAGCTGTACTCGTTCTGCGCCGAGACGAAGCGCTCCAGCCCGCGCGTGCGTGCCGTCCATTCCGCCTCGGCCACCTGCCAGCCGGTGAAGTTGGACGAGCCGAGGTAGCGCACCTTGCCGGCGTGCACGAGGTCGTCGAGGGCCGACAGGGTCTCGTCGATCGGGGTCGCCTCGTCGGGGCGGTGCAGCTGGTACAGGTCGATCCAGTCGGTGCGCAACCGGCGCAGCGACGACTCGACCGCACGTGTGATGTAGCGCCGCGATCCCCGCGCGCCCCAGTCCTCGCCGTTGTCGTTGCCGCGGCTGCGCGAGTCGCCGCCGAACTTCGTGGCGATCACGACGTCGTCGCGGCGCCCCTCGAGGATGTCGCCCAGGCGAGCCTCGCTGGCGCCGTACGAGTCGGCGGTGTCGAACAACGTGATGCCCTCGTCGAGTGCCGCGTGCACCACGGCACGGCACCCGTCGAGGTCGAGCTTCATGCCGAAGTTGTTGGTGCCGAGTCCGACGACGGACACGACCAGGCCGGAGTTACCGAGGCGGCGGAAGTCCATGCCCTCGACGTTACCTAGCCGCCGGCGAGGGACTTGATGATGTCCTCGACGCGCTCCTTGGCGTCGCCGAACAGCATGGCCGTGTTATCGCGGAAGAACAGCGGATTCTGCACGCCGGCGTAGCCCGCAGCCATGGAGCGCTTGAACACGATCACGTTCTGGGCCTCCCACACGTGCAGCACCGGCATGCCGGCGATGGGGCTGCCCGGTTCGTCGGTGGCGGCCGGGTTGACCGTGTCGTTCGCGCCGATCACCAGGACGACGGACGTGTTCGGGAAGTCGTCGTTGATCTCGTCCATTTCGAGGACGATGTCGTAGGGCACCTTCGCCTCGGCGAGCAGCACGTTCATGTGGCCGGGCAACCGTCCGGCGACGGGGTGGATGCCGAAGCGCACCTCGGCGCCGCGTTCGCGCAGCTTGCGGGTCAGCTCGGCGACCGGGTACTGCGCCTGCGCCACAGCCATGCCGTAGCCAGGCGTGATGATCACCGAGGACGCGTCGCGGAGCAGGTCGGCGGCCTCGTTCGCGGTGGCCTCGCGGTAGTCGCCGTAATCGGTGTCGTCGGCCTTGGCCACGATGCCGAACCCGCCGGCGATGACCGAGATGAAGGAGCGGTTCATCGCCTTGCACATGATGTAGCTCAGGTACGCACCGGACGACCCGACGAGCGCGCCCGTGACGATGAGCAGGTTGTTGTTCAGCAGGAATCCTGATGCCGCTGCCGCCCAGCCCGAGTAGCTGTTCAGCATCGACACGACGACCGGCATGTCGCCGCCGCCGATGGACGCCACGAGGTGCCAGCCGAGCAACAGCGCGACGGCCGTCATCACCGCGAGCAGACCGAGGTGCGGCGACACGACGAACGCGACCGTCAGCGCGACGAACGCGACCAGCGCGCCGACGTTCAGGGCGTTCTTACCCGGCAGCATCAGCGGCTTCGAATTGATGCGTGCCGACAGCTTCAGGAACGCGACGATCGAGCCGGTGAACGTCACAGCTCCGATGAACACACCGATGAACACCTCGGCGTGATGGATGCGCAGCAGCGAACCGGCGAAGCCGGCAGCGCCGCCGTGTGCCTCCACCTCGTAGTAGCCGTTCCAGCCGACGAGCACCGCGGCGAGACCGACGAAGCTGTGCAGCATCGCGATCAGTTCCGGCATGCCGGTCATCTCGACGACGCGCGCGCGCCACAGGCCGATGACGGCGCCGATGACCATGGCCACGCCGATCAGGGCGAGCCCGCCTGCGGCGATGGAACGCGACGCCAGCCCGATCGTGGCGGCGAGCGCGATGGCCATGCCGCCGATGCCGTAGACAACTCCCTGCCGCGACGTCTCGTGTTTCGAGAGGCCGGCCAGCGACAGGATGAACAGCAGCGCCGCGACGATGTACGCGGCCTGGGCTACGGTTTCGGCGCTCATCGATCCACTCCCGGACCACTCGCTTCGCTCGGGCCCGCTCCTGGCTCGATCCGCCCCGTCGTCGCGGACTGTGCTGTCTGGTTCTTCGCGCGAGCGCTCATCACTTACTGAACATCCCGAGCATGCGGCGGGTGACCGCGAAGCCACCGAAGATGTTGATCGAGACCAGCAGGATCGCCACGAAGGCGAGCACGGTGATCGTCGCGTCGTGATGGCCGATCTGCAGTAGCGCGCCGGTGATGATGATGCCGGAAATCGCGTTCGTCACCGACATCA
Organism: uncultured Actinomycetota bacterium; assembly: GCA_963785425.1. Taxonomy (GTDB): domain Bacteria; phylum Actinomycetota; class Actinomycetes; order Mycobacteriales; family Jatrophihabitantaceae; genus RYN-133. The sequence continues at coordinate 723,461 of CAWAVG010000002.1, forward strand.
GCGGCGTGTGCAGCGCGTGGTGCACGTTGCCGATCACGTAGTAGCCGATCACGATCGCAAGCACGAACACCGTGAAGTTCCCTATCAGCTGGTTCGGCGAGAACGCGGTGAGCAGGAACAACAACACGGCGGCCACGCCGACGATCGCGTACCGGCGCGCGGTCGAGAGCGGCTTCTTCTCCACCTTGACCGGACGGTCGACCTGCTTCGGTTGCGCGGGCGCCGCGGAGACGCTCACCGGCGGCGGCGGCCACGTCTTCTCGCCGTTGCGGACGACGGTGATGCCGCGTTGCACGACATCGTCGAAGTCGAGTACCAGCTGCCCGTCCTTCTCGGGCGTCAGCAGCTTCATGAGGTTCACGAGGTTCTGCCCGTACAGCTGCGACGCCTGGGCGGCCAGCCGACCGGCGAGATCGGTGTAGCCGATGATCGTGACGCCGTTGTCGGTGGTGATCGCCTCGCCCGCGACCGTCCCCTCGACGTTGCCTCCGTTGGCGGCGGCCATGTCGACGATCACCGAGCCGGGACGCATGGCGGCGACCATCTCGGCGGTGAGCAGCCGTGGCGCCGGCCGGCCCGGGATCAGCGCGGTGGTGATCACGATGTCGACGTCCTCGGCCTGGGCGGCGTACAGCTGCGCCTCGCGCACCTTGTAGTCGTCGCCCATCTCCTTCGCGTAGCCCGTGGTGCTGATCTCGCCCGGCTGGTCGTCGACCGCGAGGTACTCACCGCCCAGCGACCGCACCTGGTCGGCGACCTCCGGGCGCGGGTCGGTGGCGCGCACGATCGCACCCATGCTCGAGGCCGCGCCGATCGCGGCCAGCCCGGCGACCCCTGCGCCGGCGACCAGCACCTTGGCCGGGTTCACCTTGCCGGCCGCCGTCACCTGACCGGTGAAGAACCGGCCGAACCGGTGTGCGGCCTCGACGACGGCGCGGTACCCCGCGATGTTGGCCATCGACGAGAGCACGTCGAGTGACTGCGCTCGCGAGATCCGCGGCACGGCGTCCATCGCGAGCGCGGTGATCGGCCGGGCCGAGAGCTTCTCGACGAGGTCCGCGTTCAGGGCGGGTGAGAGCAGCCCGACCAGCGTGACGCCGTCGTGCAGCAGGCCGATCTCGTCATCGGACGGCGCGTTCACCTTGAGCACGATGTCGGCCGGCCACGGGTCGCCGATGTCGGCGCCGGCCTCGATGTAGGCGGCGTCGGCGAAGCTGGACAGCTCGCCCGCACCGGACTCGACCGTCACCTCATAACCCAGCCCGATCAGTTGCTTGACTGTCGCGGGTGTCGCCGCCACGCGCGTCTCGCCACGCGACGTCTCACGAGGGACTGCGATGCGCACTGCGCGCTCCGTTCGTCGGTCGGGCCGGTTGCGGGTTCGAGCCTGCATCCTGCCGCAGCCGCTCCGGGGTGGCTGCGGCGCGGGTCACGTTCGCGGCGCGCCGCCGCGATAGGTTGCGCCCTGTGTCCCGACTGACCGTGCTCACCGGCCCGTCCGGCGTGGGCAAGGGCACGGTGGTGCGCGCGGTGCGGGCCCAGCACCCGCAGGTGTGGGTCTCGGTGTCGTGCACGACCCGGTTCCCGCGCCCCGGCGAGCGCAACGGCGTCGACTACTGGTTCGTCTCGCGCGAGCGGTTCGGCGAGATGGTGGCCGCGGGGGAGCTGCTCGAGCACGCCGAATTCGCCGGGAACCTCTACGGCACGCCCCGCGACCCGGTGCTCCAACGGCTGGCCGCGGGCGAGGCCACCCTGCTCGAGATCGACCTGCAGGGCGCCCGGCAGGTGCGGGCTGCCCTGCCCGGCGCTCGGTTGGTCTTCCTCGCCCCACCGTCCTGGGACGAGCTGGAGCGCCGGCTGACCCTGCGCGCGACCGAGCCGCAGGAGGTCGTCGCTGCTCGGCTTGAGCAGGCCCGCATCGAGCTCGCTGCCGCAGACGAGTTCGACGATGTCGTCGTCAACGACGATGTGACCCGCGCCGCAGCCGAGCTGGTGCGCCTCATCGGACGCCCGTCGGGCTGACTCATTGGTAGACTGTGCGGTTGGAGCAGGCGTCGAGCCGGGCTCCGTCCCCAGATCGTCTGCAGAAAGCGTGACTGTGTCCGCACCCGAAGGCATCACCAACCCGCCGATCGACGAGCTGCTCGACCGCACCGCGTCGAAGTACGCCCTGGTCATCATCGCGGCCAAGCGCGCGCGCCAGATCAACGCCTACTACAGCCAGCTCGGCGAGGGCCTGCTCGAGTATGTCGGCCCGCTCGTCGAGACCGCGCCTCAGGAGAAGCCGCTGTCGATCGCGCTGCGCGAGATCAACACCGACCTCATCGAGTTCAAGCCGTCTGAATCTCCGGCGGCGGAGTAGCCCCTCCTCGAGGCCCCGCTCGCTCCGGTCGGGGCCTGTCGTCCGAGCTGTCGCGCGTGGCGGCGCGAGGCCGCCGCGGCTCTTCGCGCGAGCGCTCATCGGGTTGATGGTCGTCTTAAGAACGCATTTTGCGCTCTGACCTGGGAGTCTTGTCGGTATGAGCCGTGTTGTGCTGGGCGTGGCCGGGGGGATCGCCGCGTACAAGGCGGCCGACCTGCTGCGCAAGCTCACCGAGGCCGGTCACGACGTCACCGTCGTCCCGACCGCCGCGGCGCTCGAGTTCGTCGGCGCCGCGACCTGGGCGGCGCTCTCGCACCACCCGGTGCGCGCCGACGTATGGACCGACGCGGCCGACGTACCCCACGTGCGGCTGGGCCGCGAGGCCGATCTGCTCGTCGTCGCGCCCGCCACCGCCGACCTGCTGGCCAAGGCCGCGCACGGGTTGGCCGACGACCTCCTCACCAACACGCTGCTCACCGCCCGGTGCCCGGTGCTGTTCGCACCGGCGATGCACACCGAGATGTGGGAGCACCCAGCCACCGGCGACAACGTCGCCACGCTGCGGCGCCGCGGCGCCGTCGTGCTCGACCCGGCGAGCGGACGCCTGACCGGAACCGACACCGGGAGGGGCCGCCTGCCTGAACCTGCCGAGATCGCGGCGCTCGCCGACCTGCTGCTGCACCGTCCCGACGCGCTGCCCTTCGACCTGGCCGGACGGCACGTGCTGGTGAGCGCCGGCGGCACCCGCGAGGCGCTCGACCCCGTGCGCTTTCTCGGCAACGCCTCGTCCGGGAAGCAGGGTTACGCGATCGCAGCCGTCGCGGCCGCCCGCGGCGCGCGAGTGACCCTGGTCAGCGCCAACGCCGAGCTGCCCCATCCCGCGGGCGTCGACGTCGTCCCGGTCGTCAGCGCCGTCGAACTGGCCGACGCGGTGCACAAGGCCGGCGCCGACGCCGACGTCGTGATCATGGCGGCGGCGGTGGCCGACTTCCGGCCCGACTCGACGGCCGAATACAAGATCAAGAAAGACGGGTCCGCGATCGCCCCGATCGGGTTGACCGAGAATCCCGACGTGCTGGCCGGGCTGGTCGCCGATCGTCACCCCGGACAGGTGATCGTCGGGTTCGCGGCCGAGACCGGCGACCACACCGCGACTGTGCTCGAGCACGGCCGGGCGAAACTCGCGCGCAAGGGCTGCGATCTGCTCGTGGTCAACGCCGTCGGCCCGGGCAAGGCGTTCGGGACGTCGGACAACGCGGCCGTCATCCTCGGCGCCGACGGCAGCGAGGTCGACGTCCCGCTCGGTCCCAAGGTGCTGCTGGCCGCCGCGGTGTGCGACGCCGTCGCGTCCCGGTTCGCGAGCTGACGACGCGGTCCTCTATAGACTCTGCCGCCGGAGCCCTCTACCCATCGGAGCATGCGTGAGCCGCCGCCTTTTCACGTCCGAGTCCGTCACCGAAGGACACCCGGACAAGATCGCCGACCAGATCAGTGACTCGATCCTCGACGCACTGCTGGCGCAGGATCCGGCCAGCCGGGTGGCTGTCGAGACCCTCATCACCACGGGCCAGGTGCACGTCGCGGGCGAGGTGACCACGGAGGCCTACGCCGACATTCCGACGATCGTTCGCGACCGGATCCTCGAGATCGGTTACGACTCGTCCCGCAAGGGCTTCGACGGCGCGTCCTGCGGGGTCAGCGTGTCGATCGGTTCGCAGTCGAGTGACATCGCCCAGGGTGTCGACACCGCCTACGAGGCGCGCACGGGGCAGAGCGTCGAGGACCCGCTCGACCGCCAGGGCGCCGGCGACCAGGGCCTGATGTTCGGCTTCGCCTGCGACGAGACCGACGAGTTGATGCCGTTGCCCATCGCGCTCGCGCACCGCCTGGCCAGGCAGCTCTCGGACGTGCGCAAGGACGGCACCGTGCCGTACCTGCGGCCGGACGGGAAGACCCAGGTGACCGTCGAGTACGTCGGCGGCAGGCCGGTACGGCTGGACACGGTGGTCGTGTCGAGTCAGCACGCGTCCGACATCGACCTGGACACCCTGCTCAAGCCCGACATCGAGGAGCACGTCATCCGCCCGATCGTGGCGGAATTCGGGCTCGAGACGGGCGACTACCGGCTGCTCGTCAACCCGACCGGACGGTTCGAGATCGGCGGCCCGATGGGCGACGCCGGCCTGACCGGACGCAAGATCATCGTCGACACCTACGGCGGGTACGCCCGCCACGGCGGTGGCGCGTTCTCGGGCAAGGATCCGTCCAAGGTCGACCGGTCGGCGGCCTACGCGATGCGCTGGGTCGCCAAGAACGTCGTTGCCGCCGGACTGGCGACCAAGTGCGAGGTGCAGGTCGCCTACGCGATCGGCAAGGCCGAGCCGGTGGGGGTGTTCATCGAGACGTTCGGCACCGAGACCGCCGATCCTGAAAAGATCAGCGAGGCCGTGCTGTCGACCTTCGACCTGCGCCCGGCCGCGATCATCCGCGACCTCGACCTGAAGCGTCCGATCTACGCCCAGACGGCGGCCTACGGCCACTTCGGCCGCGAGCTGCCCGACTTCACCTGGGAGCGCACCGACCGCGCCGACCAGCTGCACAAACTGGTCAACGGATAGCACTCGACGTCGCTCGCGAGTGGTCACTTACGCGCCGAGTGGTCACCAATACGTGACCACTCGAGCCATAAATGACCACTCGCGGAAACCGTCCGGGCGGGCTGGTAGGTACTAGACGTGCCACCGAAGGTCCGGACGCCCGCGGCGAGCGATCCCGTCGCCCGGTTGTGGGTGGACGTAGCCCTCGCGCACCTCGACCGACCCTTCGACTATCTCGTCCCGGACACCCTCGACGACGCGGTCCGGTTCGGGTCGCGGGTGCGGGTGCGGTTCTCCGGGCGCCTCGTGGACGGGTTCGTGCTCGAGCGGCGTGCCGACTCAGAGCACCCGGGCAAGCTGGCGTTCGTCGAGCGGGCGATCGGCGGCGAGCCCGTGCTCACGGCCGAGACGGCGCGCCTGTTCCGCGCCGTCGCCGACCGATGGGCCGGCAACGTCGTCGACGTCGTCCGCCTCGGCGTCCCGTCGCGGCACGGCCGTGCCGAGTCGGCCGCGCCGGCACCACCGGCGGCCGTTCCCGCGCCGCCCGGTCACACCGGCTTCGACGCGTACCGCGCCGGCCCGGCGTTTCTCCGCGCGGTCGCCGACGGCCGGCCCGCCCGCGCGGTCTGGACGGCCCGCCCCGACGACGAGTGGCCGCAGCGCTTCGCGGAAGCACTCGCCACTGCCCTCGCAGCCGGGCGGGGCGCCATCGCCGTCGTGCCCGACGCGCGCGACCTCGAGCGCCTCGACGCCGCGCTCGGCGCTGTTCTCGGCCCCGGCGCACACGTGGCGCTAGCCGCCGATCTCGGCCCGGCCGAGCGCTACCGCCGCTGGCTGGCCGCCAAGCGCGGTGCGGTCCGTGTCGTCATCGGCACTCGCGCCGCCGCCTACGCGCCGGTCGCCGACCTCGGCCTGCTCGCGATCTGGGACGACGGTGACGACCTCTACGACGAACCGCGCTCGCCCTACGCGCACACCCGCGACGTGCTGGCGTTGCGGTCGGCGCTGTCCGGAACGGCGTTGCTGGTCGCGGGCTACGCCCGCACCGCCGAGGCCCAGCTCCTGCTCGAGACCAACTGGGCACACGAGATCGTCGGCGACCGGGCCACAGTGCGCTCGGCGGCCCCCCGCGTCGTGGTCACCGGCGACGAACTGGAACAGGAGCGTGACGCGGCCGCGGTCGCCGCGCGCCTGCCGAGCCTGGCCTGGCGCACCACCCGCGACACGCTCGCCGCGGGTGCGCCCGTCCTGGTGCAGGTACCGCGCGGCGGCTACGTCCCTGCCCTCGCCTGTGTGCGCGACCGGACGTCGGCGCGGTGCCCGGCGTGCTCCGGACCCCTGATGAGCCCCGGACGCGACGCCGTGGCCCGGTGCCGGTGGTGCGGGCGGCCGGCCGGCGACTGGCACTGCCCCGAGTGCGGCGGACGTGCCATGCGCGCCGTCGTCATCGGCGCGCGCCGCACCGCCGAGGAGCTGGGCCGGGCCTTTCCCGGTGCCGCCGTGCGCACCAGCGGCGGCGAGCGGGTGCTCGCCCGGGTCGAGGCGCGGCCCGACCTGGTGATCGCGACTCCCGGTGCCGAGCCACTCGTCGAGGGCGGCTACGGCGCGGCGCTGCTGCTCGACGGGTGGGCACTGCTCTCGCGCGCCGACCTGCGGGCCGGCGAGGAGACCCTGCGCCGGTGGATGACCGCCGCGGCCCTCGTCCGGCCCGGCGGCCCGGTCGTGGTGGGCGCCGACGCCGGGGTGCCCGCAGTGCAGGCGCTGGTGCGGTGGGATCCGGCCGGGTTCGCAGCCCGCGAGCTGTCCGAACGCCGCGAGCTCGGCTTCCCGCCGGCGGTGCGGATGGCGGCGCTCACCGGCGCCCCGGCGGCGATCGCTGAGCTGCTCGAGGCCGCCCGGCTTCCGATTTCGGCCGAAGTCATCGGACCCGTCCCGATCGACGCCGACACCGAGCGCATGCTCGTGCGCGTGCCCCGGGCCGAGTCCGCAGCGCTCGCGACCGCGCTGAAGGACGCCGCGGCGGTGCGCTCGGCCCGCAAGGCGAACGACGCCGTCAAGATCGTCCTCGACCCGTACGAGCTCGTGTAACGCAGATGTCGCCCGATCACTCCGGCGACCGGCAGACTGTCAGGCGTGAGCGGAGGGACCACGAAACAGCCGCGCCTGGTGCGCTGGGAGCACTCGACCGAGTGGCCGCTGGCCGCTCTGGCGGTGCTCTTCCTCGGCGTCTACGCGACCGAGGTGCTCGCGGTCGGGCTCAGTCAGGTCTGGCACCTGACGCTACGCGTCGCCGACTACGTGATCTGGGCGCTGTTCGTGGCCGAGTTCTTCGTTCGGGTCGCGCTGGCGCACGCCCGGCACCGCTACGTGCTGCGGCACCTGCCCGACCTCGCCATGCTGGCCCTCCCGTTCCTGCGGGCCCTGCGCGTGCTGCGGCTGATCCCGCTGCTTCGCGCGTTGAACCGGTGGGTCGTCGACTCGTTGCGAGGCCGGGTCGTGGTCTACGGCGGGACGACGGCAGTGCTGCTCGTGTTCACCGGCGCGCTCGCCGAGCTCGACGCCGAGCGCCATCACGCCGGCGCCACGATCACCACGTTCGGCACAGCGCTGTGGTGGGCGTGCGTCACCATCACCACCGTCGGCTACGGCGATTACGTGCCGGTCACTGCCGAGGGCCGGTTCGTGGCCGTCGGCGTGATGATCGGCGGCGTCATGCTCGTCGGCGCCGTCACCGCGTCGTTCGCCACCTGGCTCATCGAACGGCTGCGGGTCGAGGAGGAGGTCGAGCAGGAGGAGACCCAGGCCGACCTGCGCGCCGTCCACGCGCAGCTGATCGGCATGCAGGCCGAACTCGCCGAGCTCAAACAGCTGCTGCGCGAGCGTCAGACCGACGGGCGGCCGGCCAGCGCGTCGTCGTAGGCGACGTCCTCACCCGGGACGGCCGGCACCGACAGCGCGTCACCCTCGCGGGCGGTCGCGTCGGCGACCTTGTGCTCGGCCTCGGCGTGGACGAACTTCGCACCACGCATGAGCGAGGCCGCGGCTGCGATGAGCAGCATGATGATCGACGCGCTGAAGGCGATCAGCAGCCCGTGCCGGAACGGCTCGGCGATCAAGTTGGGGAAGAAGTGCGGCCCGTAGATCTTCGCGGTGTCGGCGTGCAGGCCCGGGTGGGGGACGAGCGCGTGGACGGGGTTGTCGCCGAGGAACGCGGCGAACAGCAGGCCGACCGGTGATGTGTGTGATGCGGCGTGCGCCGCGCCGGGCGTCACCCCGGCGCCGATGAGCCCACCGGACAGCGCCGCGGGCAGCGTGCTGGCGAGACCCACGGCCATCAGGGTGAAGAAACCGCCCATCGACACGACCATGCCCGCGTTCATCCCGGTGGCGCGGATGCCCGAGGCGGCGCCGCGCTGCGAGGCCGGGACGGCGTTCATGATCGCCGCCGAGTTCGGCGCGGCCATCAGGCCCATCCCGATGCCGTTGAGCGCGAGCAGCGCGGCGAACAGCACGTAGTTGAAGTCGGCGGGCAGCAGGATCAGCCCGACGAAGGTCAGCGCCGTCAGCAGCAGTCCGCCCGTGGCGAAGGCGCGTGCACCGAACCGGTCCGAGATCGCGCCCGAGGCAGGTCCCGCAACGAGGAAGCCCAGCGTCAGCGGCAGCATGTAGATGCCCGCCCACAACGGGGTGTCGGCGAAGTCGTAGCCGTGCAGCGGCAACCAGATGCCCTGCAACCAGATGATCAGCATGAACTGCAGTCCGCCGCGCGACATGGCGGCGAGCAGGTTCACCGCCTGCCCGGCCGCGAACGCCCGCACCTTGAACAGCTTCATGTTGATCATCGGATCGGCGACGCGGTTCTCGATCACGACGAACGCGACGAGCAGCGCCACGCCCGCAATGAGCCCCGTCAGCACGCGCGGCGACGTCCAGCCCATGGTGTGCCCGCCATAGGGCTGCAGACCGTAGGTGATCGCGATCAGCAGTGCGATCAGGCCGACGCCGAAGGTGAGGTTGCCCCACCAGTCGACGACCACCTTGCGCGACCGGTCGCGCGGCTTGTCGTGCAGCGAGCGGTACCCGATCCAGGTACCCCACACGCCCACGGGCACGCTGACCCAGAACACAGCGCGCCAATGCCATTCGGACAGCACGCCACCGATGATCAGGCCGAGGAACGAGCCGGCCAGCGCCGACACCTGGTTCACGCCGAGGGCGAAACCGCGCCGTTCCGGCGGGAACGCGTCGGTGATGATCGCCGTCGAGTTCGCCATGACCATCGCACCGCCTACCCCCTGGACGAGGCGCATCAGGATGATCTCGAGCGCGCCGGCCGACCCACTGTTGGGCACGATCGCGCATCCGATCGAACCCAGCGCGAAGATCAGGAACCCGAGATTGAACAGCCGAGCGCGGCCGTACTGGTCGCCGAGACGTCCGAACGTCACGACCAGGACGGCGGTCACCAGCAGGAAGCCCATCAGCATCCACAGCAGGTAGGAGATGTTCTGCGGGGCGAGGGGGTCGAGGCCGAGCCCGGCAAAGATCGCGGGCAGCGAGATCAGCAGGATGGACGAGTTGAGCGTGGCGGCAAGGATGCCGACCGTGGTCACGGACAGGGCGACCCGGCGGTCATGAGTTTCGGAGCGGTGCACGAATGTCCCTTCATTCGTTAGCCATCCTAACTAGTGACGCGTCACCCGGTCCACCGGTGTCCGTAGACTTCGCGCGTGACCGTCCTGCCCATCCGCCTGTTCGGCGATCCCATCCTGCGCACCCCGGCCGAACGGGTGACCGTGTTCGACAAGGAACTGCGCCAACTGGTCACCGATCTCGAGCAGACGATGCTCGACGCCCCCGGGGCCGGGCTGGCCGCCCCGCAGATCGGCGTCTCGCTGCGGGTGTTCACCTACCACGTCGACGACACCCAGGCGGGGCATCTCGTCAACCCGGTATTGCACTTCCCGACCGACGAGACCCAGGACGGCCCCGAGGGGTGCCTGTCGATCCCCGGCCTCACGTTCGACTGCGTGCGCCGCGAGCACGTCGTCGCGCACGGCCAGAACATGTACGGCGACCCGGTCACGATCGAGGGCACGGCGAAGCTGTCGCGTGCGATCCAGCACGAGACCGACCACCTCGACGGCGTCATGTTCGTCTCGCGGCTCGACCCCGAGACCCGGAAGGCGGCGATGCGCGCGATCCGGGACGCGGAGTGGTCGGGGCTGACGACGCCCAGGGTCAAGGTCAGTCCGCACTGACATGAGCGCACCGGAATGAGACTGGCCTTCGCGGGGACGCCGGCGGCGGCCGTCCCATCGCTGCGCGCGCTGCTGGACGCCCCCGGGCACGAGGTGGTCGCCGTGATCACCCGTCCTCCTGCGCGCGCAGGCCGTGGCCGGCGCACCACGTCGTCCCCGGTCGCCGAGCTGGCGGACGAGGCGGGCGTGCCCGTGCTGACCCCGCCCAAACCCGGCGACGCCGACTTCCTCGCGCAGTTGCGCGTACTCGACGTCGACGCCTGCCCGGTGGTCGCCTACGGGGCGCTGCTGCCGCAGCGTGCCCTCGACGTGCCCCGCCACGGGTGGGTCAACCTGCACTTCTCGCTGTTACCGGCCTGGCGCGGCGCGGCGCCGGTGCAGCACGCGATCCTGCACGGCGACGACGTCACGGGTGCGAGCACCTTCCTCATCGAGGCCGGCCTCGACACCGGGCCCGTGTTCGGCGTGGTCACCGAATCGATCCGTCCGACCGACACCAGCGGAGATCTGCTCGCCCGTCTCGCCGAATCCGGCGCCGGACTGCTGCGCGCGACGATGGACGGCATCGCCGACGGCTCGCTGGTCCCGCGGCCACAGGCCCAGGACGGCGTGTCGGTCGCCGGCAAGATCACGGTCGACGACGCGCATGTGCCGTGGGGGTCACCTGCCCGGCACGTCGACCGGCTGGTGCGCGCCTGCACACCCGCACCCGGCGCGTGGACGACGTTTCGTGGCGAGCGGCTCAAGCTCGGGCCGGTGCGGGTGCGCGGCGCCAACGAACTGCGCCCGGGCCAGGTGCACGCCGACCGCGCGGGCGTCTCGGTCGGCACCGCGACCGCCGAGGTCGAACTGGGCCTCGTGCAGCCACCCGGCAGGCGCGCCATGCCGGCAGCCGACTGGGCGCGCGGGGCACGGCTCGAGGCCGGCGAGATCCTTGGCTGACTCCCCGCGCCGGGTCGCCTACCGGCTCGTGCGCGCGGTCGGGGTCGACGGCGCCTACGCGAACCTGGCCCTGCCGCCGCTCATCGCTGCCGCGGGCCTGTCCGGCCGCGATGCGGCGTTCGCGACCGAACTGGCCTACGGCACGGTCCGCACCGCAGGCACCCTCGACCAGGTGCTCGTCGCCTGCATCGACCGTCCGCTGCGCGACGTGCAGCCCGAGGTGCTCGATCTGCTGCGCCTGGGCGCGTACCAGGCACTGCGCACCCGTGTCCCGCCCCACGCCGCCGTGGCGACCACCGTCGACCTCGCCCGCGCCACCGGCCGTACTCGGGCGGCCGGTTTCGTCAACGCGGTGCTGCGGCGCGTCGCACGCTCGAGCTGGGACGAGTGGACCGAGCGGCTCGGACGTGATGAGTCACCGCTGGCCCGGCTGGCGTTGCAGACCGCTCATCCGGAATGGATCGCTGCCGCGTTCGCCGACGCCCTCGACGAGAGCCTTGACGGCACGCTCACCGAGACCTCCCTCGCGCTGGCCGCCGACGACGAACGGCCGCACACCCACCTGGTCGCCTGGCCCGGCCTCATGTCACGCGACGACCTGATCGCGGAGTCCGGCGGCGCCGCCGGGCCGTGGTCGCCGTACGCGGTGCGGCTCGACCGCGGCGACCCGGGCGCCCTCGCGAGCGTGCGCAGCCACCGGGCCGGCGTGCAGGACGAGGGCAGCCAGCTGTGTGCGCTCGCCGTCGCAAACGTGCCGATCGAGGGCCGCGACGAACGCTGGCTCGACCTGTGCGCCGGGCCGGGCGGCAAGACCGCGCTGCTCGCGGCGCTGGGCGGCGAACGCGGTGCGGTCGTGACCGCCAACGAGCTGCGCCCGCACCGCGCCGAGCTGGTCCGGCAGGTGACCGCCGCATGGCAGGTCGAGGTGACCGTCGGCGACGCGCGGGCCTTCCCCGACCGCGACGGTGGCTACGACCGCGTCCTTGTCGATGCGCCGTGCACCGGGCTCGGCGCGTTGCGGCGCCGCCCGGAGTCGCGCTGGCGCCGCGACCCGTCCGACGTCCCGGCGCTCGCCGAGCTGCAGGGTGAGCTGCTCGCCGCCGCGCTGCGCCTCGTCCGGCCCGGGGGAGTGGTGGGCTACGTGACGTGCTCCCCGCATCGCGCCGAGACCCTGGGCGTCGTGGCCGGGCACGAGCTGCGCGATGCCCGCCCAGCCTTCGCCGGCGTGCCGGATCTCGGCGACGGCCCGGCCGTCCAGCTGTGGCCGCACCGCCACGGCACCGACGCGATGTTCTGCGCCCTGCTCACCCGCGGTCAGCAGGCCTAGCAGCGTGACCCCTTGCAGTCGCCGGTGATCACGAAGTTGTCGTAGAACACGTCTGCCCCCGTCAGGCCGACGATCAAACCCACCCGGTTCCCTGTCGACCACGGGTGACTCGAGCCGCCCTTGCGATAGGTCTTGGTCAGGATGTGGCCGTTCACGTCCATGCCCAGTTCGGCCACCACCGTGCCGTTGTGCGCGCGCTGCAGGCACAGGGCGCGGATGTGGTTGCGCGCCGGGGCCGACTGCAGCACGCCCGACCACGACAGCTTGCGCAGCACGTGCACCGAGCCATCGGTGTTGTCCCAGAGCACGATCTGCGCGCCGGTGCGGGTGAAGTAGAACAGGAACGCCGACGTCGACCCTCTCTTCGCTTCGTGGTTCCAGCACGAGAGGCCGTAGACAGCGTCCTTCGGCGACTTCGAACCGAGCACGGCGTCGGCATCGACCTGCACGCTGTAGTCGTGGGCGGCCTTCGTGATGTCGTACGGCGCCGGGACGGTCAGGATGGCGTCGTGCCGCTCGCCCATCCGGAACGTGCCGCCCTGATAGGAGCTGTACTGGCTGTAGAAGTGTTTCTCGTTGCCGACGTCCCAGCCGGTCGAGGCGGAGCTGAAGTCGTCGCAGAAGGCGCCGCTGCAGCCACCGGTCGGAGCCGATGAGGTCGACGGCGGCGCCGAACTGGTCGACGGCGGTGCCGACGTGGTCGGCGGCGCCGGCGAGGTGGACGGCGGCTGGCTCGTGACCGGCGCGCCGCTGCCGCTGCCCGAGCCGGCGGTCAACGACGCGCAGCCGCTGAGCACCAGCAGGCAGGTGCCGGCGGCCGCCGCAAGGGCCGGACGGATTCGGATGGGCATCGAGCCTCCTCGCAGGGCCTGACGATCTCGCCTCGGGCGCGAATCTAGCGCGTCGTTAGACTCGCCGCGTGCGCCCGTCCGGACCGGCCCCGTCGGCCAGCGAGCCGATGATCGCGCCGAGCATCCTGGCGTCCGACTTCGCCCGCCTGGCCGACGAGGCCGACGCCGTGCGCGGCGCCGACTGGTTGCACGTCGACGTGATGGACAACCACTTCGTCCCGAATCTGACGCTGGGCCTGCCGGTCGTGAAGAGCCTGCACAAGGCGACCGACCTGCCGCTCGACTGTCACCTGATGATCGACGATCCGGATCGCTGGGCCGTCGGCTACGCCGAGGCCGGCGCGGCCAACGTGACCTTCCACGCGGAAGCGGCCGGCGACATCGTGCAGACCGCCCGCGCGATCCGTGCGGCCGGCGCCCTGGCGGGCCTGAGTGTCAAGCCCGGGACACCGCTGGAGCCGTACCTCGAGGTGCTGCGCGAGTTCGACACCCTGCTGGTCATGACCGTCGAGCCGGGCTTCGGCGGCCAGGAGTTCATGGCAGAGGTGCTGCCCAAGGTGCGCCGCGCCCGTGACGAGGTGCGCGCCGGACACCTGCGCCTGTTCATCGAAGTCGACGGGGGCATCACCGCCGAGACGATCGTCGCTGCCGCCGAGGCCGGCGCCGACGTGTTCGTCGCCGGGTCGTCGGTGTACGGCGCCGCCGACCCCGACAGGGCGGTCGCAGCGTTGCGCGCCACGGCGCGCGACGCGATGAACCGCTAGCCGGGACGGCCCACATGCAACCCGACGAGGCCGAACTGGCGGCGATGCGCCGTGCGCTCGCACTTGCGGAGACGGTACGGGGCCGCACGAGCCCCAATCCGCCCGTCGGCGCGGTCGTGCTCGGCACCGACGGCACCCTGGTGGGCGAGGGCGCCACCGCGCCGGCGGGTGGCCCGCACGCCGAGATCGTGGCGCTGGCCGAGGCCGGCGCAGCCGCCCGAGGGGCGAGCGTCGTGGTGACTCTCGAGCCGTGCGCGCACACCGGCCGTACCGGGCCGTGCAGCGAGGCGCTGATCGCGGCCGGCGTCACCCGGGTCGTCTTCGCCGTCGCCGACCCGAACCCCGAGGCCGCCGGCGGACGCGCGGTCCTCGAGCAGGCGGGCGTCGAGGTCGCCGCGGGCCTGCTCGAGGCCGACGCCGCCGCGGGTGCGCTGCGGCCCTGGCTGCACGCCATCCGCACCGCCCGGCCCTTCGTCACGTGGAAGTACGCCGCGACGCTGGACGGGCGGGTCGCGGCGGCCGACCTCAGCTCGCAGTGGATCACCGGTCCGGTCGCACGCAGCGACGTGCACTCGCTGCGCGCGATCGTCGACGCGATCATGGTCGGCAGCGGCACGGTGCTCGCCGACGACCCGCAGCTGACGGTGCGCGGTGCCGACGGCGTCCCCGACGAGCACCAGCCGCTGCGCGTCGTGCTCGACCGCCGCCACCGTGTTCCGCTGGGGGCGCGGGTGCTCGACACGAGCGCCGAGTCGCTGGTGCTCGACACCGCTGTGCCCCGTTTCGCACTGAAGGCGCTCTTCGACCGTGGCGTTAGACATGTCCTGCTCGAGGGCGGCCCGACCCTCGCGGGGGCCTTCGTGGAAGGCCGGTGCGTGGACGAGGTCGTCGCCTACCTCGCGCCCAAGCTGCTGGGTGACGGTCCCCACGCTCTGGGCCCATCCGGAATCCAAACCTTGGTCGAGGCGGTCACACTGGATGTCATCGACATCGAGCGGCTGGGAGACGATCTGAAAATCGTCGGCCGCCCGCTCTGGCCCGAAGGGGAGTAGGCCGTGTTCACCGGCATCATCGAGGAAGTCGGCGAGGTCGTCGACCTCGCGCACGACGGCGACTCGGCAGTGCTCCACGTCGCCGCGTCCGGCATCGTCGACGATCTCGTGCACGGCGCGTCGATCGCAGTCAACGGCGTCTGCCTGACGGTCGTGGGCTGGTCCGGCGACGGCACTGTGCCGACCAGCACCGTCCAGATCGACTTCGACGTGATGGGTGAGACCCTCAAGCGGTCGTCGCTCGGCGCGCTCGCACCGGGCAGCCGGGTGAATCTCGAACGGGCGGTGCGCGCGGGCGCGCGCCTGGACGGGCACATCGTGCAGGGCCACGTCGACGGCACAGGCGTCGTCCTGTCGCGGACGCCGTCCGAGGCCTGGCACACGGTGCGCTTCGGCATCCCTACCGACCTGGCGCGCTACATCGCCCAGAAGGGCTCCATCGCCGTCGACGGGGTGTCGCTCACCGTCGCCGCGGTCGGCGACGACTGGTTCGAGGTCGGCCTGATCCCGGAGACCCTGCGCGCGACGACCCTCGGCGCCGCGCAGGTCGGCGACGCCGTCAATCTCGAGGTCGACATCCTCGCCAAGTACGTCGAGAGGATTCTGGGTGACCACGAAGGCGATGAGCGCTCGCGCGAAGAGCCCGAGTCCCCCTCGCGCCGCCAGGCGCGATTCGGGTCGATGACCCGCCCGAGCGGAACGACCGGTGGGGAAGAGATCCGATGAGACTCGACAGCATCGAGCGCGCGATCACCGATATCAAGGCCGGCAAGGCCGTGGTCGTGATCGACGACGAGGACCGCGAGAACGAGGGCGACCTCATCTTCGCCGCGGAGCTGGCGACGCCGGAGCTGGTCGCGTTCATGGTGCGCTACACGTCCGGCTACATCTGCGTCCCGCTGACTGAGCAGGAGGCCGATCGGCTCGACCTGCCACCGATGTTCCGGGTCAACCAGGACCGGCGCGGCACCGCGTACGCCGTCACCGTGGACGCGCGCGAGGGCGTCACCACCGGCATCTCGGCGACTGACCGCGCCCACACCATTCAGCTGCTCGCGGACCCGGGCGCCACCGCCGCCGATTTCAGCCGGCCCGGCCATGTCGTCCCGCTGCGCGCGAAGGACGGCGGCGTGCTGCGGCGCCCGGGCCACACCGAAGCCGCGGTCGACCTCGCCGTGCTCGCCGGGCTCCGTCCGGTCGGCGCGCTGTGCGAGCTCGTCAGCGAGAAAGACCCGTCGGGCATGGCGCGGGCGGACGAGCTGCGTGTGTTCGCCGACGAGCACGACCTCGCGCTGATCTCGATCGCCGACCTGATCGCGTACCGGCGCCGGTTCGAGAAGCTCGTCGAGCGCGTCGCCTCGGCGCGCGTGCCGCTCCGGTACGGCGAGTACACCGCCGTCGGTTACTCGTCGAGCTACGACCAGCGCGAGCACGTCGCGTTCGTCTTCGGCGACATCGGCAACGGCGAGGACGTGCTCGTGCGCGTGCACTCCGAGTGCCTGACCGGCGACGTCTTCGGCTCGCTGCGCTGCGACTGCGGGCCGCAGCTGGACGCCGCGCTCGCCGCGATCGCCCGCGAGGGCCGTGGCGTGGTGCTCTACATCCGCGGCCATGAGGGACGGGGCATCGGGTTGCTGCACAAGCTGCAGGCCTACCAGCTGCAGGACGCCGGGTCCGACACCCTCGACGCGAACCTCGAACTCGGGCTGCCCGCCGACGCACGCGACTACGGCACCGGTGCGCAGATCCTCGTCGACCTGGGCATCCGCTCGATGCGGCTGTTGACGAACAACCCCGCCAAGCGGGCCGGCCTCGAGGGCTACGGGCTGCGCGTCGTCGGCCGCGTACCGCTGCCGGTGAACGCGAACCCCGAGAACCTGCGCTACCTCGAGACCAAGCGCGACCGCATGGGGCACGACCTGGATCTCTCGTCGTGAGCGACGCTTGCGGAGCGAACCATGGGCATCGCCCGCGGCGCGAGGCGCGGGTGTCAGCTCCGACCGGCCCGAGCGGAGCGAGTGGTCGCGAGGAGATGACGTGAAGAGCGGAGCACCGTCGGCGGGCGCCGTGGCCGGCGCGTCCGAGCTGCGCGTCGCGGTCGTCGCCAGCCAGTGGCATGCCGAGGTGATGGACGGGCTGCTCGCGGGCGCGCGCCGGGCCCTCGCCGACTCCGGCGTCGCCGAGGTGACCGAGCTGCGGGTACCCGGCACGTTCGAGCTCACGGTCGCGGCCACCCGGCTCGCCGCGGCCGGGTTCGACGCGGTCGTCGCGCTGGGCGTGGTCATCCGCGGCGGCACGCCGCACTTCGACTACGTGTGCCAGTCGGTGACGGCCGGGCTGACCTCGGTGGCCGAGCGGACCGGCGTCCCGATCGGGTTCGGCGTGCTGACCTGCGACGACGACAAGCAGGCACTCGATCGGGCCGGGCTGCCGGGCTCCGGCGAGGACAAGGGCTACGAGGCCGCCGCTGCCGCGCTGCAGGCCGCGGTCGTGCTGGCGCCCTATCCGCGCGAGGCGGTCAGGTCGCGCACCTCCGCGTAGCGCTCGCGCACCGCCGGCACCGGGTCGGCCTCGAACGTCTCGGCCGCCCCTCGCTGCCACTGCGGCGCCTCCGTCGCGCCCGGAGAGCACCCACGCCGCCTGGCGCGCCGCACCGTCGGCGACGTACTCGCCCTGCGGCGGCACGACGACCGGCGTCGCGAAGATCGCAGGGGCGATACGGCGCAGCGCCTCCGAGCGCGACCCGCCGCCGACCAGCAGCACCCGTCGCACCGCCACGCCCTGCTCGCGCAATGCGTCCAGCCCGTCGGCCAGGCCGCACAGCAGCCCCTCGATCGCCGCCCGGGCCAGATGTGCCGGGCTCGTGTTCTCGTGCCGAGCCCGAGCAGCGACCCGGTCGCGTCGGGCCGGTTCGGGGTGCGCTCGCCGTCGAAGTAGGGCACGAGCACCAGCCCGTCCGCTCCGGCGGGTGCCGACAGCGCGAGCGCGGACAGCTCGTCGTGCGAGACGCCGAGCAGGCGCGCCGTCGAGTCCAGCACCAGCGCGGCGTTGAGCGTGCACACGAGCGGCAGGAAGCGCCCGGTCGCGTCGGCGAATCCGGCGACGATGCCGGTCGGGTCGGCTGTCGCGTGCTCGCTGATCGCCGAGACGACGCCTGAGGTCCCGATCGACACGATCACGTCGCCCGGTTCGGCGGCCGACCCCGAGAGCGGCGGCCGCGTTGTCGCCCGTGCCGGGGCCGACCAGCACTCCGTCCGGTGTCCGGCCGGCCGCCTCGGCCGGCCCGAGCACGCGGGGCAGCAGCGGACGCGCGCCGAACGCCAGCCGCAGCAGGTCGTCGCGGTACTCGCCCTCCGCCGGCGACCAGTAGCCGGTGCCGCTGGCGTCGCCGCGGTCGGTGACCAGCTCGTCCAGCGTGTCGCTGCCGCGCAGCCGCCACGTCAGCCAGTCGTGCGGCAGGCACACCGCGGCGGTGCGCGCCGCGTTGTCGGGTTCGTGCTCGGCGAGCCAGCGCAGCTTGGTCACGGTGAACGATGCCACCGGCACCGAGCCGACCGCGTCCGCCCAGCCCTGCGCACCGCCGGGCAGCTCGTCGACGAGCGCCGCGGCGGCATCGGCGGAGCGGGTGTCGTTCCACAGCAGCGCGTCGCGCACGACCGCACCCGGACTCGTCGAGGCACACCATGCCGTGCTGCTGGCCGCCGACGGCGATCGCTGCGACGTCGTCGAGGCCGCCGGCCTCGCTCGCGGCCTGCTCCCACGCCGTCCACCACGCCTTCGGGTCGACCGAGGTGCCCGACGGATGGGCGGCCGAACCGCTGCGCACCAGCTCGCCGCTGTCGGCGTCGCGCACGACGACCTTGCACGATTGGGTGGACGTGTCGACCCCCGCGACCAACGTGGTGCTCATCACCGGTCCTCTCGTCGAAGCGGCTAGGGGTTCGACCCATCGTGGCAGACGCGATCCCGCTAGATTCGCACCATGAGAACCGGAGTGAACGCTGACCGGCGCTTCGCGGGGCCGACGCCTGTCGGTGAGAGTGACGCCGTGAGTGCATACACGACCGTGGTCGTCGGCACCGACGGCTCGGACACCTCACTGGCCGCCGTCGATCGCGCGGCCGTCCTCGCCGCCGATTCCGGCGCCACCCTCGTCATCGCCTGCGCGTACTTCCCGCGCGACGAGCGGAGCACCGCTGCCGAGCGCGACGCGCTCGGCACCGAGGCCTACCAGGTGGTCGGCTCGGCGCCCGCCGAGGACACGCTGCAGACCGCCCGCGATCGCGCGAAGGCCAAGGGCGCCACGTCGGTCGAGACCAAGGCGATCGAGGGCAGGCCCGGCGACACGCTGAAGAACGTCGTCAAGGAGGTCGGCGCGGACCTGCTGGTCGTCGGCAACGTCGGGCTCAACACGCTCGCCGGCCGGATCCTCGGCTCGGTGCCGCTCGACGTCGTCCGGCACGCAGGCATCGACGTGCTCGTCGTCCACACGTCCTGACGTGACCGGGTCCTCGGACGGGCCGGCACCGGCCGACCTGGCGCAGCTCGTCGATCGCGTCGAGACCGCGTTGCTCGGCGGCGAGCGCAAGTACAACCGCATCGAGATGGCCGAGAAGTCGGGCATCACTCTCGAGGAGGTGCGCGCGCTGTGGCGCGCCCTCGGGTTCGCCAGTGTCGACGACGACGAGCGGCGCATGTTCACCGACGCCGACCTCGAGGCGTTGCGCCAGGTCAAGCGGCTCGCCGTCGGTCGGTGAGATCGACGACGAGGTGATGCGGGCGATGACCCGCATCCTCGGTCAGTCCTTCGCCCGGCTCGCATCGTGGCAGGGCCAGCTGGTGATCGAGATCGTCGCGCAAGTCACCAGGCCTGATCGAGGGCGACGGCGACCGGGTGATCGAACTGGTCGACGAGCTGATCCCACTGACCGGCGCGCTGCACGACTACGTGTGGCGCCGCCAGCTCGCGGCGTACTTCAGCCGCGTCAGTGCCGGCGAGGGCGGGTCGTCGAGCACGAAGGCGGTCGGCTTCGCCGACATGGCCGAGTTCACCGCGTTCACCCGCCGCTCCTCCGAATCGGAGTTGCGCGGAGTGCTCGAGTCGTTCGAGTCGGTGGCCACCGACATCGTCGGCGCACATCACGGCCAGATCGTGAAGACCATCGGCGACGAGGTGCTCTTCGTCGCCGACACCGCGGCCGACGGCGCCGAGATCGCGCTAGCCCTGCTGGAGGCCTCGGAGCAGGACGACGGGCTGCCGAGCCTGCGCGTCGGGCTCGCCGCAGGCCCGGTCGTCAGCCGCCTCGGCGACGTGTTCGGACAGACCGTGAACATCGCCAGCCGGTTGACATCGCTGGCCCGTACCGGATCGGTCCTCGTCGACCAGGGCATGTTCGAGGCGCTCGAGGACGACGACAGGTACATCCTCAAGGCGCTGCGGCCGGCGTCGGTGCGCGGTTACCACCATCTGCGGTCGTGGCGCTTGCGGCGGCGCCCTAGTACTGACCGATGAGGATGAGTACGAGCGCGACGACGACAGCGCCGACAAGCACGCTCGAGGCGATCAGTGCAGCCGGGCCCCGTCCGCCGGCGACGAACGTGCCGTTGTCGAGGTCGCGGGTCACCTGGCGGTAACGCGCCGTGCCGTAGGCGACGCCACTCGCGCCGGTGATCACGAGCAGCACGCCGGCGACGGCGGTCGTCGTGCTGACGCGGTGCGCGAGGCCGGCCACCGCGAGCCCGAGCGCCATCACCGCTGCCGCGGTGCGCAGCCAGGCGAGATACGTGCGTTCGTTGGCCAGGTGGTCGCGGGCGAGCGACGGGTCACCGGTCGGGGGTGGTTGTGCAGGCACGTCCCTATCGTGGCAGCCCGTCAGTTGATGCAGCCGGCGTCCACGGCATTGCGCGTCTTCTTGTTCGTGGTCGGCCGGTGCAGCTTGTGCTTCTTGTGCGGCGCGAGCAGGTGCCGCACGAACGCGCGGACCTCACGCGGATGGACGATGCCGACGTTGACCTGGTAGCGGGTGCCGGGAATGGTGACGTCCTCGTAGTAGTCGGTGGGGATGGCCTGGCCGTGGATGTTGTTGGCCGACACATAGGACAGCTGCTTGGCCAGTTCGAGGATCTTCAGGTGCTGGTCGGCGAACACCGACGCCCGCACTGCGTCGATGAGGCCCTTGAGCTTGCCGATGTCGAGCAACATCTTGGCCGAGGCGATCGTGCGGAACGCCGAGGTCAGGAAGTAGCGCTGGCGTGCCGCGCGGCCCAGGTCGGTGCCGGGCAGATGGTCGCGCTCGCGCACGAACTCCAAGCGCCTGCACGCCGTGGATCGAATGCGGCCCCTTCGACATCTTGAAGCCCGACCCGCCCTGGATGCCGACCGTCGCGTTGTACGCGACGGTGTCGTCGATGCTGTGGCACAGATTGATGGGCACGCCGCCGATCGCGTCGCTGATGCGCACGAAGCCCAACAGGCTGACCTGCACGAAGTGGTCGATGGGCACTCCGGTCAGCGCCTTGACCGTCTTGAGGAGCAGGCTCACGCCGCCGCCGCGCTTCTGGTCGAGGTCGCCCTTGGTGTCGTTGTAGCCGAACCCGTACGCGGCGTTGATCTTGTTCATCCCGTAACCCGGGATGTTCACGTACGAGTCACGGGGGATCGAGATGAGCGTCGCTCGCGAGCCGTCGGCGGGCACGTGCACGATCATGAGCGTGTCGGTGTTGAGGCTCCCGCCGTCGCGACCGACCTTCAGTTCGCGCACCTGTGCGGTCGTCATGCCGGTGCGGTCGTCGTTGCCGATGATGAGCAAATTCTGTCCCTGGAACACCGGGTTGTTCGACGCCCGGACGGCGTGCTGCTCGTCGCTCGGCTGGCGCAGCCCGCTGACCGGGACGGTGTGGACGTTGTCGATGCCCCGGGCGGTGTGCCACAGCACGCCGACGTACACGAGCAGCGACGCCGACAGCGCAGCCGTCAGCACCATCGCCGTCCGGCCGGCGATCAACCGCGCCCGTCCTCCCACATCGGCAACCTACAAAGGGTGTGCTGTGCCGCACCTGACATCGGCAGGCGGTGGCGGGCCCGTACACGCCGGTAGGCTCAACGTCCGAGATGAAGACCTTCGACGAGCTGTTCGCCGAGCTGACCGAGCGGCAGCGCACCCGGCCGGCGGGCTCGGCGACCGTCGAGGCGCTCGACGCCGGTGTGCACGCGCAGGGGAAGAAGGTCGTGGAAGAGGCTGCCGAGGTGTGGATGGCGGCCGAGCACGAGTCGGCCGAGCGCACGGCCGAGGAGATCAGCCAGCTGCTCTACCGCGTGCAGGTCATCATGCTGGGCAAGGGCATCGACCTCGGCGACGTCTACCGACATCTGTGACGCCGCATCTCCATCGCCGTCTCGGTTCCGTCCAGAGAAAGAATTCGCATGCTCCGCATCGCCGTTCCCAACAAGGGATCGCTGTCCGAGCCCGCCAGCCAGATGCTCACCGAGGCCGGGTACCGCCAGCGCACCGACTCTCGTGAACTCGTCCTGATCGACGCCGAGAACGACACCGAGTTCTTCTTCCTGCGTCCGCGCGACATCGCGATCTACGTCGGCTCGGGCCGTCTCGACGTCGGCATCACCGGCGAGGACCTGCTGCTCGACTCCGGCGCGCGCGCCGAGGCGATCCTGCCGCTCGGCTTCGCCGGCTCGACGTTCCGCTTCGCCGGGCGTCCCGGCACCGCGCACGGCATCGCGGATCTCAACGGCAAGCGGGTGGCGACCGCCTACCCCGGTGTCGTCGAGAAGTATCTGCACGACAACGGGATCACCGCGGAAGTCATTCGTCTCGACGGCGCGGTCGAGACGGCGGTGCGCCTCGACGTCGCCGATGTGATCGCCGACGTGGTGTCTACCGGCACCACGTTGCGCAACGCCGGGCTCGAGATCTTCGGCGACCCGTTGCTGACCAGCCAGGCAGTGCTGGTGCAACGCGCCGGGGCCGAACACGGGCCCAGGGTCGAGCAGCTCGTGCGCCGCCTTCAGGGCGTGATCATCGCGCGGCAGTACGTGCTGATGGACTACGACATCCCGGACGAGCTCGTCGAGAAGGCCGTGGCGATCACGCCGGGTATCGAGTCGCCGACAGTGTCGCCGCTGCACAACAAGGGCTGGTCGGCCGTGCGGTCGATGGTCGAACGCAAGCGCACCAACCAGGTGATGGACGAGCTGTGGGCGGTCGGCGCACGCGGCATCCTCGTGACGGACATCCACGCATGCCGACTGTGATGAGCGAATCGATGCCATAGCCGGCGACGAAGGAGGGATGGCCGACGCGGGGTCCGATCGCTGACGGCGAAGATCGCGTGGGCGCTCTCGGCGTCGGTGCTGCTCGTCTTCGTCGTCACCGCCGTGGTGATGCGGCGCTACAACGCCGGCGCGTCGTTCGGCATCAAGGACCAGATCGGCACCGTCGTGGTCGGGGTCGTCGTCGCGCTGTTGCTCATCATGCCGACCTACCCGCGGCTGATCGCGGACGAGCACGAGCTGCGCATGCGCTCGTTCCTCGGCAACTACCGCGTCATCCCGTGGAGTGTCGTGGTCGACGTGCGCTTCCCGTCCAACGTGCGCTTCGCGCAGGTGGTACTTCCCGGCGAAGAGACGCTCGCGATCTACGCCGTCCAGCGCTGGGACAGGGAACGCGCCGTAGAGGCCATGGACGGCTTGCGCGCGCTGTTCGCAGCGACGCGCACCGACCATCAAGATCGCTAAATATCTCAGACATACGTGCAATCCGGGCCCGCTAGTGCCACGATCGGTTCCGGCCGGCCTATGGCCGGCTAGCGCCGGTGGCGCGGGCCACCGGGCTCCCTTGCGGAAGAGGAGCACGTCATGGCAACAACAGAGCAGGCACCGTACGACCCGCCACGATCGGCAGTGCCGCCGGTCTCCGGCATCGCCGATCCGGCCCCACTCGGCCTGGCGGCATTCGCCGGGACAACGTTCTTCTTGTCTGTCGTGAACACCAACATGCTGGGCTCGTCGGTCCAGACGATCGTGCTCGGCCTGGCCCTGTTCTACGGCGGCATCGGCCAGTTCGCCGCTGGGCTGTGGGAATTCGCCAAGGGCAACACCTTCGGTGCACTCGCGTTCTGTAGCTACGGCGCGTTCTGGATGTCGTTCTGGTACCTGCTCAATCACCTGCCGACCGGGGCAAAGCCGAACGACATCCTGCACGGCGTCGGCCTGTACCTGATGGTGTGGACCATCTTCACCGCCTACATGACGGTGGCAGCGAGCCGCGTGTCGGGCACCGTGCTCGCCGTGTTCGCGCTGCTGGCTCTCACCTTCCTCGCGCTGACCATCGGGTGGCTGTCGGAGAGCGCGGCCGATTTCGAAGCCAACAGCAACGTCTGGATCCACATCGGTGGCTGGCTCGGCATCCTTACCGCCATCGCCGCCTGGTACACGTCGTTCGCCACGGTCGTGAACTTCACCTTCAAGCGGGCGGCAATGCCGACCCTGCCCCGGTGATCCGCGCCGTGGGCGCATCGTCGGCGCAGCGGTCGAGAGTTAGGTTCGCACTATGAGCGAGGACACTTCCGAAACCCTGTCCAATCTCCTGCACGAGAACCGCAAATTTCCGCCACCCGAGCAACTCGCGGCGGACGCGAACGTCAAGGCGGACGCGTACGACGAGGCGGACCGCGACCGGCTCGCGTTCTGGGAGAAGCAGGCCGAGCGCCTGACCTGGGACACCAAGTGGACGCAGGCACTCGACTGGTCCGATGCTCCGGTCGCGAAGTGGTTCGTCGGCGGCAAGCTGAACGTCGCCTACAACTGCGTCGACCGGCACGTCGAGGCCGGCCACGGTGACCAGGTCGCCTACCACTGGGAGGGCGAGCCGGGCGACACCCGGTCGATCACCTATGCCGAGTTGAAGGATCTGGTGTGCCAGGCGGCGAACGCACTGGCCGACCTGGGGGTGAAAGCGGGCGACCGCGTCGCGATCTACCTCCCGATGATCCCGGAGACGGTCGTGGCGATGCTCGCGTGCGCACGACTCGGCGCGCTGCACACCGTGGTGTTCGGCGGGTTCAGCTCGACGGCGCTGTCGGACCGCATCATCGACTGCGACGCGCGCGTGGTGATCACGGCTGACGGGGGTTACCGGCGGGGTGCGCCTTCGGCGCTCAAGCCGGCGGTCGACGAGGCTCTGCAGAAATGCCCGGACGTGCGGTCGGTACTCGTCGTCAGGCGAACCGAGCAGGACGTCGACTGGACCGATGGGCGCGACGTGTGGTGGGACGACGTCGTGGCCAAGGCGTCGACCGAGCACACCTGCGAGTTCTTCGATTCCGAGCATCCGCTGTTCGTCATGTACACCTCGGGTTCGACGGGCAAGCCGAAGGGAATCCTGCACACCTCAGGCGGGTACCTGACGCAGGCGGCGTACACCCATCACGCGGTGTTCGACCTCAAGCCGGACAGCGATCTCTACTGGTGCGGCGCGGACATCGGATGGATCACCGGCCACAGCTACATCGTCTACGGCCCGCTCGCCAACCGTGCCACGTCGTTCATGTACGAGGGCACGCCGAACACCCCGACCGAGCACCGCTGGTGGGAGATGATCGAGAAGTACAAGATCACCATCCTGTACACGGCGCCCACGACCATCCGCACGTTCATGAAGTGGGGTGAGGACGTCCCCAAGGCGCACGACCTGTCCTCGCTGCGGATGCTCGGGTCGGTCGGCGAGCCGATCAACCCCGAGGCGTGGATGTGGTATCGGCTCAACATCGGTGGCGACCGCTGCCCGATCGTCGACACCTGGTGGCAGACCGAGACGGGCGCGATCATGATCAGCCCGCTGCCCGGCGTCACCGAGACCAAGCCGGGCTCGGCGATGCGGCCGCTGCCCGGTGTCAACGGGGACGTGGTCGACAACGAGGGCAAGGCGGTGCCCGAACGGTGGCGGCGGGTTCCTCGTGCTGACCGAGCCGTGGCCGTCGATGACACGCGGCATCTGGGGAGACCTGGACAGGTTCAAGGAGACGTACTGGGCGCGGTTCAGCGACCAGGGCTTCTACTTCGCCGGCGACGGCGCGAAGAAGGACGAGGACGGCGACCTCTGGCTGCTCGGCCGCGTCGACGACGTCATGAACGTCTCCGGGCACCGCATCTCGACCACCGAGGTCGAGTCGGCGCTGGTGTCGCACCCGTCGGTGGCCGAGGCGGCCGTGGTCGGTGCGACCGACCCGACAACGGGCCAGGGCATCGTCGCGTTCGTCATCCTGCGCGGCAACGTCACCGAGGAGTCCGAGGGCGAAGAGCTGGTCAAGACACTGCGCAATCATGTGGCCAAGGAGATCGGCGCGATCGCCAAGCCGCGCCAGATCATGGTCGTGCGCGGAGCTGCCCAAGACTCGTTCCGGGAAGATCATGCGGCGGCTGCTGCGCGACGTGGCCGATCACCGCGAGCTCGGCGACGTCACGACCCTGACCGACTCGTCGGTCATGGACCTGATCAGCGACAAGATGCCGTCCGCGTCGGGGGAGGACTGACCCCGTCCCTGCTCCGCGAGTGGTCACTGATCGCGCGAGTGGTCAGCATTCGTGACCATCAGCGAATTAGTGACCACTCGCGGCGTCGACAAGCAACTCGGTGAGGGCCATGGCGTCGAACGGCGCACGCACCTTGACGTCGTTGTCGAAGTAGACGTACGCGTCGCGCCCGGCGTCGGTCCATGACCGGACGGTCTCGGCCCACGCGGCGAGGCCGGCAGCGGTGTACCCGCTGGTGTAGAGCTCCTTGTCGCCGTGCAGCCGCGCGTACCCGAATCCGGTCGTGGCCTCGGTGATCTTGGGCCAGCGCCCGGCGGTGTCGGCGGCGACGATCGCGACCTCGTGGGCGCGGAGCTGGTCGAGGAACGCCGGCGTCGTGAAGCTCGTGTGCCGCACCTCGACGGCATGGCGCAGCGGCCGGTCGTGGTCGGTCTCGGTCAGCGAGCGGTCCTTGACCCGGTCGTCGTGGCGCCTGGCGAGCCAGGCGGCCTCGGCCGTCGAGTGCGGCAGGCGGCTCAGGAACGTCTCCATCCGTGCCGCGTCATAGCCGAGCGACGGTGGCAGCTGCCACAGGATCGGACCGAGCTTCTCGCGCAGCGCCAGCAGGCCGTTGGCGAAGAAGTTGGCCAGCGGCGTGTCGACGTCGCGCAACTTCTTCATGTGCGTGACGAACCGTGGCCCCTTCACGCTGAAGACGAACCCGTCAGGGGTCTGGTCGTGCCACGCCCGGTAGCTCGACGGCCGCTGCAGCGAGTAGAACGACCCGTTGATCTCGATGGTCGTGAGCTTGGACGAGGCGTACTCGAGTTCACGCCGATGGGGAAGCCCCTTCGGATAGAACACGCCACGCCACGGCGGGTAGGTCCAGCCGGAGATGCCGATCCGCGCAACGGGGGGACGGGGCTGGGTCATGTCCTCAGTGTCTCGTGGATGACGGGTCGGCCTCTGCACGCCGGATCTCGCCGGACCAGGCACAGCGTTACGTCGGCTGGGCGCGCGATCCTCACTCTCGACCACGTCGTGCCGGCTGAAGCGGGCGGGCCGACCAGTGAGACCAACTGGCACGGTTTTGCGAAGCCTGTAATCCTGACTTTGGTCCAGCGTTCCCTGCGCTGATACCCTTGGCATGCGACCAGCCTCCGTCACCGCGGGGGTGTGCAAAGCGGAAGCCTCGAGCTCCCCACCCGGCCATGTGATGTGGTCCGGGTTCCGGTCCGGGACCAGCGGTTCGCCGTTGCCTCCCAGCCGCGTTCGCGCGCGGTTCCGACCGGGATGACTTCGAGGCCCCGTCCGCACTCGCGGCACGGGGCCTTCGCATTCCCGCGAAGTCTCCGCATCGATGAACCAGTGGAGGTCCCATCAGTTCCGAACCGAGGATCAACGACCGGATCCGAGTACCTGAGGTACGCCTCGTCGGTCCCGAGGGCGAGCAGGTCGGCATCGTGCCGATCGGCAAGGCCCTCGAACTGGCCGCCGACGCAGACCTGGATCTCGTCGAGGTGGCGCCGATGGCGCGTCCGCCCGTCTGCAAGCTCATGGACTACGGCAAGTTCAAGTACGAGAGCGCGCAGAAGGCCCGCGAGGCACGTCGCAACCAGGCGCTCACCGTCATCAAAGAGATGAAGCTGCGCCCGAAGATCGACTCGCACGACTACGAGACCAAGAAGGGTCACGTAGAGCGGTTCCTGAAGCAGGGCGACAAGGTGAAGGTCACGATCATGTTCCGTGGACGCGAGCAGTCCCGGCCCGAACTCGGGTTCCGGTTGTTGCAGCGCCTCGCCGAGGACGTCTCCGGTCTGGGCTTCGTCGAGTCGTCGCCGAAGCAGGACGGCCGCAACATGATCATGGTCGTTGCCCCACATCGAAACGTCGCCAAGGCCCCGCGCCAGCATCGTCCGCCGGCTGCCCAGTCGGCCGTGACGGCCGAGGTCGAGCCGGCCGCACCGGCCGAATAGCTCACTCCCACCGAAGGAAATCCAGTGCCCAAGTTCAAGCCGAACGGCGCCGTCAGCAAGCGCATCAAGGTAACCAAGTCCGGCAAGCTGCGGCGCCTGCATGCCCACCGCAAGTCGGGGGCCGCCTTCGCGTCGCACGCCTGTTCGCGGGAGCACCTACCACCGTCGGCACGCCGGTACCACCGACGTCGCCCCGGCAGACACCAAGCGGCTGCGGAGGATGCTCGGTCGCTGACCGCGCCGCTCTGCGCCCTTCCCAGCCCTTTCGCCGTCTCGACTCCGGGCGGCCCGACCACATCGAGGACTCACCGTGGCACGCGTCAAGCGAGCAATAAACGCCCAGAAGAAGCGCCGTACGACCCTGGAAGCGGCGTCCGGCTACCGCGGACAGCGCTCGCGCCTCTACCGCAAGGCCAAGGAGCAGCTGCTCCACTCGGCCACCTACCAGTACCGCGACCGCAAGGCGCGCAAGGGTGACTTCCGGCAGCTGTGGATCACCCGTATCAACGCGGCGGCCCGCGCGAACGACATCACCTACAACCGGTTCATCCAGGGTCTGCGCCTGGCCGGCGTGACCGTCGACCGCAAGGTGCTCGCCGACCTGGCCGTGACCGACCCGACGGCGTTCACCGCGCTGGCCGAGGTCGCCAAGGCCGCGGTCGCCGATGCCAAGTCCGCAGCGGCCTGACTCGCACTCTGCTCAGCAGCCAGAACGCCCGGCTCGTCGCCGCGCGCCGCCTGACCCGGCGGACCGCGCGGCGCGACGCCGGGCGTTTCCTTGCCGAGGGCGCGCCGGCGGTCCGCGAAGCGCTGGCGGCCGGAGCCGTGGACGAGCTGTTCGCCACGGCGACGGCGCGCGAGCGCCATCCCGACCTGACCGCCGACGCCGCCGAGATCAGCGACAAGGACGCGGCGACACTGTCGGAGACGGTCACCCCACAGGGGCTCGTCGCGGTGTGCCGCCGCCTCGACGTGCCGCTCGCGCAGGGGCTGGACGGGGCCCGGCTGGTCGCCGCGCTCGTCGAACCGAACGACCCCGGCAACGCGGGGACGATCCTGCGGACGGCTGACGCCGCCGGGGCCGACGCGGTCGTCGTCGTCGATGGCGTCGACATCTACAACGGCAAGGCGGTACGAGCCAGCGCAGGAAGCCTGTTCCACCTGCGGGTGTGCGTCGACGCCACCCTCGCCGCCCTGCTGGGCAGCGGACTGTGCACGCTGGCCACCACCGGCAGCGGCGAGGGCGACAGCGACCGATCTCGACGACCTCGACGAGGCGGGCACGCTCGCGCGTCCGACGGTGTGGTTGTTCGGCAGCGAGGCCCACGGACTGCCCCAGCAGGCGCTGACGGGCGCGGACCACCGGGTGCGGGTGCCCATCCACGGCCGCGCCGAGAGCCTCAACCTCGCCGCCGCCGCTGCCGTGTGCCTCTACGCGAGCGCGCGCGCCCAGCGCCGCTGACCGTCAGCCGGCGCGGCCGCACACCAGCCAACGGCCGCCCGAGCGCACGATGGTCAGGGTGAGCAACTGCGCGTGGACATGCCCGCCCGGCAGCGTGATGCGTTCCTGCACGGACACACTCGCCGCCGTCTTCGACCGCATCGTCAGCCGCCCGAGCGCGAAAGTGATCCCTGCGTCCGCACCGGTGCGGGCGGCCGCACGGGCCGGGTCTTCGAACCGGTCGCACGCGATGTCGGCCGCGCCGTTCTCGTCGCCGGCGTTGATCGCCGCGACGAACGTGCTCGCCGCAGCCGAGGCCGACTCCGCGCCTCGCCCCAGCGGCGGCGCCGACGCGTTGAACACGATGATGCCGACGACCAGGCCGACGACCACGATCGCGACCGCGGCGATGACGATCGCACGCAGGTGGGTGGGGTGCTGCGGCGGCGCGTCGTGATCCCCGCGACCGAAGTGCGCGATCGGCCAGTCATCGGGCTCGTCCGACTCATCGGGCTCGTCGCGGCTCGCGTCGGGCTCCGACCGGCTCGTCCGGCGGGCTGCTGTGACACGCGCCAACCGTAGGACGGTGCCCCGGCAATCGCATCGAGCCCGCCCGGCGCGTCCCCATAGACTCCTCGCCATGCCGCCCAAGGACTTCGACCCGGTCGAAGCAGCGTCGTTGCAGCCGGAGGCCATCGACGCCGCCGTCGCGCGGGCGCTGGCGGACTTCGCTGCCGCGCTCGACCTGGACGCGCTCAACGCCGCCCGCCTGTCCCACGACGGTGACCGCTCACCACTTGCCCTCGCCAACCGCGAGATCGGGCTGCTGCCGCCCGCCGCGCGCAAGGCCGCCGGACAGCGGGTTGGCGCCGCGCGCGCCGAGGTCCGTACCGCGCTCACCGCGCGCACGGCCGAACTCGAGGCCGACCGCGATGCCCGCGTGCTCGTCGACGAGGCCGTCGACGTGACGCTGCCGACGAGTCGGCGTCCGACCGGGGCGCGCCACCCGCTCACCACGATCATGGAACGGCTCGAGGACATCTTCATCGCCATGGGCTACGAGATCGCCGAAGGCCCGGAGGTCGACGCGGCCTGGCTGAACTTCGACGCGCTGAACACGCCGCCCGACCATCCCTCGCGCGACCTGACCGACACCTTCTGGATCGAACCGGTCGAGTCCGGTCTCGTGCTGCGCACCCAGACCTCGCCCGTCCAGGTACGCGAGATGCTGCGCCGTGAGCCGCCGATCTACGTCGTGTGCCCGGGCAAGACGTTCCGAACCGACGAGTTGGACGCCACGCACACCCCGGTGTTCCACCAGATCGAGGGCCTCGTCGTCGACGAGGGCATCACGATGGCCAACCTGAAGGGCACGCTCGATCACATGGTCGAGCAGATGTTCGGCGCCGGCAGCCGCACCCGGTTGCGGCCGCACTTCTTCCCGTTCACCGAGCCCAGCGCCGAGATGGATCTGCTCTGCTTCGTCTGCCATGGCACGTCCGTCGGCAACCCCGACGCGCCGTGCCGCACCTGCAACAGCGAGGGATGGATCGAGTGGGGCGGCTGCGGCATGGTCGACCCGCGCGTGCTGACGGCGTGCGGGATCGACCCCGAGCGCTACTCGGGCTTCGCGTTCGGCATGGGCATCGAGCGCTCGGTGATGTTCCGCAACGACGCGTCCGACATGCGCGATCTCGTCGAGGGCGACGTCCGGTTCACGGCTGCATTCGGAATGGAAGCGTGAAAGACACCCGATGAAGGCTCCTGTCTCCTGGCTGGCCGAACACGCCGACCTGCCGGGCACGTTGTCGCCGCGCGCCCTCGCCGATGCCCTGATCCGCGTCGGGATGGAGGTCGAGGGCGTCGACTCGGCCGCCGAAGGGATCTCCGGCCCGCTCGTGCTCGGCCGCGTGCTGTCCTTCGAGGACGAGCCGCAGAAGAACGGCAAGACCATCCGGTGGTGCCAGGTCGACGTCGGTCCGTTCAACACCGATGGCGCACCGCGCGGCATCGTCTGCGGCGCGCCCAACTTCGCCGCCGGCGACCTGGTCGTCGTCTCGCTGCCCGGCGCAGTGCTGCCCGGTGGTTTCGCGATCAGTGCGCGGAAGACCTACGGCCACGTGTCGGACGGCATGATCTGCTCGGTGCGCGAACTCGGGATCGGTGACGACCACGAGGGCATCCTCGTGCTGCCCCCGGATGCCGGCGCGCCGGGCGATGACGCCCTGGGTGTGCTCGGCCTGCGAGAAGCCGTGCTCG
Organism: uncultured Actinomycetota bacterium; assembly: GCA_963785425.1. Classification (GTDB taxonomy): domain Bacteria; phylum Actinomycetota; class Actinomycetes; order Mycobacteriales; family Jatrophihabitantaceae; genus RYN-133. The sequence continues at coordinate 755,820 of CAWAVG010000002.1, forward strand.
ACATCGCGGTCACGACCGACCGCGGCTACTGCCTGTCGGTGCGCGGTCTCGCCCGAGAGGCTGCCGCTGCCGTCGAGGTGCCGTTCCACGACCTCGAGGTCACTCTGCCGGAGATCGACGGCAAGGCCTACGAGATCTCGATCGACGACCCGTCCGGATGTGACCGTTTCTCGGCCCGTGCGATCGAAGGTCTCGACCCGACGGCGCCCTCGCCGGCCTGGCTCACGACACGGTTGCAGCAGTGCGGCGTCCGCGCCATCTCACTCGCGGTCGACGTGACCAACTACGTCATGCTGGAGACCGGCCAGCCGCTGCACGCGTTCGACCGTTCCAGGTTGACCGGCCCGATCGGCGTCCGTCGCGCTCGTCCCGGCGAGCGCCTCACGACCCTCGACGACCAGGTGCGCACGCTCGATCCGGACGACCTCGTCGTCACCGACGACTCCGGCGCGGTCGCGCTGGCGGGGGTGATGGGTGGCGCGTCGACCGAGATCGGCGCGCAGACCAGTGCTGTGGTGTTCGAAGCGGCGCACTGGGATCCCGGCTCGATCGCGCGCACCTCGCGGCGGCACAAGCTGTCGAGCGAGGCGTCGCGCCGCTTCGAACGCGGTGTCGATCCCGAGATCGCGGGGGTCGCTCTGCAGCGCTGCGTCGACCTGCTCGTCGAGTACGGCGGTGCGCGACCGGTCGACGGGTACACGGTCGTCGGCACACCGGAACCGCCCCCGCTGATCACCATGAGTGCCGAGCGACCAGGTGCCACAGCGGGCCTGCCGATCGATCGCGACACGGTGATTGCCACGCTCGAGGCGGTCGGGTGCACCGTCGAGGGCGGTGAGGTGCTGCAGGTGCGGCCGCCGACGTGGCGCCCGGACTTGTTGCTGCCGGCCGACCTCGTCGAAGAGGTCGTGCGGCTCGTCGGCTACGAGAAGATTCCGTCGGTGCTGCCGCAGCCGATGGCGGGCCACGGCCTCACCGCGGAGCAGACGCTGCGCCGCTCCGTGTCCCGTGCACTCGGCGGCAGCGGGTTGATCGAGGTACTGAGCTCGCCGTTCATGGCGGAGTCGGCACTCGACGATCTCGGTCTGGACGATGACGACGAGCGCCGCGCCGCGTTGCGCATCGTCAACCCGATGTCGGAGACCGAACCACTGTTGCGCACCACGTTGTTGCCGGGCCTGTTCACCGTCCTGCTCCGCAACGTCGGCCGGGGCGAGCGCGACCTCGCGATAGTCGAGACCGGGCTCGTCTTCGCCAAGGCTCCTGATGCGCAGGCCGCGCCCGTCCCACCGATCGGAGCACGCCCGAGCGACGCGGAGATCGCCGCGATCTACGCCGCCGTACCCCACCAGCCGCGCCATGTCGGTGCCGTGTTGTGCGGCGATCTCGAACCGCGCGGGTGGCGCGGCCCGGCGCGTGCGGTGACCTGGGCCGACGCCGTCGAGGTCGCCCAGGTCGTGGCACGCGCGGCGCGCGTCGAGCTGACCGTCCGCCCCGCGCGGCGCGCGCCGTGGCACCCGGGGCGCTGCGCCGAACTGTTGCTCGACGACACCGTGGTCGGCCACGCCGGTGAGCTGCACCCGCGGGTGATCGCGGCCTTCGGGTTGCCCGAGCGCGCCTGCGCGGCCGAACTGGTACTTGACGGATTCGCGCCGCCCGCCCCGGCTCGGGCGCCGGTCATCTCTTCTTTCCCCCCGGTGCTGCTGGACGTCGCACTGGTCGTCGATGCGACGACGCCGTCCGCCGACGTGCTGGCCGCATTGCGCGACGGGGTCGGGCCGTTGCTCGAGTCGGCGCGATTGTTCGACGTGTACCGCGACGAGCAGCGCCTGGGCGCCGGCGTGGTGTCGCTTGCTTTCGAGCTGCGGCTGCGTGCCTCGGACCGCACGCTCACGCTGGACGAGGCGACGGCGGCCCGCGATGCCGCGATCGCCGTCGCGAGCGAACGCACGGGTGCGCGACTGCGCACCTAGCCAGCGAGGTGTTTGAGCGCCTCGCGCCGGGACAGCGGGCTGAGCTCGCGGGCGGCGACGAAGGCGCGCACCCAGTCTGGGTCGGTGCGGGCGTAGTCGCGCAGGGCCCAGCCGATCGCCTTGCGCAGGAAGAACTCGCGTTCCGTGACGTTGGCGTCGATTGCCGTGGTGAGCAGGTCGAGGTCGGTGTCGCGCCCTGCGCCGAGCTGGCAGATGATCGACACGCGGCGCAGCCAGATGTCATCGGCCGTCGCCCAGGTGATCAGCTCCGCCGTGATCTGCTCGGGCCAGCGGGCGCGCAGCTCGCCGACGCGGCGCGCCAGTTCGTCCACGTGGTCCCACCACGCGCCCGAGACGATCAGGTCCCGCAGCAGCGCCATCGACTCGGGCGAGCGCAACGGCCGCGCCGACCGGGTGTCGAGCAGCGCGGTGGCGGCATAGCGTTCCTCGCGGAACTCCGCCTCCGTCCAGAGCTCGCGCACGACGGCCTCCATGTCGGCACCGGATCCGAACGGGTGCTCCTGCGCGACGGCGCGCGTCAACCTGCGCACTTCGGGCACCCGCACGCCGAGGTACGGCAGCGTCGACTTCATGTAGGCCTGCATCTGCGGGGCCTCGGCAGGCGCGGCAGCGGCGCGCAGGGCGGCGCGGATCTCCGCACACAGCTGCGAGGCCACGAGGCGCAGCCTACGAACTGTCCGACCCCGCTCTGCATGAAGTTGCGAGCATGATGCATAATTCTGCGGATGGGGTATCGGGTTGCGGTCGCCGGAGCCAGCGGATACGCCGGCGGCGAGGTGCTGCGCCTCGTGTCGGCGCATCCCGGTCTCGAGATCACCGCCGTCACTGCGCACGGCAACGCGGGCCAGCCGGTCGGCGAGGTCCATCCCAACCTGCGTTCGCTGGTCGGACTGCGCTTCGCCGGGACGACTCCGACAGGCCCTCGGCGACGCCGACCTCGTCTTCCTGGCCCTGCCGCACGGCGCGTCCTCGACGCTGGCCGCAGCGCTCGACCCGGCCCAGAAGATCGTCGATCTGGGTTCCGACCACCGACTCGTCGACGCCGCCGCGCACGAGCGGTACTACGGCGGCGAGTTCCACGCGCCGTGGACCTACGGCCTGCCCGAATTGCCGGGCAGGCGCAGCAGAGATCGCCGTCCGCGACCCGGGTGGCGAACACCGGGTGCCATGCCGTCGCGGTGATCCTCGCGGCTGCGCCGTTGGTCGCGGCCGGGCTCGCCTCGCCCGACGACGTGGTCGTCACCTCGGCCAGCGGCACATCGGGCGCCGGACGGGCTGCGCTGTCGCACCTGCTCGGCAGCGAGGTGATGGGCGACCTGAGCGCGTACAAGGTCGGCGCGCACCGCCACGTCCCGGAGATCAAGCAGGCAGCCGGGCTGTCCAGCCTCACGATGACCCCGGTGCTCGCGCCGATGCCGCGCGGCATCCTTGCCACGGTGTCGCTCGTCCCTGCCGACGACTGTCCGACCCCTACACGTGCCTGGCCGCCGCATACGACAACGAGCCGTTCGTCCACGTCCTGCCGCCCGGGCAGCAGCCGCACACCGCGGCCACCAGCGGCTCGAACAGCGCGCACCTGCAGGTCGTGCGCGACATCGACTCCGGCCGCATCGTCGTCACGTGCGCGATCGACAACCTGGGCAAGGGCGCGGCCGGGCAGGCGGTGCAGAACGCCAACCTCATGCTCGGACTGCCCGAGACCGCCGGGCTGAGCGCGGACGGCGTCGCCCCATGAGCGTCACTGCGGCAGCGGGTTTCCGGGCGGCGGGCGTCGTTGCCGGGATCAAGGCGTCCGCCGACCTCGATCTGGCGCTGGTCGTCAACGACGGGCCGTCCGACATCGCCGCCGGTGTCTTCACGACCAACCGCGTCAAAGCCGCGCCGGTGCTGTGGACGGAACAGGTGATCACCGCCCAGCGGCTTCGCGCGGTGGTGCTCAACTCGGGCGGCGCCAACGCGTGCACCGGTCCTGACGGTTTCGCCGACACGCATCGAAGCGCTGAGGCGGTCGCGGCCGAGCTGGGCATCGGTGCGGGCGAGGTGGCGGTCTGCTCCACCGGGCTCATCGGCGAGCGGCTGCCGATGCCCGCCCTGCTGGCCGGCATCACGACCGCGGCCGGCGCGCTGAGCGATCGACGGCGGTGCGCATGCCGCCGAGGCGATCCGCACGACCGACACGGTGAGCAAGCAGGCGGCAGCTGACGGTGGACGGGTGGACGGTGGGCGGCATGGCCAAGGGGGCCGGCATGCTCGCACCCGGCCTGGCCACGATGCTGTGCGTGCTCACGACCGACGCGGTGATCGATCCGTTCACCGCCGACCAGGCACTGCGCTCGGCCACCCGGCGCACGTTCGACCGCATCGACGCCGACGGATGCATGTCGACCAACGACACCGTCCTGCTGCTGTCGAGCGGCGCGACGGGTGTCGCCGCCGATCCCGTCGCGTTCGCAGCGGCGCTGCACGACGTGACGGCCGATCTTGCCGCGCAACTGCTCGCCGACGCCGAGGGTGCCACCAAGGAGGTGCGCATCGAGGTCGTCGGCGCCGCCGACGAGCACGACGCCGTCGAGGTCGGTCGCAGCATCGCCCGCAACAATCTGCTCAAGTGCGCACTGTTCGGCAACGACCCCAACTGGGGACGGGTGCTCGCAGCCATCGGCACCACCTCCGCGCAGTTCGAACCCGACCGCCTCGATGTCGCGATGAACGGCGTCGAGATCTGCCGCGCCGGGGCGGCCGGCGACGACCGCGCCGGGGTCGACCTGTCGGGACGCCAGATCCACATCCGCGTCGATCTCGAACGCCGGCGAGCACACCGCCACCATCTGGACGAACGACCTGTCGCACGCGTACGTCGAAGAGAACTCGGCGTACTCGTCATGACGCGGGAACTGGCACTGGAGAAGGCGGCCGTCCTCGCCGACGCCCTGCCGTGGCTGCAGCGCTTCCACGGCAAGATCGTCGTGATCAAGTACGGCGGCAACGCGATGACGAGCCCGAGCTGCAGTCCGCGTTCGCCGAGGACGTCATGTTCCTGCGTTACGCGGGGCTGCGTCCGGTGATCGTGCACGGCGGCGGCCCGCAGATCACCGAGCACCTGGACCGGCTCGGCATCGCCTCCGAGTTCCGCGGCGGTCTGCGCGTCACCACACCCGAGACCGTGTCGATCGTGCGCATGGTGCTGACCGGGCATGTAAACCCCGAGATCGTGAACCTGCTCAACGATCACGGATCCTTCGCGATCGGCCTGTCCGGTGAGGACGCGAGCCTGCTCACCGCCGAGCGGCGCAGTGCGGTGGTCGACGGCGAACCCGTCGACATCGGTCAGGTCGGCGACGTCGTCGCCGTCGACCCGTCCGCCATCCTCGCGCTGGTCGACGCGGGACGCATCCCGGTCGTCGCGACCGTCGCCCGCGGCCGCGACGGGCTGACGTACAACGTCAACGCCGACACCGCTGCGGCGGCGATCGCCGTGGGACTCGCCGCGGAGAAGCTGATCGTGCTCACCGACGTCGAGGGGCTCTACGCCGACTGGCCCGACAGCAGCGAGGTGATCAGCACGATCACGACCGACGAACTCGCCGCTGCTGTTGCCCGGCCTCGCCAGTGGCATGGTGCCCAAGATGGAGGCGTGCCTACGTGCGGTCGAAGGCGGTGTGCCGCGCGCTCACGTGCTCGACGGGCGGTTGCCGCACGCGCTGTTGCTCGAGATGTTCACCAGCGACGGCATCGGCACGATGGTCTGCCCAGCAAGGAGGGATGAGATCGACACTGCAATCCCGCTGGGACGCCGTCATGATGGCCAACTACGGCACGCCGCCGATCGCCATCGACCACGGGTCAGGCGTCCGCGTCTGGGACGACAGCGGGCAGTGCTATCTCGACTTCGTCGGCGGCATCGCCGTGTCGAGTCTCGGGCATGCCCACCCGGCGATCGTGGCTGCGGTGACCGACCAGGTGGCCCGGCTCGCGCACTCGTCCAACCTCGCGATCCACGAGCCCGGCGTCGCGCTGGCCGAACGCCTCGTCGGCCTGCTCGGACTGCCGGCGCGGGTCTTCTTCGCCAACAGCGGCGCCGAGGCGAACGAGTGCGCGATCAAGCTGGCGCGCAAACACCGTCCCGGCAAGGCGATCGTCTCGTGCAACGCCTCGTTCCACGGGCGCACGATGGGTGCGCTGTCGCTCACCGGCAACCCGGCCAAGCGCACGCCGTTCGAGCCGTTGCCCGGCCCGGTGACGTTCGTCGACTACGGCGACATCGACGCGATGCGCGACGCGGTCACCGACGACACCGCCGCAGTCTTCGTCGAGCCCACCCTCGGCGAGGGCGGCGTCGTACCGCCACCGCCAGGATTCCTGGCGGCCGTCCGCGAACTCTGCGACGCCTCCGGCGCGCTACTCGTCGTCGACGAGGTGCAGTCGGGTATCGGCCGCACCGGTCACTGGTTCGCGAGCGCGGCCGAGGGGGTGCGTCCCGACATCGTCACGCTCGCCAAGGGGCTCGGGGGAGGGCTGCCCGATCGGTGCGTGTCTCGGCAGTCGGCGCAGCGGGCGATCTCTTCGCACCCGGTGACCACGGCAGCACGTTCGGCGGCAATCCGGTGTCGTGCGCGGCTGCGCTCGCCGTGATCGACACGATCGAACGCGACGGCCTGCTCGACAACGTCAAGCGCGTCGGAGAACACCTCGCCGACGCACTCGACGCGATCGACAGCCCGCTCGCCGATCACCAGCGCGGCGCCGGCCTGTGGCGTGCGCTCGTGCTCACGAAGCGAAAGGCCGGCGCCGTCGAGGCCGCAGCGCGCGAGCGCGGGCTGCTCGTCAACGCCGTCCGTCCGGACGTCATCCGGCTCGCGCCGCCGCTCATCCTGACCGAGCGCCGACGTCGACGAGGCGTTGCCGATACTCACCGACGCACTGGCGGATGCCACATGAGGCACTTCCTGCGCGACGACGACCTGTCGCCGGCCGAACTCGTCGAGGTGCTCGACCTGGCCGCCGAGATGAAGGCCGACCCGCACCGTGTCCAGCCGCTGCACGGTCCGCGCGCCGTCGCGCTCATCTTCGACAAGCCCACCCTGCGTACGCAGCTGTCGTTCGCGACCGGCGTCGCCGAACTCGGCGGGCAGCCGATCACGATCGACACCCGGCTTGGCGGGTATCGGCGAGCGCGAGTCGATCGCCGACGTCACGCGCGTCATCACCCGTCAGGTGGCCGCCATCGTGTGGCGCACCTTCGGCCAGGACCGCATCGAGGAGATGGCTGCCCACAGCACGGTGCCGGTGGTCAACGCGCTCACCGACACGTTCCACCCGTGCCAGATCCTCGCCGACCTGCTCACGGTTCGCGAGCACAAGAAGCAACTGGCGGGCTGACGTTCGCCTACGCCGGCGACGCCGCCAACAACATGGCGCACTCGTACCTGCTCGGCGGCGCGGCCGCCGGCATGCACGTGCGCCTGGCCGGTCCCGACGCCTACCAGCCGCGATCCCGACGTGCTGAGCGCCGCGCATCGCATCGCCGCCGATACGGGCGCGACGATCACGGTGACCAGCGATCCGGACGCCGCGTTCGACGGCGCCGACGTGATCGCCACCGACACGTGGGTGTCGATGGGGCAGGAGGCCGAGCAGGGCCGAACGCGAGAAGCCGTTCCGTCCGTTCACCGTCGACGCGATCGGCAGTCGGCAGGTCGAACGACGCGATCGTGCTGCACTGCCTGCCCGCCTACCGCGGCAAGGAGATCGCGGCAGAGGTGATCGACGGCCCGAGCAGCGTCGTCTGGGACGAGGCGGAGAACCGGCTGCACGCGCAGAAGGCGCTGCTCACCTTCCTGTTGGAGCGGGCGTGAGCACCCCGATGCCGGCGCCGACGGCGAGCCGCGCCGCGCGACACGACCGCATCGTCGCGATCCTCGGCGAGCGCACCGTGCGGTCGCAGGCCGAGCTCGCCGCCGCGCTCGAGGCGAGCGGGTTCTCCGTGACGCAGGCGACGCTGTCGCGCGACCTCGACGAACTCGGGGCGGTGAAGCTGCGCTCGCCCGACGGCGGGCTGCCGGTCTACGTCGTGCCCGAGGACGGCTCGCCGCTCACCGCGCGCAGCGCCGGGGACGACCCGCCGCACCGGCTCGCCCGCCTGCTCGGCGAGCTGCTGGTGTCCGCCGAGGCCAGCGCCAACCTCGTCGTGCTGCGCACCCCGCCAGGAGCGTCCAACTTCCTCGCCAGCGCGCTCGACCGCGCGGCACTGCCCGACGTCCTGGGCACCATCGCCGGCGACGACACGATCGTGGTCGTCGCCCGCGACCCGCACGGCGGCGCCGAGCTGGCGCAGCGCTTCCTCGACCTGGCCCACCAATGACCGACCCTGGAGACCACACCTCGTGAGCAAGGTTCTTACCTCCCTCCCGACCGGGCAACGCGTCGGCATCGCGTTCTCCGGCGGCCTCGACACGTCCGTCGCCGTGGCATGGATGCGTTCCCGCGGCGCAGTGCCGTGCGCGTACACCGCCGACATCGGGCAGTACGACGAGCCCGACATCGACACGGTGCCGGCGCGTGCGCTGCAGTACGGCGCCGAGCTGGCTCGCGCCGTCGACTGTCGCCGCGAACTCGTCGAGGAGGGACTGGCCGCGCTCGTGTGCGGCGCGTTCCACGTGCGGTCGGCCGGTCGTGCGTACTTCAACACCACCCCGCTCGGACGCGCCGTGACCGGCACGATGCTCGTGCGCGCGATGCACGAGGACGACGTCCACATCTGGGGCGACGGCTCGACGTTCAAGGGCAACGACATCGAGCGGTTCTACCGCTACGGCCTGCTCGCAAACCCCGCCCTGCGCATCTACAAGCCGTGGCTCGACGCGCAGTTCGTCAGCGAGCTGGGCGGACGTGCCGAGATGAGCCAGTGGCTCATCGAGCGCGACCTGCCCTACCGCGCGAGCAAGGAGAAGGCCTACTCGACCGACGCGAACATCTGGGGCGCCACGCACGAGGCCAAGACCCTCGAGCACCTCGACGTCCCGCTCGAGACCGTCGACCCGATCATGGGCGTGAAGTTCTGGGACCCCGCCGTTGCGATCGACCCCGAGGACGTCACGGTGCGCTTCGTCGCCGGCCGACCCGTCGCGATCAACGGGGTCGACTACGACGACTCGGTCGCGCTGGTGCACGAGGCCAACGTCGATCGGCGGACGGCACGGGCTCGGCATGTCCGACCAGATCGAGAACCGCATCATCGAGGCGAAGTCGCGCGGCATCTACGAGGCGCCGGGCATGGCGCTGCTCTGGATCGCCTACGAGCGACTGCTCAACGCGATCCACAACGAGGACACGATCGCCAACTACCACCTCGAGGGACGCCGGCTGGGGCGGTTGCTCTACGAAGGTCGCTGGCTCGACCCGCAGGCGCTCATGCTGCGCGAGTCCATCCAGCGCTGGGTCGCGTCGCTGGTGACGGGGGAGGTGCGGGTGCGGTTGCGCCGCGGGGAGGACTACACGATCCTCGCGACGAGCGGTCCCGAGCTGTCCTACCACCCGGACAAGCTCTCGATGGAGCGCACCGAGAACGCCGCGTTCGGGCCGGTCGACCGCATCGGCCAGCTGACGATGCGCAATCTCGACCTCGCCGACTCGCGGTCGAAGCTCGAGCAGTACGCGGTCGCAGTCGGGCGCCCTGCTCAGCCGCACCCACCTGTTCGGCGAGCTCGAGACGGCCGGCCTCCAGGAGGGCGGCGCCGAGCAGATCGCCGCCAACGCCGGTCGCGGACCGGACGAGACCGTGCTCGACAACGCAGCGATCGAGTCGGGAGTTGACTGAGGCCGTGGATTCGAGCCTCTGGGGCGGCCGGTTCAGCGGCGGCCCGTCCGACGCACTCGCCGCGCTGTCGCAGTCGACGCAGTTCGACTGGCGGCTGGCCCGGCACGACATCGCCGGCTCGCGCGCGCACGCCCGCGTCCTGCACCGGGCGGGACTGCTCACCGACGACGAAGTCGCCGGCATGCTCGCCGCCCTCGACCAGCTCGACCGCGATGTCTCCGACGGCTCGTTCACACCCGTCCCAGCGGACGAGGACGTGCACACTGCGCTCGAACGCGGACTGATGGACCGTGCCGGTCCGGAGCTGGGCGGGCGCCTGCGCGCCGGGCGCTCGCGCAACGACCAGATCGCCACCCTGATCCGGCTGTACCTGCGTGACGAGGCCAGGGCCATCGCCCGCGAAACGCTCGCCGTCGTCGATGCGCTGCGCGGCCAGGCCGACCGCCATCTGGGCGTGGCGATGCCGGGACGCACGCACATGCAGCACGCCCAGCCTGTCCTGCTGTCGCACCACCTGCTCGCGCACTGCTGGGCCCTGACCCGTGACGTCGCCCGGTTGCAGGACTGGGACGTCCGGGCGGCCACCAGCCCGTACGGTGCGGGCGCGCTCGCCGGCTCGTCCCTCGGCCTGGACCCGGCCGCCGTCGCTGCCGAACTCGGCTTCGCCGCGCCGGGGGAGAACTCGATCGACGCCACCGCCGCGCGTGACGTGGTGGCCGAGTTCTCCTTCGTCGCAGCGATGCTCGCCGTCGACCTGTCCCGGATCGCCGAGGAGGTCATCATCTGGGCGACCAAGGAGTTCGGCTTCGTGACGCTCGACGACGCGTACTCGACCGGTAGCTCGATCATGCCCCAGAAGAAGAACCCGGACGTCGCCGAACTCACGCGCGGCAAGGCAGGCCGGCTCATCGGCGACCACGCGGGGCTGCTCGCCACGTTGAAGGCGCTCCCGCTCGCGTACAACCGCGACCTGCAGGAGGACAAGGAGCCGGTCTTCGACGCGGCCGACACCCTGCACCTGCTGCTGCCCGCCATGCAAGGGCTCATCGAGACCCTGCGGTTCGACACCGGACGGCTCGAGGAGCTCGCCCCTCAGGGCTTCTCGCTGGCCACCGACATCGCCGAGTGGCTGGTGCGCCGGCACGTGCCGTTCCGCTCGGCGCACGAGATCGCCGGCGAGTGCGTGCGCGTGTGCGAGCAGCGCGGCATCGACCTTCCCGACCTCAGCGACGACGACCTGGCCGCGATCTCCGCGGACCTGACCCCCGAGGTTCGCGAGGTGCTGACCGTCAGCGGGTCGATCGCCTCGCGCGACGCCGCCGGGGGCACGGCGCCGTTGCGCGTGGTCGAGCAAGCCGCCCGGCTCACCGAGCTGGTTGCGGCACAGGCATCCTGGGCCGGTGATCGCTGACCGGGAGACGCTCCACGGATCTGCGCTGCGCCTCGCGCCGCGGCTGCTCGGCGCGCGGGTGGTCTCCGAGGTCGGCGGCGCGCAGGTCGTCGTCCGGCTGAGCGAGGTCGAGGCCTACGAGGGCGCCGACGACCCGGCCTCGCACGCCTTCCGCGGACGCAGCAACCGCACCGCGGTGATGTTCGGCCCGCCCGGGCACCTGTACTGCTACTTCACCTACGGCATGCACTGGTGCGCGAACGTCGTCTGCGGCGCCGACGGGATCGCGGCCGCGGTCCTGCTGCGCGCCGGGGAGGTCGTCGAGGGCGCCGACGTCGCCGGCAGCCGCCGGCCCGCGTGCCGCACCCCGCGCGACCTGGCGCGGGGCCCCGCCCGGCTGGCCACCTGTCTCGGCCTCGATGCGGCCACGAACGGCGTCGACCTGTGCTCGCCCACCTCGCCCGTCCGGCTCGAATCGGTC
>CAWAVG010000002.1:772500-1071726 GCA_963785425.1 uncultured Actinomycetota bacterium
CCCCTAAGCGTGTGCTAAGTGGGAAAGGATGTGGAGTCGCATAGACAACCAGGAGGTTGGCTTAGAAGCAGCCACCCTTGAAAGAGTGCGTAATAGCTCACTGGTCAAGTGATTCTGCGCCGACAATGTAACGGGGCTCAAGCACACCGCCGAAGCTGTGACATTCGCGCATTAACCCGCCGGTCATCCACGGATGGCCGGCCAGGTGTGCGGATGGGTAGGGGAGCGTCGTGTGCCGGAAGAAGCGGCGGGGGAACCCAGCCGTGGACGGCACACGAGTGAGAATGCAGGCATGAGTAGCGAAAGAGGAGTGAGAAACTCCTCCGCCGAATGACCAAGGGTTCCTGGGCCAGGCTAATCCGCCCAGGGTAAGTCGGGACCTAAGGCGAGGCCGACAGGCGTAGTCGATGGACAACGGGTTGATATTCCCGTACCCGCAAAAGAGCGCCCATGCAGAACCTAGCGATGCTAAGCGCCAGAAGCCGGGAGGACCTTCGGGTCCGACACGGTGGATCGCGCGACCCGAACTAGTAGTAAGCAAGCGATGGGGTGACGCAGGAAGGTAGTCGTACCAGTAAGTGGAAACACTGGAGCAAGCGTGTAGGGCGTTGCGTAGGTAAATCCGCGCAACATGTGCCTGAGACGTGACGCATAGCCGATTGGGGCGAATTCGATGATCCTATGCTGCCGAGAAAAGCCTCTAGCGAGCTCTTAGCGGCCCGTACCCCAAACCGACACAGGTGGTCAGGTAGAGAATACCAAGGCGATCGAGAGAACCATGGTTAAGGAACTCGGCAAAATACCCCCGTAACTTCGGGAGAAGGGGGGCCAGTTCGCGTGACGGGATTTACTCCCTGAGCGTGGGCCGGCCGCAGAGACCAGCGAGAAGCGACTGTTTACTAAAAACACAGGTCCGTGCGAAGTAGCAATACGATGTATACGGACTGACGCCTGCCCGGTGCTGGAACGTTAAGGGGACGGGTTAGTACTTCGGTGCGAAGCTCAGAACTTAAGCGCCAGTAAACGGCGGTGGTAACTATAACCATCCTAAGGTAGCGAAATTCCTTGTCGGGTAAGTTCCGACCTGCACGAATGGCGTAACGACTTCTCGACTGTCTCAACCATGGACTCGGCGAAATTGCACTACGAGTAAAGATGCTCGTTACGCGCGGCAGGACGGAAAGACCCCGGGACCTTTACTATAGTTTGATATTGGTGCTCGGTTCGGCTTGTGTAGGATAGGTGGGAGACTGTGAAGCGGGCACGCCAGTGTCTGTGGAGTCAACGTTGAAATACCACTCTGGTCGAATTGGGTGTCTAACCTAGGTCCGTAATCCGGATCAGGGACAGTGTCAGATGGGTAGTTTGACTGGGGCGGTCGCCTCCCAAAAAGTAACGGAGGCGCCCAAAGGTTCCCTCAGCCTGGTTGGCAATCAGGTGTCGAGTGCAAGTGCACAAGGGAGCTTGACTGTGAGACAGACATGTCGAGCAGGAGCGAAAGCTGGGACTAGTGATCCGGCACCGGCAAGTGGAAGCGGTGTCGCTCAACGGATAAAAGGTACCCCGGGGATAACAGGCTGATCTTCCCCAAGAGTCCATATCGACGGGATGGTTTGGCACCTCGATGTCGGCTCGTCGCATCCTGGGGGTGGAGTCGCTCCCAAGGGTTGGGCTGTTCGCCCATTAAAGCGGTACGCGAGCTGGGTTTAGAACGTCGTGAGACAGTTCGGTCCCTATCCGCCGCGCGCGCAGGAGATTTGAGAAGGGCTGTCCCTAGTACGAGAGGACCGGGACGGACGAACCTCTGGTGTGCCAGTTGTTCCGCCAGGAGCACTGCTGGTTGGCTACGTTCGGAAGGGATAACCGCTGAAAGCATCTAAGCGGGAAGCTCGCTTCAAGATGAGATCTCCCATCCTTTATGGAGTAAGGCCCCCGGCTAGACCACCGGGTTGATAGGCCGGAAGTGGAAGCGTGGTAACACGTGTAGCTGACCGGTACTAATAGGCCGAGGACTTGCCACAACACAAACCTTGCGTGGGCCTCGTGCCCACGCCAGCGCGAGCGTCCACTGTGCGGTTCCCGAGGTACGGTCCCCGCTGTCTGTCTCCGGACAGGCCGGCGGTGCGGACCATATCTCCATAGAGTTTCGGCGGCCATAGCGAGAGGGAAACGCCCGGTCCCATCCCGAACCCGGAAGCTAAGCCTCTCAGCGCCGATGGTACTGCGCGGGCCACTGCGTGGGAGAGTAGGACGTCGCCGGACACACTTTGGACAAGGGCTGCCCGGTTTTCCGGGCGGCCCTTGCTCCGTTTAAGGACTTGAAAGAAGAGCACGTGACCTCCTCATCAGGAAGCGACCGACGCGGTACCGGCGGACAGCGACGCGGTCGGCCCGGCGGCCAACCGCGACAGCCCCGTCAGTCCAGCGGCCAACCGCGACAGCCCCGTCAGTCCAGCGGCCAACCGCGACAGCCCCGTGAGCCCCGTCAGCCCAACGACAGCCGCGACAGCCGCGACAGCCGCGGCGCCCGCTCCGAGCGACCCACGCGCGACGCCCGTGGCGGTCGCGCCGAGCGACCCACGCGCGACGCCCGTGGCGGTCGCGACGCCGGCGCCGGTCGGGATGGCCGCCTCACACGTGATGCGCGGGATGCTCGCGGCGCCCGTGATGCGCGGGATGGTCGCGCCGGACGCGGCGCCCGTGATGCGCGGGATGGTCTCGCGGTGCCCGCGGCGCGTCGAGGATGGTCGCGCCGGACTTGATGCCCGTGATACCCGTGGGGCTCGCGATGCCCGCGGCGGTCGGGACACCCGCGACGGCCGTGACACCCGTGGGGCTCGCGATGCCCGCGGCGGTCGGGACACCCGCGACGGCCGTGACACCCGCGGCGGTCGCGATGCCCGCGGCGGGCGCGACGAGCGCGGCGGGCGCGACGAGCGCGGCGGGCGCGACCAGCGCAGCACACGCGATCCCCGGCCGCCGCGCGAGGCGTCCGGTCCGCGCCCACGTGCCGGCGACTCGAAGCGTCTCGACCGCGGCCCGGAGCCGCCCGTCGGACTCGACATGTCGATGCTCGACCGCCAGGTGCGTACCGAACTGCGGAGCCTGAGCAAGGTGAACGCCGAAGTGGTTGCGGCACACCTGATCGCCGCCGGCCTTGCGCTGGACACCGATCCGGCGAAGGCGCTCGCCCATGCCCGGGCCGCCCGTCAGCGTGCGTCGCGGCTGGCGGTCGTGCGCGAAGCGGTCGGCGTGGCCGCCTATCACGCGCAGGAGTGGACCGAGGCCCTCACCGAGCTGCGGACAGCTCGCCGCATCTCCGGCGACCCGCGCAACCTGCCGTTGATCGCCGACTGCGAGCGCGCACTCGGCCGACCTGGCCAGGCCATCCGGATGCTCAGCGACCCGGATGTCGGCAGGCTCGACCCCGAGACGCGCGCCGAGTTGCTGATCGTGGTCGCCGGGGCGCGCCGCGACAGCGGCCAGCCCGACGCTGCGTTGTCCGTGCTGGCCCGCGGGGGCCTCGACCGCGACCGCCCGCGGCCCGGGTCGATCCGGCTTTGGTACGCCTATGCCGACGTGCTGGCCGACCTCGGTCGCACCGAGGAGGCCGCGAGCTGGTTCGCGGCCTCGGCCGCACTCGATGTCGACGGTGACACCGACGCCGCCGAGCGCGCCGCCGATCTGCTGTGACCGCGGGCGCGTAGCACCACCGGCCGACACTTCACGTCGCGCCGTCCACAGCCCGTGCCGTCATCCACCGTTGCGCGCTGCGTGCCCGCGCGGCAGAGCATCCGCGCACCATTGCGCCATGACAGTTTCCGACGACTTACGGCCCGACAACGCGGTGTTCCTCCGCGGCCGGCTGGCCGCCGAGCCGCAGGCGCGTGAGCTACCCAGCGGCGATGAGATCCTGAGCTTCCGACTGACCGTCGATCGACCGCAGGACGATTCGGATGCCCGCTCGCGCGTCGACAGCATTGACTGCGCCACAGTCGTGCCGCGAGCCCGACGCAGCATCGAGCGCGCGCAGCCGGGTGATGTCCTCGAGGTGAGCGGTGCGCTGCACCGCCGCTTCTGGCGGTCGAGCACCGGGCTGGGCAGCCGCTACGAGGTCATGGTGAACTCGGCGCGCTCGGGTCGGCGTCGGCGAAACGACGCATTACCAGGCCCGAAGCCGGCTTCGGCGTGAACAGCGTCGACTTGCGCGGCATGCGTGCCCCCGCGGCGGCGACGGCGGCGACCGCCGCGACCGGCGTCGGCCGCAGCAGCACGGCCGTCGCGTTACGGGCTGCAGCCGCGCGCACTGCGTCGTCGACCGAATGGGCGTAGTCGACCGTGTCCACTGTGTCATCAAGACCCCAGACCTGCTCGACCAGGCCGCGGTGCAGCACTGTGACATCGAGGTCGGTGAGGGTCGCAGTCTCGCCCTCGTGCGCGCTCGCCTCGCGCGCGCGGCGTCCCGTGTCGGCGACGAGCACGGTGCGTGTCCCGTCGGTGAGCACCGCCGCGAACCCGGCAGCGCTGTCGCGCGCTTCCAGATCGGACAGCGCCTGCTCCGGCGACGACACCTCGACAATGTTCATGTCCCACCCGTCGAGCTTGGCAAGCGCGTCGGCGAGCTCGATCGAGACGACCCGATGAATCGCATGTACCTGCGGGCCGTAGCTGCTCGAGTCGACGAGCAGCGTGAGGCCGAAGTCCCACGCGCCGGCGCCGCGCGACTCGTGCAACTGTTGCTGCAGCTGGCGGTAGGTCGCATACCGATGGTGTCCGTCGGCGATGAGCGCACGGCGGGTGTCGAGGTCCTCGGCAACCCTGTGCAGCGTCTGCGGGTCGTCGAGGCGCCACAGCGTGTGGGTGATCCCGTCGGGCGTGGTCGCGCGGGCGATCGGGTCAACCCGATCCACCGACGCGACCGCAGCCGATGCGGGACCGCCGCCGTCGTAGACGAGGTAGATCGCCTCGACGTTCGTCTCGGTCGCACCCATCAAGGCCAACCGGTCTGCGACCGGACCGGCCATCGTGTTCTCGTGCGGCAGGATGACACCGTCAGCCGGATCGCGCAGTTCGATCGCTCCGAGCAGACCGCGTGTCGCCGAGCCGGTCGCATCTCGCATCTCGTAGACGTACACGGCGGGGTCGTCGTCGACGCGCATGTGACCCGACTCCACCCACGACTGCAGGCGATCCGCGGCGGCTCGATAGCGGTCCGTGCCTTCCGGTGCCCCCTCCGGCGCCTCCGGCAGGATCACCGCGACGGCATTATCGGCGTCCGCGGCGAGCAGGGCTGCCCGCTCGTCGGCGTCGATCACGTCGTACGGCGGGCAGAGCAGGCGTGCGAGCGCATCGCCGTCGGCTGCGGGACGCAGCGCACGCACTGGCTCGAGCCGCAGGCCCCGGCGCGGCGCGGCAGAAGAAGCAGTCACGATGCTCGATCGTATCCACGGACAGCGCAATGGCAGGATCGGGCACATGCGCGCGTCTCTGACGGCGAGCCGGCAGACGCTCGCGACGAGCTACGACGTTGCCCTGCTCGATCTCGACGGGGTCGTCTACGTCGGGCGCGACGCTGTCCCGGGAGCGCCACAGGCCTTGGCCGAGGCGCGCCAGGCGGGCATGCGGCTGGCGTTCGTGACGAACAATGCTGCCCGCACCCCGGCCAGCGTCGCCGAGCACCTCACGGCGCTGGGGATTCCCGCCGACGCCGACGAGGTGATCACCTCCTCGCACGCCGCCGCGCACTACCTGGCCGAGCGGCTGCCGTCCGGAGCGCCGGTGCTCGTGGTGGGCACGACCGGGTTGATCGAGGCATTGCGCGAGCGCGGATTGTCGCCCGTCTTCTCTGCCGACGACGGTCCGCAGGCTGTCGTGCAGGGCTACTCGCCGGAGCTCGACTGGAAGCAACTCGCCGAAGGAGCGGTGGCGATCCGGGCCGGTGCCCAGTGGGTGGCGACCAATCTCGATCCGACGGTGCCGTCGCCGCGAGGGCCGCTTCCCGGCAACGGTTCGCTGGTTGCTGCGCTGCGGCACGCAACGGGCGTCACGCCGACCTCGACCGGCAAGCCGGACCCGACGATGCACCGCGAATCGGTGCAGCGCTCGGCGGCACAGCACCCGATCGTGGTCGGCGATCGCCTCGACACCGACATCGAGGGTGCTGCCGCGGCTGGGTGCCCGAGCCTGCTGGTGCTCAGCGGCGTGACGAGCGCGGACGACCTGCTCGCCGCCGGGCCGCTGCACCGCCCGGACTATCTCGCGGCCACCGTGGCCGGCCTGGTGGTCGCGCACCCCCCGGTGGAGGTGTCCGGCCCCGTCGCCCGGTGCGGTGCGTGGACCGCACGCGCGGACGGGACGACGCTCACGCTCAAAGGCGAGCAGGCCGACGACGATGCCGGTGGGGATGGCGGCCCCGATCTGCGGTCGGGGCCGGACGAGCTGGATCCGCTGCGCGCCCTGTGCGGTGCGGCATGGACGGCCGCGGGGGAGACCGGCGACCGCGAATGGTCGGTGCGGGCGGCCGGCGACAGGGCTGCCGAGCAGCTCGCCGCCCTCGGGTTGGCCTGACGCCGTCGCAGAGGCCTGGCGTCGGAAGGTGCGGCCAGCAGCAGCGCTAGAAGATCGAGCGGAGCTTCACGAGATCGAAGACGCTGGCGTCGATCTTGATGCGACGATTGGCCCAGGCGCTGGCGAACTTCGTTCGGCCGGCCACGAGGTCGACGAGATCGTCGCTGGACATGGTGAGGCGCACCTGCGCCTTCGGTCCGGTGTTGCCCTCGTCGATCTGGCGGATCTCGTCCAACACCCCGTCGTGCAGGTGGCCGACGAAGGTCACGTCGAGGTCAGGCAGGGTGCAGGAGAGGGTGCGGTCGAGGTCGCTGTGCTTGGAGTCGGCACCGTCCATGCGGTCGGCAAGGGCGCGGAAGGCCGCATCGCACTCCTCGAGGCTGGCCATCGATCCTCCGTGATCGCTACGTGTGGCGGGCTGCGGGCGGGGCTGGTGGTGCGGCGGCGGCCGACACGTCTGCCTTCGAGGGACGCTACCCCAGCGCCCAGGCAGTAGCGTCGACACCTGCGAGCACCGACGACCGCGAGCCGAGGGAAAGGGGTCAGCACGTGCAGCCAACTCCGCAGGACCAGCAGACCGACGGCTCCGACACCGCCGACAGCACCAGCGGCAGGACAGCACCAGCGGCACGGACAGCACCAGCGGCACGGACAGCACCAGCGGCACGGACAGCACCAGCGGCACGGACAGCACCAGCGGCACGGACAGCACCAGCGGCACGGACAGCGGCACTGACAGCACCGAAGGCCGTCCGTCCGGCGCAGCGGCGCCGTCGGGCGGCGCACTGGATCTGACCGTGCTCGACACGCTGGCCGAGCGGCCGCCGCACGAGCACGCAGCGGTCTACGACCAGGTGCACGCCCAGCTGCAGAACGCGCTCACCCAGATCGACGACGCCTGAGCGCGCCGGCTGCGACCAGGTCCGCGTCAACCGCCATGCCCTCCCGAGTCCAGCGCCTGGATGCCGAGCTCACCCGCCGCGGTCTGGCCCGCTCGCGCGAGCACGCGGTGGCATTGATCGCCGCCGGTCGCGTCGAGGTCCGCGGGGTGGTCGCGCACAAACCGGCCACCGGGGTGGCGACCGACGTGCCACTGCGCGTGCTCGAGGACGACGACGATCCCGACTACGCATCGCGGGGCGGGTTCAAACTGGCCGGCGCGCTTGCCGCCTTCGACGAGATCCGGGTCGCCGGGCGGCGCTGCCTCGACGCGGGCGCGTCGACGGGCGGTTTCACCGACGTGCTGTTGCGGGGCGGGGCCCGCGAGGTCGTCGCGGTCGACGTGGGCTACGGCCAGCTCGCGTGGAAGCTGCGCTCGGACGAGCGGGTCGTGGTGCACGACCGGACCAACGTGCGCACCCTGCGTCCCGCTGACATCGGTGGCATCGCCGAGCTGACGGTGGCCGACCTGTCCTTCATCTCGCTGCGGCTCGTGCTCGGGGCGCTGACCGAGTGCACCGACGCCGATGGCGACCTGCTGCCGATGGTGAAGCCACAGTTCGAGGTCGGTCGTGAGCGGCTCGGCCGCGGCGGGGTCGTCCACGACGTGGCGCTGCGCGCCGATGCCGTGCTCTCGGTCGCCGATGCGGCGCGATCGCTCGGTTGGCATCCCGCCGGCGTCTGTCCGAGCCCACTGCCCGGGCCGTCGGGCAACGTGGAATTCTTCCTCTGGCTGCGCCGCGAGCCGCGTGTCGTGTGCAGTGAGCAGCAGATCCGGGCGATCGTTGAGGGCACGCCAGGATCGGGATCAGAATCGGGATCGGCGAAGGTGACGCAATGAGCGAGTCGGGCCGTTCTGTGTTGATCGTGGCGCACACGGCGCGCCGCCAGATCTGCGAAGAGGCCACCCGTGCCTGCAAGCAGCTGGTGGCGGCCGGCCTCGTCGTGCGCATGCTTGCCGACGAAGCCGATCACGTCGATGTCCCGGGCGTGGTCGCCGTGTCGGACGCCGATGGCGCCACCGGCGCCGAGGTGACGCTCACCCTCGGCGGCGACGGCACATTCCTGCGCGCGGCGGAATTCGCCAGACCAGCCGGCGTCCCGCTCCTGGGCGTGAACCTCGGGCACGTCGGTTTCCTCGCCGAGGCCGAGCCGAACGCTCTCGATGCGACGATCGAGGCGATCGTGCGCGGCGAATACGAGGTCGAGGAACGCGTCACGGTCGAGGCGACCGTGCTCGTAGACGGCGTCGTGCAGGCGCGGGCGTGGGCGCTGAACGAGGTGTCGATCGAACGCACCAACCGCGAGCGGATGCTGGAGATCGCCGTCGCGGTCGACACCCGCCCGCTGCTGCGCTTCGGCTGCGACGGAATCCTGTGCGCGACGCCGACCGGGTCGACGGCGTACGCGTTCTCGGCCGGCGGCCCGATCGTGTGGCCCAACGTCGACGCGCTGCTGCTGGTGCCGAATGCCGCCCATGCACTGTTCGCCCGGCCCGTCGTCGTCGCGCCGACCTCGACCGTCGACATCGACCTCGTCAGTGTCGGCCACCCGGGTGTGATGAGCTGCGACGGCCGGCGCTCGGTGCCCGTCCCGGCCGCCGCACGCGTGCAGATCACGAAGGGCGCGCAGCCGGTGCGCATCGCCCGCTTCGCCGGATGGAGTTTCGCCGACCGACTCGTCACCAAGTTCCAACTCCCCGTGCGCAGCCTGCGCGAGGCGTCGCCATCGGCAGCCACCGACTCGCCGGAGATCTAGCAACGATGATCGAGGAACTGCGCATCCGCGGCCTCGGCGTCATCGACGACGCCACGCTGCCGCTCGGTCCCGGGCTGACCGTGGTCACCGGCGAGACCGGCGCCGGCAAGACCATGGTCGTGTCGGGGCTGCTCCTGCTCTTCGGCGGACGGGCCGACGCGGCACGGGTGCGCACGGGCGCGGACCAGGCGACGGTCGACGGCCGGCTCGAGATCGACGGGTCGTCGGCCGCTGCCGAGCGGGTCCGCGACGCCGGTGGCGACCTCGACGACGACACCGGCGACGACACCGGCGCACGACACCGGCGGCGACACCGGAGGCGACACCGCAGGCGACACCGCAGGCGACATCGGCGGCGCCGCAGCCGGGCTGGTACTGCGTCGCACGGTCAGTGCGGCCGGCCGGTCACGCGCGTACGTCGGCGGTGCGCCCACGCCGATCGCGGTACTGGGAGAACTCGCCGAGCACCTGCTCACCGTGCACGGGCAGTCCGACCAGCTCCGCCTGGCCCGACCGGCCGAGCAACGCGCGGCCCTCGACCGGTACGCGGGCATCGATCTCGCCGAGTACGCCGCCACCTACCGCACCTGGCGCGCGGCCGGCGCCGAACTGGACGAGCGGCGCGCCCGGATCGGCGAGCTGCGCCGCGAGGCCGACCTGCTCGCGCACGGGCTCGCCGAGATCGAGGCCGCAGCGCCGCTGCCCGGTGAGGACGTCGACCTGGCGGCGGCCGCCGGCCGGCTCGCCCACGCCGATGCGCTGCGACTGGCCGCCCACCAGGCGCACGACGCGCTGCTCGGCGCCGCCGACGACCCGATGGGCGACTCGGCCGACGTCGCGGCGCTGCTCGGCACCGCGCGCCGCGCGCTCGACCAACAGACCGGCGCCGACCCGGAACTCGACCAGCTCGCCGGCCGGCTCGACGAGCTGGCCGCGCTCACCGCCGAACTCGGCGCGGACTTCGGCGCCTACGAGGCCGGGCTCGACGCCGACCCGCAGCGGCTCGAGCAGCTCGAGGCACGCCGCTCGGTGTTGACCGCCCTCGTGCGCAAGTACGCCGACGGACCACCGGCCGACCTCACGGCCGTGGCGACGTGGGCGGCGCGCGCCACCGAGCGCTTGGCCGAGATCGACGTGTCGGACGAAGCGCTGGCGGCGCTTGCCGCCCGGCGCGACGAGCTCGGAGTCCGGGTCGACCGGCTGGCCACCGACCTGACCGCCCGGCGCACCGCCGCGGCCGGCAGCCTCGGCGCAGCGGTCACCAACGAACTCGGCGGCCTGGCCATGCCGCACGCCACCTGCACGGTTACCGTCTCACCGCGCGGCGCGGCCGGTCCGGACGGCGCGGACGAGATCGAGATCCTGTTGCAGCCGCAGGCCGACGCGCCTGCGCTGCCGCTCGCGCGCGGCGCCTCCGGCGGCGAGCTGTCCCGGGTCATGCTCGCGATCGAGCTGTGCCTGGCCGGCACCGCGCCCGTCCCGACCATGGTCTTCGACGAGGTCGACGCCGGTGTCGGCGGCCGTGCGGCGCTGGAGGTCGGGCGCCGCCTGGCCCGCCTGGCCCACAGCACCGGACGGCCGCAGGTGATTGCGGTGACGCACCTCGCTCAGGTCGCCGCTTTCGCCGACACGCACATCGTCGTCGACAAACGCACCGCGCAGTCCTCGCCCGGCGCGGCTGTGGTCGCCAGCGACGTGCGGGTGGTCGCCGGCGACGAGCGCCGCGCCGAACTGGCCCGCATGCTCGCCGGGACCGACTCACGCACCGCGCTCGACCATGCCGCCGAGCTGCTGGCCGGCGCCGCCTCCGACGCTGGTACCTCCGACGCTGGTATCTCCGATGCCGATCTCCGACGCTGGATCTCCGACGCCGCCCCCGGCGCACGGTCGAGAAAGCCGGTGAAAAGCCGCCGATGACCGCGTGGCGCGGCCGGAAGAGGGGCCGCCGGGTGGCAGCATGGGATTCCATGAAGGTGACTGCCCTGCGTCGTCGATCGACCGGCCTGCCGGGGATCAGCGGCGTCGCGCGCCTCGACCGGCGCAGCGTCCGGCTGGCCGGGCGGCTCAATCCCGGCGACATCGCGATCATCGACCACGTCGACCTCGACCGCGTCGCCGCGCAGGCGCTCATCGCTGCGCGTCCCGCCGTCATCATCAACGCCCAGCCGAGCATCTCCGGTCGCTACCCGAACCTGGGTCCCGAGGTGATCGTCGAAGCCGGCATCGCCCTGGTCGACAACGTGGGCACCGAGATCTTCGGCGCGGTCAAGGAGGGCGCGCGCATCCGCGTCGACGGCGACCTCGTGCTCATCGGCGAGGACGTCGTCGCGCAGGGCACCGCACAGACGCCCGAGACCGTCGCCGCGCTGATGACCGAGGCCAAGCGCGGTCTGGCCACCCAGCTCGAGGCGTTCGCGGCTAACACCTCGGAGTACATGAGCCGCGAGAGCGACCTGCTGCTCGACGGGCTCGGCCTTCCGGACGTGCGCACGCGCATCGCGGGCAAGCACGTCATGGTCGTCGTGCGCGGCTTCGACCACGACAAGGAACTCAAGGCACTCAAGCACTACATCCGCGAGTACAAACCGGTGCTCATCGGGGTCGACGGCGGCGCCGACGCGCTGCTCGACGCCGGGCTCAAGCCGCACATGATCGTGGGCGACATGGAGGCCGTGTCCGACGCTGCCCTCGCCACTGGCGCGGAGGTCGTCGTCCACGCCTACCCGGACGGGCGGGCGCCGGGCCTGGCCCGCATCCAGGATCTCGGCATTCCCGCGGTCACCGTGCCCACCAGCGGCACCAGCGAGGACGTCGCGCTGCTGCTTGCCGACGACAACGGCGCCGAACTCATCGTCGCGGTCGGCACCCACGCGACGCTCACGGAATTCCTCGACAAGGGGCGGTCGGGGATGGCCTCGACGTTCCTGACCCGGCTGCGGGTCGGCGGCAAGCTGGTCGACGCACGCGGCGTGATGCGGCTCTACCGCAACCGCATCTCCGGAGCCGCGCTGCTGCTCCTCGTCATCGCGGCCCTGATCGCGGTGGCGGCGGCGCTGGCCGCCTCACACGTCGGGCGCAACTACCTCACCGACATCGGACAGCAGTTCGACCACCTCTACCACTGGGTTCAGGACTTGTTCTCGTGATCAGTTTCCGTTACCACGTCGTCTCACTCGTCGCCGTCATCCTGGCGCTCGCCGTCGGGATCGTCGTCGGCACCACCGCCCTCAACGGCCCGATCACCAGCGATCTGCGCCACCAGGTCGACGGTCTGAAGAAGGACCGCGCCGACCTCGCGACCCAGGTAAAGACGCTGCAGGGGCAGGTCGACACCGCAGCCCAGTTCGCGACCACGTTCGGCACCCAGCTGGTCGCCGACTCGCTCAAGGACCAGTCGGTGCTCGTCGTCGCGTTGCCGGGAACGACGTCCGGCATGCTCGACGGCATCGGCAACATTCTCACCGCCGCCGGCGCCAAGATCACCGGCAAGCTCGAGCTGTCGAACGGGTTCATCGATCCGGGCGAGGCGGATCCCGTGCTCGGCCTCGCGACCGGCTCGTCCCGGCCGATGGACATCACCCTGCCGCCCACCAGCGACGCGCGGGTGCTCCAGGCCGCGCTGCTCGCGATCGTGCTGACCGGAAACGGGCAGGCCAGCGACATCAAGACCGTGCTGTCCGGGTTCTCGGGCCTGCACATGATCAGCTCCGACCCGTCCGGCATCGAGCCCGCGAAGAACGTGGTGGTGCTCGGCACCGGGGCGCACCCGCACGACGACTACGCGGGCGGCGCGGAGCTCGACCTCGTCTCGCAGCTGTCCGCCCGCGGCGGCAAGGTCGTGGTGGCCGGTGACACCGGTTCGGCGCAGAACAACGGCGTGATCGCCGGCGTGCGCAACGGCCCGTCCAAGTCGACCGTGTCGACCGTCGACGACGCCGACACCGCGTTCGGGCAGGTCTCCACCGCGCTGGCCATGGCCGGTGCGATCAACTCCCAGGTCGGGCACTACGGTACGGCTGCGGGAGCTCAGGCCCTGTTCCCGACGACCAGCAAGTAGCGCCCGGACGACCGAGCCACAGACCACGGGGAGCCGCGTGCAGTTGCCAGCCGTGCCGTACCTCGCCGAACTGGCGGGGTACATCCGGCACCGCCTGGCCGCCGTCGACACGCGGTGGGGGCGCGGTGACACCGGTCCCGAACCGACCGAGGGCCCCGCGGACGTGGTGGTGATCGCCGCGACCGCCCCGTTCGCGGCCTCGTCGTTCGCCCGGGCCCGGCTGCTGCGGCAACTGCACGCGTGCGGCCTGCTCACCGAGGGCGAGAGCGCGCAGGCCGAGCGGCTGCTCGGCGTGGCGGGATCGCGCTGACGACGCGGTGGTCGCCGAGCTGTTAAGGTGGACTTCCGTGGATCGCACGCCTGCGCAGACCCGGCATCTGTTCGTCACAGGAGGCGTCGCCTCCTCCCTCGGCAAGGGGCTCACGGCCTCCAGCCTCGGATCGCTGCTGAAGGCGCGCGGCCTCCGCGTGACCATGCAGAAGCTGGACCCGTACCTCAACGTCGATCCCGGGACGATGAACCCGTTCCAGCACGGCGAGGTCTTCGTGACCGAGGACGGCGCCGAGACCGACCTGGACGTCGGCCACTACGAACGCTTCCTCGACACCGACCTGGTCGCCTCGGCCAACGTCACGACCGGCCAGGTGTACCAGGCCGTGATCTCGAAGGAGCGGCGCGGCGAGTACCTCGGCGACACCGTCCAGGTCATCCCGCACATCACCAACGAGATCAAGTCACGGATCCGCGCCATGTCCGCGCCCGACGCCGAGGGGAACGTCCCGCACATCGTGATCACCGAGATCGGCGGCACGGTCGGTGACATCGAGTCGCTGCCGTTCCTCGAGGCCGCACGCCAGGTGCGCCACGACGTCGGACGCGACAACTGCTTCTTCCTGCACGTCTCGCTCGTCCCGTACCTCGCACCGTCGGGGGAGCTGAAGACCAAGCCCACCCAACACTCGGTCGCGGCCCTGCGCAGCATCGGTATCACCCCGGACGCGATCGTGTGCCGCGCCGACCGCGAACTGCCCGAGGGGCTCAAGCGCAAGATCTCACTCATGTGCGACGTCGACGCCGAGGCGGTCGTGGCAGCCGTCGACGCGCCGAGCATCTACGAGATCCCGAAAGTGCTGCACGGCGAGGGCCTGGACGCCTACGTCGTGCGCCGGCTCGGGCTTCCGTTCCGCGACGTCGACTGGACGGTGTGGGGCGACCTTCTCGACCGCGTCCACAACCCGCGTGACGAGGTCACCGTCGCCCTGGTCGGCAAGTACATCGATCTGCCCGACGCGTACCTCTCGGTGTCCGAGGCACTGCGCGCGGCAGCGTTCGCCCACCGCGCCCACGTCACGATCCGCTGGGTTGCCTCCGACAGCTGCGAGACGCCTGCCGGCGCGGCCGCGGCGCTCGCCGGCGTCGACGCGGTCGTCGTTCCCGGCGGCTTCGGCATCCGCGGTATCGAGGGCAAGCTCGGCGCGCTGCGACACGCGCGCGAGCGGCGCATCCCCGCGCTCGGGCTGTGTCTCGGCCTCCAGTGCATGGTGATCGAGGCCGCCCGCCACGTCGCCGGCCTCGACGGTGCCAGCTCAGCCGAGTTCGACCCCGACACACCGCACCCGGTGATCGCGACGATGGCCGACCAGGTGGCGATCGTCTCCGGCGACGCCGACATGGGCGGGACGATGCGCCTCGGCGCCTACCCGGCCGCGCTCACCCCGGGCTCGGTCGTGGCCGACGCCTACGGCGCCACTGCGGTCTCCGAACGGCACCGCCACCGCTACGAGGTCAACAACGGCTATCGCGCCGAACTGGAGAAGGCCGGCCTCGTGATCTCAGGGACCTCGCCGGACGGGCGACTCGTCGAGTTCGTCGAACTGCCGCGCGAGACGCACCCGTACTACGTGGGCACGCAGGCGCACCCGGAGCTCAAGTCGCGCCCGACCCGTGCGCACCCGCTGTTCCGCGGGCTCATCGCGGCTGCGCTCGACTACAGCGACGAGGAGCGCCTGCCCGTCCAGATCCCGGACGGACAGGATGAGCGCACCGAGGACCAACTCAGCGGGGTCGTCTCTGTTGGCACCTGACCAGTCCGACACGCGCGAGTCCGGCTTCGCGGTCGTCGGCTCGACAACCCTGTTCCAGGGCCGCATCGTCGGCGTGCGCGAAGACGTGGTGCGCATGCCGGACGGCAGCGAGGCCAAGCGCGAGATCGTCGCCCACATGGGCGCGGTCGTCGTCGTCGCCCTCGACGAGCACGAGAACGTCGTGCTCGTGCGCCAGTACCGCCCGGCCCTACGCGCGTGGCTCACGGAACTGCCCGCCGGCCTGCTCGACGTCGCCGACGAACCGCCGCTGAAGGCCGCGCAACGCGAACTCGCCGAGGAGGCACAGCTCTCGGCCGCGACTTGGCACACGCTGCTCGACCTGCACAGCTCGCCGGGATTCTCGGACGAGACCGTACGCGTCTACCTTGCCCGCGAGCTCACGCCTGTTGAGCGTCCGGACGGCTTCGTCGTCGAGCACGAAGAGGTCACCATGACCGTCACCAGGGTGCCCCTCGATGCCGCAGTGACGAGCACGCTCGCCGGCGAGATCACCAACGCGGCAGCGGCCGCCGGGGTGCTGGCCGCGGTGGCCGCCCGTGCCGACGGCTGGCAGGGTTTGCGCGCGGCCGACCTCGCCTGGTGGACCCCGCCGACCGAGCCGGCACGCCGGTGACCGCCGGCGCCGCCCGCCTGGCGAGCCGTCGCCTCGAGCCGGCCCGGGTGGTACGCGCCTATCTCGACCATCTCGCAGTCGAACGCGGTTCGGCTGCGAACACCCTGTCGTCCTACCGCCGCGACCTGACGCGCTACGTCGCCTTCCTCGATGCGGCCGGCGTCGCTTCAATCGCGGAGGTCGACGCCGCGCGCGTGACTGCGTTCCTCGCCCATTTGCGTACCGGCGACGCCGACCATCCCGCGCTGTCGGCGTCCTCGGCCGCCCGCGCGGTCGTCGCTGTGCGCGGGCTGCACCGCTTCGCCCTCGTCGACGGTCTGGTCGAGGTCGACGTCGCGCGCGAGGTGAAACCGCCGGTGGCGCCACGTAGGCTGCCGAAGGCCATCGGCGTGGAGGACGTCGAGCGGCTGCTCGACGCCGCCGGCTACCCGGGCACCTCGCTCGCGCTGCGCGACCGCGCCCTGCTCGAGTTGCTCTACGCGTCCGGTGCCCGGATCAGCGAGGCGGTCGGCCTCGCTGTCGACGACGTCGACCTCGCCGAGCGCACCGTCCTGCTCAGCGGCAAGGGCGGCAAGCAGCGCCGCGTACCGCTCGGATCCTTCGCCGCGCGGGCCCTGTCGAGCTATCTCGTGCAGGCGCGACCCGGGCTGGCGAGCGCCGGGACCGGCAACTCCGTGCTGTTCCTGAATTCGCGCGGCGGACCGCTGTCCCGGCAGTCGGCGTGGGTGGTGCTGCGCACCGCGGCCGAGCGCGCCGGGCTCGCCGGCGGCATCTCGCCGCACACGCTGCGGCACTCGTTCGCCACCCACCTGATGGAGGGCGGCGCCGACGTGCGGGTGGTGCAGGAGCTGCTCGGGCACGCGTCCGTGACGACCACCCAGATCTACACGCTGGTCACCGTCGACCGGCTGCGCGAGGTTTACGCGACGGCCCATCCGCGCGCGCTGGGGTGAGGTAGCCTCGCCTCGTCGGACGGGCGGACGCTTTGGAGGTACGGCGATTCATGGATATGTCGACATCCGCGGGCGGCGAGCCTGGATCCGGTGAGCTGTTCGCCGTGGCGCCCGCCCCGTCGGCCGATCCCGCGATCGCCCGCGTCAAGCGCAAGCTGATCGATCCCGCCCCGCTGGAACGCCACGGACCCGCGCGGGTGATCGCGCTGTGCAACCAGAAGGGTGGCGTCGGCAAGACCACCTCGACGATCAACCTCGGCGCCGCCCTCGCCGAGTTCGGCCGCCGGGTGCTGCTCGTCGACTTCGACCCCCAGGGTGCGTTGTCGGTGGGTCTCGGCGTGCAGCCACACCAGCTCGACCGCACCGCGTACAACCTGCTGATGGAGCGCGGGGTCACCGTCGACGACGTCCTGCTCAAGACCGGCGTCGCCGGCATGGATCTGCTGCCGAGCAACATCGATCTGTCGGCCGCCGAGGTACAACTCGTCAACGAGGTGGCCCGCGAGCAGACGCTGGCCCGCGTGCTCGCGCCGGTGGCCGACGACTACGACTTCGTGCTGATCGACTGCCAGCCCTCGCTCGGTCTGCTGACGGTCAACGCGTTGACCGCCGCGCACGGCGTGATCATCCCGCTCGAGTGCGAGTTCTTCTCCCTGCGCGGCGTCGCGCTACTCATAGACACCATCGACAAGGTGCGCGAGCGGCTCAACCCGACGCTGAAACTCGACGGCATCCTGGCCACGATGTACGACGGGCGCACACTGCACGGACGCGAGGTGTTCGCACGCGTCGTCGAGGCGTTCGGGGACACCGTGTTCGACACCGTGATCACCCGCACGGTGCGGTTCCCCGAGACGACGGTGGCCGGCGAGCCGATCACCAGCTGGGCGCCCACGTCGGCCGGCGCCACCGCCTACCGCAACCTCGCCCGCGAGGTCGTCGGACGCTCACTTGCGGCGAGCAAACCATGAGCACCCGCCGTGCCAGCCTGCCCGGCGCCGCGGAGCTGTTCCGGGCAACGTCCCCGCAGACCGAGGCCCAGCCGGCCCCGGCCCACCCGGGCGTCGGCGCGATCGCGTCGGTGCCCGCCCCGGTGCCCATGACAGAGCCCGATGCGCAGCCCGAGCCGGCCGCGCCCGCACGGGTCGCCCGCCCGGCCCGGCGGATGCGTGCGGTCGGCGAGCGCAGCCCGTCCGGGCGCGAGCGGCACGAGGAGAAGATCACCGTCTACCTCTCGCCCGAGGAACTGCTCGAGATCGAGGCCGCCCGGCTGCGCCTGCGCGGTGACCACGCCCTCGCCGTCGACCGCGGACGCATCGTGCGGGAGGCGATCGCCGTCGTGCTTGCGGATCTGGAGGCCAAGGGCGAATCGTCCATCCTCGTCCGACGGCTGCGAGAACAGTGAGCCTGTCCGCCGAAGACGCCGTCGAGATCGAATCGCTGAGCACCGAACCGTCCTCCGATTCGACCGCCTCGGGCGAGGGTGTGCTCGCGCACGGTTTCAGCGTGCGGCTGGCGAACTTCGAGGGCCCGTTCGATCTGTTGCTCAGCCTCATCAGTCGGCGCCAGCTCGACATCACCGAGGTCGCCCTGTCACAGGTGACCGACGAATTCCTGTCCTACATCTCCGGCGCTGCCGCCTGGGATCTCGGCCAGGCGACCGAGTTCCTCGTCGTCGCCGCGACGTTGCTCGACCTCAAGACCGCCCGGCTGCTGCCGGCCGCCGACGTCGACGACGAGGAGGACCTCGCCCTGCTCGAGGCGCGCGATCTGCTGTTCGCGCGGCTGTTGCAGTACCGCGCGTACAAGCTCGCCGCCGCCTACCTCGCCGAACTCGAGCGCGCACAGGGCCGGCGCTACGGACGCGCCGTCGAGCTCGAGCCGCGCTTCGCAGCGTTGTTGCCCGAGGTCGTGATCGGCCTCGACGCGCAGCAGTTCGCGGATCTGGCGGCGGTCGCGATGAGGCCACGGCCGGTGCCGACGGTGTCGGTCGACCACGTCCACGCCCCGAAGGTGAGCGTGCGCGAGCAGATGACGATTCTGCGGGCCAGGCTGCATCGCGGAGGTTCGGCGACCTTCCGTAGCCTCGTCGCCGACTGCCCGTCGACCCTCGAGGTGGTCGGCCGGTTCCTGGCGTTGCTCGAGCTCTACCGCGACGGAGTGGTGGCCTTCGACCAGGCCGCCGCCCTGGCCGAGCTGCGGGTGCGCTGGATCGGCACCCAGGACGCCGGCCCGAGCGAGGACGAGCAGAGCGTGGACGAGGAGTACCTGTGAGCGAGCTGCCCGACACCGAACTCGAGACGGAGCCGGCGGCCGAGACGGAGGCTGAGCGGCCGAGACGGCGGCCGAGACGGAGGCTGAGCCGGCAGCCGGCGCCCACGCGCCGTCGCCGGTCGGGCCGGACGAGCTCGACGCCGCACTCGAAGCGATCCTGTTCGTCCTGGACGCGCCGATCGACGCCGCCGGCCTGGCCGCCGCGCTGCAGGTCCCGGAACCCGAGGTGGCCGCCGCGCTCGAGCGGCTGCGCGCCGGCTACGACGAGCGGGGCGCAGGCATCGAACTGCGGCAGGCGGCCGGGGGAGTGCGGCTCTACACCCGTCCTTCCGTCGCGCCGCATGTCGAGCGGTTCCTGCAGGACGGGCAGCGCAGCCGGCTCTCACAGGCCGCGCTGGAAACCCTCGCCGTGATCGCGTACCGCCAGCCGGTGACGCGCTCGCGGGTGTCGGCGATCCGCGGCGTCAACGTCGACGGGGTGGTGCGCACGCTGCTGTCCCGCGGCCTGATCGTCGAGATCGGGACCGAGGCGGAGTCCGGCGCGCGGACTGTTCCGCACCTCGGAGTTGTTCCTGGAGCGGATGGGGATGCAGTCACTCGACGAGCTGCCGTCCCTTGCCCCGCTGCTGCCAGACCTGTCCGGCCTGGAACACGACGAACTCTGAAGTAGAGGTCAAGACACTGAACGCCACGAACGACGACGGCGTGCGGCTGCAGAAGGTGCTGGCCGCCGCCGGGCTCGGCTCGCGGCGCGCCTGCGAGGACCTGATCGCAGCCGGGCGCGTCTCGGTCGACGGGGTGCGGGTGCAGGAGATGGGCACGCGCATCGATCCGGCCACGGCGGTCGTGCACGTCGACGGCGCCCGCATCAACGTGCGCGACGACCTGGTCTACCTAGCGCTGAACAAGCCCCGTGGCGTGCTGTCGGCGATGTCGGACGACCGGGGGCGCCGCACTCTCGCCGATCTGGTCGCCGACCGCCCCGAACGGCTCTTCCATGTCGGGCGGCTGGACGCGGACAGCGAGGGGCTGCTGCTGCTGACCAACGACGGCGAACTGGCCCACCGGTTGATGCATCCGTCCTTCGGCGTGAGCAAGACCTACCTGGCCACCGTGCCGGCGCCGGTCGGGCGCACGGTCGCCCGGCAGTTGCGCGCCGGCGTCGAACTCGACGACGGTCCGGTACGGGTCGACGCGTTCCGCGTCGTGCAGACCTCCGGCGAGCGCGCGATCGTGGAGGTGGTGCTGCACGAGGGGCGCAAGCACATCGTTCGGCGGCTGCTCGACGCGGTCGGGCATCCGGTGCAGCGGCTGGTACGCACCGCGATCGGGCCGGTGCGCCTGGGCGGCCAGCGGGCCGGGACGGTGCGCGAACTGACGCGAGACGAGCTGGCAGGCCTGCATCAATTAGTCGACAAACCGGTTTAGCTCTCTACCGATACAGCGACAGGACGGAGCGGGGCATGGCGGTTCGGGCGATCCGGGCGGCGATTCAGATCGACGGCGACGACCGCGACCAGATTCTCGAGGGCGCCTCCGAGCTGGTGCGCGAGCTGCTGCAGCGCAACGAGCTGAGCAACGACGACCTGATCAGCATCGTGTTCACCGCGACGCCCGACCTGACCGCCGAGTTCCCCGCCTACGCGGCCCGGCTGATGGGCATGACCGACGTGCCGCTGTTGTGCGCCACCGAGATCGCCGTGCCGGGTGCGATGCCGCGGGTGTTGCGCCTGCTGGCCCACGTCGAGACCGATCGCTCGCGCGCCGAGCTCGCGCACCCGTACCTGCGGGGCGCGGCCGCCCTGCGCCGCGACCTGCCGCAGTAGGGCTCAGCCGTTCCACCGGCCGGACGTCACGATCGCGACCATCTGGGGGATCGTCAGGGGCGGCGTCGCGGCGACGTGGCCGGCGCCTTTGGGATCGGCGGCGTTGCTCACGTGCATGACGAACTCGACGCCGTCACCGCGCACGTAGTTCGCCTGGCGCGTGATCCCGCCCGGGGCCGTCTGCAGGGCCTCGGACCCCGTGGCCAGCGACGCCCCGCCCGGTCTCGAGCTCACGTCGCACCTGACCCGATCCAGATCGTCGCACGACGCGGCGGTGCCGCGCCCGGCGACGAAATGCTGGATGTCGAAGCCGCCGGTGACGCCGTTGACGGTGAGTTCTCCGACGAGGACCGAGGCGCCGGGGTGCTCGGTGACGGTGAAGGTGCCCGAATCGCCGACGGCATCGCGCAACGCGAGGCGGAACTGCTCGTCCATGTGCGCGGCCGCCGCCGATCGAGCCGCCATCCGGGCCGCCGACCGGCGCAGTGCGCCGGAAAGCGGCGGAGCAGTCCTGGCGGGACCGCCCAGCGATCCGCCGCGGTGGCCGTGAACATCGTTGCGTACGTGGGTGACACTCGGGTTTGGGGCGACACCGGCCGGTCCGCTCGCGTGCCGGGCCGTACCGGCCCCGAACCGGACCGTGGCGAGGATCGCGAGCGCCAGCACGACGGCGATGCTGGCGGCGACCAGCAGCAGCTGGCCGCGGCGCCGCCGCGGCGCCGGTGGCTGCAACTCGGTCGCGGGGTAGGCGTCGGCGCGCCGTTCCAGTTCGCCGAACGCGTCGTGCAGGGTGTCGATGCCGGTCGGGTCGTTGCTGCTCATCAGTGCTCCACATTCGAAGGGGTGCGCGTCGGCGACAGGGTCGGGTCGAGGCGCAGGGTGGCGAGTGCCCGCGAGATCTGGCTGCGCACGGAGGCTTCGCGGCAGCCAAGTTGGGCGGCGATGTCGGCGTCGGACAGCCCGACGTAGTACCGCAGCACGACGGCGGCGCGCTGGCGTTTGGGTAGCTGCTCGAGGCGGCGCAGCATCGCGTCGCGCTCGGCGTGGGCGCCGGCGGGGTCCGCGACGGTGTGCTCGGGCTCGATGTCGGCTCGCGGCAGCGTGCGGGCCAGTCGGCGGTGCCATGACAGGTAGTCGTTGACGATCATGCGGCGGACGTATGCGTTCGGTTGCTCGAGCTGCCCGATCCGCTCCCACCGTTCGTAGGCCCGGCCGAGGACGTCGGTGACCAGATCGTCGGCGAGCCACGGCCGTCCCGTGAGCACGGTGGCGAAGCGCATCAGCGCGCGGCGGTGGCGCCGCACGTAGTCGCCGTAGTCGCCGTAGTCGCCGAAGTCCACCGCTGTCGCCCTTCCGCTGCCCGAGTGATTGCACCCCTCAACGACCGGGCGTGCCGCTTCTGTTGCATCGCGGCGCCGGTCGGTTCGGACCGATCCGATTCGACCTCCAGCTGAGGCAGAGGCGGTCATACGCGCTGTGGTCCGTATCCTCGTCCCTCGTGAGTACTGGGCCCTTCTCCGGCGTGATCGCGATGGACGGTCCCTCGGGAACGGGGAAGTCGACCGTGGCGCGCGGGCTGGCCGCCCGCCTCGGCGCGCGCTATCTCGACACCGGGGCGATGTACCGTGCGGCAACCCTCGCCGTCCTGCGGGCCGGGGTCGACACGGGCGACGGCGTGCGGGTCGCCGAAGTGGTCGAGAACGCGCGCATCGAGATCGGGACCGACCCCGCGACGCCCGGCGGTGCAGCTCGACGGTGAGAAGGTCGACGGCGAGATTCGCTCCGCTGCGGTGACGGCGGCCGTCAGCGCGGTCTCGGCGGTACCGGCCGTCCGGGCGCAGCTCGTCGCCGCCCAGCGCGAGCTGATCGAGGACGGCCCGATCGTGGTCGAGGGCCGCGACATCGGCTCGGTGGTGTGGCCACGGGCGCAACCGAAGATCTACCTGACCGCGAGCGCGCAGGTGCGGGCCGAGCGCCGCGCCGGCGAGCTCGGTACCCCGCATGTGGGCGGCGTGGCCGATGTGGCGGCCGACATCGCGCGCCGCGACCATCTCGACAGCACCCGCGCGGCGAGTCCGTTGATACAGGCCGACGACGCGGTGGTGCTCGACACCACGGAACTGGACATCGACGAAGTGATCAATCGACTTGTCGACATGGCGACACACGGCAATGACCGAGGACGATGCGCAGGTACCGGTCCCGATCGTCGCTGTCGTCGGCCGTCCCAATGTCGGCAAGTCGACATTGGTGAACCGCATCCTGGGCCGGCGCGAGGCCGTGGTGCAGGACGTCCCTGGCGTGACCAGGGACCGGATCGCCTACGACGCGACGTGGGGCGGACGGCAGTTCACCCTGGTCGACACCGGCGGCTGGGAACCGGACGCGCGCGGCCTGCAGGCGATGGTGTCGGCGCAGGCCGAGCGGGCCGCGGCCACAGCCGATCTCGTGCTGTTCGTGGTGGACGGGCGCACCGGGGCGACCGAGACCGATCTGATCGTGGGGCGCACGCTGCGCCGGGCGGATCGACCGGTCGTCCTGGCCGTCACCAAGATCGACGACGAACGCGGCGAGTCCGATGCGACCGAACTCTGGTCACTCGGGCTCGGCGAGCCACATCCCGTCAGCGGACTGCACGGGCGCGGCAGCGGCGACCTGCTCGACGCCGTGCTCGCGGCGCTGCCCGACGCGCCGCGCGAGCCCGACGAGGCCGCCGACGGCCCGCGCCGGGTCGCGCTGATCGGACGTCCCAACGTGGGCAAGTCGAGCCTGCTGAACCGGCTCAGCGGCGAGCAGCGTGCCGTGGTCGACTCGGTGGCGGGCACCACCATCGACCCTGTCGACAGCCTCGTCGAGCTGGGCGGCGAGGTCTGGCGCTTCGTCGACACCGCCGGCCTGCGCAAGCGGGTGCGCCAGGCGAGCGGCATGGAGTACTACGCAAGCCTGCGCACGGCCGCGGCCATCGAGGCCGCCGAGGTGGCGGTCGTCCTTCTCGACGCGTCCGAGCCGCTCAGCGAACAGGACCAGCGGGTGATCGGCGAGGTGGTCGACGCCGGGCGCGCGCTCGTGCTCGCGTTCAACAAGTGGGACCTGCTCGACGAGGACCGGCACGACCGACTCGAACGTGAGATCGACCGCGACCTCGCGCGCGTGGCGTGGGCCCCGCGTGTCAACGTCTCGGCCAAGACCGGGCGGGCCGTCGAGCGTCTCGCTGCGCAGTTGAGGGTGAGTCTCGCGTCGTGGGACCGGCGCATCTCGACCGGCCGGCTGAACAGCTGGCTGGGCGAGGTGGTGGCCCGCACGCCGCCACCGCCGCGCGCCGGCAGGGCGCCCCGGGTGCTGTTCGCGACCCAGGCCGACACCCGACCGCCGAGGTTCGTGCTGTTCACGACCGGATTCCTCGAGGCCGGCTACCGCCGCTTCATCGAGCGCAAGCTGCGCGAGGACTTCGACTTCACCGGGACGCCCATCGAGATCTCGGTGCGCGTCCGTGAGAAGCGGGGCGCTGCGATAAAGTGACGCTGCTTTGTGCAGCACATCGCCGAAAGAATCGCAGCAGTACACGACCGGGACGTGGCGCAGCTTGGTAGCGCACTTGACTGGGGGTCAAGGGGTCGCAGGTTCAAATCCTGTCGTCCCGACGGTCTGACGGCCCGCAAGGACGTCGACGCCGGGCGTCGCCCGCTCGGAGATCAGCTCCGAGCGGGCGATCGTCCCGGCCGAGGTCCGCGGCCGGACGAACGTCAGCAGGTGACGGTCACGCTGAACTCGGCGTCTGCATACGGCGAATTCGTGGTTGTAACGTCCCGGGTGTATACGGTGACGCTGGATCCGCTGGTGTAACCGCCCGCGTTGTAGTAACTCTGCTCGGCGGTGATCTCGGCGATGCAGTTGGTCAGATTGTGGTTGAACGTCACTGTGTAGCTGCCGGTGACGTTCTTCTGGGTCGAGACCACATCGGCCGACCCCGACACGAGAGTCCCGCTCGAGCTGACCGTTGCTGCGCTCGGCTCGACCCAGTACCCGGTCACGTCCATGAGGAGGTCGACCTTGCGCTGGCCGGTGTTGTGCACTGTCAGCGACCCTGAGTGGAGCGCTTCAATGACCGACGACGTCTCCTCGGCTCCGGCCTGGTAGGACAATGCCCTGGCCGTGGGTACGGAACCCGAAGGAAACACCGTCAGGTGGCCGGCACGGGTCCCGTTGACGGCGGTGAGAGAGATGGCAACGGCCGTGGCGGTCGATGGCACGCCGCAGCCGCCGGAGTGGCCGCCTTGCGACGAGATCGTGCTCGCGGTGACTGCGGTGAACGCTCGGTTCGAGTTGGGTGCGAGCGGATGATGATTCTTGGTCGTGTTGACAATCCGGCACGGTGTGATCGGCACGAGCACCGAGCGCGTGGGCGAACCTGCCGCGACGACGTGGGGCCGGGCCGCATCGGTTCGCGCCGCCAGCGTTCGTTCCCGCGACGAGCTGTCCGAGCTGTTGGAATGAGCTGCTGCGGCGACGGCAAAACCGCCCCCGATGGCGACCGCCACTGCGGCGGCTGCGAACACGCGAAAATACATGGTGCAATCCCCTCCCTGGGTGGCCGCCGCCCAACGGAGTGTTGTGGCGCGCGGCCGACGCACGACACGAACTATGAGCGCCTTGACTGGGGGTCGAGGGGTCGTGGGTTCGAATCCCGCCGTTCCCGACCAATCCCGAGCCGAGTGACGGGAGGCGCGTGTGACGGTGCCTTCCCAGTCCGTCGAGAGCGAAGCGGACCCGCCGTCCGACTCCGGCCGCGGTCGCCACGGCGTGCTCACCATCCCCAACCTGCTCAGCGTGCTGCGCCTGCTCGGGGTCCCCGTCTTCCTGTGGTTGCTGCTCGGTCCGCACGCCGACGGGTGGGCTCTGGCCGTCCTCGCCCTGTCCGGGGTCACCGACTGGGCCGACGGCGTGCTGGCCCGCCGACTCGACCAGTACAGCGACCTCGGCGCCCTGCTCGACCCACTCGCCGATCGCCTCTACATTCTGGCGACACTGGTCGGGCTGGTGCTGCGCCACATCATCCCGTGGTGGCTCGCGGTCGTGATCGTCGGCCGCGACCTCGTGCTCGGCGTCGGACTGCTGCTGCTGAACCGCCGCGGCATCGCCCCGCCGCAGGTGCACTACCTCGGCAAGGCCGCGACATTCTGCCTGCTGTACGCGTTCCCGCTGCTGCTGCTCGGCGCGCACGCGGGCACGCTGTCGGCGATCGCGCGCCCGATCGCCTGGGCGTTCACCATCTGGGGCACCGGGCTGTACCTGTGGGCGGGTGGTCTCTATGTCGTGCAGACCACACAGTTGCTGCGCGGCGGGCGCGCCCGGGTGCACGTATGAGTCAGCCAAGGCGCGTGACGACCCAGCAGCTGGTCGACCTCGTCCTCGACCCGCGCGACCCGGGCTACGAGGCGGCCGCGGCCAGACACGGCGGGAAGCCGCCGCGGCGACGGTACGACGAGCCGCTGGTGGCGATCGGTGCACTCGTGCTCGGGTTCGTCCTCGCCGTGGCCTGGGTGCACACGCACCGCGGCGCGCCGGCGGCGGCAAAGGTGCACGACCAGTTGGTCGCGCAGGTGCACACCGCCGAGGGGACCGTCGCAAACCTGTCCCACACCGAATCCGAACTCACCAAGCAGGTCGACCGCATCCGCAACCAGGCGTTGGCGAACTCCGGCACGCTCGTGCGCAGCCTCGAGCGCGACCAACTGCTGGCCGGGCTCACGGCCGTGCACGGGCAAGGCGTGGAGGTCACGCTGTCGGAACCGACCGTGACCAGCCAGCCCTCCGACAACGCCGGGCGAGCCACGCGAGGTCCGACCACCACCGCCCATATCCTCATCGACCGTGACGTGCGCAGCGTGGCCAACCAGTTGTGGTCCGACGGCGCCGAGGCGATCGCGGTGAACGGCATCCGGCTCACCCCCACCTCGGCGATCCGTTTCGCCGGCGACGCGGTGCTCGTCGACTTCCAACCGATCAGCTCGCCGTACAAGATCGACGCGATCGGCAACTCGGATCAGCTGATCACGGGCTTCGCCGCCAGCGACGTCGCGAGCAGGTACCAGACGTTGGCCAGCGTGCGCGGCATCGGCTTCACCTTCACGCAGCAGGACTCCCTGTCGCTGCCGAGCAGCCCCGGCACGGTGCTGCGCTATGCGCGGGTCGCGCGATGATCGGCGCCATCGCCCTCGTCGTCGGCATCGTCGTCGGGCTGATCCTGCGTCCCACCGTCCCGACCTGGCTCGAGCCGTATCTGCCCATCGCCGTGGTCGCCGCGCTCGACGCGGTCTTCGGCGGTGTGCGCGCGCGGCTGGACAACGTGTTCGACGCGAAGGTGTTCGTCGTGTCGTTCGTGTCCAACGTGCTCGTCGCGGCGCTGATCGTGTACCTCGGCGACAAGCTCGGCGTCGGCAGCCAGTTGTCGACCGCTGTGGTTGTCGTCCTCGGCATCCGCATCTTCGGCAACGCCGCCGCGATCCGGCGACGGGTCTTCCGTGCCTGAGCGCTCGGCCGCCACGCAGCGGCGGCGCACGTTCACCGCGATCATCGCGGTGCTGACGGCGTTGCTCGGGTTCGCGATCGTGCTGCAGGTGCGGCAGAACTCTGGAAGCGACAACCTCGCCAACCTGCGTGAGGACGACCTCGTCGGCATCCTCGACGACCAGAACGCGCGGGCCGATCGGCTGCGCCAGCAGATCGCCGATCTCGAGAACACGTTGAGCCAGCTGCGCAACAGTGGCGACCGGTCGGCTGCAGCCCGCCGGCAGGCGCAGCAGGACGAGCGTGCCCTGGCCATCCTGCTCGGAACGGTACCGGCCACCGGTCCGGGCGTGGTGGTCACGGTGTCCGACCCCCGCGGCAAGCTCGGGCCGGAGGCCCTGCTCGACGTCGTCGAGGAACTGCGCGGCGCGGGCGCGGAAGCGATCGAGTTCGGCGGGGTGCGCGTGTCGACCGACACCGCGTTCACCGGCACCCTGGGTCACGTGGCCGTCGACACGACACAGGTGTCGGCTCCGTACACGGTGCTGGCGATCGGCGACGCGAAGACGCTCGACACGGCTCTGAACATCCCCGGCGGCGTCGCCGACGCGGTGCGCAACGCCGGCGGGCAGCTGACGGTCGGTGAACGCTCGTCCGTGCTGGTGTCGGCCACGCGTGCGCTGCCCACCCCGAAGTACGCCGTCCCGTCCGGGCACTGACGGCGGCGTCGGTATCGTCTGTTCTCGCCACCAGGCCGGCCGGCCGACTCGACGAAGCGAGGCATCCGATGTCCGACGTTCCCTCCGACCTGAAGTACACCGCCGAGCACGAATGGGTGCGCGTCGGGAGCGACTCGGCAGCCGTTTCGGCCGTGCGGGTCGGAATCACCGACTACGCGCAGGAGGCCCTCGGCGACGTCGTCTACGTGACGCTGCCCGAGGTCGGCGCGAGCGTCAGCGCGGGTGCCGCCTGCGGTGAGATCGAATCCACCAAGAGCGTGTCCGATCTTTACGCGCCGGTGTCCGGGAAGGTCACCGCGCGCAACGAGGCGCTCGACGAGCAACCCGAGCTGATCAATTCCGACCCGTACGGCGAGGGATGGATCATCGAGATCGAGGTCGGTGACGCGGCCGAGGTCGACGGCCTGCTCGACGCAGCTGCGTACGGCACGCTGGCCGGCTGATCCCGCGCGGCCGCGACCGATCGGCGTCGTCCACAGACCGGTCCACAGCTGCGTCCACAGTGCTGCAGTCGAGTCCACAGGGCAGTCCACACCCGTGCACAACCACTGCGCGACGAGGTAGCAGACTCACTCTCTAGTCTCGATTGACCCTCGGCTTGCGACGGGCCTAGGCTCGGCCAACCGCGATCTCGACGACACGTACCGACCACGCGTTTTCGCACGGTCGACCGGCACCTCTTGATCAAGATCCGTATTTTCCGATGTCGTACCAGGCGAAGGGTGAGCGAGTGTTCTGCACCGCGTGTGGCACCGAGAATCCACCAGGCAGTCATTTCTGCGCCAACTGCGGCGCCGAGTTGCCGGCGGCCGTGGCAGGTGGTGGCGCAGGCAGCGGTGGCGCCGACGTCACCCGCACGATTTCGACCACCGGTGCGCTGCCCGATCCCGACAGCGACGCATTCTCTGCCGAGGCGCACCAGGGCGCGGTCGATGCGCTGCCGCCGGGCTCGGCGCTGCTCGTGGTCAAGCGCGGCCCGAACGCGGGCAGCCGATTCCTGCTCGATCAGGACGTCACCACGGCGGGTCGGCACCCGGACAGCGACATCTTTCTGGATGATGTCACCGTGTCGCGCAGGCATGCCGAGTTCCGCCGCGAGGGCAGCGGCTACACCGTCCACGACGTCGGCTCGCTCAACGGCACGTACGTCAACCGCGAACCGATCGACGCCGTGGCGCTGACCGGCGGCGACGAGGTGCAGATCGGCAAGTTCCGGCTCGTCTACCTGACCGCTGCGGTCCGCGCCGGCGCAGCCGGAGCGTCGGCATGAGCGACCCGAATGGTCGAGGGGAGCGGGCATGAGCGCCGCGGCACACGGGAGGGGTGTCGTCTCGTCGGCGACGCTGACCATCGGCGACGTGCTCGCCCACCTCAAGCCCGAGTTCCCTGACCTGACCATCAGCAAGATCCGCTTCCTCGAGGGCGAGGGGCTGGTGCGGCCCGAGCGCACCCCGTCCGGCTACCGGAAGTTCTCCGCGGCGGACGTGTCGCGGCTGCGGTACGTGCTGGCGCAGCAGAAGGACCACTACCTGCCGCTGAAGGTCATCAAAGAGCAGCTCGAGGCGATCGACCGCGGGCTGGTCCCGGCGGGCTCGCAGGGCACGTCCGCGCCGCGCGTGCCGCATGTGTCGATGGCCACGATCGAGGACAACGCGCCGACCGCCGAACACTTCCGGCCGGCGCCTGCGGCGATGCGCCTCTCGCGCGAGGACCTGCTCAATGCGGCCGGGCTGCGCGGTGACCAGCTCTCCGAACTCGAACAGTTCGGGCTCATCATCAAGCGGCCCGGCGGCCACTACGACGACGACGCGCTTGCCGTCGGCAAGATCGTCGCCGAACTGGCCCGCTTCGGCCTGGAGGGACGTCACCTGCGGGCATTCCGCACAGCCGCCGAGCGCGAGGTGGGACTGTTCGGCCAGGTCGTCGGACCGATGTCGCGCCAGCGCGGCAACGAGGCGAAGGTACGCGCCGAAGAGACCGTCCGCGAGCTCGCCGCACTGTCCGTTCGACTGCACGCCGCGCTGGTCCAGATCGGGTTGCGCGAGGTCATCGGCGGGGGCTGA
This sequence comes from uncultured Actinomycetota bacterium, assembly GCA_963785425.1. GTDB lineage: Bacteria > Actinomycetota > Actinomycetes > Mycobacteriales > Jatrophihabitantaceae > RYN-133. The sequence goes on from CAWAVG010000002.1 coordinate 802,903, forward strand.
GCGCACTGATCGCGAGTGCCCGCGCGGTGTAGCGTCGAGGTGAGCACGCCGGGTGTGTGGACGGGGGTGATCGGTGTGGCGATGCATGCGATGCGTGTCGTGGGAGTACGTGTCGAACTGCCCGCGAACAACCCGGTCGTCCTGCTGCGCGAGGAAGACGGAGTGCGCTACCTGCCGATCTGGATCGGTGCCGCCGAGGCGTCCGCGATCGCCTTCCAGCAGCAGGGCGTGCAGGCCGTCCGACCGCTGACGCACGACCTGTTGCGCGACGTGATCAGCGCCCTCGGGCAGCGTCTCGAAGCGGTGCACATCACCGAGATGCGCGACGACATCTACTACGCCGAGCTGCGCTTCACCGGCGGCGTCTCGGTCAGCGCCCGCCCCTCGGACGCGATCGCGCTCGCGCTGCGCTGCGACGTGGAAATCCTCGGCAGCGACGCCGTCCTCGACTCGGTCGGGATCGAGATCCCGGACGAGCAGGAGGACGAGGTGGAGAAGTTCCGCGAGTTCCTCGACAACATCTCGCCCGACGATTTCGCCGCGGACGGCTGACCGATGAGCTAACCCTCAACCTTCAGGTGAGGGTTACCGTCGGCGCGTCGCGTTGACCGTCCCGGGCGCGGGACCTACCGTCAGGTGTCCGCGAATCACGCGCGTGGTATTCGTTGCCGCGAGCCGCGTGCGGACCGTGGGACAGTGGGGGCAGGAGGCCGACATGGACGACGGTAGAACCAGTGGCGAGCACGGCACACCGGGCCGGGCGAGCGACGGCGCAGGCGACGTGCACAGCGACGTGCACAGCGACGTGCACAGCGACGTGCACAGCGACGGTGCGCCGGCCTACGCGCCCGCGCAGCTGCCGGTCCAGGGCGCGCTGTTCGACGACCCGAACACTCCTCCGTCCGACGGCGACCTGATCGGCTACCGCGGCCCGACCGCGTGCTCGGCCGCCGGCATCACCTACCGCCAGCTCGACTACTGGGCACGCACCGGGCTGGTGGGCCCGACGATCCGCTCGGCGTCCGGGTCGGGCAGCCAGCGGCTGTACTCGTTCAAGGACATCCTCGTGCTCAAGGTCGTCAAGCGGCTGCTCGACACCGGGGTGTCGCTGCAGAACATCCGCACGGCGGTCGAGCACCTGCGTGCCCGCGGGGTCGACGACCTCGCCGGCATCACGTTGCTCTCCGACGGCGTCACGGTCTACGAGTGCCACTCCTCCGAAGAGGTCGTCGACCTGCTGCGTGGCGGTCAGGGCGTGTTCGGCATCGCGGTGAGCGGCGCATGGCGCGAGCTGGTCGGCTCGCTCGCCAACCTACCCAGCGAACGCGCCGAAGGTGCCGAGGTGGCGGCGCCGCCGGCCGTCGGCAGCGACGAGTTGTCCCGTCGCCGACTGCGCAAAACCGCCTCCGCCTGACAGACTCCGGCGAAGATCCCGTCCGACGGCGGGACGGGTCGGGAGGGGCAGCACGGTGAAGGCGGCGAACGACACCGTCCCGCGGCGCATCGGCCGCGTGGCGGTGGGCGTGCTCGCCGCCGTCGTGGTCGTGGGCACCGTGGTCACCTGGTCGCTGCTCCGCTCGGCCGACAAGGTCGACCAGCTCTCGACCGGCTACGGCCCGGCGGCCGACGCGAACGCCGCGGCGCTCACCTACATGCTCGACGTCGAGACTGCGATCCGTGGCTACGCGCTCACCGGCAGCCCCGCCTCGCTCGGCCCTTATCACCGGGCGATCGACCGGGTGCTGCCGTCGATCGATGCAGTGCGCGCGGCCGTCCACTCGGTCGGCGACGGTTCTCTCGACCGGGTGATCATGCGCGAACGGCGCACCGCGCAGGACTGGCTCGCACCGGGTCGGGCGTCCCGCGGCGCGCAGCGTCGTCGATGCGCGACGCGAGGTGCAGACGACCTCGGCGCGAGTTGCGCTTCGACACCTTCCGCCGCGCCAACACCGCGGTCGCGGCGAGGCTGGACGCGACCCGGCGCAGCCTGCGTTCGGACTCCGAAGCACTGTCGACCTGGATCGTGCCGATCGCGATCGTCGCGGTGCTGCTCGTGCTGCTCGCGTGCGGGTACTTCACCCTGCGCACCGCGCGATCGGTGTCGCGGCCGCTCACCGCGCTGTCGGGGGTCATGCGCCGCCTCGAGGACGGCGATCTGTCCGCGCGGGCGGACGAGTCGACCGGGCCGATGGAGGTGCGCGCGGCATCGGCCGCGGTCAACAGCCTGGCGATCGAGCGCAGCCGTGCCGCCGAGCAACAACGCACCGACGAGCGCCTGCGTACAGAGGTGCGCGAACTGACCGCGGCGGTGCGCATCGGCCAGGACGCCCAGGCCGTCGCGCGGACCCTCGTCGCGGGCCTCGGACGGGTGTTCGCGCTCGACGTGGTCTGGCTGATCACCTTCGCCGACGGCCGCGTGCCCGTGCTCACCGAGCGGTGGCGTCGCGAGGACGTCCAGACCCAGCGTCCCAGCCCGGGCAGCGATGAACTGCTGCTGCAGGGACTCGCGAACCGGTTGTGGCATGCCGGCACGGTCATCGGGATTCCTGATCACCAGGCACAGGCCGACACCGACCGCGTCGAGGTGGTGTCGCAGATCGGCGCCGCGCGTGCGTCGGCGATCGCAGCGATCGGGGAGGGCAACTCGGCGATCGGGTTGCTGTGGCTGGCGAGCACGTCCGGACCGCGGGCGTGGAGCACCGTCGAACTCGGCCTGATCCAGCATGTCGCGGCCGAACTCGCGCAGAGCCTCGTCCAGAATCACGTGCTCTCGCAACAGCGTTCGGCGATGCGCCGGCTGCGCGAGGCGGACGAGGCGAAGACCGCCCTGGTGTCGACCGTGTCGCACGAGTTGCGCACGCCGCTTACCTCGATCATCGGCTACCTCGACCTGCTGCTCGACACCTACGGCGAGGAGCTCGATGCCGACGTGATCGAGATGTTGCACGTGATCGAGCGCAACGCGACGCGACTGCGCTCGATGATCGAGGAGCTGCTGCGCCAGTCCGACGCCGAGGTCGACAGGCGGCTCAGCGCGCTCGACCGGATCGACGTCGCGCGCGTCCTCGACGACGTGCGCGAGACGATCGCACCGCTGGCGGCCAACGCTGAACTGGAGCTCGATGTGCGCCGTCCCGACATCGGCACGGTGATCATCGACGGCGACGAGCGTGAGCTGACCCAGGCGCTGATCAACCTGGCGGCGAACGCCGTGAAGTTCACCAAGCCGGGCGGCCGGGTAACCGTGGCAGCCGGTCGCGACGGCGAGGGCGTCGAGGTGCGGGTGAGCGACAGCGGCATCGGCATTCCCGAGGACGAGATCCCGCACCTGTTCGAACGGTTCTTCCGCGCGCGCAACGCGCGTTCGGCGGTGATCCCGGGAACCGGACTGGGGCTGTCGATCGTCGCCGACATCGTCGCCCGCCACCACGGCTCGATCGAGGTCGAATCCACGTTGGGAATGGGGACGAGTTTCCTGATCCGACTCCCGCTCGCCGCGGCGTGAGCTGCCCCGGAGCGGCCCACGGGGCTGGTACCGTCGAGGTCAGGCCGTCGATCCCGCGTGGGAGAGCTGTCAGGCAGTCAGGCAGCGCCGAAGGGGCAACCTCCCCGGAACCTCTCAGGCACCAGGACCACGCGGAGCAGGCCAGTCTGGAGGGCTCGTCCCGACAGAAGGGGAAGCCACGCGCCGTCCCGGCGTGAGGTTTCGCCCGACGTTGGAGAGCCCGTGACCGACTCCCGCACCGAGACCCTGACCGAGCTCGAGGCGGCCGACGCCTTCGCCACGCGCCACATCGGCATCGCCGCCGCTGCCGACCAGCAGCACATGCTCGAGACGATCGGTTACACGAGCCTCGACGACCTGATCGCCGACGCGGTGCCGGCCAGCATCCGCGAGAAGCTCGCGCTGGCCCTCCCGCCCGCGGCGTCCGAGGCACGGGTCGCGGCCGAACTGCGCGCCCTGGCCGCGCGCAACACCGTGCTCGCGTCCATGATCGGACTCGGCTACTACGACACGATCACGCCGCCGGTGATCCGGCGCAACGTGCTCGAGAACCCCGCCTGGTACACGGCGTACACGCCGTACCAGCCCGAGATCAGCCAGGGCCGGCTCGAAGCGCTGCTCAACTTCCAGACGATGGTCGAGGATCTCACCGGCCTGCCGGTCGCCGGTGCGTCGATGCTGGACGAGTCGACCGCGGCGGCCGAGGCGATGGCGCTGGCGCACCGCTCGGTGAAGCAGGGCGACACGTTCCTCGTCGACGTCGACACGTTCCCGCAGACCCTCGATGTGGTGCGCACCCGCGCGACACCGCTGGGGCTCAAGGTCGTCGAGCACGACTTCGCCGAGCCGCTGCCCGACGCCGAGGTCTTCGGCGTGCTCGTGCAGTACCCGGGTGCGTCCGGCGCGGTGCGTGACCTCGCGCCGATCGTCGCTGCGGCTCACGAGCGAGGCGCGCAGGTGGTGGTCGCTGCCGACCTGCTCGCCCTGACCCTGCTGAAGACGCCGGGTGAGTTCGGCGCCGACATCGCTGTCGGCACCACGCAGCGTTTCGGCGTGCCGCTCGGCTTCGGCGGCCCGCACGCCGGTTACCTCGCCACCCGGTCCGGGCTCGAACGCCAGCTGCCCGGCCGGCTGGTCGGTGTGTCCGTCGACGCCGACGGCGCTCCGGCCTACCGGCTCGCGCTGCAGACCCGCGAGCAGCACATCCGCCGTGAGAAGGCGACGTCCAACATCTGTACGGCGCAGGTGCTGCTCGCGGTGATCGCGTCGATGTACGCGGTGTACCACGGTCCCGAGGGCCTGACCCGGATCGCGCGTCGCGTGCATCGCTGTGCGGTCCTGCTGGCCGAGGGGCTGCGCCGCGCCGGCGTCGTCATCGGCGCGACGCCGTTCTTCGACACGGTGACGGTTCGCGTGCCGGGCCGTGCCTACGCCGTGCTGTCGTCGGCCCGCGAGGCCGGCATCAACATCCGCCTCGTCGACGCCGACACCGTGTCGATCGCGTGTGACGAGGCGACGACGCGTGCCCACCTCGAGGCGCTCTGGCTCGCGTTCGGCGTCGACGCCGACGTCGAGGACGTGGATCGCGCGATCGGCGCCGACGCCGTCGCGCTTCCCGGGCGCACGTCGGAATTCTTGACGCACCCGGTCTTCAATGCCCACCACAGCGAGACCGCGATGCTGCGGTACCTGCGCCGCCTCGCAGATCGCGACTACGCGCTCGACCGCGGCATGATCCCGCTCGGGTCGTGCACGATGAAGCTCAACGCGACGACCGAGATGGAGCCGATCAGCAACCCGGGCTTCGCGCAGCTGCATCCGTTCGCGCCGGCCGACCAGTTCGCCGGCTACCGGCAGCTGTTCACCGATCTGCAGCAGTGGCTCGCCGAGATCACCGGTTACGACGCCATCTCACTGCAGCCGAACGCGGGCTCGCAGGGTGAGTTCGCCGGCCTGCTGGCGATCCACAACTTCCACCGCGCGAACGGCGACGATCACCGCGACGTGTGCCTGATCCCTGCGTCGGCACACGGCACCAACGCCGCGTCGGCAGTCATGGCGGGGCTGCGCGTCGTGGTCGTGAAGACCAGCGGTGACCAGGGCGAGATCGACCTCGCGGATCTGCGCGCCAAGATCGCCGAGCACGCCGACGTGCTCGCCGCGATCATGGTCACCTATCCGTCCACCCATGGTGTGTTCGAGGACCACATCGGCGACATCTGCGCGCTGGTGCACGAGGCCGGCGGGCAGGTCTATGTCGACGGCGCCAACCTCAACGCGATGGTGGGCCTCGCCCGTCCCGGCAAGTTCGGTGCCGATGTCTCACACCTGAATCTGCACAAGACGTTCTGCATCCCGCACGGCGGCGGGGGTCCCGGTGTCGGGCCGATCGGGGTGCGTGAGCATCTCGCGCCGTACCTGCCGAACCACCCGCTCCAGCCCGACGCCGGGCCGGCCACGGGTAGCGGCGCGATCGCGGGCGCACCGTGGGGGTCGGCGTCGATCCTGCCGATCACGTGGGCGTACATCCGGTTGATGGGCGGCGACGGACTCACGGCCGCGACGGGCGCAGCGATCCTGTCGGCCAACTACATCGCCCGGCGGCTGAGGTCGCACTACCCGGTGCTGTACACCGGCGCCAACGATCTCGTCGCGCATGAGTGCATCCTGGATCTGCGGGCCATCACCCGCGAGACCGGCGTGACCGTCGACGACGTCGCGAAGCGACTGATCGACTACGGCTTTCACGCGCCGACGATGTCGTTCCCGGTGGCGGGCACGTTGATGGTCGAGCCGACCGAGTCGGAGGACCTGCACGAGATCGACCGGTTCGTCGACGCGATGATCGCGATCAAGAGCGAGATCGACCGGGTCGGGTCGGGCCACTGGCCGGCGCGCGACAACCCGCTCGCGAACGCGCCGCACACCGCACAATGCCTGACGGGGGAGTGGGAGCGGCCGTACGACCGTGAGTCGGCGGCCTTCCCGGCCGGCGTCGACCCGCGCTCGAAGTACTGGCCGCCGGTGCGCCGTATCGACGGCGCGTTCGGGGACCGGAACCTGGTGTGTGCCTGCCCGCCGGTGGACGCCTACGCCTGATCAGTGCCGTCGCCGGCGTGCATCAGTGATGCGTGCGGTGACCTATGGGTGACCGGCTGCATCAGTGATGCGGTTCGTGTGCGTTCGCTGCTCCGGTGGGACGTTGCATTCGGCATCGTCGCTGGTGGGGGCTGATCGGGCCGCGCGGACGACGATGCCGGGTGCAAGGTCGGTGCGGGCTAGCGCCGGGCGATGCCGCGGATCGTCGGGCGCACCGTCGGCAAGGCGCGCGGCATCGCTTCGTGAACGAGTCGCTCGACCGTCAACGCCGAATCGGCGAGCAGCTGTTCGGTGCGCCGGTTGGGATGACAGCCCGCCGCGAAATAGCGATGCGGCAACTGGACGGCATCCTGGAACCGGGCGAGCCACGGGTTGTCGGTGCTGCGGACGTGCTCGATGAACAGGTAGGCACCGCCCGGCTTCAACACGCGAGCGATCTCGGCGAGGGCTGCGCGTGGGTCGGGGATCGAGCAGTGCACGAACGTCGCGACGACCGTGTCGAAGCTCGCGTCGTCGAACGGGAGTTCTTCGGCGCCGGTGCGCATCAGCTCGTACGAACCGACCGTCGGCGGCCGCGTCGCGAGCTCGGTGCGCAGGTGCCGGATCATGTGTGGGCTCGGTTCGGTGACGACCAATTCAGTGACCGCGGCCGGGTAATGCGCGAGGTTGTGCCCGCCGCCGGCGCCGATCTCGAGCGTGCGACCGTGCGCGGTTGACAGCAATTCGGCGCGCCGCTCGGCCTCGCCGGCACGTTCTGACAGCCCGATCAAGACGGGGTAGTACAGCGCGAAGAGGCGCTCGTTCAGGCCTAGCGGATCGCGCACCGGTCAGCTTGCGAGCGCGGCATCGATTGCTCTGCGGACTTCTGGTGCGTCCGGTTCGGTGCGCGGACCGAACCGGGCGACGACGCTGCCGTCGGGCGCGACAAGGAACTTCTCGAAGTTCCACTTGATGTCGCCGGCCTGACCGGTTTCGTCGGGGACGGACGTGAGCTGCTCGTAGATGGGGTCGCGGGACGGACCGTTGACGTCGATCTTGTCCGTCATCGGGAAGGTGACGCCGTAGGTCGTCGAGCAGAACTCCAGGATCTCGTCGGCCGTGCCGGGCTCCTGCCCACCGAACTGGTTGCACGGGAATCCGATCACCGTGAACCCCGCTCCGTGCAATTCCTCCTGCAGCGCCTCGAGCTTCGTGTACTGCGGGGTGAGCCCGCAGCGGCTCGCGACGTTGACGACGAGTGCCGCGTCGCCGCCGGTGAGATCACGAAGCGTGGTGCGCGCACCCTGCAAGGTCGTGACGGGTAGATCGAGCAGATCAATGGTCATGTAGAAGCTCCTCGGTGTCCGGTCAGACCAGCCAACTCGGCTTGCATGCGTGTCATCAGTGCCTGCAGACCTTTGACGGGTCGCACCATCACGGTGAAGCTCGTCAGCCTGCCTTCATCGTTCCAACGGATCATGTCGACGCCGTGCACGACGACGCCGTCGAGATCGGCCTCGAACTCGAGCACCGCGCTCGTCTCGCCGTACCACTCGTCGCCGTAGCGCACGGTCGGTCCGAGCACCGCGACAGCCGCGGTGAGGTACAGGGTGGTTGCCGCGCGACCGCGCTGGGGCGCGAACACCGCCGGCGAGCGGAACACGACGTCGTCGGCAAGCAGATCACCGAGGAGCGACGCATTCCTCGAGCGTGCGATGTCGTGCCAGGCGCGGACGGGGGCGGGTTGCTCGGTCACGCCGCGGCCGCGAGTGCTCGCCTGGTGAGGACGCGGGCCAGATGCTTGCGGAATTCCGCGTCGGCGTTCATGTCCTCCACCGGCGCGGTGCCGTCAGCCGCTAGCTGCGCGGCGTCGGCGATGGTGGCGCCCTCGGCGAGGGCCGCCTCGACCGCCGTAGCGCGCAACGGGGTACTGCCCATGTTGGCCAGGGCCACCCGTCCGGCCACGGTCGCCACCCCGACGATCGCCCAGTCGTTGGCGCGGCGGGTGAACTTCTCGTAGTGCGCGCCGCTCGCGCCGGTGCGCGGCACGCGGATCTCGATCAGCATCTCGTCCTCGGCCAGTGCCGTCTCGAAGTACCCGGTGAAGAACTCGGCCGCCGCGACCTCGCGTTGCCCGTCCGGCCCGCGCAGCACCAGAGTCGCGTCGGCGGCGAGGACGGCGGCGGGCAGGTCGGCGGCCGGGTCGGCGTGCGCCAGTGACCCGCCGATCGTGCCGCGGTTGCGGATCTGCGGGTCGCCGACGTACGCAGCGACCGTCGCGATCAGGGGGGCCTCGGACCGCAGGACATCGGACTCGATGAGATCGCGGTGCCGGGTCAGGGCGCCGACGGCAACGACGTCGCCGTCGACGCGGACGTAGGACGCTTCGGCGATGCGGCGCACGTCGATCAGCACGGTCGGCACTGCGAGCCGCAGCTTCATCATCGGCAGCAGCGAATGGCCACCTGCGAGCAGCTTCGCCTCGTCGCCGTGTTCGGTGAGCAGGCTGATCGCGTGATCGACGGAGTCGGCGCGCGCGTAGTCGAAGGCAGCCGGGATCATGCGGTGGCTGTCCTGCGCTCGCGTGCTGCGGCCAGCACGGCGCGGACGATGTTGTGGTAGCCCGTGCACCGGCACAGGTTCCCCTCGAGTCCGGTGCGCACGTCGTCCTCGGTGAGATCGGGACTGCGGTCGATGAGCGCGGCCGCGGCCATCACCATCCCCGGCGTGCAGAATCCGCACTGCAGGCCGTGCTCGCTACGAAACGCCTGCTGCACCGGATGCAGCTCGTCAGGCGTTGGCGCCAGGCCTTCCAGCGTGGTGACCGACGATCCGTGGGTGGATACGGTGAGGACGGTGCACGACTTGACCGACTCGCCGTCGACGTGGACGGTGCACGCGCCACACGAAGTGGTGTCGCAACCGATGTTGGTCGCGCGCAATCCGCACACGTCGCGCAGGTAGTGCACGAGTAGCTGGCGCGGTTCGACGTCGTCGGTGCGCTGCTCGCCGTTGATCGTGAGCTCGACCTGCATCAGTCGTCCTTCCTCTCGGCGGCGTCGTTGATGGCGTGCCACACGCGCATCGCGGTGGTGGGCATGTCGATGTGCCGGACGCCGAGATGGGCGACTGCGTCGATCACGGCGTTCTGGACGGCCGGGGTCGCGCCGATCGTCCCGGCCTCGCCGATCCCCTTTGCTCCCAACGGGTTGTACGAGGTCGGCGTCTGGCTGTCGACGAGGTCGAAGCTGGGCACCTCGGTCGCCGAGACGATGGGATAGGACGCGAGGGTGTTCGTCGTCGGGTTGCCGGCGGCGTCGAAGAGCACCTCCTCGAGCAGAGCCTGCGCGGCGCCCTGTGCGAGCCCACCGTGGCGCTGGCCTTCGGCGAGCAGCGGATTGATGATGGTTCCGGCGTCGTCGAGTGCGAACAGTTTGATCAACCGTGCCTTGCCCGTCTCGACGTCGACCTCGGCCACCGCGACGTGGGCGCCGAACGGGTACGTCGCGCCGGGCGCGCTGAATACGCTGCGCACCTTGAGCTCGTGCTCGGCAGCCAGGTCGGCGAAGCTGACGCCCACGTCGGGAACGCCGCGCACCGCGACGCCGGCGAGCTCGGTGTCGACGGTGAGGTCGTCGACCGAGACCTCAAGCTGGTCCGCCGCAAGTGCCTTGGCCTTGTCGACGAGCTCGCGGGTCGCCTGCTGCACCGCCGCGCCGCCCTGCTGCAGGCTGCGTGAGCCGCCCGTCCCGCCGCCCTCGGGGACGAGGTCGGTGTCGCCCCACACCACCGTGATGCGGTCGATCGGGATACCGGTCTCTTCGCTGGCGAGCATGGCCCACACCGTGGCATGACCCTGCCCGTGCGGCGACGTGCCGGTGAGGATCGTGGCGCTGCCGTCGGCGTGCACCTCGATGGTCGCGTTCTCCTTCGGCGGCCCCGATTCGCTGCCGCCGCCGGTGATCTCGACGTAGACGGACAGACCGATGCCGAGTTGCACCGTCTCGCCCTGCTCGCGTCGGCGCGTCTGCTCGGCGCGCAGGCCCGCGTAGTCCGCCGCGTCCAACGCCTTCTCGAGCGCGGCAGGATAATCGCCTGAGTCGTACGTCGCGCCGCCCTTCGTCTTGAGGGGCTCGGTGAATGCGGGCAGCAGGTTGCGTCGGCGTACGTCGGCCGGATCCATACCGATCTCGGCGGCGAACATGTCGACGGCGCGCTCGATGGCGGCGGTCGCCTCGGGACGTCCGGCGCCGCGGTAGGCGCCGACCGGTGTCGTGTTGGTGACGACGCTGACGAACGAGGTCTGCAGCTTCTCGATGTCGTAGACCGCCGGCGCCATCATCAATGTCAGTGTCGGCAGCAGGCCGCCGAACTTGGGGTAAGCGCCGGAGTCCTGCAACACGTGCAGTCGGTAGGCGGTGATGCGCCCGTCACCGGTACCGCCGAGCGTGACCGTCTGCACCTGAGCCCGACCGTGGGCCATCGCGACCATGTTCTCCGACCGCGTCTCGACCCAGGTGACGGGACGATCGAGCTTCCGCGCCAGGAACGCGACCAGCGCGTGGTCGCTGTCGGCACCGAACTTCGCACCGAAGGCGCCGCCGACCGCGGGCGTGATGACGTGAACCTTCTCGGTGGGGATGCCCAGCATGGCGGACAGCGAGCGCTGGGTGCCCTGCGCGCCTTGGTTCGGTACCCAGGCGGTGAGGCGACCGGCTTCGTCCCACACGGCTGCCGCCGCGCGCACCTCGAGCGGCGCGACCGCGACGCGCTGGTTGACGATCTCGTGGCTCACGACGGCCTCGCAGTCGGCGAAGATGTCGTCCTGCTCGCCGGGGTCGCCACCGAAGCACACGTTCGTCCCGACGTCGGCGAACAGCACGGTCTCGTCGGCGAGGGCGGCCTTCGGGTCGACGACGGCGGGCAGCGGTTCGTATTCGACGTCGACGAGTTCTGCGGCGTCTTCACCCTGGTAGCGCTCGTCGGTGAGAACGGCCGCGACCGACTCGCCGACGAAGCGGACGACATCGGTGGCGAGCAGCGGCTGCCCGAACGCGTCGGCGTAGACGGGCAGTGGCGGTCGTTGGGCGACTGGGTCGGCGAGGTCGGCGGCGGTCAGGACGGCGACGCAGCCGGGCGTCTCGAGTGCTGCACTCGTGTCGATGTTGACGATCCGTGCGTGCGCGATGGGCGAGCGGACGACGGTGAGACGCAGGGCGCCGGCCAGCCGCGGGTCGTCGAGGTCCTCGGTGTAGACGGCGCCGGTGGTCAGGAACTGCGGATCCTCGACCCGTTGCACCCGGGTACCGAGGATGCTGCCGCGGGGGAGATCGACACCGGGAGCTGAGGCAGTCACGTCTTCACACTATTCGGGCGCGGTGAGCGGCCGCGTCCGCCCCGCGAGCGCACAGGACGTGATCGCGACGTGTAGACGGGACTTCGAGAAGTGGGGCCTGAGGGTCAGGCGGCGCGCGCGCCGGTCATGATCGCGACGGCGTCGTCCATCGAGTGCGTCGCGGGCGAGATGACAGCCACCCGCTTGCCGAGTCGTTGCACGTGGATGCGGTCGGCCAGTTCGAACACGCTCGGCATGTCATGGCTGATCAGCACCACCGGCATGCCGCCGTCGCGCAGCCGTTTGATCATGTCGATCACCTGGCCGGACTCGCGCACGCCGAGCGCGGCGGTCGGCTCGTCGAGGATAACCGCCTTGCTGCCGAAGGCGGCGGCCCGGGCCACGGCGACAGCCTGGCGCTGGCCGCCCGACAGCGTCTCGACCGCCTGAGTGATGTCCTGCAGCGTCGCGATGCCCAGCGCCTTGACCTGGTCCTGCGCCTGGTCGCGCATCCGGGCGGTGTCGAGGAACCGGAAGACCGACCCGAGCGGCCCCGAGCGCCGGATCTCGCGGCCGAGATACATGTTCGACGCGATGTCGAGGGCAGGGGCGACGGCCAGCGTCTGGTAGACGGTCTCGATCCCGGCAGCCTTCGCCTGTTGCGGTGTGCGGAACCGGATACGTTCGCCGTCCAGCAGGATCTCGCCCTCGTCCGGTACGGCAGCGCCCGACAGGCACTTGATCAGGGAAGACTTGCCCGCCCCGTTGTCGCCGATGACGGCGAGGATCTCGCCGGGCAGCAGTTCGAAGTCGGTACCGCGCAACGCCGCGACCCGCCCGTAGAACTGCCACAGGTCCTTCGCCTGCAGGACGGGCCGCTGATCGCTCTGCTTCCCACCGGGCTGCTCCTCGCTCATCTCCCGACCCTCCTGATCCATTGGTCCACGCTCACCGCGGCGATCACCAGCAGGCCTTCCGCGAGTTGCTGATACAGGTCGGGAACGCCGGCCAGCGCCAGCCCGTTCGTGAACACCTGGACGATCAGCGCCCCGAACAGTGTCCCGATCACGACGCCGCGCCCGCCGAACAGGCTGATGCCGCCGATGACGGCGGCGGTGATGCTGTCGAGGTTCAGCGTCGAGGAGATGTTCGTGCTGGCGTCGCCCACGCGCCCGATCTGCACCCACGCGGCGATGCCGTAGATGAGGCCGGCCGCAACGTACACGCTGAACAGCACTCGCGTGGTCGGGATGCCCATGAGGCGCGACGCCTCCTGGTCATCGCCCACCGCATAGACGTGCTTGCCCCACGCCGTCGCGCCGAGCGCGATGCCGACGACGACGTACAGCACGATCATGATCAGCACGCCCGTCGTGATGTGGAAGGTGCCGAACTTCATGATCTTGCCTGTCCACAGCAGCACGCTGCCGTTGCCTGGCGTGATCGTCTGGCCGTTCGCGTACTTGAGCCCGACCGCAGTGAACACTCCGAGCGTGCCTAGCGTCGCGATGAACGGCGGCACGTGCAGTCGGGTGATGAGCAGCCCGTTCACCAGACCCGTCGCGAGAGCGGCGATCAGGCCGATGATCACGGCGAGTGCGCCCGGCACACCGGAGTTCACGGCCAGGCCGGCCATCACCATCTGCGACAGGATCATCGCCGCGCCGACCGACAGGTCGATACCGGCGGTCAGGATGATCACGCTCTGACCGAGCGCGAGCAGGCCGATGACCGCGACTTCCTGCAGCATGATCGACAGGTTGGCCGGGTTGAAGAAGCGGGTGTTGATGCACTCGAACACGATCGCGGCGACGACGAGGACGGCCAGGGGACCGAGCGCCGGATGGGCGTGCAGTTGCGCCTGGACCGGGTTGTGGCGCCGCTGGTGCGTGTCGTCGGGTTCGGCCGGCGGATTGTCCGACGCGCCGGGGGAGTCGGACGAGGTGCGAGTCGTGGTCATGTCTGGTTACCACCCCAACAGATCTTGGCTGCCTGCTTGGTCGTCAGGCCCTTCACGCCGGGCTGCGGATCATCGGTGTAGAGCTTCGTGCCGGTGTTGCTGAAGTCCTGACCACGCGGGTTGTGCGGCCTCGTGCCCGTGCGGGCGAAGCGGGCGACCGCGTCGATACCGAGACGCGCCATCTTGTCTGGGTACTGCCCGGCCGTCGCACCGATTGCGCCGCTCGACACGAAGTGCAGCGCCGCGCAGCCGCCGTCGACCGCCACCACAGTGACGTCCTTCTTGCCCTGGTTGCGCAGCGCGGTGGTCGCGCCTTCGGCCGACGGCTCGTTGATCGCGTAGACCGTGTTGATGTTCGGGTCCTTCGACAGGCAGGTCTCCATCGCCTGCTGCCCGCCGGTCTGCGCGCCCTCGGTCGCCAGCTGGCAGCCGATCGTGTAGCTGCCGCCCTTCCCGCCGGTGTAGTGCCCGTGCTTGGGTTCGTCGCCGTTGATGCCGGGGTTGCCGACCGGGATGCCCATGCCCTTCAGGAAGCCGTGGTCGCGGTCGACGTCGACGGTGAGCACCTGGTCGGCGAGGTCGTCGAGCATCGCGATGTCGGCGTTCTTGCCGGCCAGTTTGGCCGCCATCCACTTGCCGATCAGCATCCCGGCCTCGGAGTTGTCGGTGGCGTAGGTGACGTCGGCGGTGCTCGCCGGCACCGGCGCGGTGTCGAGCACGATCACCGCGATCCCGTACGTCTTCGCCTGGTCGAGGGCGGTGTTCACGGCGTTGCCGTTGGGGGTGATGATGATGCCCTTGACGCCCGCCGCGATCGCCGCGTCGACCTGGTTGATCTGCGAGTACGTGTCGTCGTCGGTGAGGCCGGCCGACACCTGCAGGTACAGGTTCTGCTTGTCGGCCTCGGCGCGCGCCGCCGCCTCCATCGAGATCCAGTAGGGGTTCGTGAACTCCTTGAGGATCAGGGCGACCTTCACCCGTCCGCCGCCCGGGCCGCTGCACGCGACCAGCAGCGTCGCGCCGAGGCACACTGCCAGGACCGTGGCGCAGAACTGGGTCATCCGGCTCCTGGCCATCTCACCCCTCTCAACACCGGACGAGGCGCGCCGGCGGCGTCCGCGAGCTGTCACCCGCTACTGACGGTGATGGTCAGCGGCTGCGCTGCGACAGGACTCGTCCGGTTTCGCGCGACGACGGTGACCGGAAAAGTGCCGTCATCGGTCGTCGTACCCGAAATCGACCCCGTCCCATCGTGGTCAGTCGACCGACGCAGGAACCGTCGCTCCGGCATCGGTCTGCGCGAGGTCGAGCCGGTGAGCCGGCCGAGGGCCGCGTACAGCGCGGCGATCTGTGCCCAGTCCCGCGGTTCGTGCAGGTGCAGGTCGGCGATCGCGGCCTGCAGCACGTACTGGCCGAGACGTCGCCGCGCCAGCGCCGCCTGCAACATCATGCGTCCCTTCCCGCAGTTGGTCGTCGTTCCTACAGCGCGCGGTCCTGCTCGTCGAGGGGGACTACCTGGCCGGCACGGACCCGCGCGTCGCGACGGGCATCGTGCAACAGCATGAGCACGAGCAGTGCGAGCACCTCGCTCTCGCCCGGCATGAGCGCGGCCAGCGCGCGGCGCAGCCGGATCGCCTCCGCGGCGAGATCGGTCCGGCCGACGGCATCAGCCGCTGGTGGAGCGGCCGCCCGGTCGACGGCGCGGACGAGATCACCTGGCGTGCTGAGGAGGGGCCGGACTCGTGGGTCGACACCCTTGTCACCTTCACGTTGCGGTCCGACAGCGACGAGCGCACCACGCTGCTGTTCAGCCACGCAGGGCGGTGCGAAGCGAGCGAGTTCATGAGCGGGCGCTGCACCAACTGGGGCGTCTACCTCACCAGCCTCAGGCACGGTGTCGAGGGCGGCGCGGTCGCTCGCTTCCCTAACAGCGAGATCAGTCGCTGGTCCTGAACAGACGCCGACATCGCGAAGTACATGGCAGCATGAGTGGGTGGCACAGAAGACGGTGACAGCGGTCGCGTTCAGCGCCGCCCCCGAAACCATCGACTCGTCGGTGATCGTGCGGTTGCCGCGGCAGGCGAGCGAGCAGCTGCCCTCGCGCGGGCAGGTGGCCGTCCGAGGAACGGCTGACGGCCACGAGTTCGACGCGGTGCTCGAGCCCGACGGGGCCAAAGGACACTGGCTTCGCGTCGATGACGAGCTGCGCGACAGCACCGGGCTGGCCGTCGGGTCGGTCGCCGACTTCGTCGTCGAGCCCCGCGGCGACTGGCCCGAACCCGAGGTGCCCGCCGACCTGGCGTCGGCCCTGGCGTCTGCGCCGGCCAGGATCCGCGACATCTGGGACGACATCACGCCTATGGCGCGCTGGGAGTGGGTGCGCTGGGTCAACGCGACGGCGAACCCGGCCACGCGCGCCCGCCGGGTCGAGGTGAGCATCTCCAAGATGGATCACGGGAAGCGGCGCCCTTGCTGTTTCGATCTGGGGGCCTGCACCGACCCTGCGGTGGCCAAGAACGGCAAGCTCCGCTCCGCGCTCTGAGCGCGGGGCTGCTGTGCGTTCGCGATGATGACCAGATCCACACCGGTGTCGCCGTTGCGACGCCGGCGGGCGATGGCGGCACTGCTCGTCGTTGTCGTCGCCGTCGCGGCGGTGTGGTGGGCCCTGCACTCGCGTGACGAAGGGACCCCCGGGGCCGCCGAGCACCCGATCGGCAGGTCGGGGGGCCCTTTCGGCACCCCGCACTACTTCTCCGGCGTCACCGACGACACGTTCTACAACACCGTCGGGACGGACGGGACGATCCTGTCGACCGCGAACGACTCGACCGGAGTCAACGACTCATGCACGGCGCGCGGCAAGGACATCGTCATCATGGACGATGCGCGGACCCGATCCGGCGCATCTCGCGATCTCGACCGTCAACTGCATGGACAGTTACGGACCCAAGGGCGGCGGCAAGAGCCCCGACGGATGTTCCTGGAAGAGCGGTGGCATCACGAGGGTCGGGACGCACGATCTACCTCGCGGTCGCACGCCAGCTGCACGGGTGCTCGTACGGCAAGCAGGCCAACGGCCTGCAGCCATCGGTCGACGCGAGCATCATCAAGTCGGTCGACGGCGGTCGCACCTGGACCAATCCGTGGGGCGTCACCAGCGCTGACGGCGCGGCGCCGCGGTGGAACAACAGGCTCGGTCGCTACCGTGCGATGTTTCCCGGGCGAACCAGTTCTCGGCACCGTTCTTCATCCAGTACGGGCCCGGCAACACCCAGACGCCGTCGACGGTGCCGGCAAATACCTCTACGCGGTGTCCACCGACGGCTACGCCTACAACGGCAACTACCTGCACCTGGCCCGTGTGCCGCTCGGCAAGGTCCAGCAGGCGCGGGCATGGCAGTACTACCACGGCGTGGTCGGTGGGAGCCGGCCGTAACTGGACCAGCTCGAACGCCGGCGCGACCCGCGTCGTCCGTGCGCGGCACGGACTGAGCCAGCCGGCGATCCAGTACGTCCCCGCGTTGAAGCGCTACGTCATGCTCACGTTCTCGTTCACGCGGGCCGGGCCGGACTTCCCGAACGGCGGCGGAAACTCCGTACACGCAGTTCCACTTCTATACCGTCGCCCAAGCCGTGGGGTCCGTGGACAAAGGTCTTCGACCACGACGGGCAGCGCAGCATCTGGTGCACGTCGAGTCCTTGTCCGCTCACCGAGCAGCCCGGGTCGACCTCGATGAACATCGGCACACCCGACGACTGGATGGGGTTCTACGACCCGGCGCTCGTGCAGAAGTTCGTCTTCACCCGTCCGCTGTCACAGCAGGCGATCCTGAGTTGCGGTGACTGGAAGAACGCCACGCGCTATCGGGGCGAGTACCTCAACCGGCTCCACATCCTGCCGTTCGATCTGTCGACGTTGGCGACTCGATAGCTCTACGGTCCCGCGCGCCAGATGTCGACGGCGCACTCGCGCATCCGCTCGCTGAACGACCCCTCAGGACTCGTCGCGGTGAGCAGCCGGCGCAGCGCCGTCTCGAACTCTGCGAAGCGGTCGCCGAACAGGTGCGGTGCCGCGCTGGACAGGGAGAAGACACTGGCCACCACGTCGTCAGCATCGCGGGTGACGACGGCGCCCGGTATCTCGATGCGGGTCGGGCCGATGAACCCTGCAGCGCGATAGATCCTGGCCTCCTCGGCGCCGCGCTCCGGTTCGTCCTTGGCGACCTCGGGCAGGGTGCTGCGTCCCGCCCGGCGGCGGCTTCCGAGGACGCGTTCGATCAGTGCGCCGATCTCACGCCGAGGCGGCTGCGGATGCGGCAGCGACTCGCTCGTGTCGATGCCCTCGTGGGTCGTGGCATGGACGTGGACCACGACGCCGTCCGGCTGCACCAGACCATGGACGCGTCGCGCAACACGGCCTCGGTCCATCCAGTGGAACGACTGCGCGAAGGTCACCACGCGGAACTGGCCCAGGTCTGCGGCGATGTCCTCGGCACGCCGGTGGACCCAGTCGACATTGGTGATCCCAACAGCGTGCGCCTGTCGCGCCGCCTCCGCGAGCATCGCCGCGTCGGCGTCGAGGCCGGTAGCGGACGCGAACCGATCGGCCAGCAGCAGGGTCAGCGAACCTGGGCCGCAGCCCACGTCGAGAAGCCGACCCGTGCCGTCGAGGTCGAGTTCGTCGCTGAGCGTCGAGACGAGGGCCGGTGGGTAGGTGACGCGTCCGCGGACGTAGTACGTCGCGCTCCCGGCGTACAGGGTCGGGTCCCATTCCCAGCCGAGGTCGACCACGGCACTGATCCTTCGCGGCAGGCACCGGCGAACGCAAGCAGTCGACCGGTGATCGTCATGATCACCGGCCGACTGCGTTGCGAGGGCTGCGTCGTCAGCGTTTGGTCGAGTAGCCGACCTGCACCTTGGACCGCACGCTCGGGGCGACGGCGCGGTACGGCCAGGTCTGGATCTCGTGGATCGCTCGGGTCAACTCGAAGTGGTTGGCCTGGTCGTGCATCCAGGGCTTGCCGACCCACAGGTAACCGTCGACGAACCGCGCGGCCGGCGTGAGGGCGTTGGCGTGCAGCTTGAAGCGCGGGTCGGTGACCTGCCAGGTGGGCGGAATGCCGAGCGTGACGCAGCGCGTCTGGGTCGAGTCGACGCACTCGGGAGCGCTGTTGAAGCCCGGGCCGGTGCCGCCGTGCTGCATGTACCAGGGGTGGGTGAACGGGCGGCCGTTGCCCGAGGTGTTGATGACGAAGTGCTTCCCGGGGAAACCGGCCGCGGCCAGCGCCTTGACGATGCCGGCGCCGTGGAAGATCTGGTTGCCGGTGCCGTCGAAGTGCGTCGAGTTGAGTTCGAAGCCGCGGGCGTACTGGATGCCTGAGTTGCGCAGCAGGAACACGGCACGGTCGACCGGCGACCAGTCAGCGGCGCCGGCGTCGATGTACACGCTGGTGTTCGGCAGCGCGCTCAGCACGCGGGCGGCGTAGGCGGTCAACTGCTCCGGAATCAGCGACTGGCCGGGCACGCAGAACGCGAACGGCAGGTCGGGCTGCAGCACGACCGCGGCGTGCGCGCTGCCGACGCCGGCTGCGAAGTTGTCGATCCACTGCTTGTAGCTGGCCTGCTGATCAGGGGTGGGCAGCGTCTTGCAGGCGTTGTTCTCCCATGGCTGCAGCCGGAAGATCGCCATCTGCACGAGCACGTCCGGGTTGCCCTGCGTGACGTTCGCGATGTAGTTCTGCACCGACTGCTGGATCCAGTCGTTGGAGTACCACGAGCCGAAGGTGCGGCCGCGCGGCTCGATCGCGATCGAGTGGATCAGCGCCTGGTCGGCTCCGCTGGTCGACCGGTACGCGTTGAACAGCTCGTCGGTCTGCCCGCTGTAGAAGCCCCAGGGACGGTTGGCGAGGGGGTTCGTCGGATTGGCCGTGGCGGGGTTCGGGGCGGTGACGGCGGGGTGCCGCACGGGGCGGGCGGTACCGACCTGGGCGGCGGCGGGGGTGACAGCGAGCGCGGTGAGGGCGGTGGCCGCGGCTGCGGCGACGCAAACGAGACCTCGCAAGCTGTGTGACGAGATAGCGTTCATACCTCTTCATTCGGCAGGCGGAGAGCAAACTTGCGGGGAAATTGAGAAGTGCTTGCCGCAATTTTTCCAGTAACCCCGCCTCCGGTAACGAGCGGCCGCCCGTTCGGCACGATTTCGTCCGACTTGCCGCTCCTGTGCGCGCGGTGAAGACGACGGCGGTGCCGGCGGGGAATCAGCGCAGGCGTTGCGGTGAGATGGCGTCGGCCTTGAGGTTGAGCGCGCGGACGTCGTCCGGCAGCCCGCCGTCGCGGATCAGCGCAGCGCCCGTCCGGGCCAGGGCGGGTGCCATCTGGATCCCGTAGCCGCCCTGGCCGGCGTACCAGAACAAACCGGTGCACTGGGGATCGAAGCCGACCACGGGTGAGCGGTCGCCGACGAAGGTGCGCAACCCTGCCCAACTCGAGCGCACGTGGCGGATGTCGAGGGTCGTGAGGTCGTTGATCGCGTCGATCGCGCGGGCGATCTCGAGCTCGTCCGGGCGGGCGTCGGTCGGCTCCTGCACCGTCTCGTCGGCGGGTGAGCACAGCACCCGTCCGGTTTCGGGCTTCACGTAACAGGTCTCGTCGACCTCGTCGATCATCGGCGGGCCGGCGCCGGGCGGTGCGTCGACGATGAACGCGGTGCGCCGCAGCGCCTGCAGGCCGACCGGTGCGGCACCGAACATCGCGGCCACAGCATCGGCCCAGGCGCCGGCCGCATTCACCACGACCGGCGCCGCCCAGGTCTCACCGCCCGAGTCGAGCTCCCAGGCGGAGCCGCGGCGCCGCGCCGACGTGAACCCGGCATCGGTGCGGATGACGCCACCGCGCTCGCGTAGGCCGTGGACGTAGTGCTGGTGCACGGCGTGCACGTCGATCTCGGTGGCGTCCGGCTCGAGCATCGCGCGCTCGACAGTGCCCTCGCGCAACAGCGGTTGCAGCCGGTACGCCTGCGTGCCGTCGAGCAGCTCGACGCCCGGCGCGAGGGCGCGCACCTGCTCGTAGCGCAGCTCGACCGCCGCGCCCCGTCCTGCGCCGCCCACGCAGAGCATCGGCAACGGGTGCAGTGCGTTCAGGCTCTCGAGGAAGGGACGGCTGCACACAGTCAGTGCACGGACCGTCGGGCCGCCGTAGCTCTCGAGGAACATCGCTGCCGAGCGGCCGGTCGTGTGATAGGCCAGCGTCGGCTCCATGTCGAGCAGCGCCACCGTGTGGTCGCCGGCGAGTTCGCAGCCGATCGACACACCGGCCATGCCACCGCCGATGACGATCACGTCGAAGCTGCGCACGCATCGATTCTTGCCGACGGGCGGCAAGGGTCACGTCGGGAGGCAGGCCGGTCAGCGCGGCCGGTGGCACAGGCTGCGGCCGTCCGAGCACAAGAAGTAGACGAGCCCAGGCTCGACGGGGGTGCGCTGCCGGATCCGGTACGAGATGTGCGCACCGCCTGGCACGAGGGTGATGATCCACGGGGCGCCGAACGTCCAGCCGCCGTCGTAGCCCGCGAAGACGTCGTTCGCGCCGGCGGCGTATCCCGCACGGAACGCGTCGTGCGCGACGTGGCGGCCCGCTGCGGGCAACGCGGCGCCCGCCTGCAGCGCGCGTCCCTCCTCGCGGCCCTGGACGACGCCGTCGCGCAGGCCCGCGATGTAGCCGCCGATCGAGGTCGTGTGCGAGGGCGATCGGTGCGCCGGTGCGCTGATCCGTCCGAGCAGGAACAAGCCCACCGCGGCGGCAAGCGCGATCACGACTGCCGACACCAGCTTCGCGCGAGGCCTGCTCACCGCACTCACCCCGTTCACTGCCGGTCTGCGTCGCCAATACTCCTACGCTACGGCCGTCGGTAGGGTCGGCGCGGTGAAGGCCGTGACGTGTACCGATGCCCAACTCGCCGTCGTCGAGCTGCCCGATCCCGAACCCGCGTCGGGTCAGCTGCTAGTGCAGGTGCTGCGCTGCGGCATCTGCGGTTCGGACCTGCACGCGCGCCACAACTGCGACGAACTCGCCGACGTCACCGCGCTGGTCGGCTACGACGGCATCTTCCGCTCGCGCGATGTGGTCGTGCTCGGCCACGAGTTCTGCGGCGAAGTGCTCGACCGCGGCCCGAAGACCACGAAGGCGATGCCGTCAGGTACCCGGGTCGTGTCATTCCCCTTGCTGCGCAACGGCGGCGCCGTGCATCCGACCGGGCTGTCGACGTCGGCGCCTGGGGGTTACGCCGAGCAGGTGCTCGTCGAGCAGTCGCTCAGTTTCGCGGTGCCCAACGGTCTGCCGAGCGAGATCGCCGCACTGACCGAGCCGATGGCTGTCGGGCTGCATGCCGTGCGCCGCAGCGACATCAAGAAGAACCAGGTGGCTGTGGTCATCGGCTGCGGGCCGGTCGGACTCGCGGTGATCGGCATGCTCAAGGCGAGCGGTGTGCGCACCGTGATCGCGAGCGACTTCTCTGCGGCGCGTCGCGCACTGGCCACGCAGCTCGGCGCGGACGTCGTTGTGGACCCGGCCACGGAGTCACCGTTCGCGTCGGCGCCGGAGCACGGTCACCTGACCGCCGCGCCGGATGTCTTCGATCTCGCCGTCGGCACGATGGACAAGTTGCGGCGCATTCCACTCGTCCCGTGGCATCGCATCTGGCAGCTCGCCGACGCAACAGGGCTGGCGACGCCCAAGCATCCGGTGATCTTCGAGTGTGTCGGCGTGCCCGGTGTGATCGATGAGTTGATGAGCACGGCGCCACTGTTCTCGCGCATCGTCGTGGTCGGGGTGTGCATGCAGCCGGACACCGTGCGGCCGGCGATGGGCATCAACAAGGAGATCGATCTGCGCTTCGTGCTCGGTTACACGCCGGCCGAGTTCCGCGAAGCGCTGCACCTGCTCGCCGACGGCAAGATCAATGCTCAGCCGGTGGTCACCGCGACCGTCGGGCTCGGGGGAGTGGACGCGGCGTTCACCGCGCTCGGCACGGCGGAGCAGCACGCGAAGATCTTGATCGACCCGGCGAGCGACGTCGACGCGCCCGGCTCTGCCGCGCCAGCCTGAGCAATCCCGGGAACGCCGGACCGGCGAGCCGAGCTAGGGGATGAGGACGAGCTTGCCGGTGACGTGACCGGCCATCAGGTGGCGATGTGCCTCGGCGGCGTCGGCCAAGGGATAGGTGCGCTCGATCATGACCTGCAACGTCCCCTCGACAACCGCCTCGGTGAGCATGCCGCGTGCTGCCCGCCGGATGTCGTCACCGGGGTCGGCTCCAGGGCCGCCGCCGATGAGCCGGATCCCGTCGACGCCGCGGCCGAAGGCCGCGATCGAGACGATGCGGCTGTGCAGCGGGACGAGTTCGAGCGAGGTGTCGATCGCCTCGTCGGTGCCGATCAGGTCGGTGGCGGCGTCGACGCCGTCGCGCGCGACCGCGCGCACCCGGTCGGCGAGGCCTGGCCCGTAAGCCACGGGCGTCGCGCCGAGTGACGCGAGCAACTCGTGATTGCGCTCGCTCGCCGTCGCGACGACCCGCACTTTGCGGGCGACCGCAAGCTGCACGAGCATCAGCCCGACCCCGCCCGCGGCGCCGTGCACGAGGACGGTCTCACCGGGGCCGACGTCGGCAGCGCTCAGCGCGTGCACCGCCGTGGTGCCGGTCAGCATGAGGGCTGAGGCGGCGTCCCACTCGACCTCAGCGGGTTTGGGGGTGATCTCGGAGGCGTCGACGAGCACCTGCTCGGCGTACGCGCCGGGAGCGCGGAAGGCGATGACCTCGTCGCCGACGGCGATGCCGCGCACATCCGCGCCGACGGAGCTGACGACACCCGATGCCTCCGACCCGACGGGGCGGGGAAGCTGCGACCGGTTGGCGCCGTACGCGCCGCTGTAGCTCTTGTAATCGATCGGGTTCACCCCGATCGCACGGACGTCCACGACCACCTGGTCGGGGCCGGGCTCGCCGACGGGCCGGTCGATGACGGACAGGACCTCTGGGCCACCGAAGTCGGTGGCCACCACGACTGCGCTCACACCCCGCCAACGTCCGACCCCCATCCCAAATTCCGGTGCGTGACGGATCCCAGGATTGGGTGACGGATCGCGACGATGAGTGACGGCGAAATCGCCGTCACTCAACCGCAGGGACGTCACTCAACCGCGGGGACGTCACTCGCCGCCCCGGGACGTCAGCCGGCGAGGTCGAGCCGCGCGACGTCCTCGAGGTGTGCCACGTCGTTGCTGCGCGCCGCCTTGCGCAGCCTGGTCTCGGCGTGGCGGCCGTGCGCGACGAACTCGGCGAGCTCGTTGCCGAAGTAGGGCCCGTCGAGCCGGGTCCATGTGAACGTCGGCTTCGGCACCCGGGCAACGACAGCCAGCACCAGATGCAGGGTGCGCTCGACGAAGCGGCTCCAGAAGATGCGGAACGCGAACTTCATGAAGAACGGCACGTAGTTGTGCAGCGGCGAGCACGTCAGTTGATAGACGCGCGAGCGCACCGGCTCGCGGAAGTTCACCTCGGCGGCGTAGGCGTGGTGCACGTCGCCGGAGAGCACGCAGATCGACGCCGGTGCGTCAGGACGGCGACCGACCGCCGCGATCAGGTCGCCCAGCGCCTCGAACGACTTGTTGAACGACGCCCAGTGTTCGAGGTCGGCGGCACGCCGCAGCCACTCCCCGAACCGGGCCAGCCGCTTGCCGCGCGTGCCGTCGCAGAGCACCTCGTCCCAGGCCTCCACGTCGTGCAACGCGCGTCCCAACACCCAGGGCAGTGACGTGCCGATCAGCAGGTGGTCGTAGTCGCCGTCGGTCTGTTTCCGGATCCATGCGAACTCGTCCTTGCTCACCATGCTGCGCTGCCCGTCGCCGAGGATGCGCCCGCACCGAGAGTCGATCATCACGAGTCGCACGCGGCCGAAGTCGCGGCGGAACGACCAGCGGGTGCCCTTCGCACCGTCGGCCTCGGCGTCTGCGTGCGTGGCGAAGTCACGCAGCAGGGCGGCGACGTCGGCACCGTGCGTGCGCACCTGCTGGTACAGATCGTTCACGCGCAGCTCGTCCGGGCCGAGATTGCCGAGATGCTGGTAGATCCAGTACGTCGAGAGCCCGCCCACGATGCGGTCCTGCCACCACGAGGTCTGCTGCATCTCCTCGCGCCACTCGTGCGAGGTGTTCCAGTCGTCGCGTACGTCGTGGTCGTCGAAGATCATCGAGCTGCCGACGGTGGACATCAGCCACCGCACGTCGGGGTCGGTCCACGATTCGAGGTAGAGCCACGTGTACTCCTCGAAGTCGGCCACCTCGGTGGCCGGTCCGTCGTCGGTCATCTCGCGCTTGGCGCGGATGCGCCGCTGGGTGGCCGGCGTGGTCTCGTCGGCATACACCTGGTCGCCGAGCATCAGGATGCCGTCGGGCCACGTGCTCTCGTCCTGGGTCGCCAGCTCACGCCCGTAGGCGGCGAGGGAGTCGGCGTAGAAGTGCCGGTCATCGATCTTGGTGGCCGCGCGGCTGTGGCGGCACGACCCGAACGCCAGGCGCACCTCGGCGTCATCACCACCCTGCGTTCGGATGCGCGACGGGGGACGGGACGAGTCGAGCGGCGGCCACACCTGCTCGCCGTCGAGGTGGACCTCGTACGGATGCGATGTCGCCGGGGCGAGGCCCTCGATCGTCACGAGTGCGAAATGGTGCCCGCCGGCCAGCCAGGTGCGTTCGCGAGCGCCGAGGACCTCGACCACGCACGCCTCGTCGGTCTCGACGAAGACAGTGGCGTCGGTGGTACCGACGTGACGCAGGACAGGACCGATCAGCAGGCGCGGCATACCCGCTCTTACCCGCTGCGCTGCGGTTACCCACTCAATCCGCAAGCGGAAGGCCTCTTGTCCCGCACTACTGACGGTGCCGGGTTAGGGTGAGGTCGCAACCAGAAAGGGGAGCTGACGATGCCCACTCACGACAGCGGCCAGAGCCGGCCCCAGAAGCAACACGACAAGGTCGACGAGGTCGAGACCGAAGAGCAGTCCGACGTCGCCGAGCGCCACGAGAAGCTGACCGAGGACGTCGACGCGATTCTCGACGAAATCGACGACGTTCTCGAGACGAATGCCGAGGACTTCGTCCGTGCGTTCGTGCAAAAGGGCGGCCAGTAAGGCACGTCCGAGCCGACCGGCTCGCGGTCGCCGTGGCTGGGTAGGGTCGCTGATGTCCGTCCCACCCAGCGAGGAGCCACGTTGACCAACGAGCGACCCGGCGTGCACGGGATACTCCGGTACGCGACGTCACCCGGTTCGTCGTCCTTCGCCGAATTCCTCTCCGCGGCCGCGCCGGAGCTCCTGCCGCGCTCGCAGGCGTACCCCGCCGACGCGCCCCACGGCACCACGATCGTCGCGGCACTGTTCGACGGCGGCGTCGTCATGGCAGGCGACCGCCGCGCCACCGCAGGCAACCTGATCGCGCAGCGCGACATGGAGAAGGTCTTCGCCGCCGACGACTACAGCCTCGTCGGCATCGCCGGAACGGCGGGCCTCGCGATCGAGATCGTGCGGCTCTACCAGGTCGAGCTCGAGCACTACGAGAAGATCGAGGGAACCCAGCTCACCCTCGACGGCAAGGCGAACCGCCTGGCGACGATGATCCGCGGCAACCTCGGGCAGGCGATCCAGGGACTCGCCGTAGTCCCGCTGTTTGCAGGCTTCGATGTCGACGCACCCGATCCCGCCGACGCCGCCCGCATCTACAGCTTCGACGTGGCCGGCGGGCGTTATCCCGAGCGCTACTTCCACTCGGTCGGCAGTGGCTCGCTGTTCGCCCGCGGTGCGCTGAAAAAGTTGTGGCGGCCGGGTCTCGACCGTGCGGGCGTGGTGCGCGTCGTCGTCGAAGCGCTCTACGACGCCGCCGACGACGATTCAGCCACGGGCGGGCCTGACATCACCCGCGGCATCTACCCCGTCGTGTGGGTCGCTGATGCCGACGGCGCTCAGCGCGTGCCCGAGGACGACCTGGCGACGGTCGTGCGCGACATCATCGCCGAGCGCCAGACGCAACCGGGCAGCTGAAGGAGACCTGGCAATGTCCATGCCGTTCTACGCCTCGGCCGAGCAGATCATGCGCGACCGTTCCGAGTACGCGCGCAAGAACGTCTCGCGCGGGCGCGGTGTCGTCGTGCTCAAGTACCCCGACGGGGTGCTGCTCGTCGCCGAGAACACGTCCAACACGCTGCACAAGATCAGCGAGATCTACGACCGCATCGCGTTCGCGGGCGTCGGCAAGTACAACGAGTACGAGAACCTGCGCGTGGCAGGCATCCGTCTGGCCGACCTGCGCGGCTACTCCTACGACCGTCGCGATGTGACGGCGCGCGCCCTGGCGAACGCGTACGCGCAGACGCTGGGGGCGATCTTCACCGAGCAGCAGAAGCCGTACGAGGTCGAGATCTGCGTCGCCGAGGTCGGCGACAGCCCTGACGGCGATCAGCTGTACCGACTGACCTACGACGGGACGATTGTCGACGAGCCGGACTTCCTCGTGATGGGTGGCCAGGCCGACGCGATCGCGTCGGAGTTGAAGCGCAACTTCACGCCGGGCGCGTCGCTGCACGACGGCCTGCACGCGGCCGTCTCGGCGCTCGGATCGGCAGGCGGTACCGACGGTAAGCCGCGGGAGCTGCCCACGTCCCAGCTCGAGGTCGCGGTGCTCGACCGCACCCGGGGCAAGCGCAAGTTCCGGCGGCTCACCGGCGCCGCGCTGACCCGCCTGCTGCCGGCAGGGGAAGCAGCCGATCCGGCGACCGCGATCCCGCCTGAGGTCGCCGACGAGATCGATCCCGACGACCTGCCGTAGCCCGCGGCCGTGGTCAGTTGCGGCCTCAGTGGTCAGCTGCAACCGACCACTGAGTCCCGAACTGACCACTGCCGGACGGGGAGGGGCGGGGCAGGGCGGGCGTCAGGACGTGACGATGTCGCCGTGCTCGACCTTCACCGCCACCTTGGGCAGCGGTGCGGGTGCCGGGGTCTGGAGCACCTTGCCGGTCAGCGCGTTGTAGACCGAGCCGTGGCACGGGCAGACGGCCTTGTTGCCCTGCGGCTGCACCGTGCAGCCCTGATGCGTGCAGATCGCGCTGAAGCAGGCCACGGTGCTCCCGGTGGGCCGCGAGACGATCACCGGGTGCCCGTCGACGTCGGCCGAGATGGCCTCACCGACCTTGATGTCCGAGACCTTGGCGACCTGCTGCCCGCTGGCCGATTTCGGCGGGGCCGTCGTGGCTGCGCCGGTGCTGCCACATGCCGCCAGACCAACGGCGCCGACCGCGCCCGCACCCGCTGCGAGCGCCGCGCGCCGGGAAACGTGCGAAGTTGTCATGATTGGCCGTACGGGCGTCGCCGGATGCTGGTTCACGATCGACGACGTTACTTCGGCGGTGCTGAACCGAACCGGGGTTCTGGCGCGTATCACAGGTATGACCGTGTCGCGGACACAACCATGAGTGCCACACTTGTGGACCTGAGCGACGACCAGCTGTTGCGAACGCTGCACGATCAGCACGCCCACGCCCTGTGGACGTACGTGGTGCGGCTGACCGGCGGTGACCGTGCGAAGGCGCAGGACGTGGTGCAGGAGACCCTGCTCCGCGCGTGGCGAACCCCGTCCGTCCTCGACCAGAGCAAGGGCTCACCGCGCGGCTGGCTCTACACGGTGGCGCGCCGCATCGTCATCGACGACTGGCGCTCGTCGCGCACGCGTCCCGAAGTCGTCACCGACGAGCTGCCCGAGCCGCGGCGCAGCGGCGAACTCGACGCGATCGCCGAACACACCGTCGACCGCGAGCTGGTTGTCGCTGCCCTGCGCACCCTCTCGACGGAGCACCGCGAGGTCATCCTCGAGTGCTACTTCCGGGGTTCCTCGGTCGCCGAGGCTGCAGCCACGCTGGGCATCCCGCCCGGCACGGTCAAGTCACGCACCCACTACGCCCTGCGCGCCCTGCGCCTGGCGATCGACGAGATGGGAGGTAGGTCGTGAGCACCACCGATCCGCACCGCTACGACGATGCGGCCTACGTCCTCGGTGCGCTGGCACCTGACGAACAGGCCGCCTTCGAAATGCATCTGCTCACGTGCGACGAGTGCCGGGCCCGTGTGCGTGAGATCGACGCGCTGCCCGCGCTGCTCGCAGGCATCGACGAGACCGATCTCGTCGACGAACCGCTCCCGATGACGTTGCTGCCGTCACTGCTCCGCACGGCGGGCCGCCAGCGACGCCGCCAGCGGCTGGTGGTCGGGTCGCTCGCTGCGGTCGCGGCAGCCTGTGTGCTTGCCCTGGTCATCGCGTTGTGGCCGGCCTCGACGTCCGGCGGCCCGGCGCGCCGCGCGTTCGTCGCGGTCGCGCAGAGCCCGGTCAGCGCGACGGCCAGCCTGACGGCCAAGAGCTGGGGCACTGCCATCGATGTGCGCTGCCACTACCTCGACGCCAGCGTCGACAAGGCCTGGCACTACGGGTTGGTCGTCTACGACCGCTCCGGCCGGCCGCACCGCCTCGGCGACTGGAAGCTGCCGCCGGACAAGGACATCGACTACCAGGCGGGGACGTCGCTGACGCCGGCACAGATCACGAAGGTCGAGATCACCGGACCCGACGGGACACCGGTGTTGAAGTTGACGACCTGAGCTTTCAGAGCAGGTCGGGCTTGACCCAGGGTTCGTCGTGCACGTGGTGCGCCAGCCACGCCCACACGGTCTCGTACCAGACGCGCGCGTTGCCTGGCTTCAGGATCCAGTGCCCCTCGTCGGGGTAGTAAAGATAGGACGACTCGACGCCCGAGCGTTGCAGGTCGTACCAGAGACGCAGGGCCTCGCCGATGGGAACCCGGTAGTCCTTGTCGCCGTGGACGACGAGCATCGGCGTCGTGATCGCCTTGACGAAGTGGTGCGGTGACCATTCGGCGTAGCGCTCGGGCTGGTCGGCGGGCAGGCCCCACTCGCGGGCCCAGTACGCGGGATGGTCGGTCGTCGCCTGGAACTGGTCGAGTGCCCACAGGCTCGCGTGCGTGACGATGCAGCGGAACCGGTCGGTGTGGCCGGCGACCCAGTTGGCCATGTACCCGCCGTAGGAGCCGCCCATCGCGGCCGTCCTGGTCTCGTTGATGTCGGGACGGGAGACGACGGCGTCGGTGATCGACATCAGGTCGGTGAACGGAGCTCCGCCCCACTGCCCCCAGCCACGCTCGATCATGCCCGCGCCGTACCCGGTCGACAGCGCGGGATCGGGCAGCAGGACGGCGTACCCCTTCCCGACCAGCAACCACGGATTCCAGCGCCAGCTCCAGCTGTTCCAGCTGTTGAGCGGGCCGCCGTGGATCCACAGCAGGAACGGCGCCGGCGAGTCGGCCGACGCGTCGTCGGGCAGCGCGAGCCAACCCTCGACGGTCGTGCCGTCCGCAGCCTGCGTCGAGACCCGCTCGACCCGGCCGGGCGCGTCGATAGCGCCGGGCGCGTGCAGCTCGACCGCGTCGCCTTCGGTGGCTGTGGCGTCGAGGCGGACGGGCCGGGGCGGGCTGGTGACGGCGTCGCGCAACGCGAACAGGGTGGCGCCGTCCGGATGCACCCGGACGCTGCTGAAGTGCCCGGAGGACGTGACGCGGGTGACGGCGCCCGTCTCGACGTCGACCCGGAAGATCGGGCAGTGCCCCTGCTGGTCGGCGGTGAAGAAGATCGACCGGCCGTCGGCGGAGAACTGCGGGGCGCCCGGCCAGAGGTCCGGGTCGGCGACCAACTCGCGGCCCTCGCCAGAGGCGAGGTCGATGAGCCACAGCGAATTCTTCGGCGGCGTGTCGTAGTCGGAGTCGATCCCGCGCACGCACACGACCGACCTTCCGTCGCGCGACACGGCCGGCGACCCGTAGAACACGTGCGGCTCGTCGGCGAGGACGCGTCGCGATCCGTCGGCAGTGTCGATCGCGATCAGTTGGGCACGGGGGTACCCCGGCTCGTCCGGCACGTTCCAGCTCACGACGACCGTCGATCCGTCGGGCGTGACCGCGAACGCCGCCTCGTCGAGCGCGCGGCCCGGTTCGGGCGTGAGGTCGACGGCGTCGCCCGTGTCGAGGTCGTGCAGCGCGAGCAGACGCACCTCGTCGGGGCCGAGATCGTGGTCCCAGAATCGCACGGGAGATTCGGTGTGCAGCACCGCGGTGATCTTCTTGTCCTTGCGGGTCTTGCGGCGCGTCTCGTCCGCCTCGCCGTCGGTGGTGCCGGCAAAAGCCTTCGTCGACACCACCACGGTGCCGGACGACAGCGCAACGCCGGACGCGGCGATCCCGCCCGGACGCGTGAGCACGCGCTCGGCCTCGCCGATCGCCGGCAGCCGCCACAGCGCGGCCGGCCCGTCGTCGTCGGCCTCGCGTGTGGAGGTGAACAGCAGCGAGCCGTCGGGGCAGAAGGCTGGGGACCTCTCACCCTTGTCCGACCGGGTCAGCCGCCGTGCCGGGGTCTGGCCGGTCTGATCGAGCTCCCACAACGAGCTGACGAACTTGTCGCCGTCCTCGGTGAGCTCGCTGATCGCGGCGACCAGCCGCGATCCGTCCGGCGCGAGCGCCAGACCGTCGATCCGGCTCAGCGCGAGATAGTCGTCGAAAGAGGCGAAACCGCTCATGTTGCTCACCGTAGTGAGCAGCGGCACTCAGGTGACCGGCAGCCTGAGCACCTGCCGCGCCCCGCCGGCGATCGAGACCGGGTTCGCCGTGAGGCCGCCGCGGTAGTTGGGCGAACCGGACGCGACGACGAGCTCGAGGTGATGGCCTTTCGCGAAGCGGTGCACGATGCCGGGCAGACGCACTGTGAACGGCTTCGACACGTTGGCGACGCGGATCGGCGCTTCGAGCGCCTTGATCAGATGACCCGAGCCGTCAGCGGCCACGTCCTTCACCTTGACGAACAGCACGAGCTGTCCACCGGGACCGGTCGATTGCGTTGCGGCGGCGGTCGGCGCACTGACCTTCATCGTCAGCCGCGGCGAACCCACCACGATCATCGCGTGGTCCAGCTTCGGCCCGTCCCAGATGGCGGAGTTGGCCGGCGAGTCGGTCTCGGGCGGGCCCTGCTTGCTGTAGCTGCCGATCACGTCGACCTTGTTCAGCGATGTCGGCGGGCCGGCCGGTGGAGTCGTGAACGTCTGTGCGCTGGTGTCGAGGTGCTTCGCCGTGTTCCGTAAGGTCTTGTCACCCGACAGGTAGAACGTGCGCAGGTGGCCGACAGGGAAGTGGCTCGCGGATTGATACGCCGGGGTCGCGATGCCGTGATAGCGCACCCAGTCGCGGAAGTAGCTGAACTGCGGGCCGGTCGAGACGCGCGTCTGCCTCTTGAGGTAGTGGTCGAACCACGCAGCGACGCGCTTGGTCTCGTACTGCGTGCGCGGGTTCGGGTTGGCCAGGTTGAGCTCGCCCGGCGCGGGCGTCGACTGCGAATGACCCCACGACTGCCAGATCATCTTGACCGGCGTGTGCTGGGCGCGCAGTGCCCGGTACGTCGCGGCCGCCTCGTTGAGGTTGAACAGGGTGTCGTTCTCGCCCTGGATGAGCAGCGTGGGAATGCGGATGCGCTTCATGT
This sequence comes from uncultured Actinomycetota bacterium, assembly GCA_963785425.1. Taxonomy (GTDB): domain Bacteria; phylum Actinomycetota; class Actinomycetes; order Mycobacteriales; family Jatrophihabitantaceae; genus RYN-133. The sequence goes on from CAWAVG010000002.1 coordinate 835,410, forward strand.
AGCTCGCCACGGACGCGTGCCGGAAGGCCTTCAGCGCATCCGGCTGGAAGTAGCCGGTGCTCCCACCGGTCGCCAGAGCCGGGCATACGAAGGTCGCGAAGTTCGGGCAACCGACGTCGCGCTGCGGGTCCTGCTGACCGCCGGAGAGCCCGTCGGCTGCGCCGTCTGCCGAGAACAGCAGGCCCCAGGTCAACTTGATGGCGCCCGGGTTGGACGTGGTCACCCCGCGCACCTGGTCGGTGTTGTTCGGCGCGAGCGAGTAGGTGAGGTCGTTCCAGGTGATGAGCGGGACGATGGTGTCCAGGCGCGGGTCGTCGTCGGCGACGGCGAACTGGATTTCGCCGCCGTAGGAGCCGCCGATCATCCCGACGCGCGGGTCAAAGCGACGGGCATGGCCGCGGTGGTCGCGCTTGTCGTGGATGACGACCCGCAGCGGGGCGACCTTGTTCGTGTGGTTGGCGTCGGTGAAGGCGATGCCCGGCGCGCCGCCGAGGAACGACACGAGCTGGCTACCTGCCCGGCCGTCGTAGTCAGGGTCGTCCAGCGTGATCTTGCAGCCGCTGCCGCCGAAGCCGAGCCCGGAGTAGGACAGGACCTCGTAGCCCCGCGAGGCGAACGCCTTGCCGAGGCCGGCCTGGTCGTCCTTCGACCCACCGAATCCGTTCGTGGCGAGGATGGCGGGCACGCGATGCTTCGCGCTGGCGCCGCGCGGGGTGTAGAGGTCGCCGATGATGTCGCAGGGTGTGCCGCCCTTCGGCCCGGTGTGAACCAGGAAGTGCAGCGTGCGCACCGTGTACTTGGGGGTGGCGGCGGTGCTCGGGCCTGCGCCGAACGCGGCGGCAGCCGCGGTGGCGGTCAGGGCGGTCGCGACGGCAGCGGCGACGGTGCGGCGCATGGCGCTCCTCGGGTTCGGGGTTGTTACCTACTGGTAACAACGAGCTGACTCCCGATGCGTTATGCCCCGACATCCTGTTGCAGTATCTGGTCGACGAACGGGCCGACCAGCCGGGTGACCGCGGCGGCGGAGACGTCCGCGGCCTGCAGCGGCACCAGCGCGTGGCTGATCGCGAGCCGGGCGAGCGCGGCGGCCAGCAGACGGGCGTCGGCGCGGCCGACCTGGGGCCACACGTCCTGGACGAGCGCGCCGACGCGCTCGGTGGCGACCGACAGGCCGACCGTGGTCAGGAGGCGGACGAGCTCACCTCCCTCGGCGTCGGCGACGATGATGCGCACGAGCGGTTCGTCCGAGGCGAGTTCGAGGAACAGCCCGAACGCGCCCGACAGCGCCTCGCGGGCGTCGTGATGGTGTGCCCGCACGTGCGTCTCGACGGCGTCGACGAGCACGTCGATCTCGCGCAGCACGTAGGCCTGGACGAGTTCCTGCCGGGTGCCGAACTCGTTGTAGACCGTCTGCCGGCTCACGCCAGCGGCGCGGGCCACATCGGCCATCGTCGTCGCGGCCCAGCCCCGCTCGCGCACGAGCGTGTCGACGGCGTCGACGATCGCGTCCCGCACCGCCATCAGGTCACCGGGGCGAAGTCGAGCTTCTCGCGCACGCCGCAGTCGGGGCACGGCCAGTCGTCCGGGACGTCGGCCCAGGGCGTACCGGGCGGGAAGCCCTCGCGCGGCTCGCCCCGGCGCTCGTCGTACTCGTAGCCGCACACCTCGCAGCGGTATCTCACGCCGCGAGTGTGCCCTGTCCCTCGTTTGCGTACCGGGCCAGGACGCTCTCGCGCCGGCGCGGATGGATGTTCGCACGGCTCACGTCGCCGTCGTAGTGGGCGAGCACGCGGCGGTCCATCACCCGGCGCCACAGCGGCGGGACGTAGCACAGCACGATCATCGTGGCGTAGCCGCTGGGCAGCTGCGGCGAATCCTCGAAGTGCCGCAGTGCCTGGTACCGGCGGGTCGGGTTCGCGTGGTGATCGCTGTGCCGCTGCAGGTGGTACAGGAACAGGTTCGTCGTGACGTTGTTGTTGTTCCAGCTGTGCCGCGGCGTCACGCGCTCCCACCGCCCGTTCTCGAGACGCTGCCGTTGCAGGCCGTAGTGCTCGAGATAGTTGACCGCCTCGAGCAGGCAGAAGCCGAACACCGCCTGGATGACCAGGTACGGCACGATCACCGCGCCGAACGCGACGACCAGCGCCGCCCACAGCACGAGTGTCATCGCCCAGGCGTTGAGGATGTCGTTGCGCAGCGAGAACGTGCGCTTGCCCATCCGGCGCAGTCGGTTGCGCTCGAGGCTCCAGCCGTTGCGCAGCGACCCGAGCACGGTGCGGGGCAGGAACGCCCAGAACGACTCGCCCAGCCGTGACGACGCGGGGTCCTCAGGCGTGGCGACGCGGACGTGGTGGCCGCGGTTGTGCTCGATGAAGAAGTGGCCGTATCCGGTCGGGGCGAGCGCGATCTTGGCCAGCCAGCGTTCGGCGTGTTCCTTCTTGTGGCCGAGTTCGTGCGCGGTATTGATCGCCACACCGTTCAACGTGCCGAGTGTGAAGGCGATGCCGAGCCTGTCGACGACGCCGAGCCCGTCGTGGAACGCGATCAGCCAGCAGCCGGTGACCAGTGCGAGGTACTGCAGGGGCAGGAACGCGTAGGTGACCCAGCGGTAGTAGCGGTCCTGCTCGAGCCACGCGACGACGTCGTCCGGCGGGTTGGTCGGGTCGGCGCCGATGGCCAGGTCGAGCAACGGGATCAGCACGTAGATGAACAGCGGCCCGATCCACCAGAACACGCCGAGGCCGGTGGCGTCGACCAGGCCCCAGCCCGCGAACAGGAAGGTCGGCACGACCGCGCCGATCAGCCACAGGTAGCGCTTGCCGTCGCGCCAGTCGGGACGTTCGGTGCTCCGGATCGCCCGTCCGGACAGGGTCGCCGTCATTGCCACCTCCGCGCGGTTACTTTACATGAAGGTTTCACATGTAAAGCAACCGCGCAAGGCTGCCGTTACTCGCGCAGGTAGCTGATCGAGAACGCCGTGCCGCCGCTCAGCGCGCTGGTGTGATCCTCGAAACCGCCGGAGTTGCTCGCGTCCAGTGCGACCGGGTTGGTCGCGCCGAGAGTGCCGCCGTCGACGGTCGAGCCGCTGAAGTTCACGCTGCCGAAGTCGGGGTAGGCGCCGGTCGGGGATTCCATGATCACCTCGACGCTGGCGTTGCTGGCGACCAGCGACTGGTTCGTCGTCTTGGACCAGCCCTGGGAGTTGTCGGTCAGCTTCAGCGAGTACGACGTGCCGCTCCGGGTGACGGTGGCCGTCATCGAGTCACCCGGCGCGACGTAGTCGCTGTAGTAGACCGGCGCCGCGGGATACATCTCGTACCAGCCCTGGTAGACCGGCGAACCGCTCGAGCAGTCGGTGGCGACGCCGGTCTGCTCGACCGTGGGCGTGCCGTAGCCGTCGATGCCGACCCACGGTGCGAACAGGTCGTTGGTCGAGTTGCAGGTCACCGCCGGCTCGGTCCAGTTCGAGGTCACCGAGCTGAACCCCGAGCCGGTCGCGGCGTAGCCGGACCAGTTCTGCCCGTCCTGGTTGTAGCCGTTGCGGTGCACGGTGACGGCGCGCTGGGGCGTGCCGATGCGGATGGGGGTGAACCGCAGGCTGTGGTGGTCGGTGGCGGCAGCGATTGCCGAAGGGGCGGCGAGCAACGCAACGGCGAGCGCGACGGCGCTCGCGAGCGCGACGGCGAGCGCCGTCGCGCGGCGCAGCACGGGTGTGGGCATGGTCGATCCTCTCGGAGAATTACGCAAAGCGCGCAAATCGGACAGGGTTGCCCGAACCTATCCCGGCTGCCGCGGGTCGGCAACGGCACGCCGTGTGCGCGCCTGGGGTCAGTGCCACCGGACGGTTACGGTGGACGGATGCAGCGGCGCATCTTCGGTATCGAGAACGAGTACGGGGTGACGTGCACGTTCCACGGCCAGCGCCGGCTGTCCCCGGACGAGGTCGCCCGCTACCTGTTCCGCCGCGTCGTGTCGTGGGGCCGCTCGTCCAACGTGTTCCTGAAGAACGGCGCGCGGCTCTATCTCGACGTCGGCAGCCACCCCGAGTACGCCACGCCGGAGTGCGACACGCTGGAAAGCCTCGTCGCGCACGACAAGGCCGGCGAGCGGATCCTCGAGGGGCTCGTCGTCGACGCCGAGAAGCGGCTGCACGACGAGGGCATCGCCGGCGACATCTACCTGTTCAAGAACAACACCGATTCGGCGGGGAACTCCTACGGCTGCCACGAGAACTACTTAGTCGGCCGGCACGGCGAATTCACCCGGCTCGCGGACGTGCTCATCCCGTTCCTCGTCACCCGGCAGCTGATCTGCGGCGCGGGCAAGGTGCTGCAGACTCCGCGCGGCGCGGTCTACTGCGTGAGCCAGCGCGCCGAGCACATCTGGGAGGGCGTGTCGTCGGCGACCACGCGCTCACGTCCGATCATCAACACCCGCGACGAGCCGCACGCCGACGCCGAGCGTTACCGGCGCCTGCACGTGATCGTCGGCGACTCGAACATGAACGAGTCGACGACCATGCTCAAGGTCGGCTCGGCGCACCTGGTGCTGCGCATGATCGAGGACGGTGTCACCTTCCGCGATCTGACTCTCGAGAACCCGATCCGGGCGATCCGCGAGATCAGCCACGACCTGGCCGGAACGCGTCCCATCCGGCTCGCCGCGGGACGCACGGCGAGCGCGCTCGACATCCAGCGCGAGTACTACACGCGCGCCGTCGACTACGTCGAGCGCACCGGTTCGGACGACTCGTCGAAGCGGGTGCTCGAGCTGTGGGGCCGCACGCTGGACGCCGTCGACAAGCAGGACCTCACGCTGATCGATCGTGAGATCGACTGGGCGACCAAGTACCAGCTGATCGACCGCTACCGCACCAAGCACGATCTGCCGCTGTCGTCGCCGCGCATCGCGCAGCTCGACCTTGCCTACCACGACATCTCGCGCCGTCGCGGTCTCTACTACCTGCTGCAGAAGCGCGGGGCCGTGGACCGCATCGTGTCCGATCTGTCGGTGTTCGAGGCCAAGAGCGTCCCGCCGCAGTCGACCCGGGCCAAGCTGCGCGGCGACTTCATCAAGCGGGCCCAGGACAAGCGCCGCGACTTCACCGTCGACTGGGTGCACCTCAAGCTCAACGACCAGGCCCAGCGCACCGTCCTGTGCAAGGACCCGTTCCGGGCCGTCGACGAGCGCGTCGAGAAGCTGATAGCCAGCATGTGACCCCGCGAGTGGTCACTGACGCACCCAGTGGTCACTTATATTCGTCCACTCGCGGTGTAAATGACCACTCGCGAGTCACTAACCTGTAGCGCATGCCCACCGGTTCGAACACGCGACCGGACACGCGCGCCTCGACGCCCCGGCGCCGCACGGGCATTAGTTTCGAGGACATGGCGGCACGGCGGGCGGAGCGACTGGTCAACCTGGTCATCTGCCTGCTCTCGACGCGCCAGTTCCTGACCGCCGAGCGCATCCGCGACGCCGTCCCCGGCTACGAGGGCGCCGACGGGAGCAAGGCGACCGACGAGGCGTTCAAGCGCATGTTCGAACGCGACAAGGCCGAGCTGCGCGACCTGGGCATCCCGCTCGAGACCGGGCGCAACTCGCACTTCGACGCCGAGGACGGCTACCGGATCAAGCGCGGCGAGTACGAACTCCCGCCGATCGAGTTCGACGCCGCGGAAGCCGCCGCGGTCGGGCTCGCGGGCCGGCTGTGGCGCTCGGCCACGCTGGGCGAGCAGGCCCGCTCGGCGCTGATGAAGCTGCGCGCCGCCGGTACCACCGTGCAGGACGACGCGGCGCCCGGCGCGGTGCCCGACCTCGACACCAGCGACCCGAGCCTGCCGGCGCTGATCGATGCCGCGCGCACGGCGCGAGCTGTGCGTTTCGACTATCTGAAGTCAGGAGCGGGATCCGCACAGACACGCACCATCGAACCCTGGGGTGTGCTGTCATGGCGGGGACGCTGGTACGTCGCGGGGTTCGACCGCGACCGTGACGAGCCGCGCAGCTTCCGGCTCTCGCGCATCGTCGGCCGCGTCGAGACGCTCGGCACGCCCGGCGCGTTCGAGCGGCCGGACGGCGTCGACCTGCTCGACATGGTGAGCGGACGCGTCGCCGACGACACCCACGTGGCGCATGTCCGGGTCACCGGCAACGGCGTCGCGTCGCTGCGCCGCATCGCCGACAAGGACGTCGACGGCACGCTCGAGATCAACTTCGTCGATCTGCACTGGCTCGCCCGCCAGGTTGCCGCGGCCGGATCGGCCGCGCGCGTGCTCGACCCACCGGAACTCGCCGACGCCGTCATCGCCCGGCTGCGCGCAGCGGTGCAGGCGTGATGACCCGCGCGAACGCGAACGAGCAGCGGCTGCCCCGGCTCCTCGCGCTCGTCCCGTACCTGCAGGCCCATGACGGCATCAAGGTCGCCGACGCCGCCGCCGACTTCGGGGTGACCGAGCAGCAGCTGCGCCGCGACCTGCAGTTGCTGTGGATGTGCGGCCTGCCCGGGCACGGACCCGGCGACCTGATCGACCTGTCGTTCGAGGGCGAGACCGTGTCGGTGATCTTCGACGCCGGCATGTCGCGGCCCCTGCGCCTGTCGGCCGAGGAGGCCCTCGCGCTCGCGGTCGCGTTGCGCACGCTCGCCGAGACGCCGGGACTGGCCGACAGCGACGCCGTGCAGCGCGCGCTCGCCAAGGTCGAGACGGCCGCCGGGGGAGCGGTCGATGATGCCGCCGTCACCGTGGCCCTGGACGCGACGACCCGCCTGCTGCCCGTGCTGCATCGCTCGATCGCCGAGTCCCGCGCGCTCGAACTGCGCTACTACACCGCGGCCCGGGACGAGTCGACGCAGCGCACCGTCGACCCGCTGCGGGTGTTCGAGGCCGACGGGCACTCCTACCTCGAGGCCTGGTGCCGCAACGCCGAGGGCGTGCGGGTGTTCCGCGTCGACCGGATCGAGGACGTCCGCCTGCTCGACGAGCCCGCCCGGCCGCCCCAGGGCCTGCAGCTGCGCGACCTGGCCGAGGGCGTGTTCCAGCCCGCGTCCGAACACCTGCTCGCCGTGCTGCGGGTGTCGGAGGCCTACGCCTGGGTCGCCGACTACTACCCGTCCGAGGAGGTCACCGAGTTGCCGGACGGCCTACAGCTGAGCCTGCGGGTCTCGGAGCCGGCCTGGGTGCGCGCGCTGGTGCTCGGTTCCGGTGGCCAGGTCGCGGTGCTCTCACCCGGGTGGCTGGCCGAGTCGATCAGGTCCGACGCCGCCGACGCACTCGCTGCATATGCCGCGACGTAGGGTTGCGGCGTGATGAGCGACGCTTGCGGAGTGACCGGGTGACCGGGTGATCGTCTTGTTCGTCTGGATCGGCGCGGCCGTGCTTGCTGCGGTCGTGCTGGCCTTCTGCGCCTACGAACTGACGTGGAAGAGCAAGCGGTTGCGCGCCGACCTCGCCAAGTTGCAGGGACTCTCGAGCGAGCTCAGCGAGTTGCAGGACGAGGTGTCCGCTACGCAACTGCGCATGATCGAGGCGCGGCACTGACGTGGCCAAGGTCGCGCGCAAGGTTCGCCGCCGACGGTCCAATCCCGAGGGCCGCATGTCGGTCATGGACCACCTGCGCGAACTGCGCCGGCGCATCATCTGGATGCTGTTGATCGTCGCCATCGGTGCGGTCGTCGGCTGGGTGTTCTACAGCCAGATCCTCGATTTCCTGAAGCATCCGTACTGCGAGGTGCCGTCGAAGTACCGCTACACACAACCGGGCAAGGGTTGTGTGCTGATCTATCACGGCGCGCTCGACGGTTTCACCACGCGACTGAAGGTGTCCGCGATCGCGGGCGCCGTGCTGACCGCACCGCTGTGGCTGTACCAGATCTGGGCGTTCATCACGCCGGGTCTGCGCAAGAACGAGCGCCGCTACACGATCGTCTTCGTGATCGTGTCCTCGGTGCTCTTCGCGGCCGGTATGGCGCTCGCGTATCTCGTCCTGGCCAAGGGCCTGAAGATCGTGATCGAACAGGGCGGCAACGGCACTGCCGCGCAGCTGACCGTCAGCGACTACATCTCGTTCGTCACGCTCATGATGGTGATCTTCGGGGCCGCGTTCGAGTTGCCGCTGCTGGTCGTGATGGCGAACCTCGCCGGCGCGCTGCCCGCGCGTGCGCTGAAGAAGTCGCAACGGATCGCGATCTTCCTGATCTTCCTGTTCGCTGCCGTCGCGACGCCGACCACCGACCCGTTCACCATGTGCGCAATGGCGGTGCCGATGGTGTTGCTGTTCGAGGGTGCGGTGCTGTTCGCTGTCGTGCACGACCGTCGCAAGGCGCGCCGCCGCGCCGAGGAGCGCGCCGTCGAGCATCTGGACGACGAGACCCCGTCCTCGATCGACGCCGTGCCGCAGCCACTGAGCGCCGGTGACGACAGCTGGGGCGACACCACCTGATCCTGTTGAGTGACGTCCCCCGCGGTTGAGTGACGTCCCCCGCGATTGGGTGACGCCGGATTCGGCGTCACGCACCGCGGGCATCCGTCACTCGACGCGGCGGTAACTAGGCTGGACGCATGTCGTCGCCCAGCGAACGGTATGTCGCTGCGCGGCGGCGGTCCGAGCGTCCCGCGCTGCACGATTTCCGTGGCAGCCTTCCGTTTCGGCTCGACGGCTTCCAGGTCGAGGCCTGCGCGGCGCTCGAGGACGGCTACGCGGTACTGGTGTGCGCGCCGACCGGTGCGGGCAAGACCGTCGTCGGCGAGTTCGCCGTACATCTGGCGCTCGCTTCGGGTCAGAAGTGCTTCTACACGACACCGATCAAGGCGCTGTCGAACCAGAAGTACAACGACCTGGTCGACCGGCACGGCGCCGGCCAGGTCGGCCTGCTCACCGGCGACAACTCGGTCAACGCCGACGCACCCATCGTCGTCATGACGACCGAGGTGCTGCGCAACATGCTCTATGTCGGCAGCTCCTCGCTCGCCGACCTCGGCTACGTGGTCATGGACGAGGTGCACTACCTCGGCGACCGGTTCCGCGGCGGCGTCTGGGAAGAGGTGATCATCCACCTGCCGCTGTCGGTGCGCATGGTGTCGCTGTCGGCGACTGTGTCGAACGCCGAGGAGTTCGGCGAATGGCTCGTCTCGGTACGCGGCGAGACCAGGGTCATCGTGCACGAGCAACGGCCCGTGCCGCTGTGGCAGCACATGCTGATCGGCAAGCGGATGTTCGACCTGTTCGGGGCTGCCGACGACGAGCACGGCAGAGCCGGCGCCGCGACAGTCGATCCGGCTCTGACCCGCTACGTCAACGAGCGCATGCGCTACCTCGATCCCGGTGCGCTACAACCGGCGTGGCGGCCCGCGCGGGCTGCGGGGCTGGCGGCCGACCCCACGTCCTGACGTCATCGCCCGCCTCGACAGCGAGGGCCTGCTGCCGGCGATCACGTTCGTGTTCAGCCGCGCCGGCTGCGACGCGGCCGTGCAGCAGTGCGTGTACGCCGGGCTGTGGCTCACGACCGAGGACGAGCGCGAACAGATCGACAGCGATCGTCGAGCAGCGCTGCGCGAGCATTCCCGGCGAGGACCTCGACGTGCTCGGCTACTGGGACTGGCGCGACGGGCTGCGCCGCGGCATCGCCCCGCACCACGCCGGCCTCGTCCCCGCCTTCAAGGAGACCGTCGAGGAACTGTTCGTGCGCGGCCTGGTGAAGGCCGTCTTCGCCACCGAGACGCTCGCGCTCGGCATCAACATGCCGGCCCGCACCGTCGTGCTCGAGCGGCTGAGCAAGTTCAACGGCGAGACGCATGCCGACCTCACGCCCGGCGAGTACACCCAGTTGACCGGACGGGCCGGGCGCCGCGGCATCGACATCGAGGGCCATGCCGTCGTGCTGTGGAGTCCCGAGGTCGACCCGAGCCGCGTCGCCGGTCTCGCATCGACGCGTACCTATCCGTTGCGGTCGTCGTTTCGTCCCTCGTACAACATGGCGGTCAACCTCGTCGCCCAGATGGGACGGACGGCGGCACGGCGCCTGCTCGAGTCGTCGTTCGCGCAGTTCCAGGCCGACCGCGGCGTGGCCGGGCTCGCAAAGCAGATCCGGCGCAACGAGCAGACGCTGCGCGAGTACGAGCAGAACCTGACGTGCGAGCTCGGCGACATCCGCGAGTACGCGCAGCTGCGACGTGCCCTGTCCGAGCGCGAGAGCGAGCTGTCGCGGCAGGGTGCGAAGACCCGCCGCGCGGCCGTGGCCCGCTCGCTCGAGGCACTGCGTCCCGGCGACGTGATCCGGGTGCCGTCCGGGAAGCGCGCGGGGCTGGCGGTCGTGCTCGATCCCGGGCGTGCACCCGCGCGACGACCCGCATCCCCTGGTGGTGACCGAAGCGTCGCTGGGCCGGCCGGCTGTCGATGGTCGACTTCCCGGTGACCGCCGAGGTGCTCGGGACGGTGCGCGTGCCGAAGAAGGTCGATCACCGATCGCCGCAGGTGCGGCGCGACCTGGTGTCGAGCCTGCTGGCACTCGACATCGCGCCCGAGCGACGGCCGCGACGCAAGGCGACCACAGGCGCAGGCGACGACACCGAGATCCTCGAACTGCGGGCCGCGCTGCGAGCGCACCCGTGCCACGGCTGCAACGATCGCGAGCAGCACATGCGCTGGGCCGAGCGGGCGGCGCGCCTCGAGCGCGAGACCGACGACCTGCGCCGCCGCATCGAGGGCCGCACCGGATCGCTCGGGCGGCGCTTCGACCGCATCTGCCGCTTGCTCGACCGCCGCGGCTATCTCGCCGAGGACGAGACGACCCCGGCCGGTCGCCAGCTCGCCCGGATCTGGTCGGAGTCGGACCTCGTGATCGCCGAGTGCCTGCCGGGCGGGCGCCTGGGAGGGCCTGCAACCGGCCGAGCTCGCCGCGGTCGTCTCGGTGCTGGTCTACGAGCCGCGCCGCGACGAGCAGCCGGTCGAGCGCATGCCGTCCGTCGCCCTGCGTGACGCGCTGGCCATGACCGTGCGCATCTGGGCACGCGTCGTCGAGGACGAGGAGGAGCTCGGTCTGACGCCGAGCCGCGAACCGCAGCCTGGACTGGTCGGTGCGATCTACCGGTGGGCACGCGGCGAGCGCCTGGACGCGGCCCTCGAGGCGGCCGCCCACAACGGCGCGGAACTCTCGGCGGGCGATTTCGTGCGCTGGTGCAAGCAGGTGCTCGACCTGCTCGACCAGCTCGCCGGAATCCCGGCGCCCGGCGGCGAGCCCGAGCCGCTCGCAGCGACCGCACGGGCCGCGGCCGCGGCGGTACGCCGGGGCGTGGTCGCCCAGAGCATGCAGTTGTGACCGTTTTGCCGAACTCGTTCGGCACTGAGCCGAATGTGCTGCCCCGACGGCTACTGACCGGCACGGCGCTGAGGCAGTAGCGTGTTCGCAGCCAGCGCGCGGCGCCTGGTTGCAGCGCGAGCTGAAGCGATGACGGGGAATAGCGGGGATATCGGGATGAGCGACTCGGGGAACCAGCAGAACTACCCCGGCCAGCAGTGGCCGCCGCCGCAGCAGGGCGGCTACCCGCCCCAGAGCCCGCCCCAGGGCCCGCCGCAGGGTCCTCCCCAGGGCGGGTACCCGCAGGGTGGCGGGTACCAGCAGTATCCGCAGCAGGGTGGCCAGCAGTGGCCGCAGAGCTCGGAGCAGAACCCGTACCAGCCCCCGGGCCAGCAGCCGCCGGCCCACGACGAGCCGCCGGCCCACGACGAGCCGCCCGCGCACGACGAGCCGCCCGCGCACGACGAGCCGCGCCGAGCAGGAGCACGCCGAGGCGGCTCCGGAGGGCCACGACGCTCAGCAAGGCGCTCACCAGGACGGCCAGGAGCCCGAGCAGTCCGATGACGGCACGCAGCCGGCGCCGGTCCGCGAGCCGGACCCGTCCTCGACGGACACCCAGTTCATCCCGCTGTCCAAGGACCCGGCGCAGGCCGGTCAGGGGCAGGCGACGACCGCGTTCCAGCCGGTCTCGGATCAGCCTGGTCAGACCGGTCAATCGGGCGAGTCGAGCTGGGGCCAGGCCGGCTACGCAGCGGCAGCCGGAGGCGCAGCCGGCGCCGCTGGTGCCGGGGCCACCGAGGGCTACCAGCAGCCGACCGGTTACGGGCAGCCCGGTTACGGGCAGCCGGGTTACGGGCAGAGCCAGGACTACGGCCAGCAGAGCGCGCCACCGGGCTACGGGCAGCCCGGCTACGGGCAGAGCCAGGACTACGGCCAGCAGAGCGACGGGCAGCAGCCGGGTTACGGCCAGCAGAGCTACGGGCAGCAGCCGGGTTACGGCCAGCCGGGCTATGGGCAGCAGCCCGGCTACGGCCAGCAGGCGGCATACGGTCAGCAGCCGGGCTACGGCCAGCCGGGCTACAACCAGCCGGCCACCGGCCAGGCCGCCGCGGGCTACGGCCAGCAGAGCTATGACCAGCAGGGTTACGGCCAGCAGGGTTACGGGCAGCCGGGCTACGGGCAGCAGGGTTACGGCCAGCAGGGTTACGGCCAGCAGAGCTACGGCCAGCCCGGCTACAGCCAGGGCTACAACCAGCAGAGCTACGCGAGCTCGGACTATGCGCAGCCGGCGGGGGAGAAGAAGGGCAAAGGCCTGCTCTACTCCTTGATCGCGCTCGTCGTCATCGTCGTGATCGCAGCGGTGCTCGCGCTGGTGGTCAAGCCGTCCTTCCTCGGGTTCACCACCAACCTCAAGCACGACGCCGTCGAGAGCTACATCCAGCAGAACTTCTCCGAGTCGAACGTGACCTGCAACGGCGGACAGAACATCGAGATCTCGCAGGGCAAGAAGTTCCAGTGCCGCGGCGGCGACGGTCGCACGTTCACCGTCACCCTCACCGACGACAGTGGGACGTACGAGGTGGCGCAGAACTAGTTGCCGGGCCGGCGACGGCCCGCGTCCTGCACCGCGTTGTGGATGGCGTTGTGAATTGCGTTGTGAATGGCGTTGAGCAGGCGGTTCAGCGACGCCTCGATACCGAGTTCCTCGGAAAGTTCGACGAGCCGTTCGGGGTCCGCAGGCTCGGCGGGCAGCGCGTCGTCGACCGGGGGAACCTCGGCGTCGACGCGGCCGCGTACGGCGGCGGGCGCCCTGGACAGGTATTCGCGCGCCGCGAGGATCCTGCTCGCCGCACCTGACGGGAAGCCCGCCGTCCTCGCCTCGGCGGCGGCGACGATGTCCTCGACCGCGCCGAAGCGCGCGACCAGGGCGGCCGCGGTCTTCTCGCCGACGCCCGGAACTCCCGGAAGCCCGTCGCTCGGATCACCGCGCAGGATCGCGAAGTCGGCGTACCGGGCCGCGGGCACGCCGTACTTCGCCAGCACCTGATCCGGTCCCATCGCCTGCATCTTCGCGATGCCGCGGCCGGTGTACAGCACGGTCACCCGCTCGTCGGCGAGCGCGAGCAGGTCACGGTCACCGCTGACGACCTCGACGCGGTCGTCGTCGCGGACGGCCAGCGCCGCGATGACGTCGTCGGCCTCGAAACCCGGCGCGCCGACGTGAGCCAGCCCGACCGCGGTGAGCACTTCGAGCAGCACCGGCACCTGCGGCGCCAACGCCGCGGGGACGTCCTCGCCGCCGCCCTTCGCCATCCGGTGCGCCTTGTACGTCGGGACGGCGCGCACCCGGAACGCAGGACGCCAGTCCAGGTCGAGGCAGGCGACGTGGCGGGTGGGACGGCGCTTGTCGATCAGCGCCGCCGTCATGTCGAGGTAGCCGCGGATCGCGTTCACCGGACGCCCGTCCGGCGCGGTGATCGACTCGGGCAGTGCGTAGAACGCGCGGAAGTAGAGATTCGCCGCGTCGACGAGCATCAGCATCCGGGCGGATCGTCCTAGTACACCGTGTGCGACGCGTCGGTGCTGCCGCGAACGACGACCTCGGTCGGCAGGACGACGTCGGCGGTGTTCACCCCGCCGCCGCAGTTCGGCAGTTCGCCGGATGCGATCGTGGCGAGCAGGCGGGTCGTGACGTCGAGTGCCTGACCGTTGACCGGCTGCCGCACGGTCGACAGGTCCATCAGCTCGGCGGTGGGGTGGTCGTCGAAGCCGATGATCGCGACGTCGTCAGGCACCTTGCGACCGAGCTTGCGCAACGCGCGCATCGCCCCGCAGGCCATCTCGTCGCTCTCGGCGAAGATCGCGGTCGGCGGCTCGTCGAGTCGCATCAGCGCGTTGCACGCCTGCTCGCCGCCCTCGATCGTGAAGTACCCGAGCAGCTCGAGCGCAGGGTCGGGCGCGACCCCGACCTCGGCGAGTGCTTCGCGGTATCCGTCCGCCCGGTGCAGCGGCGGGGTGAAGCGCATCGGGTCGTCGGTGTCACCGCCGATCAGCGCTACGCGCCGGTGCCCCAGTGCGGTCAGGTGCCGAACCGCTGCCCTGGCCGAGGCGATGTCGTCGATGCGTGTCGAGAGGAATCCTGGACGGGCGAAGCCGAGCAGCCCGACCGGCGTGCCGAGCGACTCCAGCGCGGTGATCTCGGCATCGGAGAGCACGAGGCTGGCGACGAGGACGGCGTCGACCCGCTTGCGCATGGGCATCACGTCGAAGAACCGCGCGCGACCCTGCTCGTCACCGAGGTTGTAGAGCAGCAGGTCGAAGCCGGCCTTGCGCAGCGAGGTCTCGACCGTGTCGATCACCTCGGCGAAGAACCAGCGGTTGACGAACGGCACGACGACCCCGACCGTGGCCGTGCGGCCGCTCGCAAGGCGGGCCGCGAACGGGGAGGCGATGTAGTCGAGTTCGGCGGCGGCTTCGAGCACGCGGCTGCGCGTCGAGGCAGCCACATCGGGCAGTCCGCGCAGCGCGCGCGACACCGTCGCGATGGAAACCCCTGCCAGCCGCGCGACATCCTCGATACTTGCTGCCACCGGTCGGGTCACCACCTTCGCTGACACCGGAAACGTTATCGACCTTCGCTGGCAGACTCTCCCGCGTGCGCACCCTCTACCGCAACGGTCGGCTCTACCGCCGAGCGGTTCGTGACGAAACCGCGATGCTGGTCGACGGTGCGTCGATCGTGTGGCTCGGCCGCGACACCGACGCCGAGGCCGACCCGGCGCCCGGGACGCGGATCGTCGATCTGGACGGAGCCCTGCTGACGCCGGCCTTCGTCGACGCCCACGTCCACGCCACCGGGACGGGTCTGGCGCTCACCGGTCTCGACCTCGGCGTTGCGCACTCGCTGCGCGAGGCGCTCGCTCTGGTCGAACGCGCCGCCCGGGCGGGACGCGGCCGCCCGGTCCTCGGCAGCGGCTGGGACGACACCCGGTGGCCCGAGCGGCGCCCGCCGACCGCGGTCGAACTCGATCGCGCCGGCTACGGCGGCCTCGTCTACCTGGCGCGCGTCGACGCGCACAGCGCGGTGACCTCCTCGGCGCTCTTGGCGAGCGTGCCGGGTCTGCCCGGGCTGGCGGGCTTCCGCCCCGACGGGCATCTGACCCGTGCCGCGCACGACGCCGCCCGCACCGCTGCCCTCGGCGCGCTCGGCGCGGCTCGCACCGCCGACCTGCAGCGCGCCGCGCTGCGCCGGGCAGCGTCGCTGGGCATCGCCTGCGTCCACGAGATGGCGGGGCCGGCCATCTCGAGCGAGCAGGATCTCGCCGGGCTGCTGGCGCTGGCGCGCGACGAACCGCTGCCCCGGGTCGTCGGTTACTGGGGTGAACTGTTCGGTATCGCCACCGCCCGCGAACTCGGCGCGGCGGGAGCGGCCGGCGATCTGTTCTGCGACGGTTCGCTCGGCTCGCACACGGCCGCGTTGCACGCACCGTATGCCGACCGGCCCGACACCTCGGGCATGCTGCGGTTCGAGGTTGCCGACGTCGCCGAGCACGTGCGGCAGTGCGTCGAGGCGGGTCTGCAGGCCGGTTTCCACGCCATCGGCGACGCCGCGGTCGACCAGGTGCTCGACGCGTTCGAGCTGGCGGCCGACCGGCTCGGACGCCCGGTCGGCGCCGGGCACCGCGTCGAACATGCCGAGTTCGTGCGCGATCCGCATCGTTTGGCACGCAGCGGGATCACGGCCTCGGTGCAGCCGATGTTCGACGCGGAGTGGGGCGGGACGGCCGGGATGTACGCCGCCCGCCTCGGCCTCGAACGCGCCCGGAGGCTGAATCCGTTCGCCGCCCTCGCCGCCGCCGGCGTCCCGCTCGCATTCGGGTCGGACGCTCCGGTGACCGCACTCGGGCCCTGGGCCGCCGTGCGGGCGGCGATGGAGCCGCACGAGGCGAGTGCCGCGCTCGACGCCGAGACGGCCTTCGCGGCCCACACCGCAGGTGGCGCGGCCGCGGCCGGACGGCCCGGGGGAGAGTTGTCGGTCGGGGCGCGGGCCACCTTCGCGGTGTGGACGGCAGACGATCCCGACCCCGCGACGGGGTTGCCCGACCTCAGCCCGTCCGCCGAGCTGCCCACCTGCCTCGCGACCGTGCTCGACGGCGAGACGATCTTCGACGCGGGACGTCTTGGTGACGCGCACTGAGAGCCGCAGCCTCGCGGACGGTGCACTCGGCGATACTCGACGGATGCCGTTGCCATGGCCCGTGCCGGTGCGCCCGCGCGGCGCCACGGTGGCGGTCCGGTGGGCGGCCGGCGGAGCCGTGGTCGCGGGCATCGCCGCCAGCGCCGCATTCCCGCGCCTGGGCATCTGGCCGCTGGCCGTCCTGAGCGTCGCCGGGTTGTCCTGGGCCGTCGACGGGCGGCGGGCCCGAACCGGCGCCTGGCTCGGGCTGCTCTACGGGCTCGGATTCTTCGCCCCACTGCTGCACTGGACCGGCGTGTATGTCGGCGCCGCGCCATGGCTGATCCTGGCGCTGTCGCAGGCCTGCTTCATGGCGCTGCTCGGCGCCGTCCTCGCCGCTGTGCAGCGATTGCCCGGCGCGCCGCTGTGGATCGCGTGCGCGTGGGTGCTGGAAGAGGCGTTGCGCGACCGGGTACCGTTCGGCGGCTTCCCGTGGGGACGGCTCGCGTTCAGCCAGCAGGACTCGCCGCTGCGCTGGTTCATCGCCCTCGGCGGCGCGCCGCTGCTGAGCTTCGCGGTGGCCCTCACCGGCGCCGGGGTGTGGGCGCTCGTCGGCGCGCTGCGCCCGCCGGCGCCGCGGCGCATCGTCGCCGCGGTCGTGGTCGCCGCGATCCTGCCGCTCGGCGGTGCGCTCTGGACGCTCGTGCACTCCGCACCGGGCGGCACCCCGCTTCGTGTCGCACTGGTGCAGGGCAGCGTTCCCGACCGCGGCCTGGGCTTCGAGGATCGTGCCCGCCAGGTGCTCGACAACCACGTGACGCAGACCTTGCGGTTGGCTGCCCGGATCCGCGCCGGCCAGGTGCCGCAGCCGCAACTGGTCCTGTGGCCCGAGAACGCCTCCGACGTCGACCCGTTGCGCGACGGGTCGGCGGCAGCCGAGATCTCGCGGGCGGTGCGGGCCGTGCGTGCGCCCGTGCTCGTCGGAGCGATCCTGTCCGGCCCGGGGCCGACGCACCGTCGCAATGCCGGCATCCTGTGGTCGCCGACCACGGGGCCGGGTGCTACGTACATCAAGCGGCATCCGGTGCCGTTCGCCGAGTACATCCCGCTGCGGGGTATCGCCGAAGCGGTCAGTTCGGACGCGAAGCTGGTGACGCAGGACATGGTCGCCGGCACCGGGAACGGACTGCTGACGGGCGGCCCCGCGCCGATCGGCGACGTCATCTGTTTCGAGATCGCCTATGACAATCTCGTGCAATCCTCGGTCGACGCCGGAGCGCAGCTCGTCGTCGTCCAGACCAACAACGCGACCTTCGGTCATACCGCGGAGACCTATCAGCAACTGGCGATGAGCCGCCTGCGCGCGATCGAGACCGGACGCACCGTCCTGCAGGTGTCGACGACCGGCGTGTCTGCGATCATCGCGCCGGACGGCGACATCGTCCGCGAGTCGGGCACACTGTTCCGCCCCGCACTGCTCAGCGCGGCCGTCCCGCTGCGGACGTCGACCACGCCGGCGATCGCTCTCGGCGAGATACCGGAATGGGTGCTCGCGGCGCTGGCGGTGCTGGCTGTCGGCACAGTTGTCATCTCGTCCCGTTCGAGCAGGAAGCAGGAAGTCTTCGCATGAGCTCGGTGCTGGTCATCATCCCGACCTACGACGAACGGGAGAATCTCGCGCGGATCGTCGGGCGGCTGCACGCGGCGCTGCCGGAGACAGACGTGCTGGTCGCCGACGACGCGAGCCCGGACGGCACCGGCAAGATCGCCGACGCGCTCGCCGAGAGCGACCCACGCGTGCACGTGCTGCACCGGCCGGGCAAGGCCGGCCTCGGCGCTGCCTATGTCGCCGGCTTCGAGTGGGGCATCGAACGTGGCTACGACGTCCTGGTCGAGATGGATGCCGACGGTTCGCACGCACCCGAGCAACTGCCCCGGATGCTGGCGGCGCTCGATCACGCCGACGTCGTCCTCGGCTCGCGGTGGGTACCGGGCGGCGCGATCGTGAACTGGCCGCGCCGCCGTGAGATCCTCTCGCGCGGCGCCAACATCTATGTCCGCGTCGCGCTGGGCATCGAGGTGCGCGACGCGACCGGCGGGTACCGGGCGTACCGCCGCGAGGTACTCGAAGCGATCGACTACCGCGCCGTCAGCTCGCAGGGCTACTGCTTCCAGGTCGACCTGGCGTGGCGGGTGCTGCGGGCGGGGTACCGCATCGTCGAGGTGCCGATCACCTTCGCCGAGCGTGAGCGCGGCGAGTCGAAGATGAGCGGTGCGATCGTGCGCGAGGCCTTCGTGCGGGTGGGCCAGTGGGGGGCGCAGCATCGCGCCGCCCAGCTCCGCGCGGCCCTGCGGCGCGCGAAGTAGCACCGCGCGAAGTAGCACGGAGTAGCGCGAAGTAGCGTGGAGTAGTCGACAGACAACGACGCCGCCCGGACACAGGTCCGGACGGCGTCGATGGTCTTCTGTGGCTCAGGCGCTCTTCTGCCCGCGCCGGGCGCGTAGGACGTCGAGGCGCTCGGCGAGCACCTCTTCCAGGTCGGCGATCGAACGCCGCTCCATCAGCATGTCCCAGTGGGTACGGGCCGGCTTGACCTTCTTGGCCTCCGGCTCCGGGCCGTCGATGAGCAGGCCTGTCGTCCCGTCGAGTCGGCACTCCCACGTCGTGGGAATCTCCGCCTCCTCCGAGAACGGGACGCTGAACTCGTGCCCGCGCTGGCAGCGGTAGGCCGCCACATTGCGCGGCGCAGGCTCTGCGCCGTACTCGGTCTCGTAGCTGATCGCGCCCAGCCGACTGCCACGTAGCGTGCGATCTGCCATGATCGACACCTCCTGAACTGGCTCAGTCTCTGGATCGATGATTGAGAGCCGATGAAGAGTGCTCACCGGGTGAGATTGACGGTGGTGGGTTCTTCGCACCGCTGTTGTAACCAACGGGTAACGATGATGGATGATTCCCGCTGATGCGCCGCGGTAACCCACCGACACTGTGATCTCTCAGGCTCACCGTCCAGCTGTTTGGAGCTCCGATGCCCTTTCTCGACACCGTTACCAAGACTTACGAGCGCCAGGCCCGTTCGGTTTCGGCTGCGCGGAAATTGTTACCTTCGGCGCAGCGGATCGTGACCGGCATCGGTCTCGGCCGGGTGCTCATCGGGGCGACGTTCCTGGCGGCGCCGACGCTGTCGGTGCGCATGCTCGGAGTCGACACCGCCACTGCCAAGCGGATGGCCTTCCTCGCGCGCATGACCGCGGCCCGTGACATCGCGCTCGGCGTCGGCACGCTGAACGCAGGCACCGGTCGCCGGGCGGTGCCCTGGTTGGTGGCCGGCGCCGGCGCCGACCTCGTCGACGCGGCCGCGATCGCGGCCGCGCTCAAGAGCGGCCTGGCCCGCGGAGTGCCGGCCGGTATCACTGTGGTCGGCGCGGCGGCGACCGGCGCCGCGGCGATGTGGGCCGCGGGGCAGCTGCGGAACCTCGACTAGAGCTTGAGACGGTCGCTGACACCGCCAGGTGGATTGGTGATATTTCACACCATTCGCCGGGTAACCACCGCGCGTGCGCACGCGTCGGCTGATGATCACCGCCACTGTCCTCCTCGCCGCGACGACGGCGTTCACGGCGGGGTTCGCGCCCGGCCCGGCCGACGCCCGGTCGGGCGCTTCGCCCGGTAAGCAGCCGCTCGCCGTCGGCACCGGCGGCGCTGTCACGTCTGCCGACCTCGACGCGAGTCGCGCCGGCATTTCCGTGCTGCGCCACGGCGGCAACGCCATCGACGCCGCTGTGGCGACGGCCAGCGCCCTCGGGGTGACCGAGCCGTTCGTCGCCGGACCGGGCGGCGGCGGCTTCATGGTCATCTACCTGGCCAAGCAGCACCGTGTCGTCACCATCGACGGCCGCGAGAAGTGCCCGGCCAAGTGCACGTCGACCATGTTCCAGGACTCGTCCGGCAACGCGATGGACTTCGAGCACGCCCGCCGCTCGGGGCTGTCCGTCGGCGTGCCCGGCATGGTCGCGACGTGGGCCAAGGCGGTCGGCAGGTTCGGCCGGCACAGCTTCGCCGAGGATCTGCGTCCGGCCATCCGCATCGCGGGGCACGGCTTCGTCGTCGACAAGAACTTCAACCAGCAGGAGCAGGCCTCGCTGGCCGACCTGCAGTCGTTCACCAGCAGTCGCAAGCTGTTCCTGACCAAGGACGGCCAGCCGCTGCCCATCGGCACGGTGTTGCGCAATCCGGACCTCGCGCGCACCTACTCGCTGCTCGCCCAGCACGGGCCGAGGTACCTGTACCGCGGGCCGCTCGCGACCGACATCGCGCACACCGTGCAGCACCCGCCCGTCTCGGGTGACAGTGACTTCCCGATCCAGCCGGGCTTCATGACCCGCAAGGACCTCGCCGGCTACACGGCGCCGACCCGCAAGCCGACGCACGTGAACTATCGCGGCCTGGACGTCTACGGCATGGCGCCGCCGTCGTCCGGCGGTCTCACCGTGGGTGAGGCGCTGAACATCCTGTCGCGGTGGAACCTGGGCTCGGAGCCACGCGCGAAGGCGCTGTTCCAATACCTCGAGGCCTCGCGACTGGCCTTCGCCGACCGCAACGCATACATCGGCGACTCCGACTACGTCGACGTCCCGCAGCACGGCCTGCTCGACCCGGCGTACGCCGCAACCCGCTCGTGCCTGATCACCGACCACGCGCTGAGCTCGCCGGCGGCACCGGGCGATCCCTACCAGCCCTACAGCGGCTGCAGCTCGTCGGCGCGGCGGAGCGGCACGTCGCACGAGGGGATGCACACCAACCACCTGGTGACCGTCGACCGCTGGGGCAACGTCGTCAGCTACACGAACACCATCGAACAGATCGCCGGCAGTGGGATGACCGTGCCGGGGCGCGGATTCCTGCTCAACAACGAGATGACCGACTTCGACTTCGTGCCGGTGACGCCCGGGCGCTTCGACCCGAACCTGGCGGCGGGCGGTAAGCGTCCGCGCTCGAGCATGTCGCCGACGATCGTGCTGCACAACGGGAAGTTCGACTTCGCTGTCGGCTCGCCCGGCGGCTCGACGATCATCACGACCGTCCTGCAGATCCTGATCAACCACATCGACTTCGGGATGTCGTTGCCGAACGCCCTGTGGGCGCCGCGTGTGTCGCAGCGCAACTCGTCGACCAGCCAGGCCGAGCAGCAGTTCTACGACAGCGATCTGGCAGCCAGGCTGCACGACCGGTACGGCGAGGACTTCGCACCGGTGACCGGATCACCGGCGCCGCTGCTCACCTACATCGGGGACGCAACCGGGGTGCAGTCGCTCGGCGGCGGCCGCTACCAGGCAGTTGCGGAGAAGGTCCGTGAGGGCGGCGGCGCGGCGCTGGTCGTCCAGCCGCACTGACCCCGGCTCAGAGGACCGCCGGGACCACGTTGCCCGCGGCGGCGACAGCGACGCGCACCGGCACCGACCAGAGCAGCCACCAGACGCCCGCCGCGCACGGCGACGCCCGAGTCGGAGTCGTCTTGTCGACAAAAAGACTTGTCAAGAAAGAGACAACCACCGGTGTTCCGCCGCCCACGTCGGGACGGCCTGACTCGCCCAGCCGTCGAGGTACCAACCGCGGCGTGGCCTGGTGAGTTCCACGTCCGCTGCGGCGGACATCGCCCCGGCGCTCACGGCGTCCGGTCCACGGGATGCCACTGTCCGCGCTCGCGGAGCACGTCGCGCAGCACATCGGCGCGGTCGGTCATCAGCCCGTCTACGCCGAGATCGAGCAGCTGACGCATCTGTGCCGGATCGTTGACCGTGTATGCGATCACCGGCAGCCCCAGTCGGTGCGCCGCCGCGAGGAAACGGGCGTCGGTCAGGGCCCGGCGCCCGACGCGGGCCGGCACCTCGACGCACGCGGCACCGCGCCGAGGTGCCCGGCCCGTCATCCGCAGTGCCACCACCGCGGCCGGCCCGAACGCCGTGCACAGCTCGGCACCCAGCTCGCGCCGCACCGCCTGGATGCGCCGGGTGGCGAAAGCGCCGACGCAGACGCGGTCGACCGCCCGGGTGCGCCGCACCGCCTCGATCGCCGGCCGCAGCGACCGGCTCGACTTCATGTCGAGGTTGATACGTACGTGCGGCCAGGTGCCGAGCACGTCGGCGAGCAACGGGATCGGCTCGCGGCCGGCGATGCGCGCTGTGCGCACCTGCGCCCACGGCAGCTGTTCGATCGCGCCGTGCCGGTCGGTGGTGCGGTCGAGGGTGGCGTCGTGGAATGCCAGCGCGACGCCGTCGGCGGTGGCCCGCACGTCGGTCTCGAGATAGCCGTAGCCGAGATCGACGGCGCGCTGGAAGGCGCCCATCGAGTTCTCGTCGCCGTCAGGAGCGAAACCCCGGTGCGCGAACGCATAGGGCCGCGAGCCGTCGAGGAATCCCATCGCAGCGACGCTAGGCAGCAAGCAGCAGCGTCCGTAGCCGACGCACCGGTGGCGAGCCGTGGGCGAGCACCGCGTCGTGGATCGCGCGGTCACCGGCGTCCGGACGCCGGCGCCGCAGCTCGCCGACGAGGTCGCGCACCTCGCAGTAGCCGACGTAGTAGGTGCACAGCTGGGTCGAGGTCAGTTGCACACGCTGCCACTTCTCGGCCGCCTCGCCGTCCTCCTGGAACGCGCGCTCGACCATGAGCCGGCGCGCTTCGGGCTCGTCCAGATCGTGGCAGTGGAAGCGGATGTCGAGGATGGTGTTCAGCGTGCTGCGCAGCTGCATCTTCAGTTGCTGCATGTGCAACGCGCTCGCCGCGCGCGCCGATTCGGCGGCGCGGTAGCCGCGGGTGGCCATCAGCTCCTCGGCGTACACCGCCCAGCCCTCGACGAACGATCCGCTGTAGAACACGGCCCGGATCGGCGTGGTCGCCGGATGGCGGTTCGAGTGCATCAGCTGCAGCGCGTGGCCGGGCATGGCCTCGTGCACGGTGAGGTCGTGCAACATGTGGACGTTGTACTCGCGGAAGTACGAGGCGATGCGGTCCTCGCTCCACCCTTGGGGGGTCGGGGACACCGCGAACTGGGTCGGCAGCGGTGACTGCTCGAGCGGGCCGGACGGGTTGCAATAGGCGCCGGCCACGCCGCGGTCGATCTCGGGCATCTCGATGATGTCGACCTGGTCGTCGTAGATCGTCATCAGGTCGTTGGACCGCACGAAGTCGGTTGCCTCGCCCATCGCGGCGCGGCACACGTCGAGGATGGTGTCGTCGGTCGCGACGTCGCGGGCGAGTTCGGCCAGCACGCTGCGCACGGTCGCGGCGTCAGCGTCGGCGACCGCGGCGAACCGTCCCGCCTCGGCCGCGATCTCGCCGCTGATCCGCTCGAAGTCGTCCTCGGCACGGGCGAGCAGCGCGTCCGGGGCGAAGTCGGTGTCGAGCGTGAGCGCGAGCTTGGCCTCGAACAACTCGCGGCCGAGGCGCGGACTGCGCTGGGCCCCCGCGAGCCGATCGCGCAGCCACGCGCGGTGCTCCTCGACCGCCTCGTACGCGGTCTGCGCCTCGGATCCGAGCGCGGCGC
The DNA here is from genome assembly GCA_963785425.1 of uncultured Actinomycetota bacterium. Lineage (GTDB taxonomy): Bacteria > Actinomycetota > Actinomycetes > Mycobacteriales > Jatrophihabitantaceae > RYN-133. The sequence goes on from CAWAVG010000002.1 coordinate 859,423, forward strand.
CCGCTTCCTCCGCCAGCGCGGGCAAGGCATCGCTGATCAGGTGCGCGGTGCCGCCCAGCTGTGTGATCGCCGTCTCGGTGTGGATGCGCGAGAGGTCACCGAGGCGCTCGCGCGCCGCGGCGAAAAAGGCGGGGACGCGTGCCAGCCGGGCGCGCGCGGCGTCGAGGCGCTGCCCTGCGGGGGCGAACGGGCGTGACGCCAGCGCGTGCAGCCCGCCGCCCGGATTGTGTGTCATCGCATTCCAGTCGCCCTCGTGCAACCGCTCGAGGTCGAACAGTTCCCATCGCAGTGCAGAGCCCAGAACCGCGCGGTCGACCTTCTCGTCGACGTCGCTGAGCGTCAGCCCGTCGAGCTCAGCGAGCTGGCGGTGCACCTCATCGCGCCGGGCGCGGGCTGCGGCGGGCGAGGGATCGGGCAGCTCGTGGTCGTGGCTGTGGTCGCCGAGGAACGTCGCGTCGACCGGATGCGCGGCGAGCCAGCTGTCGAGGACCGACGACGCGACAGGGACGAACGAGGACTGATGTGAGGGGGAGGTCACTCGTCAGAGGTTAGTTCCTTGCGCAGCAGCTTCCCGGTGGCATTGCGCGGCAGCTCGTCGACGAACTCGACCTCCCGCGGGACCTTGTGGCGAGCCAGCTCCGACTTCACGTGCGCCTTCACCTCGTCCTCGGACAGCGACTGGCCGTCCTTGAGCACGACGAACGCCTTGAGCCGCTGCCCGAAGTCCTCGTCCTTCACGCCGACGACGGCTGCATCGGCGATCGCCTTGTGCTCAATGAGCAGGTTCTCGACCTCGGCCGGGAAGACGTTCTCACCGCCGGAGACGATCATGTCGTCGTCGCGACCGTCGATGAAGAGCAACCCGTCCCTGTCGAAGTGCCCGACGTCGCCCGACGAGAGCAGTCCGTCGATCTCGTCCTTCGACCCGCCGCCGGTGTATCCCTCGAACTTCAGCCCGCTGCCGACGAAGATGCGGCCTGTGACCTCGGGCTCGGTGATGCGCTTGCCGTCGTCGTCGTAGATGTGCACCTTGCAGCCGACCGGCACCTTGCCCACGGTGCCGGGAGCTTTCCTCCAGTCGGCCGGCGTCGCCACGCTCGCGACTGCGACCTCGGTCGATCCGTAGAGGTTGTAGATCACGTCGCCGAACAGTTCCATCGCGTGGTTTCCCACTTCGGGGGCGAGGGCGGACCCGGCGAGGAAGATGATCTTCAGTGAACTCGTGTCGTACTTCCTGATCTCCTCGTCGTCCAGCTCGAGCATGCGCTGCAGCATCGTCGGGACGAGGACGAGCGTTTCGCACTTGTATTCCTGAATCATCTCGAGCGTCTTGCGCGGGTCGTACTTGCGTCGTGTGACGGTCGTGGACCCGAGGGCGAGCGTGATCAGGAACTGCGACAGGCCGGTTCCGTGGAACAGCGGCGCACCGAAGAAGGTGCGTTCGTTGACGCCGAGCGGCACGCGATCGAGGAACTGGGCAGCCGCGAACGGCGAGCTGACCTGACGCGACGCGCCCTTCGGTGTGCCGGTCGTGCCACTGGTCAGCAGGACGAGGCCGCCGACCGTCTTGGGTCGCGGCAGGTCGTCGGATGAGCTGGCGTTGATGAGATCGTCGAGCGTCTCGTGCTCGTTGTCGTCGCCGTCGGTCCAGGCCAGGTACCGGGGCACGTCGTCGGGGACGTTGCCGAGAATCTGGCTGAACTCGGCGTCGTACACGAGGGTGTCGGCGCCCTCGCGCTTGACGACCTCGGCGAACTGCGGCTTGGCGAAGCCGGTGTTCATCAGCAGCAACTTCGCGCCGAGCTTGCCGGTCGCGAACATCGTGTCGAGCAGCCCGCGGTGGTCGCGGCACAGCACCGCGATTACCGACTTGTCGGTGAGCCCCTGCTCCTGCCATGCGCGAGCCAGTGCGTTGGAACGCTCGTCGAGTTCGCGGAAGGACAGCTCGCCGATCTCATCGACCAGGCCGGGGAAGTCGGGGTAGCGGTGCGCGGCGATCTTGATCGCGCCGGCGACCATGCCCCACGACCGCATCGCCAGCAGGGCGTAGGCGATGTCTTGCGGCTTGGTGACGGGGGCCATGCCGCGGCGGAGCAGGACGCCCGCCTCTCGGGCCGTCGTCGGCAGCCGCAGCAACTGCTGCCACGCCATGTCGAGATCGACCTTGACCACTCGCCGCTCCTCGGTTCGGAAAATGCGCGGATGTCCTACCCGCGAAGCACTGTGCCAGAACCGGCGCCTCAGAGCGCGTCGAGGCGGACCGGTAGCCCGTCCTTCGGCCGCGGCAGCGAGCTCCAGTCGATCGGCATCTCGTAGTCGCGCGGGACGCTCCAGCGGTATCTCAGCAGCAACTGGTACATGGCGGCCTTGACCTCCATGCCGCCGAAGTGCAGGCCGATGCACTTGTGGACGCCGTTGCCGAACGGTATCCACGCGTTGCGGTGCACCGTCGTGTCCGGTCCGAACCTGTCGGGGTCGAAACGTTCGGGGTCGGGCCAGTACTCGGCGAGATGGTGCGTGTTGTGCACGCCGACCGAGACGTAGGTGTCGGCGGGGATGCGATAGCCGAGCACCTCGGTTTCCTTGACTGTCTTCCGCGCGAGCCCCGGCACGGCGGTCACGAGCCGCATGCACTCGCGCATCACCCGGTCGAGGGTCTCGAGCCGGTCGAGATCCTTGTAGGCGAGCGTCGGGGTTCCCACCGCGATCGTCTCGGCCCGGCACCGTTGCTGCCATTCGGGATGCTTGGCCAGGTAGTACGCCATCGTCGTCATGGTGATGGTCGTGGTGTCGTGCGCCGCCATGAGCAGGAAGATCATGTGGTTGACGATGTCGTCGTCGCCGAAGGATGCGCCCGTCTCGTCGCGGGCGTGGACGAGCGCGCTGAACAGGTCGGCGCCGTTCCCGGCCCGCTTGGCGGCGATCTGCGGGTAGAGGAACTGCTCGAGCTTCTTGCGTCCCTTGAGGCCGCGTGACCACCGCAGACCCGGGACGGGAAAGCGGAACACGGCGGTGCCCGCCCGCACGCAGTCGACGAAGGCGGCGTTCAGGGTGTCGGCCGACGGGCCGAGATCGGCGCCCATGAACGTGCGCGTGGCGACGTCGAGCGAGAGTTGCTTTATCGCGGGATGGAACCGGAAGTCGCGGTCGGCGCCCCAGCGCGCCAGACCGTCGGCCAGGGTCGCGTTCATCGGCTCGAGGTAGCCCGCGAGGCGGTCGGACGTGAACGCCTGCTGCATGATGCGCCGGTGCCGGTGGTGCTCGTCGAAGTCGAGCAGCATGAGGCCACGGTTGAAGAACCTGCCGATGAGGAAGCCCCAACCGGGGCCGTTGGCGAACGCACGGTCTCGGTTCTGCAGCACGATCGAGGTCGCCTCAGGGCCGGTCACCGTGACGTTGGTGCGCCCGAACGCGCGCAGCCACGACACGGGTCCGTACTTGTCGTACCGCTCCCGGGAGTTGTAGAGCTTTCCCGAGAGGACGTCGAAGGTGTAGCCGAAGATCGGCAGCCCCTTGTCCCCGGGCACCTCCCGCAACACCTTGACGTCGTCGACCGTCATGTCAAGCGACCCTAGCCCTGGCCGATCGTCTTGCCGAAGAACTGAAATCGGGATTCAATCTTTCTGTGGCCTACCGACGCACGGCTGAGGTGCAGGCGCGCCTGGCCGCCCAGCGCGCCCGCATCGTCGCCGCGGCGACCCATCAGCTCGCCGAGCACGGCTACGCCGGGTGCTCGATGGCCGCGGTCGCCCGGCGCGCCGGCGTGGCTCCGGGGACGGTCTACAACCACGTCGACGGTAAGGCGGCGCTGGTCGCCGAGGTCTTCCGCGCCGTGTGCGGCCGCGAGGTGGAGGCGGTGCGCGCGGCGGTCGCTCCCGCCCCGGACACCGCGCAGCGGGTGAGGGCGCTGGTCGAGACCTTCGCGCAGCGCGCGTTGAAGTCGCCCCGGCTCGCTTACGCGCTGCTGGCCGAACCGGTCGACCCACTCGTCGACCAGTTGCGGCTGCAGTTCCGGATCGCCTTCCGCGACGTCGCCGCCGCCGCGATCGAGGCAGGGATCGCCGTCGGCGACGTCCCGCCGCAGAATCCGCGCGTCGTCGCCGCCGCGCTGGTCGGCGCCATCGGCGAGGCGTTGGTCGGGCCGCTCGGCGGCGTGCCCGACCCGTCCACCGTCCCCGAGCTCGTCAGCTTCGCCCTACGTTCGATCGGAGTCCGCGATGCCGTCCACGCATGAGGTGACGAACCAGGTGCCGCCGCTGTCGGCCGACATCAGCACCTTCCCGGCCCTGCTCGAGGGACTGCAGCGCGAGGGTGCGGGCTGGGCCGAGCCGGAGGTCCGCGACCTCGGCCGACTCGCGAACAGCGAGACCGCGCAGGAGTGGGGTCGGCTCGCGAACGAGCATCCGCCCGTGTTGCACACCCACGACCGGTACGGGCACCGCATCGACGAGGTCGACTACCTGCCGCAGTACCACGAGCTGATGCGCGTCGCGGTCGAGCACGGGTTGCACGGTGCACCGTGGGCGTCCGACCGCCCCGGGGAGCACATCGCGCGCGCGGCGAAACTGATGGCCTGGGGCGTGTCCGACGCCGGGCATCTGTGTCCCGTCTCCATGACCTATGCAGTCGTGCCGGCACTGCGCGCCACACCGGCGCTCGCCGCCGACTACGAGCCGCTGCTGACCAGTACCACCTACGACCACGGGCTGCGTCCGCCGCTGACCAAGCTCGGTCTCATCGCCGGCATGTCCATGACCGAGAAGCAGGGCGGTTCGGACGTCCGGGCGAACACCACGAGAGCCGTTCCCGCCGGCGACGGCACCTACCGGCTGACCGGACACAAGTGGTTCACGTCCGCCCCGATGTCCGACCTGTTCCTGACTCTCGCCCAGGCGCCGGGCGGGCTGTCGTGCTTCCTCGTGCCCCGGGTGCTGCCGGACGGCACGCGCAACCCCTTCCATCTGCAGCGTCTGAAGGACAAGCTCGGCAACAAGTCCAACGCCTCGGCCGAGATCGAGTACGACGACGCGCTCGGCTGGCTCGTCGGCGACGAGGGACGCGGCGTGCGGACGATCATCGAGATGGTCAACATGACGCGCCTCGACTGCGCGCTCATGGCCGCGGGTGGCATGCGCATCGGCACGGCGCACGCCGTGCATCACGCGACGCACCGGTCGGTGTTCGGCAAGCGGTTGATCGACCAGCCGGCGATGGTGAACGTGCTCGCTGATCTCGCCGTCGACTCCGAGGCGGCGACGACCGTCGTCATGCGCCTGGCCGGCGCCGTCGACCGCTCCGTGCGCGGCGACGCAGCCGAGGCCGCGTTCCGCAGGGTCGGTCTCGCCGTGACGAAGTACTGGCTGTGCAAACGCTGGTCGACCCATGCCGCCGAATCGCTCGAATGTCTCGGTGGCAACGGCTACATCGAGGACTCCGGTCTGCCGCGGCTGTACCGCGAGGCGCCGCTCGTCTCGATCTGGGAGGGCTCGGGGAATGTCGCCGCGCTCGACACCTTGCGCGCGATGGTGCGCGAGCCCGAGTCCGTCGAGGCGTTCTTCGGCGAGCTCGAACTCGCCGCAGGAAGCGACCCGCGCTACGACGACGACCTTGCGCTGCTGCGCAAGCAGTTCAGCGACGCCGCCGAGCTCGAGTACCGCGCCCGCCACGTCGTCGAGCGGATGGCGATGCTGCTGCAGGGTTCGCTGTTGCTGCGAGACGGCAACGCGGCGGTTGCCGAGGCGTTCGTCGCGTCCCGCCTGGGTCGCGACTGGGGCGTTGCCTACGGCACCCTGCCGACCGGGCTCGACACCGCGACCGTCCTGGAGCGCGCCGCAGTCGTGCAGTGATCTACGTGCGCGTCCAGCCGCCCTTCATGCGCACGTGCCCGATAAGGCGGCACACGGCATAGATCGCGAACGAGATGGTCGTGACGTACGGGCTGATCGGGATGCCGTCGGAACCCAGGGCGACCAGGATGCCACCGACCGTCGATGTCGTCGCGAACGCGACCGAGAGCACCGGGACCAGCACGGGCGAGGCGGTGACCCGCATGGCGGCGGCGGCCGGGGTGCTCACGACCGAGAGCACGAGCAGCGCGCCGACGACCTGCACCGACATGGCGACGGCGAGTCCGAGCACGAGCATGAACACCGGTGACAGCAGCCGGACGGGCACGCCGCGGGCCGCCGCTGCCTCGGGATCCGTGCTGGCGAAGGTCAGCGGCCGCCACATGACCGCCAGTGCTGCGAGCACGACGGCCGACGTCCACGCCAGGTACGCGAGCTCCGCGTTGTCGACGGCGACGATCTGCCCGACGAGCGAGCCGAACTTGTTCGCCGACCGTCCGCGATACAGACCGAGGAACAGCACGCCCAGACCGAGCCCGAACGGCATGACGACGCCGATGATCGAGTTGCGTTCGCGCGCACGAACCCCCAGCAGTCCGATGATCAACGCAGCGACGAGCGAGCCGAGGATGCCGCCGATCACGACGCTCGTGCCGGCCAGCAGGGCTGCGGCCGCTCCGGCGAACGACAGCTCGGAGATGCCGTGCACCGCGAACGGCAGGTCACGCATCATCACGAACGTGCTGACCAGCCCGCACATGACGCCGAGCAGCGCACCGGCGATCACCGAGTTGTGCAGCAGCGCGAGCAGCGCACCGTAGTCGGTGAAGTCGAAGATGCGGTGCCACCAGGTCATGTGCCGACCTCGTGGTGGTGCGTGTGCAGGTCCGGGACGCCGGCCACGATGATGCGGTCGCCGGAGCGGATGACCTCGATCGGGCTCCCGTACAGCACCGACAGCGTCTGCGAGGTCATCACCTCCTCGACCGTCCCGATGCGGAACTGCCCGTCGGCGAGGTAGAGCACCCGGTCGACGTAGGGGAGGACCGGATTGATCTCGTGCGTCACGAACACCACCGCTGTGCCGTGCTCACGGCGGCGCTGGTCGATGAGCGCGGTGATCGCCGCCTGGTGGTTCAGATCGAGCGAGAGCAGCGGCTCGTCGCACAGCAGCAGGTGCGGGTCGGTGGCCAGCGCCTGCGCGATGCGGATCCGCTGCTGCTCGCCACCGGACAGCACCCCGATCGGCCGGTCGGCGTAGGGCACGGCGCTGACCTGCGCCAGGGCGAGGTCGACCTCGCGGCGGCGCTCGGCGCTGCGCCGGCCGAGCGGCCAGCTGATGCCCCACCGGTGCCCGTCGATGCCCTGCCGCACCACATCGCGCGCCCGTAGCGGCGTGAGCGGGTCGAGGCGGCGTTGCTGCGGTACGTAGCCGATCGACGCGCTGCCGCGCTGGGCGGGCGCGCCCTCGATCAGCACCTGCCCGGACGAGAGTGGTGACAGGCCGAGCACGGCGCGCAGCAGGCTCGTCTTGCCCGACCCGTTCGCGCCGAGCACGGCCAGGAATTCGCCGGCTTCGACCCGCAGATCCAGGCCGTGCCACAGCTCACGAGCACCGAAGCCGATCGCCGCGTCGCGCAGTTCGAGCACCGTTGTCATTGCGCGAGCGCCTTGGCCAGCGCGGCGAGGTTCGCGCGCATCCAGGCCAGGTAGCCCGTCCCGCCGGGCAGTGTCTCGGTGACCGGGACGGCAGGTACGCCGGCGGCATGCGCCGCGGCCAGCACTCTGGTGGTCTCGGCGCCGGCGGTCTGCGCGTTGAAGACGAGCACCCGCACGGTGTGGTCGTCAAACAGGGCGAGGGTCTGTTCGAGCACGGAGGCGGACACGTCGGCGTCGCCTTCGAGGGCGGCGCTGAACTGCTCCGGCGTGCGGTTCACGAGCCCGCAGGCCGCCAGCAGGTAGGCCGGCACCGGCTCCGTGATGGCGACCGGCGTACCGGCGTAGCGGGCGCGCAGCTCGGCTTCGGTCGACTCGAGGGAGCGCAGGCCGGCGGTGAACCGCGCCGCTGCCGACCGGAACGCGCGGGCGTGGCCGGGTTCGCGGGCCACCAGGACGGTGACCAGGCGCCCGACGAAGCGCTGGACCGATGGGAAGTCGTACCAGACGTGCTCGTTGAGTTCGCCTCCCACAGGCGCCTTGTGGCCGGAGATGGTGACGGCGTCGAGAGTGGTCGCGCCGCGCTTGCCCGTCGCTCGCTGCAAGCGGTTCATGAAGTCGTCGTAGCCACCGCCGTTCTCGACGAGGACATCGGCACGGGACACCGCGAGTTCGTCGCGGGCGCTGGCCTCGAACGAGTGCGGGTCCTGGGAGGGATCGTCGATCAACGACGTGACGTCGGCGCGCGAGCCCGCGACCGCGCGCACGATGGCGCCGTACACGTCGGTGGAAGCCACGATCTGCAGCCGGCCGTCCGCGACAGAACGGCTCGAGCAGCCGGTGAGTGCCGCCGTGCCGAGGACGCAGCTGAGCCCGACGGCGAGCGCTACGGCGCCTCGGACGGACATCCGGCCGACCCCTTACCGATATCGACAACGATATTCAATAAGGACGTTACCAGTCGGCACCAGCGGTCGGTGGCGGGTGTCGAGGGTCGGCGACGAAGAAGCGGAAGCGGTCAGCTGGCCCGGCGGTGCGGCGAGGCCATCAGCAGCTCGGCGCGACGCGCGCCGCAGCTGGTGCCGTTGGGCAGCAGCTCGCCGAAGTCCTCGAAGAGGACGATGCCGTTGCACAACAGGCTCCACCCCTGCTCGGGGTGCGAGACGAGGACGTGCGCGGCATCGCGGTCGCTGGCGTCGACCGGTGGGCACTGCGGCTCGTGGCAGCAGCGCGTGTGAGCGGACATTTCGGTGTGCTGGAACGTGGTCATGTTGCTGGTCCTGTAGGGGGCGTGATCCGGCGGGGGAATCGGATCGGTGTGCAGTTGTGAGACTGGCCTGCTCTCAAGGTGCCGCAGCCGGCCCGGAGTGATACCGACTGGCTGTCGGTCTTCCGATCGGCTCCGAAATCGCTTCCAGAGAGAGCTACCTCACAAGTCTCCCCCGGAAAGCATGGTTGTCCACGCGGCGCGACGAAACCTGGGCCTCCGTTTCGGACAAATCCGGGCAAGTTATGTGTGGTTTCTGTAAAATTGTTACCGGCACGTGATGTTGCAACCGCTTGGTTTGGTCGGACTACAAACAATATCGACGGTACGCCGCAGCGGCCGCAAGGTCAGGTGCGACCCCAGCGCTCTTGCGCCGCTCTCAGGTCGCCGTCGCGCGGCACCCAATCGGCGAGCACGGCGGGCAGGCCGGCGCGCATCCCGGCGTCGATGACCTCCGGGTCGTCGTCGATCACCGCGGCGATCCCGCGCGGGGCGAGATCGCGCAGGACGGCGAGCTTGTACACCCGGGCCGGGCGGTAGTCACCCTCCGGGCGCATGTGCAGCTCCGCGGCGGGCAGATCGTGCCGGCCGAACCACTCGAGGGTGACCTCGCGCAACCACTCGGGCCGCCCGGTGAGCCACACGATCTCGTGCTCCCGCGCCAGGTCGGCGACCAGCCGGCGGCCCTCGGGGAGCAGCGGGTCGGCGTCCGCCTCGGCGAAGAAGCGATGCCAGCGCCGCCGACGCAGGTGGTGGAGCCGGTGCCGGACGTCGGCGACAACGCCGTCGACGTCGAACACCGCGAGCACACCCGTCACCCTAGATTGCCGACTAGAATTATCTCCTCGTGCGCTTCCTCGATCCGAATCCGCAGTTCGAGCTGACCTATGACGACGTGTTCATGGTGCCCGCTCGGTCCTCGGTCGCGTCCCGTTTCGACGTCGACCTGACCACGTCCGACGGCAGCGGGGCCACGATCCCGATCGTCGTCGCCAACATGACCGCGGTGGCCGGGCGCCGCATGGCCGAGACGGTCGCGCGGCGCGGTGGGGTGACGGTGCTGCCCCAGGACATCCCGGCCGAGGTGGTGCGTGACGTCGTGGCCTGGGTCAAGACGCGGCACCCCGTCGTCGACACCGCGGTCACGCTGAGCCCCCAGGCGCCCGTCAGCGATGCCCTGGCGTTGCTGCCCAAGCGCGCGCACGGCGCACTCGTGGTCGTCGACGACGGCCGTCCCGTCGGCGTCGTCACCGAGGCCGACTGTGCGGGTGCCGATCGGTTCGCTCAGCTGCACCAGGTGATGACGGCGGATCCGCTGGTGCTGGTCGACCCGATCGATCCGCAACACGCCTTCGAGACCCTCGACAAGGCGCGCCGCAAGCTCGCGCCGGTCGTCGACGCCGACGGGCAGCTCGTCGGGGTGATCACGCGTACCGGCGCGCTGCGCTCGACCATCTACCGGCCCGCGCTCGACGACGACGGCCGGCTGCGGGTCGCCGCTGCGATCGGCGTCAACGGCGACGTCGCCGCCAAAGCGGGCGAACTCGTCGATGCCGGCATCGACGTGCTCGTGATGGACACCGCGCACGGGCACCAGCAGCGCATGGTCGACGCGCTGCGGGCCGTACGTGCGAGCGACCCGGCCGTACCGCTGGTGGCAGGCAACGTGGTGTCGGCCGAGGGCACTCGCGAGCTGATCGAGGCCGGCGCCGACATCGTCAAGGTCGGCGTCGGACCCGGCGCGATGTGCACCACCCGGATGATGACCGGCGTCGGCCGCCCCCAGTTCTCTGCGGTGCTCGAGTGTGCGTCCGCCGCCCGGGCTCTCGGCCGGCACGTGTGGGCCGACGGGGGAGTGCGGCACCCCCGTGACGTCGCACTCGCCCTGGCCGCGGGCGCGTCCTCGGTGATGATCGGGTCGTGGTTCGCCGGCACCCACGAGTCGCCCGGCGATCTGCACGTCGCCACGGACGGCCGCATGTACAAGGACAGCTTCGGCATGGCATCGGCGCGTGCCGTCGCCAACCGGACCGTCGGCGAGAGCGCGTTCGACCGGGCACGCAAGGCATTGTTCGAGGAAGGCATCTCGAGCGGACGGCAGTACCTCGACCCGGCCCGTCCCGGTGTCGAGGACCTGATCGACACCATCACCGCCGGCGTGCGGTCGGCGTGCACGTACGCCGGTGCGGCCACCATCGAGCAGCTGCACGCGCGCGCCGTCGTCGGCGTGCAGTCGGCATCCGGGTACGCCGAAGGACGCCCGCTGTACGCGGGCTGGTGATCTATAGTGCTGCCATGACTTCACGCGTGCACCAGTGGTGGCCGTCCTCGGACGGCTGATCCTGCTGCGCGTTACCCACCCCAGGGCCGTCCGTGTTCGGGCGGCCCTGCGTGCTGTTCGGACGCGGCGACCCGTGAACCGAAAGGCACGTCATGTCCCGCGTCCTCACCGGCGACCGGCCCACCGGCGCTCTGCACCTCGGCCACTACTTCGGCACGCTCGCGAACCGGGTGCGGCTGCAACGTGACGGCCACGAGATCTTCGTCGTCGTCGCCGACTACCAGGTGATCATCGACCGCGAGCGACCGCACCGGGTGCGTGAACTCGTGCGTGAGCTCGTCCGCGACTATCTCGCGGTCGGCCTCGATCCCGACACGACGGTGATCTTCCCGCACAGCGCGGTGCCGGCGCTCAACCAGCTGATGCTGCCGTTCCTGTCACTCGTCGGGATGGGCGAGCTGATGCGCAATCCGACAGTCAAGGACGAGATCCGCAATGCCGGTCGTGAGTCGGTCAGCGGGCTCACGTTCACGTATCCGGTGCACCAGGCCGCGGACATCCTGTTCTGCAAGGGCGAACTGGTTCCCGTCGGACGCGACCAGCTGCCGCATCTCGAGCTGACGCGCAGCATCGCGCGACGGTTCGGGGAGCGCTACCAGGCGATCTTCCCGCTGCCGCAGGCCCTGCTCGGAGAGGCGCCGGTGCTGCGCGGGCTGGACGGCCGCAAGATGGGCAAGAGCCTGGGGAACGCGATCGCGCTGAGCGACGACCGGGACACGATCGCCGCCAAGATCCGCGCGGCGCGCACGGACAGCATGCGCACGATCACGTTCGAGCCCGACACCCGTCCGGCGGTCGCGAACCTGATCATGATCGCCGCGCTGTGCTCCGGGCGAACGCCGCAGGACATCGCGGCCGAGGTCGGCGCCGGAGGCGCGGGGGAGCTCAAGGCGCTCACCGTCGAGGCCGTCGACGGGTTGCTGGCGCCGGTGCGGCAGCGCCGCTCACAGGTCAGCGAGCACGAGCTGGATCACGTGCTGGAACGCGGTGTGAAGACTGCGACGGCCATCGCCGAAGCGACGCTGGCCGAGGTGGTGCAAGTGATGGGAATGGATGTCATCACCCTTTAGGCACCGTGCGATTCGGTGTGTGACAGTGGTGTGGTGAGCGCGCACGATCACCAGCATTCGCCGAGCGCCGACCGGCGCTGGCTGGGCGCTGCGCTCGCGGTCATCGTCGTGTTCATGGTGGGCGAGGTGATCGGCGGGTTGCTTGCGCATTCGCTCGCGCTGCTCACCGACGCGGCGCACATGCTCACCGACGCGGCGGCGCTGGCGCTGGCGATCGCGGCGTCGCGGATCGTCCAGCGCCCGGCACGTGGCGCGTTCACCTACGGGTTCGCGCGCGTGGACGCTTTGTCGGGTCAGGCGAGCGGGATCACGCTGATCCTGCTGGCGGTGTGGTTCGCGATCGAGGCCGTGCAGCGGCTGTTCTCGCCGGCCGACGTGCACGGGGGAGCGGTCACCGCGGTCGCGCTCGTGGGTGTCGGCGTCAACATCGTCGCCACGCTGCTCGCCGGGCGCGCCGACCGCAGCGGGCTGAACGTGCGCGGTGTGATCGCGCATCTGCTGACCGACCTGTGGGCGTTCACCGCGACCGTGCTGGCGGGTGTGGTGGTGCTCACGACCGGGTGGACTCGCGCCGACCCGATCGCGTCGCTCGTAGTCGCTGCGTTGATGGCGTGGACGGGATGGCGTCTCGTCCACGCTGCGGGGCGGGTGTTCCTCGAGGCCGCGCCGTCCGGCGTCGACCCGGTGGCGCTCGGTGAGGAGTTGGCGCATACCGACGGCGTCGCCGAGGTGCACGACCTGCACGTGTGGGAGATCGGCCCGGGCACGGTTGCGCTCTCGGCGCACGTCCTGGTGCGTCCGCCGCGCGACTGCCATGAGGTCGCTGCAGCCCTGCGGACGATGCTGCGCGAACGGCATCGGATCGGCCACGTGACACTGCAGACCGATCACGCCGACGCTACCGACCAGCACGCCGCGGCGGAGTGCGTCGACGCGCACGGCGTCGTGCACACGCCTCAGGTGGGATAACTGCCGCCGGCAGGGTTCGACCCGCCCCGATCGTGGAAGACTCGCACCATGTTGGTGCCGATGCCGCCCCAAAGCGCGCTGTTCCTGCTCGCCGAGACGCGGGAGCACCCGATGCACGTAGGCAGCCTGCAGTTGTTCCAGCCGCCGGAGGGAGCGACGGTGCAGGACGTGAGCGCGCTGTTCGACCAGGCGCTCGCGAGCACGGAGGTGGCACCGCTGTTCCAGAAACGGCCGCGGCGCTCTCTCGGCACACTCGGCCAGTGGGGTTGGGAGGTCGACGACCAGTTCGATCTCGAGCACCACGTGCGCAAGAGCGCGCTGCCACAGCCCGGGAGGGTGCGCGAGTTGCTCGCGCTGTGTTCGCGACTGCACTCGTCCCTGCTCGACCGGCACCGGCCCCTGTGGGAGACGCATCTGATCGAAGGTCTCGCCGACGGACGATTTGCCGTCTACACCAAGGCCCATCATTCGTTGGTCGACGGTGTCTCGGCGTTGCGGGTCGTGAGCCGGATGCTGTCCGACGACCCGGACGAGGTCGACATGCCGCCGCCCTGGGCGCCACGGCAGGGCGGCGAGAAGCCGCCGCGCGAGCGCCGCGGCCAGGAGTCGGTCTCGGCGCTGCAGCAGGCGCTGGGAATCGCTGGTGATGTGGCCGGGTTGGTGCCGGCGTTCGCGCGGACCGTGGGGCGCGCACTCAACGAACAGGGCGGCAACATGTCGTTCTCCGCGCCGCGCACGATGTTCAACGTTCCGGTGACGAGCGCGCGACGGTTCGCGGCGCAGTCGTGGCCGATCGAGCGAATCCGGCAGGTCGGCAAGGCCTGCGATGCAACGGTGAACGATGTCGTCCTGACGATGTGCTCGGGCGCGCTGCGCTCGTATCTGATCGGCGAGGACGCGCTGCCGGACGCCCCGCTCATCGCGATGGTGCCCGTGTCGTTGCACGGTACGGAATCCGGCGCCGGTGACGGCGGCGGCAACTCGGTCGGCGTCGTCATGTGCAACCTCGGTACGCACCTCGACGACCCGGTGGAACGGTTGCAGACCGTGCACCAGTCGATGATCGACGGGAAAGAGGCGATGCGCGGCATGTCGCAGCTGCAGACGCTTGCGATGAGCGCGCTTGGCGTGAGCCCGCTCGCCGTCTACCCGCTGCTGCGGCTGGACGGGAAGATGCGCCCGCCGTTCAACCTCGTCATCTCCAACGTCCCCGGCCCACGCTCGTCGATGTACTGGAACGGCGCACGACTTGACGGCTTGTACCCGTTGTCGATCGTGCTCGACGGGCAGGCGCTGAACATCACCGTCACCAGCTACGCCGACGAGATCGCTTTCGGTCTCGTCGGTTGCCGGCGTTCCGTCCCGCATCTGCAGCGGCTGCTCACGTATCTCGGCGACGAGTTGGCAGCGCTCGAAACGGCAGTCGGCGTCTAGGCCACGCGGGTGAGTACCAGCGTGGCGCACGCACGCAACGGCAGGCCCGGTTACGGATCGGCGGAAGGCAACTCGTCGCGCGGTTTGCTGAACGTGCGTCCGGTAGTGGGTGAGGTCCACCAGGTGGTGTCGTCCTCGTCGCGGGACACTTGCCAGCCGGCGTCGTGTTTGCAGTGGTGATGTCGCGAGCACAAGGGTTGGAGGTTCGTGATCACGGTGTTGTGGCCGTTGAACGCGACGATGTGGTCGGCTTCGCAGCGGGTCGCGCGGCGGTTGCAGCCGGGGAACCGGCAGGTGGGGTGCTGGGCGGTGACCCAGCGCCCCTGGGCGGCGGAGGGGAGCCGACGTTCGGGATGAGCATCGATACCCGGCTCCGGCATGACCCGGCCGGTGCTGTCGACGGTGACCCGGTCGATGCGGGTGGTGGGGTCGGTGAGCAGGTCGCGGCATTGGGAGGCGGGGATCGGGCCGTAGCCGGCCAGCTCACCCGGCGCGTCACTGGTCCCGTCCGCGGTCGCCTGGGGCATCAGGAGCTGCACCCGCATCCCCCGGCGCGGGTGTTCCCGCAGTCGTGCGGCCGAGGACGAGGTCACGCAGGGTGTCGGCTCGTTTCTGGTCCATGCTGCGGGTGTCGTCGATGCCCTTGGCCAGTTCGGTCAGCCGGGCATACATGGCTTCGGCGTCGGCGGCGGTGTGGGTGGACCAGATACCGGCCATTCCGTCCGGCAACGGCGAGCAACTCACCCGCCGCTCCGCCTTCGCGTCGGCGAACCGCTCCTCGACCTGGCGGGCATCGAAGCGGGCCACCGCCCGCCGTAGCGAGGCGCGGAACTGAGTGCACGGTCTGACTCGGCCGCCCGCCCGAGCACCCGCTCCTCGACCTTCGCGGTGACTACCGCGTCCAAGTGGCCGGTCAGCTCCGCCGCAGCCGCCACATGCACCGCGCTGACCTCACCGGCTCGTGCAGCTCCAGCAGCCGCGGCAGCCGCTCCACCACCTGGGTGGCCTGCATCAGCCGCGTCTTCGCATAGTCCGGTGACCACCGCAGCTCACACGCCACCTCATCGCGCGCCCAATCATGAGCATCGCGTGGGTCGTGGACCGCGGCGAGGAACCGCTCCGTCCGCGCATCGACACGAGCCCGCAACCGAGCCAGTTCGGCGAGCATCTCGAACTGCTGATCACGCGAACACGCCGCAGGATCCACCCGCAACAACCGCTCGATCTTCCTCGCCACAACCCGCACACTACGAGCAGGGTCTGACACTTTCGGACGAGAATCCGCAAGCAGAACAAGAGGGATTCTGCGCCGACCGGCGGGCGGCGCTGCATCTCGTTAGCCGACGATCTCCGTCTCGTCGATCTTCAGCACGCCGGCCTGACGCTTGAACGTGAACATCGTGCGCTCGGTCTTCACCTGACCGTTCTTGTAGTAGTACGTCAGCGTCGCCACGGCCGAGCTGGGCGGCTGGGCCTGCGCGTTGGCAACGTCGACCCGGCTCACTGTGTTCCAGTAGGAGTCGTAGTTGGCCCGACCCCCCGCCTTCGCCTCCTGGAAGTGCGGCGTCAGGCGGTCCCAGCCGGCGTCGAGGTCGGTCGGCACGTAGTTGTAGTACTCGGTCACGGCGTTGACGAGATCTTGGTCCGTCGGCGCCTGCGGACGCGGATGCGGATGCGTCGACTTCGTCTTCGTCTTCGGCGGGGCCGGTTTGGTCGTCGTGGGCTCCGGTGGCGAGCTGGTGTGCGACGCGCTGTGCGACGGAGCCCTCGACGTGCGGTGCGGTGCCGAGGTGTGCGTGGCTGCACCGGTCCGAGCACCCCCCGCGTTGTTCGCACCGCCACCACTGCCACCGAGCAGCACGATGCCCAGCACGATCCCGAGACCGATGACGAGTACTGCGGCGACGATCACCAGCCACAGCGCGCGCGAGCGGTGCGCGTCCGGTTCGTCCGGGGACGACGACATCGGCAACAGCGGCGGTTTCCCGGACGGCCCGGACGGCCCGGACGGCGCCCGACGGGCCCGACGGGCCCGACGGAGCAGACGGCCCCTGCGCTCGGGACGGCATCTGCCCACCCCACGGCGGCTCGGACGAGGCGTCGAGTGCCATCGTGCGCGGCGAGAGCTCCGACGGAAGCGAGGCGGCAACGGGAGTCGTCGGCGCGGTCCGCAGCGCCGCGGTCTTGGAGTCACCCGGCCCGGTGCGACCGATCCCGACATCGGTGAGGCGATTCGCGACCTCCACCATCGTCGGACGATCGGTGGGCGACTGCGCCATCATCGAGAGCAGGATGCCGGTCAGCGGGCCGCTGCGCACGGGCGGATTGGTGTCGCCGGACGCGACGCGGTGCAGCACAGCCATCGGATTGGCGTCGTTGCCCGAGGGCGGGTCACCCTCGACGACCATGAACAGCGTCGCCCCGAGCGAGTACACATCCGATGCGAAGTCCGAACCGTGCCCGCGCGCAACCTCCGGCGCCAGATAGGCCGGCGTGCCCGTGACGAGTCCGGTCGAGGTGAGCGTCACGTCGTCGACTGCGTGCGAGATGCCGAAGTCGGTGATCTTGGCGGTGCCGTCCTCGCCGATCAGGATGTTCCCGGGTTTCACGTCCCGGTGCACGATCCCCGCGCGGTGCGCGGCGGCAAGGGCTGCGGCCACCTGTGTCCCGATGCGCGCGACACTCACCGGGTCGAGTGGTCCGTCGTTGCGGACGATCTCCTGCAGGCTGCGCGACGGGACGTACTGCATGACCAGGCACGGCCTGTTGTTGTCGTCGACCACGTCGAACACCTGGACGGCGTTCGGATGGTGCAACCGCGCGGTCAGGCGGGCCTCGCGCATCACGCGCTGCGACGCGACCTCGGCGTCCGGAGCGCTCAGTCCCGGTTGCATCCGCAACTGCTTGATCGCGACGGTGCGGTGCAGCCGCTCGTCCCAACCCTCCCAGACGGTGCCCATGCCGCCGGCGGCGAGTTGCCGGACCAAGCGGTAGCGACCGCCGATCCGCGTCTCGGCGTCAGCCACGCGCGCTCCGTCCCTCGTCAAGACAATCCACAGGCTCGATCACATTACCTACCCGTTTGAGCCGGTTCAGCGCACAAGGGAATCAGGTAAGACCGGTGTGATGTGTCCGGATAACCGTGGGGTGGGCTACTCGACGGCGAAGTTGCGCACGAACCCCGCAATGACGGCTGGATCCCTCTTGACGACCCAGTGCTCGCCTTCGATCAGCCGGACGGTGAGCTTCGGCGCGAACGGCGCGGGTGCCTCGGTGGCAAACACCGAGGTCACGAACGGGTCGCCGCCTGGAGCGATGACCTGCACCGGGATGTCGATCTGTGCCGGCCGGGGCGCGCGCACGGCAGCGAACATGTTGGCGCGGTACAGATTGAGGCCGTTGACCTGATCGCTGTGCGGCCGCCTCCCGACCGCTCGGTCGAACAGGCCGCGCCCGATGGCGAGCTCGGGCAGCCGGGGCATCTGGAACAGCAGCGTGTAGTACGAATGCCCGAGCTGCCGCAGGCGCGAGCCGGCCTTCGTTCGACGGTTGCGCAGCCAGATTGTGGCGTGCTCGAGCGACGGCCCGGAGACCGAGGTGAAGGTGCGGATGCGTCCCGCGGCGCGCGGATCGGTGAGCGCGGGCCACAGCTGCACTGATCCCCAGTCGTGACCGAGCAGATGTACCGGACGGTCCGGCGCCACTTTGTCGAGCACCGCGAACAGGTCGTCGACGAGCAACGGGATGCGGTACCCGGACTTGTCGGGCGGTGTGTCCGAAGCCCCGGCCCCGCGCACGTCGTAGGTCACGACTCGGTACTCCGAGTCGAGTTGCCCGACGAGACCGTCCCACACGGTGTGGTCGTCGGGGTAGCCGTGGACGCACACCAGCACCGGAGCGTCCTGTGCACCTGACTGGTACACCGCGAGGTGCGTTCCGTCCGATCCCTCAACCCAGATCATGGGATCAAAGCCTAGCTGAGACGGTCTGTCGCACTAAGCGTCACGGACGGCCCTCACTGGACGACCGACAAGATGTTTCCGGCCGGGTCCTTGAACCAGGCCTGCTTCGGCCCGGGCTCGGCAATGCCCTTCTCGTTGGTCGTGAGCGGGCCCTCGTCGTACTGCTCGAAGGTGATGCCGGACGCGGTGAGATCGTCGACGGCCGCCTCGATGTCATCGACAGGGAAGTTGAGCACCGTGTGGCTCGCCGGCTCGTAGTTCGGCTTCGCATAGATCAGGACGGAGTACCCGTTGCCGGCGCGCAGGCCGAGCAGGCCCGGCCCGAGATCGTCGACGGCCAGTCCGAGCTTCTGCGTGTAGAACTCCTCCGCGGCCGTCAGGTCGTCGACGGCGAAGCCGGCGAAGAACGGTGAATTGGTGAGCATGGCATCGCCTCCCGGTTCTCGGCGCCACCGTAGCGCCGTGCGCCGCGCCGGAACAGTCGCTCGCCGCGCCGGAATCGCTCAGGCGACCTCGGCGAGCGGGCCGTGCTCCGGCGGCACGGTCTCCTCCGCGGGTGGCGGGCCCGGGGGTGTGCCGTCACCGAACGGGCGGCCGCCGAGGTCTTCGCGGCCGTGCGCACTGAGCCAGCCGGTCAGATCCGGCCCGAGCGGGACGATGCGGCTCGGATTCAGATTCGTGTGCACCTCGTAGTAGTGGTGCTTGATCTGGCTGAAGTCGGTGGTGTCGCCGAAGCCGGGTGTCTGGAACAGGTCCCGCGCGTACGCCCACAGCACCGGCAGCTCCGTGAGCTTCGCGCGGTTGCACTTGAAATGGCCGTGGTAGACGGCGTCGAAGCGGGCCAGGGTGGTGAACAGCCGCACGTCCGCTTCGGTGATCGTGTCGCCGACCAGATACCGCTGGGTACGCAACCGGTCCTCGAGCCAGTCGAGGCGGGCGAACAACGTCTCGAAAGCCTCGTCGTATGCCTTCTGACTGCTGGCGAAGCCGGTGCGGTACACGCCGTTGTTGACGTCGTGGTAGATCAGGTCGGCCACCTCGTCGATCTCGTCGCGTAGGCGCTCGGGGTAGAGCTCGGGCGCACCATCCCGGTGGAACTTCGCCCACTCGAGGCTGAAGTCGATGGTCATCTGGGCGAAGTCGTTGGTCACTACTGCGCCGGTTTCGATCTCGACGATCGCGGGGACGGTGATCCCGCGCTCGTAACCTGGCTCCCGCGCGAAGTACGCCTGCTGCAAGCGCTCGATGCCGAGCACGGGATCCTTGCCGCCCGGATCGAGATCGAAGGTCCAGCTGCGCTCGTCGTGCGTGGGCCCGCACAGACCCATGCTGATCGCGTCCTCGAGGCCGAGCACGCGCCGCACGATGATCGTCCGATTGGCCCACGGACACGCTCGTGCGGCGACCAAGCGGTACCGTCCGGCTTCTACGGCATGTCCGTCCCTGCCGTCAGCGGTGATCCGCGTGGTCAGGTAGTCGTTCTCGCGTTCGAAGCTGCCTTCAGCCATGATCCGATCATGCCTTGCCGGTGGTGACAGGCAGTCAGGCGAGGTCGTCGGCGAGCAGGTCCATCAACACACCGTCGTGCCAGCCGTTGCCGTCGGCATCGCGCTCGTAGCGGCGCATGATCCCGACCGGGCGGAATCCGGCGGCGCGGTAGCAGCGAATCGCCGCTTCGTTGTCGGCAGCCGGGTCGATGACGATGCGGTGATGACCCCGATCGTGCACAAGATGGCGTGCCATCGCACGCACCGCATCGCGTCCCAGACCGCGGCCGTGCACTGCGGGGTCGAGGAAGATGTCGATGGAGGCGTGGCGGTAGTCGAGGTCAGTCTCTTCGCCGTACTGGATGTACCCGCGCACCCGGCCGTCTTGGAACACGGCGTAGGCCACGGTGTCGGGATCGTCGAAGGGCCAGTCAGCATCGTCCGGCTGTGCCCAACGCGCGCTGACCTCCGGTGTGCGCAAGATGCGCAGCAGGTCCGCCACGTGCTCGCGTTCGACGCGCTGCAGCGTGACGAACGTGCCGACAATGGTGTCGGTCGGCGTCTCGGTCACTCATCGAGAGTAGAAGTGAGATGTGACTGGCTGGGACCGACACTGCGACGAAGGCGTGAGCACGTGAAGCTCAAGCTGGATCTGCACGACATCTACAACCGTGGCGGCGAGATCGATCGTGCGTTGCAGGCCATCATCGACGAGGCGATCGCAAAGAAGGCGCCGTTGGTAGAGATCATCCCCGGCAAGGGTTCCGGCCAGCTCAAGAAGCACGTGCTGCGCTTCCTCGACCGCAAGGACATCAAAGCGCTTTACCACCGCGTCGAGAAGGACAGGGACAACTTCGGACGCGTGTTCGTGCACTTCCGCTGGAAGTGACGTCAGGGCGGCCCATTGCCGAGGAACAGGGCGACGGTGCAGAGCCCGGCGCCGACGGTCGCAGCACCCAGCACGCGCCACGACCACGGGGGTGCGGCGGGCGGCGAGCCAACGTGCCAGCGGGAACAGCAGCGGGAAGGCCGGCAGCAGGTAACGCGGCCGCGAGCCGAAGTAGCCGGACGTCGTGAGCGCGAGCACGACGATCACCGCGAGGTAGACCAACAGCGGTACGGGTTGACGTTCCCGCACGCACAGCACGACGAGCATGGCCAGGCCCGCGAGAGCGACGACGAGCAGGACGCCGACGATCGGTCGTGCCGTCAGGTTGTCGCCGATCCATCGCGCGAACGCGAGGCCGCCGTCGAAGTGGTTGCCCCAGCCGTCGGTCACGTCGAAGTACCCGGTCGGCGTGCCACGTTGCAGGCCGACCCAACCGAGATAGCCCAGCAAGCCCAGCGGAGCGACGAGCACCGGGAGCACCGCTCGCGTGTCGGACGTGCCGCGCCGCAACGCGATGACGGCCGCCACGCAGATCGCGGCGACGACTGCCATGCCGGTCGGTCGGGTGACACCCGCGGCGCAGGCGAGCACGGCGGCCGGCGCCCAGCGTTGCTTCGACGTCGCGACCAGCGACCACGCAGCGAGTGCGGTGAACAACGACTCGCTGTACCCCATCGATTCGACGAGACCGATCGGGACGAGCGACCAAAGGACGGTGGCGACCACGGCGGCGCGCGAGCCGACGACCCGTTCGGCAACGGTGTAGATGCCTGCGGCCGCCGCGATACTCGCGAGCAGGCTGATGAACACCCCCGAGTCGATGACCGACAGGCCGCTCAGTCTTGACACCCACCGCTCGGTCCACGGATACAGAGGGAAGAACGCGTAGTCGGACAGGGTTTGCCCGCCGGCCGTTGTGCGCACGAATCCGTAGCCGTTGCTAGCGATTCCGGCGTACCACTGCGCGTCCCACTTGGTCAGGACGCCGTATGCGCTGCGTCCGTCACGGTCGGCGCCGACGACCAGAAACACCAACACGACGGCGCGTACTGCAACGAACGCGCCGAGCGCGAGCACCACATCGCGGCGCGAGGCCTCTACCGCGCGCCGCAGATACGCGCCGGGCGCCAGGGTCACAGCGCGATTATCCAGCGCATGGTTCACGAGCGCGCCCGAATGCCCGACCATGGACGGGTGACTGAGGCAAATCGGGACGCCGACGCACTACGGATGTCGGCGGACGCCTACGCCGCCGGCGATCCGACGGGCTGGTTCGAGCAGCTGTATGTCGCTGCGGCCGCCGGTCAGGCGATCGTGCCGTGGGACCGCGGTACCCCCAATCCGCAGTTGGCACAGTGGGCGCAGGGCCGATCCGGAACGGGCCGGACGGCGATGGTCGTCGGTTGCGGGCTTGGCCGCGACGCGGAGTTCATCGCGGGCCTCGGCTACGCCACGACCGCGTTCGACCTGTCCGACGCCGCCGTCGACGGCGCGCGTCAGCGGCATCCGAACACGATGGTGCGCTACGAGGTCGCCGACCTGCTGCACCTGCCGCCTCGCTATCTGCGCGCGTTCGACCTCGTCGTCGAGAGCTACACGGTGCAGTCGCTTCCCGATCCGCCGCGATCGGCCGCGATCGCCGCGGTGACCACGATGGTCGCGCCGGGCGGGACGCTGCTCGTGGTCGCGGCCGCCGGTGACGTCGAAGCCTCGTCGGGACCGCCGTTCCCGCTGACGCGGCGCGAGATCGAGGCGTTCGCCGTCGACGGACTGGGCGTTGACCAGCTCGAGCGGCTCGTCGACGACAGCGGTACTCAGCGCTGGCGTGCCACCTTCGTCAGAGAGATTCGATCAGCGCAGGCGTAGGGACGGCATGCGTGCCGATACGCCGGCCGGCAGGTCGAGCGCACTCGCGAGATCCGGCAACGCGGTAGCACGAATCAGTGCGCGTGGATCCTCGCTGTTGCGCGGGCGTCCGAGCTTTGAACGGAGTGGCACGTGCAGCGCGTGGCGCAGTGGCGCGTCGGCCGGCAACCCCGCGCGGTCGCGCGCGATCTTCAGCGCGTCGCGCAGGCCGCCCAGCTGATCCACCAAGCCGTTCGCCAGTGCGTCCGAGCCCGTCCACACCCGGCCCCGTGCGATCGCATGGATCTCATCGACCGAGCGGTGCCGTCCCTCTGCGACCTTGGCGACGAAGTCGTCGTAGACGGCATCGATCGCCGCGGCGATCCGCTCGCGCTCGCTGTCGTCGAACCCGCGCCGGCTCGAGAACATGCGGGCGCGCTGTCCGTGCGCCACCGCGCCGGTGCCCGCGCCGATGCGCTCGAGCAGTTCGGCGACGACGACCTTGCCGCCGAACACGCCGATCGAACCGGTCAACGTGCCGGGCAGCGCGACAATCACGTCCGCCGGGCAGGAGATGTAGTAGCCGCCCGACGCCGCGGCGGTGCCCATCGACACGATCACCGGCTTGCCGGCATCGCGCACCCGGCAGACCTCGCGCCACATGGTCTCCGACGCGACCGCCGACCCGCCGGGTGAGTCGACGTGCAGCAGCAACGCGCGCGCGTCGTCGTCGGCCAGGACGGCCCGCAGTGCCGCTGCCATCGAGTCGCTGCCGACCTGCGCGCCCATCACGCCGCGGCGCGAACGACCGGTGACGATCGCGCCGTGTGCCCGGACCAGTGCGACGTGGCCCTTGCGCCGCGTGGGCATCGTCGGTTTGCGCCGCGGCCGCCACCGGTCGGCAAAGAGCAGCTCCGCCTCGCTCCCGACGCGCTCGCGTGCAGCGGCGTAGACCTGGTCGCGGTAGCCGAGCTGGTCGACCAGCCCCGCCTCACGAGCTTCGACCGCGGTGCGCGGCCCGGTGTCGACGAGTTCGCGCACCCGCGCAGGGTCGATGTTCCGCCCTCGCGGCGACGGTGGCGACGGCCTCGTCGAAGACCGACTCCGGCCAGGCGGTCACTCGCCTCGCGATGCGCCTCGGTGAACTCGGTGCGCATGATGCGGTCGGCGGCATTCTTGTACTCGTAGCGCTGCTCGAGTTGCGGTTCGATGCCGATCTTGTCGAGCACGCCGCGCAGGAACGTCGTCTCGGTCGCTACGCCGAGCAGACCCAGGCCGCCGCCGGGCTGCAGCCAGATCTCGTCGAACGCGGTGGCCAGCACGTACGCGGTCATGTCGCCCGACTCGTCGCCGAAACTCTCGGCCCACGCGATCTTCGGTTTGCCGAAGGCCTCGACACCGAGGCGCAGTTCTTGCATCGCCGCCCACGGCAGCGCACCCCCGACGCGGGCGACCAGCCCGACGACTCGCGGGTCGTCGGCCGCATCGTGCAGCGCCCGCAGGACCGGCCGCAGTTGCTGCGCGTTGCGAGCCCGCAATCGTCCTAACGTGTCGTCCGGGTCCGGGTCCGCCGGGACCTGGGTGAGGTCTACCTCGAGCAGCAGTTTCGCCGGACGTCCGTGGCAACGCAACCATGGCTCCACGCTACGCATCGACCAGCCGCAGCAGTTCGGCGTAGGCGACGTCGGCCTGCCCGTCGCGCGACTGGATCACCCGCGCGGCCGGCCGGTGCGACAGCAGCAACAGCAACCGGTCGTACATGGCTTCGAGCGCGGGTTGGCCACCGAAGTCGTCCATCAACGCGCCGGCTTCGACGTGAGCGATCGTGTCGCCCCGCTCCGTGCGTCGCTGGAAGCGCTGCACGCAACTGTCGCGTCCGTCCATCAACACGAATTCGAGGAACCTGGCGCCGGCCTGTCGCGCGACATCCTCTGCCTGCGCGAGGAACTGCGGACGGCCGAGGTACTGCGGCACGATCACGTCATGACCGGCGCACAGGTGCACCCGCGCCATCTCGAGGGTCATCGCGCGGGCGAGCAGGCCGGCGTCGATCGGGCGTTCCTGCCAGCGGCCGAGCATGCGGCGCACCGAGTCGAGGTCGAGATCGAGGGCGAGCGGGTGCTCGTCGACGAACCGCTGCGCCAGTGTCGACTTGCCGATGCCGGGCGGTCCGTTGAGCAGGATCAGGCGTGCCGTCATCCGGCGGCGTTGCCGGCCCGACGCGCGCGGTAGGCGGCGACGTTCATCCGGTTGCCGCAGCCCGAATCGCAGAACCGGCGCGACCTGTTCTTGGACAGATCGACGACCACGTCGGCGCAGTCGTCGGCGGCGCAGACCCGCAGCCGGTCGAGCTCCTTCATGCGAATGACGTCGACGAATGCCATCGCCGCCTCGACCATCATCCGCACGTCGAGCCCGGCGTCCGACGGCGTCGCGTGCAGGTGGTAGTCCCACTGGTCGTGCTTTGTCAGCTGGGGCAGAGCTTCGGCCTCGCGCAGCATCCCATTGACCTGCTCGACCGCCTCGTCCTCGGCCGCCGACCACAGCGCGCGCAGACGGGGGCGCAGGGCGTGGACTGCGGCCAGTTCGGCGGCGTCGTGGGTGCGCTCGCCCGTCCAGCCCCATTCGGCGACGAACGCGTCGAGCGCCCCGACGTCGGGCAGTTGCTCACCGTCGTTGGCGCTGTTGACCAGCGCCGCGGCAGCGTTCAACGCCACCTCCGTGTCATGGGCAAATATCACCTTGACTCCTTACGCCCGACCTGGGTAGCGTCGTTGTCATGAGCATAACGCGAATTACTCATGACGGGCCACGCTCGGGTGCGCTGGGACTCGGCCTCGCGTTGTTCTCGGCTGCCACCTTCGGCACTTCGGGCACCTTCGCTGACTCGCTCATGGCCTCGGGATGGACCCCCGGCGCGGTGGTGACGTTCCGTATCGCCATCGCCGCGCTGTTGCTGACGGTACCGGCGCTGGTGGCTCTGCGGGGGCGCTGGCAGGACGTGCGGGCAGCGGGGCGCGCGGTCCTGGCCTTCGGGTTCGTGGCCGTCGCCGGCTGCCAGCTGTTCTTCTTCAACGCCGTGCAGCGCCTCGACGTCGGCGTCGCGCTGTTGCTCGAGTACTCGGGAATCCTGCTGGTCGTCGTGTTCATGTGGGCGCGCCACGGCCAGCGCCCGAGCCGGCTGACGGTGATCGGGGGAGTGGCGGCGCTCGCCGGTCTGGTGCTCGTGCTCAACCCGACCACCGGCAGCATGGATCCCGTCGGCGTCTTGTGGGGTCTGCTCGCCGGCGTCGGGCTCGCAACGTTCTTCGTCCTGTCGTCGCGCTCGGAGGACGCGTTGCCGCCGATCGCGCTGGCGTGGGCGGCGATGGTCGTCGGCGCCGTGACACTCATCGTGCTGGCCGCCGTCCAGGTGCTGCCGTTCCGCATGCAGACCCGCGACGTCGCCCTTCTCCACGATCGTGTGAGCTGGATCGTCCCGGTGATCGGGCTGTCGCTCGTGGCGGCCGCCATCGCCTACGCGGCGGGCATCGCGGCGTCACGCCTGCTCGGAGCGCGGCTCGCCTCGTTCGTCGGGCTGACCGAGGTGCTGTTCGCCGTCCTGATTGCGTGGGTGCTGCTGGGTCAGGCGCCGGGAGCGGTGCAAGCGGTCGGGGGAGTGGTCGTGCTCGTCGGTATCACCCTGGTGCGGGCGGGAGACAAGCCGGTCGCCGCGCACGTCGCCGAACCGGAGTTGGTGCAAGCTTGACGCCATGCTGATCCGCCCGGCCGATCTCGCGCGCATCCGCGCCGGCGGGATCGACCTGGCGTTCCGGCGTTGGGACCGTCCGCGGGTACGTGTCGGGACGAAGATGCGCACGTCCGTCGGGCTCGTCGAGGTCACGTCACTCGACCGGGTTCGCGGCATCACCAAGGCGGACGCCGCGCGCGCCGGAGCCGAGCGCGAGCAGCTGCTAGCCCTGATGGCTACCAAGGAGCCGGCGCCCATCTGGCGGATCGGGTTGCGCTTCGCCGGCGAGGATCCGCGCATCGCACTGCGCAACGACGCCCAACTCGGCGACGAGGAACGCGCGCAGCTGACGGCTCGCCTCGAGCGGCTCGACCGGGCCGCCCGCGGCGCGCCTTGGACGCGACAGGTGCTTGCGCTCATCGAACGGAACCCGGCCCGGCGGGCGCCCGATCTCGCGGCCGAACTCGGCCGCGAGACCCAGAGCTTCAAGCGGGACGTGCGCAAGCTGAAGGAACTCGGCCTCACCGAATCGCTCGAGATCGGTTACCGGATCTCACCGCGCGGCGAGGCGTTGCTCCATGGCTCGTCCGCCGATTAGGCAGGTGTCGACGGCAGGAACTGCGGAGGTTTGCGCACGTGGGTGGCCTGCTCCCACGAGTAGGCCAGCGAGAGGAGCTTCGGCTCGGCCCACTTTCCGGCGATGAGCGACATCCCGACCGGTAGTCCGAAGGCGTATCCGGCGGGCACGGTGATGCTCGGGTACCCGGAGATCGCGGACGGGCTCGACGACCCGAGCAGGAAGTGGTCGCCGTTGATCAGATCGGTCGTCCACGCGGGGGAGTTGGTCGGCGCGATGATCGCGTCCAGGTTGAACTTGCGCATCGTGTCGTTGATGGCCTTGCGCGCGGTCGTCGTCGCGTCATGCCTCGCCTTGGTACACGTGCTGCTCGTCACCGGCGGGCTGGCCTGCGCGGCCAGGAACACCTCCTGTCCGAAGTACCGCATCTCCTGGCTGCGGTGGTCGCGGTCGAAGGCGATCAGGCCGGCCAGCGTCTTCGGATAACGCGCCGCCGTGTACGTCCGCAGGTAGTGCGCGATGTCGTGCTTGAACTCGCAGTTCAGGGCGGTGCCTTCCGGACCGTACGCCGCGTCGATCGGGATGTTCGCGGGATCCACGACCGTGGCACCGAGCGACTTCAGGCGGGCGATCGCCCGCGTCATGATGGCGTCCGTCTCGGGGGAGAGGCCGAAGTTGCTCTTGCGCCACACGCCGATGCGCGCGCCGCGCAATGCGTTCTTGCGCAGGTATCGCGTGTAGTCGGAGTGGACGTGGCCGGTCTGCGCGCTGGTTGCGCTGTCGTTGGGGTCGACGCCGGTGATCGCGCCGAGGACGACGGCTGCGTCGGTCACGTTGCGCGTGATCGGACCGGCGGTGTCCTGCTGCTCGGAGATGGGGACGATGCCCGCCCGGCTGGCGAGCCCGAGCGTGGGCTTGATGCCGACGTCGCCGTTCTGCCCCGAGGGGCACACGATCGAGCCGTCGGTCTCGGTGCCGATGGCGACCGTGGCCAGATCGGCCGACGCGGACACACCGCTTCCCGAACTGGAGCCGCACGGATTGCGGTCGAGGGCGTACGCCGAGTTGGTCTGGCCGCCTTCTGCACTCCACCCACTTGACGACTGCGCGGAGCGGAAGTTCGCCCACTCCGAGAGATTCGCCTTGCCGATGATCAGGGCTCCTGCCCGTTTCAACCGCCGGACGATGAAGGCATCGCTGGGCGTGCTGCCGTCGAGGGCCAAGGACCCGGCCGTGGTCGGCATCCCCGTCGTGTCGATGTTGTCCTTGACGATGACAGGGATTCCGAGCATCGGACGTCGATCACCTGCGCGACGCGCCTTGTCGGCGGCCCCGGCTGCCTCCGCGGCGGTCTTGCTGACCGTGATCAGCGCATGCAGTTCCGGGTTGAGCCGGTCGATCCGGGACAGGTAGAAGTGCACGAGTTGGCGCGACGAGAGGCGATGGTGGTTCATCAGACTCTCGAGCTGCGGGATCGTCGTCGAGTCGACGTTGATGCCGTTGACCATCGTGTCGGTGGGGCTCGGTGCGGCGCTTGCCGAGGTCGTGACCGACTGAATGGCGACGGCCGTGGCGAGCAGGGCGACGGCGGCTGCCTGCGCGAACCGAGTCGTGATCGGACGGGGCATCGGGTTCCTCTCGTCGAGCGGTTCACTCACCCTCAGTCCGATTTGGGCGATGTGTCAAGAAGCCGGTGGCCGTTGTCGGCCCGTCCGGTTACGGTCGCGACCATGGCGAACTCGCCGGGATCCGACCAGCCGACCGTCTCGCGTCCCGCCATGCCGGACGGCTACGGCGTACCGGAGACAACGGAGGGGACGCTGACCTGGCGCGACGTCGAGAACCGATTGATCACCTCGAAGTACTACTGGATCGCCTCGGTGCGGCCGGACGGCACACCGCACTCGGTGCCGCGATGGGGGGTGTGGGTCGAGGGCCGGTTCTACTACGACGGCGCGCCCACCACGCGCCACGCCCGCAACGTCGAACGCAACCCGGCGTGCACGCTCACGCTCGAAAGCGGTACCGAGGTCGTGATCGTGGAGGGGGAGTCGCACGCGACCCACGCTGACGCGGACGGCTTGGGCCGCACGTTGTCCGAGGCGTTCGGCAAGTACCACCCCGACTACGCACCCGGCCCCGACTCCTGGGCGGGGGAGGAGGGTGGCGGCCTGCGGGTGATCGTTCCGGCGCGCGCCATGGCGTGGTTCGCATTCCCGTCCGACTGCACCCGGTTCACCTTCCAGCGCTCGTGATCAGGACGGCGACGCGTGCCGATGTCGATGCGATCTGCCGTTTCGGTGACGCGCACATCAGGGCGCACTACGCGCCGTCGATCGGTGCGGCGGCAGCGGATGCACAGGTACGCGACTGGTGGAACGCAGAGACGATCGGAGCAGCGGTCGACGCGGGTCTCGCCGTGGTCGCTGAACACGACGGTGACCTGATCGGAGTCGGTCAGCGCGGACGACGGGGTGACGACCACGTCGTCTACAAGCTGTACGTGCATCCGCACCATCGCGGCCAGGGGGTGGGTCCGCAGTTGCTCGAAGCACTCGTGATGCAACTTCCCGCCGACGTCGACCGGCTGTACGTCGAGCACTTCGCCGGCAACGAACGAGCAGGCGCGTTCTACGAACGCGAGGGTTTCACAGTAGAGCGAATCGAGCCGAGCCCGTCCGGCGAGGCGGCCCTCGACGTCGTGTGGCGGGTGCGTGCAATCGAACGAGCGACGGACGCATCTGGAACTCGTTGAGACCGCTCGGCCGGGGCCCGCAACGCTCCTGTGGCGTGGGCACCTTGACCCGCCCTATGCTCAGCTCACGAACCACGCCCGTCTCGGAGGTGCCCGGTGCTCATCCTGGAGATCCTCGCTGTGTGCGCGTTCGTCGTCGTCGCCGACCGACTGGCCTACTGGGTCTGGCGGCGCACGCGGTACGAGCGGGCCCGGCGCAACGCCGAGTACCCGCTGGCCGATCCGACCAACTGGCGCCAGCCGTCGAACCAGAACCTCTGGGGCCGGACCGGCGGCTAGTCGAATTCGTCGGATCGGCCTCGCCGAGTCCTGAGCGGGTCGAATTTCTTCGCTCGACGATGTCGAGAACGCTCGACCGGCGTCGTCCTCCGTGTGAACGCGACGACAATGGTCGCGCCACACCGAAGGAGACAACGATGGCCAAGTACCTCTTGCTCAAGCACTACCGCGGCGGACCCGAGCCGGTCGTCGAGTGCGAGCCGATGGATACGTGGACGCCTGCCGAGGTCGACGCGCACATCCAGTTCATGCAGGACTTCGCGACGCGGCTGGAAGGCACGGGGGAGTTCGTCGACGGTCAGGCGCTCTCGCCCGAGGGCACGTTCGTGCGGTACGACGGCGAGGGCAAGCCGCCTGTCACGGACGGGCCGTTCGCCGAGACGAAGGACCTGATCGCCGGCTGGATGGTGATCGACGTCGACGGCTATGAGCGTGCCGTCGCACTCGCCGGCGAGCTCTCGGCCGCGCCCGGCCCACAGGGCAAGCCGATCTACGAGTGGCTCGAGCTGCGCCCGTTCCTCGACGACATGCCGAACGGCGACCAGTGGACGAATCCCAGCTGAGGAGCCTGATCCCCGCGGTCACCGGCGTCCTCGTCCGTCGCGGCGCAGATTTCGCGACGGCCGAGGACGCCGTGCAGGACGCGCTGATCCAGGCTGTGGCGACCTGGGACGAGAACCTGCCGACGGACCCGAAGGCGTGGTTGATCACGGTCGCGTGGCGCAAGTTCCTAGATATGGTCCGGATAGAGAATTCCCGGCAGGCACGGGAGATTCGGGTCGCAGCAGAACCGGCGCCGGGGCCGGTGAACGACACCGGCGACACCTTGCCGCTGTATTTCCTGTGCGCGCATCCGTCGCTGACTCCAGCGTCGGCCGTCGCTCTCACGCTGCGAGCGATAGGTGGTCTGACCACGCGCCAGATCGCCGAGGCCTACCTCGTGCCGGAAGCGACGATGGCCCAACGCATCAGTCGCGCGAAGCGGACCGTGTCAGAGGTGCGGTTCGGCGGGCCGTGGCATCGGGGTGATCTCGCCACCGTGCTCCGGGTGCTCTACCTGGTCTTCAATCAGGGTTACACCGGCGACGTCGACCTCGCCGACGAAGCGATCCGCTTGACGCGGCAGCTGCGGTCGATGACCGACGACGAAGAAGTGTCCGGACTGCTCGCGCTGATGCTGCTGCACCATGCCAGACGCGCCGCCCGGACGACGCCGCACGGCGCACTCGTCCCACTCGCGCAGCAGGACCGGTCGCGATGGGATACGGGGTTGATCACCGAGGGCGTGGCGCTCCTGCAGGCGGCGCTGGCGCGAGACCGCCTCGGCGAGTACCAGGCGCAGGCCGCGATCGCCGCGCTGCACGCCGACGCGCGGACGGCGGACGAGACCGACTGGGTGCAGATCGTCGAGTGGTACGACGAGCTGACCCGGCGCACCGACAACCCGGTCGTCCGGCTCAATCGGGCTGTCGCGGTCGGGGCGGCGGACGGCGCGCGAGCCGGCCTCGCGGCGCTGGCGTCGGTCGATCCGTCGGTGCCGCGTTACGCAGCTGTCGAGGCGTACCTGCGCGAGCGGGCCGGCGAAATCGAACACGCAGCTCGGCTGTATCGTCGATGCGGCCCGGGCCGCGACCAACGTCGCCGAGCGCGATCACCTGACCCGTCAGGCCGCGCGGCTGAACGAGCAGACGCGATCAACCCTGGGCGAGTAGCTCCAGCAACAACTTCCGGGTGGCCGCCGGTTGCTCCGCCCACGTGGCGTGTCCGGCGTCCGCGAGCACCACTCGCCGCGCGCGCGGAAGCGCCGCCAGAAGCGGATCGGTAACACGCCACGGACGGGGGTCGTCCGCTCCGCACAGCATGAGCACCGGACAGGTCACGGCTCTCGCAAGCGTCAGTAGATCCTCGCTCGCGCGATCAGCCCACAACTCGCGGTTCGCGGAATGGTTGACCTGGACGTCCGGCGGGCGGGTCTGCCACAGCGCTTCCGCGTGCTGCGCGGCTGCGGGGCCGGGCGCGAAGTCGGGGCGCCATTGCAGGACGCACCACTCGTGCTCCTCGGCGGGTGTTCGAATATGTGAGCCGAGTTCCGTCCAGCGGGGGAGATCCGGGCCGAGGCGGCGCGCGCGCTCCTCGGCGTAGGGAACGCGATAGTCGTCGCCCGCGCCGATGCCGCTCAGATAACCGACGACGGTGGTGCTGTCGCGGTGGCGGGCTGCGTAGCGCAGTGCGAGCTCGGCGCCCCAGGAGTGGCCGATGACCGCCCAGCGGTCGAACCCATATGCGGTACGGAGCTCATCGAGGTCGTCGACGGCCTGCGCGACCGTGAACGGTCCGCCGCCCGTCGAGCGTCCGCAGCCACGTTGGTCGAATCGGATGACGGTGAACCGGTCGCCGAGCAGCTCGCCGAGTGGGCCGAGGTAATCCCACAGGCCTGGCCCGCCGTGACACAGCACGACCGGCGGACCGTCACCGGTGACCGTGGTCCACAGCCGCGCGCCGTCGGTGAGCTCGATCTGGGTCGACGGCATCGTCTCAGGGTGCCCGTCGGCCTCGAGGGATGTGTGTGCCGGGTCCCCGGGGGACCTGGACGTCGTTCCGCGGAATGACATAATGTCACTTATCGGCGAACGCGGGACAGCTCCAGAAGAGCCTCTCTCGAATCGGCTACCTACAGATGAGTTCCTGGGACGATCACTCGCGTGACTGACGAGCAGCTCGGCCCGGACGAACGCGACGCTGTCCTGCAGCGGCTGGAGATCCTCGACGCCGTCGTCGCTGCGATCGATCGCAGGATCGACGTGCTCGAGACGATCGCTTCGAGCCCGTCGGCTGACGAGGCTCGGGTTCGGGTACGCGCACTGTTGGGTGTTTCGGAGGTGGCGGCGACGGCGATTCTCGACCTCCAGTGGCGCCGCTTCGCCCAATCGGAACGCCGACGGATCGCCGAGGAGTGTGCCGAGTTTCGCCGCAGATTGACATAACGTAAGCGGGCAGACGCGTGGCCCCGAAGGCTCCGGCCGGGTGCGGAGCCATCAGGGCCACGGTGGTGTGGGCGGGCTGTTCGACCGGCGCAGGCGGCGAGCGCTGCGGCGCGAGCCGGCGGACGCCTCGCCGCCGCGCGGTCGGTCGTCGTGTCCGGCTCGCGCCGCGGTGCAGGCTGCGACGCACAGAGTGCGGGCGAGAGGACCGGTCGCGGCGGCGACCTGGCAGGTCAGGCGGTGCCGGCCACTCGGCGGCGATGATCGCGTCGAACTCGGCCTGCAGCAGGTCGGGCTCGTTGCAGACGAGATCGAGGAATCCGTCGACCTGATCGACGCGGGTGTCCATCACTCCCCCGCGGGTCAGGCGTCGATGGTGTGCCGGTCCGATCCCTTGCTGCTGTTGATGGAGATCTTGCGTGGCTTGGCCCGCTCGGCGACCGGGATCTGCAGCGACAGCACGCCGGCGTCGTAACCCGCCGTGATGTGCTCGAGGTCGACGTTGTCGCCGAGGATCAGTTGGCGGCTGAACAGTCCGCGGGGCCGTTCGGCCGCGATCAGTTCGGCGTCGCTGGCCCGGGCCGGACGCTCGGCCTTGACGGTGAGCACGTTGCGTTCGACGTCCAGGTCGATCGAGTCGGGATCGACGCCCGGCAGGTCGAACTCGACGTGGAACGTGTCGCCGTCGCGCCAGGCGTCCATCGGCATCACGGACGGACGGGCCAGGGTGCCGTGTGAGCCGAAGACCTGCTGGGTCAGCCGGTCGAGCTCGCGGAAGGGGTCGGTGCGCATCAGCATCGTCATGGTGTTCCACCTCCGAAGATTCTGTTGGATGCTTCATTCGGCCGAAGATCGGTCTCGTGACCGATCTATGGCATGCGCTATAGATTTCTTATAGCACCGACGGGGATGCGACGCAAGAGGACGGGTGGACATGAGGATCGCTCTTACGAACGTCTTAGTGGACGACCAGACCAAGGCGCTCGCCTTCTACACCGACGTGCTGGGCTTCGAGAAGAAGCAGGACGTCCCGCTCGGCGAATACCGCTGGCTCACCGTCGTCTCCCCCGAGGCGCGTGACGGTGCCGAGTTGTTGCTCGAACCGGACGCGCACCGAGCAGCCAAGGCTTTCAAGGCGGCACTGGTCGAGGACGGCATCCCGTACGCGTCCTTCGCCGTCGACGACGTCGAGGCGGAGTTCGCGCGGTTGCGCGCACTCGGCGTCAGGTTCGCCCAGGAGCCGACGTCGATGGGCCCGGTCGTCATGGCCGTCCTGGACGACACGTGCGGCAACTTGATCCAGCTCACCCAATTGGTGTGGGAGTAGGGCGCGCCTATCCCCCGCCGGGCGCCGGCGACGTCGCACCCGCAGTGCCGGTCGCGCTCGTCGTGCTCGAGACCGGCGTCGTCACCGGTGTTGTGACCGGCGTTGTGACCGGCGTTGTCACCGGAGTCGTAGCGGGAGTTGTTGCCGGTGTCGTCACCGGCGTGGTGGCCGGAGTGGTCACCGGCGTCGTCGGTGTCGCGACCGGCGAAGTCGTCGGCGTGTGCACCGCGGACGTGCTCGGCTCGGGCGAGCGACGCGTCACCGTCGGACGGGCCTGCGTCGGCGTCGGGGTCGGCGCGGGCGACTTCGCCGCAGGCAGGTGATAGGTGAACCGCTTCTCGTTCGAGGCGCCGAACGGCGACGACATCGCGAGGACGACCGCGCCCGGCCCGT
Source organism: uncultured Actinomycetota bacterium (assembly GCA_963785425.1). Taxonomy (GTDB): domain Bacteria; phylum Actinomycetota; class Actinomycetes; order Mycobacteriales; family Jatrophihabitantaceae; genus RYN-133. The sequence continues at coordinate 894,231 of CAWAVG010000002.1, forward strand.
GCGCGCGCATCGTGACCCGGACGTGGTGGTCGTCGACAACGGTGAAGCGGATCGGCTTGCCGTCGACGGTCACTCGCTTAACCGCGGCCAGGTTGCGTCCCGTGATCGTCACCGGGGTCGACGCCTTGGTCGATCCGTTCGCCGGGCTCAGGGCGGACAGCGCCGGCGGGCCCTCGTAGACGAGCGGACGTCGCGTCGTGCCCCAGGCGTCGGACACGGCGAGGGACACGCGTCCCGCGGTGTGTGCAGGAACCCTGATGACCAGACGGTTCGCTGTACGCGACACGAAGTGGTAGATGATCTTCGAGTTGATCATCACGGTGGTCGTGCCGTCCATCTTGCGACCCCTGATGGTGACGAGACCGCCCTTGGTCGAGACCCGTGGCGTGGACGACCACAGCCGAGGCGCGATGCCTTGCGCGCCGGTCGTCATCGGTCGGGTGGCGCCGCGATACACGCCGCTGTGGGCGATGACGTCGACCAGCCGCGACCGCTGCACGAGCGTGCCGCTCTCTTCGGCCTGGATGACGTTGCCGCCTCCCGTGTAGATCGCGGTGTGCCCGATCCCGTTGGGGATGTAGCCGGAGAAGTAGACGAGATCGCCGGGCATCAACTGCGCAATCGTCGGGTGGAACCGGCCGGCCTGGTCGTGCTGGGTGGCCGCGTAGTGCACGAGGTGCCGGTACGGCCACCACGAGTACAGCGTGAGGCCGGAACAGTCGAATCCGACGACATGGCAGTCGTTGTCGCCGCCGTTGTGGTCGCACACGCCGTAGGTCGGGCCGTAGCCGTTGCCGCCGGCCCACGAGTACGGCACGCCGATCCAGGAGCGGGCTCGGTTCGCAGCGGTCTGTCCCATCGCCGCGGTCCACCGTCGCGAGGCCGGGGCAGCGCGCACGCCACGGTGGGTGGCGCGCGCTCGTGCCGAGATGCGCTGCTCCTGACGTGCGCTCAAATGGCCGTAGATCGGGGTGTCCATGTTCGGATACAGGTACCTGAACACATCGGCCGCGCTGGTCGTCGACCGTCCGGTGGACGTCACGACGCGGACGTCGTAGCTGCCCGGGGGAACAGCCGGCTCGCGCACCGTCAGTTTCGTCGGCGACACCACGTCGAAGTGGCTCGCGTGCCGGGTGCCGAACAGCACCGCGCGCACCGAGGTGAAGTTCCGGCCGTACACGGTCAGGGTCTCGCCGCCCCAGTAGATCCCGTGATGCCGCGACAGGCCGGTCACGACCGGTCGGGCGCCGGCACTCGCGGGCAGCGCCACGACGATCGGGATGACGGCCACCGCCATCAGGATCGTCAGCGCTTTGAGATGCCGTCTGGCGACCCGGCGGCGCATGACGCCTGGAGTCGTCGGACTGGGAACGAGGACGTTGACGAGCGGCCGCGCTCCGAACAGCGGTGATGTGACCAAGAAACAAACCCCGGGACGTTGATGCAGATCGCCCGTGCATCATGTCCCGGCGCACGGGGTTGTGCCAGTGATGATCGAGAACTACTTCGATCGTCCTCGGTCGAAAGGTGCGTATCGGTCGAAGTCGATCAGCCGAGCTGGTTGATGCGGATCAGGTTCCCGGACGGATCGCGGATGGCGCTGTCGCGGACTCCGTACGGCTGGTCGGTCGGCTCCTGGACGATGTCGGCACCGGCCGCCTGCACCTGCTCGAACGTCGCGTCGAGGTCGGACGTGGCGAACGTGATGATCCCGTACGTGCCCTTGGCCATCATCTCCGTGATCATCCGGCGCTCGTCGTCGGTGATGCCGGGATCAACGCCCGGCGGGTACAACACGATGCTCACGTCGGGCTGGTGCGGCGGCCCGACGGTGATCCAGTGCAGCCCGCGCATCTCGACGTCGTTGCGGATCTCGAAGCCGAGGGTGTCGCGGTAGAACGCGATCGTCGCATCGGGGTCGGAGTGCGGCAGGAAGGCGGCGGAGACGCGAATGTCCATGCCGGTCACGCTAGATCGGTGCGTGTACCGGACGCTTCTCGATTCCTGATCGGTCTGGTGACCTGCTTGACGACACATGACGGCAACTCGGCCCGCTCACGGGCGGCAAGGTCGCGGTAGGCGCTCGGCGCCATGCCGACCAGTTCCGAGAACCGCGTGCTGAAGGTGCCCAGCGACGAGCAGCCGACCGCGAAGCACACCTGCGTCACGCTCAAGTCACCGCGGCGCAGCAGCGCCATCGCCCGTTCGATCCGACGCGTCATCAGATACGCGTACGGCGCCTCGCCGTAGGCGAGCTTGAACTCGCGACTCAGATGACCGGCCGACATGTGCACGCCACGAGCCAACGCCTCGACGTCGAGCGGCTGCGCGTACTCGCGGTCGATGCGATCGCGCACCCGACGCAAGCGCGCGAGATCGCGCAGCCGGTGCTCGGCCGACGACGATGCGGTCATACGAAGGATCGTGTCACGTCGGTGCGCCGGCTGCGCGAGAATGCAGACGTGGCCGCGGAACTCGTGGTCAGCGCCGTGCTGCTCGCACTGTTCGCGGGCGCACATCCGGCCGCGCCACGGCGCGGGTGAGCCGCGCCGCCAGCGCGCCGACGGCGTGGCGCACTTCGTCGGACGCGACGACGTCGAACTCGCCGGGCACCCCCGCGAGTTGCTGGGCGTACCACCACGGATTGCTGGTCGTACCGCGTAGCACGCACGAGCGCTCCCCGGTCGGCTCCAGCCGGCCGAGCATGCGCGGCACGCAGGGCGCGACATCGGCCAACGGTGCGGCGATGTGGACCTCCACCACGTGGTCCCACCCGTCGGCGAGATGCTCCTCGACCTCGTGCAACGGATCGAGCCCGGCAGGTCTGGTGCAGCTCTGCCCGGTGGAGGCGAGCGATTCGATGCGGTCGACCCGCAGCACGCGGCGCTCGTCCGACCCCGGCAACCGTCCCAGGAGGTACCAGCGGCCGTGGCGCACGACGACCGCCCAGGGGTCGAGCACGAACTCGGTGCCGGTGCGGTAGTTGATCCGCACCTGCTCCCCCGACTCGCACGCCTGTGCGACCGCAGCGGTCACGGCAGGATCCGGCATGGCGGCCGCATCGCTCGGATTCTTCGCCTGCACCCGGCGCATCGCCTCGACCGGCGTCGCGGCCGACGAGGGCAGCACACGGATGATCTTGCCGAGCGCCGAGGCGGCGGGATGGTCGGCATCGACCGAACCGTGCCAGCCCTGCAGCACGGCCATGACCAGACCGAGCGCCTCGGCGGTGCTGAACGTCAGCGGCGGGATCCGCGCGCCGCGCCCTATGCGGTACCCGCCGTACGGCCCGCTCGTCGACTCGACGGGGATGCCCGCCTCGCGCAGGATGCCGACGTAGCGCCGCGCCGCTCGGTCGGTGACGCCGAGCCGGATCGCCAGGCGGTCCCCCGTGATCCCGGGCGTCTGCTGGATCGCCTCGAGGGCCAGTAATGCCCGTCCGGTGGGGCTCGTGGTGTCGGTCATGAGATCGTCCCGGTCGAGGAAGCGTTCCGTCCGGAAACCACCGTAGCGTCCGCCGCATGGCTGACGAAGCGATCATCACCGGACCGCCGCGGGCCGGCACCGAACTCGACACCTTGCGCGGATCGCTGGAACGCATCCGACGTACCTTCGCCTGGAAATGTGCCGACCTCGACGCCGCGGCGATGGCCACGACGGTCGGGGCGTCCGCCCTCACCCTCGGCGGGCTGGTGCGGCACATGACCCGGGTGGAGGCCGACTCGTTCGCCTGGAAGCTGATGGACCACGACCGCGCGGGTTCCGAGCAGGCCTGGGACGCCGACTTCGCCTGGACGGGCGAGGAGGACGTCGATGCCGTCTGGCGGGCATGGCGCGACGCGGTCGCGCGATCCCGCCAGCTGGTTGACGAGGCGTTGGCCGACGGTGGCCTCGACCGGGCGAAGGGGCACGACTTCCCGGGCTGGGGCGCGCCGAGTCTGCGGCGCCTGATGGTCGACATGATCGAGGAGTACGCCCGGCACACCGGTCATGCCGACCTCATCCGGGAGGCGATCGACGGACGTGTCGGCGAGGACCCGCCGCAGTGAGTGCGAAGATCGCAACCATGACGCCGGTCGACGTCTCGCTGCACTTCGCCGCTGAGGTCTGGTACTGGCGCGGCCCCGCACCGTTCTACTTCGTCTCGGTCCCGGACGACCTGTGCGGACAGATTGACGAGGTGTCGCGCGAGGTCACCTACGGCTGGGGCATGATCCCGGCGACGATCACCATCGGCGACACGACCTGGCCCACCGCCTTGTGGCCAAAGGACGGCACGTTCGTCGTCCCGCTCAAGACCTGGGTGCGCGAGTCCGAAGGCATCGACGAGGGCGAGACGATCGAGGTCGACGTGGTGGTCACGCCGGTCGAACCCCGGTAGCTATTTCCCCAATTTTGTTTGCAAATAGTTCTCGGCTTAATTAGCCTCGGTGCATGGTCAGACTCGAGATCGACGCGGCTGCCCTGAAGGCGATGGCGCACCCGCTGCGCGTCCAGATACTTCGGATCCTCGAACTGCGCCGGCGTGCCAGCGTGACGAGCCTTGCCGACGAACTCGGCGAGACGACGGGCGCGATCAGCTACCACCTGCGGCAACTGGCACGGCACGGCTTCGTCGAGGACTTCGTGCCGGACGATCTCTCCGACGAGACACCGGGCCGCGGCCGCAAGCAGCGGTGGTGGCGCATGGCGGTCGAACAGATCCACATGACGGGGTTCGAGTTCTTCGAGAACGACGACACGCGCGAAGCGGTCGGCTTCGTCACCCGTGAGCTGCAGACCGACCGCAACCGCAGGATGATCAACTGGCTCTCGAGCGCGACGCAATGGCCGGTCGACTGGCAGCGCGCGTCGAGCGATGCCGAGACGCGGCTGGACCTGTCCCCCAGGCAGACCCGAGCCCTGGCCGACGAACTCGCCGCGGTCGTCGACAAGTACCGCGCGCTGCGTCCGGGCAAGGGCGCTCAGCGCGTCGAGGTGCAGTACGCCGTGTTCCCCGCCGATGTGGGGGCGATCCCGTCATGACCGCGCTGCCGAGCCGGTTCTGGCGCTTCTACGCCAGCAGCGCGACGTCCAACCTCGCCGACGGCATCGGACGTACCGCACTTCCCTTGCTCGCTGCGAGTTACACCCGCAACCCCGTGCTCATCTCGGGCCTGGTGTCGTTCGCGTTCCTGCCGTGGCTGCTGTTCGCCCTGGCCAGCGGCGCCCTCGTCGATCGCTTCGACCGCCGTTACGCGATGTCGATCGCGAACGGATTGCGCGCAGTGTCGTCGGCACTACTCGTCGTTCTTGTCATGCTCGACAGTGCCTCGATCGTCGCGATCTACGTGGCGTCGTTCCTGCTCGGTCTCGCGGAGACCGTCTACGACAGCGCGAGTCGCGCCATCCTGCCCCAGGTCGTCAGCAGCGCCGACCTCGACCGCGCGAACGCGCTGCTCACGATCGAGGAGACGCTCGGCCAGACGTTTCTCGGCGCACCGGTCGGATCGGCGTTGTTCGCCGTTGCGGTGTCGATCCCGCTGGTGTTGAACGCGAGCGGGTTCGCGATCGCCGCGGTGCTCGTGCTCAGCCTGCGCGGCGCATACCGGCCGGTGCGCGACACCGAGCCCGGTTCGATCCGCCAGGAGATGCGCGACGGCGTGCGTTGGCTCGTCGCTCACGTCTTCCTCCGGACGCTGACCCTGCTGTCGGCGACGACTGCGGTCTTCGGCGGCATGATCAGCGGCGTCCTGGTGCTCTACTGCCTCGAGGTGCTTCATCTGCCGTCGGCCGATTTCGGCCTGGTGCTGCTGCTCGCCGGCGCCGGCGGGATCGTCGGCGGCGTCGCATCGCCGCCATGTGCACGGCGTTTCGGCCGCGGGCCGGTGCTCGTCGTCGGCGGCGCCGTCACCGGCGTCACCACCGCGGCGATGGCGTTCACCCGCAACGGGTACGTCGGCGCCTCGCTGTTCGCGGTCTCGGCGGCGGGCGTCATGGTGTGGAACGTGCTCACCATCTCGGTACGGCAGGCGCTGATCCCGCACCACCTCTTCGGTCGGGTGCAGGGTGCGTATCGGACGCTCGTCTGGGGCGCGATCGCTGTCGGTGCCCCGATCGGCGGCGTGATCGCGACCGTGACAGGCGTCGCACCCGTGCTCTTCATCGCGGGCGCGGGACTGACACTCGCCACGATCTGGCTGGCGCGGCTGACCGCGGCGCACCGCAGCGAGCTGGAGTTCGACGCCGACCCGGACGCGCTCAGTCCGACAGGTGCGAGGTGATCGCCTCGAGCACGTCGTCCGGGCGCTCCCACCAGAACAGGTGCCCCGCGTCGTCCCACGGGCGCATCGTCGCGCCGGGGATCAGCGATGCGACGACCTCGTTGTTCGAGAAGAGCACCATCTCGTCGGCCGTCCCCGCCATGACGAGGGTCGGCGCCGTGACCGTGGGCAGTCTTGTCGAGGTGTCGTGCACGAATGCTGCCTGGGCCTGACGCAGCACGACCGGCACCGGCACGCGGGCGGCGAGCGCGATGTCATGGAACTCGCGCCAATGGTCGTCGTCGGCCGCCCAGGCGGGCGAGAGGTTCGCCTCGAACCCTGCGCGCAGGGCCGCGTCGATGTTGCCCGAGTTCATCGCGGTCATCATGCGCATCGGGCCCGGCGCCATCGGATTCGTGCGTGGTCCGCCGCAGTACGTGCAGCCGAGCACCAGGCGGCGCACGCGCGATGGATGGTTGAGCACGAGCTCCTGCGCGACCATGCCACCCATCGAGATCCCGAAGACGTGCGCGCTGTCCCAGCCCAGCTCGTCGAGCAACGCAACCGCGTCTTCGGCGAGCTCGGCGATAGTGAACGGGCCCGGGACGTCCGTGCTGTCGCCGATCCCGCGGTGGTCATAGGCCACGACGTCGTAACTCGCCTCGAGCTTGCCGAGGAAGTCATCGCGCCACAGCCCGACGTGCCCGGCCATGCCCATGATCAGCAGCAGCGGCTCACCGCTGCCGCGCCGAACGTAGGAGAGGCGGCGCTCTGCGAGGTCTGCGTACATCTCGCGAAACCTACCGCCTCCCCGCGACCGGGAGTGACCGTCCGCAACAGCTGATCCTCCGGGTCAGAGGCCGGCGCGGGCGCCGCACTCGGCGCACTCGAACACGCCGCCGCCGGACGCTTCCATCGCGCCGTGCGCCGTGCACGTCGGCACGCCGCTGTCACCGAGTACGACGTTGCCCATCATGACGTCCCAACCGCCGTCGACGTCCATGAGCTGAGCAACCGTAGGGCCGAGCGCGCGCGCCCGCTCCATGCTGCGTAGCACTTCGGTCATCGCTGCGAACGCGTCGCTGTCGATCGTCCACCCGTCCGGCAGGCTGGCCTCGGCCGCGCTCACCTCGGCGTCGCTGACCTGCACGACCGCGGTCTGCTCGCTGGTGTCGGGACGCTGGAAGGTCACGGCGTACCGTCCGGCGCCGGCAAGCGCCTCGATACGGTGCAACCGAGTCACGCGAGCAGCCTAATCGCGCCGCACCGACCGCGCCGTCCGAGCACGCCACTGCGGCCCGGTGATCACGACACTGACCGTGACGGGGTTGAGCCACATCGCGCGGGACGTCCGGAGGGCCGGCAACTGGGCGATGGCGAGGATCGTCCGCCCGCCGCAGTAGGAGCAGGCGAACAGTCCGAGGGCGTCGTCGGCCTCGTCGAGTGAGGCAGCCATGAACACCGCCGCGAGCGACGGCGAACAGCCGCAGCCGCACGCTGACGCGCGCGGTGTCCTGCTGGTCGGTCTGGATCGCCGTTCCGACCCAGCGCCAGTACACCGGAACGAAAACGATCACTGCGCGGAGCACGCCGCCCCGGCAGTGGTCCCGACTCGAGGTCGTCAGGTGTCCGGGACAAGCCAGATGTCCGCCCGACCCGGGCGTGTCGATTGCGCGAGATGGCATCGTGGACGTATGTGCCGCAATATCCGTCCCCTGAACAACTTCGAGCCGCCCGCGAGCGGCGACGAGGTGCACGCTGCCGCGCTGCAGTACGTGCGCAAGGTCGCCGGCACCACGCGCCCGTCGGCCGCCAACCAGCGCGCGTTCGACGAGGCGGTTGCCGCCGTCGCGCACGCGACCGGACACCTGCTCGACGCGCTCGTGACGACCGCGCAGCCGAAGTCGCGCGAGGAAGAGGCCGCGAAGGCACGGCTGCGCGCCGAGAAGCGTTACGCGCGAGTGTGACCGCACCTCCCCCGCAGCTAGCGTCGCTGATGTGATCACGGTCTTCTTCCTCGGCGGCACGATCAGCATGTCCGGGACGACGAGCGCGGTGGCGCGGCTCGGCGGTGGGGAACTGCTGGCATCCGTCCCGGGTCTGCTCGACCTCGGGCTCGATGTGGACGTGCGCGACTTCCGACGGATGCCGAGTGCGAATTTCTCGTTCGCCGACCTGATCGAACTCGTCGAGCAGGCCGACGACGCGCCGAGCGACGCCATCGTGATCGTCCAAGGCACCGACACCATCGAAGAGACCGCGTTCCTGGTCGATCTGCTGTGGACGCGCGACGAGCCCTTCGTCGTCACCGGCGCGATGCGCACACCGGCGATGGCCGGCGCCGACGGCCCGGCCAATCTGCTGGCCGCGCTGACGGTGGCGGGATCCGACGACGCGCGCGGGCGCGGTGCGCTGGTCGTGATGAACGACGAGATCCACGCCGCGCGCCATGTTGCCAAACGGCACACGTCGAGCACCGCGGCCTTCGAGTCGCCCGAGACCGGCCCGATCGGACGGCTCGTCGAAGGTACGCCCGTGTTCCGGTACGACCTCGCGCGCCGACCCGCCTTGGCCCGGCCGCGGGCGATCGATGCACGCGTGCCGCTGGTCACTGCGACCCTCGGTGACAGCGGCACGCTGCTCGACGGCGTCGGCACCGACTGCGCGGGCCTCGTCGTTGCCGGCTTCGGTGTCGGGCACGTCCCCGAGAGCTGGGTCGAACGGTTGGGTGTCCTGGCTGCGCGGATGCCGGTCGTGCTGGCAAGTCGGATCGGCGCCGGATCGGTGTTCACCCACACCTATGGGGCTCCCGGATCGGAGACGGATCTGCGGGAACGCGGGCTCGTCACGTGCGGAAACCTCACTGCCCACCAGGCCCGGTTGCTGTTGCTCGTTCTGCTGAGCAACGGCACCGATGACGTGCGCGCAGGGTTCAGCAGCTGGATCGAGCGGTGAGTCGCTCGGCGCGGGACGTGCCGATCTGGAACGTATTCCACTTACGCCAATGGGCTGTGCCCCTGCAAAATAGGCGCACCGTCTGCACACGCCGCGCCCAACTGAAACACGTTGCTCACTCCTGCGGACTCCGCTGCTAGCCTGGCCGACATGACGAGCCTCGCCAGAGCGCGCGCCGCCGCTCGTTCGGCCGGCCCGGCGGACGGGCACGGCTCCGCCGCGCAGCATGACCGGCGCCGGCGCATCCTCGACGCCACCCTGGCCCTGGCGAGCAAGGGCGGCTACGAGGCCGTGCAGATGCGGGCGGTCGCCGAGCGGGCCGACGTCGCGCTGGGCACGCTGTACCGCTACTTCCCGTCCAAGATCCACCTGCTGGTGTCGGCGCTCGCCCGCGAGTTCGAGCGCACCCAGGACCGGATCGATCGCGCCATCCTGCGCGGCGACACCCCCTACGACCGCATCATGCTGATGCTCGGCGGGATCACGAAGGCGATGCAGCGCGATCCGCAGCTGACCGAGGCGATGACGCGGGCGTTCATGTCCGCCGACGCCTCCGTCGCGGCCGAGGTCGACGCCGTGAGCCGGCTGATGGACGGCATGTTCGCGCGGGCCATGAGCAACACCGAGCCAACCGAGGAACAGCTGGCGATCGCGCGCGTGATCAGCGACGTGTGGCTCTCGAACCTTGTCGCGTGGGTGACGCGCCGCGCGTCCGCCACCGACGTGGCCAACCGCCTCGAGCTCACCATCGGCCTGCTACTGGGCAGAAAACGCGCCGCCGACGCCTTCTGAAGCGGCGACACCGAATCTGTTAGCGCTTATGTATTAGCGCTGTTAGAGTTGCCTCATGCCCGAGACCCCTGTCGGCGTGCCCCTCGGCGTGCGGGTGCGCGCGGTGCTCGACCGCATGGACGACGACGTGGCCCGCACGCTCGCCGACCTCGGCATCTCCGACTACCGGCCGTACTTCTCGGTCGTGATCCGCTACGTGGACGAGAACGGTCCGACCACCATCCGCGACCTGGCCCGCGGTACCGGCGTCACGCATTCGGCGATGAGTCAGCGGGTGGGCGAGTTGCGCAAGCGCGGCCTGGTCGAACTCGTCCCGGGCACGGACGGGCGCGAACGGGTCATCCACCTCACCGACGCCGCGTGGGCGATCAAGCCCGCGCTGGACGCCGAGTGGGACGCGACCAGCGCTGCCTTCGACGGCCTCAACGCCGAGCTCACCGCGACGCTGAACCAGGTGGTCATCGAGATGAACGCAGCCCTCGACCGCCGCGCCTTCCGCGACCGGATCGCGGACGCGGCCGCCGGCATGCCGCAGCTGGCACCCGAGTACCGCGCGAAGATCACGGGCACCGATGCCTGACCTGCGGCGGTTGCTCGCCGACATCACGCCGCTGCGCGAGGTGCCTGCCTTCCGCCGGCTGTGGATCGGCACGACAATGTCGACGCTTGGTTCGGCGATGACTCTGTTCGCCGTCACGTTGCAGGTCTTCCTCCTGACGCACTCCTCCGCTGCTGTCGGTGGTGTCGGGCTGGCCGCTGCGGTTCCCGCACTCGCGCTCGGGCTGCTCGGCGGAGCAGTGGTAGATCGTGTCGATCGCCGCACGCTCGTGCTCTACACGCAAAGCGTGATGATGCTCGTCTCGGTCGGGTTCGCGCTGCAGGCCTACCTCGGCAATCAGCACGTGTGGCTTCTCTACTTGCTCGAAGCCGTCGCGTCGTCGGTCAACTCGATCAACGCCCCGGCTCGGCGCACGTTCATGCCGAGGTTGCTGCCGAAGTCGCAGATCCCGGCCGGCGCGGCGCTGACGATGCTCACGATGCACATCGCCATGCTGGGCGGTCCGATGGTCGCCGGGCTCGTCGTGCCGTTCGGCGGCGTCAAGCTGTGCTACCTCATCGATGCGGTCACCTTCCTGGCGTCGCTGTACAGCGTGTTCCGGCTGCCGGCGATGCATCCGGACGGCGGTGAGAATCCGCGTCCACGGCTGGGCGGAGTGCTCGACGGCATCCGCTTCCTCGGTCGAAGTCGGGTCCTCACCGGCGTTCTGATCACCGACGTCGTCGCGACCCTGTTCGCGATGCCGGTCGCGCTCTACCCCGCGATCAACGCCGAACGCTTCGACGGATCGGCGCGGACACTCGGGCTGCTCAGTGCGGGCCTGGCGATCGGTGGCATTGTCGGATCAGTGCTGTCGGGGCCGCTGGGCCGGGTGCGACGGCCCGGCTTCGGCATGCTGATCTCCGTCGCCGTCTGGGGCGCGGCGCTCGCCGGGTTCGGCCTCGCGCATGACCTCGCGACGACGATGGCGTGCCTGGTCGTTGCGGGGGTCGCGGACGTGGTGAGCGTTGTGCTGCGCTCGACGATCATCCAGGTCGCCACGCCGGACCAGTTCCGCGGCCGCGTCAACGCCGCGGAGATCATGGTCGGGGGCAACATCCCGCAGCTCGGCAACTTCCGCGCGGGTCTCGTCGCGCAGGCGACCTCACCCGCATTCAGCGCGACGCTCGGCGGCGCGATGGCCGTCGCCGGTGCTGCCGTCATTGCCCTGACCTGGCCGGCGGTCGTGCACTACCGATCCGCCGACCAGGTGGACGAGCCCGAACCCGTCAGGGACGTTGTGGGCTGACCAAGCCCGACCAACGGGGATTTGGTCAGCGCGGGCCTATGAGCGCGTCGATGAGCGATTGCGCGTCGGGGCTGTTGTCGAGCAATTCGGCGACGTGCTTCTTCGTGCCGCGCAGCGGCTCGAGCATCGGCACACGGACGAGCGACTCGCGCCCGACGTCGAAGATCACCGAATCCCACGACGCGGCGGCGACCGATGTGCCGTAACGGCGCAGGCACTCACCGCGGAAGTACGCCCGCGTGTCTTCAGGCGGCGCGTCGACCGCGTCCCGCGCTGCGCCGTCGTCGAGCAACGTCGTGATCGCGCCGCGCTCCACGAGCCGGTGGTAGAGCCCCTTCTCCGGGCGCACGTCGGAGTACTGCAGATCGACCAGTTGCAGCCGTGGCGAATCCCAGTCGAGGCCGTCGCGATCGCGGTAGCCGTTGAGCAGGCGCAGCTTGGCGACCCAGTCGAGTTCGGCGGCCAGTTGCATCGGGTCGCCGGCGAGGCGGGTGAGCACCGACTCCCAGCGGTCGAGCACGTCACGGGTCTGCTCGTCCGCGTCGTCGCCCTGCCGGTCGTCGACGAACTTGCGCGCGCGGTCGAGGTACTCACCCTGCAGGTCGAGGGCGGTTATGGTGCGGCCGTCGGCGAGCTGAATGCCGTGCTGCAACGACGGATCGTGGCTCACCGTGTGCAGTTCGCGGATGGGCTGGCCGATCGTCAGATCGTCGCCGAGGAAGTTCGCCTCGATCATGGCCAGCACGAGCGCGGTCGTCCCGACCTTCAGATAGGTCGAGATCTCCGCGAGGTTCGCGTCGCCGATGATCACGTGCAGCCGGCGGTAGCGGTCGGCGTCGGCGTGCGGCTCGTCGCGGGTATTGACGATCGGCCGCTTCAGCGTGGTTTCGAGCCCGACCTCGACCTCGAAGAAGTCGGCCCGCTGGCTGATCTGAAAACCGGCCGTGCGGCCGTCCTGGCCGATACCGACTCGACCGGCGCCCGCGAAGACCTGGCGCGTGACGAAGAAAGGTACGAGATGTCGTACGAGGCTCGCGAACGGGGTGTCGCGGCTGCAGAGGTAGTTCTCGTGCGCGCCATACGAGGCCCCCTTGTTGTCGGTGTTGTTCTTGTAGAGATTGATCGGGGCGTTGACGCCGGGCATCGTCGCCACCCGCCGCGCCGCCTCGAGCATCACCAGCTCGCCGGCCTTGTCCCACCGCACCGCGTCGAGGGGGTTCGTGACCTCAGGACTCGAGTACTCGGGATGGGCGTGATCCACGTAGAGCCGAGCACCGTTGGGCAGGATGACGTTCGCCATCCCGGTGTCCTCTTCGGCGTCGATGAACTCCTGCGCGACGGTTCCGCTTCCGCCGAGGTCGAACCCGCGGGCGTCGCGCAGCGGTGACTCCTCCTCGAAGTCCCAGCTGGCGCGCCGGGCGCGACCCGCCGGCAGCGCGCTCGCGTAGGCGTTGACCACCTGCGCCGACAGGAGCATCGCGTTGGCGGAGGGCTGGCCGGGCAGGCTGACGCCGTACTCGACCTCCGTGCCCATGACCCGTCGAACGCTCACGACCTCAGGCTACGGCCTTGCGCTGCGCGACGCCCGGCAACCGGCTCGGGGACGATCAGACGAGCTGCTCAGCTCATGCGGCCGCCGCCAGTCCCAGGGCCGCGGCGGCGGACGTGAGCACGACCGTCGCGGTGACATTCGCGATCACGTGTCGCCATGCGCTTTGCTGGATGAGCCGGACGGTCTCGAACATGGCGGTGCTGAAGGTGGTGTAGCCGCCGCAGAATCCGGTGCCCACGACGAGCACGACGTCCTTCCCGGCGTGATGGTGCAGCAGCAGGCCGGTGAGCACGCCGAGCAGCAACGACCCGGTGACGTTGATCAGCACCGTGGGCCAGGGAAAGGTCGTCGTGAACCGCGCTCGGAACGCGGCGTCGACGGCGAAGCGTGTGACGGCACCGAATGCGCCGCACACGCAGACCAGGGCGAACACCATCAGGCGAGGTCGTTCCGGTGGCGACGGTGACTGCCGGCCGCCGCGATTCCTGCCACGGTGACTGCGATGCCGCGCGACGAGGCTCGCGACGAGATACGCGAATGCCGTGGCCGCTGCGTGGTCGCGCACCAGCAGATCGATCTCGACAGCGAACGTGCTGCAGGTGGTGAGCGACCCGCAGAAACCGGTGCCTGCCAGCAATCGGATCCGGCGTTGTCTCGGCACCGTGGCGTCGCTGCGTGCCAGCGCCTCGAGCAGCGCACCGAGCACGAAGGCGCCGGCGAGATTGACGATGAACGTCGCCCACGGCCATCCGCCGGACGGCGTCGGGAACGCGCGCGAGAACCCGTAGCGAGCCGCCGTCCCGACAACGCCGCCGAGCGCCACGAGTGCGAGCGAACCAGGCCGGATTCCGGAGCCGGACGGCACTTCGGTCACGACAGCAGCGCGGGTACCGGACAGTGCACCAGCGAGCACGCCGTGCGCAGCAGCTCGGCCTCGGCGACGGCGAGCTTGCCGTCAGCGGCGACTGCGGCGGTGATCGCCTCGATGAGCGGCTTCTTGTGCCGCGGATCGAGCGAGTCCAGCGGCTCCCAGACAGTGTCGAGGGCACGGACGAAGTCGGCGGGCGGCTGGAACGGTTGCGGCGGCAGCCCGAGCGCGGTGACGCCGGCTGCGAAGGCGTGCGCCGCGGCGTCCGGCGTGTCGTTGCCGGCTGCGGCCACTACCGCGAGCAGCGTGACGGCTGCTTGCTGCAGTTGCGGCACCGTTGCCCGTCCCGGTTTCGACCGGCGCGCCGGGTCGAGCGAGTCCTGCACGTAGGCGCGGACGAGCCTGGTGAGGCAGTACTCGTGGACGGTGAACGTGCCGTCGGAGAGCGCGAGCTCGTCCAACAGGCCGACAAGCGCATCGAGGCGCTGCGCGGGACGCGCGACGACGTTCGGCATGGCGATGCCCACGAGCGGGATGCGCAGCAGCGGCGGCACGGCGGCGAGCTGTCCGTACATTCGTGCGGCGGCACTGGCGGCATCGGGAGCCAGACGCGCAGAGATGAGTGCCAGCTGCCTCGCACGCGCCTGCTCCGACGAGTCGAGCAGTAGCGCGAGCACCAGCGGCAGGGCGGTCGTGACCTGGGTCGGCGAGCGCGCGCACGTCCGGCCCGAGCTGTCCGGACAGCGCGGCGCCGCGCACGAGATCGTCAGCGCTGAACGTCCCGACCCGGCGGCGACACGTCGGCGGGCGTCAGCTGGACGCGCGCCGGTGCGGCGGAAGGGGTCGTGGCGCGGCCACCGGCGCCGCCAGCCCGAGCGCGGCGTCCTCGGCCAACCCGTCGGGCGGGGCGTCGTGGTAGCGCTGTTGCAGCGCGGCGACGGCGGCAGCGTCGAAGTCAGGCTCGAGTGCCTTGATGCGATCGAGCAGCGGCGGGTGGGTGGCCCACAGCTGGCTGATCGAGCGCTTGCCCTCGCCGAAGAGCATGTGGTTGATCTGCTTCTCGGTGTGGGTGTCGTGCAATTCCGATCCGGTCGGCACCCCGGCGATCTTCTTCAGCGCGCCGGACAGACCGGACGTCTGCCGCGTGAACTGCACCGACGATGCGTCCGCGAGCCATTCCCGCTGCCGCGACACCGCGGCCTTGATCATCCCCGCGAAGAACTGCCCGACGAATCCGAGGATCAGCGCGGCGAGCGCGAACACCACGATCGGGGCGGCGTTCTTGTCGCGCGACCGCCGCCACCGCCGAACTGCAGTACGCGAAGGCCGACGAGGCCGAGCAGCAACAGGCCGTTGAGCAGGCCGATCAGGCGCAGGTTCAGTTTCATGTCGCCGTTGAGCACGTGGCTGAACTCGTGGCCGATCACGCCCTGCAGCTCGTCACGGTTGAGCTGGTGGAGCGCTCCGGCCGTGACTGTGACTGCTGCGTCGGCGGGGGTGTATCCCGCCGCGAACGCGTTGATGCCCTCCTCGCGCTCGAGCACGAACAGTCGCGGGACCGGCACGCCGGAGGCGATCGACATCTCTTCGACGACGTTCAGGTAGCGACGCAGCTGCGGGTCAGAGGTGGTCGGGTCGACGGGCACGGCACCGACCGACTGCGCGACCGCGACTCCCCCGGCGCGCAGCGCGATCAACTTCGATGCCGTGCCGCCGCCGATGAGCAACAACGTCCCGACGGTCGCGGCGACCAGCCAGCCGACAACCGAGGCCACCGAGCCTGCTCGCAACGCGATCAGCACGACCAGGTCGATCACGGCGACGATCGAGATCACGGCGAGCACGAACAGGACGACCAGCTTGAGCGAGGTCCCGCGCGCGGCGTGCTGGCGTGCGAAGAAGTCGGCGCCCGACGGCTGTGCTGCCACCGATCAGAACTGCACCTTCGGCGCTTCGCG
This sequence comes from uncultured Actinomycetota bacterium, assembly GCA_963785425.1. GTDB lineage: Bacteria > Actinomycetota > Actinomycetes > Mycobacteriales > Jatrophihabitantaceae > RYN-133. The sequence continues at coordinate 910,445 of CAWAVG010000002.1, forward strand.
GGTCTCGGGGTGATCCGGGCCGATCTCCCACAGCGCGGCCGGCGCGAAGTGGAACATGCCCGCGAGCACGCTCGTCGGGAACACCTGACGGCTGTTGTTGTAGCTGTTCACGGAGTCGTTGTAGGCCTGGCGGCTGAACGCAACCCGGTTCTCGGTGGAGGTCAGCTCTTCCGACAGTTGCTGCATGTTCTGACTGGCCTTCAGGTCGGGGTACGCCTCGGCGACGGCGGTGAACCGGCCGAGCGCCGACGCGAGCGCGCCCTGGGTCTGGGCGAGCTGGGCCATCGCTGCCGGATCGCCCGGATTCGCCTTCGCAGCGCTGAGCCCCTGCATCGCCGCTCCGCGGGCCTCGGTGACCGCCTGGAGCGTGTCGCGCTCGTGCGCCATGTAGCCCTTCGCGGTCTCGACCAGGTTCGGGATCAGATCGAAGCGGCGCTGCAGCTGGACGTCGATCTGCGAGAAGGCGTTCTGATAGGTGTTGCGGTTGCGGATCAGCCGGTTGTAGCCGCTGATCACCCACGCCACCAGGAGCAGGACGACGACGATGATCACGATCGTGATGACGAGACCCATGCCGCGCAGCCTAGCGCCGGAGCCGGCTGCGTGACCGCCACACGCGTTGGGTGACGTCGACGTCAACCGTGGAGGCGTCACTCAACCTCCGCGGAGGTCTCTCAGAGGTACTGACCCGTATTGCCGACCGTGTCGATCGAGCGCCCGGCGTCGGAGCCCTTGGCCCCGGACACGAGCGTGCGGATGTAGACGATCCGTTCGCCCTTCTTGCCCGAGATGCGCGCCCAGTCGTCGGGGTTGGTGGTGTTGGGCAGGTCCTCGTTCTCGCGGAACTCATCGACGCACGCGGCCAGCAGGTGTTGCAGCCGCAGCCCGCGTTGTCCGGTCGTCAACAGGTCCTTGATCGCCATCTTCTTCCCGCGGTCGACGATGTTCTGGATCATCGCGCCCGAGTTGAAGTCCTTGAAGTACAGCGTCTCCTTGTCACCGTTGGCGTAGGTGACCTCGAGGAAGCGGTTCTCCTCCGACTCGGTGTACATCCGCTCGACCGTGTGCTGGATCATCGCGCCGACCGTGGCGTCGGCGTCGCCGCCGTGCTCGGCGAGGTCGTCGGCGTGGATGGGGATGCCCGTGACGATGTACTTGCTGAAGATGTCGCGCGCGGCCTCCGCGTCCGGACGCTCGATCTTGATCTTCACGTCCAGCCGGCCCGGCCGCAGGATCGCGGGGTCGATCATGTCCTCGCGGTTGGACGCGCCGATGACGATGACGTTCTGCAGACCCTCGACACCGTCGATCTCGCTCAGCAGCTGCGGGACGATGGTGTTCTCGACGTCGGACGAGACGCCCGAGCCGCGGGTGCGGAAGATCGAGTCCATCTCGTCGAAGAACACGATGACCGGCGTGCCCTCGGACGCCTTCTCGCGGGCCCGCTGGAACACGAGCCGGATGTGGCGCTCGGTCTCGCCGACGTACTTGTTGAGCAGCTCGGGGCCCTTGATGTTCAGGAAGTACGACGTCGCCTTCTCATCGCCCTTGCTGACACGCTGCACCTGCTTGGCCAGCGAGTTCGCCACGGCCTTCGCGATGAGCGTCTTGCCGCAGCCGGGCGGCCCGTACAGCAGGATGCCCTTCGGCGGACGCAGCTGGTGCTCGCGGAACAGGTCCGCGTGGAGGAACGGCAGCTCGACCGCGTCGCGGATGGCCTCGATCTGCGACGTCAGGCCGCCGATGTCGGTGTAGTCGATGTCCGGAACCTCTTCGAGGATCAGCTCCTCGACCTCGCTCTTGGGCACCCGCTCGTAGGCGTAGGACGAGCGTCCGTCGAGCAGCAGCGAGTCACCGGCTCGCAACGGCGCCTCGCGCAGGATGTCGGCGAGGTGCACGACCCGCTCTTCGTCGGTGTGCCCGACGACCAGGGCGCGGTCGCCGCCGTCGAGCAGTTCCTTCAGCATCACGATCTCGCCGGCGCGCTCGAAGCCGCGCGCGGCCACCACGTTCATGGCCTCGTTGAGCATGACCTCCTGGCCGTGGCGCAGGTCGGCGACGGTCACTTCGGGCGAGACGGCGACGCGCAGCTTGCGGCCGGAGGTGAAGATGTCGACCGTGCCGTCGTCGAAGGCCTCGAGGAAGATGCCGTAGCCGCTCGGCGGCTGGGCGAGGCGGTCGATCTCCTCCTTGAGGGCGATCATCTGGTCGCGCGCCTCGCGCAGGGTCTGCGAGAGCCGGTCGTTGCGGTCGTTCAGCGCGGCGACGCGCGCCTGCGCCTCGGCGAGGCGGTCTTCGAGCATGCGCATGTGGCGCGGCGAGTCGGCGACCTTCGAGCGAAGCAGTTCCACTTCCTGCTCGAGGAACGCGGCGCGGCGGCGCGCGTCGGGATCGTCGTTCGGACGGTGTCCGGACTGCGGTTCGCGGGGCTCGGGAGCCATGCGGCCACCTCCAGGTTGCGTGGAGTGTTCGCGAAAACTCACCCTACACAGACCACCTGTCCGGGCAGGGCAATTAGGGTGGGCGCCGAGCCGGTAAAACCCCGGCGCTACCTCGACGAAACATGGAGTTTCCCGCACATGCCCGACGAGCTCCAGGTCTGGATCGACCAAGATCTCTGCACCGGCGACGGCCTGTGCGTCCAGTACGCGCCCGAGGTGTTCGAGTTCGACATCGACGGCTTGGCGTATGTGAAGGACGACTCAGGTGACCTGCTCGCCGCCCCCGGGCAGCGCGCGCCCGTCCCGTCCGGACTGCGGCTGGACGTGATCAGCTCGGCCAAGGAGTGCCCCGGCGACTGCATCCACGTCGTCCGGACGGCCGACGACGTCGAGATCGCGGGCCCCGCCGCGTCCTGACCGCGTCGGCCCCAGCCGGTCAGCCCTTCGCCGGGCGGCGCTGGCGCGGGGGCGCGGTCACGCCCGGAGCGAGGCGCCGCGCGCTCACCAGGAACGCGGTGTGGCCGATCATGCGGTGCTCGGGACGCACGGCCAGACCGACGACGTGCCAGCCGCGCATGAAGGTCTCCCAGGCGGCCGGTTCGGTGAACCCGCCGAGCTCACGGATCGCCTCGACCAGTCGCGACACCTGCGTAGTGGTCGCGACGTAGCCGATGAGCACGCCGCCCGGGTGCAGCGCGGCTGCCATCGTGGCGAGCACCTGCTCCGGGTTGAGCATGTCGAGGATCACGCGGTCGACCGACTCGTCCGCCGCATGCTCGATCGCGTCGCCGATGCGCAGTTCCCAGTTCGCCGGTCGCTCGCCGAAGAACGTGGTCACGTTGCGTGCGGCAACTTCGGCGTGGTCGTCGCGAACCTCGTAGGAGATCACCCGTCCGGACGGGCCGACAGCGCGCAGCAAGGCGCACGTGAGCGAGCCCGACCCGGCGCCGGCCTCGAGCACCGTGGCACCGGGATGGATGTCGCCCATTGTGATGATCTGCGCGGCGTCCTTCGGGTAGATCACGGCGGCGCCACGTGGCATCGACAGCACGAAGTCGACCAGTAGCGGACGCAACGCGAGGTAGAGCGTGCCCGCGCTCGACGTGACGACACTGCCTTCCGGTGCGCCGATCAGTTCGTCGTGCTCGATCGCGCCGCGGTGGGTGTGGAACTGCTTGCCCGCCTCGAGGGTGACGGTGTGCAGCCGGCCCTTGGGGTCGCTCAGTTGCACCCGCTCCCCTGCGCGGAACGGCCCCGATCCGGGTGCGGTGTTCATCGCCTGTTCATTCCCACCGGGTCGTCGCTCACGACGCCAAGGCTGCCGCAAGGTCCGCCGTGGCCAGGATGCCGGCCGGTGCGCCGTCCGGATCCACCACGAGGTACTCGCTCGCGGGTGTCTTCTGCACGGCGTCGAGCAGCGCCTGGCCGCTCAGTCCGCGAGGCAGGATCAGTCCGTCTTCGAGCGGGCGTGCGACATCGCGCAGCGGCACCCACGGACGCCGCTCGGCTGTGATGCCGTTGACGCGCGCCTCGTCGACGATCGCGGCGGGACGGTCGTAGGCGTCGACGATCACGAGCCCGCGGGCCCGGCCCTGCCAGAGCCGGCGCAGCGCGGCGTCGATCGACAGATCCGGCGGTACCAGCAGCCCGGGCCGCAGCAGCGTCTCGAGGTCGAGAGCGGGCACCTTGGCCAGCACCTGCGCGTGTTTGAGCGACTGCCCGGCGGCGGTCCAGAGGTAGAAGGCGAGCACCGCGCCGACAACGCCGTAGAACACGTCGCGGCCGTTGCGGTTGCCGATCACGCTGAGCGCGAACACCCCGACGGCCAGCACGCGGCCGGCCCACGCGCCGACGACCGTGCCGGTCAGGCGCGACTTCGAGATCGCCCAGATCACCGAGCGCAGCAACCGTCCGCCGTCGAGGGGCAGACCGGGGAGCAGGTTGAACACCGCGACGATGCCGTTCGCCCAGGCGAGCAGGAGCAGCAGCACCTGCAGCATCGAGGCGACCGGTGCGAGGGTGTAGCCGAAGGCGGCGATCGCTGTCAGCACGACCGAGACGAGTGGCCCGGCGGCGGCGATCAGGAACTCTTCCCGCGGACGGTCCGGCTCCGACTCGATCTCGGAGACGCCGCCGAGCAGGAAGATCACCACACGTTTCACCGGGTGGTGCAGCAGCAGACTGACCCCGGTGTGGCCGAGCTCGTGGGCGAGCACGCACAGCGCGAACAACACCGTGTAACCGAAGGCGAGCAGGTACGCCGAGCTCGCCGAGATCCCGTCGACGCTCTGCTCGATGAACGGCCCGTAGCTGATGGTCAGGAGGGCGGAGATGATCAGCCACGATGGCGCGAAGTACAGCGGCACGCCGAAGAACCGACCGATGCGGAGCATCCGAACCTGCACGGCCCTTCGGCCGCGCTGAGGATCTCGGCTCATGGTGGGGACTGTACGCAGCGCAGGCGACGGTTTCCGGTTACGGTACGGCGGTGGCTGATGACCCTACGGAGGCTGACCCGGGCGACGGAAGCGGCGTGGGCGCACCGTCGACGGCCGAACTCGACCAGCAATTGGCCGACATCCATCGCCGCACCGAACAGCTGGCCGAGCGGGTCGCAAGCTTCCGGTCCGGGTCGGGAACTGCTACGGCACAAGCGGATGCGAATGCCGACACGAGTGACGCCGACACGAGTGAAGCCGACACGAGTGAAGCCGACGCGAGTGACGCGGAATCGGCCGAGGAGGCCGAGAAGCGCCGGCACCGCCCGCGGCCGTCAGCAGCCGCGCCCCTGATCTACGACGACGAGCCGGCGCAGGACGAGCCCGCGCAGGACGAGCCGGCGCCGGACGAGCCGGCGCCGGACGAGCCCGCGCCGGACGAGCCCGCGAACGACGAGCCCACGCAGGACGCCGCTGCCGAGGCTGACATCAAGCACGAGGCGAAGCCCGGATCGAAGCCGTCCGCCGAGACGGACACCAAGTCCGACATCAAGTCCGACATCAAGTCCGACATCAAGTCCGACACCAAGTCCGACACCAAGTCCGACATCAAGTCCGACACCAAGTCCGACATCAAGTCCGACACCAAGTCCGACATCAAAGCCGACACCAAGGCCGCACAGCGGAGCGAGGGGAAGCCGGCGAAACAGGAGGGCGACACCGAGAAGCGCACTTCCCGCGGCCTCCCCAGGTGGGTGCGACGGCTGCGCACGCTCGTGGTCGTCGTCGTGATCGCTCTGGCCGCGGCGTGGGCGCTGCGCACGTTCGTCGTGGCGCCGTACTACGTGCCGTCCGGCTCGATGGAGCCGACGTTGCACGGCTGCCGCAACTGCAACGACGACCACGTGCTCGTCGAGAAGCTGTCCTACGACTTCCACGATCCGGAGCGCCAGGACATCGTCGTGTTCGACAACCCGGGCGGGTTGTGGAAGAGCGCTGACGATGCGGTGTTGATCAAACGGGTCATAGGGGTCCCCGGCGACAAGCTGCAGTTCCGCGACCGCAAGGTGTTCGTCAACGGCCAGCGGCTCGACGAGTCCTCCTACGTGAACAAGGCGTGCCACGGCACGAGCCCCGGCCGACACAGCAGCTACAAGGTGGGCAAGGGCGAACTGTTCGTGATGGGTGACAACCGCTGCGACTCCGAGGACAGCCGTGTGTTCGGCACGATCCCGATCGACAAGGTGATCGGCAAGGCGTTCCTCATCTTCTGGCCGGTCGGCCGCTTCGGCACGCCCTGACCGGGTGTTGGTGCCAGGAAGTGTCGGAGCCCGAGCCTAGGGTCGAGGACGTGATGAACTCTGCCGTCGACATGCAGTCCCCGGTCGACGTGCCTGCGGCCACCCCCGCATCCGAGTTCGCCGACGCGCCGCTGCCGCCGGCGGTCATCGGTTCGCTGTCGCCCTCGCGGGCGGCCGACTTCAAGTCGTGCCCGCTGCTGTACCGCTTCCGCACCATCGATCGCTTGCCCGAAACCCCCTCGCGCGCAGCGGTCCGCGGCACCGTCGTGCACGCGGTGCTGGAGCAGTTGTTCGACCTCCCTGCCCCTGAGCGCACGCTCGGCGCGGCCCGGGAGCTGCTGCCCGAGATCTGGCAGCAGATGGCCGCCGACGATCCCGCGATCGCCGCGCTGTTCGGCGAAGCGGGCGATGGCACGACCGGCGACGACGGCACGGGCCTCGCCGAGTGGCTGGCGTCGGCGTCGGAGCTGTTGGGCAACTACTTCGCGCTCGAGGATCCGTCGCGTCTCGAACCGGTGGCGCGCGAGCAGCTGGTCGAGGTCGTCATCGACGGGCTGCGGTTGCGGGGCTACATCGACCGCCTCGACGAGAACGAGCGCGGTGAGCTGCGCGTCGTCGACTACAAGACCGGCGCGACCCCGCGCGAGGCGTTCGAGGCCAAGGCACTGTTCCAGATGAAGTTCTACGCCCTCGTGCTGTGGCGCACGCGCGGCGTCGTCCCGAAACAGCTGCGGCTGATGTACCTCGCCGACACCGACACACTGTCCTACGCGCCCGACGCCGAGGAGCTGACGCGGTTCGAGCGCACCGTGCAGGCCATCTGGGCCGCGATCGAGCGCGCGACGCAGGCCGCCGACTTCCGCCCGAGCCCCGGACGGCTGTGCGAGTGGTGCGACCATCACGATCTGTGCCCGGCCTTCGGCGGCACTCCCCCGCCGTTACCCAGCGATTTTGCACACTGGATGCATGCCACAACGAATGAGCCGTGAGCGCATCTACGAATTCCTGGCGGCAGGCACGCACACCGGCAAGCTCGCCACGGTCCGCGCGGACGGTCGCCCACACGTGGCGCCGATCTGGTTCGTGATCGACGGCGAGGATCTGCTGTTCATGACCAACCACGCCACGGTCAAGGGCCGCACCCTGCGCCGTGATCCGCGCGCGGCGCTGAGCGTCGACCTCGAGGAACCGCCCTACGCCTTCGCGACCGTCGAAGGCACGGTGTGCATCGAGACCGATCCGGAGACGATGCTGCCGGCGTCGATCGCGATCGCGCGCCGGTACATGGGCGACGAGGTCGCCGAGGAGTACGGGCGCCGCAACGCGGTGGAGGGCGAGTACCTGCTGCGCCTGACCCCGATCCAGCTCGTCGGCATGGACGACATGGCCGGGCACTGACGCCAGGCGGGCCGCCCGGCTAGTCGAGGTGGTGCAGGCGCGGCCACAGTTGGGGCCACGGTGCCTTCGGGCCGCGGCATACGGCCACCGGCTCGTCCTGTTCCTCGTTGTCGATCCCCAGGCCACTGTCGAGATGGGCCGCAACCGCGCACGACGTGAACCAGCGGGCGTGGTCGTCGTACTGCCCGCCCACGAACACGACGGTGGTCGTCGCGTCCGGCGGCCGGCCCTCGTCGGTGAGCTGGTTGTGCCCGCTGTAGACCCGCGGGAGCCCGTCGCCGGGCCCGTAGCGGTCGACGGCGCCGGCCTCGCCGTAGTTGCTCGCATAGACCACGGTGTGCGCGCGCTCCCCGGCAGGTAGCGCGCGATACACGGCGGCGATCTGGGCCACGTAGCGCGACCACCCGACACTGTCCTGCGCCACCTGACTGATCGACGCGATCGGGGTGTCCGACAGCGAACCGAGCGGGACGATCGGCAACGCGAGCAGCGAACTCACCGTCGCGTTGACCACCACGGCGGCGACGAGCACCCGCCGCCACACGATTCGTGTCGACACCCATCGCCAGGTCGGCGGGCAGCCTGCCGCGAACAACACGGCGAGCAGGCCGAACGGGTAGTAGAACTGCGACCCCATGACGAACACGAGAACGAGCAGCACCGGGAACGCGACTGCGACGAAGCGCGTGGCCCGGTCGCGCCACAAGGCGACCAGTCCGGCGATCCACACCGGCACGAGCGGCGGCCCGAGCATGATGATCAGGAACGGCCACATCACGATGTGCACGGAGCTGCTGTTGTGGTCGGACAGCGCCCGACCCATCGCGAGCTCGGGAAAGCTGTTGCTGACCTGGTAGATCAGGTTGGGCAGGCCGATCACGAGCCCGAGCGCGCCGCCCGCGAGCACCCAGCGGGACAGGAACGGCCGTCGCGGCCCCACGGCCGCGACACCGACGGCGAGCGCGACAAGCAGCACCGCGACCAGCAGCTTGTTGTAGAGGCTGATCCCAGCGACCGCGCCGGCCGCCAACCACCATCTCGGTTCGTGGCGTTTGACGGCGCGGACGATGAAGAGCACGACGGCCGGCCACACCGCCATGTCGACAGTCGCGGTGAGCAGCACGTGCCCGAGGATCATCGGATACGCGGCGAAGGCGAAGCCCCAGGCGGCGAGCGCCTGCGCACCACGGCCCCCGCCTAATTCGCGTGTGAGCAGGGCGACCACCACGACAGCGGTCACCGTCGCGAGCGTCGCAGCGATCCGGACGGTCCAGGTCTGATCGCCGAGCAGGTTGCGCAGGCCGCGGGCGAGCAGCGGGGTGAGCGGTCCCTGGTCGATGTAGCCCCAGGCCGGCGGGAGCATCCGGAAGTACAGTTCGTCGCGCTCGTAGCCGTAGCCGGCGCTGAACGCCGAGAGTGCGACGCCGATCGCCAGCGCGGCGCCGAACACCGGTCCGCGGGCGAGTGCGGGCACGCCCGCGGCGCGGCCCCGTGCAGGTCGGCTCATGACCCGCCCAGGAAGCACAGCAGCGGGATCGCGGTTTCCGCGGACGTGGTCGACCCGTGGAAGCCCACCAGCTTCGCGACGTCGTCGGGTTCGTGTCCAGTGGCGAGCACGACTGTGTCGCCATGGCACACGACGACGACGTCGCCGATACGCGGCAGGTGTTCCGGCCGCACCGGACCGAACAACCCCGCCGCCACCGCCTGCTCGCGGGTGTGGACTGTTGCCCGGTCGCCGAGCACTGCCGTCCAAGCGGCCTGCACGTCGGCGGTCGCGCCGGGAACGGTGTGCAGGTGGCGCAGCCGGGGCTCGCCGGCCACCACCCGCAGGCCGGCCGCGAGGCGCTCGTCGGTGGCGATGTCCAGGCGCGAGTTCGACGCGACGTCGAGCCCGCCGTGGTCGGCGGTGACCAGCAACGCGGCGTCGTCCGGCAACCCCTCGACGAGCCGCTCGATCTGCTGTCCGGTCCACGCCGCGGCCTCGGCCCACTGCGTCGATGCGATGCCGTGGACGTGGGCAGCGGTGTCGACCCGCGCGGTGTAGCCGAAGACGAACCCGGGCCCGGAGCGCAGGCTCGCGAGCATCCCGTCGACGAGTTCGCTGTCGTCGCCGATGCCTACGAACGCGGCGCCGCGGTAGGCCGACTCGGTGAGGCCGCTGCCGCGAAACGCCTCCGGCAGCACCACCGATGCGGCGACGCCCTGCGCACGCTCGTACACCGTAGGGACGGGTTGCCACGTGCGCGGATCGGGATCGTCACGCCACAGGATGTGCACCAGCACGCGCTCGCTGCCCGGGACGTTGACGGTGAAGCCGAGGATGCCGTGCTCACCCGGCGGTACGCCCGTCGCGAGGGAGACCAGGCTCGTCGGGGTCGTGGACGGCAGCGTGCACGCCAGTTCGAGAGCGGTGCCCGCGCGGCCGGCGAGCACGTCGGCGAGCAACGGCGCCGTCTCGGCCGCGCGGGGCAGCAGCTCGTGGCCGAGTCCGTCGACGAGCAGCAGCGCCACGCGCCGCACCGGTCCGACGTGCCGTGCGAGGTCGAGCGAGTCGTTGCACTCAGCCGCCCCCAACAGAGCGAACGCACTCGGCACGATCTCGGTGATCACCGGCGGCGGGCCAGCTCGGTCAGCGTGGCCACGTCGAGATCCTGCAACGAGTCGACGAACACGCGTCCGGGCGCTGCGTCGACACGCACGTGGTTCGGCACCGCCACGACCAGACAACCGGCCGCCTCCGCGGACGCGATGCCGGTCGGCGAGTCCTCGATCGCGATGCTGCCCGCCGCGCTGACGCCCAGGCGCGCCAGCGCCGTGAGGTACGGCTCGGGATGCGGTTTGCCGTCGCTGACCTGGTCGCCGGTGACAACCGCACCGAACGTGCCGGCGGGCAGCTGGTCGGTCATGGTCGCGGTCAGTTCGGAGTAGGACATCGTGACGAGCGCGCAAGGCACTTCATGGGCGGCCAGATCGGTCAGCAGCTCGCGTGCGCCCGGGCGCCATGGGATCTCACGTCTGGTCGCGGCGATCACCTCGGCCATAACCCGGTCGACGATCTCGGTGGGTTCGAGGTCGACCCCGCCGTTCTCGCGGATGTAGGTCGCCGAGTCGAGCAGCGCGTTGCCGATGATCGCGTGCGCGTGCTCGTCGCTCCAGGTCCCCCCGTGCGCCTCGACGATGGCGTACTCGGCGGCCATCCAGTACGGCTCGGTGTCCACGAGCGTGCCGTCCATGTCGATGAGCACGGCTTCGAGCGGCGACTGGTGATCCACCACGCAAGCGTGCCACGAGGTGCCGACGTCTCTACGGTGGACCGATGACGTCGGTCAGACGGGTGCAGGTGACGTTCGACTGCGCGTTGCACACTGACTGACGTGCACCTACGCGACTACGACGACCACGACCGGGACGGCGTCGATGCACTCGTCGACGCCGACAGCGATCCGCTTTGGGTGGCGCAGGGACACACCCTGCACGGGCCGGCTCTCGATGACGGGCCGCGCTGGCGGCGCACAGTGGTCGCCGAACTCGATGCCCGGGTCATCGGCGCGGCGACGGTGGGCACCAACCGGGTGCACAACGGCGCGTACAACCTGGCCGTCGAGGTCGCCGCGACGCACCGCCGCCACGGCGTGGCCGGCGCGTTGGTCGCGGCCGTGCGGGCACTACGGCGCGATCCCTTGCCGCTGGCGGGCAAGCTCCGGCCGGACGACGCCGCATCGGTCGCGTTGTTGCGGCGTTTCGGCGGCCGGGTCGACCAGACGTGTCCCGGGCTTCGTCCCGACCCGTGCGCGGCCGGGGTCGCCGCCTGGTGCGAGGCGGTCGACGTCGCGCCGGGTGTCGTGGTGCGTCCGCTCCCGGACGTTGCCCCCGCCGAGCGAGAACGGCTGTGGATCGAGCAGTACCTGTGGGTGCACGAGCGGTGGGCGCCCGCAGACCGCGCCGGCCTCGCGTCGCTTGCCCCGCAATTGGTCGCAGGCGCCGATACGTCGGCGAGCTTCGTCGCGGTACGCGGCCGTGCCGTCGAGGCGATCGCGTGGGCCTTCGACGAAGGCGAAGGGGCGGTCGGCATCGTCGCCGAGACCGCGCGACGCGACACCGCCGACGGCGTCGCGGTCGTCGCCGCGGTGCTCGCAGCCTCCCTGCTTCGCCTGCGTGACCGCGGGTGCCACGAGGTCGAGATCGACGGGCACGACGCCGACCCGCACCTCTCCCCCGTGCTGGCGACGCTGCCGCCGTGCGCGAGCGCGCCGCTGTGGTTGGTCACGATCGACTGATCAGCGCGGACAGGTCCGATTCAGAACGGTCGCAATTGGGCACAGTCACTACGAATGCCACGAGCTGGTCGTGGCACCTGACGAGCAATGGTGGTCGTCGTGATCGTTCTCGGACTCATCTTGATGGTGATCGGCTTCGTAGCCAAGATCACCATCCTCTGGACGCTGGGCATCATCGTCCTCGTCATCGGCCTGATCCTGTTCGTGCTGGGATCGATCGGCCGCGAGGTCGGTGGTCGCAAGTACTGGTATTGACCTGCAGTCACTCGTCGTCGGTCCGGTAACCGAGGTTGGGTGCAAGCCACCTCTCTGCCTCGGCGGTCGTCCAACCCTTGCGTCGGGCGTAGTCCTCGACCTGGTCGCGGCCGAGCCGGCCGACGACGAAGTACTGCGATTGCGGGTGTGAGAAGTACACGCCGCACACAGAGGCGCCCGGCCACATGGCCATGCTCTCGGTGAGTTCGATCCCGACGTTCGTCTTGACGTCCAGCAACTCCCACAACGTCTGCTTCTCGGTGTGCTCCGGGCACGCGGGATATCCCGGCGCCGGGCGGATGCCGACGTAGCGCTCCTTCAAGAGCGCCTCGTTGTCGAGGTCCTCGTCGCGCTGGTAACCCCAGAACTCCGTGCGTACCCGTTCGTGCAGACGCTCGGCGAAGGCCTCGGCAAGCCGGTCGCCCAGCGACTCGAGCAGGATGGCGTTGTAGTCGTCCAGCTCGGCCTTGAACTGCGCTGCCTTCTCGGCGCTGCCCAGCCCTGCGGTCACGGCGAACGCGCCGACGTAGTCGCGCAGCCCCGTCTCCCGAGGCGCGACGAAGTCGGCGAGCGAGCGGTGCGGGATGCCCTGGCGGTGCTCCGTCTGCTGGCGCACCTGATGCAGGATCGTGCGCACGCCTGTGCGCGTCTCGTCGCTGTAGACCTCGACGTCGTCGCCGATCGAGTTGGCCGGGAACAGGCCGAACACCCCTGACGCGCGCAGCCACCGCTCGTCGCTGATCCTGTCGAGCATGCGCTGTGCGTCGTCCCAGAGCTTGCGGGCGGCCTCCCCCGACGCCGGATTGTTCAGGATGTCCGGGAAGCGGCCCTTCATCTCCCACGCGTTGAAGAAGGGCTGCCAGTCGATGTACTCGCGCAGTTCCGCGAGGCTGTAGTCGTGGAAGGTCTTCACGTACTGCAGCGGCGCCTTGGGCGGGCGGTAGTCGTCGGTGTGCGCGTCGCGCGCCTGCTGCACGATCATGTTGGGCCGCGGCGGCCGGTACTGCGACCAGTCGATCGGAGTGCGGTTGGCGCGGGCGGTCGCCAACGGGACGAGCGGCTTCTCGTCGGTACGCGCCGCGTGCCGGGCCCGCAACGAGTCGTAGTCGGTGCGGAGCTCTTCGAGCAGCGCGACCCGCCGCTCGGTCGACAGCAGCGCGGCGACCACCGGCACCGACCGCGAGGCGTCCTTCACCCACACGACCGGGCCGTGATACTGCTTGTCGACCTTGACGGCGGTGTGCGCGCGTGAGGTGGTCGCGCCGCCGATGAGCAACGGGATGTCGAAACCCAGACGTTCCATCTCGCCGGCGAAGTTGACCATCTCGTCGAGCGACGGCGTGATCAGGCCGGACAGCCCGATGATGTCGGCGTTGTGTTCCTTCGCGGCGTCGAGAATCTTCTGCGCCGGCACCATCACACCGAGGTCGATCACGTCGTAGTTGTTGCACTGCAGCACGACCCCGACGATGTTCTTGCCGATGTCGTGCACGTCGCCCTTCACCGTCGCCATGACGACGGTGCCGTTGGTGCGATCGACGTCGCCGTCGGACTTCTCGGCCTCGATGAACGGGATCAGGTAGGCGACCGCCTTCTTCATCACGCGCGCCGACTTGACCACCTGCGGCAGGAACATCTTCCCCGCCCCGAACAGGTCGCCCACGACGTTCATGCCGTCCATCAACGGGCCTTCGATGACCTCGATGGGCCGGCCGCCGCGCTCGGAGATCACGACACGCAGTTCCTCGGTGTCGGCCTCGACGTGGTCGTCGATGCCTTTGACCAGCGCGTGGGTGATGCGTTCGCCGACCGGCAGCGAGCGCCACTGTTCGTCGACGACGTCGCGCTGCTGGCCGGTGCCGGCGAATCGCGCGGCGACCTCGAGGAGTCGCTCGGTGGCGTCCGGGCGCCGGTTGAGGATCACGTCCTCGATGCGGTTGCGCAGTTCGGGATCGACCTCGTCGTAGACGGCGAGCGCTCCGGCGTTGACGATTCCCATCGTCAGGCCGGCCTTGATCGCGTGGTACAGGAAGACGGCGTGGATCGCCTCGCGCACCGTGTTGTTGCCGCGGAACGAGAACGAGACGTTCGAGATCCCGCCGGACACCTTCGCGCCCGGCAGGTTCTGCTTGATCCAGCGAGCCGCCTCGATGAAGTCGACGCCGTAGTTGGCGTGCTCGTCGATTCCGGTGGCGACGGCGAACACGTTGGGGTCGAAGATGATGTCCTCGGCCGGGAAGCCGACCTCGTCGACGAGGATGTCGTACGCGCGGCGGCAGATCTGCTTGCGGCGCTCGAGGTTGTCGGCCTGCCCCTGCTCGTCGAAGGCCATCACGATCACGCTCGCGCCGTACTTGCGGCACAGGCGGGCGTGCGCGATGAACAGCTCCTCGCCCTCCTTGAGCGAGATGGAGTTCACGACCGGCTTGCCCTGCACGTTCGCCAGGCCGGCCTCGATGACCTCCCACTTCGACGAGTCGATCATCAGGGGCACGCGGCAGATGTCGGGCTCGCTGCTGACCAGCCGGACGAACCGGCGCATCGCGGCGACGCCGTCGATCATCCCCTCGTCCATGTTGATGTCGAGGATCTGCGCGCCGCTCTCGACCTGCTGCCGCGCGACCGACAGAGCGGTCGGGTAGTCGCCGTCGCGGATCAGGTTGCGGAACCGTGCCGAGCCGGTGATGTTCGTGCGCTCGCCGACATTGACGAACAGTGAGCTGTCGTCGATGGTCAGCGGCTCGAGGCCGGACAGCCGCAACGCCGGCGCGATGGTCGGGGGGACGCGGGGGGCCTCGGACTCGACCGCGCGGGCGATCGCTGCGATGTGGGCCGGTGTGGTGCCGCAGCACCCGCCGACGAGGTTGACCAGCCCTGACCCGGCGAACTCCCCGAGCACCGACGAGGTGTCCTCGGGGGTCTCGTCGTAGTCGCCGAACGGGTTCGGCAGACCCGCGTTCGGGTAGGCGTGGACGAAGCAGTCGGCGATGCGCGACAGTTCGGCGACGTACGGGCGCAGCTCCTTGCCGCCCAGCGAGCAGTTGAGTCCCGCGACGAGCGGCCGGACGTGCCGGATCGAGTTCCAGAACGCTTCGGTCACCTGCCCGGTGAGCGTGCGGCCGGACGCGTCGGTGATCGTGCCGGACACGAACACCGGCCAGCGCCGCCCGAACTCCTCGAACAGCGATTCGACAGCGAAGATCGCCGCCTTGGCGTTGAGGGTGTCGAAGATGGTTTCGATGAGCAGCACGTCCGCGCCGCCCTCGAGCAGGCCGCGGGCCTGCTCGCCGTAGGCCTCGACCATGGTCTCGAAGTCGATGTTGCGCGCGCCGGGGTCGTTCACGTCCGGGGAGATCGAGCCGGTGCGGTTGAGCGGTCCGATCGCCCCGGCCACCCACCGTGGCTTGTCCGGCGTCTGCGCCGTGACCTCGTCGCACGCCTCGCGCGCGAGCTGTGCGGCTGCGACGTTGATCTCGTAGGCAAGGTCCTGCATGCCGTAGTCGGCCAGTGACACCCGCGTCGCGTTGAAGGTGTCGGTCGACACGACGTCGGCGCCGGCGGCGAGGTAGGCGGCGTGGATCGAGCGGATGACGTCGGGCTGCGTCAGCGCGAGCAGGTCGTTGTTGCCGCGCACGTCGCTTCGCCAGTCGGCGAACCGGGTACCGCGGAAATCGGCTTCGCTGAGCTGGTGCTCCTGGACCAGCGTGCCCATCGCGCCGTCGATGACCAGGATCCGAGTGCGTAAGGCAGCGGTGAGCTCCGCGGTGGCATCGGGACGGTGGGCAGCACCGGCGACGGTGTCGGGCACGGGGATCCTCACTGCAGGGACATCGGTTCGGCGCCCTCGAGCGCAGCCGTCGAACGCTGTTCCGAGCATACGGCGACGCGCCACGCGATACCCGACGAACGCCCTCTGCGAGGGGTGCGTCGTTAGGCTGGACGGCATGACCGAGAAGTACGGGAGCGGCTGGCCAGACCTGACCGACCCGATCGTCGTCGCGGCGTTCGAGGGTTGGAACGACGCCGGGGATGCCGCGACGGGCGCGGTCGAACATCTCGAACTCGTCTGGGACGCGCAGCCGCTCACTGAGATCGACCCGGACGACTACTACGACTTCCAGGTCAACCGTCCGATGGTGTCGCTCGTCGACGGCGTCAGCCGCCGGATCGCGTGGCCCACGACGCGCCTCTCGTACTGCCGACCGCCCGGTGCCGACTTCGATCTCGTGCTCATCCGTGGCATCGAGCCGAACATGCGCTGGCGCGGGTTCTGTCGTGAGCTGCTCGGCCTGATCCAGGACTTCGACGCGCACACCGTCGTCACCCTCGGCGCGTTGCTGTCCGACACGCCGCACACCCGCCCGACGCAGGTCACCGGCACCTCTTACGACCTCGAGTCGGCGACCCGGTACGGCTTGGAGAAGTCGCGGTACGAGGGACCGACCGGCATCGTCGGAGTGCTACAGGACGCGTGCGTGGCGACCGGCATTCCCGCGGTGTCGTTCTGGGCCGGCGTGCCGCATTACGTGTCCCAACCGCCCAACCCTAAGGCGACGCTGGCCCTGCTGCACGCCGTCGAAGAGGTGCTGGACCTGCCGGTGCCGCTCGCCGAGTTGCCGCAACAGGCCGACGAGTGGCAGAAGCTCGTGGACGAGATGGCCGCCGAGGACGACGAGGTCACCGAGTACATCCGCAATCTGGAGGAGCGCGACGACGAGATCGACGAGTCAGAATTGCGCCAGGCCTCCGGCGACGCGATCGCGCGCGAGTTCGAGCGTTACCTGCGCCGCAGGGACCGCGGCGGCGGCCACGCGGGGCGCGGCTGACCGATCGACGGGCCGGCGCGAAGGCTAGAGGGCGACGCCGAGCAGCGCGTCGACGGTGTCGCGCACCACACCCGGGCTGTCAGTATCGCCGTCTCCGCCGGCGGCCGACTCCACCCACCGGTCGACCGCCGCGATCGCTCCCTGCGTGTCGAGGTCGTCGGCCAGCCGGGCCCGCACCTCGGCGAGCACGGCGGAAGCCGGCGGACCCTCGACGCGCGCCACGGCCTCGCGCCAGCGCCCGAGACGTGCCTGCGCCGCGGGCAGCCGCCCGCCCGTCCACTCGCGGTCTTCGCGGTAGTGGCCGTCGAGCAACGCGAGCCGCATCGCCATCGGGTCGACGCCGGCGCCGCGCAGCTTCGACACCAGCACCAGGTTGCCGCGTGACTTGCTCATCTTCTCGCCGTCGAGCCCGATCATCCCGGCGTGCACGTAGTGGCGCGCGAAGGGATGCGTGCCGTTGAGCGCTTCGGCATGCGCGGCAGAGTTCTCGTGGTGCGGGAAGATGAGATCGGAACCGCCGCCCTGGACGTCGAATCCCATCCCGAGCCGGTTCACGGCGATCACGGAGCACTCGATGTGCCATCCGGGCCGGCCCTTGCCCAGCGGGGTGTCCCAGAACGGCTCGCCCCAGCGGTGGCCCTGCCACAGCAGGGCGTCGAGTGGATCACGCTTGCCGCTGTGGTTCGGGTCGCCGCCGCGCTCGGCGAACAGGCGCAGCATCGTCTCGCGGTCGTAGTTCGACTCGTCGCCGAAGCGCCCGGTGACGCTGCAGTCGAAGTAGATGTCGTCGCCGACCCGGTAGGCGGCGCCGTCGTCGAGCAGGGCCTCGATCGCGACGGTGATCTCCGGGACGGCCTCGACCGCGCCGATCAATTCGTCGGGCGGCAGCACCCGCAGTGCGGTCATGTCGTTGCGGTAGAGCTCGATCTCGCGCGCCGCCAGTTCCACCCAGCTCTCGCCGGTGTGGGCGGCGCGCTCGAGCAGCGGGTCGTCGACGTCGGTGACGTTCTGCACGTACCGCACGGTGTGTCCGGCGTCGCGCCAGACGCGAAGGACGAGATCGAACGCCAGGTAGGTGGCCGCGTGCCCGAGATGCGTCGCGTCGTACGGCGTGATCCCGCACACGTACATCCGCGCGACGTCGTCCGGCGCGGTGGCCCGAACCCCCGCAGTCGCGGTGTCGTAGAGGTGCAGTGGCTCACCGCGTCCCGGCAGGGACGGGATCTCGCAGGTGGGCCACGCATCCATACCTGCACGGTATCCGGCAAGGTGTCGGGCATGTCTGCATACCTCGTGACCGAGAGCAAGGTCATCGCCGCCGACCCGCAAACGCTGTTCGACATCGTGGCCGACCCCTCCCGCCATCCCGAACTGGACGGGTCCGGCTCGGTGCTCGAGTCACGGCCGGGCGGCCCGCCGCGGTTGTCGAAGGGCGCCAAGTTCGGCATGGACATGAAGCTGGGTGCGCCGTACAAGATCACGAACACCGTCGTCGAGTTCGACGAGCCGACGCGCATCGCGTGGCGGCATTTCAACGGGCACGTCTGGCGCTACACCTTCGAGCCGGCCGACGAGGGAACGCGCGTGACGGAGGAATGGGACGCCCGTCCCGCCAAGAACCGGTTCGTGCTGAAGCTGATGGGGTTCCCGCAGCGTAACCGGGCGGGCATCAAGGCCTCGCTCGACAACCTGGCCCGGCTCGCCACCGCTACATAGGGGGCCACGGGACGGCCGGCCAGTCGTCGCTCGGTTCGGGGTGACGCCGGGTCGACAGCAGTCGGTCGACCCGCGCGCGCGTGCGGCGCACCTCGGTCGTCGTGAGCAGCTCGGCGAGGGTCTCGCCCAGCGCGCCGTCGAGTTCGCGCCGCAGGCGTCGCAGCACGTCCTGCGCGTCGTCGGGCAACGTGCGCCCCGCCCACTGCCACAGCACGGTGCGCAGTTTGTCCTCGGTGTGGAAGCTCACGCCGTGGTCGACTCCGTAGACGTGTCCACGCGCCGTCGGCAGCAGGTGACCGCCCTTCCGGTCGGCGTTGTTGATCACGGCGTCGAAGATGGTGACGCGCCGGACGGCGTCGTTGTCGCGTCCGCGGATCAGCCTGACGAGGTCGACGCTCTCGTCGGTGTCGATCCAGAGCTGCACCATGCCCGGCCCTGCGGGCCCGACGCGGTAGACGGTCGGCGGCACGACGTCCCAGCCCGTCGCGGCGGACACCGCATAGGCGGCGACCTCGCGCTCGGCCAGCGTGCCGTCGGGGAAGTCCCACAGCGGGCGCTCCCCCGCGACCGGCTTGTACACGCACGCAGCGGTCGTCCCGTTGCCGGTGACCGCGCAGTAGAGCGTGGCGTTGGACGCGTCGACGAGCCTGCCCTCGATGGACAGTTCACCGCACTCGAGCAGGGCGAGCGCCTCGGGCACCGGGAGCTCGAGGGCCGCGGTGAGGTCCGGGTCGGGAGTGCTCACTACTCGATGGTGCTTGGCCGGTGGTAACCGTTCTGGCGCGGGCAGACGTGCCCGGACGAGTTGAGCGGCTGTCCGCACAGAGGGCACGGCGGCCGCCCGGCGGAGATCACCCGGCGCGCGCGCTCGACGAAGGCGCGGGCGTCGGACGGGACGATACGCACGCGCAGCGCGTCCGGGCCCTCGTCGCTGTCCTCGAGCAGGGTCTGTTCGGCGGTCTCGGCATCCTCGACCGGCGCCTGCGCCTCGATCACGACCACGCCGTCCTCGTGGTCCCAGGCAAGCCCCATCGCGCTGACGCGGAACTCCTCGTCGATCGGCAGTTCGAGCGCGCCGGTGTCGGTGCCGGACGGTTCGGCGACGGCGCCGGTGGAGGCGACGACCTCGTCGAGCAGCTGTTCGAGCCGGTCGGCGAGCACGGCCACCTGCTGCTTCTCGAGCGCGACGGACACCACCCGGGTGCCGTCGGTCGCCTGCAGGAAGAAGGTGCGATCGCCCGGCTCGCCGACGGTGCCGGCGATGAACCGGCTCGGCCGGTCGAAGACGAAGATCTGGCGGGGCATGATGGCTTCCAGTCTACGGAAGGGATCACACGTTGCCGCCGCCCGCGCCACCGCCCACCGTGGCGTCGTCGGCAGCGCTGCCGGAGCCCGTGCGGCGGCGCCGCTTCTTGGGCGGGACGAACGCCGACAGATCCGAGCCGACGTCGTTCGACCGCAGCACGTAGGGACGGGTGGCGGTGTAGCGCACCACCGACACCGAACACGGGTCGACGACGATGCGCTGGAACTGGTCGAGGTGCAGGCCGAGGGCGTCGGCGAGGACGGCTTTGATCACGTCACCGTGGCTGCAGGCGACCCAGATCGCATCATCGGGCAGGCGGGAATCCCAGTCGCGTACGGCGGCGACCGCCCGGGCCGACACCTCGGTGAGCGACTCGCCGCCCGGGAAGCGCGCAGCCGACGGCTGGGTCTGCACGACCTTCCACATCGGGTCCTTGGCGAGGTCCTTGATCGGGCGGCCCGTCCACTCGCCGTAGTCGCACTCGATGATCCGGCGGTCCTGCTCGATCTCGCGTGCGTCCTTCTGCGCCCCGGCGATCGCCGCGGCGGTGTCGAGACAGCGGTCGAGCGGGCTCGACACGACGGTGTGCAGCGGCAGCGCCGCGATCCGTTGCGCGACCGCCGCAGCCTGCTTCTCTCCGCGCTCGTCGAGATGGAGCCCCGGGGTACGGCCGGCCAGGACCGGCCCGGTCATCGCGGTCAGTCCGTGGCGGACCAGCAACAGGGTCGACACGCTACTTCGTCGCGTTCAGCACACCGGTCGAGAGCAGCACGATCAACAGCACCCCGAGGGCGATGCGGTAGTAGACGAAGATGAACGTGCTGTGGTTCGACAGCCATCGCAGCAGCCAGTGGATCGACGCGAGGCCGACCACGAAGGCGAACACCGCGGCCAGGCCGGTGAGCCCGAGCCCGGGGCCGCTCTTGTCGCCGACCTTGCGCGCCTCGTACAGGCCCGAGAGCACGACGGCCGGGATCGACAGCAGGAACGAGAACCGTGCGGCCGCCTCGCGGGTCAGGCCCCGGAACAGCCCCGCGGTGATCGTGGTCCCCGACCGTGACGCGCCGGGAATCAGTGCGAGCGTCTGCGCGACGCCGACCACGATCGCGTCCGTGGTGTTGATCTGTTCCTCTTCGCGGTCGCGGGCACTGACCTTCTCGGCCGCCGCCAGCACGACGGCAAGCGCGATGAGGGTGATGGCGATGACCCAGAGGTTGCGGGCGCTCGTCTCGATCTGGTTGCTGAACACGAGCCCGAAGACGCTGATCGGGATCGTCGCGAAGATCAGGTACCAGCCGAGCTTGTACTCGAGCGAGCCGCGCACGGACTTGTCGTAGATGCCGCGGAACCAGGCGACGATGACGTGCAGCAGCTCGCGCCAGAAGTAGATGACGATCGCCAGCGTCGTCCCTAGTTGGATCACCGCGGTGAACGCGGCGCCGGGGTCGTGCGGATGAGCCGGGTTGTAGTCGAACGTCCAGCCGAACAGCGCCGGGACGATGCGCAGGTGCGCGGTGGACGAGATCGGCAGGAACTCGGTGAGCCCCTGGACGATCCCCAGGACGATGGCCTGGAGGAAGTTCATTCGGGCACGGCCAGTCCGTCGCACCCGAAGCGTCGGTCGTGCCCGACGAATTGCGTGCGAAGCGAGGAATTCGGTGGGGTGTGGTTCATTCCGACGTGCCTGACTTCTGAAGGGCATCCATAGCAACTTCCAGGGAAGCCATCTTCTCCTCGGTCGTCCAGCCGAACGGCGAAATAGCCATGTTTGTGACGCCCGCAGCAGCGAATCCGGCCATCTTCTCGGCGATCCGCTCGACCGGGCCGAGCAACGCGGTCGAGTCGACGAACTCGAACGGGACGGCGGCCGCCGCGCCGTCGTAGTCCTTGGCCAGGTAACGGTCCTGCACCTCGGCGGCCGCGTCGCCGTAGCCCATGCGCACGGCGAGCGCGTTGTAGAAGTTCTGTTCGCGGCTGCCCATGCCGCCGATGTACAGCGCAGCGTAGTGGCGCACGTTGTTCGCGCACGCCTCGACATCGTCTCCGACGACCAGCGGCACCGAGGGCACGATGTCGAAGCCCTCGAGCGTCTTGCCGACCTTCGCGCGACCCGCCGCAAGATGATCGAGCAGCTCGGCGGCGTAACTCGGCGCGAAGAACACCGACAGCCACCCGTCGGCGACCTCTCCGGTCAGTTCGAGGTTCTTCGGTCCGATCGAGGCGATGTAGAGCGGGATGTGCTCGCGCACCGGGTGCAGCATCAGATGGAGCGCCTTGCCCGGTCCGTCCGGCAGCGGCAGCGTGTAGGTCGGCCCGTCGTACCGCACGCGCTGTCGCGAGAGGGCGAGCTTGACGATGTCCACGTACTCACGGGTGCGCGCGAGCGGCTTGGCGAAGGCGACTCCGTGCCAACCTTCGGAGACCTGCGGGCCGGACAGCCCCAAACCGAGACGGAACCTCCCGTTCGAGAGCATGTCCAGCGTGGCCGCGGTCATCGCCGTCATCGTCGGGGTGCGCGCCGGGATCTGCAGGATCGCGCTGCCTACGTCGATGTGTTCGGTCTGCGCCGCGATCCACGTGAGGACGGTCACGGCGTCGGTCCCGTACGCCTCGGCGGCCCACGCCACGCTGTAGCCGAGGCGGTCGGCCTCCTGCACGATCTGCAGCGTTTCCGCCGTCCCGCCGTAGCCGATGTTCAGTCCGAGTTGCACCGCGCAACCATAGCGTCGTGGCGCATCCGGCCCGACCTGCCGAGCCGGTAGCGTCGCAGCGTGGAACAGCGCACTGTGGGACGTAGCGGACTGAAGGTGAGCCACCTCGCACTCGGCACCATGACGTGGGGTGTCGAGACGGACGCCGACGAGGCGGCAGCCCAATTGGTCACATTCCACGACGCCGGCGGCACGCTCGTCGACACCGCCGCGTCCTACGGTTACGGCGAGACCGAGGAACTGCTCGGACAGCTGCTCGCCGACGTCGTCCCGCGCTCGGATCTCGTCATCGCGACCAAGGCCGGCATCACCCGCACTGCCGAGGGACGCTTCGTCGACTGCTCCCGCGGCGCGCTGCTGCGGCAGCTGGACGAGTCGCTGCGCAAGCTCGGCACCGACTACGTCGATCTCTGGTACGTGCACAACGTCGACGACACCGTGCCGTTCGACGAGACGTTGTCGGCCCTGGATGCCGCAGTGCATTCGGGCAAGGTGCGCTACACCGGTGTCTCCAACTACAGCGGCTGGCGGATCGGGCGCGCGGCGACCTGGCAGCGTGCGGTGCCGGGGCGTGCGCCCGTGGTTGCGAACCAGCTGCGCTACTCGCTGCTCGACCGCGGCATCGAACGCGAGGTCGTGCCGGCCTGCGCCGATCTGGGCGTCG
The DNA here is from genome assembly GCA_963785425.1 of uncultured Actinomycetota bacterium. Classification (GTDB taxonomy): domain Bacteria; phylum Actinomycetota; class Actinomycetes; order Mycobacteriales; family Jatrophihabitantaceae; genus RYN-133. The sequence continues at coordinate 933,781 of CAWAVG010000002.1, forward strand.
GCATCTTCCCGTGGTCACCGCTCGGCGGTGGCGTCCTCACCGGCAAGTACCGCTCCGGCGTGCCGGCCGACTCGCGCGCCGCCGGCGCGAACCGGCCGTTGCCCATCACGGGGGTCTCCGGTGGAGAGTCGCGCACAGCAGGCATCGTCGAGGCGGTCGCGACGGCGGCCGACGGGCTCGCAACCTCGCCGGTCGCCGTCGCCCTGGCCTGGTTGCGTGACCGTCCCGGCGTGGTGGCCCCGGTGCTCGGCGCGCGCACGCTCGGCCAGCTCACGGCGCAGTTGGTGTGCGAGACGCTCGACCTGCCGCACGAGATCCGCGCCGCACTGGACGACGTGAGCGCGCCCGAGATCGGGTATCCGGAGGACGTCGACTGACCGACGGCATGCGATGAGTTCCGACCCCGTCTTCGAGGCGTTCTGTGCCGCCGGGCTGTGGCCCGGGCTGGGCAGGACGCTGGCCGGGTTGCTCGCCGCCCACGGCGTCGAGGGCCCGAAGGACGTCACCGCGACCAATCTCGAACGGTTGCCCAAGGTCGGCGGGGTGCGCGCCGGACGGCTCTTCTCGTCATGGCTGAGTGCGGCGCCGGTCTACGAGGTGCTCGAGATCCTCGTCCCGGCCGGCGCGGAGCCGCGCCTGGCTGCCCGCATCGTCGACGCGCTCGGGCCGCCTGCACCGCGGCTGCTGCGCGACGACCCCTGGCGGCTGCTCTCGCTGCACGGGGTGACGCTGGGTGACGCCGACCGCGTGGCGCGGGTCGCTATCCCCGGCGTGCGGCGCGACGACACCCGCCGCTCGCGCGCGCTCGTCTCGTTCGTCCTGGCCCGCGAAGCGCGCGAGGGCCACACCGTGTCTGCGCGCGACGTCGTGGTCGACGCCCTGGGCGAGTTCGGTGTCGCCGAGGCCGACGCGGCGATCGCCGCCGCGCTGGACGCGGCGTCGGTGATCGACATCGGCGACGACCTGCTCTCACCCGCCCGGCTCGCCGAATCGGAGGACGGCATCGCGCAAGGGATCGGCCGGCTGCTGGCCTCGGCCGAGCCGATCAAGGCCAAGGTGCCGGCCCGCGGTCTCGACGAGGCGCAGCGCGACGCCGTCGGGTCGGCGCTGCGGGAAGGGGTCTCGGTGCTCACCGGCGGACCGGGCACCGGCAAGAGCCGCACGGTGGCGACGCTCGTCGAGCTGGCCGAGAAGGCCGGCAAGTCCGTGGCACTCGCGGCGCCTACCGGGCGTGCCGCCAAGCGGCTCGAGGAACTGTGCAGCTCCCCCGCGTCCACACTGCATCGGTTGCTCGGCGCGCAGCCGCGGCAGTCGGGCGACGACGTGTCGTTCAACGGCCGGTTCGCAAGGGGTGCCGACTGGCCGCTCGATGAGGACGTCGTCGTGGTCGACGAGACGTCGATGCTCGACGTGGAACTCGCCGACGCGCTGCTCGCCGCGTGCGCCGACGGGACGCACCTCGTGTTCGTCGGTGACGCGGCTCAGCTGCCGTCCATCGGTCCGGGACGCGTGCTCGGGGATCTCATCGATTCCGGCGCCGTCCACGTCACCGAGCTCACCACCCTGTACCGGCAGGCCGAGGGCGGCTCGATCGCCCGGCTGGCATCGGCCGTGCGCACCGGCGAGTTGCCCGCGGTGTCCGACCCGACGCACGAAGTCGTCGTCGTGCCTGCGCGCGGCTCGGCGGAGACGGCGCACCGGGTCGTGCAGCTGGTGACCGACTCGATCCCGCGCGCGCTCGGCGTCCCGCCCGACCAGGTGCAGGTCGTCACGCCCGTGCACCGCGGCGGCGCCGGCACGCAGGCCCTCAACGCCGTGCTCAAGGCCGCCCTCAACCCCGGGTCGGGACGGGGCCGGTTCGATGCCGGAGACCGGGTGGTGGCGACCGCCAACCATCCGGAGGCCGAACCCTTCGGCTATGCCAACGGCGAGGTGGGCATCGTCGACGAGGTCGAGCCCGACGGCACGGTGGTCGTCGAGTTCGCGGCCGGTCCCTCGGCGGTGAAGGGCAAGGCGCTGGCCGATCTGCTGCACGGCTGGGCGATCACCGTGCACCGCGCGCAGGGCTCGGAGTTCCCCGCCGTGGTCGTGGTGCTCCCGCCGGAGGCCACGACGATGCTCTCCCGCCCGCTCGTCTACACCGCGATGACGCGTGCGCAACAACACCTGTCCGTCGTGCACGCGGTCGGCCCGGCGCTGGCCCGCGCGGTGCGCCAGATCGGCACGCTTCCGCGCCGCACACGGTTGATCACCCTGCTGCGCGCCGCCGCGGGGTGAGAGCCGGCTGTGGCTGCGCCGCCCCGTGTGCGATCCGCGCCGAACGAGCCGGCTCCCCTACCTCCACGTCGAGTGACGTCCGCGAACTGTGAGTGACGCCGAATTCGCCGTCACGGACGTCCCGGACACGACACGCGAGGTCCGGAGGCGTCACTCAACGCGGTGTGCGTGGTTGCTTGACCGGTGTCCGATTTGCGGGCTAACGTCTGCGTGAACTTGTCCATTGTTGCGGCTCATCGATCACAAACGCGCGGACGGGGCAGAGGGGACGGACTGATGAAGCGAGGTCTCGGCGGGCTCATCGCGAGCGCCGCAGCGGCAGCACTGGTGCTCAGCGGATGTGGCAGCTCGGGCGGCGGCGGGTCGTCGTCCAACGGTCAGGTGACGCTGAAACTACTGGGTGCCGACTACGGCACCGGAGCGGCGAACTCGACGACGAAGTACTGGCAGGGCATCGCCGACGCGTTCCACAAGCAGAATCCGAAGATCACCGTCGATGTCACCACGATCAACTGGACCGACTACGACACCAAGGTGAAGACCCAGCTGCAGAACAAGGACTACCCCGACATCCTCGAGGGCGAATTCTTCACCGACTACGCCAAGGACAAGCTGATCGAGCCGGTCAGCGACTACGTCAGCCCGAACCCGGGCATCGCGACGTTCAACTCCCTGTTCAGCGTCGACGGCGCGCAGTATGCGCTGCCCTTCACGACATCGGCGCGTGCCATGTTCTACAACAAGAAGGCCTTCGCCGCCGCAGGGATCAGCTCACCGCCCACGACGTGGGCCGAGCTGAAGGCCGACGCCCAGAAGCTGACCGCGAAGAACTACATCGGGTTCGCCCTGCCGCTCGGCCCCGAAGAGGCGCAGGCCGAGTCGTACCTGTGGATGCTCGGCAACGGCGGCGGGTGGCAGACCAACGGCAAGTACACGATCAACAGCCCGCAGAACGTCCAGACGTTCCAGTTCCTCAAGAGCCTGGTGAGCGCCGGGCTGACCGAGCCGCACCCGGCCACCTACGACCGCACCGCGAACTCGGCCGCCGACTTCGCCGCGGGCAAGGTCGGGATGGAGTTCAACGGCCCGCAGCTGATTCCGACCATCAAGAGCAACGGGACGCTGACGTCCAGCGATTACGCAACCGCCTCAATCCCGGGCAAGACCGGACCGGTGAACAAGACGCTCGGAGTCGCCGACGCGATCCAGGTGTTCAAGACCAGTGACAGCACCAAGCAGGCAGCGATCAAGAAGTTCATGGCGTTCGCACTGAACAACGCGAACCAGCTCGCCTTCGCCAAGGAGTACGCGCTGTTGCCGGGCACGCAGGCTGCCGCGAACACGCTGACGAACGACCCGGTTCTCGGCGCGTTCGTCAAGGCGCTGCCGAACACGGTGCTCTACCCGTCCGATGCGAACTGGACGGCGACCGTGTTACCCGCGGTCAAGCAGACGATCGGCACCGCGGTCACCGGTGACCCGACGCAGGTGCTCGGCCAGTTGCAACAGAAGGCGACGTCGAGTGGCTGAGGTTCGAGCCGGCCACTGAGGCGATCATGGGACGACCGAACACGATCAGCTCACCGGGCGAGGCGGCGGTGCCGGTTACGGCGCCGCCGCCCGCGCGCAGGAACCGCAAACCTGCCTGGCGGCGTTTCGCCCGCCAGTTGCAGCCTCTGCTCTGGATCGGGCCTGCGCTTGCGCTCATCTGCTTCGTGGTGCTGCTGCCGGTGTACATCATGTTCCGCACCGCCTTCCGCAACATCGACTCGATCGGCTTCGATCACGGCTGGGCAGGCTGGCTGAACTTCCGCACCCTGTTCAAGGAACCTGATCTCTCCTCGATCCTGACGCGCACCGTGGCGTGGGTGCTGATCGTCGTCGCGGTCACCGTCGTTCTGTCCCTCGCCCTCGCACAGCTGTTCAACCAGCGCTTCCCGGGCCGACGCGTGACGCGCTGGGCGCTCATCGCGCCGTGGGCCGCCTCGGTGTTCATGACCTCGGTCGTGTTCCGGTGGATGCTCGACGCGCGGTCCGGACTGATCAACGTGTTCCTGCACGACATCGGCGTCGTACACAAACTGGGCTCGAGCCAGGCCGACTGGTTGGGACGGCCGACCGCGGCGTTCTGGTGGATGGTGGGCGTTGCGGTGTTCGTGTCGCTGCCGTTCACCACCTATGCGTTGCTGGCGGGGTTGCAGACGATTCCGCCGGAGCTCTACGAGGCGGCCCGCGTCGACGGAGCCTCCACGATGCGCATCTACCGTTCGATCACGCTGCCGCTGCTTCGTCCGGCGCTCACCGTGGCGATGTTGATCAACATCATGAACGTCTTCAACAGCTTTCCGATCATCTGGGAGATGACGCGCGGCGGTCCCGGCACGCAGACGGCGACGACCACGATCTTCATGTATCAGCTCAAGGCGTCGAGCATCCCGGAGTCCGCGGCGATGTCGGTCGTCAACTTCGGCATCGTCATCGTGCTCGTGGTGCTCTTCCTGCGGTTGAGCAACTGGAAGGCGCAGGTGAGCTGACATGGCCGTCGACACGGCCACGGCAGCCGACGCCCCCCGCGTCGACGCGCCGCCCCCGGCTCGGCGCAAGCTGCGCCCGGCCACGTTCGTCTATGCCGGGATCGCCTACGTGCTCGCCGCGCTGTTCCTGATCCCCTACGCCGAGATGATCATCGCGGCTGCACGTCCCAGCAATGAACTGAAGAACGCCGGCTACCTGCCCACGCACTTCGTCTGGACGAACTTCACGACGTTGTGGTCCGGCGGTCTCGGGAAGAACCTCGGCGTGAGCCTGCGCATCGCCGCGGGCGCGACGGTGCTTGCCCTGGTCGTCGCGATGCCCGCGGCGTACTACACCGCGCGTCGGCGCTTCCGCGGACGCACCGCGTTCCTCGTGCTCGTGCTCGTCACGCAGATGTTCCAGCCGACGGCGATGCTCGTCGGCATCTACAAGGAGTTCCTCGATCTCGGGCTCACCAACTCGGTGTTCGCGCTGATCCTCGTCAACGCCGGGTTCAACCTGGCGTTCGCGACGTGGATCCTCAACGCGTACATCTCCTCGATCCCGGTTGAGCTCGAGGAGGCCGCGATGGTCGACGGCGCGGGCCGGATCGGCGCCCTGTTCCGCGTGACGTTGCCGCTGGCGTGGCCCGGTGTCGTCACGGCGCTGATCTTCACGTTCATCGCGGCATGGAACGAGTTCGTCGTCGCGCTCATTCTCACCACCGATCCCAGCAAGCAGCCGCTCACCGTCGCCCTCGACAGTTTCATCGGTGGCTACCAGATCGACTGGGGGCACCTGTTCGCCGCGTCGGCGCTCGCTACCGTGCCCGTGATCGTGCTGTTCGCCCTCATCGAGCGCAAGGTCGTCAGCGGCCTCACCGCGGGCTCCATCAAGTAGCCCACTCCAGAAGCAGTCGGTCGTGCAGACGCGATTCGCGTCGGCTCAGCAAGTGGTGGTCACACCGTGCGGACCTCGACGCCGGCCGCGCGGAAGTCGGCGACCAACGCGCTGTCGGCGCCGTCGTCGGTGACGAGCAGGTCGATGCGCTGCGTGTCGCAGATCCGGCAGAACGCCCGCTTGCCCAGTTTCGAGCTGTCCGCGACCGCGACGACCCGGCGCGAACGCGCCACCATCGTCGCGTTGATCTGCGCTTCGCCCTCGTGCTGCGCGGCCGCTCCGTCGTCGACCGACAGAGCGTCGAGGCCGAGGAACATCACGTCGATCGTCAGGTCTTCGAGCATCCGGTTCGCGAGCGGACCGATCAGCTCGTACGAACGCGGGCGGGCCACGCCTCCGATCACCACGATCTTCACCTGCGGGCGAACCGTCAGCTCGTTGGCGATGTTGAGCGCGTTGGTGACCACGGTGACGCCGGCGTTGCCGTTCACACCTGCCTCCCGGTCGGCGCCCGCGGCGAGGCGACGCGCGACCTCGGTGTTCGTCGTCCCGCCGTTCATACCCACCACCGCCCCGGCGAACACCTCACGCGCCGCCACCGCGGCGATGCGCTGCTTCTCGTGGGGACGGCGCACCTGCTTGTACCGCAGCGGCAGGTCATAGCTGACCGACTGCGCGATCGCCCCGCCCCGGGTGCGGGCCACGAGCTGCTGCCCCGCCAGGTCGTCGAGGTCGCGCCGCACGGTCGCGGCCGACACGTCGAACTGCGTCGCGATGTCTTCGACGGACAGCGAGCCGCGCGTGACCAGCAGTTCGAGCACCGCGTTGAGCCGTTCATGCCGCTGCACAGCCGCACTCCCGTCGGTCCGGCCGAGGCCGCTGATCGTTAGTGCAGCTTATCGCGCAAATCGGTCAGTATGTTGCGCGCGGGAGGGGCCGAACACGCAGTTCTGCGCGCTTGCCCGCCGCGGTCAGCGTCGCACCCGTGGGATGCCCCGCGGACGCGGTCCGGCATCCGAGGCCCTCGCGATCGTGGCGCTCGCCCGCCGCACCGAGATGCGTCCCGACGACGGCAGGACGTCTTCGACGAAGGCGTACGAGGCCACGTACTCGGCCGCTGTCGACGAACCGTCGGCTGCGCGGGCCCGCATCCTCGCGAGCCAGTCGACGATGTCGCCCCAGCCGGGCGCGGCGAGTGACCCGCCCACGTACTGCACCGACAGCGCCGCGCACAGGTTGGCGAACGCGAGGCGCTGCTTCAACGGCCACTCCTCGAGGGTTCCGAGCACGAACGCCGCCCCGAACACGTCGCCGGCGCCGGTGGGGTCGTGTGCGTCTACGGGGAGCGACGGCACCCACTCCTCCTCCCCCGTCGTCGAGTCGACCGCGATCGAGCCTTGCCCACCGCACGTGACCACGGCGATCGGCACCCGGTCGGCGAGGGCGTGCAACGCGTCGTGCGGATCGTCCGTGTGCGTGTATGCCATGGCCTCGACGCTGTTCGGCAGGAACGCATGGAAATGACGCAACTGGGCAAGCACGCTGGACGGCCACTGCTCGGCCGGATCCCACCCGGTGTCGGCGAACAGCAGCATGTCGCCGGCGGCGGCCTGCTCCACCCACTCGCGCGGTTCGACGTCGAGATGGGCGAAACCGACACGCGCCTGCGGGACCGCGGGCAGCAGCTCGGACTGCGGCACCGGCGGCGCGTGCATGTGCGTCACCATCGCTCGGTCGCGGTCGACGACCATCGACACCGTCACCGGTGAGTGCCAGCCCGAGAAGCGCCGGGAGTAGCTCAGGTCGACACCCTCCTGCTCCTCGAGCGTCGACCAGCAGAAGTCGCCGTACATGTCGTCGCCGAACGCCGCGGCGAGCGCCGTCCCCAGGCCCAGCCGGCTGGCGGCGATGGCGAGGTTCGCGACGCCGCCCGGGCACGACCCCATGCCGTCGACGAGCTGCTCCGTCCCACGTGCCGGAATGTCGTGCAGACCGGTGAACACGATGTCCAGAAAGACCGTCCCGTTCAGGAAAAGGTCGAACGGTTCATTCATAACTAAAGTCTGCCCCATGAAGGTCGCCGTGCTCGGAGGTGGCGGATTCCGGCTGCCGCTGATTCATCGCGCGCTGATCGCCGGCGCGCTGCCGATCGACGAAATCGTGTTGCAGGACGTCTCGGCCGAGCGGCTCGGTGTGATCGCCGCGGTGGTGCGCGGCGACGGCCCGCCGCTGCGTACGACCATCGACCTCGACGACGCGATCGACGGCGCGGACCTCGTGCTCGCCACGTTGCGCGTCGGCGGGCTGGACGGGCGCGTGCGCGACGAGCGCGACGCGATCGAGCTCGGCGTGATCGGTCAGGAGACCGTGGGCGCCGGCGGTCTCGCGTCCGCGTTGCGGGTCGTGCCGGTCGTAGACGACATCGCTCGGCGCGTGGCGGCCCGCGCGCCGCGGTCATGGTTCATATCGATGACCAATCCGGCCGGCATCGTCACCGAGGCGATGGCCGCGACGCTCGGCAACCGTGTCATCGGGGTGTGCGACTCACCGGTCGCCCTCATCCGGCGGGTGTGCGCCGCGCTCGGCATCGATCCCGGTACATCGCTCGCGGCCGTCACCGGTGTAGCCGAGGTCGACTACCTCGGACTGAATCATCTCGGCTGGCTGCGCTCGCTTCGGGTCGACGACGTGGACGTGCTGCCCCGGTTCATCGCCGACCCGACGCTCGTCGCCCGAGTGGAGGAAGGTCGGCTGTTCGGCGCGGATCTGCTGCAGGCGCTCGGCACCGTACCGAATGAGTACCTGTACTGGTACTACGCGCGCGAGGACGCATATCGCGCCCTCGTCGCCGCCGGCCGCACCCGCGGCGAACACGTCCGCAATCAGCAGCTCGCCTTCTATCGCGCCGCGCTGGCCGAGCCCGCGAGCGCCGCCGAACTCTGGCGGCAGGCCAACGACGAACGCAACCGCAGCTACTTCGCCGAGCTGCGGACGGACGAGCGCGACGACGTCGACATTGCCGTCGGCGGTTACGAATCGGTCGCGGTCACACTCGCCGAGGCGCTCACCGGCGGCACGCCGACACGGCTCGTCCTCAACGTCCCCAACGCGACGACCGTCACCGCGCTCGCCCCGGACGCGGTGATCGAAACCGTGTGCGAGGTCGACGGCACCGGAGCCCGCCCGCTCCCCCTGGCCGGGCCGAACCACCACGAACTCGGCCTGATCGCGACGATCAAGGACTGCGAGCGCTCGGTCATCGCCGCGGCGCGCAGCGGCTCGCGCGGGTTGGCGCTGCGCGCCTTCGCCACCCACCCCCTGGTCGGATCGCTGACGACGGCACGGGAGCTTGCGACAGGCGCCGATGACCGCGCGGCGATGCGAGAGCAATAGGCGGCTGATTGTGACGTATTGTCCGGACAACACGCCTTTTCGACGGAGGTCTGCGTGATCGTCTCGGCAACAGCTCCCCGCCACGCCAGCGCGCTGCGTCGCGCACTCACCTGCCTGGCCGCCGCCGGCCTGACCCTGAGCATGGCGGCATGCGGCGGTTCGTCCGGCGGCAGTTCGTCGTCCGGTCCGGCGAAGATCACCTTCTGGAGCGCCGGATCGAAGGACGTCATCAGCTACCTGCAGTCGCACTTCAACGCGACGCACAAGGACGTCAAGGTCACCGGTCAGTACATCGCCAGTTCCGACCAACTGACGGCCAAGGAGGTGTCCGCGATCAAGAGCGGCACCGAGCCGAATGTGGTCATCGGCCAGGATCCCTCATCGTTACCGCTGCTCGCCCAGAGCGGGAAGGTCGTCGACCTGACCTCGGCACTCAAGCCCGAAACCGATGCCCTCTACCCCGGCATCCGCACCGCTCTGATGTACCAGGGCAAGCAGCTCGGGTTCGCCCTCGGCGGCGTCGGCGACTACTGCCTCTTCTACAACAAGACAGACTTCAAGAACGCCGGCATCACCTCTCCCCCGACCACATGGGCGGAGGTCGAGCAGGACGCGATCAAGTTGTCGAACCCTGCCAAGCACCACTACGGCATCTACATCCCGCTCGGCTCGTCGGAGTGGATCTCGTATCTGTGGGAGGGACTGCTGTGGGCCAACGGCGGGCAGTTCCTGTCGAGCGACGGCAAGTCGGTGGCTTTCGACAGCAAGGCCGGTGTCGACGCCCTGACGACCTGGGTCGACCTCATCCGCAAGGACCACGCGGCCCCGATGAACAGCTACGCCGAGGCGGGCAGCTACGACGGCGCGCCTGCCTTCGCCGGCGGGAACGTGTCGATGATCATCGAGGGCCAGTTCGCGCTGCAGCCGTTCCGTGAAGCCAAGATCGATTTCGGCGTCGCGCCGTTCCCGGCCGGGACGTCCGGCAAGTCGGCGACCGGGATCGGTGTCGGGGTCGCGTCCGTGTTCGACCACGGCGACGCCTCGAACAAGGCGGCCGAGGAATTCCTGCAGTGGCTCGGACAGCCGGCGCAGGGTGCGTACCTGACGGCACAGTCGAGCGGCCTGCCGAGCGCGCCGAACCAGCTCACCCAGCCGGCGGTGAAGAAGGAAGCTGCCTCCGACCCGACGTACAAGGTCTTCGCCGCACAGCTGAAGACCGGTCAGTCGCGGCCGACGATCCCCGCCTACGCCGCGATCTCGACGGCGTTGTCGACGCAGATCGACGCCGCGCTCAGAGGCACGATCTCGCCTGCAGACGCGTTGGCGAAGGCGGCGCAGCAAGGTAACCAGGCCATCCAGCAGTCGTCCTGACACCGCGCCTGTCGATGGGACCGTCCTCGCGCATCCGGCCCCGGCGACCGGACCCGCCCGCGTCGGCTGCCGTGGTCAGGGCGCCGCGGCGTCCGCGCCAACCCGGTCGCGGACGGGTGCGGGCAACCGCGTACACGTTCATCGCGCCGGTGCTGGTGCTGACGTTCGTCTTCTCGGTGCTGCCGTTGATCATGGTGTTCCGGCGCAGCCTGTACAAGGGCAACATCTTCGACATCGATCTGAAGTTCGCGGGGTTGGCGAACTACCGCGACGTGTTCAACACCGGCGGCAGCCACGCGCTGATCGTCACCGCGGTCTACACGATCGGGTTCGTGCTCGTCTGCATGGTGTTCGGGCTCGCGATCGCGCTGCTGCTCGACGTGAAGCTGCCGGGCCTGAGCTGGGTGCGAGCGTTCTTCGTCATCCCGCTGGTCGTGCCCGCTGTCGCGACCGCGCTGATCTGGTTCACGCTGTTCCAGCCGAACACGGGCCTGTTCAACCGCGTGCTGGACGGTCTCGGCCTGCCGCAGGCCACCCTCGATTCGAAGGGCACGGCCCTCGTGGCCGTCATCGCGTACGGCGCCTGGCAGTTCTTCGGCGAGGTCGTCATCCTGTACCTGGCCGCGCTGAAGTCGCTGCCGGGTGACGTGATCGAGGCGTCGACGGTCGACGGCGCCTCGGCGTGGCAGCGGCTGCGGTTCATCCGGCTGCCCCTCGTGCGGCAACAGACCGCCCTGATCGCGGTGATCGCCACCCTCACCGGGCTGCAGACGTTCACCCAGATCTACGTACTCACCAACGGCGGGCCGGAGGGCGCGACCCAGACCGCGCTGTACTACGTCTATCAGCAGGGTTTCGGTCTCGGTGCCGCCGGTTCGGCAGGACGCGCCGATGCGATGGCCGTGATCCTGTTCCTCATCTCGCTGCTCGTGACGCTCGTGCAACTCGCGATCGTCGGCCGCGCGAGCCGTGCCGAACGGGCCGGCTGATGCGCATCGCCGTCCCTACCCGGATCGCCGTGTACCTGCTCGTGGCGATCTCGGTGCTGCTCGTCGTGTTCCCGCTGCTGTGGATGGTGTTCTCGGCGGTGAAGAGCAACGGCGACATCATCAACCCGAACGCGCCGCTGATCCCGACGCACTGGCACTGGTCGAATCTGGTCAAGGCATGGGATGCCGCGCCGTTCGGTCGGTTCCTGCTCAACAGTGCGATCTTCAGCATCGTGACGACGGTGGGCCAGACGGCAACCGGCCTGCTCGCCGGCTACGCGTTCGCCATGTTCGAGTTCCCGCTGAAGCGCGTGCTGTTCTACGGCGTGCTGTCGGGCCTGATGATCCCGTTCACGGTGGTGCTGGTGCCGGTCGTGCAGTTGCTGGCCGATGTGCACTGGATCGACACCTGGCAGGGCCTGTTGGTGCCGAACATCGCGTCAGCACTCGGCTGTTTCCTGTTCCGCCAGTTCTTTCTCGGCGTACCCGTCGACCTCGGTGAGGCGGCTCGCCTCGACGGCGCCGGCGAGTGGCGCATCTTCTACAGCGTCTACCGCCCGCTCGCGCAACCGATGATCGCGGCTTTCACGATGATCGCCTTCCTGCAGAACTGGAACAACTTCCTGTTCCCGCTGGTCGTCACCAACTCCGAGAAGTTGATGATGGTGTCGCAGGGCCTGACGCTGTTCCAGGCCGATCCGATCAACAAGGTGTCCTACAACCTGTTGATGGCCGGCTCGCTGATCGCGGTTGCGCCGATCCTCGTCGTGGCGATGTTCGCCCAGCGCAAGGTGGTCGACGGTCTGTCGCTCGGTGCGGTGCGCTGATCGGTCAGACGCGGGTCGCCTTGCGCGCCTTCTTGAGCTCGGCCAGGTGCTCGAGGAAGTCGACCTGGATGGTGTGCCGCTTCGACTGCACGTACCGCCGCGCGACGGCGCGGTGGTAGTTCGCGATCTCGCGCCGCATCTCACGTTCGGACGGCAACCTGGCGCTGCCGTCGAGAAGGTCGGCCACCCACTCCGACTGCGCCTCGGCGAGTGGCATGATCGCGCCGAGCGGCTGCACCAGCCCGATGAAGTAGAGACCGGGGTTCGCGGGGTCGACGACGCGGTGGAACAGCTCGATCCGGTTGTCGACGGCGTTGATCACGGTCGTGTCGAGGAACGGGAACGTGATCTTGTAGCCGGTGCAGTACACGACGACGTCGATCACCTCCGACGAACCGTCGGTGAAGAACACCTTGTCGCCGTCGAGTCGCTCGATGTTCGGCTTCACCGTGATGTCGCCGTGCCCGAGCCGCGTGAGAATGTCGTCGCTGATGGTCGGGTGCGCGGCGAGCACGTTGTGGTCGGGCTGTGGCAGCCCGTACTTCGTGATCCTGCCGCGCGACAGCCGCAGCAGCGCGGCCAGCCCGAGCCGCTTCGTCCAGAGGAACGGCGACTGCGCGAGCGGTGAAGTCGTCAGATGGTCGGTCGGAATCCCGAACAGGTACTTGGGGATGACGTGGGCGCCGCGCCGCATCGCGAGGAACGTGCGCTCGCTGACCGTCGACGTCTCGACGGCGATGTCGCAGGCCGAGTTCCCGATGCCGAGCACGAGCACGCGCTTGCCCTCGTACCCGTCGAAGTCCTTGTAGTCGTGCGAATGCAGCTGCCGCCCGGTGAAGGTGTCCGCCCCGGGGAACGCCGGCTCCGGAAACCGGGCGTCCCAGTGATGGCCGTTCGCGACCAGCACCGCGTCGTAGCGATGCGTTTGCGTGACGTCCGAGTCGCGGGGTCGTACGGTCACGTCCCACCCGTCGCCGGCCCTCGTGACCGAGGTGACCGTGGTGCGGAACCGGATACGGTCACGGAAACCGAAGTGGTCGACGAAGCTGTCGAAGTAGTGCGCGATCTGGGCGTGGTTCGGGTACGTCGGGTTTCGGTCGCTCATCGGGAACGACGCGTACTCCATGATCTGTCGCGAGGTGTTGATGTGCAGCGACCGATACGCCGAGGACATGCCGTTGTCGTTGAGGTAGCGCCAGTTGCCGCCCACCTCGGACCCGATCTCGTAGCATTCGTAGTCGATGCCCCGCGCCTGCAGCACCTGGCAGGCGGCTATCCCGGACGATCCGGCTCCGATGATCGCGACGCGCACGGTTGTCGTTCCCTTCCACTTGCGGCATGACCAGGTGGTCATAAACTGAGCCTATGCCGAAACCGACCTGGGTCAACTTGGACGAGCGCCGCCGCGAGCGCGTTCTGCATGCGGCGATGGCCGAGTTCGGGAGACACGGGTACTCCGGCGGGAGCCTGAACGTCATCGCCCGTGAGGCCGGAGTGGCCAAGGGATCGCTGTTCCAGTACTTCGACGACAAGTTCGACTTCTTCGCCCATGTGGCCGAGCAGACCTCGGTCGAGATCTACGCAGCGATGGCGCCGTACCTGACGCCGGCGCCGGCCGGTGTGCCGTTCCTCGACCATCTCGCGGGCCTCGTCGACATCTGGATGCAATACATGGCCACGCATCCGCTCGAGCGCGGCGTGACGGCCGCGACGACGATGGAACTCGATCCCGACATCCGCCGGGCCGTGCGCGAACCGGTGCACCGGCTGTACGCCCAGGGCCTGCGCCCGCTGCTGGCCTCGGCGATCGAGTCGGGCGACCTGTCCCCCGACGCCGATGTCGACGCCCTGGTGTCGATGCTCGTGCTGCTGCTGCCACAGCTGGCCCTCGCCCAGTGCGAGCCGGGTCTCGATGCCGGCCTGGCGCTGTACGACGTCGACAACCCCGAGCTCGCGCGGCGTGCGCGCCGGTTGCTCGCGACGATGTTCGCACCCGCGATGGTCACCAGATGAGCGCTGTCGACAGCGAACATTTCGACGTCGTCGTGATCGGTTCGGGGTTCGGCGGCAGCGTCAGTGCGCTCCGGCTGGTCGAGAAGGGGTACTCGGTCGCCGTGCTCGAAGCCGGCCGGCGCTTCGCCGACCACGAGTTCGCGGCGACGTCCTGGCACGTGCGCGACTACCTTTTCGCGCCTGCGCTCGGCTGCTACGGCATCTTCCGGATGACCCCGCTGCGTCAAGCGCTGGTGCTGTCCGGTGCCGGTGTCGGCGGCGGCTCGCTGGGCTACGCGAATACGCTCTACCAGCCGGACGACGAGGTGTTCGCCGACTCGATCGTCAGCGCTGCGGAACTCGCTCCGTACTACGACCAGGCGCGTCGCATGCTCGGTGTGGTGACCTACCCGCGCAGCTCGCCCGCCGATCGGGTGATGCGCGACGTCGCCACCGACATGGGACTGGCCGCCACGTTCCGTCCGGCCGACGTGGGCGTGTACTTCGGCGTTCCGGACGCCGATCCCTACTTCGGCGGTGCGGGGCCGGCGCGCCGCGGATGCATCGACTGCGGCGAGTGCATGACCGGGTGCCGGCACAACGCCAAGAACACCCTGGTCAAGAACTACCTCCACCTCGCCGAGCGCGCCGGCGCCGACGTCCGACCCCTGACCACGGTGACCGCGGTGCGCCGTCGGCCCGGCGGCTATGCAGTCGAGACCGTGCCTACCGGTGCGCGGGGACGGCGCAGGCGCGACGGCGCACGCCGGTTCACCGCCGACGAGGTCGTGTTCGCGGCGGGGGCGCTGGGCACCGCGAAGCTGCTGCACGCCATGCGTGCCGACGGCGCGTTGCCGCAGCTGTCACCGCGGATCGGGCGGCTGACCCGCACGAATTCCGAGGCGGTGCTGGCAGCCCGCTCGCGGCGCCGCGACGTCGACTTCACCCGTGGCGTCGCGATCACGTCGTCGTTCCACCCGGACGAGCACACACACGTCGAGCCCGTGCGCTACGGCCGGGGCAGCAACCTGCTCGCGTTGATGGGCGCCGTGCTGGTCGACGGCGATCAGCGCGGACCGCGCTGGGTCGCGGGCGTGCGCGAGATGTGGCGGCAACGACGCGACCTGCCCCGGCTGCACAACCCACAGCACTGGTCGGAACAGTCCATCGTCGTGCTGGTGATGCAGAGTCTCGACAACTCGATCACGACGGCGCTCGCACGGCGGTGGTACGGACGCCGGGTGCTGACCAGCACACAGGGCGACGGCGAGCCGAATCCGGCCTGGATCCCGGTCGGCCACGACGTCGCGCGCCGGGTCGCCGCCAAGATCGACGGTGTCGCGGGCGGCAGTGTGGGTGACCTGGCGAACATGCCCGTCACCGGGCACCTCATCGGCGGCGCCACGATCGGCAACTCCGCGCAGACCGGGGTTGTCGATGGCTACCAGCGGGTGTTCGGCCATGCCGGCTTGCACGTCGTCGACGGCTCAGCCGTCTCGGTCAACCTCGGCGTCAACCCGTCTCTCACGATCACCGCGCAGGCCGAGCGCGCGATGGCCTTGTGGCCCAATCGCGGCGAACGCGATCCGCGTCCGCCGCTCGGCGCGCCGTACCGAATCGTGGCGCCCGTCGCGCCGAAGAACCCGGTCGTGCCGGACGCCGCACCGGGTGCCCTGCGCCTGCCGGTCGTCGTGCCGGAGACCAGGGCGTGAGCCCGTACCCGCCCGAGCCGTGGCACCTGCGCGGGCAGCTGTACGCGTCGGCGTTCCTCGTCCCCGCCGAACGCCTGAAGGTCGACCTGCCGCCCGGCTGTTCGCTCGTGCGGGGGTGGGGGCGCCTTGTCGTCGGCGCGGTGTGGGTCGCCTACGAACCCGGCGGCGTGCTCAGTTACCGCGAACTGATGACCACGGTGCTCGTACGTCGCGGCGTGCGGCTGATGCCCACGATCACGCACATCTGGGTCGACAGCGAGCCCTCCCGCGACGGCGGCCGAGCGCTGTGGGGGATCCCGAAGGATCTCGCCTCGTTCAGCTTCGACGGCAGCCACTTCGCCGCGCGCGACGACCACGGCCCGCTCGCCCGTGGAACGGTGCGCCCGAGGCACGCGCTGCCGTTCCGGGTGCCGGTGCGGTTCAAGGTCGTGCAGTGGCTGGACGGCCGGGCGAAGGTCAGCCCGGTGCGCTCGACCGCAACGGTCGCACTCGCGCAGGGCAGCTTCGAACCCGATCCGAGCGGCCCGCTGGCGTTCCTGTCGGGTTGCACCCCGCTCGCATCGTTCGCGCTCGGCGACTTCCGGATGAGTTTCGGCGGCCCCTGAGCCGGTGCCGAAGACGGCGCCGCGCCAACATCTGCCTCTGTTCCGGGTGTCTAATGTGTCGGTATGGACGGTGACAACCCCGACTGGGAGTACGCGCCGCTGCGGATCCCGGCCGACGTCGGTCGGCTCACCGCAGCGGCACAACTGTCTTTGCACGCCGAGTACGGGGGCTGGGAGCTGGCCCGTGTCGTCCGGTACATGGATGGAACGCGGCGGGTGACCCTGCGGCGCAAGCGCAAACCGGGGCCGTTGCCGCTGCCCGTGCTGTCGCTCTGACCCGTTCGGGGGCGCTGATACCAGGGTGAATTGGGGAGTTTCCCCCACAGACACCCGACCGCCCCGAGCGCATGCTGGGGTACGTGGCGATCGTGCACTCGGCCCCGTCGCGCCGGACCCTGGTTCACGCGACGCTGCTGGCTGCCTGTCTCGCGCTGCTCACGTACCAACTGCACACGGTCGACCTCGCGACGGTGTTCTCGAACGTGCGCGCCGTCTGGGTGCTCGGCGCGGTAGCGGCGTTCGCGGTGTCGCTCGGCGCAGCCGCCCACAACATCACCGCGTTCGCGCCGCTGCGGCTGCGGGCGCGCGACACCCTGCGCGCCCAGCTGGCGATCGGCGGGCTGCGCATGATCGCACCGTCGGCCGTGAGTACGCCCGCCATCGGCATCAGGTTCCTGAACCGCAAGGGATTGTCGTTGCCGACCGCGACGGCGGTGCTCGCGCTCGCCCAGACGGCGCAACTGCTGGCGACGATCGTTGTGGTCGGGGCGGTGGCGCTGGCCGCCTCTACCCGGCTGCCCACCCCGACGAGCACCACGGTCTGGATCGTGGCGGCTGGGCTCGTCCTGTCCGCCGGCGCGGTCCTGGGCGCGGGGCGTTTCGAGCGGGTCCGGCGTGGCCTTGCCGAGGCGGCAGACGCGCTGCGCAGCGTCTGGCGGCACCTGCGCGAGCAGCCGCTGCGGGTAGCGACGGGATTCACCGCCTCGGCCACGCTCACCGCGGCGCATGTGGCCGCGTTCGTGTGCTGCGTGCACGCGGTCGGCGCCGGCGCCTCGGTGCTGGCACTCACGGCCGTCTATCTCGGTGCCTCGAGTGCGGGGTCGCTCGTCCCCACTCCGGGTGGGATCGGCGCCGTCGAGTCGGCGATGATCGGCGGTCTGGTGGCCAGCGGACTCAGCGCGCAGGCTGCCACCGCGGCGGCACTGCTGTCGCGGCTGGTCACGGTGTGGGCGCCGGCCGTGCCGGGGCTCGTCGCCCTGCGCGCGTTGCGGCGCGACGGCGCGCTCTGAAGGCGGCCACGCTCAGGTGGTTGAGATCGACTCGATCCAGTCGTCGGTCGTGATCACCAGGGCCCGGCGAGGAAACACCTTCTCGGTCGGTACCCGGTGCACCTCGGCATCCGGGTCGGCGCACGCGTCGCTGAGCACGACGAGCTGGTAGTCCATGTCGGCGGCCTGCCGCAGCGTCGACAGCACGACGCCGCTCGTCGAGATGCCGGGGAGCACGAGCGTGTCGGCGCCGGCGCCGCGCAGCAGTACCTCGAGGTCGCTTCCGGTGAACGCGCTGACGCGTCGCTTCAGCACGATCGGCTCGCCGTCCTGCGGCTCGCAGAGCGCCATGCACCTGGGTCGCGGGATCGTCCTGGGTCATCGCGCTGCCGGCTTGCGCCGTCGCGGCGAAAGCGCGATTGGTCGCGGCAACCTCGGGGAACCCGGGACGGAACGCCACGCGCACGAACATCACAGGGATGTCGCTCGCTCGCGCGGCCTGCACGGCACGGCCGGTGTTCTCGAGCACGACGTCGTTGCCGAGCCGGGCAGTCCACCCCCGGCCGGCGCAGAACAGACAGCGCCGGCCAAGCAGCGACCGCCCGTGCGTCCACGCGTGCCGCAGACCCACGCCTGTCAGTCAGAACCGGTTGGAGCCGACGTCTTGCCCTCGTCGACGGGCTCGCTCACCGCACGCTGTTCGGCATCGAGCCGGGCGAGGTGCGCGCTGCCTTCGATGTCGATGTTGGGCAGGGCGCGGTCCAGCCACGCCGGGATGTACCAGGCATGGGTGTCCAGCAGAGACATCACGGCAGGGACGAGAATCATGCGGATCACGCTGGCGTCGATCAGCACCGCGGCGGCCATGCCGACCGCCAGCATCTTGACGGTCGGGTCCTTGTCGAGCACGAAGCTGCTGAACACGACGATCATGATCAGTGCCGCGGTCGTGATCACGCGTGCCGTGCTCCCGATACCGATGGCGACGCTGCGATGGGCATCGGACAGCTTGACCCAGGCCTCGTGCACGCGCGAGATCAAGAAGACCTCGTAGTCCATCGACAGCCCGAAGATGATCGCGAACATCAGCATCGGCACGAAGGCGGGGATAGGCAGCTTCTCGTGGATGCCCACGAGCGCAGATCCCCATCCCCACTGGAAGATCGCCACGACCACGCCGTACGCGGCGCCGACCGACAGCAGGTTGAGCACCGCGGCCTTGGTTGCAACGATGATCGACCGGAACGCGACGGTGAGCAGGATGAACGCCAGCGCCACCACGACCAGGATCAGCCACGGCATGCGTTGCGAGACCTTGGCGGTGAAGTCGACGTAGCTGGCCGTCGAACCGACGACGTAGGTCGTCGCCTTGATGGTCGGCAGCACGCTGGACCGAAGGTGGTCGACCAACGATGTGGTCTTCGCGTCCTGAGGTGACGTCGCGGGGACCACGGTGATCGTCGCTGTCGTGCCCTTGTCGTTCACCACCGGCGAACTGGCCCCGGCGACGTCCGGAGTCTTGGCGAGGGTCTGCTGGGCGTCGGTGAGCAGCGTGGTGTTCTGCTGGGCCGAGTTAGACCCGGGCAGCGCGAACACCACGGTCAGTGGACCGTTCGAGCCGGGGCCGAATCCTGAATCGATGAGGTCGTAAGCACGGCGGATCGACTCCGACGTCGGGTTCGTGCCCGCGTCCAGTTGCCCGAGCCGCAGCGAGAACAACGGGATCGACAGGATGACGAGCACGAGTGTCGCGCCGATGGCCCACGGCCACGGCAGATCGCTCACCTTGCGTCCCCATCGGGCGAAGGCGCTGCGCTCGTGGGCCTCGTCGCTCGCCGCCGCCCGCGCCGCCGCGCTCGCCGTGACGTCGCCGCCCCCGGCTACGCGGTCGCGCCGTTCCGCGCGAAGGTCGCGGAAGGATCGGACGTTGGCTTTGGCGACGCCCATGAACGCCGGCATGATCGTCAACGCGGCCAGCATCGTGACCGCCACCACGATGGCCGACGCGAGCCCCATGGCCCCGACGAACGGCACCCCGGACACGTACAGCCCCAGGATCGCGACGACGACCGTCCCGCCCGCGATCACGATCGCCGAGCCGGACGTGGCAGCGGACCGGCCGGCCGATTCGACGGTGTCCATCCCGTGGTCGACCTGCTCACGATGGCGCGCCATCAAGAACAGCCCGTAGTCGACCGCGACGCCGAGACCGAGCAACGTCGCGACCGTCGGCGCTGTCGTCGGGAAGGTGAGTCCCGCCGCGAGCAGCCCGACGAGAGCCAGTCCGGACAGCACGCTGAACACGGCTGACAGCAACGGCAGCACAGCCGCAACGATCGAGAGGAACATCAGCAACAGCAGCAGAAGGGCGCAGCTCAGCCCGATGATCTCCGAGAGCTTGTCATCGGTCTTCTGCCCGATCTGACCCGCACCGGCGCCGTACTCGACCTGCAGTCCGGCCGAGCGTGCCGGCGCGACGGCCTGGTCGAGTTTGTCGAGGTAGGAGCCGTCGAGCGAGGCGGGCACGACATCCCAGGCGACCGTGCCGTAGGCGGTCACACCGTTCTTCGACACCTGCGCCGATGTCGGCGTCGCGAACGGACTGCTCGACCGGATGACGTCGGGGAGCTTGGCGACGTTCGTCATCGCGGTGTTGACGACGTCTGCCTTGTCCGAGATCGCGCCGCTGTCGGAGTGGAACACGATCTGGCCGGCGTACCCGCCCTGCTGCGGAAAGGTCTTGTCCAGTTCGGCCAGTCCGGTCGACGACTGGCTCCCGGTGACGGTGTAGTCGTTGACGAACTCGCCGCCGAAACTGTTACGAAGCAGGAGCAGCGCAGCAACCACGACAAGCCAGGCGAGTACCACCCACCAGTGCCGACGCGCGCAGAATCGCCCGACGGCGTCGAGGAATGCATTCATTGATCGCTCCCGGTCCGGACGGCATCGGTGTCGGCGCCATCCTCGTCCACGTCGAGTCGCTCGAGCGCAGCGATCAGCTCCAAGGTCCCCACGAAGGTGACGCAGAGCTGGTCGCACTCACGCGTCACCGATCCGGCGAATCGCTCGCCGTTACGGCGGATGTCCATGGCCACTCGCATGCTGCACCTCGTAGGCAGGCCGATCTGCGCGTCAGGTCGGTGGCGTCGAGAATGGCGGCACCGTGTGCGTCTGTCCCTAGGGTCAGTCCCTAGTCCCCGGAGGCGGCCGCCGGGTTCGAGCGCATTTGACCGTGTTCGGCGTGGGGATCGCGCTCGTCGTCCGCGCTGCGCCGGAGCTGCACGCGACGCCGAGCGACAGCGCGCCGTCCCCACCTGCTGGCCGCGTACTCGAGCAGCTCACGCGCGTCGAGTTCGCGCGTCGAGTTCCCGACGCGGACGACGAACTCGGCGCGCTGTTGCTTGCTCGACCGGACGAACACCGGCCGGCGACCGGGCGGCACGCGCAGCAGGCACACGTCCTTGCCGTCGATCGTCTCGAAGTCGATCGTCACGGCGGCCGCGGCGAGGGACCCGAGGGTCGTCGTCAACAGATCGCGCAGCCACAGTTCGTAATTGTCGCGGTCGGCGCGCCGCACGAGCCGGAAGTCTTCCTCGAGCCCGAGCACGGTGGCGTCGTCGGCGACGCCGAGCAACAACGTGCCGCCACGGGCGTTGAAGAACGCGCCGACCGTGGTCGCGACGACCAGCTCCAGACGTGCGTCGCGCGCGCCGGTGTGCAGGTTGTAGCGCGCCGACGACTTGAACTCGACGCGTTCGCTCTCCCCCGCCCGCATCAGGTCGAGCGCGCCGGGTTGTGGCCGCGTCCGCCGTGCCGCCACGATGTCGGCAGAGAGAAGCACGATCACCGTGCCGGCCACCGCGCTGAGCACCACGGCGACCGGGATGTCCTTGACGGCGCGGTTGACGGCGAGCGCGACGAGCGAGGCGCCGGCGGCCGCCCCGACGATGCCGCAGAGCGTGCTCGCCGCCCACCCCAACCGCGGCGGCCGGCGCAACCCGACGAGCCAACGCGCCAGCACGGCGGCGACGAAGCCGATCACCGGGACGGCAACGCTGACGAGCAGCAGGCCGGCCGGTCCGCTCACGGCCGTCCCCCGTACACGGGCGGGAACCGGGCGTCGGGGTCGGCCGCACGCCAGAGCTCGCGCCGCGTGCTCACGCCGAGCTTGGCGAAGATGTTGCGGAGGTGGTACTCGATCGTCTTCGCGCTCACGAACAGCTCGGCGGCGACCTCGCGATTGGTCAGCCCGCGCGTGACGAGCCGGGCGACGATCTGCTCGCGGCTGGTGAGCCCGTCGAGACGCTGCTCGAGGGCGGGGACGTCGGGGATACCGCAGTCCGCAAGGGCCTCGTCGCACTGTGCGAGCAACGCCACCGCCCCCAGTTGGGCCAGCACGCCACGGACGTCGGTCAACGGCCGCCGCGCTGCGTCGCGTTGCCCGGCGGCGAGCAGCAACCGACCGAGATCGAGCCCGGAACGCGCCCTGGCGAACGGCGCGGTGCCTCGGCGCAGACAGTTGGCCAGCGTCGTCTGCGCAGCGTCCGTCTGCCCCTGCGCCGCGCGAACGGCGGCGGTTAGACGCAACCGCTCGGTGTCGCTGCGCGGCCGTCCGGCCGCGCGGGCCGCGAGTCGGTCCAGCGCGGCGCCGGCCCGCGCGGTGCGACCGGCTCCCAGGTTCGCCTCTGCGTCGAGGCACAGCCAGCCGGCCAGCGCCGGATGGTGGTGCGCGTCGGCGTCGAGATGCTCACGCAGTGGCGTGAGCGCTTCCTCGGCGGCACCCCAGTCGCGGCGGGCGAGTGCGACGGCCGCAGCAGCGATGTGCGCGTGTGCGCGGCCGACGCTGCTAGGGACGGCGCGGGCCGCTGCCCGGGCCAGCTCGACGTGCGCGGCGGCGAAGTCGAAACGGCCGCGGAGCGCGTAGACCCGGGCGGCGACCCCGTGCGCGTAGGCCAGGTTCCACACGTGGTCGAGGTCGCGTCCCAATGACGCGGCGAGCTCGGCATGGTTGATCGCGTCGTCCCACTCACCGAGATCGAACTCGGCGTCGGCGAGCAATGCGTACGCCGCCGGCGGCGACATCAACGCCTCGCCGGCCTTCACCCAGCGGATGACCGCCCGCAGGTCGCGGGCGGCGCCCGCGGCGTCGCCGCGCCACAGCCGCAACTCCGCACGCGACTGCACCTGGTCGGCGGCGAACGGTTCGGGTGCGAGGCTGTCTGCCGACATCTCACCGATGCCGGCAAGTCCCTCGTCGGCCCGGCCGCACTCGCCCAGGCCCAGCGCGAGCGACTGCCGAGCAGCCGCCGCCGACGGCCCCCGAGTCAACCCGGTGCGCAGCGACTCGCGCGCATGGTGCACGGCCTGCTCGCCGTCACCGATCAGGCACTCGACGACCGACAGCGAGGCGGTCAGCTGTGCGAACAGCCGCGGGTCGGCCTCGGCGAGCGCGGGGGTCGCCAGCGCGCGGAACTGCTCGATCGCACCGCCGAGCTCTCCGGCGGCTGCCGCGAGTGCTGCGGCCACGTAGCGCTGGTGCGGCGTACGCGGCAGCGTGCGCACCGCGTCTGCGCGCGCATGCGCTCCGGCGACGTCGCCGGCCAGCAGCAGCAGTTCGATCCCGCGCAGCAGGTTGTCCTGCCCGCGCACCTCGTCGTCGTCGAGTTCCGCCGACCAGAACAGATGTTGCGCGGCGTCGCGCACCGCTCCGGTCTGCAGTTCCCGCTCGGCCGTCGCTTCGAGTTCCATCGCGAGCGCGGGATCGTTGCCGTCCGTGGCCGCGACCACGTGTGCCAGCGCCGGCAGCGGACCGAGCACGGCCGCCGCGGCCAGATGCAGAGCGCGCCTGCGCGACGGCGACAGGTCGTCGTACACGGCGGCACGCACGAGGGGGTGCGTGAACTGCACCTCGCGCACCCCGACCCGTTGCCGGTTGACGAGCAGGTCGTGCGCGACCACCTCGTCCAGAGCGGGCGTGCCCGCGCTCAACCCGGCGGTGGCAAGGGTCGCCCGCAACGCGGAGCGGGTCCCGAGCACTGCTGCTGCGGCGACCAGGTCGCGCGCGGCCGGCGAGAGTCGCGAGACGCGCGCGAGCACCGTGGCTGCGTAGGAGTGCGGGGCCGGCAGCATCCGGGCCGGATCGTTCAGTGTGCCCTCGTCGAGCTCGGCGAGCAGGCCGACCGTGTACAGCGCATTGCCGGCCGTGTGGTCGCGCAGCCGGTGCGCCGCTGCCGCGGTCAGGGTCACGTCGTGCTGGCGCGCGAGCAGGCCGACCTCGCCCGCGGACAGCCCCGCGATCCGCAGCCGAGCGCAGCGACCGGTGTCGGCGAGCAGGCGTGCCCAGCTGGTCCCCAGCACGTCGTCGACTCCGGGTCGCGCGATGCAGATGACGAGGATGGCGTCGTGCCGCAGGCGGCGCAGGCAGAACAGCAGCGCCCGGCACGAGTCCTGGTCGGCCCAGTGCAGGTCGTCGACGACGAGGATCACCGGCGTCTGCCCGTGCAGCTCGCCGATGACCTGGATCAGCTCGGTGCCGATTGCGAAGCTGTCGGCCCGATCGGTACGTGCGATGTGACTGCGCTGCACAGCTTCGCGGATCTGGTCCACGACACCGAACCGGACCGACGTCTCCGTCTCGTCGCCGCTGACCCACAGGTGCGTCGTGTCCGCGTGCCTGGCGACGAACTCGCGTACCAGCGCTGTCTTGCCGATGCCCGGTGCACCTTCGACAAGCATCACCCGCGAACGGCCATCAGTCACGTCGGCAAGCGCATGTTGTAGGACGCCCAGATCCTCCTGGCGTCCTACGAAGGTTCCCTCGTCCACGAACTGCGCCGGCATCGCACGACGAACACTAGCCCTGCGCCGACGGTGCCGACCGGCAACTCGGACGGCAGGCTCCTGGTCTTCGCGTGAACGGTGTCCCCGCTATGTGCGGTGCAGTGCGCGCACGGTGTCGACCGTGTCGGCTTCCTCGGCCCGCTTGTCGTCGCGGTACCGCAGCACGCGCGCGAAACGCAGTGCCAGCCCGCCGGAGTATCTGGTCGACGCCTGCACCCCGTCGAACGCTATCTCGACGACCTGTACGGGACGAACCGGCACCACGTACTCGTCCAACGGTCCGGTCGCGAGTTCGGTGAACCGCTTCGTCTGCCAGTCGAGCATCTCGTCGGTCATGCCTTTGAACGTCTTGCCCAACATCACAAAGCCGCCATTGTCAGCATCGCGCGCACCGAGATGGATGTTCGACAGCTTGCCGCGCCGCCGTCCCGAACCCCACTCGATCGCGAGCACGACGAGATCGAGGGTGTGCACCGGCTTGACCTTCAGCCAGCCGGCGCCACGTCGACCGGCCTCGTAGGCGGCCGAGAGCGATTTGGCCATCACGCCCTCATGGCCGGCTGCCAGCGTGCGGTCGAGAAACTCCTGTGCCAGGGCCGGATCAGCCGTTACCAACCGGTCGGGACGTTGCTCGGGCGGGACGACGCGGTCGAGCACGGCGAACCGTTCGGAGGTCGGCAGGTCGAGCAGGTCGGCACCGTCGACGTGCAACACGTCGAAGATGAACGCCGACACCGGCAGCCGGTCGGGTCCCGGTGCCTTGGTGCCGAAGCGCGACGCGGTGACCTGGAACGGATGGGGACGGCCGTCGGGCTTGAGGGCGATGGCCTCGCCGTCTGCGACCAGGGTGTTGACGGGTAGTGCGCGCACCGCGGCGACGACCTCGGGCAACCGGTCGGTGACCTCGTCGAGGCTGCGCGTGTAGATCGACACGTCGTCGCCGCGACGGTGGATCTGCACGCGCGCGCCGTCCAGTTTCGCTTCGAACGCGACGTCGCCGGTCAACCGCTCGAGCGCGTCGGTGATGGACGATGCGGTCTGCGCGAGCATCGGCCCGACCGGCCGCCCGACCTCGAGCCGGAACTCATCGAGGGACGCACCGGTCAGGGCGGCGCGGGCCACGGTGGGCAGGTCGCCACGCAGCATTGCCGCGCGTCGCACTTCGGCGAGCGGCAGCGACGACGCCTTGGCGATGGCATCGGTCATGACCCCGAGCAGTGCACCCTGCCGCAATTCGCCACCCAACAACCGGCGTAGGAAGGTCTGCTCCGGTTCGGTGGCCGCACCGAAGACATCGGCCAGCAGCTGCGCGCGGCGCGCTTGCGAACCGGCACCGGAGCTCGTGCCGATCGTCGTGAACGTGTCGTGCACGTGCGCGACCGTCAGCGCCGGTTGCTCGGCCGGCTCGGGCAGCGAGCGCAGGGACGCCCAGCCGACGCCGATCTGGCGCTGCGGCAACTCCCCCGACAGCCATGACACGACCACGGCGATGTCATCGGGATCGCTTGCCTGCAGCACGGCCACGAGCCGGGCCGCTTTCGCCAGCCGCGACGAGGTCGCGCCGACGTCGGCTGAGGCCGCCGCGACCTCCGCGAGCGCGGTCACCGCAGCTCAGCAGCTCGAGAGGAACCGGTCGAGCACGCGCACTCCGAAACCCAGGGCGTCGACGGGAACCCGCTCGTCGATGCCGTGGAACAGCGACATGAACTCGAAGTCGCTCGGTAGCCTGAGCGGTGAGAAGCCGAAGCAGCGCATGCCCAGCGTCGAGAAGGACTTCGCGTCGGTGCCGCCGCTCATCAGATACGGCACCGGCACAGCGCCCTCGTCCTCTGCCTTCAACGCCGCGCACATCGCGTCGACCAGGTCACCGTCGAACGAGGTCTCGACGGCGATGTCACGCACCTCGAACTCACGCTCGATGCCCTCGCCGATGAGCTCGTCGATCGTCTCGAGCATCATGTCCTCCTGCCCCGGGACAAAACGCGCGTCGACGGTGGCGCTCGCGCGTGAGGGGATCACGTTGGTCTTGTAGCCGGCGTCGAGCATCGTCGGGTTGGTCGTGTTGCGGATGGTCGCGCCGATCATGCGCGCCGCGGAACCGAGCAGCGGCAACCACTCGTCGGGCTTGTCCGGGTCGAGCTGCTGTCCGGTCACTTCGGAGAGACCCTCGACCGTGGCACGTACGGTGTCGGTGACGACGACGGGCCACTCGTGTTCGCCGATGCGCGCGACGGCGCGCGCGAGCATCGTCACCGCGTTGTCCTTGTGCACCATCGACCCGTGACCCGGAGTGGCGTTGGCGGTCAGCCGAAGCCAGTTGATGCCCTTCTCGGCGGTCTGGATCGCGTAGATGCGCGCCTTGTCGTTGAGCGAGATGCTGAACCCGCCCACCTCGCTGATCGCCTCGGTGCAGTCGGCGAACAGATCGCGGTGGTTGTCGACCAGGTAGTGGGCTCCCTGGCGACCGCCGGCCTCCTCGTCCGACACGAAGGCCAGGACGATGTCGCGGGGCGGTCGCTTGCCGCTGCGCGCCCACTCGCGGACCACCGCGAGCGTCATCGCGTCCATGTCCTTCATGTCGATCGCGCCGCGTCCCCACACGCAGCCGTCCTTGACCTCGCCGGCGAACGGGTCGACCGACCACTCGTCGCGGTCGGCGGGTACGACGTCGAGGTGGCCGTGGATCAGCAGCGGCGCCCGGCTGCCGTCGGTGCCCTCGATGCGGGCGATGGTCGACGCCCGCCCGGGTGCGGCTTCGATGATCTGCGACTCGATGCCCACCTCGTCGAGCTTGGTCGCGACCCATTCCGCCGCGGGCCGTTCGGGGTTGGTGGGGTTGGACGTATCGATGCGGATCAGGTCGGCGAGGAGGTCGACAACTTCGTCGGACGCGGCGGGACTCATGGTTCTGTCCTACCAGGCAGCCCGGACGGGCCGTGGTTCAGCTGACGTTGCGTCGTCCGGACCAGATCAAGTAGCCCATGGCGGCCACGACGAGCACCGCCAATCCGCCGAGCACCGCGAGCATGTGTGGCGACTGCAGGGAGATGTTGTTCCGGTCGGCCAGCGGGGGGAGCACGGGCGGGTGGTGCTTCGGGGTCGTGCGCGGCTTCGGGTGCGGCTTCGGGTGCTGCTTCGTTGCTTCGGGTGCAGCTTCGAGTGCAGCTTCGAGTGCGGTGCGCGCTGCGGCCGGTGTTGCTGTCGGCGCTGCCGCCCGGGGTGCGGCTGGGACGGTCGGGTGTGCACGGGGGCAGGCGCTGAACCCGTGCCCGTACCTGCGTTGGTGCCCGTACCCGTACCTGAGCCGACACCGCCGGTCAGTCCCTGGGCGCCGCCGGTGTTGCTCCCGCCACGGCTGTTGCCGGTGGTACGCGTGCCGGTCGGACGGTTGCTCGACCCGCTCGGGCGGTGGTTGCCGCTCGTCGACCCGGTGGGTTTGCCCGCCGGCGTGCCGGCGGCGGGGTGACCCGGTGGCGGGACGGGGTGACCCGGGTGACCCGGGTGACCCGGCGGCGGCACCGGGTGACCGGGCGGCGGCACCGGGTGACCGGGCGGCGGCACCGGGCGACCCGGAACCGGCGGCCTTCCGTCGCCGTGCTTGCCGTGGCGCAGCAGCTTTCGGGCGTCCTTGGCTGCGCGATGCTCGGCCTTTCGGGCCGCCTCGCGGGCCGCCTTCTCAGCGAGCCGAAGGTCGCGCGCATGCTCCCGGTCGCCATGCCGGCCGACATGCCGTGCGTGGCCGTGCCCGTGATCGTGCCTGCCGTGATCGTGCCTGCCGTGCGCATGGTGGCCGACCCCGCAATGCCCCGGACGGCCGGGCCGGCGGCGATCACCGTGGTTGTGGTGGCCGCGGTGGCCACCGGGGTGGGCGAAAACGTGGAGCCCTGCAACGCCGTGCCCGTGACCTCGCCTGTGGGCACGGTCGTGGTCGGCGTGACTATGCCGGGGGTGACCGATCAGGTGGCCGACGTGGGCGGCCTGCGGCGCCGCTGCGTGGGGACGCGCGTCAGCGGACCCAGCGGTCGCGAGACCGGCTGCGCCCACCATCGCCGCCAAGCCCACCCCTGCGGCGAGGCGCGCGAGAACGGACAGTCCTCGCCTCACGTGGATACCACCTTGCTATGAATCATCGGCCGATATGTGCACATTAGCTTGCTGTTAAGAGTCTCGCTCGCCATCGCCGTGGCATCGCGTCGGAACTCTCTCAGCCGATCGGCTAAAGTTTGTCGCGCACTCGTCCGGGTGGCGGAATGGCAGACGCGCTAGCTTGAGGTGCTAGTGCCCTTTACGGGGCGTGGGGGTTCAAGTCCCCCCTCGGACACGCTTGCGATGTCGCGAGACATCGAGGACAACGGTCCCTGCCGGTAATTTGGTCGATTCCAGTTCGGAACCTCGGCGTTTCACGAACGATCGCTTCGGGTAGGCGACGCATGCGGATGCGTCACCGGAAGGAGCGTCATGAGGTCGGGCCCGAACGTCTCGCGGGAGCACTGAGCCCACGATGGCCATCGTCGACATCGTGCTCGTCAGGCACGGCGAGAGCCTCGGAAACGTGGCGCGGGAGGCGGCCGAGGCCGAGGGCGCCGACCGCATCCCGCTGGAATGGCGCGACGCGGACACGCCGCTGTCCGATCTCGGCCGCGCCCAGGCCGCTGCGGCCGCCACCGCCGTCGCAGGCCTCGAGCCGCGCCCTACCGAACTCTGGGCGTCCCCGTACCGGCGTGCCGCGGACACCGCGGCCGCCCTCGGCCGGACGCTGGACGTCGAGCCGCTCATCGACGAACGGCTGCGCGATCGCGAGCTCGGCGTGCTGGACGGCTTCACCACCCACGGCGTACGGCGCCAGTTCGCGTCCGAGACCGAGCGCAGACGCACGTTGGGCAAGCTCTACTACCGGCCGCCCGGTGGCGAGAGCTGGTCGGACGTGGCCCTGCGTGCCCGCTCGTTCCTCACCGACCCCGTGCCCGGCGAAACGCCGGCGGGCGACCGGCGGATCGTCGTCGTCACTCACGACGCGGTCGTCCTGCTGATCCGGTTCATCCTCGAACGACTGTCCGAGGCGCAGCTGTTCGAGATCGCGACTGCGGGCTCGGTGCCGAATGCCTCGATCACGCGCGCGGTCTACCGCGACGGCCGGTGGCAGACCCCCGTGTTCGGCTCGGTCGACCATCTCGTCGCTCAGGGCGTCGACGCGACCGTCCACGGCAGCGGACAGGAACCTCATGAGCGCTGACAACACGACCACGATCACGTCCGAACTGCTTCGCGGGTGGCCCCTGCCGCGCGGCGAGGGTTCGAAGCACAGCCGAGGTCACGTGCTGGTCATCGGTGGCGCGCCATCGACGCCGGGCGCTGCCATGCTCGCCGGACTGGCCGCCCTGCGTGTCGGCGCGGGCGTGCTGGCCCTCGCGGTCGACGAGTCCGTCGCGGGAACAGTCGCGGTCGCCGTGCCCGAAGCGCGCGTCGTCGGACGGAACCAGGTTGCTGCGAGCATGTCGGGAGCCGGCTTCGTTTTGGTCGGGCCCGGCCTGGACGACGCCGAGACAACCGCTCAGCTGCTCGAGTCCGTCGCCGAGCATGCCGAGGACGACACGCAGTTCGTGCTGGACGCCTTCGCCCTCGGCGTGCTTCCTGACTCACCGGTGCGGCAGCGCTTCGCCGGCCGATCCGTCCTGACACCCAACGCGTCGGAGATGGACCGGCTGCTCGGCGAGAGCGACGACGACAGCGACAGCAGTGATCGGGGCACCGAAGCTGCGATACGCGTCGCGGCCGAATACGGCGCCGTCGTCGCATTCCAGGGCTCCGTCGCGGCGCCCGACGGCAGCTGCTGGCGGGTGGCAGCCGGTCACCCCGGTCTCGGGACCTCAGGTAGTGGCGACGTGCTCGCCGGCGCGGTCGTCGGGCTGCTCGCCCGGGGCGCGGATGGCGCCCAGGCGGCCGGCTGGGCGACCTACCTTCACGCGGTGGCCGGCGAACGGCTCGCGGCGCGGGTGGGTCGCCTCGGGTTCCTCGCCAGTGAACTCGCAGCGCAGTTGCCGATCGTCCTCACCGAGACCGAGGCCTAGATCGGCCGGGGCGAGCCTCACTCGGCGAGCAGCGTCCCGAAGGGTCCGAGGTCGATGTCGAGGTCCTCCGGTCGCAGACCGTGCGCTTCCCGCAGTTCGTCGATGGCTTGCTTCAAGCGCATCAGACCGGTTCCGAGCGCGTCGGCCTGGGCTTCGCTCAGGTCCTCCAGGCGTCGGATCGCCTGTCGCTCCATCAACTGTCGGACGAGTTCGACGAGTGTGAGCACGAGTCGCAGCAGGTCGCGCGCCACGGAGTCGGCGTCGGTCTCGATGCGGATCGGCAGCGCCGGCTTTACGGAATCGCTCACAGTCGCGACTCCGTCCCGGCTTCGTGCACGGTCGTCAGCAGCGCACGCAGCCGCAACACGACAAGGTCGACGCCGGCGAGCGAGATGACGATGTCACCGCTGAGCACGACGCCCTTGCCGATGACGCGGTCGAGCAGATCGACGAGGCTTGCGCGCTCGAGATCCCGGGCGACCGGCGGTTCGCTCACAGGTCCAGCTCGGCAAACGAGTACGGCGCCCATGGCCCGGTGATCGCGACGCGATCGGGCCCCAACGAAGCGGCGAGTTGGTCGGCGACGGCGCGGAACGAGTCGACAGCGTCGTTGTCGACGAGAAAGGCGCCGTTGAGCACCATCGCGGCTCCGGCCGCCGAGGTGCGGTCGCGCGGTGGGATGCGGCGATGGTCAGCGGCGATCCGGGCCAACAGTTGGTATGCGGTTTCGCCCTCTTCGGCGGCCGCCATTCGCTGCAACTCGTCCTGCTGCAACTCTGCGCGCCGCCGGCGTAGGAACGCCGCACCCGCCTCCGGCTCGACAGTCGACGCATCCGGGCGAGGTCGGGGTGCGAACACCTGCACGCCGTACTCGGCGCGGCCCTCGAAGCGGTCGAACGCGCGGCACGCGGCGCTGCCGAGTTCGCTCAGCAGCGTGCGGACGTTCTCGTCGTCGTCGGCTGTCGTGCCCAGACGTAGCGGGATCGCGGTGGCCACCCGTGTCACAGCTGCGACGACGTCGTCGTGCGCACGCGCCAGTGACCCCACCCACTCCGCCTCGCCGACACGGGATTCGACGTGCTCCGCAGCGAACAGATCTGCAGGTACCGTGCCGACGACGGCGCCGATGCCGCCGACCGTCACGAGTCTGACCGGCCGCGACAGGATGCCGCGAACGTCCACGTGGATGTCGCCGGGACGCGCCAGCGCGTACAGGTACGTTCGCTCGGACTCGCTCATCGCGAGGTCTCGCGATTCTCGTCCTGCTCGTCGCCGGATCCGCGAGCGTGGGACGACTCGAGTTCGGCAAGCCTTTCGCGCAACTGCTGGTTCTCCTGAAGCAGGTCGCGGTCGCCGCCCGACAGCGAAGGATCGTGCTCCCACCAGTCGATGCCCATCTCGCGCGCCTTGTCGACCGACGCGATGAGCAGACGGATCCGGACGGTCAGCAATTCGATGTCGAGCAGGTTGATCCGGATGTCGCCCGCAATGACGACGCCCTTGTCGAGGACGCGTTCGAGCACGTCGGCCAGCGACGCGTCACGGGCGGCAACCGGATTCGTCACACCATGTCCTCGAGTTGGTCACGGCGGCGCCGTCCGGCCAGTCGATAACTGCGGAACCTGCCACCGCGACTGAGCAACACCTCGTACCGCGCGATGATGTCCGCGGTATTCGGTATGCGGCGCGTCTCGACGACCTCGAGGGTGATCCGCCAGCCCTCGTCGTCAGCCTCCAGGCCGGTGACCCGGTCGACGGTCATGCCGCCGAGATCGTCGAGCACCTGCTTGGCGCGCTCGACGATCTCGTCAGGTGACACCCGGCGCCGCGAAACGGTCGGCGCCTCGTTGTCCGATGTCCGGTTCTCAGCCACGGTTCGCCTCCGAGCGTCCGGCGATCAGTCGCTGCAGGAGCGCGTCCTCGAGGCGGTCCCGGTCGTCGTCGGAGAGCTCGCCCGCCACCCAGCGCTGATGGACCGCGTCGAGCTCTGCACGGACGACGGAGGGGTCGGTCCACTGCCGATGTGCCTCCCGGGTCAGTGTCTCCCCGAGCCACACCACGCCACGCACGGGCGCGAGCGGCAGAGTGAGCAAGCCGGTGAACAGGCCCATCTACAGCTCCGGCACGAAGTCGTACGGCGCCAACGGGCCGACCAGCGTCATACGAACTGCGTCGTGGTGGCGCTCGGCGAACCGTTCGACCGCATCCTCGAACCGCTCCGTGTCGGATCGTCGGACGAGACAGGCGAGGTCGGCGACGCGGTCCGGGTCGCGCGACAGCTCGCAACTCATGCGCTCGGTGAACGGTCGCAGCTCGCCGCGGACCCGATCGGCGTCGCCCGCCCGACGCCGGTCGATGGCCGCGACGATGCGTTGCCCGAGCCGGATCTGCACCGACCGGTCCCGCAATCCCCGCTCGCGGAGCGCTTCGATGCCGGGGTCGTCACGCATCGCTGCCCGGGCGGCTGCTTCACGGACGTAGTCGACGCGCACGGTGAACTGCACCAGCCCGTCGAGTCCGTTCAACGCTGCGATCAGCGTCGCCGGTGGGCACCGAGCACCCTGGCCGGCAGCGCATCGGGCTCGGTCACGGTCGTTCCGAACCGCATCGGGACGACTGTGACGCCCGAGGCGACCAACCCGCCGATGACCGCGTCGTGGCGTCGTACCGCGTTCGCGAGCCCGCTTGCCCCATCCGTTCCAGGCGCGCTGACCAACGCGGCCAACGGACCGCTGCGCAGTGCCTCGACGCCTGGCGGCAACGCGAGGCCGTCCAGCGCGTCGGCACGCACGACGCCGTAGACATGCACGGCGCCGTGCTCGGCGGTCGCGGCTGGACTCATTCGTCATCCTGCCGTCGGCGCCGCCCGCTCGACGCCGCGCGTCGGGGCCGGCTGGACGCGTTGCGTCGCGAGTTGCCGTCGCTGTCGCCGTCGCTGTCGTCGTCGCTGTCGTCGTCGCTGTCGTCATTGGAGCCGACCGCCTGCGACACCTTGTCCTTGACGCCGCTCAGCGCACCCTTCGTCTTGTGCTTCGCACCGCCCTCCTCCATCGAATTGAACAGATCAGGAAGATCCTTGCCGCCGTGTTCGTAGAGATCGAGGCGGTTCGTCGCCTCCGCGAAGCGGAGATAGGTGTCGACACTGGCGATCACGATGCGCGCGTCGATCGTCAAGAGCTCGATACCCACGAGGGAGACCCGTACGTAGGCGTCGATGACGATCCCCTTGTCGAGGATCACCTCCACGACATCGGCGAGCCCGCTCGGCGCGGGCCGGCTGAGGTAGCCGCTGTCCCGGGTCGCCATGGTCATCGGGAGCCCTCCCGCCGCCGGTCACCGCTGCGCCGCTGTTGCGGCGAACGCCGCGAGCGTTGGCCGCCCTGCTGTCCGTGCTGCTGACGACGCTGCTGACCACGCTGCTGCTTCTGACGGTCGTTCGACGAACGGCGACGACGACCCGATTCGGTCTGGGGGTCGTCACCGTTGTCGTCACCGTTGTCGTCGGTGTCCTCCGAGTCCTGCTCGCGCTTGCGGGCGTCCTCGTCGCTGACCTGGACCTCCTCATCATGGATCTCGCCACGCCACCCCTCGACCTCGTCCGGGTGCAGCAACGCTTCGGTCATCACGTGCCGACGGAAGTGCTTGAGCTCCAGTCGCACGCGGCGTCCCTGCGCCCGCCAGAGGTTGCCGGTCCGCTCGAAAAGACCCTGCGGGTGGTACTCGAGTACCACCAGCACTCGGGTCAGATCGGGGGCGAGTTCGTGGAAGGTGACTGCCCCGTCGACCTTCCCCTTCTCGCCGGAGGACTTCCAGACGATGCGCTCATCCGGCACCTGGTCGACGATCGTGGCCTTCCACGTGCGGTGCGACCACAGCACCTGCGCTTTGAAGGTGACCTCGGTGTCCTCCTTCTGATCGACGTCCTCGACCTTCTTCATGAAGCCGGAGAAGTCCTGGAACTGGGTCCACTGGTTGTAGACGACGTCGATCGGCGCACCGACGTCGATCTGCTCGATGATGTTGGTGACCTTGAGCTTCTTGCCGTCCTTGCCACCGGATTTGCCTCCGAACATCCCGGAGACCTTCTCCTTCAGACCGGCCGCACCGGCGGACAGCGCTGTTTTGACGGGCGAGTCGCCCTCGGCGACTTTCTCCCCCGCTTTCGCCCCGGCCGCCTTCTTCGCGTCGCTGCCGCCGCCCGAGCCGATGTCCGTCAGTTTCTCGGTCAGCGATCCCATGTGCTTCTCGGCCGTGGAGCCGACCTTGCCCATGACGGCGTCCTTCAACTTGCCGAGCTCACCTCCCAGCGGATTGCCACCATTGGAGTTGCTGTTCTTTGTCGATTGGTCAGCCACGTCGTCCTCCGCTACGTCGAGTAGTCGCCTTCTTGGCCGGTGCGCGTTTGGTCGCCGTCTTCTTCGCGGCCGGCTTCTTTGCCGGCGCCTTCTTCGCGGGTCGTTTGGCGGGTGCCTTCTTGGCGGGTGCCTTCTTCGCTGTCTTCTTCGCGGTTGTCTTCTTGGCGGGCGCCTTTTGCGCCGCCTTCTTGGCGGCCGGCCGACCGGCGGACTTCTTGGCCGGCGCTTGCTTCATGGCTCGCTTGGTCGCCGTCTTCTTCGTCGTCGCCCTCGTGGCCGACGCGCGTTTGGCCGGTGACTTCCTCGCCGACGACTTGGGCGCCGACGACTTGCGCGCCGACGACTTGCGCGCCGAAGCTCTGCGCCGGCGACGCGACTGCGGACGCTGCGACTCGTCGTCGGTGTCGTCGGCGTCTTCGTCGTGTCGGGGCTTCGTCTTCGTCGTCTTCGCCGTCGCCCTCGTCCGAGCCGCCGTCTTCCGGCTCCGCGTAGAGCTCCGCGGACGTATCGTCGTCAGCTTCGTCTTCGGCGTCGTCGCCTTCGTCTTCGGCGTCGTCGTCGTATTCGTCCTCGGCGTCGTCGCGCTTCGTCTTCGGCGTCGTCGTCGTACTCGTCCTCGGCGTCGTCGCCTTCGTCGTTCGGCTCGTCGTCGTACTCGTCCTCGGCGTCGTCGCCTTCGTCGTCGTCTCTCGGCTTCGTCGTCGTACTCGTCCTCGGCGTCGTCGCCTTCGTCTTCGGCGTCGTCGTCGTACTCGTCCTCGGCGTCGTCGCCTTCGTCTTCGGCGTCGTCGTCGTACTCGTCCTCGGCCTCGTCGCCTTCGTCTTCGGCGTCGTCGTCGTACTCGTCCTCGGCGTCGTCGCCTTCGTCTTCGGCGTCGTCGTCGTATTCGTCCTCGGCTTCGTCGTCGAGTCGTCCTCGGCGTCGTCATCGGAGCGCCCCTCCAGCTCGCCGACGCGATTCACCCGCTCGGTCACGCGACCGACGGCATCGGTCGCTGCGGACATCGCCGCGGTTCGAGCGGCGCTCAGCAGTCGTTCCCGCAAATCGCCGCGGACGCTTTCGAGCTCGGGGGCGGTCCGCAACAGTTCGATGCCTTGGCTGACGAGACCGCCCGGTCCCGACATCTGCTTCCCTGCCGCCATTCCGGCCAGCGTCAGCGCCAGACGCATCTTCTTGGTGCGTCCGAGTAGGTAGCCGCCGCCCACGGCAAGGGCGACACGCGCACGTGGTTGCATTGCTCAACTCCTCGAGGGTTGAGAGGGCGCGACGGATTACCGCTGTGCTGAGTCAGGATTGGGGGTTCTGGCTCCGTCGCGGAGTCGGCTATCGGCTGAGCCGCTCCGTTGCGCGTTTACCCACGCCTCGTGAAGCAATTGTGAAAACCGACACACAACCTCATCAGATATCTATTTCTCATAAACACCTCAGCCTGCGCATCCCGATTCACGCACTTGTCACGCAGTAATCGTCAGCGCTGCGGAATGGTTACGCTCGCCACGCGCCCGGTGATCGGTGTGTTGTGGCGAAGCCGGACTCCGCAGTTCTCTCTCGCGGCACGTGGGTGCGGCGACGGGACGAGCACCGCACCCACGTCGCGCAGAACTGTCACAACTCCTGACAGCTGGTCGGAATCAGCGCGCGAGCGCTGCCCGGATCAGGCGCGCATATTGCGCGGCGCCGGCGGGCGTGACGTGCAGACCATCCGAGTAGAACCACCCCGGTTTGCCGGCCGAGAGGCTGTACCAGTCCAGCAGGCGCACGTTGGTGAAGTCCTTGGCGACCGCGCTGAGAGTTGCGTTGTTGATGTCCTGCCAATCACGTGGCACCCGGTCGTTGACGAGCACGACTCGGGTGCGGTCGCGCAATGCGTGCAGGACCTCGCGGAGCTGGTCGGGCGAGATGATGCCGTTGTTCCCGGCGTGGACGACCACGTCCGGCTCGAGCGTCCCCGCCTGTGCGCGTGCGAGCACGTCGTCGAACACCTCGTAGGGCTGGCGTCCTTCGACGGCATCGACGTCCAGACGGCGCGCGACTGTTCGCAGGGCGCGTTCGGCGCCCAGCAGCACCGAGTCACCGAACGCACTGATGGCCGGACGCGCGGCGCCGGTGGGGCCGGGCGGCGACGACCCAGCTCCTTGCGTCACTGTCGGTGCAGGTCGGGACGGACTCGGATCGGGACCTTTCCGTGGCGCGCTTCGTGACGCGGTACGTGGGACGGTTCGAGGTTCGGCGGGCGGTGCGGCGACGCGTGCATGCGTCGACGGGCCCGGGAACCGAGGCAGGATCGGCGCACCCACGGCGCTGGCCGCGCCCCCGAGCGCGAGGGCGGCGATGAGCGTGGTGACGACCATGGCGGTGTCCCACCCGAGCCGTGCCCGATCGCGGCGGGCGGCCCGCCACCGAGCGAGCTGACCACTGCGCAGCGGGACCTCGATGAAGTGGTGCGACAAGGCGCCGAGACCGAGGATCAACACGAACCGGCACAGATTGATCAGTACGAGCGGCCCGCGCACGTCCAGGTCGGGACGGGTGACCACGGCGACCGGCCAGTGCCAGATGTAGATGGAGTACGAACGCTGGCCGACCCAACGAATCGGTCGCATGTCGAGGATGCGGCCGAGCAGGCTTCGGCGGCGGATCACGCACCCGACGATGACGACCGTCACGACGCCGAAGACCAGGAATCCGCCGCGGTAGAGCATCGTGCTGTATTCGGTCACCACGAAGAACTGCACGACCAGCACGACCAGCGCCACCGCGCCGACGACATCGGTGAGCCACACGAGTTTCGCCGGCAACCGCGGCGGCCGGGCCGGCGCCGCGCGCGTCCGTACGGCGAGCCAGGCCCCGCACGCCGAACCGAGGAACAAGCCCATCGAGTGCGTGTCCGACCCCAGGTACACGCGCGAGGTGCTGCCGAAGTAGGGCAGGTTGTCGCGCACCGCAAGCACCGTCATCGTCGCTGTCGACCCCAGAGCCAGCATCAGCGCGATCACTGCGACCAGCCGAACCCTCGCCACCGGATCAATCCGCGTCGCCGCGACGCCGACCACCACGACGATGACCACCGACCAGACCAGGTAGAACTGCTCCTCGATCGCGAGCGACCACAGGTGTTGCACCATCGGCGGCCGACCGGTCGACGCGAAGTAACTCTGGTTGTCGGCGATCAGCCAGAGATTGGTCACGTACCCGAGACTCGCGATCACGCCGCCTTTGAGCGTGGTCAGCTGGTCGCGCCAGATCGTCGCGCCGGCGATGGATACGACCGCGAGCATGGCAACGACGGCCGGAAGGAGGCGGCGGACGCGGCGCAGATAGAAGCGTCCCAGCCGCAGCCGTCCGGTGTCGAGGATCTCGCGGGCGATCAGGTTGGTGATCAGGAACCCGCTGATGACGAAGAAGACGTCGACGCCGAGGAACCCGCCCGGAGCGAGGGAGAAATCGAGGTGGAACGCGACGACGGCGAGCACTGCGACGGCGCGCAGGCCGTCGAGTCCGGCGAGGCGACGCCGAGCAGGTGCGGCGTGCGCCCCGCCCTCGACGAGCACCGGCTGCCATGCCTGTACCGGCTCCGGGATCGACGCCTGAACCGCCTGCACGAGGGGTTCTTCAGCGACTGCGACGGCGCGCGCCGCAGAGGCCACCTCGCGGCTGTCGTCGTAAGCGTGCGTCATCGGTCCCCGGGGCAAGCTCGCAGTGACGTCATTGCATCACCGCAGGCGGCCATGGCGTGGGAGGCGGGCCGTGAGCGTGCCGGCTCCGCTCGGCGCGGGAGGCCTCGCTGCGTTACCGTGCGAATGAAATCCGATCGCTGCCTGCGGAGGGGCCGTGCCCGACAACCACGTCGACGTTCTGATCATGGGTGCGGGCATCTCGGGAATCGGCGCAGCATGCCACCTCACCCGCGAGTTCCCGCAGCGTAGTTACCACATCCTCGAGCGTCGCCAGGCCGTCGGCGGGACGTGGGACCTGTTCCGCTACCCGGGCATCCGCTCCGACTCCGACATGTACACCTTCGGCTTCAACTTCCGTCCTTGGCGTGCCACGAAGGTGCTGGCCGACGGCGAGTCGATCCTTGAGTACGTCAATGCGACGGCCGACGAGTACCACGTGCGTGAGCACATCAGCTTCGGGTGCAAGGTGGTCGCGGCCGACTGGTCGAGCTCGACCGGGCGCTGGACGGTAAAGGCGCTCGACGAGGCGAGCGGCACCGTCGAGGTCTGGACCTGCGACTTCCTGATGGCGTGCACCGGCTACTACAGCTACGACAGCGGCTACCGCCCCGAGTTCCCCGGCGAGCACGAGTTCTCGGGCACGGTCGTGCATCCGCAACACTGGCCGGACGATCTCGACTACGCGGGCAAACGGGTAGTGGTGATCGGCAGCGGCGCGACGGCCGTGACGCTCGTGCCGGCGATGGCAGACAAGGCCGCGCACGTGACGATGCTGCAGCGGTCGCCGTCCTACATCCTGTCGCTCCCCGACGTCGACAAGATCAGCTTGGCGATGAAGAAGGTTCTCCCCGACCTGCTGGTCTATCGACTGGCGCGCGGACGCAACATCGCCATCCAGCGCGGCTTGTACGCGTTGGCGCGCCGCCGTCCCAAGTTCGTGCGCAAGGTGATCCTGGCTGCG
Organism: uncultured Actinomycetota bacterium; assembly: GCA_963785425.1. GTDB lineage: Bacteria > Actinomycetota > Actinomycetes > Mycobacteriales > Jatrophihabitantaceae > RYN-133. The sequence goes on from CAWAVG010000002.1 coordinate 973,531, forward strand.
GCGCGTCGCCAACTGGGCCCGGGCGCCGACCTTACCCATTTCACGCCCAACTACGACCCCTGGGACCAGCGGCTGTGCATCGTCCCCGACGGTGATCTGTTCGCCGTCATCCGCGACGGCCGCGCCGAGGTGGTCACCGACACCATCGACACGTTCACCAGCACGGGCATCCGCACCACGTCCGGACGTGAGCTCGACGCCGACGTGATCGTCACCGCGACCGGCTTGCAGGTGCAACTGCTCGGCGGCGCCGAGGTCACGGTCGACGGCACGGCGGTGCCGTTGAACCAGGTGATGACCTATAAGGGCGTGTTGGTCGAGGACGTACCGAACTTCGCGTTCGTGTTCGGTTACACGAACGCGTCGTGGACGCTCAAGGCCGACATCGCGTGCGAGTACGTCGCCCGCCTGCTCCGCTACATGGACGAGCGCGATTACACGCGAGTGGTGCCGCGCGGCTCCGACGACGTGCGCGGCACTGGATCGGTGCTCAGCAGCCTCAACGCCGGATACGTCCGACGCGGCGACGGCCAGCTGCCGCGGCAGGGCCTCGAGCCGCCGTGGCGCGTCCTCAACAACTACCTGCGCGACGCGCCGATGCTGCGCCACAGCAAGATCGACGACGGCGTCCTGCAGTTCGAGCGCGAGCGCGAACCGGTCGCCGAGCCCGAGGCCACGCCCGCATGACCGCAACCCGGCGTGCCCTGCACAGCGTTGCCGAAAGCCTGCTCGCCGGGCCGCAGTACCGGGCCAGCGGAACGATCCGATTGCGTGTCAGCGACGGCGGATTCGCTACCGTGGCCGAGCCTGAGCTGCGTGTCGACGGCCGCGAACTGGTCGTCGCCGGCGAACGTTTCGACCTCGACGGCCGCACCCTCGCAGACGTCGCCGCGCTGACCGGCCTGGACGCCGGCGCGCCCGCCTCGTATCAGAGCTCGACGACGGTTGCCGATGAGCCACTGCACGTCGACGCGATCGATGCGGCGCGCCTGGCAGAAGCACTGGCGATCGGCGACGCCGCGCTGCGGCGGTTCGCACCGGGCGAGGAACCGGTGGTGTGGCCTGAACACTTCGACGTCGCGATCCGGATCGACGACGTCAACTACGGGGTCTCCCCCGGCGACGACTCCATCGACGAGCCGTACGCCTACGTCGGCGCCGAACCGGTACCCGGCGACGCGTTCTGGAATGCGCCGTTCGGGGCGGCCCGTCCTCTGGCGACGCTCGCCGGAGCCGACGCAGTCGTCGCGTTCTTCAGCGAAGCACGCTCACGGCGGTGAGCGCGAGGGTCGCCACCACGGCGACCACCAAGCTCAGCGCGATTGGACGCGGAACTGCGTGTCCGTCGACAACGATCATGAGCGCTGTGATGAGGGCTGCAGTGAGCGCGAGCCCCGGCAGCACGGCAAGCTTGAGCCCGGCGGCGAGCAGGGTGGCCGCGACACCAGCAAAGGCCAACCCGGTCACAGCCTCGATCACGGGGTAGCGCGGGCTGATCGGTAGGCCGCAGTCGTAACACTTCCCGCGCAGGACGAGCCAGCCGACGACGGGAACGTTGTGCCGGTTGCGGATCTGACTACCGCACCGCGGGCATTTCGACGGCGGCGAGACGATCGATTCGCCTGCCGGCACCCGGTAGATCACGACGTTGAGGAACGAGCCCACGGCGAGACCGAGCACGCCGGCCAGCACCGCCGAGAACCAGATCGGGATCACCTCGACGATTGTGCCGTCAGTGTTCGGCGAGCGCTGTCACCTGAGGCTCGCGTAACGGCGCGCAGGCCTGACACAGCCCGACCGCCACGGCGAGCAGACCGATCGCCAGGGTGAGGCCGCGCAGGACACCGACATGGTTACCGACGAGACCGACAAGCGGCGGTCCGGCGAGAAACGCGGTGTACGCGATCGACGCGGTGACGCTCACCCGCGCCGCCGCGCGTCGTGGATCGTCGGCGGCGGCGCTCATGCCGGTCGGGAAGCCCAAGGCGGTCCCGATCCCCCACGCGGCGAAGCCGACGAAGGCGACGACGATCGAATGCCCGAAGACCACGAGAACGAGGCCGACCACCGCGATGACGGCGGAGACCCGCAGCACAGGAACGCGCCCGCGCCGGTCGAGGATCGCCGGGCCGAACCAGCGGCCCGTCGTCATCGCCGCGAGAAAGACCGCAAGCGCGGCCGTCCCGGTCGTCGCCGAGGCGTGATAGCCGTCGATGGTCGCGATGCCGATCCAGTCGTTCCCGGTGCCCTCGCTGAACGCGAGGCACAGCACGAAGAAGCCGATCGCGAGTGTGCGCGGTTCACGCCACGCTGCGGCGGCCGCCTTGCGCGAGGCATGTGCTTCCTGCTGATGTGCCGAAGGCAGGAAGCCGCGTGTCGTCGACAGCGGAACTGCCACTGCCACGAAGACCGCGACCGTGACCAGGTGCGCCGAGACGGGTACGTGCAGCGCGATCATGACGGCACCGATCGCCGCGCCGGTCACCGTGCCGATGCTCCAGCCCGCATGGAACCGCGACATGATCGACCGGCCCAGTTCCCGTTCGACGTTCGCGCCCTGGACGTTCATCGCGACGTCCCAGCCGCCGGTGCCGAAACCGAAGAAGAACAGTCCCACGCACACCGGCACGGGGCCGAGCAGATACCCGATACCGGCGATGCACAGGCCGGTGCTGACCACGACGGACATCACGGCGACGGTGCGCGCCTCGCCGAAGCGGCCGACAACGACACCTGACATCGGCAGCGACATGATCGAACCGACAGCGATGCAGAGCAGGATCAGGCCGAGCTCACCCGGCGTCGCGTTCAGCTGATCGCGTATCTGCGGGATGCGTGCGGCCCAGCTGGCGAACCCGAGACCGCCGCCGAAGAAGGCGACGTAAACCGCCCGGACGGCGCGACCGAGCTCCGCGTCGACGGGCTGTTTGATAGCTGAACGAATGATCTTCTCAGCGTAGTTCGTCGGCGCTCATGGGTTCACGCCCGGCCGGTTGTGTCGGCCGCGGCGTGAACGGTTCGACGTGATAGCAGGGCCGGCGAACCGGTTTGCCGTTGTTCAACAGCAGGGTTTCATCGACGTGCCTGATCTCGACGCCGTCGTCGTCGGTCTCGGACGCGGTGTAGGTGACCTCGTCCGGCCCGACCTCGACGAGGATGTGGGCGCCGTGCCAGACCAGGCGGAACGCGAGTCGCTTCCAGCCCGGTGCGAGATGCGGCCGGAACGACAGGTGCCCGTCGTAATCGCGCATGCCACCGAACCCGGCGACAACGGCAAGCCACGATCCGGCGAGTGACGCGATGTGCAGCCCGTCGCGGGTGTTGTGCTCGAGGTCCCGGATGTCCATCAGGGCCGCCTCGGTGAGGTAGTCGGCGGCGAGGTCGAGATGCCCGACCTCGGCGGCGACGATCGCCTGCGTGCAGGCCGACAACGACGAGTCGCGCACGGTGATCGCGTCGTAGTACTCGAACGCCCGGGCCTTTTCCTCCAGGGTGAACCGGTTCCCGAACCAGTGCATCGCCAGGATCAGGTCGGCCTGCTTCACCACCTGCTTGCGGTAGATCTCCATGTACGGCGATTTCAGCAGCAGCGGGTACCCGCCGTCGTGCTCGGACGCCTCGAAGTCCCACAGCTCGCGGCTGGTGCTGCCCAGGTCCTGCTGGTGCACCTGACGTTCGTCGTCGAACGGCACGGCGACGCGCGACGCGGCGGAGCGCCACGTTGCGATCTCACCCTCGGTGACGTCGAGCGCTTGCGCCGACTGCTTCCAGCGCTGCGCCACGGCCGCTGCGGCCTCCAGGTTCCGCGCGGCGGCCAGGTTCGTGTAGACGTTGTCGCGCACGATGGCGCTGTACTCGTCCGGGCCGGTGATGCCGTCGATGTGGAACTTCTCGTCCTCACCGAGGTAGCCGAGCGACATCCACAGCCGCGCCGTCTCGACGAGGATCGGCACGCCGTAGCGCTCCTCGAACACGCTGTCCTGCGTCCAGTCGAGGTAACGCTGCACCGCCAACGCCACGTCGGCGTTGATGTGCATCGCCGCGGTGCCTGCGGGCCAGTAACCGGAACACTCCTGGCCGCGGATGGTGCGCCACGGGAACGCGGCGCCCGCCATGTGCAACTGGCCCGCGCGTTCCCTCGCGAGATCGAGCGTCGACCAGCGCCACCGCAGGGCGTCGCGCGCCGCGTTGGCCGAGGTCGCCGTCAACACCGGAAGCACGAACGCCTCGGTGTCCCAGAAGGCGTGGCCGTCGTACCCGGACCCGTCAGCCCCTTCGCCGGAATCGCGCGCTGCTCGGCCCGCAGGCCCGACTGCAGTGTGTGGAACAGCGCGAAGCGAACGGCCTGCTGGATCTCCGGTGCGTCCTCGATCTCGACGTCCGAACATGCCCAGAACAGGTCCAGCGCGGCGCGCTGCTCGTCGGCGAGCGCGTCCCAGCCGGCATGGCGCGCCGACAGCGAGCGCAGCCCCGGTCTGGTCGCTCAGCGCGCGCAACGAACGCTGGCTCGACCAGCCGTAGCTGACGAACTTGGTGAGGCCCAGCCGCTGCCCCGGTTCGAGCAGGCACGCCACGGTGAAGCGCGCAATGTCCGGCTGCACCTTGAGGTCGCTCGCGTGGCCGTCGGGGGCGAACACGACGTGGTCCATCGCCGCCGCCATGCGCAGCTTGCTCTCGCGGGTGCCGTGCAGCAGCCACGCCCGGCTCTCCTCGCCGTCGTGGGCGATCGGGTGCAGCGGAGCCTCCATGAGGGCGGCGACGCGCGGATCCTTCGACTGCGCGGGGACGAACTCGTTCGCCACCAGCTCCGACTGCACGACGACGCGCGCGCGGTCGCCCACGGCCTCGACCTGCCAGTCGATGGCCATGATCGAGCGTTGGGTCAGTGACACCAGGCGCGCGTGAACGCACCCGGATCACCTGACCGGACGGGTGCAGCCCACTCGACGACGCGTGACAGGATGCCGGTGCGCAGGTCGAGCACCCGGTCGTGGTGCAGCATCTCGCCGTAGCGCAGGTCGAACGGCTCGTCGTCGACCAGCAGCCGGATGATCTTTCCGTCGGTGACGTTGAGAATCGTCTGCCCGACCTCGGGGAACCCGTAGCCGGCCTCGGCATACGGCAGGGGACGGTTCTCGAAGAACGAGTTCAGATAGGTGCCGGGCAGCGCGTGGGGGTCGCCCTCGTCGAGGGTTCCGCGCGCGCCGATGTGTCCGTTCGACAGCGCGAACAGCGATTCCGACCGAGCCAGGTCGTCGAGATCGAGCCCGACCTCGCGCAGCTCCCACGGCTCGGGCGGATAACGCTCCGCGTGGGCTCTCACGACGAGCCGGCGCTGCGACAGGTGGTTGGTCACCCGGCTATCAAAGCAGTTGGTCGAGAGATGTGACGACTGCCGACGCGCCGTGCTGCTCGAGGCCCGTGCCGTGCTCCGCGTCGAGCCGGTTGACACCGACGACGTAGCCGAACTTGCCCGCGCGGCCCGCTTCGACCCCTGCCAGCGCATCCTCGAACACGGCAGCCTGCTCCGGCCGAAACCCCGGCCACCCGGGCGCCTTCGAGGAACGAGTCGGGTGCCGGCTTTGCCCTTCAGGTGCTTCTCGGTGATCGTGTTGCCGTCGACGCGGCCTTCGACCAGGCTCTCGAGCCCGGTCACGTGCAGCACGTCCTTGGTGTTGGCGCTGGAGGACACGACGAAGCGACGCAGGCCGGCGCGCTCAGCCGCCTCCAGATACCGTCGCGCGTCCTCGAACACCTTCACGCCGTCGGTCTTGATCGCCTTGAGCAGCAGCGCATTCTTGCGGTTCCCGACCCCGTACGACGGTGTCCGCCTCGGGCTGGTCGGCCGGCGAGCCCTCGGGCAGGTCGATGCCCCGCGACTGAAGGAAGTCGCGCACGCCGTCGGAGCGCGGCTTGCCGTCGACGAAATCGATGTAGTCGCGCTCGGTGAACTCGCTCTGACCGTGGTCGGCGAGAAGCGGGTCGAACGTCTGCTTCCACGCCTTGCGGTGCACCGAGGCGGTGTCGGTGAGGACGCCGTCCAGGTCGAACAGGCAAACGGTGACGGATTCAGGCAGTCCGAGCATTGCCCCAGCATTCCCTGCGTCACTGCGCCGCTATCGCCGCGCTCGGCGTGCCCTAAGTTCGAAGGGTGGCCGACCTCGACCTGTCCGCGCTCCCGCCGTCCATGCCCGGCCTCGACACCCATCTCGGGATCGACGCTGATCGCGGCGTCGGGCGACGAAGTGGTGATGAGCTGGACCGTGCGTCCGGAGATCACCCAGCCCTTCGGCATCGTGCACGGCGGCATGTACTGCGCGGCGATCGAATCGTCGGCCAGCGTCGGCGCCGCGCTCTGGTACCGCGAGCGGTCCGAGAACGGCCGGGTGGTCGGGGTCAGCAACCAGACCGACTTCTACCGCGCCGTCAGCGAGGGTGAGCTCACTGCCGTGGCACGCCCCGTGCACCGCGGGCGTAGCCAACAGGTCTGGCGGGTAGACATCACAGACACGGACGAGCGCCTCGTCGCCCAGGGGCAGGTGCGTCTGCAGAACCTCACGGACTCCCACCGGGGTCCCGGGCACTAACGACAAAGGAGACCCCTGTGTCATCAGCAACCTTCAGCACGCCGGACGGCGACACGCTCGACCTCGAGATCAACGGCGTCACCGAGGGCGCCGCGGGCGCGGACATCAGCAAGCTGCTGTCGAAGACCGGCCTGGTCACCTACGACTCGGGGTTCGCCAACACCGCCTCGTGCACGTCGCAGATCACCTACATCGACGGCGACGCCGGCATCCTGCGTTACCGCGGCTACCCGATCGACCAGCTCGCCGACGGAGTCGACCTTCCTCGAGACGAGCTACCTGCTGATCTACGGCGAGCTGCCCACCGCCGACCAGCTGACCGAGTTCGAGGGGCGCATCCGGCGGCATACGCTGCTGCACGAGGACCTCAAGCGCTTCTTCGACGGCTTCCCTCGCGACGCGCACCCGATGCCGGTGCTGTCGTCGGCGGTGTCGGCGCTGTCGACCTTCTACCAGGACGCGCTCGACCCCTTCGACGAGGCGGACGTCGAGCTCTCGACCGTGCGTCTGCTCGCCAAGCTGCCCACGATCGCGGCCTACGCGTACAAGAAGTCGATCGGGCAGCCGTTCCTCTACCCCGACAACTCCTTGGGACTCGTCGAGAACTTCCTGCGGATGACCTTCGGGTTCCCTGCCGAACCGTACGAGGCGGATCCCGCGGTCGTCCGCGCGCTGGATCTGCTGTTCATCCTGCACGCCGACCACGAGCAGAACTGCTCGACCTCGACGGTTCGCCTGGTCGGGTCGTCGCAGGCGAACCTGTTCGCGTCGGTGTCGGCCGGCATCAACGCGCTGTTCGGCCCGCTGCACGGCGGGGCCAACCAATCCGTGCTCGAGATGCTGCAGCTGATCAAGGCCGACGGCGGTGACGTGGGCTCCTTCGTCGAGCGGGTGAAGAAGAAGGAGAAGGGCGTCAAGCTCATGGGCTTCGGCCACCGGGTCTACAAGAACTACGACCCGCGCGCCGCCGATCGTGAAGAAGACGGCCGATGAGGTGCTCAGGGCGATGGGCAAGCGCGACGACCTGCTCGACATCGCGATGGAGCTCGAGGGCGTGGCGCTCGACGACGACTACTTCGTCGAGCGCAAGCTCTACCCCAACGTCGACTTCTACACCGGGCTGATCTACCGGGCGATGGGCTTCCCGACGAAGATGTTCACGGTGCTGTTCGCGATCGGCCGGCTGCCCGGGTGGATCGCGCAGTGGCGCGAGATGATCAACGACCCGCAGACCAAGATCGGCCGCCCCCGCCAGCTCTACACCGGCCAGGCCGAACGCGAGTACCTCGCCGTCGAGAAGCGCTGACCTCCTCCGGTGTCCCGGGGGCTGGGCTGCACGACACGCACTCGCCCCCAGCCGTCCTGACCATCGTGATCACCGCGGCTGCGCCGCAGCGACCGGAGTACGTCGTCGACGAGGAGAGAAACCATGGCGTACTACCAGCGGCGAGGCAGCGTGCCGCCGAAGCGTCACACCCAGCACCGGGCTCCCGACGGCACCCTCTACTTCGAGGAGCTGATGGGCGAGGAGGGCTTCTTCTCCGACTCGGCGCTGCTCTACCACTGCCGATCTGCCGTCAGCGCTGGTCGACGTGCGCACCTGGGTGCTGCCCGACCAGCAGACGCGTGCCGAACCAGCCGCTGCTGCCGCTGCACCTGCGGCTGCCCGAACTGTTCAAGCAGGTCGACATCGAGTCGACCGACGCCGTGACCGGGCGCCGGCTCGTGCTCGGCAACGACGACGTGCGGATCAGCTACGTCGTCGCCGGCCGGCCGTCGCCGCTGTACCGCAACGCCATCGGCGACGAATGCGTGTACGTCGAGTCGGGACGCGCGACGCGTCGAGACCGATCTTCGGCCCGCTCGAGGCGCGGCAGGGCGACTACGTGCTGCTGCCGCGCGCGACGACGCACCGGTGGGTTCCCGACGCCGAGGCGGACGAGCCGCTGCGGCTCTACTGCATCGAGGCGAACAGCCACATCACCCCGGCCCGTCGCTACCTGTCGAAGTTCGGGCAGCTGCTCGAGCACGCGCCGTTCTGCGAGCGCGATCTGCACGGGCCGGGCGAGCTGCCCGAGCCGATCACGTCTGACGCTGACGTCGAGGTCTACATCAAGCACCGCGGCGACGGGCCCGGGCGGCATCGCCGGCACCGTCCACGTCGGCCCGCACCACCCCTTCGACCTCGTCGGCTGGGACGGCTGCCTGTACCCGTACACGTTCAACGTCGCCGACTTCGAACCGATCACCGGCCGGGTGCACCAGCCGCCGCCCGTCCACCAGGTGTTCGAGGCGCAACAACTTCGTCATCTGCAACTTCGTGCCGCGCAAGGTCGACTACCACCCGCTGTCGATCCCGGTGCCGTACTACCACTCGAACGTCGACTCGGACGAGGTGATGTTCTACTGCGGCGGCAACTACGAGGCGCGCAAGGGATCGGGCATCGGGCAGGGCTCGGTGTCGCTGCATCCCGGCGGTCACTCGCACGGTCCTCAGCCCGGCGCCTACGAGCGCTCGATCGGGGTCGAGTTCTTCGACGAGCTCGCGGTCATGGTCGACACCTTCCGCCCGCTGCGCCTCGGCGAGGGCGCGCGTGCCAGCGACGACGGCCGCTACGCCTGGACCTGGTCGGGCCGTGCTCCTGGCGACGCCTGAGCACGCCGCCGATGAGCGACCCCGGCTTCGGTCTCGATCACCTGCCCTACGGCGCCGTGCGGCTCGGCGACCACCGCACCGTCGCTGTCGCCAGATATACAGATCGCCTTCTCGATTTATCGACAATCGATGCGGAGCTGTTCGCGTCCGGATCGCTCGACGCCATGCTCGCCGCCGGTCCCGAGACCTGGCGCCAGGTGCGCGCCGCGGCCGCCGACGCGATCCGGGCCGACCGCACCCCGCTGCTCGCACTCGACGACGCCACGACGGTGCTGCCCTTCGCCGTCGCCGACTACGTCGACTTCTACGCCTCCGAGCAGCACGCCACGAACGCCGGGAGCATCTTCCGGCCCGGCGCGGAACCCCTCACCGCCGAACTGGAAGCGGCTGCCCGTCGGCTACCACGGCCGGGCCGGCACGGTGGTCGTGTCGGGAACGGCGGTGCGCCGACCCCGCGGTCAGTTCCCTTCGCGCCGCCGGTCCGATCGAGTACGCACCCACCCGCAGGCTCGACTTCGAGGCCGAGGTCGGGTTCGTCGTCGGTGCGGCGAGCGACGCCCGGCGCGCCCGTGCCGGTCGACCGGTTCGCCCAGCACGTGTTCGGCGTGGTCCTGCTCAACGACTGGTCGGCGCGTGACATCCAGGGCTTCGAGAGCGCGCCGCTCGGGCCGCACCAGGGCAAGTCGTTCGCGACGTCGGTGTCGGCCTGGATCACGCCGCTCGTCGCGCTGGAGCGGGCCTGGCGTCCCCCGCCGGCGCGTGACATCGCGCCGCTCCGCCATCTCGACGACGGCGACCTGCCCGGTGGGCTCGACCTCGAGTTGACGGTCAGCATCAACGGCGAGCCGGTGAGCCGTCCCCCGTTCGCGACCATGTACTGGACGCCCGGCCAACTGCTCGCCCAGCTCACGGCCAACGGCGCCGCCGCGCGCTCCGGCGACCTGCTCGGCTCCGGCACGGTCAGCGGCCCGGATCGCGACCAGTTCGGCAGCCTGCTCGAACTGTCCTGGAACGGCACCGAGCCGGTCCCGGTCGGGACGAGCAGCCGCACCTGGCTGGAGGACGGCGACGAGGTGCTGCTCACCGCCTCGGCGCCGGCCAATGACGGCGGACGGCTCGAACTCGGCGAGGTGCGCGGCCGGATCAGCCCGGCGTCCGCGTCGCGGTGACGAGCCACGCGCTCGACCCGAACTGCACGCCGTCCTCGGACGACCAGTGCCGCGCCAGCAGCTCCCGCAGCCGCTCCCGCGCCGCGTCACGATCGGCGCGGGGCAGCGCCTCGATCAGGGCAGTGGGCTCGCGCAGGCTGAGCACGAGCTCGAAGGCGGTTTCGACGTCCGGGCCGTAGAACACAGGCTCGATGACCGGGGTGAACCGGACGTCGTCGAACCCGGCACCGCCGAGTACCTCGCCGACCTCGGTGGGGTCGGCGAGTGAGAACGCATCCGACCCAGGACGGGCGTCGGGCGGCGGTGCGCCCGGTGCCAACGCGTGGCGCACCGCCGTCTCCCACTCGTTGCGTTCGCGCTGCTGCCACACGAGCAGCACGAGCCGTCCTGCCGGTTGCAGGGCCCGGCCGAGCGCCGCGAACGCCTGCCGCGGTTCGGTGAAGAACATCGCCCCGAACCGGCTGATGCACGCCGTGAACCCGGCGGTCTCGAACGGGTGGTCTGCGGCGTCGGCGACGACGAAGGTCGCATTGGACAGTCCTGCGGCCGCGCTGATGCGGCGGGCGTGCTCGATGACCGGTGCCGACACATCCACGCCCACGACGCGGGCCGCCACTGCTGCGGCGGCCCGCGTCGACTCCCCTGCGCCGCACCCGACATCGAGCACGACATCGCTCGGACCGAGCGCCGTGGCCTCGCGGAACCGTTCGTCGTGCCGCGCTATCTCGGCGTCGAACAGCGCCGTCTTGCTGACGCGGGGAGGTATCTCGTCAGCGATGCCCGCGGTGCCCGGCGGCGAGCAGTGGCCACATCGGCACCACCCCGCCGGCCGTGTCGCCCGCGTGACCGATGTGCCCGAGGTGCCAGTTGTCCTCGATGGTCGTCAGCAACGAGTAGTGGTTGTACGGCGTGTGGTCGACGAAACCGCGCGGCCCGCACGCCGCCACGACGATCGCCGGGATCAGCCCGCCGCCGTACGTCCCGCCCGGCCACGAAGTGCTGACCCGCGGGTCGCCGGCCTCGACGTACGGGGAGTCGCAGCAACCGTCTGCGTTCTCCCAGCCGCCGTTCTCCGGGTTGCCGGTGAAGTCGTTCTCGTCGGTCACGATGACGATCGCGGAGTGCTTCGTCCAGGCGCGCGAGCTGGTGATCGTGGTGACCGCACCATGCACGAAGGCGTCGGCCTTCTGCTTCAACGCAGCGTCGTTCGCGTCGTCCTTCGTGTTGCCGTACGGGCACGGTGAGCCGTCGCCCGGGCTCACGGTGTCGTAGATGCCGCCGTGCATGTCGTGGCACTGGTTCGGCGTGATCCAGACGAATTGCGGGGCGTGTGCGCTGTTCAGGTCGGCGCCGAGCTGGGTGTAGTCACGCACGTGCGCGAGGCGCTGCGGATCGGTCTTCACGTCGTCGAACAGCACGAACGGGTTGTGCTTCTTCGCGTACAGCTTGTCGGCCGACGACGGGCCGTAGTCGGCCAGCTTGTCGGCCGGCAGGTTCTCCATGTACGCGTCCCAGCCGACGTGGTGCGCCTCGAGCTGGTCGACGAGGTTGACCCGGTCGAGATTGACGATGTTCTGGGAGTTGTCGTCCTGGATGCCGAAGTTGTCGCCGGCGATCGTGGCGATGTAGTTGGGCATCGACGGGTGCGTCACGCCGTAGTAGTTGTCGGCCATGGCGTAGTGGTGGGCGAGCGAGGTGAGGTAGGGCGCGTTGGGGTCGTCGATGACGCTCGACTGCGAGTGGTTCTCGAGCATGATCACGAAGATGTGGTCGAGCGGCGCCGAGTGCCGGTGGTGCTCGCCGCCGGCGCCGTGCGCCGCCGCTCCGGTGATCGACTGCGCCGTGACCACCGCAACCGCGCCGACGGCTGCGGCCAGCGACACGAGACGGGGGGTGCGAGGTCGCATCGTGGTGTCTCCTAGGGTTTGCTGTGTACGGGTTATGGCCAAGAACCTCCCATAACCGACACGCGGCAACAAGGCCCGCATCCTGCTCGTGAAACCGGTGTGGGCTCGCGAGACGAACTTCTCCATGTGGAGGCTGCACTGGACGACGTCGGGGCGCGGTTGCACGCCGGCCAGCCGGAGGCGCTGGAGGAGTGCTATCGCACCCTGGGACCGCTCGTGGCGTCCTACATCGGGCGCTACGTCCCCCAGCCCGACGTCGAGGACGTGCTGCAACGCGTCTTCTACGAGGTCTGGCGCGTGCACGAACGCTACGACCCGAACCTCTCGCTGCGCGGCTGGGTGCTCGGCATCGCGCGCAAACGCGCCATCGACCATCTGCGCAAGCGCCGTGACGTCGTCGTCCCGATCGACTCCATGCGCGACATCACCGGCGACGACGGCCGCGACACCGCGGAGCGGTTCGTCTGGGCCGACGAGGTCCGCACCGCCCTGGACGCACTTCCGCAACCACAACAGCAGGTGATCGAGATGGCCTACTTCGACGGGTACACGCAGAGCGAGATCGCGCTCGCGCTCGATCTACCGCTGGGCACCGTGAAGACCCGCACGTCGCGCGGCATGCATCGAATGGCCGCACTCCTTGAGAACAGCAGGAACCAAACATGAGCACGCACATCACCGACGAGATCCCCCGCCTGCTGACCGGCGAGTCGAGCCGGGAGGCCGTCCTTGCGGCTGCGGAACACCTGCGCACGTGCGTCGACTGTCAGCACGAACTGGTGTCCGCCGTCGTGGCGCACGCCTCGCTCACTTCGGCACGGCGGTTCGCGCCCGAGATCGTGAAGCTGGCCCCGATCGGCGATCCCGCACACGACGGCGCCGACGGTGTCGCCGACGACGGGGCCGACGGGGCCGACGGTGTTGCCCATGACCCGGCCCCCGCCGGTGCACGGGCTGCGGCAGCGCTGCCGGATCTCTCCGCCGTGTTCGCGCAGGTACGTCGCGAGGCCGACGAGGCTTTCCACATCGAGCCTGCCCCGCGCAGTCCCCGCCGCCGCTACCTGGTTGCGGCCGCCGCGGCGGTCGTCGTCGCCGGGGCAGGCACCGGCATCGTCCTGGCGGCTTCAGGCGGGAGCAATCCGGTGGCGACCCGGACCGTCTCGCTGCGTGCCTTCGACAAGGGCACGACGTCAGCGGTGGCCCACGTCGCCGGCGACGGCACGATCGAGCTGACGGCCACGTCGCTGCCGAAGCTGACGGCCAAGCGGTACGAGGTCTGGCTGACCGACTCGGATCGCACCCGTATGCAGCCGATCGGCTGGATCGGCAACAACGGCAAGGCTCAGCTCACCGTGCCGACCGCTCTCATGCAGCAATACGACGATCTCGAAGTCAGCGTCCAGAACGTCGGCGCGCACGGTTACACCTACAGCGGCGAGAGCGTGTTGCGCGGCGCGTTGAACTGATCCTCGGATGGTGGCTCAGGCGCGTCGCTTGGGCGGCAACGGGACGAACATGCTGGTACGCGCGGCATAGTCGTCCCAGCCCTCGCGCTTCGACATGTGCTTCTCGAGAATCCTGGCCCCGGAACCCTTGGTGAGCAGCAGCGTCATCAGTACGGGGGCCGGCACGGTGAGCACGCCCGGCCACGAGTCGGCGGCGACGAGGAAGATGCCCCACCACACGCAGGCGTCACCGAAGTAGTTGGGGTGGCGGGTATAGCGCCACAGGCCGACGTCGATGATCTTCCCCTTGTTGGCGGGGTCGGTGCGCCACCGCTCCATCTGGGCGTCGCCGACAGCCTCGAAGAACACGCCGACCACCCACAGCGCGACACCGATCCACGCAACGGCACGCACCGGATGGGGTTCGAAGGCGCCGACGAGGATCGGCGCTGCGATGACGAACGCCAGGGCGCCCTGCAGCAGGTAGACCGAGCGCAGCGCATACAGCTCCGGGTTGCCCTTGGCCTTGGCCAGCAACTGCTCGTAGCGCGGATCCTCGGGTTTGCCGATCGTGCGACGCCCGATGTGCGTCGCCAGGCGCAGCCCCCACAGGACAGGCAGCAGGAGCAGCAGCCACCGCCGCAGCCCGTCACCGTGGTACGAGGAACCGAAGAACGTCGCGACAGCGATCGCGCAGAACAGCAGGCCCCACGCGGTGTCGATGACGCTGTGCTTGCCCGCGATCCTGGACGCGACGAAGGTCGCGATCAGCACGGCCAGAACGGCGAGTGCACTCCAGATCAGGTTCGCGGCACAGGCCGAGCTGTCGAAGGACACTCGATCAGTCTTGCGTGGCGGTGGTCACGCCTGCGCCCAGGGCCTCGTCGCGGGCATCGCGCTTGTGCCGTCCGGCGCCGGCTTCACTGCGAGGAACTGGTCGACGCCCATACGGCCCTCTTCGAAGCTGAGCGCCCCGCCGACGAGATAGAGCCGCCAAACGCGCGCGGTCTGTTCGCCGAGCAGCGCCACGAATTCGCCCCATCGCGACTCGAGGGTGTCGATCCAGCGACCGACGGTCGTGACGTAGTGCTCGCGCATCGCTTCGACGTCGCGGATCTCGAATCCGGCGGCCTGGAGGAAACCGAGCGTCTGCGCCATCGGCCGCATGTGCATGTCGGGCGCGATGTAGGACTCGATGAACGCGCCGCCGCCGGGTGCCGTGCCCTCGTGACGCGACATCTGCTGCAGCAGCAGCCGCCCCGTCGGCCTGAGGGCGTCGAACAGGATGCCCGCGTAGGTCGGGTACTGCTCCTCGCCGACGTGCTCGCCCATCTCGATGGAGCTCACTGCGTCGAAGCCGCCGTCGGCGCGGTCGAACTCGCGGTAGTCCTGCAGCCGCACCTCGACGCGGCCCTCGAGACCCCGGTCGGCGATCTGCTTGGCAATGTGGTCGCGCTGCTGCGCGGACAGGGTGATGCCGACCGACGTCACGCCGTAGTGCTCGGCGGCGTGCAGGATCAACGACCCCCACCCGCAGCCGACATCGAGGTGACGCATGCCGGGCGCGAGGTCGAGCTTGCGGCAGATGAGATCGAGCTTTGCGCGTTGCGCGTCGACCAGAGACATCGCGGGATCGGCGAAGTACGCCGAGGAGTAGGCCATCGTCTCGTCGAGCAGCAGCTCGTAGAAGTCGTTGGACAGGTCGTAGTGGTGGGCGATGGCCGCGCGGTCGCGCAGCAGCGTGTGCAGCCGTCCGGACAACCGTGCCTCGGTGGCGGGCGGCTTGGGTGGCAGCCCCACGGCACCGAGTCGTGCTGCGGTCACCGCGGCGGTGACTTTCGCCCGCGCCGACAAAGCGATTCCGCTGGACGGCCGTTGCCGTGCCGCGCGCCACGCCCGGCGGAAGCCGTCGGCAAGGTCGCCCTCGACGTCGATGTCGCCGGTGACGTAGGCGCGGGCCAGGCCGAGCTCGCCCGGCGCCCAGAGCAGCCGGCGCAGCGCACGCCGGGTGCGGATCACGAGTACGGGACCGTCGTGCGGGCCGGCCTCGCTGCCGTCCCACGCACGGAGGCGCACCGGAAGTTCGAGGCCCACCGTGGCGTGCAGCAGGGCTGCGATCCGGTCGGCGGCCGAGGATGTCGCAGAGGATGACACGGTGACCTCCGTGGTGGGCTGATCGGACGGGTGTGCGGGACGCGGCTGCACCGGGAGGCCGCTGCGCCAGAGTCGAATGCCGTGAACGGTGATGAGGGCGCGGACGAGCCAGCTCTCGAGCGGGTGCCGCAGTGCCGTCCTGATGATCGAGACCGGCGTCGCCGGCATTGCAACGCCGCGCACGGACGCGACGAACGGGTGCTGCCCGGGCCGGTGCAGCGTCACGGTGAGGGCCAGCTGGTCGCCGGGCTCCGGCACGCTCATCCGGTACGAGCCGTCGACCGGATAGAACGGCGACACGTAGAACTGCTTCTCGGTGTCGGCGCGCCCGGCGTCGTCGGTGCGCAACAGGTAGCGATGCCGCTGCCCGTAGGTGTTGTGGACCTCCGCGATGACGCACACCAGCGCGCCGGACGGATCGTGGCACCAGAACAGCGACAACGGGTTGAACACGTAGCCGGCGCTGCGTGCATTGGCGAGCATCGTGATCCGTCCGCCCTGCAGATCGATGCCGTGTTCGGTGAGGTAGGCGTCGACGTTCGCGCGCAGGCTGCGACCGGGATCGCCGAGATGGTCGCGGGATTCGAAACGGGCCAGCCAACGCAGCCCGCGGGGCAACCGCGGCAGGTTGTCGATGTCGACGAACCACTGGTAA
Organism: uncultured Actinomycetota bacterium; assembly: GCA_963785425.1. GTDB lineage: Bacteria > Actinomycetota > Actinomycetes > Mycobacteriales > Jatrophihabitantaceae > RYN-133. Next base: position 990,104 of record CAWAVG010000002.1, read on the forward strand.
CTGCGGTGCCGCACGTCGTGCCGCACCGGGTCGGCACGCACGTGGCTGATGTCGACCTCGTAGAGCCGGGCGGCTACCACTCGATCCCGAGGCTTGCCGCGGCCTCGACCCCGGACCTCGCTCCGTCCTCGTGGAAACCCCAGCCGTGATACGCGCCGGCGAAGGCCAGCACCCCGTCGTTGAGTTCGGGTAGCCGCGTGCGCGCCGCCACGGACTCTGTCGTGTAGACGGGGTGCTCGTAGCTCATCCGGTCGATGACGGTGGCCGGGTCGACCTGGTCGGTGCCGTTCAGCGTGACCACGTAGGTGCGGCGCGCGCCGAGCTCGTCGAGTCGCTGCAGCCGATTCATGTTGTAGCTGACCTGCACCGTCTCAGGTAGCGCCGCGCACGAGCGCATCGCGTAGTTCCACGACGCCTGCGCCCGGCGCGCGACCGGCAGCACCGAGACGTCCGTGTGCAGCAGCGTCGGGTTCACCGTGTAGTCGATACCGGTGAGCAGTTCGTGTTCGAGCGCCGTCGGGGCGTCGAGCATCGCGAGGGCTTGGTGCGGGTGGGTCGCCACGACGGCGGCGTCGAAGTGCTCGGCGGTGTCATCGTCGGCACGGACCGCGAGCCCGCCGGCCGTGCGTTGCACGGAGCGAACCGGGGCCGACGTCTGCACGGCGGTCAGACCCTTGGCGGCCCGTTCGACGTAGCGGGCCGATCCGCCGACGACCGTGTACCAGACAGGCGATCCGGTGACCTGGAGCATGCCGTGGTTCTGCAGGAACGAGAAGAGGTAGCGCGCCGGGTAGTCGCCGGCCCGGTTCGGTGCAGTCGACCACACGGACGCGACGAGCGGAGTGACGAAATGCTGCTCGAAGTAGCTGGTGAATCCGTTGTCCCGCAGGAACTGTCGCAGCGTGCGGCGATCGTGCTCGTCGCCGAGGATCGCCTGCGCACGACGATGGAAGCGGCGCACCTGGCTGAGCAGACGCAGGTACCGCGGCTTGCTCACCGCGCTCACCGACGGCAGCAGCCCGGACCAGCCTCGCCCGCCGGCGTACTCGAGGCCGCACTGGTCGCACGAGATCGACATGCTCATGTCGGACTCCTGCGTCGCGACGCCGAGTTCGGCGAACAGCCGGAGCAGGGTCGGGTACGTGCGGTGGTTGTGGACGATGAAGCCCGTGTCGACCGAGAGGACCGAGCCGCCGGGGTCGGCGCCGCCGGTCACGACCTCGTGCGTGTCGGCGTGTCCGCCGAGCCGGCCGTCCGCCTCGTAGAGGGTGACATCGGCGCCGCGCTGCAGCACATGCGCAGCGGTGAGCCCGGCGACTCCGCTCCCGATCACGGCGATCCTGCGTCGCGCCACGTGGCCTGCCCTTCGTCCCTGTGCGTTCGCGTCTACCCAATGTTCGTAGCGGAACGGCGCGAGGGTTTCACCCCGGGGCATGACGAAGGGGCGGCGGCACGGGAGGGATGTGCCGCTCGCCCCTTCGCGTCCGAGTGTAGAACACGGCCTCCATGATCGGGCAACCAACTGGCAGTAGTTTGCGCAGAGTGGCGGACCACAATTACTTCGCGATCGAGGACGAGAACGAGGACGGCGGAAGGTACCTCGCCGATCCCGGCACGGCAGGCCCGTGGAACCCCGGGTTCCAGCACGGCGGGCCACCGAGCGCGCTGCTGGTGAGGGCCGCGGAACGCTGTGTGGGCGCCGAGAATGCAGGGCTCGTCGCTGTGCGCGTCGCCGCCGAATTCGTAGGTCCTGTGCCCGTCGGCGAGGTCGAGGTGCATGCCTCGACCGTGCGTGTCGCGCGTACCGCGTCGCTCGTCGCGGTCACCGTTTCCGTACAGGGACGCGTCTGCCTGCAGGGCCGCGTCTGGCTCGTCCGGGAGCGCGACACGACGGCACTTGCCGCGCCGTTGGCACCGGCCGCGACGGTACCGACGGGGTTGCCCGACCTGGGTGGTGATTTCCCTTACCACGACACGATCGAGTGGCAGGCGATCCGCGGCTCGATGCGGACGCCCGGACCGGGTCTGGTGTGGGCGCGTCCGCGTTACGGGCTGGTCGTCGGCGAGGCCATGACCGGGTTGCAACGCGTGGTGCTGATCGGCGACTCGGCCAGCGGTATCTCGGCCACACTCGACTGGGACGAGTGGTCGTTCCTCAACGTCGACCTCGACGTGCACCTGTCGCGCCCGGTCGTCGGCGAGTGGGTGCTCGTCGACGCCGTGACCGACCTCGGCACGTACGGCAGTGCCCTGGCTCGATCGACGGTGTCCGACGTGCACGGCCCGGTCGCAGTCACTGCTCAGACACTCGTGCTCGCGCCACGAGGCGGGTGACCGGTCACGTACAGTCGCGGCGTGTTCGCGTTTCCGAACCCGGTGAACGAGAAGGCTGCCCGCACCGTGGCCGCCGGGGTGGTCGTGATGTGCGCCGCCACCATCGTGTTGACCCTCATCGCCGGTCACGGCTGGCTGTGGCTCACCGTCGTGCTCGCCTACGGATTCGTCGCCCGCGTGGCCACCGGCCCGACGCTGAGTCCGCTCGGACAGGTCGCCACCCGGCTCGTCGCACCGCGGCTCGGGGCGGCGCGTCCGGTACCCGGTCCGCCGAAACGGTTTGCCCAGGCGATCGGCGCCACGCTGTCCGTCGCGGCGGTCGTCGTCGGCGTCGGGTTCGGGGACGAACCAGCCGCGCTCGTACTCGTCGCGCTGATCCTCGTCGCGGCCGTCCTGGAGTCGGCGTTCGCGATCTGCGTCGGCTGCGCGATCTTCGCCCAGCTGATGCGGCTCGGCATGATCCCCGATGAGACCTGCGAGGCGTGCAACGACGTCTCGGCGCGTCTCGGCGCCGCATAGCCGCCGCGCGCACACTTGGTGCCGTGAGCGCAGTACGCGACGCGGACGTCGTCACCTCGGCGGAGTCCGGACGGTGGCGCCCGCGGGAACGTCCCGGGCTGGAGCTGCTCGCCGTCCTCGGCATCTCGCTCGGCCTCTCGGGGATCACCGCCCTGCTCTCGTTCGTGCGTGCCGAGTGGACCATCCAGGGCGGCATCGGCGCGTCGACCACGACGGTGGTCAGCGGTACCCAGACGACGTATCCGTGGCTCGATCTGCTCGACGACCTCGCCGGGCTCCTGCACGGCCTCGCTCCCCCATTGCTTGCGCTCGTGCTGCTCGCCCGCTATCCGGCGGGTCGCGGCTTCGGCGTGGGATTCGACCTGCGCCGGATCCGCGTCGAGTCGCTGCAGGGCGTCGGTTTCCTTGCGATGATCGGCATCCCCGGCCTCGCGCTCGTCTACGTCGCTCATCGTGCCGGCGTGAACGCCTCGCTCGACGTCGTCGACTTCCCCGACGTCTGGTACCGCGTGCCGTACCTGCTCGCATCGGCGTTCCAGAACGGCTTCGCCGAAGAGATCATCGTCGTCGCGTTCATGCTCACGCGGCTCCGGCAGGCGGGGTGGACGAAGGAACGGGCGCTGAGCGCGTCCGCTCTGTTGCGCGGCAGTTACCACCTGTATCAGGGCATCGGCGGGTTCGTCGGGAACATGGTGATGGGCCTGATCTTCGGGTGGTGGTTCCAGCGCACCAACCGCGTCATGCCGCTGGTGATCGCCCATTTCCTGCTCGACGCGTTCAGCTTCGTCGGCTACCTCTATCTGAAGCCGCACATCAGCTGGCTGTAACGCGGACTGCGCACGTTGCATCCGGCATCGTCGTCGTCACGCGCTGATCGCCCGTCCCGAGCGACGATGCCGGATGCAACGTCCATCGGGACGCAAACCTGGTGACGCGAGCGGCACGGCACTGGCATCGTGACGGCATGGAGATCGTGCACCCTGTCCCCGTCGACGCCGCCGCGGACTGGCTGACCGCCCTTTCGACCACCCTGCTCGGCAACCCGTGGGACGACACGTTCGGACTGCGGGTCGACCGCTGGAAACGCGAGTGGGACGACGTGCGCACGTGGGGTGTGCGTGACCACGGCCGCTGGGTCGGGACCTTGGCGACGGAGCAGAGCCGGCTCACCGTCCCCGGGCGCGACGGTGGCACGGCCTCGGTCGCCTCCGACGCCCTGACCGCAGTGACGGTGGCGGCGACCCATCGTCGCCGCGGGTTGCTGACGCAGATGCTCACTCAGTCGCTGCAGGAGGCAAGGGACCGCGGCGACGCCGTCTCGATCCTCATCGCGGCCGAATGGCAGATCTACGGGCGGTTCGGGTACGCGCCGGGTGCGTGGTGCGCGAACTACTCGTACTACACGCGCAGGGCGGGTGCGGCGATGCGGCCTGCGTCGACCGGGTTCGTGCGCCAGGTCGGAACCGACGAGTTGGCCGAGCACGCCGGCGCGATCTACGACCGCGAACGCGCGCTGCTGCCCGGCGGAATCGATCGCGCGGGGTCGTGGTGGTCGCGCCGGCTCGGCGCGGGCGGCTTCGACCCGATTCCCGACAACCGCGGGAACTGGATCATGCACGAGTCGGACGACGGGCCCGACGGCTTCCTGTGCTGGCGCCCGGCCCGCGAGTTCGAACTGAACGGCAAGCTCGGCTCGGTGAAGGTGCTCGAGTTCGCGGCCGCGTCGCCGACCGCCTACCGCAACCTGTTCGCCTACCTCGCCGGGTTGGACGCCATCGAGGAGGTGTCGCTCGAGGCGCGCCCGACCGACGAACCGGCACGCTGGCTCATCAAGGACGGCCGCGCGCTCATGCAGACCGAACTCGTCGACGACCTGTGGTTGCGCATCCTCGACCTGCCCGCCACACTCGAGGCGCGCGGTTACGCCGCGCCGGGGCGACTGGTGATCGAGGTCGTCGACGCAGACGGAGCCGGATTCGCCGCCGGACGTTACGAGCTCGACGTCGACGAAGCCGGCGCGGCCGGCTGCACCCCGACGACGAAGAGCGCCGACCTCACCGTCGCACAGCGCACGCTGGCCTCGGCCTATCTCGGCGCCCAGACCCTGCGCGCGCTCGCCGTCACGGGCACCGTCGACGAGCACACGCCGCACGCGCTGGCGCGCCTCGACGCGATGCTCGCCACGCCCCGTCCGCCGTTCAACGGGACGGGCTTCTAGGTCGTTGGTGGCGCAGGCGGCGGCAGATCGTCCGGGGTCGCACGCACGTCCTCGATCGCCTTGGCCAGCGGCGGCACCTGCGGCACCTGAGGTACCGACCGGCCGTCCTCCATGCCCTCGTGGGCGGCGAGCGTCTCGGGGTCCTCGTCGGAGGCGCGCAGGTTGACCGCCTCGGGCTGGGCGGCCGCCGGCGGCAGACTCGAGTCGAACCAGTCCGAGGTGTCGAGTCTCTCGCTCGGTGTCTGGTCACTGCCGGTCTGGTTGAGCCACGACGGGACCTCGCCGTCGTCGCCGCCGGCCAGTCGCGACAGCCCTTCGAGGGCCTTGCTGAACTCGCTCGGGACGATCCACATCTTGTTGGCATCGCCCTGCGCGATCTGCGGCAGCGTCTGCAGGTACTGATAGGCCAGCAGCGCCGGGTCGGGCTTGGCGGCGTGGATCGCTCCGAAGGTCGTCTCGATCGCCTTTGCCTGGCCCTGGGCGGTGAGGAACCGCGCAGCGCGGTCACCCTCTGCGCGCAGGATGCGCGACTGGCGCTCGGCCTCGGCGGCCAGGATGGCGGCCTGTTTCTGGCCCTCCGCGGCGAGGATCTGAGCCGCCTTCTGCCCCTCGGCGGTCTTGATCGCCGACTCGCGCTGCCCCTCGGCGGTGAGGATGATCGCGCGCTTGTCACGGTCGGCGCGCATCTGCTTCTCCATCGCGTCCTGGATGGACGGCGGCGGGTCGATCGCCTTGATCTCGACGCGTGCAACGCGGATGCCCCACGGACCGGTCGCCTCGTCGAGCACCCCGCGTAGCTGCGTGTTGATCGAGTCGCGACTGGTCAGCGCCTGCTCGAGGTTCAGCGACCCGATCACGTTACGCAGCGTGGTGATCGTCAACTGCTCAACGGCCTGGATGTAGTTCTGGATCTCGTAGGTGGCCGCGCGCGGGTCGGTCACCTGGAAGTAGATGACCGAGTCGACGCCGACGGTCAGGTTGTCGGAGGTGATCACCGGCTGCGGCGGGAAGCTGACCACCTGCTCGCGCAGATCGATGAGCGGACGCATCCGGTCGACGAACGGCAGCAACAGGGTCAGGCCGGGCCCCTGGGTGCGCACGTAGCGACCGAGCCGCTCGACGACCGCGGCACGGGCCTGCGGGACGATGCGCACCATCCGAACGATCGTGAACAGCACGACGACCGCCACGACGATCGCGGCGATGGCACCTGGGCTCATCGAGACATCAGTTCCCTTCGAAAGGGTCCTTCCAGACCACTGCGGTCGCGCCGTCGATGGCGATGACCGAAACTCGCGTGCCGGCTGGCAGCTGCTGCGCCGGGTCCTTCGACCGCGCCGACCACTCGGCGCCGTTGAGCCGCACGCGTCCACCGTCGCGTGTCACCTCGTGCAGCACGACCGCATCACGTCCGACGAGGGCCTCCGACCCGGTGATGGCAGCGGGGCCGGGATTGAGGTGGCGGATGGCGACGGGACGCACGAGCCAGACCAGCCCGACCGTGACCACCAGCGCGACGATCACCTGCGCGAGCAGCGGACCGCCCAGCGCTGCGGTGGCGGCACCGCCGACCGCGCCCCCGGACATCATGAGCAGCACGAACGTCCCGCTCACGGTCTCACCGCCGGCGAGGATCCCGGCGATGATCAACCACACCAACCATGCTGGCATGTGTTCATACTGGCACTTCTGATCGCGAGTGGTCGGTTATCGCGCGAGTGGTCACCTATTAGTGACCACTCGCGGCATAGCTGACCACTCGCGGGACGGGGTCACGCGGTGACGAAGTCGATGAGCTCCTCGACCGCGCGCAGCAGCGGGACCTCGACGTCGGCGTAGCTGTCGACCGCCGCGAGCACGCGCCGCCACAACTCGCGCGGATCGCTGACACCCAGCGCAGTGCAAATCCCGTGTTTCCAGTCGATGCCGCGGGGCACGTCGGGCCACGCCGTGATGCCCAGTGCCGTCGGCTTCACCGCCTGCCACACGTCCACGTACGGGTGGCCGGTTACGAGCAGGTGGGGCGAGCGCCGCACCTCGGCGGCGATGCGCGTCTCCTTCGACCCGGCAACGAGATGGTCGACGAGCACGCCGACACGACGCTGCGGGCCCGGCCGGAATGCGCGGGTGTGCTCGGCAAGGTGGTCGATGCCGTCGAGGGGTTCGACCACCACTCCTTCGACGCGCAGGTCGTCGCCCCAGATGCGTTCGAGCAGGGCCGCGTCGTGCACGCCCTCCACCCAGATGCGGCTCTCGCGCGCGACGCGGGCGCGCGCGCCGGCCACGGCGAACGAGCCGGACGCGGTCTTGGCGGGGTGCGACCGCGCCGCGGGTTGCACGGCAGGGCGCACCAACGTGACGGGACGCCCGTCCAGCAGGAACGACGCCGGCAGCATCGGGAATTCGCGCCGGGTTCCGTGCCGGTCCTCGAGCACGACGGTGTCGCGCTTCTCGCCGCTCTCGACAGCACGACCGAGTGCCACGACCGCGCCGCAGAACCGTCCGTCGGCCGTTTCGACAACGAGATCCTGCTCGGCCGGCACCTCTGCCACGCGTCGGCGTGGCTGATGAGAGAGCACATCGTTCCCGTAACGCATTGCCGCGACGTTAGGCGGACCGGCTGCACGGGTTCGCCAGGCGCGCCCAGTAGGTTCGACAACGTGTCCAGCGTCGTGGCCTCGACCGAGGCGGGTGGTCCGGTTGTGGGCGAACACGAGGTGGTGTTCGTGCTCGCCGACCGCAACCGCCGCCTGAGTGTTGTGCGCCTCGAACAGGACCTCGGCCTCGGCGGCGTCTCGTTCACGCGCGAGCGCACGCAGTGGTGGCTGCGGGTGCCGCGCCCGCCGGTCGACCGCATGGAGTACCTGTTCGAGATCGAGGACGCGAACGGGCATCGCTCGACCATCACCGATCCGGGCAACCCGCTGCGCGCTCCGGGCGCCTTCGGCGACAAGTCCGTGCTCGAGTTCCCTGACTACCGCCCGCCGGACTGGCTCCACGCACCCGTCACGGCCGGTGTCACGCGCGAGTTCGCGATTGCCGCGCCGCTGCTCGACAGCGAGCTCACCGGCACGGTGTGGGCCCCCTGCGACCTGGACGACGACGTGCCGGCGCCACTGCTCGTGGTCCACGACGGACCCGAGTTCGACACACTCGGCAGTTTCACCCGCTACCTCGCCGCGATGATCGCGGCCGGTGCGGTGCCGCCGATGCGCGCGGCGCTGCTCGCGCCCGGCGAACGCAACGAGTGGTATTCGGCGAACCCCCACTACGCACAGACGCTGGTGTCGACGGCGCTGCCCGCTCTCCCGGCGGCGACCGTGCGCATCGGCGTCGGCGTCAGTCTCGGCGCGCTGGCGATGCTGCACGCGCACCGCACGCAGCCGCCGGCGTTCGACGCGTTGTTCCTGCAGTCGGGCAGCTTCTTCACCGCTGATCTCGACGGGCAGGAGTCCGGGTTCAGCGGCTTCGGCGCGGCCAGCGAATTCGTCGACTCGGTGCACGACGGCGAATCGGACGCGCACCCCGTCCCCACCGTGCTCACCTGCGGCATCGCGGAGGAGAACCTGGCGAACAACCAGCGGATGGCGCATCGCCTCGCCGAGCTCGGTTACCCGGCCTCGATCGTGACCGTGCGCGACGCACACAACTACGTCGCGTGGCGCGACGCGCTGCACCCCCAGCTCACCCATCTGATCACCGAAGTGGCCGGCGATCGTGCGACGTGAACACATCGAACTCGACCAGGGCTCGCTGATCGCGTACGGGCACTTCGGCCGTCCGGTGCTGGTCTTCCCGTCCGAGCAGGGACGGGCATGGGACTTCGAGAACAACGGCATGATCGACGCGGTGTCGGACCTCATCGACGCTGGACGGGTGAAGCTCTACTGCGTCGACAGCGCTGACTCCTGGACGTGGTCCGACCGGTCGGTGTCGATCGAGGAGCGCGCGAGACGCCACGCCGACTACGAAGCGTGGGTGCGCAGCCGGGTGGTGGGCTGGATCTCCGACGACTGCGCAGGGCAGCTCGACATCATCACGCTCGGCTGTAGCCTCGGCGCCTATCACGCGGTGAACTTCGCGCTCAAGCACGCGCATGTGTTCCCGCTCGCGATCGGGCTGTCGGGCAACTACGACCCCACCACCTGGAACTCGTGGGGCGAGCCCGGCGACGAGACGTACTTCAACAACCCGATGGCCTACGTGGGCAATCTCAGTGGTGGTCACCTCGACTGGCTACGCGAGCGAGTGAGCATCCTGCTGGTCGTGGGCCAGGGCGCCTGGGAGGTCTCGCCGACCGGCGCCCTGCCGAGCACGCAGCGCCTCGCTGACGCCCTGGAGGGCAAGGGCCTCAAGTGCGAGCTGGACGTGTGGGGCTACGACGTCCCGCACGACTGGCCGTCGTGGCAGCGGCAACTTGCCCACCACCTGCCGCGCTTCTGCTAGGAACAGTAATCGTGGGCACATCGCATCTGATCGGATTGCTGCTCGGCACCGAGGATGACTGGCCAAGAGCCTTCGAGGCGCTGGTGCGGCGGGTCGGCACGGTTATCGACGGTTCCGGCATCGAGCACGAATACGGCACCGAGCGCATCACGATCGAGCCGTTCGACCTGCGTGCCGAACCGAGGCACGACCTGGTAATCGACCGCCTCGCCTACTGGTACTACCACCCGCGGGAATGGCTGAAGAAGGCCGCACTCACCGACGACGTCTACCTGCTCAACAGCCCGTTCACGTTCCAGAGCATGGAGAAGCACGCCGCGTACTGCGCGATGATGCGGCTCGGGCTGCACGTGCCCGAGACGGTGCTCGTCCCGTACAAGAACCCACCCGAGCACGCGAAGTACGCCTACACGGCCGAGCGGTACAACCGTCCGTTCGATCTTGATGCCATCGCCGACCAGCTCGGTTACCCGATCTTCATGAAGCCTTATGACGGCGGGGCGTGGGTGGGCGTCAGCCAGATCCGCGACAGCGCGGAGCTGCACCGGGCCTACGACGAGTCAGGCCAGCGCCTCATGCATCTGCAGAAGGCTGTCTCGGGGTTCGACGTGTTCGCCCGTAGCCTGTCCATCGGTGCCGAGACGATGGTGATGAACTTCGACCCCGACCAGCCGATGCACGCGCGCTACTCGGTGTCGCACGACTTCCTCGACGCCTCGACCGGCCACGAGACGGTGACGATCGGACGCCTGGTCAACGCGTTCTTCCGGTGGGAGTTCAACTCCTGCGAGACCCTCATCAAGGACAACGTCGTCTACCCGATCGACTACGCCAACGCGTGCCCGGACGTCGCCATCACCAGCCTGCACTACTACTTCCCCTGGGCGATGAAAGCGCTGGTCCGGTGGTCGGTGTTCTGCACGACCACCGGACGCCGACCGCGCTACGACCTCGACACACGTCGCTACTTCGACATCGCCGACCGTGACGACCTCGGCTACGACGAGAAGCTCGCCGCGTACCGCACGCTGGCCGACGACTACTTCGAGGTCGAGCGATACAACGACTTCTGCGCCGGCCGCCTGGCGCATCTGGACGAGGTCGCGCTCGAGTACTTTGCCGGCCCGGAGTTCGACCGCACCCTCGTCGAGACCGTACGCACGACGTTCCCCCAGCACGAGCACGATCACTTCATCGCGCACTACCGGGGGCTGCTCGGCGCCTGGGTCAACGACGAAAGGGCCCGCTTGTCGTGACCCGCCTGCGTTCCGGACCGCTCGCGGCATGGATGGCCGCGTGGTACGCCGGTGACGCCGGACCCGACGAGGTCGTCGACGCCGTCACCCTCGACGACGCACCGCATCAGGTCGGCGGACTCGGCCTCGACCTCGTGCCGCTGCGCGAGGTGCTGACGATGTGGCGGCGGGAGGGCGCTCCGGTGCGGCTCGTGCTCCCGGTCAGCGGGGACGTGCGCGGCGTGCCCGGGCCCGCCGAGTTCCGCGCCGCGGCGCTCGAGGCCGAGGAGGCGGTGTGCTCGGGTGCCCTCGGGCTCGTTCCCGAGATCACCGACTACTGGCCGAGCAGTGCGCCGACGACGGTCGTGTGGCACGCCTATGTCGTCTCGGACGCGCCGGTCGACCATCTGCAACTCGGCGACGTGTCGTTCGAGCTCACGACCGCGATCCGGGAAGCCGCGGTTGCGCTGTCCGCGGCCGACGTGGCGGGCGGCGCCGCCGACATCACTGAGGCGCTGCGGAACGCGCGTCGCGCGGGCGAGCACCTGAATCTGCCACCGAACTTCCCGCCGCGGGCGGTCGCCCTCCTGGCGCAGGCCGAACGCATGCAGGCCGTACTCGATCTCGCCGCGGACGACCCCGCCGGCGGCGCGATCGACCGGTTCGGTATGAGCGCGCGCGCCAGCGCCCTGCGCCCGCTGGCTGCGGCGGTGCGGCGCGCCCGGCTGGCCGGCTACAACGCGGCCGCCGAAGTGCACGCACCGTAAGCCGGGAAATCTCCCGTTCGTAACGTCGGCGCAATCGCGACGACAACGTGATGACAACGCGGCGATCTGGCGTCGTCGTCGTGACCCTGCGGATCGCACACGACGCGAACTCACGCCGTCTCGCGGACGAGCCCGACGTGTACCTGCGGACGCGACTCGTCCACGGCTACCGCCGGCGTACCGGATCGCCGGCGAGGGGGCGCCGCTGCTGCTCATCCATGGCATCGGCGACAGCTCGCGCAGCGTGGGGTCCGGGCGCACGCGGCGATGCCCGGGAGCCGCCTCGAGCTGTTCCCTGAGGAGGGTCACTTCCTGTTCCGCACCGATCCCGCTCGCTTCGTCGGCCTCGTCGAGGACTTCCTGGCCACGACCGAGCCGGCGCGGTGGAGTGACGTCGAATGGCGCGAGCTGCTGCGGTCGGGAGCGGCGGGCGCGTGCGGTCAGGACAGACCCGCGGGATTCACTTCGGCACTGCGTGACGAGTGCGAGCGCAGCGCCACCTAGCCGGTTGTTGGCGCGCGCCGAGCGGGTGCTGGGCAGCACCCGTCCGGACAGTCGATGCCGCACAACCCGAGCGTGCCGATCGATTTCGGCGTCGCGTCGGTCAACTGCTCCTCGACGAGTTCGCGGATCGCGGTGACGAACCCGGGGTGCACTCCGGCTGTCGCGGCGCGGGCGAACTGCATGCCGAGCGACTGTGCAGTGGCACGCGCCTCGGTGTCCAGATCCCACAGCACCTCGACGTGGTCGGACACGAAACCGGTCGGGCAGACCACGACGGCCTGCACGCCCTCGCCGGCGAGCGCGGTCAGGTGATCGTTGATGTCGGGCTCGAGCCAGGGCACCTGCGGGGGGCCCGATCGCGACTGCCAGACGAGGTCGAACTCGGCGTCGGCGCCACGCACGAGTGCGGAGACCAGCCGAGCCGTTTCCCTGTGCTGCGCGCGGTACAGGCCGTTGCGCTGCGGCCCGGACTGCTCGTTCATCACTTCGGGGATCGAGTGGGCGGTGAAGATCAACCTGGCCTCGTCGCGCACACCGGGTGGCAGCGTCTCGAGCGCGGCACGCACATGGTCGACGTTGGCGGCGATGAAGCCAGGGTGATCGAAGTAGTGCCGCAGTTTCACGAGATCCGGCGCGCCGTCGCCGGCGACGGTACGTGCCTGGGCGAGGTCGTTGCGGTACTGCCTGCATCCGGAGAACGACGTCGTCGCGCTCGTCGTGAACACGAGAGCACGCTTGACGTGGTCGTCGCGCATGCGCCGCACGGCGTCGGCGACGTACGGCCGCCAGTTGCGGTTGCCGTAGTAGATGGGCAGGGCGATGCCGTTGTCGGCGAACTCCTTGTCGAGCGCAGCGATCAGCGCACGGTTCTGGGCGTTGATCGGCGACACGCCACCCACTGCGTGATAGTGCTGCGCGACTTCCTCGAGCCGCTCGTCCGGCACGCCGCGACCCCGGGTGACGTTGCGCAAGAACGGCATCACGTCGTCGTGTCCCTCGGGACCGCCGAACGAGTGGAACAGCAGGGCTTGGAACGACACTCAGACACCCATCGCGTGGAAACCGCCGTCTACGTGGATCATCTCGCCGGAGGTTGCGGGGAACCAGTCCGACAGCAGCGCGACTGTCGAGCGCGCGACAGGTTCGGCGTCCTCGTTGTCCCATCCCAGCGGCGCGCGCCCGTTCCAGGCGTCCTCGAACTGGGCGAACCCCGGGATGCTCCTGGCCGCCATCGTGCGCAGCGGGCCGGCCGCGATCGTGTTGACGCGGATGTGCCTCGGCCCGAGCTCGCGAGCGAGGTAGCGCGCCGTCGATTCGAGGCCGGCCTTGGCGATGCCCATCCAGTCGTAGGCCGGCCACGCGAACCTGGCGTCGAAGGTGAGGCCGACGATCGACCCGCCGTCAGCACCGAACAGCGGCAGCGTCGCGACCGCGAGTGACTTCAGGGAGAACGTCGAGATCTGGATCGCCGTCGCGACGTCGTCCCACGGTGTCGCCAGGAAATCGCCGCCGAGGCAGGACGCCGGCGCGAATCCGATCGAGTGCAGCACGCCGTCGACGCCGTCCATGTGTTCGCGCACACGGTCGGCGAGCGAGTCGAGGTGTCCCTGGTCGGAGACGTCGAGTTCGATGACCGGCGGCGGGTCGGGCAGCTTCCGTGCGACGCGCTGGACGAGCGACATGCGGCCGAAGCCCGTGAGCACGATCTGGGCACCCTCGCGCTGGGCGAGCCGGGCGACCGAGTACGCGATCGACGCGTCGGTGATCACGCCGGTGATCAGCAGCTTCTTGCCGTCCAGGATTCCCACGTCAGATCCCCATTCCGAGGCCGCCGTCGACCGGCAGCACGACACCCGACACGTACGCCGCCTGCTCGGACGCGAGGTACAGCGCGGCTGCGGCGACCTCGTCCGCGCCGCCGTACCTGCCGAGCGGCACGCTCGCCAGGATTTCCTTCTCGCGGGCCTCGCCGAGCCCCGCGGTCATGTCGGTCTCGATGAAGCCCGGAGCGATGACGTTCGCGGTGATGGTGCGTGATCCGAGCTCACGGGCGATCGAACGGGCCAGCCCGATGAGGCCCGCCTTGCTCGCCGCGTAGTTCGCCTGACCCGGCGAACCGACGAACGCGACCACGGACGAGATGAAGATCAGCCGGCCTTTGCGGGCGCGGAGCATGCCCTTCGTGGCGCGATGCGCTACCCGGAACGCGCCGGTCAGGTTGGCGTCAAGCACCCGCTCGAACGACTCCTCGGTCATGCGCAGCAACAACGTGTCGTCGGTGATGCCGGCATTGGCGACGAGGATCTCGACGGGACCGAATTCCTGCTCGACCGCGGTGAAGGCCGAGTCGACGTCGGTCGCCGACGTGACATCGCACTGCACGCCGAACATGCCTTCAGGTGCGCCGCTGCCGCGATGGGTCACCGCGACGCGGTCGCCGTTCGCGACGAACGCCTTCGCGATGGCGAGGCCGATCCCGCGGTTGCCACCGGTGACCAGCACCGTCCTGCCGCCGCCGTTGCCCTCGTCCACGCTCTCGACGCTAGCCGATCCGATCGGACGCGTTCGCGGGAGCGCCGTACTCGTCGGTACGGTCGGACCATGCGTGCCATCCAGCTCAACGAGTTCGGCGGTCCCGAGACGCTTGTCGTGAGCGAGGTACCCGACCCGGAGCCAGGATCGGGCCAGCAGGTGTTCGACGTCCTCGCGGCCGGCGTCAACTACGCCGACACCCACCAGACCGAGAACTCTTATCTGGCCAAGCAGGAGCTGCCGATGATCCCCGGCAGCGAGGTCGTGGTGCGCGCGCCCGACGGCGCTCGACTCCTGGGTCTCGTCGGCAACGGTGGGTACGCCGAAAAGATCGCCGCCAACCCGCGCACGCTGATCCCGGTGCCCGACACGGTGTCGGACGCCGCCGCGCTCACCACCCTCGTCCAGGGATCGACGGCCTGGCACCTGCTGCGCACCTCGACGCATCTGCAGCGGGGCGAGAGCGTCGTCGTCCACGCCGGCGCTGGTGGCGTCGGGACGATCGCCATCCAGCTCGCGAAGCGCTGGGGCGCCGGACGGGTGATCGCGACCGCCTCGTCGCCGGAGAAGCGCGAGCTCGCCCTCGAGCTCGGCGCGGACGTCGCTGTCGACTCGCGCGCCGGCGAGCTCACCGCCGTGCTGCGTGAGGCGAACGAGGGCGCGGACGTCGACATCGTGCTCGAGATGACCGGCGGCCGCGTCTTCGACGAGAGCCTCGCGGCGTTGGCGCCGCTCGGACGGCTCGCGGTCTTCGGCATGGCCGGACGCACCCCGCCCGCCCCCATCGACGCGCGCGTGCTCATGTCGCGCAGCCAGGCCGTGATCGGCTTCTGGCTGGTGCACGTCCTGCAGCGGCCGGGTCTGCTCGCGGAGGCCGTCACCGACCTGATGGGCCTGCTCGCCGACGGGTCACTGCGCCCGGTCATCGGCGCGACCTATCCCCTGGCGGCCGCGGCCGACGCACACCGCGCGCTGCTCGACCGCAGCTCGCTCGGCAAGCTGGTACTCGACCCGACCCAGTGATCACTGGAACCGCACCTGCGGCCGTGAGGCGGCAATCGCCCGAATTGTCATAGCAAGTTTGCGACAATCTGTGGCCAGGGGGTGCCAGCATCCTTGTGCCGCGGGCCCCGACGGGATGTGATCACCCCGCGCGACCGGTTCGACAACAGCCGGCGTCGTGCGATATCGGGGGGTCCGTCATCAACGTCGTCCACTTGCGCGACGGCTACGCGCCGCGCAGCTCCGGCGCTGACATCGGGCGGCCGTGCGGAGGCAACGCCCACGCCATCAGGCGCGTCGACCGCATGCCACACGCCTTCATCGGCAGGTGGAAGCTCGTCCGGCTCGCCTGATCCACGGTTCACGAACGATCCCTAGGGAGGATCCATGCAGTTCCGCAAACATGCCGCGATCGCAGTTGCTGTCACCGCGGCCGTCACCGGCTCGCTGGCGACCGTGCCGAGCGCAGCAGGCGCCGCCGGTTTGGCGCCGGTCCCGATCGTGCAGGTGCACGTCACGAACAAGGGCATCCAGGTCGGTGCACACAACACCGTCACCGCCGGCCGCACGATCTACCACGTGACGACCGGCAAGGGCGTCCACCAGATCAACGTCGTGAAGCTGAAGAAGGGCTACTCGCTCCCCCAGTTCGGGCAGGACATCGGCAAGGCGTTCGGCGGCGACGTCAAGGCGATCAATCGCGTCGACCGCCGCACCGTCCTGCGCGGCGGCACCGAGGCGGGCCCGAAGAACCCTGGCGCGTTCACGGCGAACCTGCCCGCGGGCACCTTCTACTTCCTCGACGTGAACACGAACAAGTTCGCGGCGGTGAAGGTCGTCGGCAAGGCGACGCCGCGTAAGAACGTTCCCAACGGCGGAACGATCGGCCTCTACACCTACGGCTTCACCACCGACCGTCCGGCGCTCACGCACGCGGGCTGGGTGCACCTGGTCAACAACGCCGACCAGCCGCACTTCGTGCAGTTCCAGGAGGTCAAGGAGAGCACGACCAACGCCCAGGTGCGCAGCTACTTCAAGCACCACGCGCAGGGCCAGCCGTCCTTCGGTCTGCGGCCGAACTTCGGGACCGGCGTGATGACGCAGGGACAGAACTCCGACGTGTACCTCAACCTGCCCGCCGGCAAGTACCTCATCGCCTGCTTCTGGCCGGACTTCAAGACCGGCATGCCGCACGCCTTCATGGGCATGTGGAAGCTGATTCACCTCAAGTAGGGACGATGCGCACATCGGGTCGTCGGGAGACCGGCGGCCCGGTGTGCGCTCGATGCAAATTTCTCGGGACACCTTGTCAACCCGGCGCGCGAGGTCTTCACTTTCCCGTGAAACCCCCCGCATGGTCAGCGCAGTTACTCAGTCGCCTGGAGGGCCCATGCACAACCTACGAATCAGAGCGCTCGCCGCTGCCGGTGCGGTCGCACTCACCGCGGCCGCCGGTATCGTCGCCGCCGCACCGGCGGACGCCGCTGCCGGTGCGGTCCCGACCGTCGTCGTGCACATGAGTTCCAAGTCCGTCTCACTCAGTACCGGCCACCGCGTTCACGCCGGCCGCACCATCTTCAAGGTGGTCACGGGCAAGGGTGATCACGTGTTGCAGATCGCCCGCCTGCGCAACGGCTACACGCTCCAGCAGGCCGGCTCCGATCTGCCGAAGGCATTCAGCGGCAACGTCAAGGCGGTGCACCGCATCGACCGCAACATCGTCTTCCGCGGCGGGGCCGAGACGCGCCCCGGTAAGCCAGGCTGGTTCGCGGTGTCGCTTCCCGCCGGCCACTTCGTCTTCATCGACCAGAACAGCAACGCGCTGGCGATGGTCACTGTCTTCGGCAAGACGCCGCCCCGCCAGGCGGTGCCCACCCACGGCCTGATCACCGCGTACACGTACGGGTTCACGGCGCAGCCGCAGACGATCCCGCACAAGGGTTGGCTGCAGTTCCGCAACCGTGCCGACCAGCCGCACTTCGTCGAGTTCCAGCACGTCAAGGCGGGCACGACCAACGCGCAGATCCGTCGCTACTTCAAGCACGGCGCGCAGGGTCAGCCGTCGTTCGCCCTGCCCGGCAGTTACGGGTTCGGAGTGCTGACACAGCGTCAGAGCGCGGGTCAGTACATCAACCTCGCTCCCGGCAAGTACCTCATCGCCTGCTTCTGGCCGGACTTCAAGACCGGCATGCCGCACGCGTTCATGGGCATGTGGAAGCTCATCAACCTGAGCTGACCACGGACGACGACGGACCGGCAGCACAGCTGCCGGCCCGTCGTCGTCGCGTCAGACGAGGCGTCCTGACCACAGCATCGACGCGCCTGCCGCCGCCAGCGTGAAGAGCAGCCCGACGGCGAGGAAGCGCCACGAGATGTCGCGATGCACGGTGGTGTAGCCGATCTGCGAACCGATGTCCTTGTAGACCGCCTGCAGCTCCTGCACCGACGTGGCCGTGTGGAACGTGCCGCCGGTCTGCAGAGCGATCTGGCTCAGGGCCGCGTTGTCCGCGGGCACCGGAACCTGCTCACCGTTCGTGCCCACCACAGTGCCGTTGGGGGTGCCGAACGCGATCGTCGAGATCTGGACGTGCGCCGCGCGCGCTGCCGCGATCGCCGACGAGATCGACCGTCCGGTCGTGTTCGACCCGTCACTGAGCAATACGACGCGCGCAGGCGGCGGCTTGTCGCCCTTGGCCGTGGTGGCCTGCGCGAACACCCGGACGGCATCGAGCGAGCTGAAGATCGCTTCACCGATGGCGGTGTAGTTGGCGAGCTTCAGGCCGTCGATCGCCTTCTTTACCAACTCGCGATCGAGGGTGGGCGGCACGAGCACATTCGCGTTGCGTGCAAAGCTGATCAGGCCGAGGTTGATGCGTGCTGGCAGGATGTCCGCGAACTGCTTGCCGGCCTTCTTCGCGGCCTGCAGGCGCGACGGCAGCACGTCGGTCGCCTCCATCGACAGCGACACGTCGATGTCGAGCATCACCGTCGCGCGGTCGCGCGGCACGCGCACGGACGCAGCCGGACGGGCCACGCCGACCGACAGCACGGTGAGCCCGATCAGCAGCAGTGCGAAGGTGAGATGCCGGCGCCATCCCGGGCGTCGCGGTGCGACGCTGCCGAGCAACTCGACGTTGCTGAACCGCGCGACGTACTTCTTGCGCCGCAACTGCACCACGACATAGGCCATGAGCACGAGCGCCACGGCGATCAGCAGCAGCAGCCACGCGGGCGACAGGAACGTCATCTACCGCACCCCCTGGCGACCGGCCGTAACGAGCTGGCCACCCATGCGGCGGCGGGCGACGACGTAACGCACGACGTCGTTGATCCAGTCGCGATCGGTGCGAAGTTGCAGGTGACCTGCGCCGGCGTGGCGCAGGCTGTCGGCGATGCGCGCGCGCTGTGCGGTCGCGGCAGCCGCGTAGTTCTGCCGCACGTTCGCCGACGACGTCTGCACCTCGAGCTCACGTCCCGACTCGGTGTCGACGAAGGTCACCAGGCCGGCGGCGGGCAGCTCCAGCTCACGCGGGTCGAGCACTTCGATGCCGAGCAGCTGGTGCCGCAACCCCAGTGCGCGCAGCGGCCGTTCCCACGGCGAGCTCGCCGGTCGTGACCGGGCCGATGAAGTCGGACACCACCGCCACGAGACCGCGTCGCCGCGGCGGGCGGCGCAACGACTCGAGCAGGTCGGGAAGCTCGGCGCCACCACCTCGCTCGGCGCGACGGGTCGCGGCGATGCGGCGGATCAGGTGCCGCCCGTGGTTGCGTCCGCCCAGCGCCGGGATGTGAAAGCTCTCGGTGCCGTTGGCGACGAGTGCGCCGATCCGGTTCCCGCCGCGGACCGTGAGATGCACGACCGCGGTGATCGCGGCCAGCACCAGTTCGCGCTTCTCGGTCAGCCCGGTGCCGAAGTCCATGCTCGGCGACAGATCGACGACCAGCCATGTCTCGAGCTCGCGGTCGGCGATCGTCTGCCGCACGTGCGGGACGGTGGTGCGCGCCGTGACGGGCCAGTCCATCCGGCGCACGTCGTCACCGGGCGTGTACTGGCGCGACTCCCCCGCCTCGCTGCCCGGGCCGGGCACGAGACCGACGTAGTTGCCCTGCAGCAACCCGTCCAAGCGGTTGCGCACCGTGAGTTCGAGCCGGCGCAGCAACGCCTCGGACGGCCCGAGGTCGAGCGCCGGCCCGTGGTCGACGGGAGTAGGTCCGGTCATCGGTGGTGCTCGGTCACGCGGAGCGTTCGCCCCACGGGTTCGGCTGCTGCGGCGGGGCCGCCTGGCCGTACACCAGCGGCTGCTGCGGGGTGGCTGGCGGACGCGCGTCGCCGGGCCGTTGGCGCGCTGACGCGGCGCGACCTGCGGCAGTGGGACGGTCTGCAACACCCGACGCACCGCATGCGCGGCGGGGACGCCGTCGGCGATCGCGTCGTAGCTGAGCACGAGGCGGTGCGCGAGCACGTCCCCGGCGATGTCGAGGATGTCCTGCGGCAGCACGTAGTCACGTCCGCGCAGCAGCGCCATGCCCCGTCCCGCTGCGATGAGCCCGAGGCTCGCGCGCGGGCTCGCCCCGTACGCCACCCACGACGCGACGTCGTGCATGCCGTGCTCGGCCGGGTGCCGGGTCGAGACCACCAGCCGCACGACGTAGTCGACGATCGCGTGGTGCACGAACACGCGGCCCGCGACCTGCTGCAGTCGGCTGAGCTCGTCAGTGCTGATGACGGCGTTCGCGACGGGCGGCTCGACGCCCATGCGGTAGACGATCTCGCGCTCTTCGGCGGTCGTCGGGTAGTCGATGCTGATCTTCATCAGGAACCGGTCGCGCTGCGCTTCCGGGAGCGGGTACACGCCCTCCGACTCGATCGGGTTCTGGGTGGCGAGGACGAGGAACGGCTGGGGGACGTCGAAGCGCTGGCCGCCGATGGTGACGTGACCCTCGGCCATCACCTCGAGCATCGCCGACTGCACCTTGGCGGGCGCGCGGTTGATCTCGTCGGCGAGCACGAAGTTGGCCATGACCGGACCGAGTTCGGTGTCGAACCGCTCGCTGTTCGGACGGTAGATGCGCGTGCCCACGATGTCGGACGGCACGAGGTCGGGGGTGAACTGCACGCGCGCGAACGAGCCGCTCACCGTGCGGGCGAGCGTCTCGACGGCAAGGGTCTTCGCAACCCCGGGCACGCCTTCGAGCAGGCAGTGGCCACGCGCCAGCAGGCTGATCATCATCCGTTCGACCAGGCGTTCCTGACCGACGATGACCCGCTTGATCTCGAACATCACCCGCTCGAGCGCGCCGGCATCGGCCGCGGGGGTCGAGGTCGGCGAATTGGAATGCGTCACGTGGGGTCCTTCCGAACGGCAGTCGCAATCACGGTACGGGACCCGGCTATACGTTGCCTTGGTGTCCAGTGAAGAAGATCTTCGGTGTTCGGCCCGCGGTTGCCGTGCCGCCGCAACCGTCGATCTGGAGTGGCGCAACCCCAAGCTGCACGACGCCGCGCGCGTCAAGCACTGGCTGGCGTGCGACGAGCACGCCGACCATCTCGCCGACTTCCTGGCCCGCCGGAGTTTGCTGGCGAATTCGCTGCGCTCGGACCGCCTCCACGCAGCGTCGCGAGCGCGTCGGATCGCAGGATCGCGAAGCGAGCGAGACCGTCGATGGCCGCGTACCCTCAACCGCCGATGGCGGACATGGTCCTGATCGGCTGGACGAAATCGGGGGCGTCGATGCCGTGGCCGGCCTGCTTGCCGTCACGGCCGTCCGGATGATCGCCGCCAGTTCCTCGGCCGAGGCGCCGGCGCGCAACGGTCCGCGCAGGTCGGTCTCGTCCTGCGCGAACAGGCAGGTGCGCAGCTGGCCGTCGGCGGTGAGGCGCAGCCGGTCGCAGTCGCGGCAGAACGGACGGGTGACCGACGCGATCACGCCGAGGCGTCCGGGCTGCACGGCCCATGAGGCGCGGTCGGGTCCGTCGATCACGTCGAACTCCTCGGCCGGTGCGTGGCCCACGTGGCCGCGCGGCGCGAGTTCGAAGTCGCGTTCGAGCAGCTCGAGCACCTCTGCGGCGGTGACCATGCGTCGCGCGCGTCCAGTTGTGGTCGGCGTCGAGCGGCATGTGCTCGATGAAGCGCAGCTGGTATCCGTTGCGCAGCGCCCACGTCAGCAACTGCGGCGCCTCGGCGAGGTTCGAGTCGCGCATCAGCACCGAGTTGACCTTCACCGGAGCCAGCCCGGCCTCGGCGGCTGCCGCGATCCCGCGCAGCACGTCGGGCAGCCGGTCGCGGCGGGTGAGCTCGCGGAAGCGATCGCGGTCGAGCGTGTCGATCGAGACGTTCACGCGGTCGAGTCCCGCGGCGACGAGATCGCCGGCCGACCGGTCGAGGCTGATCCCGTTCGTGGTCAGTGACAGTTCGGGGCGCGGCGTCAGCGCGGCCAGCCGGCGCACGACGTCGACGACGGTGCGGTGCACCAGCGGCTCGCCGCCGGTCAGCCGCACGCTCTCGACGCCCAGGCCGATGAAGACCTCGGCCAGGCGCACGATCTCGTCGTCGCTGAGCCGGTCGCGTTGCGTGAGCCAGTCAAGACCCTCGGCCGGCATGCAGTAGGTGCAGCGCAGCGAGCACCGGTCGGTGAGCGAGATGCGCAGGTCGGTCGCCGTGCGCCCGAAGCGGTCGCGCAGCACCGCGTCCGGGCGGCCATTCGGTGCTGCGATCACGTGATCACGCTACCGACCCGACGCTGCAACCACGTCACGTCCGGGACCGGCCTCCGCAGGTGCGGACGCACACGTCCGCTCCGTCCTCAGGTGAGTGGACGCGTCGCCCCGAGGTAGCCCCAGTCGACACTCCACAGCGGCGTGATCTGGATGACCGAACCGCTCTGCGGTGCCTGCACCACATTCCCGCCGCCGATGTAGATCGCGACGTGGTGGATGCCGCTCGGGCTGCCGTTCGAGCTCCAGAAGGTCAGGTCACCCGGCCGCAGCTGGGAGGTGGACGGGTGGAACGAGCCCGCCTGCCAGTACTGCGCGGCCGCGTAGTGGTCGAGGCTGATGTAGGGCGCCCACGCGTACAGGCTCAGCCCCGAGCAGTCGAAGCCCTTGACGTGACAGTCGTTGAAGGCACCGTCACCGGCGCAGACACCGTAGGTCGGTCCGTAGGCGTTGCCGCCGGCCCAGGCGTACATCCAGCCGCGCCAGCGCAACGCACGGCTGGCGGCCTCTTCGCCGGCCTGGGGCGTCCACTGTCCGCCGCTCGGCGAGATGTCGCCGCCACCGCCACCGCCTCCGCCGCCCCCGGACGAGGAGACGGTGCCGCCGCCCCCGTTCCCGCCGCCGGAGTGGTGGCGGTGGTGCCGTGCTGCGGCGGCCGCGGCGGCCTCCTGCGCGGCCAGCCGGCGCCGTTCGGCCGCCGCGGCACGCAGGGCCGCCTCGCGGGCGCGCTCGGCGCGGAGCGCGGCCTGTCGCCGCTGGTAGGCCTGGTAGGCGGCCAGTTGCTGCTGGTACTGAATGTAGGCGGCCCGCTGGTGGTTCAGCGTGGCGAGTTCTTCCTGTGCCTGCTGCAGCGCGGCCTGCTGGCTCGCCAACTGGGCCTGCAGTTGCTTCTGCTCCTCGATGGCAGCCGTGACCGCGGCGTCGGCAGCCTCCTTGGCGTGCTCGGCGGCGACGGTGGCCGCGCGCTGCCTCGCCACGGCGAGCCGGGCAGCCGCGTCGGCGTTCGAGCGCGCCACGGTCGCCGACTTGACGTTGCCGATGGCGTCGATCTGGTGGTCGCTCTCATACTGCTGAAGTGCGTTCTGCTGCAGGAGCGTGTTCGGGTCCTGGGCGGTCAGCAGCGACTCGGTCATACCGCCGATCGAGCCGTTCATGTAGGTGGCCTGGGCGAACGCGGCGAACTGCTGCTGCGCGGCGTCGACGCGCTGCTGCGCGGCGACGACGGCCTTGGCGGCCTTCGCCGAATCGATCTTCGCCTGCTCGAGCTTGGACAGGGCGTAGGCGAGCTTCTGCTCGGCCATCTCGCGCGCCGCCTCGAGCTGGCGCAGCTGGGACTCGATCGCGGCCACGCTGGCGCCCAGCCGTCCGACCTCCGCGGCGACCGCGGACTTGTGCGCGGACGCCCCGTTGAGTTGGCCGTTGGTCGGGTTGGTCGGCGCGGACGAGCCGGGGTTGGGCGGCGGCGCGGCGCCCGCGATCCGGCCGGGCACGACGAGCAGACTCGCGACGGCCAGCAGGGCCAGGAGCAGGGACACGGTTCTGGGTCGGCCGATGCGCAGGTAGCGGTGGATGACGGGCACGGCTACGGCCTCTCAGCAGTCAACTCGACAGGCGACCGGCCGGGGGCGGCGGCCGCGGGACAGCGGAGCAACATGGAACACTTGCGTGCTCAGAGTGCCATTTCTGCCCCAAATTTGCCAGGCGCCACTCGAGAATCACTGGCACCATGAGTAACAAATTGCACAAAGCGCCCCAGCCGGACGTGACGCGCCGACGGCGAGCCGGCAGCGGGGCCGGGGCGGCGGGCGTCGCGCTCGGGAGCGTGGATGGGCCCGGCCCCCTCCCGACGCAGTGAGGAGGGTGGTTGCGAACGAGGGCAACACCCGCCGCGCAAGCGGCTCAGCCCGCGACGTCCGGAGCAGCAAGGCGCGCAGCCCGGCGCCGCTCCCACCAGGACAGGCCCAGGTGCGCGGCGAGCGCGTAGACCAGTCCGGCCAGCAGATCGACGACGTAGTGCTCGCCGGTGTAGACCAGCGTTACCCCCATCGCGACGGGATAGAGCCACAACAGATGTCGCCACCGGCTCGACAGCTTGCTGCCGACGTAGAGCGCGATCAGGCAGGCGAAGGCGACGTGCAGCGAGGGCATCGCCGCGACCGGGTTCGACCCGTCCTGCTGCGCGTGCGCCAGCGTGGTCTGCAGGTTCGGGGCGTGCAGCCAGATCCAGCCGCGAGCCGACAATCGCGCGATCGGATCGGCGATGAAGCCGTCGCGGGCGGCCAGCCAGGGCGGCGCCTCCGGGAAGAGGATGTAGGTGATCAGGCCCGCGACCGACAACAGCACGACACGCGAGATGTACTGCAGCCAATACGTGCGGTGGCGCAGCCACAGCACCGCCGCCACGACCGGCGTGGCGATGAAGTGGGACGTGTAGATCAGGGTGAACAGTGCGTCGTACCAGAAGACGTGGTGCGGGTCGTAGAGGTGGTGCTGCAGCCATACCGTCGGCACGTTGCCGCCGAACAACCCGCGCTCCCAGCCCACGACGTCGTTCTCGTGCAGCGGCAGACCGACGGCATCTGCCGCGCCGCGCGTCTTGTCGTAGAGGATCAGCACTGCGGTGAACGGCGCCCAGTCGAGGAAGACCTGCCCGAAGCTGCGCCAACCGGCGCCGAAGCGGGTGATCGCGAGTGGGAGCACGCTCAAGATCGCGATCTCGTTGCGTCCGATCGGCACGCCCACGACCGCGATGATCACTACGAGCGCGACGACGTAGAGCAACAGGGCGCCCCGCCTGATGCGGGTCCACCCGACCGCGTCGATGACGCGCATGGGCCTCGAACGTTGTACCGCACCGGCCGACGCCCCCTCGCGGGTGGCGCTGTCGGTCATGCGGGTGACTGTAGCGAGGCCGGCGGGTGAACACCGGGACGCTGCCCGGCAGCGCTCAGGCAACCCGTCCCACGGTGGTATGTTCGAAGGTATCTTGACGTCAAGAGATCTCGGCCATGACATTCGAGGAGGCGCAGTTCCCGTGCCAGCACAGAGCAAGGACAGCTTCGGATCCCGCACCCAGCTCTCGGTCGGAAGCGAGAGCTTCGACATCTTCGCCCTGAGCGCCGTCGAGGGCGCCGAGCGACTGCCGTTCAGTCTCAAGATCCTGCTCGAGAATTTGCTGCGCACCGAGGACGACAAGAACGTCACGTCCGCCCAGATCGAGGCGCTCGCCAAGTGGCGCCCCGACGCCGAGCCGGACACCGAGATCCAGTTCTCCCCCGCGCGCGTCGTGATGCAGGACTTCACCGGCGTCCCCGCGGTCGTCGACCTCGCGACCATGCGCGAGGCCGTCGTCGAACTCGGCGGCGACGCCACCCGCATCAACCCGCTGGCCCCGGCCGAACTGGTGATCGACCACTCGGTCGTGGCCGACCTGTTCGGCACGCCCGACTCGTTCGCTCGCAACGTCGAGCTCGAGTACGAGCGCAACATCGAGCGCTACCAGTTCCTGCGCTGGGGGCAGACCGCCTTCGACGAGTTCAAGGTCGTGCCTCCCGGCACCGGGATCGTCCATCAGGTCAACATCGAGTACCTCGCCCGCGTCGTGTTCGCGCGCGGTGGCATGGCCTATCCCGACACGCTGGTCGGCACCGACTCGCACACGACGATGGTCAACGGCCTCGGTGTGCTCGGCTGGGGCGTCGGTGGCATCGAGGCCGAGGCGGCGATGCTCGGTCAGCCGGTCAGCATGCTCATCCCCCGCGTCGTGGGGTTCAAGCTCACCGGCGAGCTGCCGGACGGCTCGACCGCGACCGACCTCGTCCTGACGATCACCGAGATGCTGCGCAAGCACGGCGTGGTCGGCAAGTTCGTCGAGTTCTACGGCTCCGGCGTGGGTGCCGTGCCGCTCGCGAACCGCGCCACCATCGGCAACATGAGCCCGGAGTACGGCTCGACGTGCGCGATCTTCCCGATCGACGACGAGACACTGCGGTACCTGCGCTTCACCGGCCGCAAGGACGAGCAGATCGCGCTGGTCGAGGCGTACGCCAAGGAGAACCAGCTCTGGCACGACCCGTCGACCGAGCCGGCGTTCAGCGAGACGCTCGAGCTCGACCTGTCGACCGTCGAGCCCTCGCTCGCCGGTCCGAAGCGCCCGCAGGACCGCGTCCCGCTCAAGTCGGCGAAGCCGATGTTCCGCGAAGCTCTGAACAACTACGTCGAGTCGGTGCAGGACGGCGTGGACGAGGCGAACGACGAGTCGTTCCCGGCGTCCGACCCGGCTGCTCCGAGTGAGGACGACGAGGCGCCGGCGCCCTCGTGCGCGACCGGCGCCGAGGGGCGTACGTCCAACCCGATCGAGGTCGAGTTCGCCGACGGCGGCAGGGGTGTCGTCGACCACGGCGCCGTCGTGATCGCCGCCATCACCTCGTGCACGAACACGTCCAACCCGTCGGTGATGATCGGCGCCGCGTTGCTGGCGAAGAAGGCCGTCGAGAAGGGCCTGGCGCGCAAGCCGTGGGTGAAGACGTCGCTCGCGCCCGGTTCGAAGGTCGTCACCGACTACTACGACCGCGCCGGTCTGACCCCGTACCTCGAGAAGCTCGGCTTCAACCTGGTGGGATACGGCTGCACAACGTGCATCGGCAACTCCGGGCCGATCATCGAGGAGGTCTCGGCGGCGGTCAACGAGGGCGATCTCGCGGTGACCGCGGTGCTTTCCGGCAACCGCAACTTCGAGGGCCGCATCAACCCCGACGTGAAGATGAACTATCTCGCGTCGCCGCCGCTGGTCGTCGCCTACGCGTTGGCCGGGTCGATGGACGTCGATCTGATGAACGACCCCCTGGGGCAGGACGGCGACGGCAACGACGTCTTCCTGCACGACATCTGGCCCACGCCGCAAGAGATCCAGGAGACGATCGACTCGGCGATCGCCAGCGAGATGTTCAGCCGCGACTACGCCGACGTCTTCGCCGGCGACGAGCGCTGGCAGGGACTGCAGACACCGGAGGGTGCCACCTTCGAGTGGGACGCCGAGTCGACCTACGTGCGCAAGCCGCCGTACTTCGAGGGCATGGACCGTGATCCGTCCGGCGTCTCGGACATCACCGGCGCGCGGGTGCTCGCGCTGCTCGGCGACTCGGTCACGACCGACCACATCAGCCCGGCCGGCGCGATCAAGACCGACTCCCCCGCCGGCGCGTACCTCGCCGAGCACGGGGTCGAGCGCAAGGACTTCAACTCCTACGGCTCGCGCCGCGGCAATCACGAGGTGATGATCCGCGGCACGTTCGCGAACATCCGGCTGCGCAACCAGCTAGCGCCGGGCACCGAGGGCGGCTTCACGCGCGACTTCACCGCCGACGGTTCGGTGACGACGATCTACGACGCGGCAATGCACTACGCCGAGGCCGGGACGCCGCTCGTGATCATGGCCGGCAAGGAGTACGGCTCGGGCTCGTCGCGCGACTGGGCCGCGAAGGGCACCGCGCTGCTCGGCGTACGCGCCGTGATCGCGGAGTCCTACGAGCGCATCCACCGTTCGAACCTGATCGGCATGGGCGTCCTTCCGCTGCAGTACCCGGACGGCGAGACGGCCGAGTCGCTCGGGCTCACCGGCGAGGAGACCTTCGACATCACGGGAATCGAAGAGCTCAACGCCGGTGCGACACCGCGCACCGTGCATGTGCGGGCCGGCTCGGTCGAGTTCGACGCCCGAGTGCGCATCGACACCCCCGGCGAGGCGGAGTACTACCGCCACGGCGGCATCATGCATTACGTCCTGCGCTCGCTGCTCTAGGCCCACGCGTTGTCCACAGGGTCGGGCGGGCGTCCACAGCGACGGACGGCACGCCCCGCGGCGCCGCTGCCACTGCTCTGCTCGTCGGCATGCGTCAGCTCCCCTCGTCCGACGTGTTCTCCCGCGCCGACGCACGCCTGCTGGGCTGGTCCGACCCCGCACTGACGCGCGCCGTGCGCGCCGGCAGGATCCTGCGGCTGCGGCGCGACCAGTTCACGACCACGCCCATCGACGCTCGACTGGCGGCGATTGGCTGAGCCGGGCACCAGCGGGGAAATGTCGGGTCTTGACGGTGGAGATACCGTCGCCGCATAAGTTCACGACGAGAACAAATGCCGGAGGCAGTCATGGTGGTACCGACCCCGACGCGGGATGACGGGTTCACGTTCGGGTTGTGGACGGTGGGGTGGCCGGGTCGGGATCCGTTCGGGGATGCGACGCGGGGGCCGGTGGATCCGGTGGAGTCGGTGCATCGTCTTGCTGAGCGTGGTGCTGCGGGGGTGACGTTTCATGATGATGATCTGGTGCCGTTCGGGTCCTCGGCGGCGGATCGGGACAGGCATGTTGCCCGGTTCAGGCAGGCGTTGTCCGAGACGGGGATGACGGTGCCGATGATGACGACGAACCTGTTCACGCATCCGGTGTTCAAGGATGGTGGGTTCACCAGTAATGACCGCTCGGTGCGCCGGTATGCGGTGGCCAAGGTGGCCCGCAATCTGGATCTGGCCGCCGAGTTGGGTGCGCAGACCTACGTGTTCTGGGGTGGGCGTGAGGGTGCCGAGTATGACGGGGTCAAGGATGTGCAGGCCGCGTTGGACCGCTACCGGGAGGCGATCGACACCCTCGCAAGCTATGTGCTGGAACGCGGTTATGGGATCCGGTTCGCGATCGAACCCAAACCCAACGAGCCGCGCGGGGACATCCTGCTGCCCACGGTGGGGCATGCGTTGGCGTTCATCGCCGAGCTCGACCACGCCGACATGGTGGGGGTGAACCCCGAAGTCGGTCACGAGCAGATGGCCGGGCTCAACTACGTCGCCGGCATCGCCCAAGCCCTGTGGGCCGGCAAACTGTTCCACATCGACCTCAACGGCCAGCGCAGCATCAAATACGACCAGGACCTCGTGTTCGGCCACGGCGACCTGCTCAACGCCTTCCACCTGGTCGACCTGCTCGAACACGGCGCCCCCGGCCAACCCGCCACCACCCCCGCCTACGACGGACCCCGCCACTTCGACTACAAACCCTCCCGCACCGAGAACATGGACGGCGTCTGGGACAGCGCCACCGCCAACATGTCCACCTACCTGCTGCTCAAACAACGCGCCCAGGCCTACCGCGCCGACCCCGAAGTCCAACACGCCCTCCAACACGCCGGCACCACCACCCTGCGCGAACCCACCCTCAACCCCGACGAAACCCTCACCCACCTCCGCGACACCACCACCACCTTCGACCCCGACACCACCGCCCAACGCGGCTACGGCTTCGTCCACCTCAACCAACTCGCCCTCGAACACCTCGTCGGCGCACGTACATAAGGGACAACCGTTAACGCCGGCCGCCGGATCAGGTAACGAGTTGGTGTCGGACGTGTTCCAGACAGTCGCGATCGGATATGTTCGCGCGCACAACATTCGGCGGGCTCAGTCGAGCGGACAGCAGCCCCAACAGAAAGGCGTTACTGCATGCGCAAGAGCAGTGTGCCCGTCGCGGCGATAGGGATCGTCGCAGCCTTCGCGCTCGCGGCCTGCGGGTCGAGCGGTGGAGGTAACAACAGCAGCGCCCCGGCGCAGAGCACGCCGGCCGGTGGCGGGAACTCCTCGTCCGCGCCGGCGTCGTCCTCGTCGTCGTCCAGCGGTGGCGCCATCAACGGCAACGGCGCGAAGGTCGGCATCATCCTGCCGGACAAGGTCTCGTCGCCGCGCTGGGTCACCGCCGACCCGCAGGCGCTTGCGGCTGCCTGCAAGAAGTACAACCTCAGCTGCAACATCCAGAACGCCAACGGCGACATCAGCCAGATGACCAGCATCGCGAACCAGATGGAGTCGACGGGCATCAAGGTGCTCATGATCACCAACCTGTCCCAGCCCTCGGGTGCAGCGATCGAGAAGAAGGCTTCGGCCTCCGGCATCACCACGGTCGACTACGACCGCCTGACGCCGGGCGGCGGCGCGGCCCTCTACGTGTCCTTCGACGGCGTGAAGGTCGGCAAGGCGCAGGGCACCGCGCTGACCCAGTGCCCGCAGGTGAAGGGACACAAGTCGGTCAAGTACGTCGAGATCGACGGCGCGAAGACCGACAACAACGCGCTGCTGTTCAACCAGGGCTACACGAGCGTGCTGTCGAAGACCCCGGGTTGGACGAAGGTCGACGAGCAGGACGGCAACTGGGACGCCTCGACGGCGGGTCAGGAATTCAACTCGATGCTGAACAACAACCACGACATCCAGGCGGTCATGGTTGCGAACGACACCATGGCGGGCGGCGTCATCACCGACCTCACGCGCCAGGGTCTCAACGGCAAGGTTGCGGTGTCCGGCCAGGACGCGACCGCGCCTGGTCTGCAGCAGATCATGCAGGGCAACCAGTGCTTCACCATCTACAAGCCGTCTGCTCAGGAAGCCTTCCCGGCGATGCAGGCGATTGCTCAGCTGGTCAACGGTCAGGTTCCTGACACGCACGGCGTGACCAGCGACGACCCGGTGTTGAAGACCAAGGTGCCGTCGATCCTGGCGACGCCGGTCGTCATCACCAAGGCGAACGTCGCACGGCCCATCAACGACGGGTACACGCCGAAGAACACGGTGTGCAACAAGGCCCCGTTCACGGCGCTCTGCAAGCAGAACGGCGTCAAGTAAGTCTCGTGGGTGGTCGCCGCCGGTCTCGTACCGGCGGCGACCACGCTGCCCCCCATCAGACGTGAAAGGACGCAGCCGGTGACATCAGCCCAGCCCATTCTCGAACTGCGCGGGATCGACAAGAGTTTCGGGCCGGTCAGCGTCCTCAAGGGCGTTGACTTCAGTGCCGCCGTCGGTGAGGTGACGGCCCTGGTCGGCGACAACGGCGCCGGCAAGTCGACGCTGGTGAAATGCATCAGCGGCACCTACACGACCGACGCCGGCGAGTACCTCTTCGAGGGAAAACCGGTCTCGGTGCACACGCCGCGTGACTCGGCGAATCTCGGTATCGAGGTCGTCTACCAGGACCTCGCGCTGTGCGACAACCTCGACATCGTCCAGAACATGTTTCTGGGCCGCGAACGCCGACACGGCATCGTCCTCGACGAGGCGAGCATGGAGCACGCCGCGCAGGAAACCCTCGCGTCGCTCTCGGTGCGCACCGTGAAGTCGGTGCGCCAGCGGGTCTCGAGCCTGTCCGGCGGGCAGCGCCAGACCGTCGCCATCGCGAAGGCGGTGCTCTGGAATTCCAAGGTCGTGATCCTGGACGAGCCCACCGCAGCTCTCGGCGTCGCGCAGACCGAGCAGGTGCTCGGGCTCGTGCGGCGCCTCGCCGATCGCGGCGTCGCCGTCGTGCTGATCTCGCACAACATGACCGACGTGCTGAAGGTCGCCGACAAGATCGCCGTCCTGTACCTCGGACGGTTGGCGGCGCAGGTGCGTCGCGACGAGGTGAACCAGCAGCAACTCGTCGAACTGATCACGACGGGCGAGCAGAGCGGGCGCGCGGCATGAGGACACTCCACGTTTCCACCGCGACCCGGAGGGTCACGCGATGAGCATGCTGGACAAGCCCGCAACGGACGCGGCCGCCGACGACACCGTCGACACCGAGGAGAGCGTGCCGGTCGTCAGCACCGAACCACCCGAGGGCGGCGTCGTCCCCTACTTCAAGAATTACGTGCAACGGGTGCGCGGCGGCGAGATGGGTTCGCTGCCGGCGGGCATCGGCCTCATCATTCTGGCGGGATTGTTCTCGATCCTGCAGCCCAACTTCACCTCACTGTTCAACTTCGGCAACATGTTCACCGAGGGCACGGCGACGATCTTCATCGCCATGGGCCTGGTGTTCGTGCTGCTCCTCGGCGAGATCGACCTCGCCGCCGGGTACGCCGCGGGAGTATCGGCGGCGGTCATGTCGCGTCTCACGCTCGGTTACAACGCGCCGTGGCCCGTGTCGATCGGTGCGGCCCTGGTCACGGGCATCCTCATCGGTTTCCTTACCGGGTGGTTGCGCGCGAAGGTGCGCATCCCGTCCTTCGTCGTGACGCTGGCGTTCTTCCTCGCCTTCCAGGGCGTCATGGAGTACATCGTCAGCAACGGCCCCGGCGCGCACGGTGACCTGAGTGTCACCGACTCGGTGCAGCTGGCCTTCGCCAACTCGCAGATGCCGTTGTGGGCCGGCTGGGCGCTCGGCGCCGTCGTCGTGCTGGGCTACGCGGTCAACAAGCTGCTCGCCGTGAACGAGCGCCGACGCAGGAACCTGACCACCGAGCCCGTCGCCGTCGTAGCTGCGAAGATCGGCTCCCTGGCCGTGATCTCGTTCGTGCTGGTGTACCTGCTCAGCCAGAACCGCCAGATCAGCACCCAACCGACGTTCGAGAATCACAACGGCACGATCGTGCGCGTCGTCCCACCACCGGTCGAAGGCGTGCCCTGGGTGGTGCCGGTCATGTTGGTGCTCTTCGTCGTGTGGACGTTCCTGCTGACCCGCACGCGCTACGGACGTCACGTCTACGCGGTCGGCGGCAACGAGGAGGCCGCGCGCCGTGCGGGTATCCCCGTGGACCGCATCCGCATGTCGGTGTTCGTGCTCGGTTCGTTCATGGCGTCGATCGGCGGGATCATGATCGCCTCGAACGTGTCGAGCGTGAACGTGAAGGCGTACGGCGGCAACGTGCTGCTGCTCGCCGTCGGGGCTGCTGTGGTCGGTGGCACGAGCCTGTTCGGCGGACGTGGTCGCATGATCGACGCGATCATCGGCGGCGCCGTCATCGAGGTCATCTACAACGGCATGGCGACCCTCGTGCACGGCGACAACGGTTCGGCGATCCAGGAGATCGCCACGGGCATGGCGCTGCTGCTAGCGGCGGCTGCCGACGCGATATCCCGACGGCGAGCCGGCGCGTCCGGACTGGCCTGAGGCCCGAGGTCGGACGCAGACCATGGTCGCCCCCGCTGCCCGGCCCGATGCGATGCGGCGGCACAACCTTGCGCTAATCCTCGGCCAGGTGCACCGCGACGGGGCGCTGACCCGAGCCGAGCTCACCGCTCGGCTCGGGCTGAGCCGCTCGACCATCGGCGCGCTGGTCGCCGACCTCGTCGATCTCGGGCTCGTCCAGGAGTCGGTACCCACCGGCGGTAC
Source organism: uncultured Actinomycetota bacterium (assembly GCA_963785425.1). GTDB lineage: Bacteria > Actinomycetota > Actinomycetes > Mycobacteriales > Jatrophihabitantaceae > RYN-133. The sequence continues at coordinate 1,023,501 of CAWAVG010000002.1, forward strand.
TCGGGCCGGACGACCGTCCCACGTCGTCGGCCCGCACTCCGGCGGACCGTACGTAGTGGCGGTGGACGTCGATGTCACGCACATGACGTGCGCCGCCGTCGGCCTCGGCGGCACGCTGCTCGCCCGCCAGGTCGTGCAGTTCACCTCACCGCCCACCGCTGCCGACGTGGCCCGCGAGATCGTCGCCACGGTGCCCGAACTCGCCAGGCTGGCCGGCCTGTCGGGAGTTCCCGTGTGCGTGGGCGTCAGCGTCCCCGGCACCGTCGACCGGCACAGCGGCACCGTCGGCTTCGCGCCCAACCTCGGCTGGCGCGACGCCGCGTTCGGCACGATGCTGACCGACCTCGCCTCGCCGCACATCCCCGTCGTCGTCGGCAACGACGCCGACCTCGCCGCGCTCGCCGAACACAGCCGCGGATCGGCCCGCGGGCACGACGACGTCGTCTTCCTGATGGGGCGCATCGGCGTGGGCGCCGGCATCATCGTCAACGGTGAGCCGCTGCGCGGTTATCGCGGACACGCCGGGGAGATCGGGCACAACGTCGTCGACCCCTCCGGGCCGGCGTGTCACTGCGGCAAGCACGGCTGCCTCGAGACCTATGTCGGCGACCACGCCCTGCTCGCTCTGGCCGGGCGCCCCGACGTGCACACCGACCGCGAGTCGCGAGCGGTGATCGAGGCAGCGCGGGCAGGAGATCGGCGCGCCGGCACCGCGGTGCAGACGGTGGCCCGCTCGCTCGGTCAGGTGCTGGGCAGTCTGGTGAACGCGCTCAATCCCGAGCTGATCCTGCTGGGCGGGACGTTCGCCGAGGTGCTCGACATCGCCCGTCCCGAGGTCGAGGGTGCGCTCGCCGAGCATGCGTTCAACGGCCCCGGCGAGCAGGTGGTGCTCGCACGGGCCGGGCTGGCGCACGACTCGGCCCTCATCGGTGCCGCCGAGATCGCGTTCGCCCAGTTGCTCGCCGATCCCCTGGGCGGCCGCGCGCTCGCGGCCCGCTGAGCATCAGTCGACCCCGACGGCCTGCCGTTCGAACTGGGTGCGGTACAGCTCGGCGTAGAGACCGTTGGCCGCGATGAGATCGGCGTGCGTGCCGTGCTCGACGACCCTGCCGTCGTTCAGCACGACGACCTGGTCGGCATTGATGATCGTCGACAGCCGGTGCGCGATCACGAGCGACGTGCGACCCGCGAGTGCCTGCGACAGCGCACGTTGCACGGCAACCTCGCTCTCGCTGTCGAGGTGCGCGGTGGCCTCGTCGAGGATCACGATCTGCGGCTGCTTCAGCAGCAACCGGGCGATCGCCAGGCGCGCCTTCTCACCGCCCGACAGTCGGTAGCCGCGATCGCCGACGAGGGTGTCGAGCCCGTCGGGAAGCGACGCGACCAGATCGCCGATCTGTGCGGCCTCGATGGCGGCGAGCAGCTGTGCGTCGGTGGCTTCGGGTGCCGCGTAACGCAGGTTGTTCGCGATCGTGTCGTGGAACATGTGGGCTTCCTGGCTGACCACGCCGATGCGCTCGCGCAGCGAGCGTTGCGTCACGTCACGGACGTCCATCCCCCCGACGCGCACGGCACCGCTGCGCACGTCGTAGATGCGCGGCAACAGCTGGCTGATCGTCGTCTTCCCTGCGCCGGACGGGCCGACCAGCGCGATCAGCTGACCCGGTTCGGCGCGGAACGAGACCCCGTGCAGCACCTCGGCATTGTCGGTGTGCTCGAGCGTCGCGACGTCCTCCAGCGACGCGAGCGAGACCTCGCTCGCCGTCGGGTAGGAGAAGCGCACGTCGTCGAACTCGAACGTGCGGGCGTCGGCGGGAAGCTCGGCGGCATCAGGTGCGTCGGCGATCATCGGCTCGAGGTCGAGAACCTCGAAGACCCGGTCGAAGCTGACCAGTGCGCTCATCACGTCGACACGGGCGTTCGAAAGTGCGGTGAGCGGACCGTAGAGCCGGGTCAGCAGCAGTGCGAGGGTGACCACTGTGCCGGCCGAGAGCTGCCCGGTGATGGCGTAATAGCCACCGAGGCCGTAAACGAGCGCCTGCGCGAGTGCGGCCACGAGGCTGAGCGCGACGAAGAACGCCCGGCCGTACATCGCCGAGGTCACGCCGATGTCGCGCACCCGCGCGGCGCGGTTTCGGAACGACGTCGCTTCGTCCTCGGTGCGTCCGAACAGCTTGACGAGTAAGGCGCCGGCGACGTTGAAGCGTTCGGTCATCGTCGCGTTCATCGAGGCATTGAGGTTGTACGACTCGCGCGTGATCTCTTGCAGGCGTCGCCCGATGCGCCGCGCCGGGAGCACGAACACCGGCAGCATGATCAGCGACAGCGCCGTGATCTGCCACGAGAGCGCGAACATCACGCCGGCGGTGAGCACGAGACTGACAATGTTCGACACGAGGCCGGACAGGGTCGAGGTGAACGCCTGCTGCGCGCCGAGCACGTCGTTGTTGAGCCGGCTGATCAGCGCGCCGGTCTGGGTGCGCGTGAAGAACGCGAGCGGCATGCGCTGGACGTGGTCGAACACCGAGGTGCGCATGTGGAAGATCAGGCCCTCGCCGATGCGCGAGGAGTACCACCGCTGCGCGAACGACAGCGCTGCGTCGACAATGGCGAGGACGGCGATGACGACCGCGATCCAGATGACCGCGCGCGCTGCAGCGTGACTCGTGATGTCGTTGATGACCCGGCCGGCGAGAACAGGCGTCGTGACGGCGATGACCGCGTCGGCGACGATCATGATGAGAAAGACGATGAGGGCGCGCCGGTAAGGGGCCGCGAAACGCGCGATGCGACGCCACGTGCCCTTCGGCACCTTGCGATCGGCGTCCTTGCCCCGCGGCATCGACCGCCAGGCGTACGCGTGCATGTTCATCGACGACATCGTCACGAGACCTCCGGGGGACCCAACGTCCGGCCCACGTCAGGTGTTCCGGCCACCCCGCTTCTGGTATCGAGACGCCAGATTTCGGGGTCGGATCCGGCGTCTCGGTACCAGTAGAGGTCAGTCGTCCTTGCCGACCAGGCTGCGCAGCCGTCGGTACTGGGCCTCGCGTTCGGCGTGTTCCTGCTCGTCCTGGGTGTGGCCGGCGGCGGCCAGCAGCAGCGCCTTGGTCTCGGTGGCGGCGTCGCGGTTCACGGCCAGCACGGCCGCCACGGTCTGCTCGACCGCGTCGTCGAGATCGGCTGAGGCGACGACGTGCGACGCGAGGCCGATGCGCAGCGCCTCCTCCGCGGCCACGGCCCGTCCGGTCAGGCAGATCTCGACGGCACGTGAGTAACCGACCAGGTCGACCAGGCGTTTCGTCCCGCCGAGGTCGGGGACGATGCCGAGCTTCGGTTCGGCCATGACGAAGCGCGCGTCATCGGCGACGATGCGGATGTCGGCGCCGAGTGCGAGCTGGAACCCGCCGCCGATGGCGTGCCCGCGCACGGCGGCGATACTGATCAGACTCGGACGCGACACCCAGTCGAAGGCGTGCTGCCACACACCGATCAGCGCGGTCGCGTCCGCACGCGACATCTCGGTGAGGGCCACGATGCCGGGAGCGCCTTCGACTCCTTCGGGAGTGAACATGGCGCGGTCGAGGCCGGCCGAGAACGACCGGCCCTCGCCACGCAGCACCACGACACGCACCGTTGCAGGCAGCTCCGAGCCGACCTTCGTCAGAGCGGTCCAGGTATGCGGGGTCTGGGCGTTGAGCTTCTCGGGACGGGCGAGAGTGATCGTCGCGACCTCGCCGACGACTTCGGCACGGAACCCGGCCTCGGCCGGGATGTCGAGAAGGACTGCCGACGGAGTCGCGCTCAGGGTTACTTCCTCTTCTTCGTCCTCGTCGCGCCGCCGCGGCCGCGCAGGCTCGTTCCCGACTCAGACAGTACGCGATGCACGAATCCGTAGGACCGGCCGTGAGATTCGGCGAGTTCCCGAATGCTCTTGCCCTTGTCGTACTGCTTCTTCAGGTCGGTCGCCAGCTTGTTGCGATCCGCCCCGGTGATCCGCGCGCCCTTCTTGAGAGTGGCCGTCGCCATATGCCTCAGCGCTCCTTAACTCGTGCGACCCAGCACCCCGCTGCGTTCGCAAATTGCTTCAACGGCAACTTGATAGCAGCGTCAAGAGAACTGCTGCAAGATCGAGTTGACCATTGCGTGCCTGTGACTCCGATCTTGGTCGGGGGGTCGGGCAATACCGCACAGATCGCCCGGGCAAGGCGTCTATCGCGTGCCACCGTCCCGGGCTACGCGAGCGTGATCAAATCGGTCAGGTCGGCGCTCCAATTGTCCTCGACGCCGTCGGGTAAAAGGATGACCTTTTCCGGGGAAAGCGCGTCGACCGCACCCTCGTCGTGCGTCACCAGGACGATGGCGCCGGCGTAGGTGCGCAGGGCGTCCAGCACCTGTCCCCTGCTCACCGGATCGAGGTTGTTGGTCGGCTCGTCGAGCAGCAGGACGTTCGCCGCACTGGTCACGAGCATCGCGAGTGCGAGCCGCGTCTTCTCGCCGCCACTCAGCACGCCGGCCGGTTTCTCGACGTCGTCGCCGGTGAACAGGAACGCGCCGAGAATCTTGCGCAGGTCGGTGTCGGACAGATCGGAACGCCCCACGGTCGACGCGGCGGTCCGCATGTTCTCGAGGATCGTGCGGTCGTGGTCGAGCGTCTCGTGTTCCTGCGCGTAGTACCCGAGCCGTAACCCGTGCCCGGCGTCGACCGAGCCGGTGTCGGGCGCCTCGATACCGGCCAGCAGACGCAACAAGGTGGTCTTGCCGGCACCGTTGAGGCCGAGCACGACGACCCTGGCCCCCCGATCGATCGCGAGATCGACATCGGCGAACACCTCGAGGGAGCCGTAGGACTTCGACAACCCCTCGGCCGTCAGCGGAGTGCGTCCGCAGGCAGCCGGTGCGGGGAACCGCAACCTGGCAACCTTGTCGTTGACGCGCTCGTCCCCGAGTCCCGCCGCCAACGCGTCGGCGCGCCGCAGCATCTGCTGTGCGGCCCGGGCTTTCGTGGCCTTGGCGCGCATCTTGTCGGCCTGGGTACGCAACGAGTCGATCTTGCGCTCGGCATTCGCGCGCTCGCGGTGCCGACGGCGCTCGTCGGTCTCGCGCTGTTGCAGGTACGCCTTCCAACCGAGGTTGTAGACGTCGATGGTCGTGCGATTGGCGTCGAGGTACCAGACCTTGTTCACAACGGCGTCGAGCAGTTCGACGTCGTGGCTGACGACGATCAGCCCGCCGGTGTGCTGGCGCAGGAAGTCGCGCAGCCACGTGATCGAGTCGGAGTCGAGGTGGTTGGTCGGTTCGTCCAGCAACAGCGTCGTGGGCTCGCCGCCCGAATCGGCGAACAGGATCCGGGCGAGCTCGACCCGGCGGCGCTGACCGCCGGACAGGGTGCGCAGCGGCTGGGTCAGCACCCGGTCGGGCAGACCGAGGTTGGCGCAGATCCGCGCCGCCTCGCTCTCGGCGGCGTAGCCGCCCAGCGCGGTGAAGCGTTCTTCGAGATTGCCGTAGCGGCGGATCAGCGCCTCGTCGTCGGGACGCTCGGCCAGACCGACCTGCGCCTTGGCGATGTCGCGCACCAACGTGTCGAGGCCGCGTGCCGAGAGCACCCGGTCGCGCGCGATCACGTCGAGGTCGCCCGTCCGCGGGTCCTGCGGCAGGTAGCCGACCGCACCGTTGATGTCGATGCGTCCCGCGTGGGGCTGGGCCTCGCCGGCAAGCACCCGCATGGACGTGGTCTTGCCGGCGCCGTTGCGCCCGACGAGGCCGATCCGATCGCCGTTGCCGACGCGAAGAGTGATCGGCTCGAGCAGGATGCGCGCCCCGGCACGCAGCTCGAGGTCGGTGGCCGTGATCATGAGGTCTCCTGACAGTGGACAGACGGGTGGCGCGGAAGCGGGCCGTCCGGCTAGCAGGTCAGGAGGTGCACGACATCGATGATACCGGCGGATGTCGTCCCGGATGTCGTCCCGGATGTCGTCCCGGATGTCGTCCCGGATGTCGTCCCGGATGTCACGCCGGATCTCACCCCGAAGGTCACGCGGAACGGCCCCGGAAGGTGCGGCGGTACGCGCCCGGGCTGACCCCCAGCGTGTTCCGCAGGTGGTTGCGCAAGTTCGTGCCGGTGCCGAGCCCGGCGCGCTGGGCGACCACGTCGACCGGCAGCTCGGTGGTCTCGAGCAGGCGCCGGGCGAACTCGATGCGCTGCGCGGCCAGCCACGCACCCGGCGATTGACCGGTCTCGTCGCGGAAGCGCCGGTTGAAGGTGCGTTCGCTCATGCGGGCGCGGCGGGCCAGCGCGGCGACGCCGATCGCCGAGTCGAGGTGCTCCAGCGCCCACGCCCGCGGGCCGGCGGTGGAGTCGCCGTCCTCGGCCGGGAGGGGGCGGTCGATGTACTGGGCCTGACCGCCGTCGCGCCAGGGCGGCACCACGCAGTGCCGGGCAACCGCGTTGGCCACCTCGACGCCGTGGTCTCGGCGCACGATGTGCAGGCAGAGATCGATGCCGGCCGCCAACCCCGCGGACGTCAGGACATCGCCGTCGTCGACGAACAGGACGTTCTCGTCGAGGTCCACCCGCGGGTAGAGCCGCCGGAAGTCCTCCGAGTACGCCCAGTGCGTGGTCGCCGGACGGCCGTCCAGCCGGCCGGCCGCCGCCAGCACGAACGCGCCGGTGCAGATCGACACGAGTCGTGCGCCGGGTCGGACGCGTCCCAGTGCGGCGCGCAGGTCGGGGTCCAGCTCGCCGTCGGTCCGCGGTCCGCGCACCCGGGTGCCGGGGATCAGCACGGTGTCGGCCCGCGCGAGCAGTTCGGCGCCGCCGTGCGGGATCAGCCCGTATCCGCCGGTCGTGGTCGTCGCGGCGCCGTCGATCGTGCAGACGCGGACGTCGTAGAGCGATCGGCCGGCCGCGTCGCGCGCCTCGCTGAACACCAGCGGAGCGATGGCCGCGTCGAAGCCGACGACGGGCGCGACCAGGAGGACGACGACGCGATGGGTCATGGCAGGATTGTTGCACATAGTGGCGCCTCTGCCACTAGGCGACGGCCCGTCCCGTCAGCAGACTGAGCCCGTGCTCGACACTCCCCCGGTCACCGCCGCTCGCCCGCGCGTGCATCGCGCCTGGATCATCGCCGCCGTCACGTTCGCGACGATGCTCGGCGCAGCCGCCTTCCGCTCCGCGCCCAGCGTGCTCATGGATCCGCTGCACATGGAGTTCGGCTGGTCGCACGGCACGATCGGCACGGCGATGGCGATCAACATGACGCTGTTCGGGCTCATGTCGCCGTTCGCCGCCGCCCTGATGGACCGCTTCGGCATCCGGCCGGTGGTAACGGCAGCGCTGCTCCTGGTCGCGGTCGGAAGCGCCCTCACCGTGTTCATGACGACGAGCTGGCAGCTGCTCCTGCTCTGGGGCGTCTGCGTCGGGCTCGGCACCGGGTCGATGTCGATGGCCTTCGTCGCGACGGTGTCGACCCGGTGGTTCGTCGCGCGGCGTGGCCTGGTGAGCGGCGTGCTCACGGCCGCCAACGCCACCGGGCAGCTCATCTTCCTGCCGCTGATCGCCTCGCTGTCGACGCATCACGGTTGGCGATCGGCGTCGCTGACGGTCTCGATCGCCGCGCTGGCGGTCGTGCCGCTCGTCGTGCTGTTCCTGCGAGACCACCCGCACGACCTCGACCTCCTGGCCTACGGGGCGACAGACGCCGACCCGGGCCCACCGCGTGCAGCCCGCACCGACAGCGGCGCGGGAGTGGCACTGCAGACCCTCAGATCGGTGGCGCGGTCGCGGGTCTTCTGGCTGCTGGCGGCGAGCTTCGCCGTGTGCGGCGCGACCACGAACGGTCTCATCGGCACGCACTTCATCCCCGCCGCGCAGGACCACGGGATGCCGGCGACCACGGCGGCCGGGCTGCTTGCGCTCGTCGGCGTGTTCGACGTCGGCGGCACCATCTTCTCGGGCTGGCTGACCGACCGGTACGACCCGCGCCTGCTGTTGGTCGGCTACTACACCGGACGGGGCCTGTCGCTGCTCGCTCTTCCGTCGCTGCTGGCGCCGCACACCACGCCGAGCACCTGGGTGTTCATCCTGTTCTACGGCCTGGACTGGGTGGCCACCGTGCCGCCGACCGTGGCGCTGTGCCACGAGTACTTCGGGACGAAGGCCCCGATCGTGTTCGGCTGGGTGTTCGCTGCGCACCAGCTCGGAGCGGCGGTGGCGGCGGCGGGCGCGGGCGTCATCCGCGACGCCGCCGGTACCTACAACCCCGCCTTCTACGCCGCCGCCGCCCTGTGCGCCGGGGCCGCGGTGGTGTGTCTTCGCACGCGGGAGCGGCAACCTATCGTTGTGGGGTGAGATACAACCGCCGCGCCCGTCTGGACACGTCGGAGGTCCGTGACACCCGCCGCGGCGGGCGACTGGGCGGCGGAAGCGGGGTTGCCGTCGGAGGCGGCGGATTGGGCATCGTGGGCGTGCTCATCTACGTCCTCGTGTCGGTGCTCGGCGGCAGCAGCGACCCGGCGGTCACGGACGTGCTCGGCCAGCTGACGCAGGGCGGTGGTTCCGCCTCCGCCGACAACAGCCAGATCGCGAAGGAGTGCCGGACCGGCGCCGACGCCAACACCAAGCTCGACTGCGCCGTCGTCGCCGACATCGACTCGATCCAGGCGTACTGGCAGGACGAGCTGCCGAAGCTCGGGCATGCGTACACCGAGGTCCCGACGATCTGGTTCACCGGACAGGTCGGCACCGGGTGCGGCTCGGCGACGAGCGGCGCGGGGCCGTTCTACTGCCCGGCCGACAAACGCGTCTACATCGACCTCGGCTTCTACAACGACCTGCAGACGCAGTTCGGCGCGAAGGGCGGACTGTTCGTGGACGCGTACGTCCTGGCGCACGAGTACGGCCATCACGTGCAGGACCTGCTCGGCACCGAATCGAAGGTGCGAGGCGGAGCTACGGGTCCGTCGTCCGGCTCGGTGCGTCTCGAACTGCAGGCCGACTGCTACGCCGGGGTCTGGGCACACCATGCCACCACAACGCCCGATGCAGGCGGACAACCGCTCGTCAGCGACATCACCAAGGACGACATCAGCCGCGCGCTCGACACCGCCGGGCGCATCGGCGACGACTACATCCAGACCCACCTCGGCAACGGGCACGTCGACAAGTCACAGTTCACGCACGGCTCGTCGAAGCAGCGCGAGAAGTGGTTCAGCACCGGATACCGCACCGGGACGCCGGGCAGCTGCGACACCTTCGCCGCGGGCGACCTCGGCTGACGCCGCTCAGGTGAACGCGCTCTCGCCGGTGATCGCGCGCCCGACGATCAGCGTGTTGATCTCGCGCGTGCCCTCGTAGCTGTAGAGCGCCTCGGCGTCGTTGAAGTAGCGGGCCATGCCGTAGTCGAGGAGCACGCCGTTGCCACCCATCAGCTCGCGCCCCCACGCCACGGTCTCGCGCAGGCGGGTCGTGCAGAACGACTTCGCCAGCGCGCCCTGCTCGTCCTCGAACACCCCGTCGTCCTGCAGCTGCGCGCCCCGCACGGCCATGCCGAGCGACGCGGTCAGGTTGCCGAGCATGCGCGCGAGCAGGTCCTGGATGAGTTGGAAGCCGCCGATCGGCCGCCCGAACTGCACGCGGCTGCGCGCGTATTCGACGGCGACCTCGTACGCGCCGGCCATCACCCCGACAGCGCTCCAGGCGACGCTGCCTCGGGTGTTGCGCAGGACGGCGTTCGTGTCGCTGAACGAGTTGGCGTTCTGCAGCCGGTTCGCCTCGGGGACGCGCACCCCGTCCAGGGTGATGTCGGCGTTCTGGGTGATGCGCAGGGCAAGCTTGTTCTCCATCTTCGCCGCCGCGAAGCCGGGCATGTCCTTCTCGACGACGAAACCCTTCACCTCGTCGTCGGCGACGTCGCGGGCCCACACGATGACCAGATCGGCGAACGTGCCGTTGCCGATCCATCGCTTGGCGCCGTCGAGGACCCATTCGTCACCCTCGCGTCGCGCCGTGGTCTCGAGACCACCCGCGACGTCCGAGCCGCCGTGCGGTTCGGTCAACCCGAACGCGCCGATCAACTCCAGCCGTCGCATCGGCGGCAACCACCGTGCACGCTGCTCGGTCGAGCCGCACTGGTGGATGCTGCCCATCGCCAGACCGCTGTGCACGCCGTGGAAGGACGCGAACGACGCATCGACGCGGGCCAGCTCCATGCCGACGAACCCTGACAGCAGGCGGCGGCGGGCCGGACGGTCGTCGAGATCGAGAGCCAGCCCCATGATGTCGAGCTCGGCCAGTCCCGGAATGAGCTCGTGCGGGAACTCCGCACGTGCCCAGTGGTCGTCGACGATTGGCGCGACGTGCCTCTCGAGCCAAGCGCGCAGCTGGTCGAGCAGGGCGCGCTCGTCGGCGTCGAGCAGATTGCGATAGCCGAACAGGTCGGCGTCGATGTCGGCGTGCGCTCCGGGGACGGGTTCGGGCATGCGCAAGTCTTGCCCAAAAGGACGCATCGGTACCCCGGTCATGAGGCTACCGTTCGCGTTGGCCTCGCGGCCGGCAATGCGCGTGCTGGGGCACCTGCTGCCTGGGAGAACGCGAAGCACGTGGCGACCGTGCTCTGGTATCGCCAGGACGACGAACAAGGTGTCGACCGTCCGCACGAACAAGAACGTCAGGCGGTTCGGCTCGGTGCAGACCTTTGCGACATCCTGCGCCGCGGGCGGCGTCCTCGGGCTCAGTGGAGGTCGTCGGGTCGTGTCGACGTCGCACTGTCGTGCTCCGTTCCCGAAGCGGCTTCCCGACGTACGTCTTCGCCGCGCAGATCCTCGTGCCGCTGTCGGTGTCACTGAGCCCGCAGTCGGTGAAGAACACCGCGACGCACAACGTCGCGCACTGAGTTCGGCGCTAGACGTTGAAGCCGAGAGCCCGCAACTGCTCGCGTCCCTCGTCGGTGATCTTGTCGGGACCCCACGGCGGCATCCACACCCAGTTGATCTTCACGTCACCGGCGAGCGGCTTCGGGCCGCTCGTGAGCGCCGCGTGCGCCTGATCCTCGATCACGTCCGTGAGCGGGCAGGCGGCCGACGTGAGCGTCATGTCGAGCGTGATGATGTTGCCGCCCTCCGCCTCGTCGACGCGCGCGTCGTACACGAGGCCGAGATCGACCACATTGATGCCGAGCTCGGGGTCGACCACGTCGCGCATCGCCTCGTCGATGTCGTCGCGCGACGGCACGGTCACCGTGGTGTCAGTCATTGATCGTCCTCCGTCTGCCAGCCGGCCTCTGCGACGGCACTCTTCATCGCCATCCAGCCGAGCAAGGCGCACTTCACGCGCGCCGGGTACTTGGATACGCCCTCGAACGCGATGGCGTCGTCTAGTTCTTCCTCGTCGTCGTCGGTGAGCTCCGCCTTGCCCCGTGACTGCATCAGATCCAGGAACTTCCGCTGCAGGACCATTGCCTCGTCGATCGGCTTGCCGACCACGAGATCGCTCATCACCGAAGTCGATGCCTGGCTGATGGAGCAGCCCTCACCGTCCCAGCCGAGCTCGGCGATCGTGCCGTCCCGCAGCGCGACGCGCAGCGTGACCTCGTCGCCGCAGGTCGGGTTGACGTGGTGCACCTCGGCGTCGAACGGATCGACCAGACCACGATGGTGCGGGTTCTTGTAGTGGTCGAGAATGATCTGCTGGTACATCGAATCCATTGACATCGTCACCGCGAAAACACCTCCTGCACCTTGCGTACCCCTGCGACGAGCTGATCGATCTCGTCCGTCGTCGTGTACACACCGAACGACGCTCGCGTGGTCGCGGGTATTCCGTACCGCACGCACACCGGACGGGCGCAGTGGTGCCCCGCGCGGACCGCGATGCCCCGCTCGTCGAGCAGCTGGGCGATGTCGTGCGGGTGGATGCCGTCGAGAGCGAACGAGATCGTCGCGCCGCGGTCGACGTTGTCGCGCGGACCGACGATGCGCAGGCCTGAGATCGTCTGCAGTCCGTCGAGCGCGTAGCCGGTGAGTTCGTGCTCGTGCCGGCGGATCTCGTCGCGGCCGAGGGCGGTGACGTAGTCGACGGCAGTGCCGAGCGCGACCGCCTGGGCGATCATCGGCGTCCCGGCCTCGAACCGGTGCGGCGGCGCCGCGAAGGTCGAGCGCTCCATCGTGACGGTCTCGATCATCTCGCCACCGCCGAGGAAGGGCGGGAGCTCCGCGAGCAGGTCGAAGCGTCCCCACAGCACGCCGACGCCGGACGGGCCGTACAGCTTGTGACCCGTGAACGCGACGAAGTCGGCGCCGAGCTCCTGCACGTCGAGCGGCAGGTGGGGCGCGGCCTGGGCGGCATCGACGATGGCAAGCGCACCGACGGCGTGGGCACGCTCGACGATGCGCTGCACCGGGTTGATCGTCCCCAGCGCGTTGGACTGGTACACGAACGAGACGACCTTCGTGCGGTCGGTGATCACTTCGTCGATGGCCGACTCCACCAGGCGGCCCTCGTCGTCGATCGGGATCCACTTGAACGTCGCGCCCGTGCGCAGCGCAAGCTGCTGCCACGGGACGATGTTGCTGTGGTGCTCCATCTCGGTCACGACGATCTCGTCGCCGGGGCCGAGGCGGAACCGCTCCGCGCCGTCGGACGTCGAGGCGTTCGACAACGAGTAGGCGAGCAGGTTCAACGCCTCGGTGATGTTGCGGGTGAAGATGATCTCGTCCCGCGAGGGCGCGTTCAGGAACTCGGCGACCTTGTCGCGCGCGCCCTCGTAGGCGTGGGTGACCTCGCTGCCGAGCGTGTGCACGGCACGCGCGACGTTGGCGTAGTGGTTCGCGTACAGGTCGGCCTCGGCATCGATGACGACCTGCGGTTTTTGTGCGCTGTTGGCGCTGTCGAGGTACACCAGCGGAACACCGTGCACCTCGCGCTGCAGGATCGGGAAGTCCTTTCGGACCGCCTCGACGTCGAAACTCATGCTCACCCTTCCGGTTTTGGCGGGACGACCCGATATACCGGGTCCTGCCGCCAAAAGTGTTATGCGCTGGCGGTCTCGTTGACCCCGAAGCGGGCGTAGCCCTCCGACTCGAGGCGGTCGGCGAGCTCGGCTCCGCCGGACTCGACGATGCGCCCGTCGAAGAACACGTGCACGAAGTCGGGCTCGATGTACTTCAGGATCCGCGTGTAGTGCGTGATGAGCAGCGTGCCCACGCCCTGCGCACGGACCCGGTTCACGCCCTCGCTGACGACGCGCAGGGCATCGACGTCGAGGCCGGAGTCGGTCTCGTCCAGGATCGCGATCTTCGGACGGAGCAGTTCGAGCTGCAGGATCTCGTGGCGCTTCTTCTCGCCCCCGGAGAAACCCTCGTTCACCGAGCGCTCGGCAAAGGCCTTGTCGATCTCGAGGTCGGCCATCGACGCGTTGACCTCCTTGACCCACGTGCGCAGCTTGGGCGCCTCGCCGCGCACGGCGGTCGCGGCAGTGCGCAAGAAGTTCGACACCGAGACACCGGGCACCTCGACCGGGTACTGCATCGCGAGGAAGAGTCCGGCGCGGGCGCGCTCGTCGACGGTCATCGCCAGCACGTCCTGGCCGTCGAGGGTGATCGACCCGGACGTGACCGTGTACTTCGGGTGGCCGGCGACTGAGTACGCGAGCGTCGACTTGCCCGACCCGTTCGGGCCCATGATCGCGTGGGTCTCGCCCGACGACACCGTCAGGTCGACACCGCGCAGGATCTCGGCCGTGTCGTTGCCGTCGCCGACCGTGACGTGCAGGTCGCGGATCTCGAGGGTGCTCATTCTTGGCTCTCCAATGCGGTGAAGCCGAGTCTGGCTTCGATTGCGGTCATGATCTGGTGCTGCAGGTCGGACAGCCCGATGCGTTCGACCACATCGGCGAAGAAACCCCGCACGACCAGGCGCCGCGCCTCGTCCTCGGGGATTCCGCGCGACTGCAGGTAGAACAGCTGCAGGTCGTCGAAGCGTCCCGTCGTGCTGGCGTGGCCCGCTCCGGAGATGTTGCCGGTCTCGATCTCGAGGTTCGGTACGGAGTCGGCGCGGGCGCCGTCGGACAGCAGCAGGTTGCGGTTCATCTCGTAGGTGTCGGTACCGCTCGCGGACGGCCGGATGCGCACGTCGCCGATCCATACCGTGCGCGCCGACTCACCGAGCAGCGCGTTCTTGTACAGGACCTTCGAGGCGCAGTTGGGCGCGCTGTGGTCGACGAACAACCGGCTCTCGAAGTGCTGTCCGTCACCGGCGAAACCGACACCGAGCAGTTCGGCCCGCCCACCGGGGCCGGCGAAACGCACGGTCGGGACGATGCGCACGACCGAGCCGCCGAGCGTGATGTTCACGTGGCGGTAGCTCGCGTCGCGGCCGACGAGCGCGGCGTAGGCCGACAGCTGCACGGAGCCCTCGTCGGCGGCGTTGACCGCGACGACCGAGAGCGACGCGCCGTCGCCGATCACCATCTCGATGTTGGCCGCCACGCGGATCAGGCCCTGATGATCGATCACCAGGGTCGCGCGGGCGTTCGAGCCGATCTCGACGACATGGTGTGTGTACGAACGTCCGCTGACGCCGGTGCGGGTCAGCACGATCGGCTCGGTCAGCTCGGCGCCGGCATCGACACGCACGTGCAGCCCACGCGGCGCGTGTGCCATCGCGAGCGCGCTCGGCCGGTCGGCCGGCGTCAGCGCCGTACCGAACGCCTCGAGCGTGCGCGGGTCGACGGTCTCGACGTGGGCACCGGCCGGGACGTGTTCGGACCCCTCGATGACGCCGTCCGGCTCGAACGGCTCGAAGAACTCGCGAATGCGTGCAAGCGGCGAGAACCGCCAGTCCTCCTGGGAACGGTTCGGTTCCGGGAAATCCGCGGGGTCGCGCGAGGTAAACCGTTCCGACGGACTGCCGGTCGTTTTCAATAGGGCTGTCATGAAGTTCCTTCGGGGTCCCCGACGAGCTTTTCTAGTGTTCCTGGCGAGAAGAAGTCGGTGGGGCGTTTAACCGACCGCTCCTTCCATCTGCAGCTCGATCAGGCGGTTGAGCTCGAGGGCGTACTCCATCGGCAGCTCACGCGCGATCGGCTCGACGAACCCGCGTACCACCATGGCCATCGCCTCGTCCTCGGAAAGGCCGCGGCTCATCAGGTAGAACAGCTGGTCCTCGCTGACCTTCGACACCGTCGCCTCGTGCCCCATCGACACGTCGTCCTCGCGGACGTCCACGTAGGGATAGGTGTCGGAGCGGCTGATGTCATCGACCAGCAGCGCGTCGCACTTCACCGTCGAGCGGCTGTGGTGGGCGCCCTTGTTGACCTGCACCAGCCCGCGGTAGGACGTGCGTCCGCCACCGCGGGCGACCGACTTCGAGATGATGTTCGAGCTCGTGTTGGGCGCCAGGTGCAGCATCTTCGCACCGGCATCCTGGTGCTGGCCCTCGCCCGCGAACGCGATCGAGAGCACCTCGCCCTTGGCGTGCTCCCCCATGAGCCACACCGCGGGGTACTTCATGGTGACCTTCGAGCCGATGTTGCCGTCGACCCACTCCATGGTCGCGCCCTCTTCGGCGCGCGCGCGCTTCGTCACCAGGTTGTAGACGTTGTTCGACCAGTTCTGGATCGTCGTGTAGCGGCAACGGCCGCCCTTCTTCACGATGATCTCGACGACGGCCGAGTGCAGCGAGTCGGAGCTGTAGATCGGCGCGGTGCAGCCTTCGACGTAGTGCACGTAGGCGCCCTCGTCGACGATGATCAGCGTGCGCTCGAACTGGCCCATGTTCTCGGTGTTGATGCGGAAGTAGGCCTGCAGCGGGATCTCGACGTGGACACCCTTCGGCACGTAGATGAACGAGCCGCCGGACCAGACCGCGGTGTTCAGCGCCGCGAACTTGTTGTCACCGGACGGGATGACCGTGCCGAAGTACTCCTCGAACAGCTCGGGGTACTCCTTCAACGCCGTGTCGGTGTCGAGGAAGATCACGCCCTGGCTCTCGAGCTCCTCGTTGATCTTGTGATAAACGACCTCGGACTCGTACTGCGCGGCAATGCCGGAAACGAGACGCTGCTTCTCGGCCTCGGGGATGCCGAGCTTGTCGTAGGTGTTCTTGATGTCCGCGGGCAACTCGTCCCAGCTGGTGGCCTGCTTCTCGGTCGAGCGCACGAAGTACTTGATGTTGTCGAAGTCGATGCCCGACAGGTCCGAGCCCCAGTTGGGCATGGGCTTCTTGTCGAACACCGACAGCGCCTTCACCCGGCGGTCGAGCATCCACTGCGGCTCGCTCTTCTTCGCCGAGATGTCGCGGACGACGGCCTCGGACAGTCCGCGCTGCGCGCTGGCGCCGGCGACGTCGGAGTCGGCCCAGCCGAAGCCGTACCGTCCGATGGCGTCGATCTGCTCGTCCTGCGTGATGACCCGCTCGGGCGTGGTGGTCATATGTCAGTGCCTCCCAGAAGGGGTGGGGAGTTGGGTCGGGGTGGGGACGTGCGTGGTGCAGACCCCGTCGCCGTGGGCGATCGTGGCCAGTCGTTGGACGTACGTGCCGAGCACCTGTTCGAACGCGCGCGTCTCGGCCTCGCACAACTCGGGGAACTCGGCGGCCACGTGGGCGACCGGGCAGTGGTGCTGGCAGATCTGGATCCCGGCGGCCGCGCTCTCTGTCGTCGAAGCGTAGCCATTGGCCGTCAGGCCCTCGGCGAGCGCGTCGACGCGAGTGGCGACGCTCGCACTCGTCACGACCCGTTCGCGCAGCTCCGCCGCGAGCGTCTCGGCGCGGTGCTCGGCGAAGGCCGCGACCGCCCGCTCGCCGCCGGTCTCTCGCAGGTAGCGCAGTGCGGTGGTCGCCAGGTCGTCGTAGGCGTGCGGGAAAGCGGCACGGCCCTGGTCGGTGAGAGCGTAGATCCGGGCCGGACGGCCGCGGCCGCGCTTGGGCGCGGGGCGGGGATCACACTCGGTGAGCAGGCCGTCGGCCACGAGTGCGTCGAGGTGGCGGCGCACGGCAGCGGGCGAGAGGCCCAGCCGGTCGGCGAGCGCAGCGGCGCTGTGCGGGCCGCGCTCGAGGATCAGCCGGGCAACCGCGTCACGGGTGCGATCGTCGCCGGCGAATTTCACAACATCAGTATGACGTATTTCGGTGCCCGGTTTCCACCACCCCGGCTCCGATAGGTTGCCGGTGTGCTCTACCGCACCCTCGAACTCACCCTCGCCCCCGCATTGCGGGCGGTCTATCGTCCCGAGATCACCGGTCTGGACGCAGTTCCCGCCGACGGTCCGGTGATCTTCGCAGCCAACCACATCTCCTTCGCCGACGAGTTCTTCACCCCGCTCGCGGCGCGCCGCCAGGTCGTCTACTTCGCCAAGGCCGAGTACTTCACCACCCCGGGGATCAAGGGCCGGCTCAGCTCCCTTTTCTTCACGACGCTCGGGCACGTCCCCGTCGAGCGCGACGACCCGCGCGCCGCGGCGAGCGTCATCGACATCGGCGTCGATGTGCTCAAGAACGGTAGGGCGCTGGGCATCTTTCCCGAGGGCACCCGTTCTCCCGACGGGCGGCTGTACAAGTTCCGCACCGGCGTCGCCCGTGTCGCGCTGCGCAGCGGGGCGCCGGTGATCCCGGTCGGACTGGTCGGCACGCGGGAGGTACAGCCCCCCGGCGAGCGGATGTGGCACCGGGCGAAGGTGTCCGTGTGCTTCGGTGCACCGCTGCACTTCGGCGACCGGGCCGGCGAGGAGCGCAGCTCGCGCGTGCTGCGCGAGGTCACCGAAACGGTGCGCACCGCCGTCCAGGAACTCAGCGGGCAGGAGTACGTCGACCACTTCGCCGGCTCGGCCCGTCCCTGACCCTGGCCTTTTCCCCGCTGGTGACCGGTCGGCGGGCGTGCGGGCGAGCACCGGCGGGGAAACCGTCGTGCCTTTCCCCGCTGGTGGGCGGTCGGGACGGTGCAGAGCGAGCGGCAGCGGGGAAACGTGACGCGCACAGCGCACGCTGATTGCGACGCGCACCCCGCAGGGAGGCGTTCCTAGACTGAACGTGTGCCCGCGCCCGCCGTCGAGATCGTCGGTCTCGTCAAGTCCTACGGCGCGCGCCGCGCCGTCGACGGGCTGAGCCTCGATGTCGCCCGCGGCACCCTGCTCGCCCTGCTCGGCCCGAACGGCGCGGGCAAGACCACCACCATCGAGATCTGTGAGGGATTCCGCCGCGCCGACGCCGGTACGGTACGGGTGCTCGGCCTGTCACCGGACGACCCGGCCCTGCGCCCGCGCGTGGGTGTCATGCTGCAGGAGGGCGTCGGCGGCTACCGCGAGGCGCGCGCGATCGAGCTGCTGAGCCTGTTCGCGCGCTACGCCGCCGCCCCGCACGATCCCGGCGACCTGCTCCACCTCGTCGGCCTCGGCGACGTCGCCGGCACCGCGGTCAAGCGGCTGTCCGGCGGACAGCAGCAGCGCCTGTCCCTGGCGCTCGCGCTGGTCGCCCGGCCCGAACTGGTCTTCCTGGACGAACCCACCGCGGGCATGGACCCGCAGGCGCGCCACGTCACCTGGGACCTCGTGCGCCGGCTGCGCGCCGACGGCGTCAGCGTCGTGCTCACCACGCACTTCCTGGACGAGGCCGAACAACTCGCCGACACTGTGGTCGTGATCGACGACGGTCGTGTTGTCGCCGCGGGCACGCCCGCCGAGCTCACGCGCGGCGGCGCCCGCGGCCAGATCCGGTTCCGCGCCGTCCCGGGCCTGCCGCTGGAGCTGCTGCTCACCGATCTGCCGGAGGGCACGCGCGCCGAGGAGACCGACCCGGGCAACTACCTCGTCACCGGCGAGGTCACCCCGCAGTTGCTGGCCACGCTCACAGCATGGTGCGCACGCCGCGGCGTGCTCGCCGAGAACCTGTCCGTCGAGCGACGCAGCCTCGAGGACGTGTTCCTCGAGGTGACCGGACGGAGGCTGCGTCCTTGAGCGCGCCGCAGGTTGGTGCGCCGGGGCGGCGGCAGGCGACCATACTCAAGGACTTCGCCCCCGCGCCACAGGCGGCACCGCGCGGACGGATGCTCGCGGCGCAGACCGCGATGGAGTTCCGGCTGCAGCTGCGCAATCTCGAGCAGGTCGGCCTGACCCTCGTCATCCCGCTGCTCCTGCTGTTCTTCTTCAACCTGCCGCTGCTCTATTCGCTCGGAGTCGACCGCCGCATCGACTTCGTCGTGCCCAGCATCATGGCGCTCGCGGTGATGTCGTCGTCGTTCACGGGACTGGCGATCGGCACCGGCTTCGAGCGCAAGTACGCGGTGCTGAAGCGGCTCGGTGCCACCGCGCTCCCCCGCGAGGTGCTCATCGGCGGGAAGACGCTGTCGGTGCTGCTGCTCGAACTCGTGCAGGTCGCGCTGATCGTCGCATTCGGGTTCGCGCTGGCCTGGCACCCGCACGGCGATCCGGCGCTGGCCGTACTGCTCGTCGCGCTCGGAACGGTCGCGTTCGCCGGCCTCGGACTGCTGCTCGCAGGCACGCTGCGGGCCGAGGTCACTCTCGCGGCCTCGAACCTCGTCTGGCTGGTACTGCTGTTCGCCGGCGGCATCGCCATCCCGCTCGCGAAGTACCCGCACGCCGTCGCCGAGGTGTTGCAGTACCTGCCGTCGGCCGCGCTGTCGGACGGCCTGCACCGAGTCCTCCAGGACGGCGGCGCGCCGCCGCTGCACGACCTCCTGACGCTGGTCGGCTGGGGTGCGGCGGCGATGATCGCCGCCGCTCGGTGGTTCCGGTGGGAGTGAGCACGCCCGTCCGCACCGAGGTGCCGTGGCTCCCCCAACGCGTGCAGACAGATTCGTGGCTGCGCGGTCTGGCGCTCGCCTCGGTGATCGCCAACGTCGTGATCGTCGTGACCGGCGGAGCGGTGCGCCTCACCGACTCCGGGCTCGGCTGCCCGACCTGGCCGTCGTGCACCGATTCGTCGCTCACCCCGACGAAGCAGTACGCCATCCACGGGATCATCGAGTTCACCAACCGGCAGCTGACCTTCGTGCTGGTCGTGATCGCCGTGGCGACCTGGCTCGTCGCCATGGCGCGACGGCGCGAACGCGCGCTCGCGACACTGGCTGCTCTTGGCATCCCGGCGCAGGCCGTCCTCGGTGGTCTCACGGTGCTGACCCACCTCAATCCCTGGCTCGTCGCGCTGCACTTCTTGCTGTCGATGGCGATCATCGCGGTGACCTTCCGGCTGTGGTGGCGGCTGCGTGTCGACGCCGTCCCCGCAGCAGCGCCGCTCCCGCCGGCCGCCCGGGCGCTCATGCAAATCACGGTCGCGGTGAGCGCCGCCGTGCTCGTGATCGGCACCGTCGTCACCGGCAGCGGACCGCACGCCGGCGACACGGACTCCAGCGGCAAGGTGCACCGCACCGGACTCGACGTGTCGTCGATGGCGCAACTGCACGCCGACGCGGTGATGGCCCTGGTCGGTATCACCATCGGGCTCGTCGCCGTGGTCTACGCACTCGGCGCGGCGCCGGCCGTCCGGCGGGCCGCCGTGGTGCTGCTCGCGGTGGAGCTCGCCCAGGGCGTCATCGGCTACACCCAGTACTTCCTGGACGTCCCGCCGCTGCTGGTCGCCGTGCACATGCTGGGCGCCTGCCTCGTCTGGGTCGCGGCGCTGCGGGTGCTCCACACCTCGGCTTGACGGAGATTTCGCGCATTCCGGGTAGACCGACGCCATGTCAATGTCGACAAGCAGGAGCCGCGGCCGGGGCACGCTGAGCCGCGTGCTGGGCGTACTGATCATCGTCTGGCTCGTCATCGGAGCCATCGCCGCCGGGCAGCGGGGCTACTACAGCTCCAGCAAGACCAACTGCGCCGGGTTCGCCACCATCGCCGTCACGATCATTGCGGGGCCGCTCAACTACATGGGCGTGAACCCCAAGACCAAGTGCCCGCACCCGAGTAAGTAGCGCCTTTCAGCGCAGCTTCAGAGAAGTTTCAGCGCTGCGGCCCACTGTTCCTCCTGTCAACCGGCACGACCCGCCTTGGACAGGAGAATCCGATGACCGCAACGCTCAAGACCCTCACGATGGTGCTTCTCACCGTCGTCATCGCCGGCGTCCTCGCCGTGCTGTGTGCTGCGCCCGCCCAAGCGGACATCTGGCAGACCGACGGCGGCTATGCGATGGAGACGGTGACCTGCAACTCCAGCGAGCATTCGGTGACGGTCGACTTCAACGTCCGCGGTGAGGACAGCGGCGTCATCGCCGGCTCCGATCTCTTTCCCTTCGAACTCGTCGAGCCGGTGTACGTCACGGTCTGGGAGTGGGTCGGCGGCGCGTGGGTCCGGAGCGACTGGCATTCGATCAACGCCTACGGACCGTCGTCCATCAAGGTCGACGACACCACCGGCACGACCTACTGGTACTTCTCCTACGCCTTCGCCACTCGCTCCGGCGGCTGGGACTACGCGAGTGAGTGGGCGCACGGAGCGGGCCAAGCGGGCCTGTACTCGGACCAGAACGGCTACACGACGTTGACGTCGTGCAACAGCTGACCGGTCAGAACAGCCGGCCCAGCGCGTAGATCGCGAGGCCGGCGAGCGAGCCCACCACCGTGCCGTTGATCCGGATGAACTGCAGGTCGCGACCGACCTGCAGTTCGAGCCGGCGCGAGGTCGCCTCGGTGTCCCAGCGCTCGATCGTCGACGAGATCACCGCGGTCAGGTCGTCGCCGTAGTGGATCACGATGTGCTCGGCGAGGTTCTGCAACGCCCTCTCGACCCGTGCGGCGAGGCTCGGCTCGTCGCGCAGCACCTCGCCGGCCCGCACCACGAGCCGTTCGACGCCACGCCGCAGATCGGATGTGGGGTCCTCGGCGCCGCCGACCACCAGGGACTTGCCGCGCATCCACAGGGTCGACAGCCACTCGCGCACCTGCGGGTGATCGAGCAGCTCGACCTTGGCTCGCTCCACCTTCGCGATCTGCTCGGGGTCGGTGCGCAGCCGCTCCGCGAGCGTGCGCAGCTGCCCCTCGTACGCGACACGCAACTCGTGGTCGGGGTTGCCCGTGACGTCGGCCAGGAACGACTGCAACGTCGTGAACCCCTTGTTGAACACGCGGTCGTCGACCCAGTCGGGAACCCACTCGGGCGACTCCTCCGAGACCCGCCGACGGAACACCCCCCGGTTGTCGTCGAGGAACCGCATCAGCCCCTTCAGCGCGGTCGTGAGGACGTGCTGGTGCTCGCCGGAGTCACAGACCGCGTCGAGCAGTCGCGCGAGCAGCGGGCCGGTGTCCAGCTCGCGCAGCCGCTTGTCGGCGAAAGCGGCGACGGCGTCGCGCAGCTCGTTGTCGTGCAGGGTCGTCGCGAGCCCGCTGACCGCGGTGCTCAGCTCGGTCGCCACCCGGCGCGCGTGGTCGGGATCGGCCAGCCACTCGCCCACCCGCCTCGGCACCTGCGCCGCGGCGACCCGTTCGGCGACGATCTCACCGGTGAGGAAGTAGTCCTTGACGAACCCGGCCAGCGCCTCGCCGATCTGGTCCTTCTTCCGGGGGATGATCGCGGTGTGCGGGATCGGGATCCCCAGCGGGTGCCGGAACAACGCGGTGACGGCGAACCAGTCGGCGAGCCCGCCGACCATCGACGCCTCCGCCGCGGCTTGGACGTAGCCCCATGCGCCGTGGCCGTCCCCGACGACCCGGCACACGACATACACGGCGGCGGCGAACACCAGCAGGCCGGCGGCGATCGTCTTCATGCGCCGCAGTGCCCGCACCCGCTCCGGGCTGGGCGGCGGTCCGGGCGCCGTCATGCGAGTGCTGCCAGGCACGCCGCGAACCGGTCGGCGGCGGCATCGTCGTAACGCAGGAACAGCGAGGGCTCGATGAGTTCGAGCTCGATCACGACCGGTCCCGACGGTCCGGGCAACAGGTCCACCCGCGCATAGACGGGCGTCACGCCGAACCGGTCACGGACGAAGGACAGGGCCTGGTCACCGACCGCGACCTCGGGCGGAGACGCGACGCGCGCTCCGATCGTCTCGTCGACGAAGACCGCGTCGTCGTCGCTGAGATCGTGCGTGGTGCCCTCGGGCAGCATCGCGCCCTTGCGGATCGCGTGGCTGAACCGTCCGGCGAAGTAGATCAGCGCCGTCTCGCCCGCCCGGTCGACGTCGGCCAGGTACGGCTGCACCAGCACCGTGCGGCCGGCGTCGTGCAGCAAGCAGGCGTGCTTGCCGGCCGCCGGGGCGTCCGCAGGACCGAACCGGCCCACCCCGCGCGAGCCGGCGCCGACCGACGGTTTGACCACGTACTCGCCCTCGGGGGGCAGCACGATCGCCTCGCCGGGACGGGCGACGGTGGTGCGCGCGACCGGCACCCCGGCCCGCTCCAGCTCGGCCAGGTAGACCTTGTCGCTGTTCCACTCCACCAGCTCGGCCGGGTTGTGCAGGCGCTGGACGGAGCGGGCCCAGCGCAGGAAGTCGTCGCGGCGCATCGGGTAGTCCCATGTCGAGCGCAGCACGACCGGCGCGGCGCTCCAGTCGACCTCCGGGTCGTCCCAGACGGCGAACCTGCCCGCGACATTGCTGTCGGACAGCGGGTCGAGCAACAGCCGGTCGTCGGCGTCGCCGGAGGCGAACGCCGAGCAGGTGGCGAGCAGCAGGCGGTGCACGAGGGTCAGCGCACGAAGGTGTCGATCGCGACGGCCACGAACACGAAGGCCAGGTAGGTGTTCGACAGGTGGAAGAACTGCATCGGCTTGACGACGGCACCATCCGGGCCGTCGCCCGTCCCGCAAGAGCCGGCGCGGATCGTCGCCCGCAGCAGGCGATGCGCCCCCACGATCAGCACGCCGCCCGCGAGCAGCGCCAGCACCCCGTAGACCCAGTCGGTTGCCAGCGGCCACAGGACGAGCGAGGCGGCGACGGTCAGCCAGGTGTAGACGGTGATCTCGACGGCCACGCGCCGCGCCGGGGCGACGACGGGCAACATCGGCACCCCTGCCCGCGCATAGTCCTCGCGGTAGCGGGTGGCCAGCGCCCACGTGTGCGGCGGCGTCCAGAAGAAGACGACGGCGAACAGGGCGAACGGTGCCGCCGCGAGCGAACCGGTCACCGCCGTCCAGCCGATGAGCACGGGCATGCACCCGGCGACGCCGCCCCAGACGATGTTCTGAGCGGTGCGCCGTTTCAGCAGCATCGTGTACACGACGATGTAGAACGCGATCGCCACGAACGTCAGCGCGCCGGCCAGCCAATTCGTCACGACACCGATAGCGGCGACCGAGAGCGCGCCGAGCACGAGACCGAACACGAGCGCACCGGTCGGTGACACCTCATGGCGCGCGAGCGGGCGGCGGCCGGTACGGCGCATGATCGCGTCGATGTCGCGGTCGAGGTAGCAGTTGAGGGCGTTCGCGCTCCCGGCGGCGAGCGTGCCGCCGAGCATCGTGACCAGGGCGACCGTCCAGGCGGGCAGGCCACGGGCCGCCAGCACCATCGACGGCAGTGTGGTCACCAGCAGCAGTTCGATGATGCGCGGCTTGGTCAGCGCGACGTAGGCGGCGATCCGGCTGCGGTGCGGGCGCGGCCGGGCCATCAGACCGTGGGCGACCACGCCGGATGAGGGCCGCGACGCGACGGGGGTGACACCGTCATCGAGGCCCGTAGGAACGGGCGCCACCGGCGTCTGCGTCACGGCGACCAGCTTAACGGTCGTGCTGACCGCCGATGCACGCGGCGGGTGCGCGTGGAACGGTTCTTCGGATCACAGCGGATGGCTACGCTGGTAGTTGGGGTAAGCCCTTACAGAACACCACCGCTGAACAGCGAAGGGACCTCGACCATCGTGGCCACTACCCAAGCCAGCAAATCCGAAGGCGTGCACACGGCGCACCCGAAGTGGTGGACCGATCTGGACACCAAGGCGGTCGACACCGCCCGCCTGCTCGCCGCCGACGCCGTCCAGAAGGCCGGCAGCGGGCATCCCGGTACCGCGATGAGCCTCGCGCCGCTGGCCTACCTGCTCTATCAGCGCGTCATGCGCCACGATCCGACCGACCCCGAATGGGTCGGCCGCGACCGCTTCATCCTCTCCAACGGCCACTCGTCGCTGACGCAGTACTGCCAGCTGTTCCTGTCGGGCTACGGGCTCGAACTGTCCGATCTCGAGTCACTGCGCACGTGGGAGTCGCGGACCCCGGGCCACCCGGAGTACCACCACACGGCCGGTGTCGAGATCACGACCGGCCCGCTGGGCCAGGGCGTCGCGAACGGGGTCGGGATGGCGATGGCGTCGCGCCGCGAGCGCGGGCTGTTCGATCCGGACGCCGCCGCCGGCGAATCGCCGTTCGACCACTTCATCTACGTCGTCGCCGGCGACGGGTGCATGGAGGAGGGTGTCGCCAGCGAGGCGTCCTCGCTCGCCGGGCACCAGCAGCTCGGCAATCTCATCCTGTTCTACGACGACAACCACATCTCGATCGAGGACGACACCGCGGTCGCGTTCAGCGAGGACGTGCTCGCCCGCTACGAGGCCTACGGCTGGCATGTCCAGCGCGTCGACTCCGGCGAGGACGTCACGGCGCTCGAGGACGCGATCAAGAAGGCGCAGCGTGTCACCGACAAGCCGTCGTTCATCGCCGTCCGCACCATCATCGGGTGGCCCGCACCGACCAAGCAGAACACCGGCAAAGCGCACGGTTCGGCGCTCGGCGACGACGAGATCGCCAAGACCAAGAAGATCCTCGGCTTCGACCCCGACGTCTCGTTCTACGTCGACGACGAGGTACTCGCCCACGCCCGCCAGGTCATCGACCGCGGACGCGAGGCACACGCCGAGTGGCAGAAGCAGTACGACGCCTGGGCGGACAAGAACAAGAAGGCGTTCGAGCTGCACGAACGCCTCGCCAACCGCACGCTGCCCAGCGGCTGGACCGAGGCGCTGCCGACGTGGCCGACCGAGAAGGACGGCAAGGCGAATGCGGTCTCGACGCGCAAGGCGTCCGGCGAGGTGCTGACCAAGCTGGCCCAGGTGCTGCCGGAGCTGTGGGGCGGTTCGGCCGACCTCGCCGAGAGCAACAACACGACGATGGAGGGCGAGCCGAGCTTCGTCCCGGCCAAGTACCAGACCAAGATGTGGCAGGGCGGCCCGTACGGGCGCACCCTGCACTTCGGCATCCGCGAGCATGCGATGGGCGCGATCCTCAACGGCATCAACGTCCACGGCGGCACGCGCGCCTACGGCGGAACGTTCCTCGTGTTCAGCGACTACATGCGCCCGCCGGTCCGTCTCGCCGCCCTCATGGGGGTTCCGTCGATCTTCGTGTGGACCCACGACTCCATCGGGCTGGGCGGTGACGGCCCGACGCACCAGCCGATCGAGCACCTCGCCTCGCTGCGCGCCATCCCCGGCCTCGACGTGGTGCGCCCCGCGGATCCGAACGAGACGGCGGCCTGCTGGCGTCGCATCCTGGAGAAGACCGACGGACCGGCCGGTATCGCACTCTCGCGGCAGAACCTCCGGGTGCTCGACCCGGTGAAGACCGCTGATGCCGGCAAGGGTGCCTACGTCCTGGAAGAGGCCTCGACCGGACGTGCCCAGGTGATCATCATCGCCACGGGCTCGGAGGTCGAACTGGCCCTACAGGCACGCGACTCACTCGAGGCCGAAGGCACGCCTACCCGGGTCGTATCGATGCCGTGCGTCGAGTGGTTCGAGGCGCAGCCCGCGTCCTACCGCCAGCAGATCCTGCCGCCCGAGGTCAAGGCCAGGGTCAGCGTGGAGGCCGCCGTCAAGCAGGGCTGGCGCGAGTACGTCGGCGAGGCCGGCGAAATGGTGTCGATCGAGCACTTCGGCGCCAGCGCCGAGGGCGACGTGCTGTTCGAGCAGTTCGGATTCACACCCGACCGGGTGGTAGCAGCCGCCCATTCCGCATTGCAACACGCAGGAAACTGAGGAGATAGACCCATGACCGACGCACTTGCCGACCTTTCCGCCCAGGACGTCTCAGTCTGGCTGGACGACATCAGCCGCGAACGCCTGCGCACCGGCAACCTGCAGGAACTCGTCGACACCAAGCACGTTGTCGGCGTGACGAGCAACCCGACGATCTTCCAGAAGGCCCTCGAGAAGGGCGACGCGTACGACGAGCAGGTGCAGGAACTCGCCGCCCGCAAGATCGCCGTCGACGGCGCGATCCGCTACTTGATGGCCTACGACATCCGCTGGGCCTGCGACGTGCTGCGGCCCGTGTTCGATCGCACCGACGGCAAGGACGGCCGGGTCTCGATCGAGGTCGACCCGCGGATCGCGCACGACACAGATCGCACCGTCGCCGAGGCCAAGGGCCTGTGGTGGCTCGTCGACCGTCCCAACGTGATGATCAAGATCCCGGCGACCTCCGAGGGGTTGGCCGCGATCACCGCGGCGACCGCGGCCGGCATCAATGTCAACGTCACTCTGATCTTCGGCCTCGACCGCTACGACGCGGTGATGGACGCCTACATGACCGGACTCGAGAGCGCCAAGAGCGCGGGCATCGACCTGTCCACGATCCGTTCGGTGGCCTCGTTCTTCGTGTCGCGTGTCGACACCGAGGTCGACAAGCGCCTCGACAAGATCGGCACCCGCGAGGCGGCCGAGCTGCGGGGCAAGGCGGGCGTCGCCAATGCGCGGCTGGCCTACGAGCGGTACGAGAAGGTCATCGCGTCCGACCGGTGGAAGGCCCTCAAGGAGGCCGGCGCCCACGCGCAGCGCCCGCTGTGGGCCTCGACCGGTGTCAAGGACCCGGCCTACGACGACACCATGTACGTCGTCGACCTGTGCGCGCCGAACACGGTCAACACGATGCCCGAAGCCACGCTCGACGCCGTTGCCGAACACGGCACGATCAAGGGCGACCAGATCTCCGGCACCTACGACGAGGCCCGCCAGGTGATCGACGCGCTGAACGAGCTCGGCGTCGAGTACGACGACTTCATCGAGGTGCTCGAGGTCGAGGGCGTGCAGAAGTTCGAGGACTCGTACGCCCAGCTGGCCGAGAGCGTCAAGGCCAATCTCGAGAAGGCAACCTGACGGTGACCGATTCCACGCAGGTCGAGGAGGAAGCGGCCGAGCTGCCGTCCGAACCCGACCCGGCCGAGCCGCGCCCGCGCGATACGGCGCCGCCCAGCAGGCATCCGGGCGCGGCCCCGTCGGCTCGGGACAGCGACACCAATCCGCTGCGCGATCCGCGTGACCGGCGGCTGCCGAGGGTGCCGCCGCCGTGCGCGCTCGTGGTCTTCGGTGTGACCGGCGACCTGGCGCGAAAGAAGCTGTTGCCGGCGATCTACGACCTGGCCAATCGGGGTCTGCTTCCCGCGGACTTCGTGCTGCTCGGTTTCGCCCGCCGCGACTGGGAGGACGGCGACTTCGAGGACCTGGCGAAGAACGCGGCCAAGGAGCACGCTCGCACGGACTGGAAAGAGGACGTGTGGGCGCGCCTGTCCGGCGACATCATGTTCGTACCGGGCTCGTTCGACGACGACGAAGCATTCGACAACCTGCACCAGACCCTCGACGATCTCTGCAGCTCGCACGGCATCAAGGGCAACGCCGCGTTCTACCTGTCGATCCCGCCGAAGATGTTCCCGACCGTGCTCCAGCAGATGGAGCGCACCGGCATGGCCGACAACAAGACCGCGGGCGGTTGGCGCCGGGTCGTCGTCGAGAAGCCGTTCGGGCACGACCTGCCGAGCGCGCTGGAGCTCAACAGGCTGGTCGACGACGTGTTCACTGCGCAGGACGTGTTCCGGATCGACCACTACCTGGGCAAGGAGACCGTCCAGAACCTGATGGCGCTGCGGTTCGCCAACCAGCTGTTCGAGCCGGTGTTCAACGCGAACTTCGTCGACTCGGTGCAGATCACGATGGCCGAGGACGTCGGCATCGCCGGCCGCGCAGCGTTCTACGACGTGACCGGCGCGGCGCGCGACGTGCTGCAGAACCACCTGCTGCAACTGCTCGCGCTCGTCGCCATGGAGGAGCCGGTCGAGTTCACGGCCGAGGCGATCCAGACCGAGAAGCTCAAGGTGCTCCGGGCCATCACCCTGCCGCACGACCTCGAGGCGTACGCCATTCGCGGTCAGTACGACCAGGGCTGGCAGGCCGGCGAGCGCGTCGCGGCGTACACCGGCGAGAAGGACGTGCCGGAGGACTCGAAGACCGAGACGTACGCGGCTGTGCGACTGGGTATCGACACCCGGCGCTGGGCCGGCGTGCCGTTCTACCTGCGCACCGGCAAGCGACTGCCACGTCGCGTCACCGAGATTGCCGTGCTGTTCAAGAAGGCTCCGCACCTGCCGTTCAGCCAGACCGACACCCAGGAACTCGGCCACAACCAGCTCGTGATCCGCGTGCAGCCGGACGAGGGTGTCGCACTGAAGTTCGGGTCGAAGGTACCCGGTTCGGCGATGGAGGTCCGCGACGTCGCGATGGACTTCCTGTACGGCGAGGCGTTCACCGAGTCCTCGCCCGAGGCCTACGAGCGGCTGATCCTGGACGTGCTGCTGGGCGACTCGACCCTGTTCCCCCGCAACGCCGAGGTCGAGGCGTCCTGGCGGGTCATCGACCCGCTCGAGGACTTCTGGGCCGGCCAGGAGCCGGCCAAGTATCGCGCCGGCGAATGGGGACCGAAGGAGTCCGACGAGATGCTCGCCCGTGACGGCAGGACGTGGAGAAGGCCGTGACCACTCTTTGGGATACGACCGGGACGGCTGTCGTCAAGGCTCTGGCGGCGGAGCGGCGCACCGGCGGCGGCGTGACGTCCGGGTTGGCACTCACGCTCGTCGTCGTCATGGAGGAGAAGGACGCCAGCGAGATCGAGGCAGCGGTGTCGATCGCCGCATCGAAGCACCCCATGCGTGTGCTCATGGTGCTGCGGCACAACATCGAGGCACCCGTCCCCCGGCTCGACGCCGAGGTGTCACTCGGCGGGCGGTACGGACCAGGCGAGACCGTCGTGCTGCGGATGTACGGCCGGCTCGCGCTGCACGCCGAGTCGGTCACGCTACCGCTGCTCGCGCCGGACGCACCGGTGGTCGCGTGGTGGTACAGCGAGACGCCCGAGGTCATCGCCTACGACCCGCTCGGCGTCTTCGCCGACCGCCGGATCACCAACGTCATCCGTGACCCCGACCCGTCGGCGGCATTGAAGCAGCGCGCCAGCGATTACGCGCCCGGTGACACCGACCTGACCTGGACGGTGATCACACCATGGCGCGCCGCGCTGGCGTCGGCGTTCGACACGGTCACCCGCACACCGTCGAGCGTCGTGGTGCACGGCAACCCGGCCGACCCGTCCGCACAGTTGCTCGCGGGCTGGCTGTCGTCGCGGCTCGATCTCTACGTGCCGGTCGAGCAGGACGAGGGCCGCTACATCACCAAGGTGCGCATCGACTTCGACGACGGCCACTACGTCGAGATGCGCAACGAGAGCTACAAGCTCGTCATGAGCCGGCCCAACCAGATGGATTCGATCGCGCCGTTCCCGTCGCGGGCGACCGGCGACCTGCTGGCCGAGGAACTGCGGCGCCTCGACGTCGACGAGACCTACGCGGACGCGCTGGGGGCGGTGACCGGCGAGCAGGACCTCAACTCGCGACCGGCCGTGCGCACGCACATCTGGCACGACCCGGCGCTGGCACACGAGGGCTGACGGTTGACTGACGCTCCCGTCGAACGCGTGGTGTTCGGCAGTGCAGACGAACTGGCGCAGCAGGTGGCCGACCGGTTCGTACCGACGGTGGCGGCCGCGATCGAGGCCCACGGCCGCGCGGCCGTGGCACTGACCGCCGGTTCGATCATGGAGAAGGTGTGGTCGGCGTTGTCCGAAGGCGGGACGTCGCTCGACTGGTCGCAGGTGGACGTGTTCTGGGGCGACGAGCGATTCGTCCCGTCCGACTCCCCCGACCGCAACGACACGCCTGCGGAGAGGGGCCTCTTCGCGACGGCGCCGTTCTCGGCCGCCACGCGTTACTCGATGCCACCCGCCGGCGGCGAGTACGGCGAGGATCTCGACGCCGCTGCCGCGGGCTATGCGCGCACGCTGCGCGAGGCGCGCCGCCCGTCCGACGACGGCGAGGTGCCGAGCTTCGACGTGGTGTTGCTCGGCATCGGGCCCGACGGGCACTGCTGCTCGCTGTTCCCGGACCATCCGTCGGCCCGTGATCTGTCGGCGCCGGTGATCGCCGTGCGCGAGTCGCCGAAGCCGCCCCCGCTGCGGCTGTCGCTTTCCTTCGACGCCCTCAACACCGCGAACGAGATCTGGGTGGTCGCCTCGGGCGACGGCAAGGCTGACGCCGTGGCCGCCGCACTGGCGCCGGACGCCTCGCGCGAGCACGTCCCTTCGGCGGGTGCGCGCGGGCGGCAGCGCACCGTGTGGCTGCTCGACGCCGACGCCGCCGCACGGCTCGAGTAGCCGCGACGTGCCGGTGCCGCTGCCCGCCGACTCGGCGGCCGACCTCACGCCGCCCGACCGGGACGAGGCGCTGTTGGTGCACCGTGGCATCCTCGCCGCAGCCGAGCCACTCGGTGGTCCGACCTCGTTGCAACGCATCCTCGCTGCCTCGATCACACGGTCGCTGACCGGATTCGACGCCCTCGACACGGCGCCGCCGCCGATCGGAGCGACCGAGTTCGCCGAGCTGCTGCGCGCACGCAACTCCGCCTTCCGCACGCGCGTGCTGCAGATGATGCTGCTCACCGCGCTCGTGCTGCACCCGATGCCACCCGAGGTCGGTGCGCGGCTGCGCGCGTTCGCCGACGAACTCGAGGTGCACGACGACCTCATCGACGTCGCCGAGGCCTACGCGTCCGGGTCGCTCGACCTCGCCGCCGCCGACTTCGCCCGCAACGGCTACCTCGCCTCGGTCGACCCCGCCCGCATCAAGGCGCTGCACGCCACCGCTCTCGCCCAGGCCTGGGAGACCTCGACCGACGATCCGCAACTGGCCGGCCTTTGGTCGTCACTGGAGGAGCTCACGCCGGACACGCTCGGACGCGGCGTCGCCGACTTCTACCGAGACCGCGGGTTCGTCTACCCGGGCCTGGTCGGATCCGCGCCGCCGACCCTCGCCCAACACGACTGGGTGCACGTCCTTGCCGGTTACGGCACCACGCTGGAGGGCGAGCTCGAGGTCTTCGGCTTCATCGCCCGGGCCAACGACGACCCGCGCGGGTTCAGCCTGCTCGCGATGGTCGTGTCCTTGTTCGAGACCGGCGACCTGGCCAGCGGGGCCGGTCTGTTCGAGGCCGACCCCGGCCATCTGAGCACCGCCGGCGCGGCGCAGCGCCTCGCGGACTCGATGCGGCGTGCCGCGCTGATGCCCGGTAGCACCGACTTCCTCGCCTACGACTGGTTCGCGGTCGCCGACCGTCCGCTCGCGGTCGTGCGGCACGAGCTCGGACTGCCGGCGAAGAGCGCCTCGGCGATCACCGCAGGATCGGCCGGACCGTGGGAGGTCGGTGGAATCACGCCGAACCAGCTCGCCGCAGCCGCGAAGCACGCGCAGGCCACCGGCGTCGAGTACGCGCCGTGGCGGCCCGATCCGGAGCGCTGACAAGCCGGCTCCCGACCTGTTTGCGCCCAGCGCGAACGTCCCTCGCCTCATCGGCGAAACGCGGGAGACTCGGCGAGCGATGATCAAGTCTCGATGAGCGGCTCCCCTTGCCGTTCCTCCGATTCTGGGCTTCCGATGCGCTCACCTCCGCGGGTGACGGGTTCACCCTGGTCGCGGCCCCGCTGCTGCTAGTCACGCTGACCTCGAGCCCGGTGCTGATCGCCGGCGGGGTGTTTGCCGCGCAGATCCCGTGGTTGCTTTTCGGCCTGCGAGCCGGTGCCATCGTCGACCGCGTCGACCGCCGCAGACTGATAATGGCCGTCGACTCGGTGCGCACGGCGCTGATGGCGGTGCTGGCGGTCACCGTCGCGACCGGGGCGGCGAACGTCGCTCTCGTCTATGTGTTGCTGTTCGCAAGCGGCGTCGGCGACACCATGGTGATGACGGCCGGCATGTCGTTCGTGCCCTCGCTCGTTCCGCGGCCCCTGATCACTCGCGCGTACTCGCGCATCATCGCCACCCGGCTGGTCGGGGCGTCCCTGCTGGCCAGGCCGATCGGGGCGTGGCTGTTCACCCGTGACCCGTCGGTGCCGTTCGTCGTCGACGCCGCGTCGTTCCTCGGCGGGGTCTTCCTGCTGATCCGGGTGCCCAGCCCGCGGACACCCGCGCCCGGCACCCTCGCCGACGGCGGTGATGACGGTGGCGGTGATGGTGGCGGTGATGGTGGCGGTGATGGTGGCGGTGATGGTGGCGGCGTGCGCAGCGGGATGCGGCTGCTGTGGCGCGACCGGGTACTGCGGGTGCTGGCGATGTGCATCTTCGTCATGAACGTGACGTTGAGCGCCACGATGGCCGTGCTGGTGATCTACGCCGGCGAGCGGCTCGGCATCGGCGCGACCGGTTACGGCCTGCTCGGTGCGTCGATCGCCGTCGGTGGGCTCGTCGGCACCGTGGTGGTGAACCCGCTCCTGGCGCGGTTCGGCACACGCACGTTGCTCGTCGTCGGTCTGGCGATCGAGTGCGGCACGCAGTTGACCCTGGCGGTGACTACGTGGGCCTGGCTCGCTGCGGTCGTGCTCGCCGTCTTCGGGGTGCACGGGTCGGTGTGGAGCGTGCTGACGGTGAGCCTGCGGGCGCACCGCGTGGCCGACGAGGTGCGCGGCAGGGTCAGCTCCGCGTACACGGTGCTTTCGGTCAGCGGGTCGGCGATAGGCGCGCTGCTGGGCGGCGCGCTGGTCGAACTCGGCGGCATCACCGCGCCGATGTGGTTCGGTGCCGCGTGCGTGGCCGGCGTGTTCGCACTCGCGTTGCCGAACCTGCGCAAGGACGAGGTGCAGCTCGAGACGGCCACCGGCAGTCGGTGACGGTGACGGTGCGGCCCGTCAGGACTCGCCGCGGCGCGCCTTCAGCTTGGCCAGCGCCTCGTCGAGCAACGCCGCGCCGTCGGAATCGCTGCGCCGTTCCTTCACGTAGGCGAGGTGGGTCTTGTACGGCTCGTTGCGAGGGGCGTTCGGAGGTGCGTCCTCCGCGCGGCCGGCCGGGTAACCACACTTGGGACAGTCCCACGTATCGGGAAGCACTGCGTCGACCGCGAAAGCGGGCCGCACCTCGTGCCCGTTCGCGCAGAAGAACGACACGCGTTGCCGCGGAGCGGTCTCGCCGCGCTCCTTCTCACCCATGGGACCGGCACCGACTCGGCTGCCGCGGATGGCATTGCCACCAGCCACGTTGTTACTCCTGAGCTTTTTTCGAGAGTGGGATGTTGACTGACTTACGGGGGTTGGTGGGGGCTATGCGTTCTTGTAGAGCAGGCCGAGACCGATGATGCAGATCGTCCAGACCACACCGGCGATGACCGTGAGCCGGTCGAGGTTGCGTTCCACCACCGATGATCCGGACAGGTTCGAGTAGAACGATCCCCCGAGCATCGAGGACAGGCCACCGCCCTTGCCGCGGTGCAGCAGGACGAGCACCACGAGCAACAGGCTCGCGATGATGAGCACGATCGACAGCATCAGGATCATCTAGAAGTGCCTCAGTGTGTTCGGGGAGTGCATCGGCCCCCCAGAATACCGACAGGTCTACCGTTTGCCCTTCACGGGCCGGGCGGCGAGGCAGATTCCGGCGAATTCCTCGGCCTCCAGGCTTGCTCCGCCGACCAGCGCGCCGTCGATGTCGGGCTTGGCGAGGATCTCGCCGGCGTTGGTGGCCTTAACCGATCCGCCGTACAGGATGCGCACGCGGTCGGACAGTGCGGGCGAGTACAACTCCCCCAGCCGGGCCCGCAGCGCCGCGCACACCTCCTGCGCATCGTCGGGTGTCGCCACCTTGCCGGTGCCGATCGCCCACACCGGCTCGTAGGCGATCACGATCGACTCGGCCTGCTCGGCGGTGATCCCGGCCAACGCGCCCGCGAGCTGTCCGCTGCAGTGCGGCACGTGACCACCCTGCTCGCGCACGTCCTCGCCCTCGCCGACGCAGACGATCGGGGTGATGCCGTTGCGGTAGGCAGCCTTCGCCTTCGCGTTCACGGTGGCGTCGTCCTCGCCGTGGTACTGGCGCCGCTCGCTGTGGCCGACGGTCACGTACCGGCAGCCGAGCTTCGCGAGCATCACGCCGCTGATGTCACCGGTGTAGGCACCCGAATCCTGCGGCGACAGGTCCTGGGCGCCGTATTCGATGAGGAGGCTGTCGCCGTCGATGAGCGTCTGCACGCTGCGGATGTCGACGAACGGCGGCAGCACCGCGACCTGGACGGTGTGGAAGAGCTCTTCCTTGAGGCTGAACGCCAGCTTCTGCACCAACGCGATGGCCTCGAGGTGGTTGAGGTTCATCTTCCAGTTGCCCGCGATCAGCGGCTTGCGCCCCTCGAACGGCGGGATCGGCTTGGTCGCTGTGGCGTTGTAGGTGCCCTGCGGGGGACGGAGGAACTTCGGCATCAGTCGCCCAGCACCGCGACACCGGGCAGCGTCTTGCCCTCGAGGTATTCCAGCGACGCACCGCCGCCCGTCGAGATGTGCCCGAAGCAGTTCGGGTCGAGGCCGAGCGCACGCACAGCCGCTGCCGAGTCGCCGCCGCCGACCACCGAGAGGCCGTCGACCGCCGCGACCGCCTCGGCGACACCGCGCGTGCCCGCCGCGAACGGCGCGACCTCGAACACGCCCATGGGCCCGTTCCAGAAGACGGTCCGGGCATCCTTCAGGGCCGCTCCGAACGCCGACACGGTCTCGGGCCCGATGTCGAGCCCCTTCGTACCGGCCGGAATCGCGTCGGCCGCGACCGTGTCGGTCTCGGCGTCGTCGCTGATGTCGCGCGCCACGACGATGTCGGCCGGAAGCACGATCTTGTCGCCGCTCTCGGCGAGGAACCGCCTGCAGTTGTCGACCTGGTCGTCCTCGAGCAACGAGTCACCGACCTCGTGTCCCTGTGCCTTGAGGAACGTGAAGCACATCCCGCCGCCGACGAGCAGCCGGTCGACCTTCGGCAGCAGCGACTCGATGACCGCCAGCTTGTCGCTGACCTTCGAACCGCCGAGCACGACCACGTAGGGACGCTTGGTGTCGCCGGTGAGTTCGCGCAGCACTGTGACCTCGTCGCGGACGAGGTCGCCGCAGTAGGCGGGAAGCAGCGTGGCGATGTCGTACACCGACGCGTGCTTGCGGTGGACGGCGCCGAACGCGTCCTCGACGAATACTCCGCCCTCGTCGTCGCCGCCGGTGAGGACCTCCAGGCAGCGGGCGAACTCGTGGCGCTCGTGGTCGTCCTTGCTCGTCTCGCCGGGGTTGAACCGCACGTTCTCGAGCAGCAGGATCTCGCCGTCCTTCAGATCCTGCGCCAGCATGCGGGCGCTCGACCCGACGGTGTCCAGCGCGAACTCGACCGGGCGTCCCAGCAGCTGGGCGAGGCGGTCGGCGACGGGGCTCAGGCTGTACTTCGGGTCGGGCTCGCCCTCGGGCCGGCCGAGGTGCGCAGCGACGATCACCCGGGCGCCGTGGTCGAGCAGCTTGGTCAGCACGGGCAGCGAGGCGCGCACGCGCCCGTCGTCGGCGACCTTTCCGTCCTTGATCGGGACGTTGAGGTCGGAGCGTACGAGCACGCGCCGTCCCTTGACCCCGTGCTTGACCAGCTCGTCCAGCGTTCTCATGCCGACACCGCCGCTGGCATCAGAGGCTTGCCCCGACCAGTGCGGTGAGGTCGACGAGGCGGTTGGAGTAGCCCCATTCGTTGTCGTACCACCCGACGACCTTGACCTGGTTGCCGATCACCTTCGTCAGGCCGGCGTCGAAGATGCACGACGCGGGGTCGGTGACGATGTCGGAACTCACGATCGGGTCGTCGGTGTAGGTGAGGATGCCCTTGAGCGGTCCGTCGGCAGCGGCCTGGTAGGCCGACTTCACCTCGTCGACGCTGGTGTCCCGGCCCACCGTCACCGTCAGGTCGGTCGCCGAGCCCGTCGGGACGGGCACGCGCAGCGCGTAGCCGTCGAGCTTGCCCTTGAGCCCCGGCAGCACGAGCCCGATCGCCTTGGCCGCACCGGTGCTGGTCGGGACGATGTTGATTGCTGCTGCCCGTGCCCGGCGCAGGTCCTTGTGCGGACCGTCCTGCAGGTTCTGGTCCTGCGTGTAGGCGTGGATGGTCGTCATCAGGCCGCGCTCGATGCCGAGGGTGTCGTCGAGCACCTTCGCCAGCGGGCCGAGGCAGTTCGTCGTGCACGAGGCGTTCGAGATGATCGTGTGTTTCGCCGCGTCGTAGTCGCCGTCGTTGACACCCATGACGATCGTGACGTCCTCGTCGCTGGCGGGCGCGGAGATGATCACCTTCTTCGCACCGGCGTCGACGTGCTTCCTGGCGTCGGCAGCCTTGGTGAAGAAGCCGGTCGACTCGATCACGACGTCGACGCCGAGATCGCCCCATGGCAGGTTCGCCGGGTCACGCTCGGCGAGGATCTTGATGTCGGTGCTGCCGACCGAGATGCCGTCGTCGGTGGCGCGCACTTCTGCCGGGAAGCGGCCGAGAATGCTGTCGTACTTCAGCAGGTGCGCCATGGTCTGCTTGTCGCCGAGATCATTCGCGGCGACGAGTTCGAGGTCGGCACCCGCTGCGGTGAGGGCGCGAAAATAGTTACGGCCGATCCGGCCGAAGCCGTTGATTCCCACACGTACGGTCACTGCGTCTGCTCCTCGCACTGGTACTGGAACTCAGTGCGACCCTATCCAATCCGGCGCGCGCGCCGGACCACGCGCTGCTACCGGTCGGTAGCGCTCAGGCGTGCATGCCGACGAGCCACACCTTTGCCACGTCGCGCGTGGTCAGCGAACCGCTTCCGCTGGACGGCGCGGTGCGCACCGTCCAGAGTCGGTGCGCGCGGTCGATGCCCCAGTTCTTCGAGTTCATGGGGGCCCACACCGACTGGTTGTGCTGGCAGTAGTAGAACGCGCCGTAGTTCGGATGGCCCTGCAGCTCAGCGCCGGCACCGCCGTTGCGGATCGTGCAGTACGTGCCGTCGCCCAGGCGGAGCGCCAACGGACCGGGGACTCGGTACGGCAGCGTCTGTGCCATCGCACCGGAGCGTTTGATGCTGACGAGGTGCTTCGCGCGCGGGTCGCGTAGGCACAGCGTGCGGTGCGGTGTGCGCGACAGCCAGCACGCGACCGCGTACTCGCTGTCCGGACTGCAGGCAAGGATGTCGCTGTCGACAGCCGCGGGCGACGACGACGGGAACGTGCAGTCGATCGAGGAATTGTTCTCGCGCGTCACCTGATAGCCGGGAGTGACCTTGGCCGACCAACTGACCGGCCGTACGACGACCTGGGCGGTGCTCGTCAGCGTGTGATGGCGGGCCGGTCCGGCGGCCGCGGCCGAGGTGAGCCCGGCGGTCGTCCCCGCCAGGGCGATGACGACGGCGACGACGCACCACAGCACCTTGGCGTTGCGCATGGTTCCTCCCGACCGGGCGCAGCCCGGTGCGCGCCTCGAGAGCGAACTCTGCCACTGGCAAAGCCTGTCGTGCGGCAAGATTCCATCAAGCCCGCGCCTCCCGGCTTTGCCCCGCCGGCGTGAGCTGGACGGCGGCGTCGGCTCACATTCGCGGGGCAAAGTGCTTTCCGCGGACGGTCAGGGGGCGAGCATCTCCGGGGTCACGGCCGACTCGGTGTCGGGGATGCCGAGGTCGGACGCGCGCTTGTCGGCCATCGCAAGCAGGCGCCGAATGCGTCCGGCCACCGCGTCCTTGGTCATCGGAGGTTCGGAGAGCGCGCCGAGTTCCTCGAGCGAGGCCTGCTTGTGCTCGATGCGCAGCCGGCCCGCCTGGAGCAGGTGGTCGGGGGCGTCGTCGGCGAGGATCTCGAGCGCGCGCTGCACCCGCGCTCCGGCAGCAACGGCCGCGCGTGCGGACCGACGCAGGTTGGCGTCGTCGAAGTTGGCGAGTCGGTTCGCCGTGGCACGGACCTCGCGGCGCATGCGCCGCTCCTCCCAGGCCAGGACGGACTCGTGCGCGCCGATCCGGGTGAGCAACGCACCGATCATGTCGCCGTCACGGACGACGACCCGATCGCTGCCCCGCACCTCGCGCGCCTTCGCCGAGATGCCGAGCCGTCGCCCGACACCGACGAGCGCGAGCGCGGCCTCCGGCGACGGGCAGGTGATCTCGAGTGCGCAGGCGCGGCCGGGCTCGGTCAGCGAACCGTGCGCGAGGAACGCGCCCCGCCAGGCCGCTTCGGCGTCGTGCACGCCGCCGGCCACGACGTGGTGCGGCAGGCCCTTGACCGGACGCCCGCGCAGGTCGACCAGACCCGACTGCCTCGCGAGGCCTTCACCGTCCTTGGTGACACGAATGAGGTAGCGGCTGCCCTTGCGCAACCCGCCGCCGGCGACGATCTGCACCTCGGAGCCGTGGCCGAACACCTCGGCGATCTCCTTGCGGAGCCGGCGCGCGACCGAACCGGTGTCGAGTTCGGCTTCGATCACGATGTGGCCGCCGACGAGGTGCAGCGCCCCGGCGAAGCGGAGCATCGTGGCGAGTTCGGCCTTGCGCTCGGACGTTTTCGACACCGGAACCCGGCTCAGTTCATCCTTGACGTCTGCCGTCATCGCCATTCGCGGCCTCCACTTTCGTGCTCGAGCGCCGTACGGTACGCCTCGGCGAGCCGCTGTGGATCATGAAGGTCCGGACTCGCGTCGGAGGCGAGCCTCGACAATATGAGACTTGCCCCGATGCTGCGCGTGAAGTCACCAAGATCTTTCTCGTCGACGACGGTATCGACGTCGGCAATCACGGCGTCAATGCGCAATCCGCCGACCGGTTCGGCATGTTTACACAGCACCCGCAGCAGGTCCGTCGGTTCGTAACCTTCGGTCTCGCCCGGTTGCGGGACGAGGTTGAGCGTCACGACCACGCGTGCGCGCGTCGTCGCGAGAGCGCGTCCGAGTTCGCGCAGCAACAGATGCGGGATGACGCTCGTGAACCACGAGCCGGGCCCGAGCACCACGAGGTCTGCCTCGCGCACCGCGTCGACGGCAGCAGCGCACGCGGGAGCTCCCGCCGGCAGCAGCTGCACCGAGCGCACCCGCCCGGGTGTTGCCGCGATGGACGACTGTCCGCGGATGCGTCGCGTGCGGTCCGGATCGAGCGGGTCGAAATGATCGGCCTCGGCGATGAGGTCGAGCGGGACGGGACTCATCGGCAGCACCCGTCCGACCGCGCCGACCAGCGCGCCGACGCGTGCCAGTGCCGCCACCGGATCGGGTTGCTCGCCGTCGAGCAGCCCGGTGAGGACGAGGTTGCCGACCGGATGGCCCGCGAGCACCCCTGAGCCTCCGAGGCGGTGCTGCAACAGCGTGGCCCAATCCTGGTGGACGGGGTCGTCGCCGGCCAGCGCCGCCAGCGCCATGCGCAGGTCGCCCGGCGGAAGGACCGGCAATTCGTGCCGGATGCGGCCGGACGAGCCGCCGTCGTCGGCGACCGTGACGACGGCGGTGAGGTCGTCGGTGACGCGGCGCAGGGCGCTGAGGCTGGCGTGCAGGCCGTGGCCGCCGCCGAGCGCGACGACGCTCGGGCCGGTCGTGGGGCTACTCAAGACCGAGATCCCGGTGCGCGACCGTGGTCTGCACACCGTCGGACTCGAGCCGCTTCGCGAGTTCCTGCGCCATCACGACCGAGCGGTGCTTGCCGCCGGTGCAGCCGACCGCAAGCGTCAGATACCGCTTGCTCTCGCGCCGGTAGCCCGCACCGATGATGCGCAGGATCGCGGCGTACTGGTCGAGGAACGCGGTCGCGTCGTCCTGCGACAGCACGTAGTCGCGCACTTCCTGGTCGCGCCCGGTCTGCTCGCGCAGCTCGGGGATCCAGTACGGGTTGGGCAGGAACCGCACGTCGACCACGAGGTCCGCGTCGACCGGCAGGCCGTACTTGAACCCGAAAGACACGACGTTCGCGCGCAGGCTGGGCGCGGCGCCGAGCGGTCCGCCGGAGGCGAAGGAGTTCTCGATCAGGTGCCGCAGGTCGTGGACGGACCGCGTCGAGGTGTCGATGATCAGATCGGCGTCGTCACGCAGCGGGGCCAGCAGTTCACGTTCGGCCGCGATGCCGTCTACCAGCCGCCCGTCGCCTTGCAGCGGATGCTCGCGGCGCACGCTCTCGAAACGGCGCACCAGCACGTCGTCGGTCGCCTCGAGAAAGAGCACCCGCGGCCGCAGGCCGCCCTCGTCGAGCTCGCGGATGACGCCCACGAGGTCGGTCGAGAAGGCTCGGCTGCGCACGTCCATGACGACCGCCAGCCGGGTGACGGCGCCGTGAGTGCGGCTGCCGAGATCCATCAGCGTGGCGATCAGTTCGGCCGGGAGGTTGTCGACGACGTAGAAACCGAGGTCCTCGAAGCACTTGGCCGCGGTGCTGCGTCCCGCGCCGGACAGGCCGGTCACGATGACGGTGTCGAGTCCTCCCCGCCCCAGCGCCTCCGACGCGCCTGCGCCGCGGGGGGCGGGCTCTTCGCGCGAGCGCTCATCGCGTTCGTGGTTCATTCCAGAACTTCTCCGGTCGTGACGTTGACTGCCGGGACGGCGGGCGTGCCGTCGTTCTCGTGCAGCGCCGCGACGATAGCCGTCGCGGTGGTCCTGCCGATGCCCGGCACCTCGGTGATGTCGTCGATCGATGCGGCCCGCAGCCGCTTGAGCGAGCCGAACCGGCGCAGCAACGCCTTGCGTCGGGTCTCGCCCAGACCCGGGATGCCGTCGAGAGCCGAGGTCGTCATCGATTTCGACCGCTTCTGGCGGTGGAAGGTGATCGCGAACCGGTGCGCCTCGTCCCGGACGCGTTGCAGCAGGTACAACCCCTCGGACGTGCGCGGCAGGATCGTCGGGTAGTGCTCTCCGGGCAACCAGACCTCCTCGAGGCGCTTGGCCAGCCCGACGAGCGCGATGTCGTCGATGCCCATGTCGTCGAGCACGGCTTGGGCCGCCGCGACCTGCGGCGCGCCGCCGTCGACGACGACGAGGTTCGGCGGGTAGGCGAACTTCTTGGGACGGCCGGTGGTCGGGTCGATCCCCGGCGGCACGTCGGGGCCGAGATCCTGCGCCTCGGCAGCCGGGTCCGAGTCGGCGTCCGCGCCCTGGTCGACCTGCTCGTCCAGGTAGCGCGCGAACCGGCGGCGGATCACCTCGGCGATCCAGTCGGTGTCGCCCGTCCCCTCTCGCATCGCGAAGCGGCGGTACTCGCTCTTGCGGGCGAGACCGTCCTCGAACACCACCATGGACGCAACCACGTTGGTGCCCTGCACGTGGCTGATGTCGAAGCATTCGATGCGCAGCGGCGCGGTGTCGAGGCCGAGGGCCTCCTGCAGTTCGCCGAGGGCTCGCGACCGGGCCGTCAGGTCGGAGGCGCGCTTGAGCTTGTGCTGGTTGAGCGACTGGGAAGCGTTGCGGGCGACGGTCTCGGCGAGCGCGCGCTTGTCGCCGCGCTGCGGGACGCGGATGTTGACCCGCGAGCCGCGACGCTCGCCCAGCCACTCGCTCAGCGCCCCGTTGTCGTCGGGCAGCACCGGCACGAGGATCTCGCGCGGGATCTCGGAGCCGTCGTCGTCGGTGTCGCCGAACAGGCCGTAGAACTGGGTGAGGAACTGCTCGACCAGGTCGCCCGTCGTCATCTCGTCGAGCTTGTCGACGACCCAGCCCCGCTGGCCGCGCACGCGGCCGCCCCGCACGTGGAACACCTGCACCGCGGCCTCGAGATCGTCCTCGGCGAACGCGACGACGTCGGCGTCGGTGCCGTCGCCGAACACCACGGCCTGCTTCTCCATGGCCCGCCTCAGCGCCTCGAGGTCGTCGCGGACGCGGGCGGCGAGCTCGAACTCCAGGTTGTCGCTCGCCTCGAGCATGCGCCGCTCGAGCCGCCGCACCATCGTGTCCGTCCGGCCGGCCATGAAGTCGCAGAAGTCGTCGACGATCTTGCGGTGCTCGTCGGCAGTGACCCGGCCGACGCACGGTGCGCTGCACTTGCCGATGTAGCCGAGCAGGCACGGACGCCCGATCTGGCCGGCCCGCTTGAAGACGCCGGCGCTGCAGGTGCGCGCCGGGAACACCCGCAGCAGCAGGTCGAGGGTCTCGCGAATCGCCCACGCGTGGCTGTACGGGCCGAAGTAGCGCACCCCCCTGCGCCGGGGTCCGCGCATGACCTGCAGCCGCGGGTACTGCTCGTACAGCGTGACGGCCAGGCTCGGGTAGGACTTGTCGTCGCGGTACTTGACGTTGAACCGCGGGTCGAACTCCTTGATCCAGTTGAACTCGAGCTGCAGCGCCTCGACCTCGGTCTTGACGACCGTCCACTCGACGCTCGCCGCGGTCGTGACCATCTGCCGCGTGCGCGGGTGCATGCCGCCGATGTCGGCGAAGTAGGAGTTCAGCCGCTGACGCAGGCTCTTCGCCTTGCCGACGTAGATGACGCGCCCGTGGCTGTCACGGAACTTGTAGACGCCCGGCTCGAGCGGGATCGTCCCCGGCG
The DNA here is from genome assembly GCA_963785425.1 of uncultured Actinomycetota bacterium. Taxonomy (GTDB): domain Bacteria; phylum Actinomycetota; class Actinomycetes; order Mycobacteriales; family Jatrophihabitantaceae; genus RYN-133. The sequence goes on from CAWAVG010000002.1 coordinate 1,067,049, forward strand.
CGGGCCGGTAGCTGGACGGATCGGGCACCCGTCCAGGTTAGTCAGCCGGTGTGACCGAAGACCGTTTCGTACTCGTCGATCTCGGTCAGCAGTTCGCGCTTGCCGGGATCGTCGAGGAACGATGCGCGTACCGCGGCCCGCGCGAGCTCGGCGATGCCCGACTCGTCGAGGTTCAGCAGCTCGGCAGCGACCTCGTACTCGTGGGTGAGCGTCGTCGAGAACATCGGCGGGTCGTCGGAGTTGATCGTCACAGGCACGCCTGCCGCGACCAGCTGCGGCAGCGGGTGCTCGGCCAGCGACGGTACCGCCCGGGTGCAGACGTTCGAGGTCGGGCACACCTCGAGCGGGATCGCGTCGTCGCGGAGCCGGGCGAGCAGCTCGTCGTCGCGGACGGCGGCGATGCCGTGGCCGATGCGTTCGGCACCGAGCAGGTCGAGTGCCTCCCAGATCGACTCGGGGCCGGTCGACTCGCCGGCGTGCGGGACGCTGTGCAGCCCGGCCGCGCGCGCTGCCTTGAAATGGTCGGCGAACAGGCTGCGCGGCACGCCCAGCTCGGGACCGCCGAGCCCGAAGCTCACCAGGCCGTCGGGACGCATCAGCAGGGCGATGTCGAGGGTGACGTCGCCGGCCTCGACGCCGGCCTCGCCGGGGATGTCGAAACACCAGCGCAGTTGCACCCCGTGGTCGTCGGCCGCGCGCCGCCGCGCGTCCTCGACGGCCTCGCAGAACGCCTGGGGCGGGATACCGCGCACGACTGACGAGTACGGCGTCAGGGTGAGCTCGGCGTAGCGGACGTTCTGTGCGGCGAGGTCGCGGGCGATGTCGTAGGTCAGCGTCCAGACGTCCTCGGCGTCGCGGACGAGATCGACGACCGAGAGGTACACGTCGATGAAGTGTGCGAAGTCGGTGAACGTGAAGTACTCGCGCCAGCTTGGCGGGGTCGGCCGGCACCGGCGTCGAGCCGTCGTGCCGGGCGGCCAGCTGGGCGACCGTGTGCGGTGACGCCGACCCGATGTGGTGCACGTGCAACTCGGCCTTGGGCAGCCCGGCGATGAACGAGGAATAGTCACTCACGAACGGCATTCTGCAGGGCTCGCTCGTGCAATGCGATGACAAACCGTGGCTCACACGAGCCTATGAAATCGCGGCTCACGATTATCAAAATTGGATTCAGGACCCTCACCCTGGCGCCACCGGACTCTCACGTTATTACGATTTTGGAAAAGGCCCGGCGCCAGAAAGCGTGGGGCAAGACCGGTGTACACCGCAAAGTTGCCGCTTACTTCGCCATGCGTCCGGAGTATTAGGTCAGCTTTATTTGGTCCAGCAGAATGGCTCTGACGCAAGCGTCAACCGGAAACGCTGGATCGGCCGTATACCATTCAAGTGTGCGATGTGGCGACCACGATGGAACATCCAGATTGTGAGACTGGTGGTGTAGTTCGATTGTCCGATGATTACTACACAGGCGACCGGAGTATGCGCGAGTCTGGCTTCGACATCTCTTTTCGTTTTGGTCCTTCCGGGGCCGCCGCCCCCCACCACTATGCTCCGGTTTGCCTGAATAGCCTTCTCTATAAGACAGAAAAAGATCTGGAGGAAATCAGTCGAGAGCTTGGCAAGTCCGATGATGCTAGCCAGTGGAAGTTCCGAGCTGAGAAACGCAAGGGGCTTGATCAATCAATATTTGTGGGACGCGAAACGCAGTTTTATTTTTTCGATTACAACTTCGAGAGCGGAACAAGATCCACGTACGACTATGCGACCACGTTTTATCCGTTATGGGCTGGCTTGGCTACGCGCAGAGCAGGCGAAGGCCGTAGATCAGAATTTGAAAATATTTGAGCGCCCTGGCGGGTTGGTGACGAGCACTAAAACGGCGGGCAATGGGACTCTCCTTATGGATGGGCGCCGCTAGAGTTGCTCGGAGTGGAGGGACTGCAGAAATTACGGCTTCAACGCAGGACGCCGACCCAGTTTCGTATAAGTTTCTTTCACCGTGGGAGCGGACTGAACGAGAGGGCACTATACGTGAGAAGTACGATGTAGTTACCCAGTCTTCCGAAGCCTACGCATGTCACTGCTGGATACAAAATGAATGTAGTAGGCTTCGGTTGGACTAACGCAGTATTTTTGCAATTCTTGAGCGAGATTCCACAAGCCGATGATGAAGCGGCTGGCTCAGAAGAAAAAGACGCACGAACAATCAGTATTTCAGCCAGAAGTAGGTGAAAAAAACTTTGCTGGGCTAAGTTTCAAGGTTTTTTGTTTTCGTTGTCCTGTAACTGCTCGCCAATTTTAGTTCGCGTTCCGCATCTTCCGGCGCGACCTAAATCGCGATAAGTTTGCCCCAACAAATGGTGAGTGATGGAATTATTCAGGATCCATGGCCTCGGCGCGTTGCAGTGCACGCGCGGCTAGTTCAAACTCCCCCTTTTTCTCAAGCACTTTTCCCATCAGGATGTAAGGACCCGTGGACGTCGCATCAGCCAAATGGAGCGTTGTAGCAGGCGTTCCGCATCATCGAATTTCTGTATGCGCGAATATGCGTCAGCCAATTTGTAATATGCTGGCGCATAGGCAGGATTATTGACGAGCTCCTTCTGCAGCTCGGAGATTGCTTCCGGAATACGCGAGTTTATAAAGATAGAGTTCGCCTAACAAAAAATGAACCAGCGGTAATTTATCGAGGATCGAGTGCCGCTGCTTTCTGGGCGTATTCTTCGGCTACCGGATCGAATTCCTGCCTCAACAACATTCGCGCCGTAAACAGATAGCTTGAAGCCGAATCTGCCGGCACATCAAACATCCGAGCAAAGGGCGTTCGAGCGTGCGGATAGTCCTTAGCTTGGATGTAACAGATGCCAAGGATGTAAGAAGCATCTACGTTCGCGAATGAATACCAAGTCTGAACTTTTTCGAGGTAGGGAATTGCTTCAGCAGGACGACCCGATAAGTAATTAGAAAGGCCGAGTCGTTGCACAGCCTCACGATCGTCAGGATTGGCCTGTGTGGCTTGCTTAAACTCTTCGGCAGCCTTCGGATAATTTCCTTTTTTATAGTATGCCGCTCCAAGTTCATGGTGCAGCCCTTCGATGTTTGGCTTCTGTGCCGCCAGCGCTTGCAACTGTTCCAATGCCTCGTCGTACTTGCCTTGCTGCATCAGACGATGAGCTTCTGTAAATAGAGAAGGTTCCGTCTTTGGAGAAGAGGGGTCGCCCGATTGTCCTGATTGTTGAGGCGACGGCGTTTGACTGAAAGCTGGAATTGATAACAGACATATAGCGATCACCATAATTGAGGTAAGTTTCAGATTGGCATCGGGCATAGCTCTGTAAAAGCGTTGCATCGTGTATTGAGGAAAGCTGTCCTTCCACGTAGTCTAGTCTTTATCGTGATGGCGTCGTCAACTGGACAAACCTGCAATTGGATATTGTCATTTTGTGCTGGATTGATTTTATCTGGCTTGTGATAGCCCAGTCGCACCCTTCGGCGACTAGCAGCGCAGCTTCTGCTGCCTACAGTGCGGGGGTTGCCGCAATGCAAACCGGGAACATGGAGCGGCGGGATGCCTTCGAAAAGGGATCAGCTGGACCCTAACAATGCAGATGCGCAGAACGCGCTGGGACAGCTACTACTCCAGCAGGCTGACGCGGAAGGCGCAATCACTCACTTCCGTATTGTGACAAAACTCAAGCCTAATTTAGCTATCGGACACGCCTACTTAGGAGAAGCACTCACCGCAAAAGGCGAAGTGGACGAAGCTAGCAGGCAATTGAGAATCGCGGTCCGGCTTGCTCCGAAGCAAGCGGAAGCCCACAGCGCTCTGGCTAGGGCACTAAGCAGTCAGAAAAAAAATGACGAAGCTCTCATAGAAGTGAAACAGGCGATTGCACTGGCTCCGAAGCGATCAGAGTTCCATGACGAATATGGATCGCTCTTAGCACAGAGGCAGCAATTCGATGAAGCTGAGACTGAATTTCGCTCGGCTATCAGACTTGACCCCCAATATGAACCTGCGGAATTTCATCTTGGAGTGGCGCTTCAGAGCAAGGGACAAAGTGAAGACGCGCAAAAAGCTCTTGAGCAAGCAGTAAAACTCAATCCCGTAGGACGGAACAGCTCAGTACTATTTGGCGACTGTGCTTGAGAGCTCGGGAAAAATTGAGGAGGCACTAGCTGCCTATCAGCAGTCCGTTCGCTTGCAACCTGATTTTATTCCAGCTCAGACGCGTCTGGGATTATTGTTACAGAGGTCAGGCGATCCGGAAGGCGCTGCGACCGTCTTTTCCCGCGTCGCGTCGCTCAAGCCTAACGATCCTGAAGCGCACAACAATTTGGGACTCGTCCTGATGCAGCGCGGAGAAGGTGATCCTTCCATCAGGGAATTCGAGACCGCGCTCAAACTCAGCCCCGAAGATGCAGATATCCGAGGAAATCTCGGATTAGCGTATCTACAGAAATCCGATTTTGATGGCGCCATTCGTGAATTGCAGGCCGCTCTGAAAATGTCTCCTGGGAAAGCCGAATTTCATTATGACCTGGGAGTGGCCCTCAAACTCAACAACCATTTGCCCGAAGCCATTGCGGAATTCAAACAAGCAATACAACTCGATTCCAAATTGGCCGACGCCTATTACACTCTCGGTGTCACGCTATGGCAGCAAGGCGATTTTCC